>NZ_SLUL01000007.1 GCF_004341205.1 Thermolongibacillus altinsuensis
CAAAACTGTTTGCGTTCATATCCATTATGGGAAGGAATGATGGATTTTCATGCATGGGTGGGGAGTAAAATTACTCATGGATGTTTTTATTATAAAGTTGCTTGACCTGGTTTCCAGTTTGCTGGGCAAAGGCCACCAGTTTGCAATGCTTGAAGAACGCGTAATACTTCATCAACGTTGCGGCCAACGTTGTTATGATGAACAACCGCATATTTTAATTCGCCTTCTGGATCGATGATGAATAGACCGCGAAGCGCAATTCCTTCTTCTTCGATTAATACGCCGTAATCGCGAGAAACTTGATGGTTTGTATCCGCTGCTAACGGATATTTAATTTCACCAAGTCCGTTTTCTGTGCGTGGTGTATTGATCCATGCTTTATGAGAATATACAGAGTCTGTAGAAACGCCGATGACAACCGCATCTAAATCTTCAAACTCATCGTAGCGATCAGAAATCGCTGTAATTTCTGTTGGGCAAACGAACGTGAAGTCAAGCGGATAGAAGAAAAGAACTGTCCATTTTCCATTTTTCATATTCTCTTCTAATGATACTGTTCCAAATTCACCATTTGGCATAACCGCTTTCATTTCAAAGCGAGGAGCTTGTTTTCCTACCATGCGCTCTGCCATATGTACATCCCTCCATTTTTATAATTTTCATTGAGTCTCGATGATTTAGCTTATCCGCAAGTAAAATTATACTAAAAGCAATATTTTTAGTCAAAATTAAATGATAATTAATTTAAATAGATAGTTGTTTTTTATTACTTACTCGTTTCATTTTTGTTATTTCCCAATATTTTTTATCTTTCTAGAAAAATTTCTAGAAAAAGACTAGGAAACGTCCTAGTCTTTTTTTGCGTCGTTAGCGCAACTTCTCTTCAACTTTCCGACAAACCTCATCTGCTGTTAAACCGCTTGCTTCAATGACAGAAGCAGCTGTAACAATATTTTGAATGCCCATTACGTTTGAATCTTGCCCAGTGACGACACAACAATCGCAGCCTTTCGCATCGCTTTCTTGGCGAAGCGAAACGACTTCATGTCCTCTTTCTTTCAATGCTTCTTTTACGTTTGTTAATGATGGTTCCACACCAATTTTCGCCATCGTTCATCCACCTCCACACTTACATAATGTGTCTTAAGGGAGGTGGGAATATACAGAGTTAGTTGTTCCCTTTCCAAGCAATATAAGAAGTTAGCAAAGCAATCGCCTTGTCAATCGCCCGCTCATCTGGAGTGAGTTTCGCATGATGAAGACCATGCGGTGAATCAACTCCTAACCAAAACATAAATCCAGGAATTTCCGCCAACATATAGCCAAAATCCTCTCCCGTCATCGCTTCTTTGCAACGAATGACGCGAATATCTGGAAGTTGTTCCGCAAAACTCATAAATTCAGCTGTTAACGCTTCATCATTATAGACCTGATGATACATCGAACCATAATCAATGGTGGCTTCACATTGATAGGCGGCTTCTATTCCTCGAACAATGGCTTCAATTCGCTCTTTTACTTTTTCCATCGATGCAACAGAAAGCGTGCGAATCGTCCCTTCTAGACGAGCATGTTCAGCAATGACATTTTGTACCGTTCCACTCGTCAATTTTCCAATCGTAATCACCGCACTATCTAACGGATCGACATTTCGTGAAACGATCGATTGAAGTTGCATGACTAATGCGCAAGCAGCAACCACCATATCGTTCGCTAAATGCGGAAAAGCTGCATGTCCACCTTTTCCCTTTAAATCAATAAATAGTTCCGATGTGTTTGCAAATAATAATCCTTCCTTCGTTGCAATCGTGCCAACAGGATATTCTGGGGCAATATGTAAAGCGACAATCATGTCTGGCATCCATTCTTTCATCGTATCGCTATGAAGCATCGGCAACGCGCCGCCCGGACCTTCCTCAGCCGGTTGAAAAATAAATAATAAATCGTCACGGATCGGATGATGAGCAAAGTGCGTTAACACACCGAGGGCGATGCTCATATGAAAATCATGACCACACGCATGCATTTTCCCTTCATGACGAGAGCGAAACGGCACATCGGTTTCTTCTTCGATCGGCAATCCATCCATATCGGCGCGGTAAGCGATCATTTTTGTCGGTCGAACGCCATGCACTTTCACAAAAATGCCTGTCCGCCATGTTCTCACTTCTAATCGTTCCTGCGGTAAGGTTGCAATATAATCTAACAAATATTGCTGCGTTTTAAATTCTTGAAAGCCGAGCTCAGGAATTTGATGCAAATCCCGTCGAATGGAAACAAACTTGTTCATCGAAGTTCTCTCCTTTGCAAAAAAGCGTGGAAAATATCCACGCTTTTATAATTGACGAAGTTCTTCTTTAATCTCTATTTTCGCTTTTGTTTTTTCGTCAATTTGTTTAATGACCTTCGCTGGTACGCCAGCCACTACCGTATATGGAGGGACATCCTCAGTGACAACCGCACCGGCAGCCACTACCGCACCTTTTCCAACGGTTACCCCTTCTAAAATGACTGCATTAGCCCCGATTAGTACGTCATCTTCCACGATAACCGGTTTCGCTGACGGTGGTTCAATCACCCCGGCTAATACCGCACCTGCACCAATATGGCATCTTTTACCTACCGTCGCCCGTCCGCCGAGCACCGCATTCATATCAATCATGGTTCCTTCGCCGACAACGGCGCCGATGTTAATCACCGCGCCCATCATAATAACGGCATTGTCGCCAATTTCAACTTGGTCGCGAATAATCGCCCCTGGCTCAATTCTCGCTTTAATGTTTTTCATATCTAATAGCGGAATCGCGGAATTGCGACGGTCGTTTTCAATGACATAATCTTCAATTTTATCTCGATTTGCTTCTAAAGCGGCTTGAATTTCAGACCATTCGCCAAAAACAACGCCTGTATTGCCAGTGATGAATGTTTTGGCGCTTGGACCAAAATCAATGCCATCTAATTCACCTTTTATGTACACTTTCACTGGTGTTGTTTTTTTGCTGTTTTGAATAAAAGAAATAATTTCATGAGCATCCATCATTTTCATCTTTTCATCCTCCTTCACTTTCCTTATTTTCTAACTGTAACAAACGAACTCATTGATGACAAGAGGGTTATTGCGATTGATACATTTGTCTGTTTAATCGTTTTAATATTTCTCTTCGTGTCACAATCCCTTCAAAATAGCCTTCATCGTTTTCTACGCAAACAAATGGATGATCAATTAACAACTTCAACCCTTTTAAAAAAGAATCGTGAACACGAAGTCGGGGGATATCGCGATTCATGACTTCTTCGACTTTCATCGTTTCCAAGCGTTCAAACTCAATTCGTTGCAATCCTAAAATTGCGTCCATAATCATCGTCATACTGATTAACCCTTGTAATTTATATGTGCGGTCAAGCACCGGAACAGCAGAATAACCTGTGCGCGTCAACACTAAAAGCGCGTGCTCCAAGTGATTACCAATTTGTACATGGGCCACTTTATCTGATGGAATCATGAACTCAGAAAGATAACTTAGGTGCATCAATCATTCCGCCTTTCTCGATCTGAAATCTCCCCATGTTTCATTTTAACATACTCGCAAAAAAGAAAGCGTTTACATTTTATAACAAAAATACGATCGCTTGTAAGCGATCAACCAAACGCGCGAACCCGATCATATAAACCGATAAGCTGTTTGTAACGCTGCGCATCGACTTGCTTATAACCGCATTCAATATCGGCCAATTCAGCGCTGATTAACTCAATCGCATATTGTTGCGTAAATAAAAGATCCACAAGTAACTGCTGTTCTTCCATTGACAATTGTTGATCCATTCTTCTCTCCATTTCCTCTTGCTCCTTGACGATTTATTTTCATTTTATATATACACAAAACTTCTGAAAATATGGTTCATTTTCATAAAAAAAAGCCTTCACCCATGTGAAGACTTAGTTTAACAGTTCAAAAATTTCTATTGCGATCATGTCAATGTTATCAAATTGATACGATTTTGGCTTTTCCCCTTTTTCATACACTTCAAGAACAAATGTATTTGTTTTTTCGTAATAGGTGACGCTACATTTTTTTTCGCCATTGACTTCAAAATTACGCTGCGGCGCTTCATTGTTCCCCATTTTCTGCTCTTGTAAACTAATTAAACGTTGAATAATTCCTAACAACTGTGACATCGCCCTTCTCCTTTCTAACACGCTTCTTCTCTATACAGATTCAAGTTGAGTTTCCGACTTATCTCATCATGAATAGAAAACCGCTTTTCTGCCATCGGCGGCAAGATTTTTCTTGACGCCCCGGCATGCTAGAAGCATGCCGATCCCGAACGTAAAACGCATGGCAGACAAATTCATTTGTCTGATGGCGTTTTCGTTCGGGGAAGTGGCAGAAAAGCTTGCTCATGTCGGAAAATTAAGCTTATCATATATAGTTTATCCGTCAAGAGGCGAAAACATTTCACAAATCGACCATTCACTACTGTACCAAGATTGTTTAGAAAAGTAAACAAAAACAAAAGCCCACAAGCGAAACGTGGGCTTATGCACGGATAGCGACATACAACGCATAAACAATGACTAAACCAATGCCAATGAAATAAGCAAGAAAAACGGGATTGAGGATGTATGGATGCTCCGCCACTTTTTCATCGATTTCTGTATCATATTCCCCTTGAAGCTTCTGCCTTTTACCAATCCTGTACGTATACAATAAACCACCCGTTAGCACGAGTAACGCAATGATTAATAAAACCCATGATAATAGATCCATTTTTGTCACCTCACGTTTACTTTTCCACCGTGAGGCCATTTTTATGACAAATGTGCATTATGTTCAAACAAATAGGCATAAGAAAGATCAATAAATAAATAATGATGCTCATCGATCGGATAAGAGTACGTTCGAATCGTCTCCCCCGTTTCGATATCGCTGTATAAGTCAGATAAAATTCCTCGTTTGCGCGAGCGCATGCGAATAATATTTTCGAGAAAATACGGACGCCAACTCCAGTTTTTCATATAATATTGCGGCTGTAATTCCCATCCTTCATCTTTTTTAAAAATATTGGCTGATCGTTGAAAACCATCTTCGTCGCAAATATAGATGCGAAAACAGCAATCGCTCAGCTCTTTTGCAAGCAAAGAAATGAGTTCGTTAAAATCTTGAATCTTTTTATGTTTCGCCAACAGTTCCCCAATTTTTAACTGAAACTGTTCGGAAATATCGTATAATGTTTGCAGCTTCTTTTTCTCATGTTGAATAAACTGATGAAACTTCTGACGTAAACGTTCTTTTAAAAAATCAGATGGAAGAAATTGATCCGACGGTTCAGACAAATAGTATCCTTGATAATAGCGTCCGCCGTTGCGCCAAGCATACTGCAACTGAAAAGAACTTTCAATGTCTTCATATAACAAGGTCGCTCCGATTTTGCGCGCCAGCAATGAAATGGAATAAAGAACGTCATGATATGATAAACTCACCGACGTCGTTCGCAAAGCTTGTAAATCAATTTTTAAAATATCGGGAGACAATAAGCGAATGCGGTCTAAGTTGCTGCTTTCCTTTCCAATGTTATCGACAGCAATTTTTATTCCGTACGTTCGAAAATATGTAAGTACATGGCCTAATTGTTGAATATCCCCTTTAAAGTTATGTTCGGTAATCTCTAATACAATCCGTTCGAGCTTCAATCCTTTTTCCTTATATCGTAAAAGCATTTGCAAAAATGCTTCGCCACGATCAAGCATAAGCAAATTTGCATCGCGATTAATAAAAATGAGCGAAGATGGGTCTTGTGCATATAAAAATTGATCGAACGCTTTCATCGTTACCGTTTGATCGACTTCCATGCGAAATTCTTCAGGAATCGTTTCATCATGGAAAAACGAACCGAGACTAACAATTCCATCTGCTGTTTGAAATCGACCAAGCACTTCATAGCCGATAATGCATTGTTCGTCGGCGCTGAAAATCGGTTGATAATAAGGCACGACTTGATCTAAGTGAGTAAGAATATCTAGCGGATCCATCATTGTTTCCCCCCACTTCTCCGCTTCTCCGCTACATGTTTCCAAATATTATACCATAATGAATAAACCATGCGTATACAATAGTGAAGCGTGGTTTCAAATAACTGAAACCACGCTCGCTTTGCTTTTAAAACGGATGCTGGTTGAGCCATTGTCCTCCATCAACTGTTATGCAAGCACCATTGATATATGCAGCATCCTCAGAAAGCAGAAACGAAGCAACCGCTGCAATTTCTTCAGGCGTTCCAAATCTTCCAAGCGGGACGCTTTCTTTTATTCGTTTGGCCATTTCGTCCGATTGGACAAGCTTATCGGCTCCTCCTGTCCGTTCAATCGGTCCAGGGGCGATCGCATTCACACGAAATCCATATTTTTTTCCCCATTCGACCGCTAACGTTCGCGTCATCGTTAACACTCCTGCTTTTGCACAAGCAGAATGAATGACACCAACCCCCGCATTCCATGCATATGTAGCCACCATGTTAATAATCGAGCCTTTTTGTCCTGTTTTAATCCAATAGTTCCCTACTTCTCGACTGCAATAAAACGTTCCATTTAACACGATATCAATCACGCTATTCCAGCCATTAATCGATAATTTCTCAGCTGGACAAATAAAGTTTCCTGCTGCATTGTTAATTAGCGCATCGATTCGTCCAAACTGTTCATGCGTTCGTTTCACCATTTCTTCCACTAATTCAGGCTTTCGAACGTCCATCGCAATGGTCAACACATCACCGATTTCTTTTTTCGCTTCTTCTAGCGCTTCAGCTTTCCTGCCCGTGATAACGACATTCGCTCCTTCCGATACAAACCGCTTTGCCATATATTTTCCCATGCCGCTTGATCCGCCCGTGATGATGATGACTTTATCTTTCATACCCCCATGCTCCCTTCTATTTAATGAGTGGTTATTCATTCATTTTTATTTTACTATATATTTAGAAAATTTATAATATTTGTTTTTACTGTTTTGTTTGTTTTTTTGCTTTATAATGAAGTAGAAACTCCAAAGAAGTGTAGGTCGTGAGTCGATGAAGAGAAGAACATTTTTAAAAAAATTATTTTCCAACTTTGCAAAAGGTGCTCTATTTACATCGATCGGTTATTTTTACGCAAAATATATTGAACCGAAACGACTTGTCGTTCATTCTTATACGATTGCTCATCCACTCATTCCTGCTCGTTTCGATGGGATCAAATTGCTACAGTTCAGCGATGTGCATTTAGGTTATTATTATGATGTTGATGAATTTCATAAAGTCGTGAAACGAATCAATTCCCTTCGCCCTCATATCGTTTTTTTTACTGGCGATTTGCTTGATGAGCCAAACAGATATGATTACACAAACGAAGTGACGATGCTTCTAAAAGAAATATCAGCACCGTTAGGGAAGTTTTGCATTTACGGAAACCATGACCATGGAGGATATGGAACGGACATTTACCGCGAAATCATGACGAAAGCAGGATTCGATTTACTTGTCAATGATCAAAAAATCATTCAGCTAGACGAACAAAATAAAATCATGATTGTTGGGCTCGATGATTTCATGCTTGGAAAACCCGATTTTACACCGATTGCTAACCAATTATCTTCCTCTATTTACACGATTGCCTTATTGCATGAACCTGATGCAGCAGATCAAACCGCTCAATATCCAATTCATTTGCAGCTTTCTGGGCATAGTCACGGCGGGCAAATTCAACTCCCATTCATCGGACCGCTCATTACGCCACCGCTTGCTAAAAAATATTATGAGGGATTTTATGATGTTGAAGGGATGAGGTTATACGTGAATCGCGGTCTTGGGACGACACGCATGCCGTTCCGTTTTCTCTCCCCTCCAGAATTAACAATGTTCACATTAAAAAGCAAAAAAGTCGGTTCACAGCGCTAATGTGAAACCGACTTTAAACAAAACGATGCTACCGAATAACGATGCGGCCATGTAGATGCCCGCATCCATATATTTTTTATGCACGAGAAGCTGCAACGCCTCCACGCTAAACGTAGAAAATGTTGTAAACGCTCCGAAAAAACCAACCGTCACGCCTGGCGCATCGATTCCGTTGTGAAGAGCCAAACCGAGGCCGAGCGAACCGAGCCAATTGACAACCAGCATCGATAAAGGGAGACGGAAACGCTTCGTCCAGCGCAATAACCAAACGCCCAACTGATAGCGGCAAAAGGCGCCAAGCGCTCCGCCGATCGCAATCGTCATCATATCATTCACCTGCCAACGTCTCTTTCGTTTCCACTATCCGAGCCGCAACATTCGTCCCAAGAAAACAAAACAACAATCCGCCAACAAGCGAGCTAATGAAATAAACGAGAGCGCTTCCCTCTTTTTCAATTTGAAACATATATACCATCTCTTTACTAAACGTTGACATCGTCGTCAACCCGCCGCAAAATCCCGTTCCAATCGCCAGACGCACCCATTCGTTTATTCTTTTTTTCCCAGCATATTCGGTCAACGCGCCAAGAATAAAAGAGCCTAGATAATTCACGATAAGCGTTGCCAAAGGAAATGAGACAACGGGCATCCAAATAGATAAAACATAGCGGCTGATTGCCCCAAGCGCTCCACCAACAGCCGCCGCACTTCCCATTTTTACATCCATCGATTCCGTCACCTTCTATTCTTCATCATCTTTTACGTGATAGGCCATGTTAAATAAAACCATTTGGCTGTCGATTTCTTCTTCGCCTTCTTTTCGCTGGACATAATGATATTCGCCATATTCGTCTTGTTCGCGCGCCTTAACATTGTCGGAGAGAAGGATGTGTAAAATTTTCATAATACGCTTTTTCAATCTCTCTGCAAAAATCGGAAATAAAATTTCAATTCGCCGATCCATATTTCGCGTCATCATATCGGCAGACGATAAAAAGACAAGATCTTCTCCGTTATGATGAAAATAGTAAATGCGACTATGTTCTAAAAAGCGCCCGACAATGCTGCGAACGCGAATATTTTCGCTTACCCCTTTGATTTGCGGACGCAAACAACAAATTCCGCGTACAATGAGATCGATTTGAACTCCCGCTTGTGAAGCTTCATACAGCTTCATAATTAATTCTTTATCTGTTATCGAATTCATTTTGGCGATGATGCGACCATTTCCATATTGTTTATGAAAACGAATTTCTTCGTCAATCAATTGAAGAAAACGCTGACGAAGATCAAAAGGAGCTACCGATAAATAGTGAAAATCTGGCTTTTCCATGTACCCGCTTAAATAATTAAAGAAGTTCGTTGCATCTTCGGCAAACTTTCGATTCGACGTAATAAACCCTAAATCCGTATAAATTTTGGCGGTGACATCGTTGTAGTTTCCTGTTCCTATATGCACGAAACGTTCAATTTTCCCATTCTTCTTTCGAACGACAAGCGTAATTTTACTATGTGTTTTTAAATGGGTAAAGCCATAAATGACATGACAACCTGCTTTTTCTAATTCTTTTGCCCATTGGACGTTTTTTTCTTCATCAAACCGCGCTTTTAATTCCACAAGCACGGTTACTTGTTTTCCATTTTCAGCCGCACGTTTAAGCGCTTCAATAATCGGTGAATCTCCGCTTACACGATATAACGTTTGCTTGATCGCCAACACATCCGGATCATCCGCTGCATCCGAGACAAAATCAATGATCGGCTCAAATGATTCATAAGGATGATGAAAAAGAAGATCTTGTTCTTTTGCTTTTTCAAACACATCCTCTTCTCCGTCCAAATCTTTTGGCGGTTGTGGAATGAGCGTTTCATGCACAAGATGCTCTTTATATTGAGCCACTTCTTTATAAAATTGAAAAAGAAACGTCAAATCAACCGGTCCATCAATCTTATATACATCTTTTTCATGGATCTCAAGCTTATCCAATAAATAAGACAACACCCATTCATCAAAGCCGTTTTGGCTCATTTCCAGCCGAACAGCAGCCCCCCATTTTCGCTTTTTCAATTCTTTTTCAATTTTCTTTAATAAGTCGCGCGCGTCTTCTTCATGAATCGTCAAATCTGCGTTTCGGGTGATGCGAAACTGCGTGACAGATAAGACGGTATATCCTTTAAATAACGTATTAATAAAGGCTGTAATCACATCTTCCAGCAAGGCATAACAATACACGCCTTCTGCTGCTGGTAAAGATATAAATCGATTTAACACAGAAGGAACTTGAACAATCGCCAACTTGCGCCGCTTCTCTTCCTCTTCTTCCTCATCATCCAGTACGATTGCTAAATTTAAACTTTTATTTAATAACATTGGAAACGGACGGTACGCATCGACCGCCATCGGTGTTAACACCGGAAAAATATTCTCCATAAAATAAGTTTCTAAATATGTTTTTTGTTCATCTGTCCATTCATTCATCGGCACAATAAAAATTTGTTCCTTATTTAACATCGGCAACAGCATTTTGTTATACGTTTCATATTGCAACTGAACAAGTTGATGTGTTTTTTCAGAAATTTTTGATAATTGTTGTTTCGGAGTCAGACCTGCCTTATTTTCCGGCTTATTAAATCCTGCTTTTACTTGATCCTTCAGTCCTGCTACACGCACCATGAAAAACTCATCTAAATTCGAACTGAAAATGGCTAAAAATTTTAAACGTTCTAAAAGTGGATTGCGCTCGTCCAATGCTTCCTGCAATACTCGCTCATTAAATGCAAGCCAGCTTAATTCGCGGTTATTGTAATACATCGGATTGCTCAGGTCAACGCTCACCTGACTCCCCCCAGTTCATCAAGAAAATGAAATTTTAGTTCAATCGAACGTTTTAACATTTTTTCCAAATGCTTTTTATGTTTTTCCGCTTGATATTCTTCTGCCCGCCAACTACGATTACAAAAAAGGTGAATCATGACATTTTCGTTTTCGATCTCGATCTTTATTTGTTGAACAATATGCCGCTTTGTATCGTTTAAACTATAAGCAAACTTTAACAACGCCCCAAGAAAGCGAAGCTGTTTTTGTTCCACACGCGAAAACCACGTTTCAAATGGTTTTACATACTGCTTAAATACCGTTTTATTTTTAAACGAAGCGATGAGAGCTAGCTTCACTCGATCGCGATGACTCAATCCATCAATCGTACGGTTTGCCAATATGTAAAACGTATGCTGGCTGCTCGCTTCTTCATCAATATATTGCCCTAAATAAAAAACATGAGCGGCTCGTTTTAATAAAACAAGATCTTCACCTGTCAAAGGAAAAAGGGAGAGATTCCGAATTTGTTCAAATAGCTGAATGACTAATTTTGTGACATGTCGTACGTGATCCACATTCAGCTCATAATCTTGCGCAAGTTCAAAAAAGCTTTCTTCTAATACGCTTGGAAAGATCGACGTTCCCAACGTTTGAATAAACTGCTCGTAAAAAATACCATCGCGCAATCCTTTTCGACTTAAAATAAATTTTTTTGCATCAACTGTTTCATATAGAGTTTGAAACACCTCAATGGCTGGAATGATTAAATCGGCTCGGTCTTTCGACAACCCCTCCACTTTTTGTAGCTGTTCAAATGTTAAGGACGTCAAATATTTTTTAACAGTGACAATATCTTTCCAATCCATTTCATACTGATGAATGCCAGCAATCGGATAGTTTTTTAAAACTTGATGAATTTGAACAAGATTTCGTGCACTTCCACCGATCGCGATGATCGGCAATTTTTTATTTTTTAACCAATCGAGCGAATGAAATTGTTCAGTTACATAGGATGAGATCTTCTTCAACTCTTCTTCCGTTGGGGTATTTCCTGAAACGAACTGTCGTTTTAATGATAAAGCACCGAAGGGGAAGCTATGATAATCGATCAACTCTCGATTGCGAAAATAGGTCACTTCCGTACTTCCCCCGCCAATATCGATCGTAATTCCTTCTGACAATGATGTTGAATTGACGACGGCTAAAAAACCGTAATACGCTTCCTCATACTCAGATAAAATACGAATATGAAAATCCGTTTGCTCGGCAACGAGACGTACAATTTCATTTCGATTGCGCGCTTGGCGAAGGGTAGCGGTTGCGACACATTTGACATTCGTCAAACGATGAAAGCGAGTCACTTCTTGAAATGTGAACAATCCTTCGAGCAAAACGCGAATCCCTTCTTCTGTTAATTCGTCATCATCTGTTAAATAATTGCGCAAACGCGCTACTACTTTCACATTTTCAATTTCGCGTAATCGGCCGCTTCTGCCGCGCTTATAAATAACGAGACGCATCGTATTTGAACCGATATCGATAATCCCATATTTTTCCGTCAACTTTTTCACCCTCTTTCATTATATATCATTGGAAATTGTATTGAAAAATTTTCAAAATAGCGTAAAATCATGTATAATAAAACTATAAAAATTTTTAAAAAAGGAGCTTGTTGGAATGGAAACGGTCGAATGTACCATTGAGAATTTATCGAAAGCCCTATTTACGGTGAATCGACATGCAAAAACCGCATTAAATCCCTCTTATTTATATTTGTTAAAGAAAAAAACAATCGAAAAATTAATCGAAGAAGGAAAAGCGAAAAAAGTCGGTCTTCATTTCTCGCGCAATCCAAAAAATAGTCAGCAAAAATCAGACGTACTCGTTTCGATTGGTGATTATTACTTCCACATTCCTCCAACAAAAGAAGACTTCAAGCATCTTCCTCATCTTGGCACATTGGATGATTCATATCGCAATCCGGTCGCCAAAATGCCTTTATCTCAAGCAAAACGATTGTTGGAATCCTATACTGGAGTTTGTCCACCAACTCCACCGTCACAAAAACGTTACGAACGACCTATTTTTAAACGCTTAGGAAAAACGTATTGGTAAACAAAAGGGCGGCCTCTTATTGAGATCGCCCTTCTAATTTCATTTTATTTTGAAGCAGCTGTTCTAATTCTTTCGCTAAAAGAGGTTTGCTGAAATAATACCCTTGCGCTTTATCGCATCTTTCCGAACACAAGATCTTTAGTTGCTCGCTCGTCTCGACCCCTTCAGCCACCACTTTCATATTTAAGCTATGCGCCACCTGAATGACGGCGCGAACGATCGATAAATCGTATGAATGCTTTACCATATCTTGAATAAACGTACGATCAATTTTAATCATATCAACAGGAAGCTTCTTTAAATAGCTCAACGATGAATAGCCTGTCCCAAAATCATCGATCGCTAATTGAATTCCTAGTTCTTTTAACGATTGCAGTTGCGCGCGAACGTAATCCATATGATGCATCGCCATGCTTTCAGTAATTTCCAATTTTAAACAAAACGGATCCAAATTGTACGTTTGTAACACATTTGAGATGCTTTGCACCAAATCCGCTTGTAAAAATTGTTTAATTGAAATATTCACAGCGATCTGGATGTGCGGCATGTTTTTCTTTTTCCATTCTTTGCTTTGCCGACATACTTCACGCAATACCCAATCGCCAATCAATTGAATTAAGTTCGTTTCTTCTGCAATCGGAATAAACGTCGCTGGCGAAATCGGTCCTAATTTTGGATGATTCCATCGAATGAGCGCTTCGACTGCATCCACGTTTCCTGAAGAAATGTCAATAATCGGCTGATAATAAAGGGTAAATTCATTGTTTTCAAGCGCTTTACGAATGCTGTTTTGAATGTATAACTTTTCTTCGTTCATTTTTTTGATTTCGTTCGTATAAAAACAATAGCCGTTTCCGCCGCTTTCTTTTACTGTTTCAAGCGCAAGATCTGCAAGCGTCATCAAAGTCGTTACATTATCGCTATGCTTCGGAAAAAAGCTGATTCCGATGCTCGGCGAAACCGTTAATTCATGATGCTCAAGCTGAAAAGGTTTCATAAACAACTGCAAAATTTGTTTAGCGATCGTTTCAGCTTTTTTCTCTTCATCTGTTTCAACAATTAAAAAAAATTGATCTTGTTGATAGTGAGCTAGTATATGCGAATCAAACACATTTTTTAAGCGATTCGCCACCTGCTTTAATAGGACATCCCCATACTCATATCCCAGCAAATCGTTAATAAATTTAAAGCGATCCAAATTAATGGACAAAAGGACAAATGGGCGATTTTTTTTGACAAGCGTACTCATTGCATGCAACAATTGCGAATAAGAAAATAAACCGGTTCGTTGATCATAAAAAGGGGAAGTATGGTGCCTCTCCATCTGCCACTGTTCTATATAATAGCCAATCCAAAGCGCCTGTTCATCAAAAGGAATGACGTTCACATAAACAGCCGCATCATCTATTTGTAACGCTCCGCGCCAAACGTTCCCACTTCGAGTTGCTTGTAACGCTTCATGTGCATTCGAGATATATGCTGTCAATTCTTGTCCACGTGCAGCGTCAACATCAAGTCCAAATGATTTTGCAAACACTTCGTTCACGAACGTAATTTTTCCTTGCTCATTCGTAATGATTAAAATCGTGCTGCGTTCAAAAAGTTGACCGATCGCTTCCACCTCTTGCGCAGTCGCATCGTGGACAAGCAAACTATTTTTTTTGTCAATCATGTTGATTTCCTCACCTATTTGTCAAATTTATATCCTCCTTCCTTAATTAAACCATATCGGTAAAACAATTGAAATACATAATTTTTCGTTAACTTGACCTCAGTCAATCGTTCCCGTCCGTAAAATATTGATGTCGACGCGAACATCGATTTTTGCTTTTTTATATCGTTCATCCCACTTTTGATTCGTCAATTCATAACGTCGAAGGGAGTGATCATATATTTGCCCAAACCCGATTGGATCGGCGTTATGCTTCTTTAGTTTTTTAAGAAGGCGATCAATTTCATGCTTCATTTGTTTTTCAATCGCTTTTTCTAACATGTTGATATTTTTCTTCGTAAAGGGTTTAATTTTCTCGGAAATTTCCAATATTTCAGCGTCCATTTTTACATGGATGCGAAAAGATGGAACAGGTTCGGCGGAAACAAGTTTGATTTTGCTATCCGAGCGAATTTCATTTAACACAAATTTGATGTTTTTTTCGAGTTCGTCTTTATTCAATAGAATCGGAGCAATGTTTTTTCGGGGGATTATAATATTTTTCATTCCGGCATTATATTTTTTAGAAAGCAATTTGATGTAAAAGCTTTCATCTAAACGAATTTTTCCTACAAAGCGGTCTCGATGAAATAAAGCGACGTACTTAATAATGGGTTTTCCATCTTGCAAAGAAAGATAAGGAAGAATAGGATCCTTTCCTACATCATAATAACTGGCAATAAATTCGTGAAGCGTGGCAGCTAAAAGCGACTCGCTTTTTAGATTTTTTTCAATAAGCCGATACAAATACGTACCGATATCGGGAACATCTTCAAGTTTTTTGCTTTTTACGATCTCTTCCGCACTCGATTCAGCTACTGCCAAGTAAACGAGTGAACCAATGTTAGCATCACGCCGAAACGTGTCGGTGAACAGAAAAATCCCTTCTTTTTCTGCTAATTCTTTGCCGTATAAAACGACACGTAACTGTCCGGATCCTAAATTGTGGCTTGTTTGAGCTTCTAAATCTTGCCTTGTTCCTTTACTTGTCACATTCGTTGCCTGAATGACTTCGGACCTTGATGAGCGTTGCGAACGAAATGAAAGCATCACCGAAGAGGCTTTATACCGCTCCCCCACTTTATCAAATCCTACTGCAGTAAAAATCCCTTGCTCTTCCAAAATGCGCGGTTCAACACATCCAGCCAACATCATCCATATCACAATCCACCATTTCATGATCATTTCACCTTTTTCGAAAGCGCTTCTTTATTTTTACGAACGTGTAAAGAAAAAACGGATAGACAAAACTAAAACCGAAACCGTAATAACCGACCTGATCAATGAATTCGTTAATCGTCGCTCTTTTTGCAAAAGAAATCGCAATGAAAAAGGCAAGAGCACTAAAAAAAAACAACCCATATTTTTGCTTTAAATGAAACACTGCCTTGCCTCCGCGCGTCACCGCCCACATAAATAGCACTAAATTCGGAAAAATAACAAGCAGCCAAAGAGGGATCAATACATACTCAAATCGTTCAATAAACGAAAATTTGACGATCGTAAACATCGACAATGAAGCCCAAATCGTCACTTCGAGCTGTTTTGGACTAAAAAAAACAATGGCAAAGACGGTAGCAGCCGTTATGAGAAACGTCGTAAAAAAGACGCCGATTTGCGCAAATTTTAACACCTTTTCTTTCTCTTTAATAAATGGGTACACCACATACAAAATTTCAAATCCAAGCATCGTATACGTTGTTTTGAATACACCTCTTGCCATTTGAGATGGCGTCGCTTCCAATATCGGCAATAAATGAATCCATTCCGCATACTTAAGCGGTGCAAACATCAAAACGACAATCCAAATCGTTAAAAAAAACGTAATAAAACTAACTCCAGCCGCGAGACGAATGCCTCCTCCGTATAATGCATAGATCGTTAAAACAATTAAAATAAGCACGCCGCCTGATAGCGGAAAGTCAGGATACATCCATGTCAGCACCATTTCAACATATCCGAGCGCAATCGATGTGTATGCCAACAATAAGTATGCAATGAAAAGAAGATTCATAACAGCTCCGATCGTTTTTCCATAGACAAACGTATGAAGCGAAAAAATATCATCATGTTCGGTCGCTTGCAATGTTTTGCAAATGATCCAGATGATCAAGTGGACAAGCAAACCGCTAATGATGACAGCAATCCATGCGTCTTGTTTCGCTTCAACGAAAATGACGCGTTGCACGCCGATGATGCCGAGACCAATTTGCGACGTATGAACAAGAAACATGACTAAATAAACGTTAAGGAGCGTTCGTTCCTTCGCTATGCCCATCACTCATCGAGATCCTTTCTCTTTTTGCTATCTTTCCACGAAAAACGATATTTGTTTTGAACGCGGTTCGAAATCGGACGCTTATAATAAAATTGTTGCGGCAAACGAACGAGTGAATATTTCAAATCAGCAAAGCGAAACGGATAGATCGGCGATAAATACGGACGACCTAGCGATGTTAACTTTAATAAATGAACAATGAGCACACAGATCCCAATTATGATGCCGATTAATCCCCACATTGCCGCAAGAATAATGATCGGAAAACGAAGAATGCGAATCGCCGTTCCCATTTCGTAGCTCGGTGCCGTAAACGAACCAAGTGCACTTAATGAGACGATGATAATTAATAAATTGCTCGTAAATCCTGCATCGACTGCTGCTTGGCCGAGGACAATCCCGCCGACGATGCCCATCGTTTGGCCAACTTTTGTCGGCAAGCGAGCGCCCGCTTCGCGTAAAAGCTCGATCATAAATTCAAGCAAAAGCGCTTCTAGTACAGGAGGAAACGGCACGCGAGAGCGTGATTCGCCGATCGTTAATAACAAATCGGACGGGATGAGTTCATAATGATACGTAATGACGGCTACATAAATCGGTGATAAAAAAATCGATGTTAAAATGCCAAGCATGCGCATCACGCGTAGCACCGTACTCATCGTCCAGCGCAAATAAATGTCCTCTGTCGTTTCAAAAAAACTAAAAAACGTTGTCGGGCAGATGATCACAGTCGGACTGCGATCAACCAAAATGCCAATTCTCCCCTTTAATAAGCTATACGAAAGGCGATCGGGCAATTCAGTCATTAAATATTGCGGAAAAATGGAAAATGAATGATCATCCAACATTTGCGCTAATACCGAACTGTCGGTCACATCGTCGACATCTAATTCGCTCAATCGTTGTTTCACCGTTTGAACGTTGTCAGGATCCGCAATATCTTGAATATATACAATGCGCACAGGCAATTTATTTCGTTTACCGATAATCATCTCTTCTGTAACGAGCTGTTCATCGTTCACATTATTGCGCAAAATGCGAATGTTCGTCGAAAGCGATTCCGTAAACGAAATTTTCGGACCGAAGACAAGCGATTCCGTTTCCGCCTTTTCTAGCGAACGTTCCACTTTCTCGGAAACGTTGAGCAATACCCCATTTTGCTCCTGCTCCACACATACATACACCCATCCTTCAATTAAATGGGCAGTAATGATGTCAACATCTTGACAAATGTGAACTTGACCGATTGGAATCGTTTTGGCGATGGTCGCCGCCGTTAACGGCAATTCAATATTTTGAATCGATTGCAACACGCTTTGTTGCAATTGCGTAGGATTCACTAAATTTTTTAAAAACAATAGTGAAATTTTTTGTCCATTTCTCTCGATACGGCGACGCGTTAAGTCCGGAGAGCGATAAAGTTTTTCGATTACTTCATCCACGATTTTCTTTTTTTTCAAAAACATCGTTTTCACCTTTTCCACCGATGCCATTTTTTATAGTGTGTAACGATTTTGTTCATTTATTCCAACAAAAAAAAGAGGCTGTCCTCTCGACAACCTCTTTTCCTCATCTTCCATCGGCCGCTGTCTTTTAATTAAACTCTCCCTACGAAAAAAAACCCGATAAAAATGCTCATCAATCCGACAAACCGCCGCGCTAAGCTTTCGCGAAAATAATTACGCATCTTCTCCATTTAAAATCGCCTCGATTTGTTTTACCAACTCAAGTGGGCTATACGGCTTTGCCATAAAATAATTCGCCCCTGCCTCGAGAACGCGCTGTTGATCCGCTTGCTGACTTTTTGTCGACAGCATCATAATTTTTACATCTTTTTTTTCAAGGATTTGCCTTATGTATTGAATCACTTCAAGCCCCGTATAAATCGGCATCATATAATCAAGCAAAATAAGATCGTAATCGTTTTGCTTAATGAGTTTGATCGCTTCCTCTCCATCACAAGCCTCATCAATTTCATGCCCTTCATCTTCAAGCGTATCGACAACAAGCATGCGTAACACTTCTTCATCCTCTGCCAATAAAATTTTTGCCATCCTTCCTTTCTCCCCTTTACTCGCTATTTGCACACAATTCTTTCACCATATAATCAGTTGCTCGGAATCGTTCCAACTTGCAACTTGCGAATATCCAAAAACTTTTTCTCATGTTCTTGGCACACCCCGATCAATTTCAATCCATGCCGTCGAGGCGCACCGAATTCAGCAACTAAAATCAGCTTCGTATGCGCTTGTTTCATATCATGCAAATAGCCAGTTTCTTGTCCGATTTTGCTTGCAAATGACGCATGAAAAAAGAATAAGTACGAACATGGCGAAATCGATCGTCTCATTTCGTACTACTTAATTCATTCTCTTTAACATATGTCGAATTCTCGCTTCTAGTTCAAGCCAGTTAAACGGTTTTGTAATATAGTCATCTGCTCCGAACTCGAGCGCACGCGCGATATCTTTCTCGCTGTTTCGTGATGTCAACATGATAATCTTGTAACGCGCAGAATCTTTTTGGTTACGCAACAATTGTAATACTTCCAAGCCGTCCATCTTCGGCATGACCCCATCTAAAATGACAAGGCATGGAAAATCGCCTCGATGCCAATCGGAGCCAATAAATTCTGCCCCATCTTTAAACGTCTGAATATCATAAGCGAATTTTCCGTTTGTTGGCAATTTTTGCAGAAGATCAGTCATAATGGCACGAATAATGGCATCATCATCAACAACAGCAATTTTGATTACTTTGCGATAAGAAGGTAAATCTGTCGTTTTGGATAATTTAATGCAATTTCTTCCGCTATTTTTGGCGTCATATAAAGCCGAATCAGCTAAGCTTAACCAATGCTCAAGCGGCTCTGTCGGCTTCGTCACTTCAACAATTCCACATGAAAATGTGCATGAGAACGTTTCATCTTCACTTTGAAATGTTTGTTTACTAAACGTCGCCTTCAATCGTTCTAAAATCGAAAACGCCACATCTAGCTCCGTCTTCGGAAAGACGATGATAAATTCTTCACCACCAAAGCGAACGACAACATCGCTAGCACGTGTGCTTGTTTTTAAAAAATGAGCAAATTGTTTTAAAACAACATCTCCCATTAAGTGTCCGTAACGATCATTGATCTGTTTGAAATAATCGAGATCTAACACCGCAAGACAAAATGTCTCTCCTGAACGAAGCCATTCGTTTTTCAGTTGTTCATAAATTTGTTTTAAATATTTTCGATTGTATACATGTGTTAGTTCATCGAGCAGCAACAATTCGTCGATTAATTTTTTTCGCTCTAGTTGACGACGAATGCGGACAATAAATTCATCCATGTCAAACGGTTTTGGAATAAAGTCATCCGCACCCATTTCGTAACTTTTCATTCTTGTTTCTTTTTCACAATCGACGCTCACCATCACCATAGGAACAAACTGCTGTTTTAGTTTTTCTTTTAGAAATGTAAGAATTTCGAATCCCGTTTTTTTATTCATATGAATATCGATCACGACACAATCAGGCCGAACATCATAAAAAGAAACAATGGCTTTCATCGGATCAGCAATGGCCACAACATACCAACCAATTTGTTCCAAATATTCTTTCACATACATTAAAAAAGAGAGATCGTCATCAATGAGAAGAATGGTCGGTTCTTCTCCCTTTTTCACATAGTGTTCAGCCGAAATAAGCGATGGCCCCTCTTCATTTTCATAACATAGCTTTAAAAGATGAGCTAAATATTGCTTTACCTCGCCTCTTGTCCACTGCTTATCGTCATGTTCCGACCATTCATTCATTAATTTGCGGGCATATTCCCCTACTTCGGTTAAACCGATCATCGTTGCTGTTCCTGCAATCGAATGCAGCAGACGATACACATCTTGATGCGGGATTGTTTCAACATTTTCCCATTCTTCTAATCGCTTACGAATGTTTCTTAAGAAATGGACCTTATATTTGCTGTATTTATCCATTTGCATCCCCTGCTACATAGTATTTTATAAAATATATTGGTCAATCACTTTCACAAGTTCCGCAATTTCTGGCTTGCTCACTTGCGCGGTTGCTCCTACTCTTTCACCTTTATGACGAAGATCATCCGTAATTAACGACGAGAAAATGATAACAGGTAATTTTTGCAACCGTTCATCTTCACGAATGCGCTTCGTTAAATGGTGGCCATCCATTTGTGGCATTTCAATATCCGTAATGACCAGTTGCACTTCGCTTTCAATCGATTTTCCTTCTTCAACAATAGAATGCAAATAGCGAAGCGCATCTTCCCCATTTTCGAAAAATTCGATGTACACATATCCTGCTTCCCCAAGCGTATCATGAAGCAGTTTTCTTAATAAAGGAGAATCTTCCGCAACGACAATTTTTTTATTCGAACGTTCACGCTTTCCTAATTTTTTTACTTGGTTCACGTTAATTCCTGACTCTGGATTAATATCAACCACAATTTTTTCAAAATCTAACAATAAAATCATCTGTCCATTTAACTTAATCACACCGATAATTTGGCTATCTAGCCCTTGGTACATTTGTGAAGGTTTTTCAATTTGCTTCCATGAAATGCGATGAATTTGCGTAACGCTGTGTACATGAAAGACAACTTTTTGCTGATTAAACTCCGCAACAATATATTTATCATGCTCTGGATTTTCCGAAGGCGGAAAACCAAGCGCTTTCGCAATATCAATAAGCGGTAACACCTCACCACGAAGCTCAATGATTCCCTCAATATACGGATGAGCGTGCGGTACTTTCGTTGGCGGCACCGGATTAATAATTTCTTTTACTTTAATGACATTGATCGCAAAGCGATTATTCCCTATTCCGAATTCAACGATTTCCAGTTCATTTGTTCCACTTTCCAATAAAATCCCATTTTTATTGTCTAACATTGACAAATCCCCCAATACCATCGACATTTTACTGTTATTTTATCATATAAAAAATAGAAAGGATGAAAAAATTTTAATATAGATAGTCCAACACACGACGATCCGCAACATTTGTATCAATTGGACATTCTTGTGCATCTCTCCCATATTGCCAAATCCATACGTTGGATCGACAATTTGGCGCGTTCGGCCGATACGCGGGCGCTTTTTCTTCTTTTGTCGTCCCAGGACGGGGAGAAGAACTCCAAAGAACAGTTTGTTGGGAGACACGTTCGCTTTTCTTTACCGCTTCACAATACGCACCTGCAAAATCACCTTTCACCATATCCGCATAAATTCCAGGGCGATAGCCGCTCGTATAAAACGTATCCACCCATCCACGAATCCACGACTCATCAACAGAAAAATAATCTTCAATATTAGCAAAGATCGCTTTATTTTTTGGAATTCCGAGCCGTTGTGCATGAAAAATCGCATTGCGAGCAGCTATTTTACCTTTTTCATATTCCGTCGCTTCACGAATCACGTTATAAATTGGCGCCACTTTCATACCGTATCGCCGAATAAGCGCAATTTCTTCTTTCGTTAACCCATCGGACACATTCGGAACATACGTTAAATACCTCCCCCAAAACTTCGGATACCCCAATTCATTTTTTACGCAAAAAAACAATGCCTCCGTCACTTTCGCTGCTGAATCAACACCCCAAATCGCTCTTGCCATATTCCCATCCTCCTCATTATCCATTTCTCTTCTATGTATATGGCAAAAGCGCCTGTCTAATAAAAATTTTGATTTTTTGATGACTGATCTCATCATAATGGTTCTTCGTCCACTTTTTTAAAGGCTATATCCCCAACAAATTTCGAAAATACAGAAATGTTGACGGATTTATGAATTTTCCGAGGCGTATCTAGACGTTGAAAGAAAATAAGAATAGAATACGATTGTTGATAAAATCATGAAAAGAGAAGGGGTAACGATGAAAGGCTTAGCCATTCTTTTCAACGAAGATCATACCATCACCGTTATCGAAGACGTTGAAAAAGAAGAACTAGACTCGCTTTGTAAGGATGAAAAAACAGCCGTTTTTTGGCGTGAAGAAGATATCGATTGGGATTATGGATATTGAAATCTTCTCGGTCTTTTGACCGAGATTTTTTATTTTTTTATTTATCTAAATTTTATTTACAATTTACAAAAAAGTAATTATAATGTAGAAAAGGGAGAAGAGTATTCTTCTCGCTAAGGGGGAATGAAAGATGTATGAAAAATACAACGAAATGACTCTCATTTCTCAGCCAAATGAGCAGAAAAATCCTTATGAACAAGCAGCACAACTCGTGATTGAGCAAGCGCTGTTTCGCTATGAAAAGGAACAATTAATGAAAAAAATTGATAAGGCGCTCATTTCAAAAGATGAATCCTTATTTTTAACGCTCTCGACACAATATAATGAATTGCGATCACGCTATCGCCATCTGGAGGACGTTCGTTCATGATCGAATGTGAAGATGAATGGTTTAAGGAGATAAGGTGAACGTTTTTTGCAAACTTGTCTGCAAAACGTTCACCTTTTTTATCGGATCATGTAAAATGAATAACATCATTATTTTTCAGAAAGGTGTGCAACAAATGAAGCTGTCAATCAATCCGCGCGTTCAAGAAATTGAAATTTCTGGAATAAGAAAATTTTTTAACCTTGTCGCGAACGATCCAAACATGATTTCACTCACAATTGGACAGCCAGACTTCCCAACTCCCCATCATATTAAAGAGGCAACAAAACAAGCGCTTGACGAAAACTTTACAACATATACACATAACGCAGGTTTTCCCGAACTAAGAAAGGCCGCTTGCCGCTTCGTTCAAACAAAATACGACTTGCATTATAACGAAGATGAAGTCATTGTAACCGTCGGTGCAAGTGAAGCGATCGATGTGGCCTTTCGCACCATTTTAGAAGAAGGAACAGAAGTAATTTTACCAGCTCCTGTATATCCGGGATACGAACCGATTATTAAACTATGTGGTGCAAAACCTGTATATGTGGATACGCGACAAAATGGATTTCGCCTTTCTGCTGAATTATTAAAACCTTTTATTAACGAAAAGACGCGTTGTATCGTTTTACCTTACCCATCCAATCCAACTGGAGCAACATTATCAGAGGAAGAGCTGAAAGAAATTGCGTTACTACTGCAGCATAAGCCAATCTGGGTGTTATCCGATGAAATTTATAGCGAACTCGTGTTTACTGGTACACATCAATCGATTGCAAAATGGCTGCGCGAACAAACAATTGTCGTCAACGGATTAAGCAAATCCCATTCAATGACCGGTTTTCGCATCGGATTTGTATTTGCGCCTGCATGGTTGAGCAAAGAAATGTTAAAAGTTCATCAATATAACGTTTCTTGCAGCGCATCGATTTCACAAAAAGCGGCGCTTGCTGCCTTAACGACAGGAATGAATGATGCAGCCGAAATGAAAAAAGAATATAAACAGCGCATGAATTATGTATATGAACGATTAATCGACATCGGCTTTGAAGTCGAAAAACCAAACGGAGCGTTTTACATCTTTCCTTCCATTCGTCCATTTCATGAATCATCTTTCGCGTTTGCTTTACAACTAGCGAAAGAAGCAAAAGTCGCAGTCGTCCCTGGCAGCGCTTTTTCATCATACGGAGAAGGATACATTCGCATCTCTTATGCATATTCGCTTGATACGTTAAAAGAAGGATTAGATCGTTTAGAACGATACATAAAAAAAGGTGTCGCACATTGACACCTTTTTACCATTCCACATAAAGCTTATATAATGCTTGTGTTCCGCTTTTTTCTTCCCCGCGCTCAGCCAATTGTTCGTACAGTTTTTTCGCGAGCGCTAAACCAGGAAGATTTAATTGCAACGCTTCAGCTTCTGCCAACGCGATGCCCATATCTTTAATGAAATGCTTAACGTAAAAACCTGGCGAAAAGTCGCCCGCCAACATGCGCGGAGCCAAATGAGTAAGCGACCAGCTTCCTGCCGCGCCCGTAGAGATCGTCTCGAGCACACGTTTAGCATCCAATCCAGTGCGTTGCGCATAGGCTAGCGCTTCACACACGCCGATCATATTCGTTGCAATGGCGATTTGATTGCACATTTTTGTATGCTGCCCTGCACCCGCTTTTCCTTGCCATACAATGTTTGTACCCATGCATGAAAAAAGCGGATAGCACGCATGAAATGCTTCTTCATCGCCGCCAACCATAATGGTAAGTTTTCCTTCCCGTGCCCCAATATCACCACCCGATACAGGAGCATCAAGCGCAAATAAACTTCTTTCTTTTGCCGCTTCATAAATTTGAACAGCCAAAGAGGGTTTGGATGTCGTCATATCGATCAAGTACGTACCTTCTCGCGCATGAGCAATTAATCCGCTCGCACCAAAATACACCTCTTCCACATCATGCGGATCTCCAACCATTGTAATAACCGCATCCGCTTCTTTGGCAACGTCCGCAACGGTGTCTTTCCAAATCGCACCTTCTTGTAAAAGGTCCACCGCCTTCTCCTTCGTGCGCGTATAAACAAGAAGAGAATAGCCTGCTTTTAACAAATGGCGCGCCATGCTCTTTCCCATCACACCAAGGCCGATAAACCCGATGGTTCTCATTCACTGTTCTCCTTTCTAAATCGCTTTCACCATGCCGCCGTCCACTAAAAATGACTGCCCTGTCATATATGTATTGGCATCTGAAAGCAAAAATGTAACGACGTTCGCAAACTCTTCTGGCGTACCGTATCTGCCAAGCGGAATCATCGCTTTCATGCGCGCTTCCATCTCTTCTTTTGTGATGCCAAGTTTTTTTGCGTTTTGCTCATCTAAAAAAGCGACGCGCTCTGTCGCAATTCTGCCTGGAGCGACCGTATTAATTAAAATGCCGTACGGTGCTAATTCTTGGGCAAGCGTTTTTGTGAGCCCAACGATTCCCATTCGAAACGTATTGGAAAGAATAAGTCCTGGAATCGGCTCTTTAATGGACGAAGAAGCAATATTAATGATTTTACCTTTTGTCTTTTTTAAATGCGGCAATGCTTCACGAATCATGCGCACATAACTAAGTAAATTTAACTCAAACGCTTGTTGCCAGTTTTCGTCCGTTAATGTTGTAATCGTTCCTGGCGGCGGTCCTCCCGCATTATTCACTAAAAAATGAATGTTACCAAACATTTCGACCGTCTGATTAACAAGATGCTCGATCATTTCTTTTTTCGTTACATCGGTCACGACATAAGCCGCTCGCCCTTTAGAAAGCGCATTTAACTCTTCGACTGCTTTTCGTAATTTCTCTTCATTTCGACTTGCTAACATCACATTTGCTCCTTGAGACACAAGCTGACGAGCAATCGCTTTGCCAAGTCCTTGACTTGATGCAACGACAATCGCTGTTTTTCCTTTCATTTTCCTCTCTCCTTTCTTCCTTATTTATTCGCTAATGACCACTCGATTCCTTCTGCTTTATTTGTTCTTTCATTATTCCTTTTTTATTTACAATTTACCTCCCAAATAAAACAATCGTCAATCTCACTGGATTGACGATGAAGTAGAAATTTTCTTGCGAGTTTGATACGCGCTCACGAATAACGCGATCGATGTTAAGCCATGAAAGAGCCATCCAACCACAGGAATCCACGCAATCAAAGATGTGATCATTCCTAAAACACTGGATTTAAACGAATGTTTCGCTGCGACACAAATGATTAATGTCGTTAAATGAAGGAAAAACACGATCGTTAAAGGGAGATATCCGTTCCCTATAACGATTAATCCTCCAATGATCGGAATCGCTAAAATCAATTCAAACAATCCTGAAACCACTTTTGCCCATACGGATAATTTCATTTGACACCTCCTTGATTATTTCTGAATCGTAGTGTTATTATATGAGACAATTGAATAGAATTGCTTGTGCTCAAAAATACTGAAAGAAGAAAAATATGAATAGTGAATAAATCATTTCATCGAGCGATATTAGCGATAAAAAAAAATCGGGCATATGCGCCCGATTTTTTTAAAGTTGAAAGCGTTGAATGAGCTGCTGCAACGTTTTGCTCATGCTGTTTAGGCGTTCTACCGCCTCCGCCACCGTGCTTAGCGCTTTTAACTGCTCATCGGAAGAAGCGGATACTTCTTCAGCGGCAGCTGCTGATTGTTCAGAAATTGCTGCAAGGTTTTGCAATGCAGCCATCATTTGCTCTTTATTATTATTAACATCATGAATTTGTGTAAAAATGTTTTCAATCGCTTCTGCCAATTGTTCCATCATCGTTGCAATTTTCATAAAGGACTCAGCTGTTTCATGAACAGCCGCTTGTTGTTGATCGTTCATTGTTTTCGTTTTACTAACCGCTTCGGTTGCCATCGCTGCCTGCTGTTGAATGGACATAATTGTTTGGCGAATTTGTTCAGTCGCTTGCGCAGATTGTTCAGCTAACTTGCGCACTTCCTCGGCCACAACAGCAAATCCTTTTCCATGCTCCCCCGCGCGCGCCGCCTCGATGCTCGCATTAAGCGCAAGCAAGTTCGTTTGCGCGGAAATATCGGTAATGGTTTGAATAACGGCGTCAATTTTCTTCATTTTTTCGTCTAAATCATCGATGACCGCTTCAACAGAACGCAGTTCACTTTGCGCTTCAGTCGATTTCGATTGCAATACATTTAATTTCTCCAATCCTTCATAACTCGCTTCTTTCGTCTCAGACGATAATCCTTTCACACGCTCCGCTGACTGTGTGACCGTTTCCATTTTTTTTGATAAATCATTCATTTGGTTATTTATCTCATCTAAGTCGCTCGCTTGTTCGGAAACTCCTTTCGCAATATCATTCACGGCTGTCGTCACTTGTTCGCTCGTCGCCATCGTCTCTTCGGATACAGCATTTAAATGATTAGCTGCTTCCCCTAAATGCGAAACGGAACGATTGACTTCTCCGATAAGCGCGCGCATTTCTTTCACCATCTCATTAAAATGATGGGTCAGTTCACCCACTTCGTCGTTCGTTTTCTTTTCAACGGTCACCGTTAAATCTCCTGAAGCGACTTGTTGCACCCTTTGTTTCAAATGAATGATCGGCTTCACAATCGAACGAGCAACGAGATAAATCAACATCGAAGCGAGCAGTGTCACTATAATAACAATCGTCCATGATGTTTTAGCTATTTTCTTTAACGTTGCAAATAAATCTTGTTCTTTATAAATGGCAGCAACTTTCCAATTTAATTGCGGAATAGTCGCAAAGTAAAGCATCCGTCTTTCGCCATCAAACGTAAATTCATATGCTCCGTTTTCATTTTCAAACATTTTTTTTACGGTTGGATTATCTGACATATCTTTTCCTTTATACTGTGGATGAACAATGGCGACTTTGTTTTGGTCAAATACAACAGGATACCCTTTATAACCGACATCAAACTGCTCAATCATTTCAGTCAAGGCATTTAGTGATAAATCTATGCCGATGACCCCTAAAACTTGGCCATTTTCAACAATCGCTTTAGCCAACGTGACGATATAGTCCTTCGTCACCACATCAACATAAGACTCCGTCCAAATAACGTTGTCTGGATGTTGAATCGCTTTTTTATACCAAGGACGAGAAGTCGGATCATAATCAGGCGGAAAATCGGTAAATGGCGTTGCATACATCTTCCCTTTTGGCGTGCCGATATAAATGAGCTGCACTTTCGAATGAACCTTTAAAAACGTCTCGAATTGCCGATCGATGTCACTCCAAGCTTTGTCATTTCCTTCCTTTAAAAAGGTATGTAATAAATGCGACTGACTAAATTGTTTGAGCGCGTCTTCTTGACTATCAAAGCTATGTTCGACATCATCTACTAGATTGTTAACAAGCAATTCTGCGTTCGCTTTTGCATCTTTTTTTATTGTCGATGCCATTTGCATATAATTGACTGTTTGAGAAATCATTAATGCGCCAATGAGTAATAACCCCATTAATAACGTTAATTTTACTCTTAGTGAGCGAAACAATGTAGATCCTCCTTTTTTTGTCAAAGATGATCGATTATTGCCAAAGTTGCACGTTTATTATAAATTTTTTTGCTTTTACTTGTCTATCACTCAATTTATTTTTTTATCATTGAAAATTTTTACAAAAAAGGAGAACCGAAACTGGTTCTCCTTTAATTAAGATCAAATGTTTTTTTCACAAAATTAACGACTTCTTCCGCTGTACCCATCGCTAAAATTTGCTCTTTCAAACGAGATGCTTCTTGTTTCGAAAGTTTTTTCAACTGAGAACGAACGCGTAAAATTGACGTTGCGCTCATGCTAAACTCATCCAGACCGAACGCCAATAAAATCGGCACCGCAAGCTCTTCGCCCGCCATTTCGCCGCACATGCCGACCCATTTTCCTTCTTTGTGCGCTGCATCGATGACGTTGCTAATGAGTCGCAAAATCGCCGGGTTGTACGGTTGATACAAATAAGAGACGCGCTCATTCATCCGATCGGCAGCCATCGTATATTGAATTAAGTCATTGGTGCCGATGCTGAAGAAATCCACTTCTTTCGCAAATTGGTCAGCTAATACGGCGGCCGCTGGAATTTCCACCATCATTCCGACCTCAATGTCATCAGATACGGCAATCCCTTCAGCGATGAGCTTTTCTTTTTCTTCTAATAAAATTGCTTTCGCTTGACGGAATTCATCGAGCGTCGCAATCATCGGGAACATAATTTTTAAATTTCCATACACGCTCGCTCTAAGTAGCGCCCGCAATTGTGTACGGAACATGTCCTGCATATCTAAGCAAAGACGGATGGCACGGAAGCCTAGGAATGGATTCATTTCTTTCGGAAGATCTAAATAAGGGAGCTCTTTGTCGCCACCGATATCAAGAGTGCGCACAACAACCGGTTTTCCTTCCATGCGCTCTAAAACCGTTTTATATGCTTCAAACTGTTCTTCTTCTGTCGGCAATTGTTCGCGTCCCATGTATAAAAACTCTGTGCGGTATAAACCGATTCCTTCTGCCCCGTTGTTCAAAACTCCTTCAACATCGTTTGGCGTCCCAATATTTGCCGCCAATTCAACATGGTGGCCGTCGCTTGTCATAGTCGGCTCATTGACCAATTTCGCCCACTCTGCTTTTTGCGCAGCAAATTTGTCGCGTTTCTTTTCATATTCCGCAATCACTTCAGCAGATGGGTTGACGATCACTTCCCCATCTAATCCATCAATGATGACGATATCGCCATTTTGGATTTCGGCTGTTACCGCTTTTGTTCCAACGACAGCTGGAATTTCCATTGAGCGAGCCATAATCGCCGAATGAGAAGTTCGGCCGCCAATATCTGTTGTAAAACCTTTCACATATTTTCGATTCAATTGAGCTGTATCCGATGGTGTTAAATCTTCAGCAACAATAATGACTTCTTCGGAAATCATGCTCGGATTCGAAATCGTTACACCGAGCAAATGAGCAAGCACACGTTTTGTTACATCGCGAATATCCGCGGCGCGCTCTTTCATATACTCATTGTCCATCGCTTCAAACATCGCAACGAACATCGTCGCCACTTCATGAAGAGCGTACTCCGCATTTATTTGCTCATTTTCAATTTTTTCTTTCACGGCATTTAATAACTCTGGATCGCTTAAAACGAGAAGATGAGCAGAAAAGATGGCTGCTTTATCTTCTCCTAATTCTTTTAATGCATGAGCTTTAATCGCCTCTAATTCCTCTTTCGCTTTCGCGATCGCTGCTTCAAAACGTGCAACTTCTTCAGCAGGTTCTGCAATTGTTTTCTTTTCTACCGTTAAATCAGGATGTTCTAAGCGGTACGCCTTCGCAATGGCGATTCCACTCGATGCAGCAATACCTTGAATTCGTTTCATCATTATTGCGCTAAACCCTCTTTTGTTAAAGTTTCGGTTAAAGCATTCATTGCTTCTGCTGCATCGCTACCTTCCGCTGAAATTTTAATTTGCGCACCTTTCGGAATTCCTAAAGACATAACACCCATAATGGATTTTAAGTTTACCTTTTTGCCGTTATACTCTAAGCTAATTTCGCTATCAAATTTGCTAGCTGTTTGGACTAACATTGTTGCAGGACGAGCATGAATGCCAGATTCAGCTGTTACTGTAAATACTTTTTCCATCTTTTTCAATCCCCTTCTCATTTTATTTTAGTTTATTTGGAAACATAGGGGGATTCCCCCTATGTTTTTTTACTGAAAAACTCTCCTCTTTTCAAGCAACTTGCTCTTGAACATTATGTGAATTATTTTTTAATGACGACAATACGGTCTTCGCCTTTTGTTACTGTACCTGTTTTTTCAATGCTTACAGATTCTCCTGATTGTAAGTTTGTGAAAATAATTGGCGTAATAATTGAAGGAGCATGATTTTTCACATAGTCAAGGTCGACTTTTAAAAGCGGTTGTCCTTTTTTCACTTCGTCCCCTTGAGCGACAAGCGCTTCGAAGCCCTCTCCGTTCAATTTGACCGTGTCAATTCCAAAGTGAATTAACACTTCACGACCTGTTGTTGACTGAAGACCGATCGCATGTTTAGTTGGGAACACGTTTACGATTTTTCCGTCTACAGGTGAAACAACTGTTCCATCTGTCGGCATAATCGCAAAGCCGTCTCCCATCATTTTTTGTGAAAACACTTGATCTGGCACCTCAGAAAGTGGAAGCACTTCACCTGTTAATGGCGAAGCAATTGCTTCTGTTCCAGCTTCCACTTGAGGAGTTGATTCCTTTGGTTCCTCTTTTGCTTTTGCTGGAACGCGTCCTTCCATAATATCTTTAATTTGCGTTTTTAACGTGTCTGATTTCGGACCGAAAATCGCTTGAATGTTGTTGCCAACCTCAAGAACGCCCGCAGCACCTAACTCTTTTAAGCGGTCTTTATTCACATTTTTAATGTCATGAACAGATACACGTAAACGAGTAATGCACGCATCTAAATGAGCGATATTCTCTTTGCCACCAAGCGCAGCTAATACTTCATATGGAAGATCTCCCGCATCCGCTGCTGAAGTTGTATCTTCTGTCGCTTCTTCACGGCCCGGTGTCGCTAAATTCCATTTGCGGATCGCAAAGCGGAAACCGAAATAGTAAATCACCGCAAACACTAATCCAACAGGAATGACGAGCCACCAAGCTGTACGGTTCGGCAATACACCGAATAGCAAGTAGTCGATGACACCACCTGAGAATGTCATTCCGATTTTAACATTTAAAATATGCATAAGCATGAATGATAAACCAGCGAAAATTGTATGAATCGCAAACAATACCGGCGCAACGAATAAGAATGAGAACTCAATTGGTTCTGTAATTCCTGTTAAGAAAGATGTTAATGCCGCTGAAGCCATGATTCCGGCAACCACTTTCTTGTTTTCTGGACGCGCTTCATGATAAATCGCAAGCGCTGCTGCTGGAAGACCAAACATCATGAACGGGAATTTACCTGTCATGAACGTACCAGCTGTTAACTCTACACCATCTTTAATTTGCTCGAAGAAAATGCGTTGGTCACCGCGAACAACTTCACCTGCTTTATTGACATACTCGCCAAACTCAAACCAGAACGGCGAATAGAAAATATGGTGCAATCCGAACGGAATTAATGCGCGTTCAATAACACCGAAAATAAACGCTGCTAACGTTTTATTTGCATCAATCATATTGTGTGAGAATGCGTTTAATGCATGTTGAACAGGTGGCCATACCCATGTCATCACAATTCCAAGCACAAGCGCAGATACCGCTGTCACAATTGGGACGAAACGCTTTCCAGCAAAGAAACCTAAATAGGACGGCAATTCAATATTAAAGTATTTATTGTACATATAAGCTGCCAAAATACCGACGATAATACCGCCGAATACCCCTGTTTGTAGCGTTGGGATGCCGAGAACGTTTGCAAAAGAAGGATCCGTACCGATTTGATCAGCTGTTACCCCTAAAATAACGCTCATCGTAACGTTCATCACAAGATAGCCGATGATCGCTGCAAGACCAGCAACCCCTTCACCGCCAGCTAAACCGATCGCTACTCCAACCGCGAATAAAAGCGAAAGGTTTGCAAAGACAATTCCACCTGATTGCTCCATGACTTTCGCAACCATTTTGACCCAGCCAGCGTCTAATGCAGGAATTTTTTCAATAAGAGCTGGGTTTTGCAACGCGTTACCAAAAGCGAGTAAAATACCTGCTGCCGGTAAAATCGCAACTGGAAGCATGAGCGCTTTACCGACTTTTTGCAACGTACCAAATGCTTTTTTCATGTTAACCCCTCCTTCATACATGTAAGATTTGCAACAAACACCGTTTTCATGTATAGATGGTGGATGAAGTTTTACTCATCTGACGTCCGACAAGTGTAAGCATTTGCAAACAACTGAAAACAAAAAGGCATGAGCAAAGAAAGACAGAAATAGGGGATAACAGACGAAACAAATGTTCCGCCTTCCTACCTTTTTCGTCCTTCTTTACTCATGCCTGATCGAATCAGTAACACGTAAAGAATAAGACCGATTATTCACTTTTTTCGGAAAATCTTTGTAAATGCATCGTCAAATAAACAGCTTCTGCTTCATCCACCGGAAGCTGCAATGTTTGTTGCATAATCTTTATCAATTTCCACGACAAATTATAGCATATAGGATACGTTTCTTTCAAGATTTTCGACAATTTTTTTGGTTCTTCGACTTTTTCACCTTTTTTCACGCGTTCGATTGCATAGCGCAAATGACGAACAAAACGTAAATAGTGAATGCTGTTACGATCGATTTGAATCTGAAGTTGCTCTTCGACAACAGCGACTAATCGAGCAATCAATTGCGAATGCTGATTCACTTCGGAAAGGTGATGGTTGGTGAGTGCACTATGAATATGGAGCGCAATAAAGCCGATTTCTCCTTCTGGCAGTTTCGTCTCTAATCGCTCATTTAACATTTGAACAACTTCGGTGGCAATTTCATACTCGAGAGGATATAAACTTTTCGTTTCAATTAAAAACGGATTTTTTAAATCCATTCCTTGCTCTAAGCGCTTAAGCGCAAACAAAATATGGTCCGTCAACGCTACATGAATATGTTCGTTCAATGGACTGTTTGTCCGTTTGCGAATGTGATGAATGACATCGTTCATTATTTCAATAAACTCTTCATTAAGGTGAGGCAATAACTTTTTATATTCCTCTTGTTCGTGTTCATTTTTTAAGATGAACCATTTTTCAACCCCCTTTTGTTCAATGATATCTCCTTTCTTTTTGCCAAATCCGATGCCCTTTCCAATTAAAACAACTTCATCATACGTCGGATGCGAGGCAATCAAAACATTGTTGTTTAGTACTTTTTCAATGCGAAAGGACTGTTGCACAAGGCGTCCGCTCCTTTAACTAAAACGGTTACATTACTTTCAATGTTACGCAACGCTCTGAAGCGAGTCAATGGCAGAAAAAATAATTTTTCAAGACAAATTTGACTAATTTTTAAAAAAAGGACATTTTCGTTGCACAAAAGGAAATATTTCGTTAAACTTTTGTTCATCGACCATGAACGGAAGGAGCAAAGAGGATGATTAAATTAATTGTAAGCGATTTAGACGGAACGTTGCTTGGCTACGATCGGCGTGTAAAACAGGAAGATAAAGAAGCCGTTGAACGCGCCGTCAAAAGCGGAATTGATTTTGCCGTTGCTTCGGGACGAATGGATAACGAAATTTTAGAAGTATTAAAAGAATTGGGGCAAAAAGCACATCGAGTGAGCCAAAACGGTGCTTACATTTATACTAATGCTGATGTTCATCTCCATTCCGTCGCCTTTGAAACAAACGTAGCTCGTGAAATTTATAAAGAAGCGCGCAAACTCGAAGCGATTGTCATGGTATGCAATGAACATACCAATTTCGTTGAAAAGAAAACAGAGCATGTCGAGCAAATACGCGCACGCCTTTTCCATGATATTATCGAGGAGCCAAATATGTTAGAGGCCATCGGTACAACAATCATTCCGTCAAAAATTACCGTAATCGGTGAAGAAGAAGTTGTGCTTGCATTTCAGCAAAAAGTGAATGAACAATGGCAAGAACATGCGGATACATTCATTTCAGAGCCGCGTTGTCTCGACATTATGCCAAAGCATATCAGCAAAGGTAACGCCATTCGTTCATTAATTAAACATTTACATTTAAAAGAAGATGAAATTGCTTGCTTTGGCGACTCATTCAATGATATTCCGATGTTCCGCCTCACCCCTTATAGCTTTGTTATGTCGCATGCGCATCCAGATGTGCAAAAAGAGGCACGCTACGTCGTCCATTCTGTTCATGAAGCAATTGATATCATCTTGACGAAAATTAATGCATAAAAAAGGACGTCTCTTCCAATGAGACGTCCTTTTGTGTTAAAACACCCGAACCGCTTTGACCGCTCGCGGCGCCCAGTATGGCTTCATATTGCTAAACGCGACACCTGTGCTCGTCGCTGCATGAAGCAATGTTTCTGAATCAACGACAATCGATACATGGTTAATGATTCCGTCTCCATTTGTATCAAAGAAAATTAAATCTCCTGTGCGGATATCGGACAACGGAATTTCCGTTCCAATCATTGCTTGCTCGCGAGACGTTCTTGGAAGAGCAATTCCGTTTTCCTGATACACGCGATACGTAAACGAAGAACAATCAAACACATCCGTCCGCGTCACAGGCGCTCCAAATAAGTATTTCGCACCTAAATATTTTTTCCCTGTTTCAATAATCGCATTTGCTTTTTGTTGCCACGACATTGGAACGGTTAATACTTGTCCAACGCGAACGATATTCGGATTTGTAATGGCCGGGTTCATTGCCAATAGCTCATTTAATGTCAAGCCGAATTTTTTTGCAATTAACGAAAGACTATCACCTGATTGAACAATATACGTTCCGTTCCCGCTTGCTGTATTCTTTGGCTCTGTCGCAGAAATACGCTGCGACGACGAAGACGAACTTGAAACAGATGGAACTTTAATGACTTGTCCAACATAAATACGATGTTCATTCGTAATGGTTGGATTTAACTCTAGCAATCTTGTAACAGTCGTGTTAAATTTACGAGCAATCACAGATAACGAGTCCCCTGACTGGATTTTATACGTTGTCGTTGCAGCCGTCGGTTGAACAGCAGTGGCAGCCTTTGGCACACTAGAAGATAATGTTATTTTAGAATCTGGAAGCTGCAATACTTGTCCAACAAAAATCGTATCGCTCGTTAGTTTGTTATATGTTTTTAATTCACTAATGGACAATTGAAATGTTTTCGCAATTTTCCATAATGAATCGCCTGGTTTTACCGTATATTCAGCGGCAGAAGCTGCCTTCTCTCCTAAAAAGAGCGAAGTTAAAATCGTTCCAGCAACAATGGTCTTTTTCATGATGAAGAACCCCTTTTCTTTTTTTGAAACGCTTCTTCGTCCTTATCATACCATTATTCTTTTAATCTATTAACCCCCTACTTATACACTTTCTTTCCATTATATTACAAAAGAATAGCATGCGGGTCTTTTTTCACATACTATATGTACTAAATTCGTAGAGGGGTTGTTTTATGGCTTACATATATGTTGAAAAATTAGTTCCTTTGTACTATGAAGAAAAAGGATCAGGAACACCCATTGTATTTATTCACCCACCTGGAATGGGAAGCGTTACATTTCATCGTCAACATGCTCTTTCATCTTCGTTTCGCATCATTACGTATGATTTACGAGGAAACGGAAAAAGCGGAAAAGGAATAAAGAAAATCACAATGGATTTGCTGGCAAGCGATTTGCATCAACTATTGAATGAGCTGCAAATTGAGCGAGCCATTGTTTGTGGTTACTCAAACGGAGGCTCCATTGCTCAACATTTTGCTCTTTCTTATCCGCATCAAGTCGAAAAATTAATATTAATTGGGGGCTTTTCGGAAGTTTGCACCCATTTGCTTTACCTAGAATTTTTGCTCGGAATTTATACGGTCAAATATCGCAGCATTCCTTTGTTAGCAAAAGTGCTTGGAAAAGCTCACGGAAAAACAAAAGATGAGAAGAAAATGATTGAACATTACGCTCGATTATGCGATCAAGATCGCTTGTATGAAATGTATGTGGAAGGGCTTCATTACCGATCCACTCATCGGCTCTATGAGCTAAATATACCGATTTTGCTCATTTATGGCGCTCTTGACTATTATGTTCATGAGTATGGGCGCATTTTCCAAAAGCACGCTCACCATGTTGATATTGTTTATGTCGAAAATGCAAAGCATCAAATTCCAACGAAACACGCTGATGAATTAAATGCTATTATTCGCGCCTATCATTAAGAATCTTCATTTTTTCACATTTAGGCTCTTTTTTCATCAAAACAGGGTTCAGACTCAGTGTCTGAACCCTGTTTGTCTACAGTCTGAAACAACCGTCGGAAGTGACCGACGGTTGTTTTACGCTGCTTTTTCAACAGTTCCTTTCCCTTTAAAAATGAATTTCATTAACGGTGGCGTCACAATCGTCGTCACAAGGACAACAACGACAATGACCGCAAATAAGTCGCTCGAAATGAGTGCTTGATCCAAACCGATTCCCGCAATAATTAAAGCAACTTCCCCACGCGACACCATTCCTGCACCGACAGCGAGCGAGCTGCGCCAGCCAAATCCGCCAAGTTTAGCTCCTGCTGCACATCCGACTAGCTTCGTTAACACAGCTAAAACACTTAAACCAAAAATAAGCCAAATATGATCACCAATTCCAATAATTTCTACAGTCACCCCGATCGATGTAAAGAAAACAGGAACAAAAATGGAATAACTAATAGTCTCCACTTTTTCAAATACTTCATGTTTGTAATTGGTTAAGCTAACCGCTAAGCCAGCGATATAAGAACCGATAATGGCCGCAACCCCCGCATATTCAGCTAAGTAAGCGAAAAAGAAACAAATAATGAGCGCAGCCGAGATGACCGTCTCAGTCACACGAAGCGGTGCAAATTTTTTCAAAACAATCGGAACGACTTTCCAAGCTAATAAAACAGCAATTGCAAAGAATGCAACTTTCTTTAAAACCACTTGCGTAATATTCACATCTCCACCTGCAAAACTCATTAAAAACGCAAGCGCGATAATAACAAGAATGTCATCAATGACCGCAGCTCCCAAAATGGTCGCCCCTTCTTTTGATTTTAATTGATCCATTTCTTTTAACGCTTGAACAGAAATACTCACGCTTGTTGCTGATAGCAACAATCCGAGGAACATTGCTTGCATTGGCGATAAACCAATCGATATACCAGCTAAATAACCAAGCAACATCGGCATGGCAATTCCGAGCACACCGACATACGTAGCCGCTTTTCCTGATCGCTTAAATTCATCGATATCGGTTTCTAATCCAGCAATAAACATGAGCAAAATAACTCCGATTTGACTAATTTCTTTTAAAATGTCGGTATTGTCAACAATCCCTAGCACAGAAGGACCGAGTACGATTCCGATCAACAATTTCCCAAGAACGGCAGGTTGGCCAAGACGCACGCTAATATCTCCTGCTACCTTTGCGGCGAATAAAATCGCTGCCAATTCTAAAATAAGCATCTCTCACTCTCCTTTCCATTATTCAAAAACGAAATATGACCTTCATTAACTACGTTTATAGTGTGCAAAAAGTTTCAACTTCTATAAAAAAACACTTCCGATCATCTCCTCAAGGCAGATGATCGGAAGTGCTCATCTTCTTACATCCATTTTCACAAAAAAGCAATCATTCCCATCAAAAGAGCTAATTTTTTCTCTTGTTGATCAAAACGTTTCATTTACAGTTCCCCTGCCATTGCTTCGAGCTCCTCAGTCGAGGCCGAAACGTGGGAAATCGCTTCATGAATTTCAGATACAACGTTTACACATGTTTTCATTTCTTGGTCAATGCGCAAATTTTTTTCGCGAATGCGTTGTAGAGATGCCGCAAGCTCATCAAAAAATGCATTAATATCGCGCATATTGTTTGCGCCATTGGCCACTAAATGTGAAACAACCTGCAATGATTCAGAAATGTGATTAATTTTTTCATTAATCTCTGTCAAAATGTCCACAACATCTGATACAGACTGTTTTGTCTGAAAAGCAAGCTTTCGCACTTCGTCAGCAACGACAGCAAATCCTTTCCCATGCTCTCCCGCGCGCGCTGCTTCAATCGATGCATTTAAAGAAAGCATATTCGTTTGATCGGCGATGGCTGTAACCAGATTTGTAATGTTTTCAATTTTATTTGCTGATTGCTTTAAGTTTGTCATATCCGTTTGGATTTGCTTCATTTTCGTATCAATGTCGCACATCTCCATTAACTGGGATTGCAGCTGATCTTTTCCTTTTTCGGATTTGTGAGCACTCGTTTCAGCGATCGACGATGCCTCGTGCGCAAACGATAAAATTTCATTGGCTTGCATGTTCAAGGAAGAAACGGAAGCGCTTACTTCTTCCGAAACATTGCCGAGATTATAAATGGCCTCTTTTAATTGCTGTTTCATTTCATTTTTAATTCGCTCGATTTGTAGGCGCAGCTTTTCATTTTCCTTTTCATATTGCTCCAACACGAGTTGCTGTTCAAAATTTAACATTTTCGAAATGGATTTCATCACCGCAAATAAATGAGCCGGCTCATTGAAATATCGAGAGATGACAGCAAAAAGGGATTCAAATAAATGTTGGAACGAAGCGATATACCACTTCGGTTCAAGACCGATTCGCAAATGCGCCAGCGCAATTCGTCGTCTTTTTTCAATAAACGCTTCGTCGATTTTTCCATTAAACATTTCAATAACATGAATCGTTAATGTTTTTTTTAGCCGTTCAATCGAACTATGCGCTTCAATGATCTCAAGCATTTCGCTTTCTTTTTGCAACGCGCTATAAAATTGGTCGATAATATCATGAACATTTGCTTCTATGTAACGTTTCGCGGAAGCTAAAATGGCTAAATCCCGCTCGGTAAAATCAATGAGCGAAAGCTGTCTCTCGATCATTTCATGTCCGAAACGAATCGATTTGGCTTGTGTATTCAATACACGCTCAAATTGTTCGTCTACTTCTTCTCGTTTTTTTAATGCAAAAAACCGCATGATGTGTCCTCCTTAATTAGTAAAAACAACGTGGTTACAATATTTTTATATTAACGGAAAGATTTGAAAAATAAAAGATAATTTTTTCCTAAAAAAATAAAAACACCCATTTGAATCTATGGGTGTTCTTCTTTCCATTGTTCCGCTAACATATGAATGGAGGCAATGACGGAATCAAGTTTTGCTTCAATTCGATGCAGTAAGTAAAACGTCACAACGACTGGAAAACCGACATCGGAAATGAGCGAAAGATACGTATCCATTGACTTCTCTCCTTTTTATAAGAGAGCTGGCTCAAAAAGAACCAGCTCTTTCTGTTTAAGCAAATGCCCACTCTAAAACTTCTTTTGACACGATGCGGGCTCCTTTTTTTGCTACCAAATCACCGCCGCTTGAAGTAAAAACGTTTGCTGCGATGATCAAATCCATGACGTTGGCCACCTGTGTGTCCGTAAGTGATTCAAGCGGCTGATCAATCGTTAAACGAACAACTTTTCCTTCCTGATTGACAAATTGCAACTCCAACGTTTTTTCCACTGTTCATCCCTCCTATTCACCTAATACATGGAAATCCGTACGCTGTACGTGAGCAAGTGAAGCACTTTGTAAAGATGCAAGCGCCTGAGCGACTGAAAAAAGGGAACTTTCCGTTGCTGTCGGCTTAATGTTGCTGTAATTTTTGTTTTTATAAAGCGGCTTGCCGTCTTCCGTCATACCGTTTTCAAATACAAGACGCAGTTGTGAGCGCTGAATCATTTCCTCCACCTCCTTTCACCTCTACTATCGCAAAAAAAGGTGAAAAGGTTAGGTGGCATGAAAATTTTTTAGTTCATCCACTTTTCCGCCCACTTTTGTACTTCGTTCATCGCTTTTTGCAATTCTTTTCCTTTGTCTGTAAGTTCATATTCGATACGCACAGGCGTTTCTGGATACACATGCCGAACGACAATTCCTTCTTCTTCAAGCTCCTTTAATCGTTCCGTTAACATTTTTTGACTAATATGCGGAATGGTTTCAGCTAATTCCTTAAAACGAAGCGGACCGCGAAGCAATACATGAATGATTAAACCATTCCACCGCTTTCCTAATAACGCAAAAGCAGCTTCGAATTTTGGGCATAAATGAAGATTTTTCATCATCATCACCTATTCTTTTTACATAATTAAACGCGCTTTGTTACATACCAAATGAGACCCCGAAAAACTTGACAGATCTATATATTCATCTTATCATAGCCTCATGAAACATTTAACTAACAAAAAGTAAGTAACTTTATTTTTGTAATAAAAAATAAAAAATGGAGGAATTTACCATGAATGTCAAACAAGAGTTATCCTTTTTTTCGTTGATTGAAGAACGGAAATCTGTACGTAAATACGATCCAACTGTATCCATTTCTAAGGAAGAGTTAATTGAGATTTTAGAAGCAGCCGGAAAAGCTCCTTCTGCATGGAATTTGCAACATTGGCATTTCGTCATTATTCAAGGTAAAGAAGCACAGCAACGTCTTCTTCCAATCGCCTATAACCAACAACAAATCGTCGATGCTTCCGCTGTTGTTGCTGTTTTAGGCGATTTAAAAGCAAATGAAAATACAGATCTAGTATACAATCCGCTTGTCGAACAAGGATTTATGACACAAGAAATAAAAGAAACACTCGCAAACCAAATCGCTCAAGCTTATAAAAATAAACAATACGCTCGCGATGCAGCATTCAGCAATGCCTCTTTAGCAGCGATGCAACTCATGTTGGCAGCAAAAGCAAAAGGATGGGACACATGCCCAATCGGCGGGTTTGACACAGAACAATTCGTCAAACAATTCAACATCTCTGACCGTTACGTGCCAGTAATGTTGATTACAATTGGAAAAGCAGCCGCTCCTGCTCATAAATCATTGCGCCTTCCTGTGACAAAACTAACAACATGGGTAGAATAAGAAAAAAGGTCCGTCTCACTGATTAGACGGACCTTCTTCATGTTTGCCGGCTTCTTTATAAAGCGGAAGAATAATATGCACATTCGTCCCTTTCCCAACTTCGCTTTCGATTTGTAACGATCCTTTATGTTCGTGAATGATTTTTGTACTAATGGTCAAGCCTAATCCCATTCCTTTTTCCTTTAATGTATAAAATGGTTCGCCAAGTCTTTTTAATCGCTCTTGTTCAATTCCTTTTCCCGTATCAGAAATGGTAATTTTTATTCGATCTTGCTCCATATAAGCGACTTCGATTCGAATGGTTCCTCCTTTTGGCATTGCCTCTAACGCATTTTTAAGAATATTAATAAACACTTGGATCAGTTCATTCCGTTCCCCATAGATAAATGGATTCACCCATCGATTTGAATATTCAATCGTTACATTTTGCAAAAGTGCTTGATGGGCGACAAGACTCGTTACATAATCGAGCACCTCGTTTAATCGAAAAGCTCGGTACGATTTCATTTGCGGTTTTGAAAGAACGAGCAGTTCTCCAACAATTTGATCGATTCTTTCTAATTCTTGTAAAATAATCAACACGTATGAATCGTTTACTTGCTTCGTTTTCTTCATGATCTGCATAAACCCTTTAATGGATGTTAATGGATTGCGAATTTCATGAGCAATTCCCGCAGCGAGTTGTCCGACAACGGAAAGTTTTTCACGTTTTAACAACAGTGCTTCTGCCGTTTTTTGTTGCGTAATATCCCGTCCAATCGCGACTAATCCTTTTCGTTTCCCATTTTCATGAAAAAGCGGAACCTTAATAACATCGAACGTTTTTACTTCCCCGCTTGGCACAGAAAAAGATTCTTCAGAACGCGTGATTGTTTTTGCCTTCCATGCCTCTTCATCCGAACGCTCACAATATAAAAACACCTCTTTAAAATAAGGGGAATATTCGGCTAACTCCCGATCTGTTTTTCCTTTGTAATCGACATGTTCCAATTGATACAATTTCCGGCCAAATTCATTGACCTTCAACCATCTTCCTTGTCCATCTTTAAAACAAACAAAGTCAGGCATCGCATTAATAAGCGTTGAAAGCTCTTGCTCGCTCTCAGCCATTCGTTTCAATTCTTGGCGATTTTTTAACGCCATATGAAAGAAAAAGGCCGAAAGAGCAACAAAAATCCATCCTTTTACCGTTTGAATAAACGTAACTGTTTGCTGTGAAAGCGATAAATGGGAAATATATAAGTCTGTAAGTGTAATCCAACATAAACTAGCAAAAATATATAGAGGAACAATATATTTCATAGACAAATGAACGATTTCCTTTCTTTTTCACATTTCTCGAATCCACTGAACAATCTTCGCTGTCAATGATGAAGCCTTTTCAGCTTCTAACACTTTTCTTAACGATTGCTCAATTCGTTTTTGCACATCTTTCGTTTCTTCTTCATAGCGCACACATATCGACCATTCAAGATCCGGAATGGAAACGACGATATATTCTTCTTTTTTGTTTTCATAAATGTAAACGTTTTGCTGTTGATGTTCGTCATGAATCGGTGCTTTACGTATTTTCATCTCGTTCCCGCCTTTCGCTTTTTTTATTTTAACTATATCACGACTATTTTACTTTATTCAAAAGAGATTTTCACAAAAAGAGGCTGGCTCAAAACATCGCCTCTAGGCAATGTTGAGTCAGCCTTCTATTTCTTCTATTTCGCAAATACATGGTTTCCAATCACGACTGTCACTTGTTTCGAACGAACCCAGTTGCTTTTCGCCGTTTTTGGATTATAAAAATACAATGAACCGCTTCCTAAACCGCGAAAAGCAAGGGCTTCTTCAACTGCGCGATACGCCTCTGCACTCGGTGGTTGGTTGATCGTTCCGTTTTGTACAGGCGTGAAAGCATAATAACCGCCTGATCGATCATAAATCACTTCCTTAATGCTATCCGGAAAATGCGGATGATCGACACGATTTAATACAACCGTTGCTACCGCCACTTTTCCTGCAAACGGTTCGCCTTTTGCTTCGGCATGAACAAGCCTCGCTAATAAATCTTTTTCATAGGCAGAAATGGATGGTGGAATGGTAAGCCTTTCGCCGACATACAAAACATCGTTCGTTCGCTTATTGATTTTCTTTAATTCTAGCAACGAAACTCCGTATTGTTTACCGATCTTCCATAACGTGTCCCCTTTTCGAACGGTATGAATCGTTGTTTGTGCCGACGCCTTTTCATGACAAAACGATAGCATCAAAAATAGCGAGGCAAATGCTAGTACCATTTTTCTCAACATGAATCCCTCCTAGTCATTTGCTCGCTATTAGACTACCAAGAGTTTATTACTCTATCATTATCTAATTGTTGGAAAACGAAAAAAGCGCTTGATATCATGCGGTTTATAAAAGCACTAGCAATTTTTTCATTTCTACGAAAATCCCCTGTTTCTTCCTTTTCTAGCGAATGATTCATTATAAACGGTCTGCTTTTTTAAGCAATTTTCTAGCTTTCGATCTCTTCTATTTATACTGTTTATCGCTTCGACAAACGCGGCATCATTTTTTATTTTACTATTACCGCGGAAAAAACGATGGCGCGCCTTCGGAAAGGAAAAAAAGAATGAAAGAATCGTTTGAATCCATCGTTGAGCAATATCATTTGCTCATCTATCACGTTATGAAAAAGTTGAACATTTACACAAATGTAGACGAATACTATCAAATTGGGCTAATCGCCTTATGGGAAGCTCATGAACATTATGACAAAGCGAAAGGGAAATTTTCATCATTTGCTTTTAAAAAAATATATTGGTCAATGATTTCAGAAATGCGGCGACAGATCAAGACAAAAAGCGCTCAATATTCTCTCACCGATGAGCTGCTTCATACGTTGCAAACGGAAGGCAAAGACATCCCCATTTCCAACGAAATGTACGAAGAATGGCTCGCACATTTATCTCCTTGTCAACGAAAGTGGCTCATTGGTTATATCGTAAACGAAAAGACATTAAAAGAAATTGCCGAGGAAGAAGGGGTGTCTGTCAATACGGTCAAACAATGGCGAATAACAGCGATCAAAAAACTAAAAAAAATAATGCCGCTCTAACTGCGCGGCTCTTTCATGTAGTAATAAATGACGTCTCCTCCTCGCTGCGCAACGCCACGAAAATGTTTGAAATCTTCTCGGTTTACAAGAACGTTACGAAAAGTTAAAAAATCTTCTTTTTTCACGAGGAGTTCATGAATTTCACCATCACGCAATTGATTTAACAACTCTGTTGCTTCCTTTTCATTCATGATTTTTCCCCTCCTATTTTTGTTTTATCGCCTTGCCTGCTCGTTTGTCAATCATGGTCAAACACCTAATTTTGTTGCATTTACACACCTTCTAAAACAATAGGCATACAATGATGATGGGTATCATCCTAAAACAAAGAAAGGAAGATGGACATGAATCAATGGAATCCATATACAACAGAAGAAAATAGTTATGAGGATTACGAATGGCGAGATGACAATCTACAACCTCCGATGAATATAATGCCTGCTGCCGTTCCCACGATGCCCCAACCAACGACGATGGCAACCATGATGCCAATGCCAACAGGACCAATGGATTGTGGTTGTTCGCCGATGCCAATGCCAACAGGACCAATGGATTGTGGTTGTTCGCCGATGCCATTTCCAATGACAATGGCTCCAGGTATGCCATACGGAACCATGCCATATGGAGCAATGCCACACGGAGCAATGCCATACGGGGCAATGCCATATGGAACGATGCCGATGATGCCTTCTCCTTACTGGCCATATCGCTAAAGTGAGAAAATAATTGAAAATTCCCTTTACGAATCAGGAAAAATAAAGCAAAATAAGAAAAAGAAACTTAAAAGTAAAGGAGATTTTCAATGAAAAAAGCACAAATCGGCGACATTATTGAATTTAAAAATGGATTGCGCGGGATCGTTGAAAAAGTGAATGAAAATTCGGTGATTGTGGACTTAACGTACATGGAAAATTATAAAGAACTCGACTTACAAGAGCGAACCGTCGTCAATCACAAAAATTACAAAATCGTCGAGTAAATGAACAGGGCTGTCTTATCGTTGATGAGACAGCCCTTTTTCCTTTTTCAATTGCTCTCTAATTTCATTGCACTCATAAATGTGTACACCTTGTTGATCCGAAAGAGCCGCATTGTACATCGCCTGTGCGACTTCTTTTGCTTCAATCGGTTTATATTTTTCTAGCTTTCCAACCATCGCAAACGAAAGACCGTTACACAACCATTCCGCTGTTTTTTCGCCCAACCGAAACTCGTTTCGCTCTCCTAAAAGCAAAGAAGGGCGGAAAATGTGTAACGATTTAATCGTTAAACGTTGCAATGCTTCTTCTGTTTCTCCTTTTACGCGATTGTAAAAAAACATGGACTCAGGATCTGCCCCGACAGCCGAAACAAATAAAAAGCTTTTTACGTGGCATTTCTCCGCTAATGTTGCTGCCCGAAGCGTATACTCATAATCTACTTTAATAAATTGTTGTTTGGTTTTCGCTTTTTTCATCGTTGTTCCTAAACAGCTAAACACATCATCTACATGAAAGTAATCTTCATACTTTTCGATCTGTTCAAAATCAATAATCATTTGCTGCAATTTTTCATGATTATACATTAAAGGACGACGTACAAATGCTGTCACTCGTTCATAATGCTCTGAACGAAGCAATAGCTGTAGAAGTTCGCCCCCTACTAGCCCGCTCGCCCCTATTAAAAGAGCGGTTCTCTTTTTCAAAATTAGACCCCCCAAACAAAATAGGCTTATAACAATTGGTCATTATATACTCGTTTACGCAAAAAAACTACTCCATATTTATGAATTTTTTAAGGCTGCCTCGCTTTTTGCTTGAGGCAGCCTTTTTTTAACGATTATCTACTTTTTCAGGATATAAATCATGATTCATGAGACGATATTCAGCCATTTTCTCGTATTTCGTGCCCGGACGTCCCCAGTTGCAGTACGGATCAATCGAAATTCCGCCGCGCGGCGTAAATTTTCCCCACACTTCAATATAGCGCGGATTCATCACGCGAATTAAATCATTCATAATGATGTTGACGCAATCTTCATGGAAGTCGCCATGATTGCGAAAACTAAATAAATAGAGCTTTAACGATTTGCTTTCCACGCATTTTTTGTCCGGAATATAGCTAATATAAATCGTCGCAAAATCCGGCTGCCCTGTTTTCGGACACAGGCTCGTAAATTCAGGACAGTTAAACTTCACAAAGTAATCACGATCTGGATGTTTGTTGTCAAATACTTCGAGAATATCCGGATTATATTCAAAAACGTATTTCGTTCCTTGGTTGCCAAGAAGCGTACAACCTTTTAGTTCCTCATCTTTTCTTCCAACCATTTTTCCACTTCCTTTCTTTATACTCCTCGTTTATTTCCCCACAATAACGTATGAAGCTGCGGAAGCACACGAACATCGTTCATGTCTTTCGATTGCACTGTTTTTTCAACCAACCAGTTCAATTTGTCAAGCAACGCTGTCCGTAACATTGACTCATCGTTTGAAGAAATCGCATCATTGCCGACTTGCAAATAAAACGGAATATGGGGATATCGTTTATGCACCATTTCGGCATACGAAAAATCTGCATCATCAAAGACAACCACTTTTAAACTGACGCCTTGTTTTTCTTTTTTCGTTAAGCGAAAAATGATGTCATCTAACACGTGAAAATCTGTCTTCATTCCCGAACTTGGAGGCTTTGGTGAAATCGTCAAGTCATCAATCTCATAAAACCATTCTTGCCAGCGGCTTCCTTGCGTTTCAAGGGCAACGCGAATGCCGTTTTGTTTTAAAAGGCTAACGAGCTCTCCCAACGCTTGAATAAGCGCAGGATTCCCGCCAGAAATCGTTACATGATTAAAACGATCTCCACCTAATTGTTGAAGCTCCCGCCAAATATTGAGCGCGGTTAATTGCCTGATTTCTTTTTTCGCGGATCCATCCCATGTGAAGGCAGAATCGCACCAACGGCATGAATAATCGCATCCTGCCGTACGAACAAACATTGTTTTTTGACCAATCAACATCCCCTCACCTTGGATGGTCGGACCAAATATTTCGATAACAGGAATTTTTTTCATCATTTTTTCTCCCATTTTGGTCGATATACAGCATAGCTTGTTGGTGTTTCACGAACGAATACTTGTAAGCATTTCGGACGATTCGGCAACGTGTCAAGATGTTCTTGAACGATCTCACATACTTTTCGAGCAATAGATTCAGCCGTTGGAAAATCATAGCTATTTTTTTCGTTAAATAATTCACCATGATCATTGATTAATGTGTGATCAAAACGGTCATGAATAAGGCGTTTTAACTGTTGGAAGTTGACTAAAAATCCTGTTTCATCTAATTCGTCTCCGGCAACTGTAATATTGATAATATACGTATGTCCATGAAGGTGCGCACATTTTCCAGCTGCTTCATGCGGAATAAAGTGTGCGGCCGCAAGCGACATGTCTTTATTTATTTCATATTGAAACGAATGGGCGACCTGTGGGTATATTTGATGAATCATTTCTTTTCCACTCCTTCTTTTTCAGCTAAATATTGTTCAAGACCTCGTCTTCTTAAATGGCAAGCCGGGCATTCTCCACATCCATCCGCAATGATGCCGTTGTAACATGTAAGCGTTTTTTCGCGTATAAACGAAAATGCGCCAAGTTCATCCGCTAATTTCCATGTTTCTGCTTTATTCAACCACATTAACGGTGTATGGATGACAAATTGATAATCCATCGCCAAATTTAACGTAACATTTAACGACTTAATAAAAATATCGCGACAATCTGGATAGCCGCTAAAATCGGTTTCACACACGCCTGTTACAAGATGGCGAGCACCACGCTGTTTGGCAAAGACAGCCGCAAACGATAAAAACAACAAATTGCGTCCATCAACAAACGTGGACGGCAATTCTCCTTCTTTATGTTCAATCGCAATATCTTTCCGCGTCAATGCATTCGGAGCTAACTGATTTAATAACGATAAATCAAGAATCGTATGGTTGATGTTTAACTCCCGAGCAATCGAAGAAGCTACTTCAATTTCCAGCTTATGACGCTGATTGTAATTAAAAGTAACCGCTTCGACTTCAGCGAAATGCTTTAATGCCCAAAATAAACAAGTTGTGCTGTCTTGGCCACCGCTAAAAACAACGACGGCTTTTTCATTTTTCATCGCTCTCTATCTCCTTTCATGATTTTAAAGAAGAAAAGAGCGTTCTAAAACAAAAAAACTATACCCTCTAAGGATATAGTTTTCCCTAGTTTTTTATAGAGGGTTGTTCTAGAACCTCTCCCACGTCAAAGACGTGGAATTCTTCTTCAATTGTCCGTTTGATAATATATCATAAAATATTTATTTATACTATAAAAAAATTATGCTTTATTTGTGAACAATTTTCATTTGTGAACAATTTTCAGGATATAATAACTAAAAATAACGTAAAGTCAGGTGGTCTAACATGACGAAACGGTCAACGTTTGATGCAGCATTGCAGGAATTGAAAGAAAAACTGATGGCGATGGTCTCCGTCTCTCAGAAGGCGTTAAACGATGCGATAGACGCATTAAAAAAACAAGACCTTGAAAAAGCGGACCAAATTATTGAAAATGATAAACACATTAATGAAATGGAAAGAGACATTAATGAGTTAGCCATTATAACCATTTTAAAGCAACAGCCTGTCGCTTCCGACTTACGCCGACTCATTGTTGCGCTCAAAATTTCTTCTGATGTTGAACGAATTGGTGACATCGCTGTCAACATTGCGAAATCCGTAAAATTTATCGGCACGGAACCGCATGTTAAACCGATTGTTCACATCCCGGAAATGGCAGCGGTCGTCAATGAAATGTTAAACAATTCCCTTCACGCTTTCCATAACGACGATATCGAAGAAGCGAAACGCATCGCCCAAACAGATGATCGCGTCGATGAACTGCAAGGTCAAATTATTCAAGAACTCGTCACGCTTATGGGAGAAAAGCCAGAATATACAAATCAAATTACACAATTGTCTTTCATTACACGCAACCTCGAACGCGCAGGCGACCATATTACAAACATTGCTGAAAATATTTTATATAGCGTAAAAGGGGTGCGAGTCGATTTAAATTATTAAAAAGCTGACGCAATGACGTCAGCTTTTCGCTTGCCCAAACAGCAAAATAGCAAATCGAAGCGCATGTTCCATTTCATCGGTCATCGCCCGAAAAAACACATCACGAACGTTCTCATCCTTCATATATATGATAAGCTTAATTTTCCGACATAAACAAGCTTTTCTGCCACTTCCCCGAACGAAAACGCCATCAGACAAATGAATTTGTCTGCCACGCGTTTTACGTTCGGGATCGGCATGCTAGAAGCATGCCGGTCGGCAAGATTTTTCTTGCCGCCTATGGCAGAAAAGCGGCCTTCTATTCATGATGAGATATGTCGGAAACTCAACTTGAATCTATTAGATCAATAAACATTTCGATCATCCTCGCATGCTTCCCATTCATCTTCACGCTCCAACTTCAATCCTTCGGCAAACGACGAAAACACTTTTTTCTGATAAGCCGGCTGCTTCCCGAATAAAGAGACATATAATCGGTAAACTCCTTCTATCTTCGTTCCATCTTATGCACAAAGGAGAAGATCAGTGTATATAGCTATTCTCTCCCTTCTTCTTTCGCTAATTCTTCAAACGATTTCACTTTTCCATGCGGGTTTTGCGACTGTTTTCGCACTTTCCACTGGCGTTCTTTTTGTCGTTTCGACTGTGTCAAATGGATCACCTCCCTCTCTCTTTATCATTTCGTTCCTTCTTCTTTTTATGTCTTTTTAATAGTTTGAAAATTGTGTATATTATTAGGTAAGGGGAAAAGGGGGAGAAAAAATTGGAAAATTTATTAAAGAAAAAAACAGCACAAAAAGCGTTGCACAAAGTTCAGCGAGTCGCAGAAGAAATTCAACGAACCATTCGTCCGAACGTTTCCATTTCACAGCAACTTGACACGTTGCGCCGTATTTTAGATCAACGGTTAGAACGTGACGAATATTTTCTTATTGTCGATGAATCGGGATGCGCCATCATTCATACAAACCGATTGCGTGAAGGAATCACTTTTGACGATGAGGTAGGAAAAAAAGCCGCAACAACCACCGCTCCTCTTCTGCAAGTTTACGAACGAAATACAGGAGAGGTTTTAATTGATGCATCGTGTCCATTGCTCACCGACCAAAACGGAAAACGCTTTAATTTGCGCATGGGAAGGCTTGTTCATCGCCCTTATTTAGAAACATGGTTTAGTTCCATCGCTTTACTTCCGAGCATCACAGTCGCAATCGCTTCGTTCTTATTAGATTTATCTCTTTTTCATATCTTTCTTTTAACATTGAGCACTTTTTTGGTTAGCTTCGTTTGTTCGTTTTGTTTTTATCGCATCCTTGTTACACGTTTACGCAATTGGTACCATGTGACTCGAACCGTTTCATCCGGAAACTTGCATACGGAAGTACGTACCGTTGGTAAACGAAATGAATTTCATCAAATTGGTTATGAAATCAATAAAGTCATTCTTGGCATGCGCTCCATTTTAAATGAGTTTGCTAAAGCGACGCACTCTGTTGACCGAGTGAGCAAGGAGCAAAAAGAAGAATCCAAAAGATTATCGGAAGCATTTGATGAAGTATCCGCCACAATGGAAACATTTCGTGAGGGTGCACAAAAACAAACGACATTTATCCAACAAGCAAAAATGCGGATCGAAACGATGATGGAGAACATTTTGAGCATTCAGAAGGAAATTGAACGAGTTGTTCAACGAGCACAATCGACCCTTCATTCTGCTCAAATTGGAAATGAACAAATTCAAAAAACAGAACAACAAATGCGCACCATTCAAAACAAAATTAAAGAAACGTCTCAACTCATCCAAACCGTCGCAAAAGAAGCCGATCTCGCGATGAAAAAAGTTTCTGCGATTACAGCGATTGCAGAGCAAACAAATATGCTTGCCTTAAATGCATCCATTGAAGCGGCTCGAGCGGGAGAAGCAGGAAAAGGTTTTGCCGTCGTCGCTACAGAAGTTCGAAAGCTAGCAGAGGATACAAATAGTTTCGCATCTGAAATTTTATCTTCGCTCGGCAAAACGCAAAAAGATTTAATAACAGCTGTACAGGCAGTCGATGAAAATGTCGGCGCAATTGAAGCAACGACTTCTTTCCTTTCTGAAACGAGTCAAAGTATTGCTGAATTCCAAGAAATGTCCAAAGAAATGAATGCACTCATTAGCCATAGCCGTTCTTATGTCGAAAGGGCGACAGCAGAAGGAGAAGATTTACAACAGTTAATCGAAGACGTTCACTACATCGCCGAAGATTTTACAAATGTCGTCCACGAAACAGCAACAGGACTAGAGCAACAAGTCTCAGGGGTTCACATGTTAGCGAAAGAAGCCGCCACTCTTGCAGAAGAAGTCCATCGACTAAAGCAAATATTAAAACGTTTCCAATTCGATTAAAAAACGAAAGCGAGCCTATTCATTGAACATCGGCTCGCTCATTTTTTAACAATCGATAACGAAAAATATAAAAAACAAGAAAAACAACCGCAATAAAGAAAAGATAAATGAGAGAAACAGCACTTTCAATAAACAATGATAAGCTATAAGAAGCGAAAAGAATCATTGGCACTTTCAATTCTTGTTGCTTTCCAAACACCCACCATTCAAATAAACCGAACGCGAATGCGAGTAAGTAGGAAGCGATGATGAACAAAGGATCGCGAACATTTAAAAAGAAAGTTCCCGCCATCATGACAAAAATGCCGCCTGGGAGCAATAAAAAAGCCTCTTCCTCGTTTGCTCCTCTTTTAAAAAACAATAAATGAATCATGATTCCAAAAATAAAAAGAAGCAACGGCCACCAATCGGCACGATATACATCAATCAAATGGAACGTTTCCAAAGCAAAAAAGATCAACACAGTCACCGAGACTATACCAATCATTCGCTTTGACACGACATCCACCCCCAATCCCCTCACGCTCTATATTTACAATTTACTACATCAAAACCGTCCTATCTAGGAATTTTTCGATAGAATAATAAAAAAATAAAAAGAAGACTGATGTAGCCAAACAGGGGATATAACACGCTCAGTAAAGCATGATAACCAAACAAGCTGATCATATACAATCCGCACAAAACAATGAATAAAAGAACGGTCTTTGGCAAACGGATCCAAGCTTCTAGCTGCCGTTGCAGACCGAAAATTCCGGCCACTAATGAAGTGAAAATTTCACCATAAATGATGACAAGATAAAAAGAATAAAGCGGTGCGAACGATGTTTTTACAATTTCCGCCATCGGAATGCTGTATGTAAGCAAATTCGGCAAAGTTAATAAAGAAATGTGGCTGCTTAACAAAATCAAACATAAGAAAGCTCCGCCAAGCATGCCGCCTAAACGAATCACTCGTTCATCTTTCACCTCATTAGCCAGCGGCACGAGAACCACTTGAGCCATCGCCAAGTTAAAGGCAACATAAGAAAGCGGCGAAAGAAACGCTGGAAACGTCGGAAGCGAAAAAGAAATTCCTTCAATATATTTAAACACTATAGCTGTTAATGAAAAGCTAAAAAAAATCATCATTGGAACAACAATGGTATTGATGCTTAAGATCCCTTTCAACCCAAAAAGCATCGTCAAAAATGCAAAAACGATCGTCAATAAAATTCCTAATTGACTCGACCAACCTAATTGTTCATCAAAAACCGCTCCCGCCCCCGATAACATGACAGACGTGACGCCAAATAAAACAAAAAACATCACACCGCTGACAATCGAACCGGCTGTCCTTCCAAATAAGTAATCATTTAATTGTTTGTACGAACTGGCTCCTAGCCGGCTTGCCATCACCATCATTCTTGTTCCAAGCAAAATAAATAATATTCCGCTTAACAAAATCGTAATCGCTCCAAATACGCCATATTGAGTAAAAAATTGAACAATCTCTTTTCCAGTCGCAAACCCTGCACCGACGACCGTCCCGACATAAACAAAGGCAATTTGCATGACTCGGCTCCACTTTTCCATCATCCTTCCCCCCACTTGTCCATTTTGTTCATATATATGAGTAAAAGGGGGTAAAAAAGAAGAAAAACAGCGAGAAATCTCGCTGCTTATTCGACCGTCACTTCCACTTTCGGCATATTATGCATACTGCGAGCGGTAACATGTGCAACAATGGAATAGGTCCCCGCCTCTGTAAACGTTTTACGAATGACGTATTTTCCTCCTCCTGCATGCTTCCCCTCGATCATTTCATGATTTTCCGTTCCGTTTTTCCAAACTTCAAATTTCACTTCATCCGCATCTGTCACTTTTTCGTTTCCATACGTGACAAGACAAGCAATTTCCACCTCTTTATTCAGCGGCACTTTTTCGTCCGCCACGATTTTTACATCAAGAAAAGGAAGTTCTTCTTCCGTTTCATTTTGCGATGCACATCCCGCAAGAAAAACAATAAGCAATCCAAAAAGAAATAACCACTTTTTCATCGGATAGACTCCTTTCATGCTACAATAGAAATGTGTTTATTTTTGACATTTCACAAATCATTCACAATTGTTTTGTACGATAGAGATCGTATCGATGTTGCTTATTGAAGGAGGAAAGGCCGTGAGCATCCGCTTTCTATCCATCGTTTTGACGCTCATCCTTTTTTTGCAAGGATGCACGACCCAAACATACGAACCGATCGAACGGGATGTGCCGATTCTCGGTGTCGTTAATTTAAAAGAACATAGCTTATCGTTTATTAATCATATCACAAAACAACCATTAGCGAAATGGAGTATGGATGAACCGTTTACAAAAGTTCAACTGTTACCTGATCACGATACGCTTTTATTATATGGCCAAGAGATGGAACACATTTCTGTCTACAAACTATCCAGCGGAAAAAAGATCGCGGATTGGCCTGTTACAAAAGGAATTGCGCATATTGCTTTATCGCATGACAACAACCATTTATTGCTCGTCAACGAAAAAAATGCGACCATTTCGATCATGACTCTAAAAGGAAAAATCGTTGACGAAATTCATGTTCCCCCTTCCCCTTTTTCCATCGTTGAAGATGTCAATCACAAACGATGGATTGTCATTCATTTTAAAGGCGGCATCATTTCGGTCATTGACCAAAAAACAAAAAAAGTGATTCAAACCATCAACACATTTGAATCAGCCGTCAGCGGTTTAGTCGTAACAAAAACGAACGAATTATGGGTCGGTGGACACGGCGGCGGAGAAACGATGCAACAAGATGTATGCATCTACTCGTTAAATAATGGACAACTTCTTGAAAAAGTGCGAACGGAAACGATGCCGATTCAGCTTTTGCAAATGAATGACTTTATTTACGTTCTTAGTCACGGAACGAATATGCTCTATAAAATTGAACCCGTAAGTAAAAAAAGAGTTCGTTCTATTGAAATTGGCGCTAATCCGTTTGCGATGATCAAAACAGACCAAGAAATCGTTGTCGCGAGCTACGATAGCAGCGAAATTATTTATGTCGACCCAACAGCATTAACGATGAAGCAAAAAATAAAAGTCGGAAAAGGTCCATTTTACTTATTTTTCCGTCCAGCGGAGGGAAAACGATGATGAGAGGAACCATTTTAATCATTGACGATGAAAAAGAAATGCGTGAACTCATTCGCTTATATTTATCGGCTGAAGGATTTACATGCATCGAAGCCAAAGATGGCGAAGAAGGATTGGAATTGCTTCGAACGACACATGTTGATTTAATTTTGCTCGATATTATGATGCCTCGTTTAGATGGCTATCGCTTTTGTATGAAAGTTCGCGAACAATCACAAGTTCCAATCATCTTCTTAACTGCCCGAAGCGATGAATGGGATCGCGTCTACGGATTGAAAATTGGCGCTGACGACTACATCGTCAAACCGTTCAGCCCGAACGAAGTGGTCGCTCGCGTTCAAGCCGTGCTGCGCCGAACAAAAACGATGGAAACATCTCCTTACTTACACATCGGTTCCATTGAAATCGATGAACGCGGACGAAAAGTTCTCGTCCATGGACAACCCGTCGTTTTGACATTAAAAGAGTTTGAACTGCTCGTTCTTTTAGCAAAACATCGCGGACAAGTGTTTACGCGCGAACAATTGCTCGATCGCGTTTGGGGCATTCATTATGTTGGCAGCACGCGCACCGTCGATACGCATATTAAAACGTTGCGTATTAAACTCGGAGAAGCAGGAAACATCATTCAAACCGTTTGGGGAGTGGGATATAAAATTGATGAAACGAATTAAAGCCCTCTCCCTTCAAAAAAAATTGTGGCTAACGATCAGCTTGTTTCTCGGTGCGGCTGTTTTGTTCTCATATATGATGATCGTTTATATATATGAAAATATTTATATTGCCAACATTGAACAAAATTTGCTGAGCGAAGGAATGAATCTCGCTAAACAATATGAAGGCGGTCCGATTGATGAATCGTTTAAACAAAAAGTAGAATGGCTAAGCGAAATCTCGAATGCTGAAATTGTCCTTGTCAACAATCCGCGCGAGTTAAGTGCTTGTTTACCATTTGAAATCGACCATCATTCGATCATTAACGAAAAAGAGCGCGAACAATTGCTTGAAGGGAAAACGATTACCAAAAAAGGTTATGAACAAACATTTGCCCGCAACATTCTCGGAATCATCATTCCGTTATTAGACAAACATCGTTTGATGGGCATTTTATATTTATACATTCCGCTCGCTTCGATTGAAGAAGTGTTTCAACAAATTCAAATATTCGTATTAAGCGGCGGCGCCATTTTTTTGTTTGTCACCGTCTTTGTCGGTCGCAAAATTATTATCCATTTAACAAATCCGCTCAAGCATATGGAACATGTTGCTTATAAAGTCTCTCAAGGAGATTTTAGCGAAAAAGTCGCCGTTTTCACCGAAGATGAAATCGGTCAACTTGCGAAAGCATTTAATCAAATGTCAAGTGCCCTTGCCGAAGAAGACCAGCGAAAGAAAGAGTTTTTAGCGAACGTTTCGCACGAACTGCGCACCCCTTTAAGCTATGTAAAAGGATATAGCGAGGCTCTTCTCGATGGAGTGGTCCGAGAAGAAGAACAAAAACAAAAATATTTAAAACTCATTCATCGCGAAGCAAGCCGCATGCAGCGCCTTGTCCGCGATTTGCTCGATCTTGCACAGTTGGAAGGAACCTATCCGCTTCATCAAACGCCTTTTTCCATCGCGCAGTTAGCCGAAGAAACGATCGAAAAATACGAACCATTTCTTCACGAAAAAAACATTCATATTGAAATGAATGTCGATCATGACCTTATTGTCGTTGGTGATCCCGATCGCATCGAACAAGTGCTGCAAAACTTAATCGACAATGCGTTGCGTTACACCGAAGACGGCGGAACCATTCGTTTAGAAATCGCTGAAAAGCAAGGGAAATGCCAAATGGTCATCGCCGATACAGGCAAAGGCATCTCCCCGCATGACCTTGAACGGTTGGGCGAACGATTTTTCCGCGCTGATCGCTCTCGTTCACGCGAACATGGCGGCACAGGACTTGGACTCGCAATCGTGAAACAAATTATCAAACTGCATAACGGATCGATTCATTTTGAAAGCGAACTTGGGAAAGGAACAACCGTTTCGATCTTATTGCCTCTCTATCAAGAAATCCGATGACGCTCGTTCATCGGAAATTTTTTATTTTTTTTTAAAAAAGCACTTGAAAGTCAAAAAAGGTCAAATTATAATAAAAGCAGAAAGGTCAAATATAGTCAAAGTAAAAAAGGAGGTTGATGCCTATGATGTGCCAAGCGTGCCAAAAAAATAAAGCTTCTGTATTTATGAAATTCCAATTTAACGATGAACAAAAACAATGGCACCTTTGCCATGAGTGCTACGAAAAACAAAAACAACAATTGCACATCCCATCCATCCCATCTGGTTTCGGCTTCGATCATTTCGAACAACTCTTCACAGACTTCTTCAAACCGTTTGTCGAACCGACAGCTTCCCCATTCGAACATGCTGAACAAATGATCAAAAATGAACCTGTTCAAAAACGAAACGGCTTGCTCGATAAATTTGGTCGTAATTTAACACAACTTGCGAAAGCAGGATTAATTGACCCTGTCATCGGCCGTGACAAAGAGATTGAACGTGTGATCGAAATTTTAAACCGCCGCACGAAAAACAACCCTGTTCTGATCGGTGAGCCAGGCGTCGGTAAAACAGCCATCGTTGAAGGGTTGGCATTAAAAATTGCCGAAGGAAAAGTGCCAACAAAATTATTAAATAAAGAGGTATATTTGCTCGATGTCGCTTCCCTTGTTGCAAACACAGGTATTCGCGGTCAATTTGAAGAACGCATGAAACAATTAATCGCTGAGCTGCAACAACGAAAAAATGTCATCTTATTCATCGATGAAATTCATTTACTTGTCGGTGCTGGTTCTGCTGAAGGTTCGATGGATGCAAGCAACATCTTAAAACCAATATTAGCCCGTGGCGAACTCCAAGTGGTTGGTGCAACAACATTAAAAGAATATCGCCAAATTGAAAAAGATCCTGCGCTTGAACGTCGCTTCCAACCAGTCATGATTCATGAACCAACGATCGAACAAGCAATCGAAATTTTAAAAGGCATTCAAGAAAAATACGAACAATTCCACCAAGTGAAATATACAGATGAAGCAATCAAAGCTTGCGTCACATTATCTCATCGTTACATTCAAGACCGCTTCCTTCCAGACAAAGCGATTGACTTGCTAGATGAAGCGGGTTCAAAAGTAAGCTTGCGTGCGATTCCAACCGATGAACAAGCCATCCACGAGCGGCTCGAACAAATTAGAAAAGAAAAAGAAAAAGCTGCGCAAGAAGAAAACTATGAATTGGCAGCGAAATTGCGCACAGAAGAATTGAGATTAGAGAAACAACTTGAAAATAAAGGCGAGCAACAAAAACCGATTGTCGATGTCATTCATATTCAACAAATTATTGAAGAGAAAACAGGGATTCCTGTAGGAAAATTACAAGCAGACGAACAAACAAAAATGAAACATTTAGAAGAAAACTTAGCGAAAAAAGTCATTGGTCAAGAAGAAGCGGTACGAAAAGTGGCAAAAGCGATTCGTCGCAGCCGTGCTGGCTTGAAAGCAAAAAATCGTCCGATTGGTTCCTTCTTGTTCGTCGGTCCAACAGGTGTTGGTAAAACAGAATTGTCCAAAACGCTCGCTGAAGAATTATTCGGCTCAAAAGACGCGATGATTCGCTTAGATATGAGCGAATATATGGAGAAACACGCTGTAGCGAAATTAATCGGCTCTCCTCCTGGTTATGTCGGCTATGAAGAAGCGGGACAATTAACGGAAAAAGTGCGCCGAAATCCTTACAGCATCATTTTGCTCGATGAAATTGAAAAAGCGCATCCAGACGTACAACATATATTCCTACAAATTTTAGAAGATGGACGCTTAACAGACAGCCAAGGACGTACAGTGAGCTTTAAAGACACGGTCATCATTATGACATCAAACGCAGGAACTAATCAGCCAGGAAACTTGCTTGATAAATTGGGCATGTACTTTAAACCTGAGTTCTTAAACCGTCTCGATGCAATCATTGAATTTAAACCACTTGAAAAAGAACATATGTTACAAATTGTCGACTTGATGCTAGAAGAATTACAAAACACATTAAAAGAACAAAACATCACATTAACCGTCACACAAGAAGCGAAAGAAAAATTAGCTGAACTCGGATATCATCCAGAATTTGGCGCTCGTCCGCTTCGCCGCGTCATCCAAGAACATGTTGAAGATCAAATCGCCGACTTGCTTCTTGACGAAACAGAACACGTCAAGCACATCCAGATTGATGTGGAAAACGGCAACATCGTTGCCAAACCATTGAACAAATAAAACGCCTAAATCCGATTGATGCGGATTAGGCGTTTCTTTTTCTCACTCATGATCGATATAAAATTTGCGTCATTTTGATAATAAATTTATATATAGACTCAAGTTGAGTTTCCGACATATCTCATCATGAATAGAAGACCGCTTTTCTGCCATTATACAAGAAACCTTTCATCTGGTTTCTTACTTATCTACTTTAATACTTTACCGTGCGTTCAAGTCCAATTTCACTTTTTTTCTTAGCAGAATGCAACAAACTGTAAAGTACGGGTACGATAATCAACGTTAACAACGTTGATGTTGTTAGTCCGCCGATCACAACCACCGCTAACGATTGTGAAACTAAGCCGGCATGGTTGGAAAATGCCATTGGAATTAATGCTCCTACTGTCGCAATCGCTGTCATTAAGATGGGACGAAGCCGAACAACACCTGCTTCGAGCAATGCATGATGTTTTTCCATTCCGACTTTTTCGTTTTGTTTTACCCGATCAATTAAGACAATCGCGTTTGTCACAACAATTCCGTTAAGCATGAGCAAACCAATCATCGCCGGCATACCGATTGGTTCTTGGACCACCCATAAACCAAGCAATGCTCCAATGACCGAGAAAGGGATGGCAAACAGAATAACGAAAGGTGCTTTCCCCTCCCCAAATGCAATGACCATGACCATATATACAAGCAATATACTAACGGCAATGGCAATCGACATATTGCGGAAGCCTTCTTCCATCGCCGCTGATGCCCCTTCTTTATACCAAGAAACACCGCTAGGAAGGTCTAATTTGTTTAGTGCCTCATCTGCTTTTTTACTGATTTCTCCTGTATTTGATTCAATAATCGTTGCCTGCAATGATACAAAATCTTTACCGTTCAAGTGGTTGACAGTCACACGGCTTTTTACTCGTTCAAGCGTTCCGACCTCTTTTAAAGCTACTGGTTGACCGAGCATGTTCGTTACTGTTTGCTCACCAAGCGCTTCAAGTGAAGCAACATCATCCAGTTTTATACTGACAAGAAGTTCTGTCGTTGTATCATCAATAACCATTTTTGTCACAACATCTCCGGCAATATAGCTGCGCAAGCTTTGTGCTACTGTAGCTGGAAGAAGATGATGCTCAGCAAGTTTTTCATCATCTAAATTGATTTTGATTTCCGGCTTTTCTCCTTCAAGCGTTGTCTTTATATTCGCAAGCCCCTCAACATCTTTTAAAGCATCCACCATTTGTTCACTTGCTTCTTCGATTTTTTTGATGTTTGGTCCATTTACGATAAATTGAAGCTGTGAAGAAGCACCGCCAGTCATATCTCCTACCCCATTCATCGTAATATCTTTTGCCCCATTCACCTCTGCCAATTCTTCGCGAATTTCCTTAATGAGAGAATCTACATCCTCGATGGATTTTTTTACGGAAAAAGAAATTTTTGCGCTTCCCTCGCCAACAGATGTGGAAATTTGTTCAATTTCTTCTTGAGTAAGTAAAATACTTTCAATGTCTGTTGCGATTTTATTCGTTTTCTCAACGCTTGTTCCCTGTTCCATCGTTACATGAATGCGATAAGAACGAGAGGTCTCTGTCGGCAAAAATGTCGTGCCAAGCTGTGGCGCAATAAAAGCGACGCTGCTCACTAAAAGAGCAAAGGCAACGGCAAGCGTCAACCAGCGATGTGCAAGTGCCCAGTTCAACACTTTTCGATAAAAGTGCTGCAAAATGCTTTCACGATGTTCTTTTGTTTCAAGTTTTAATAAGAAAATTCTTGCGAATAACGGAACAACTGTAATGGCTACTAATAGCGAGAACAATAACGAGGTCACAATTGTCCATGCAAGCGGGGCAAAGAATCGGCCAATAATTCCAGGGACAAATGCCATTGGTAAAAATACCGCAACCGTCGTAATCGTAGAAGAGGTAATCGCTGAAGCAACTTCTCTTGTTGATTGCTCCACTAGCTCGTCATTCCGTTCTTTCGCTGCGCGGATGCGGCGAAAAATATTTTCGATAACGACAATGGAATCGTCCACAACACGTCCGACAGCGACTGCAATTCCCGAAAGTGTCATAATATTTAACGTGTAACCTAAGAAGAAATGAAGAACTAAAAACGATGTAAAGATGGAAAGCGGAATCGAGATAATCGCAATAATCGTAGAACGAACATTTCTTAAAAATAATAAGGTTACAATGACTGCCATTACCGCACCTAAAATGGCTTCCCGCAGCATAGCATAGACAGACTCTTTAATGGTCGTTGACTGATCTAACAATGTTTCAATCTTATATCCTTTTGGCAGTTCTAAGTCTTCCAATTTTTCCTTTGCTTCTTTTACAATTGCAACTATATTGGCGCCACTTTCCGGAACTAACCCAAACGTTACTGCTTCTTTCCCGTTCATTCGTGTATAGTTCTTTTCTTTGCGATCAAAAACGACTTCTGCGATATCTCCTAATTTGACAGATGTTACTGGAATTTCACCAGGATTTGTAGGCAACTTAGGTTTTGGCAGTAAAATGCGGATATTTTTTACGCTATCGAGCGAAGTTAGTTCTTTATTAACACGCACGGGCAAAATTTCATCGTTCATGGTCAAATTCCCCGTCGGGATTGACAGATTGTTAGCCATAATTATTTGCTTTACATGGTCAACGGTTAATCCGTATTCTGTTAATTGTTCCGGCTTCAGGCGAACATACACTTTTTTATCTTCTAATCCCGATGTTTCTACTTTATCTACACCGTCAATTCCTTCTAATGCCGGCACGACTTCATTTTTTACAAACGTTTGCAATTCTTGGGCATTGCCAGTTCCATACACCCCTGCTAAATAGATGACCGGATTATCGGGAGTTTGCCGGAAAAACTCAGGTTCCTCTGCTCCCTCCGGCAATTTTACTTTGTCAACCGCTTGACGCATGAGCGCTTCTCCTTCATCCATATCAATACTCATCTCATATTCAGCAGTAATCCAAGCTCCCCACGGTGTTCCATCCGTATACACATTCTTTACCCCATCAATATTCATAACTTCCTTTTCAATCGGCTCCCCGATCTCTTTCATTGCTTGTTCCGGAGACGCCCCTGGATAAGCTACAAAAACGGACAAATATGGAATATCGACGCTCGGATATTTTTCGATATTCATATTCATTACCGAATAAATCCCACCGCCGATTAGTATGACAACCATTAGGCATAAAGCAACCGTATTTTTCATGCTAAAACGGATAATCGATTTCATAAAATCCCCTTTCGATAATTTTACACATTTTTCAATTTTACTGTGTACGATTCGCTGTAAATTTTGTTTTTGTTCGGGAAATAGTGCAGGATTGGATGGTATAGTGAGGAGGAATGTCTCGTTGCTGGTTGATTTGATACGTTTTAGCCTGGGGAATTGGATAGATCAATTCATTTTTATTAAAGTTTTAGACTGCACCTTACCGAAATTCATCTCCCACTTAGCGCGTTTGACGACTCCCTTCACACGCTTGAAGTGGGAGAATTATGTTAAAGTTGCTTATCATCAACACTATTAAGCCAACATTCAATCTCACCGACAACCGATTGAACGCAACCGTCTTCAAACGGCGAAATAAGGTTAGCGACACGAACTAATTCTGTAAACGGCTTGCTTCCGCCTTCACGACATAGTTTGACATAATCGTTCCACGCTTCTTTATAGTTTTCACGCGAACGTTTCCAAAATTGGAAAGCGCAAATTTGTGCTAACGTGTAGTCAATGTAATAAAACGCCGTCGTGTAAATATGGCTTTGGCGCTGCCAAAAGCCGCCGCGTTCCAAATAATCGTTTCCATCATAGTCCCTTGTCGGCATATATTTCTTCTCAATTTCGCGCCATGCCTGCTTTCGTTCCGCCGGCGTTATATCCGGATTCTCATAGACAAAATGTTGAAACTCATCGACAGCTACTCCATACGGTAAAAACAGCAATGCGGAGCTTAAATGGTTAAACTTATATTTTTCTGTATCCTCTTTAAAAAACAATTCCATCCACGGCCATGTAAAAAATTCCATGCTCATCGAATGAATTTCGCACGCTTCTAAAGTCGGCCAGTTATACTCTGGGATTTCAAAATGACGGCTTTCATACACTTGGAAGGCATGACCTGCCTCATGCGTCAGTACGTCAATATCGCTGGATGTTCCCGTAAAATTGGAGAAAATAAACGGTGCTTTGTAATTTTCAATGTATGTACAATAGCCGCCGCTCGCTTTTCCTTTTTTCGCAACAAGATCCATTAGTTCATGATCGATCATAAACCGAAAAAATTCATCGGTTTCCGGTGAAAGCTCTTGATACATTTTTTTCCCGTTTTCAATAATCCATTTCGCATCGCCTTTTGGAGTCGGATTTCCGGTTTTAAACGCAAACGCTTCATCGTAATACTTTAACTTGTCAACGCCAATTCGCTCTTGTTGACGCTCTCGGAGCTTCACTGCAATCGGAACGATAAACTCTTTTACTTGCTCGCGGAACTTTGCAACCATCTCAGCATTGTAATCCGTCCGGCCTAAACGGGCATAACCGAGCTCGACAAAGTTTTCAAAGCCAAGTTTTTTCGCCATGTTCGTACGTACTTTCACGAGCTGATCATAAATATCATCAAATTTTTCTTCATGTTCTTGGAAAAACGCAAATCTTCTTGGAAAAACGCAAATCTCGCCTCATTCGCCCGCTTGCGCATCTCGCGGTCCGGTGATTCCACAAACGGCTGAAGCTGCGCTAACGTCCGTTCTTCGCCCTCAAAGAAAATTTTTGCTGAAGCAACAAGCTTTGTATATTCGCTTGCTAATTTATTTTCCAGCTGCAAATCTTCTAAAATGTCTGGAGAAAACGTTTTTAGTTCCGTTTCCGCTAAAGCAAACAACTGCTTCCCCCATTTTTCTTCCAACTGCGCCCGAAACGGCGAAGCGACAAGCGCTTTATAATAATCGTTCACAAGCCCTTTCATAATCGGCTCAACTTCATCGAAAAAGTCTTGTTCTTGTTTATAAAACTCGTCATTTGTATCAATCGTATGACGAATATAACAAATGTTCGCCATCGTGCTAAACTCGTTGCGAATCGCGTTAATCTGCTTCATCGCTTCATGTTGCGCTTCCACTGTTGTTGCTTGTTGAAACATTTGCAACGCCTTATGAAACTCCGCTTTTAGTTTTTCTACGTCCGGCCGTTCGTACCGAAACTGTGAAAACTTCAAATGAATCCCTTCCTTTTCTTTTAATTTCCCAATCATAGATTATATTCCATTTTCTAGCGAAAAATTCCTGTTTTTCATCACAAAAAGATGATTGACGAATCTTGTCGAACTTTGTATGATCATAACGTCAAATGAATATTTTTTCTTTCGAAGTTTGTCATGTTCTAGTCGTTGATACGGTTGTTCCATACACCCGTAGAGAACTTAGGGTGTGTTTTTTATTTTCAGAAAGGAGAAACAACAATGAATCAACAAAAATTAGGCTTTTGGTTACTCACTGCATTGGTCGTTGGCAATATGGTCGGATCGGGCATTTTTATGCTCCCTCGCTCTTTAGCAGAAGCGGCAAGCCCTGCTGGCGTTATTTTGGCATGGTTATTAACAGGCGGCGGCGTGTTAATGCTTGCGCTCGTTTTCGGAAATTTAGCGATCCGCAAACCAGAGTTAAATGGCGGTCCGCAAATTTATGCAAAAGAATTATTCCCAAAAGGATCGAATGCTTCCATTTTATCCGGATTTATGGCTTCATGGGGATATTGGATCGGAAACTTTGCTGGAAATGTTGCGATTATTACGACCTTTACAAGCTATTTATCTACGTTTTTCCCGATTTTAACAAGCCAACAACATGCGTTTACAATCGGTTCGCTTGATGTGAAAGTCGGAAACTTGCTCACGTTTATTATTTGTACCGTTTTATTATGGGGAATGCATTTCATCATTCTCCGCGGCGTTGAAGGAGCAGGAAAATTAAATTTCTTAGCAACGTTTACAAAAGTACTTGGCTTCTTCTTATTTATTGTCATTAGTTTGTTCGCATTTGAAAAAAGCTATCTTGATCCATTTGTTGCTCCGCGCTACAACGAAGCCGGAGAAGCGTTCGGGTTACTAAGCCAAGTAAACAACGCCGCTGTCAACACATTATGGGCATTTATCGGTATTGAATCAGCGATCGTTTTCGCTTCTCGTGCGCGCAAACAAAGCGATGTTAAGCGAGCAACGATTTTAGGTTTATTCATCTCCCTTGCTATTTATATCGGAATTAGCGTACTTGTCATGGGGCTTTTAAAGCAAGAGCAGCTCATTCACTCAGAAAAGCCGCTCGTCGATGCGATCGAAACGATTTTAGGCCCAATGGGAGCTTATCTTCTTGCTGGGCTTGGACTGATTAGCTTGCTTGGATCAACCTTAGGATGGGTTTTGTTAAGTGCTGAAGTGCCATACCAAGCAGCAAAACAAGGGTTGTTTATCCCTGCCTTTTTACAAGAAAACAAAAAAGGAATGCCGCGTTTCTCTTTAATTGTTTCAAATGGACTTGCTCAAATTTTTATTTTTTCAACGGTATCGAATTCAATGTCGGCTGCATTTGATTTTGTCATTTATATTGCGACATTATCTTATCTCGTTCCATATTTAATCGCTTCTTTATTCCAGTTCAAGCTTGTGCTAACAGGTGAAACCTATCGCACGGCAACCGAACGATTATCCGATGGATTGATTTCAATTTTAGCAACCATTTATTCGATTTGGGTCGTTATCGCCGGAACAGCGGATTTAAAAACATTTATGCTCGGTGTTGCTCTCCTTGTCAGCGGCATCGTCTTTTACCCGATGATTCCAAAACCAATAGAAGCAATCGTGAAAAAAGCAACAGCTTAAAACAAAAGGCTGAAGCGGTGGATCCCGCTTCGGCCTTTTATAATTTTTGGTTTTGTTCACAATTTTAGGGTGTTATAATATTCCTGTACAGTTTGTTTCTGCTAAGGGAGAAGAACTTATGGGGAAATGGAAGCTTAAAGACATATTGTTGTATATCTTGATCGTTTTAGTACCTTCTATATTAGGAAGCATTTATCTTATTTACTGGCAAAACGAGCGACAAACAGCCATCGCCAAAGAGGAAACAGCGATGTTTGCTCATATTCATAAAAATGATATTGATCGATTTATTGCCGAAACAATCACAAGACTAGAAACACTTGCTTTCATCATCGGTGGAAATTTACCGATGAAGCATAAGCAAATGGAATCCATTTTGAACGGTTTACTTGACGATGACCAACGCTTTGATCGTCTTTCTTTTTTAGCGGACGAACGCGAGGTAAACGGTTCTAAATATTGGATTAAACTCGCCCGTCAAACAAAACAGACCGTCGTTTCGAAAGCACACAAAGAAAACGATAAAATATTGACAACGATTGTTACTCCGATTATTGACTTATCTTCAGAACAGGTTAGCGGTTTTTTAATTGCGGATGTTCGCCTCGATTACATTAAAAATATTATAAAAGTCGTCAATCCGCATATTTCATTTTGCTTGTACGATTCGGATCGTTCAATTTTGTTTGCAACCAAACAAAAACGAAACGAAAAAATCGAAACGATTTCTGTTCACTTAAATAATGTTCCTTGGAAAATTGAAGCATATGTACCACCTTTAGACAAAAAACAGTTATTGCTGTCTTCTATTCATTGGATTTTGCTCATCGTTGTCGTTACCCACATCATCTTTTTGTTAATCAAATATTGGCTTCTCAAACGGGCAACAATGTATGAACGAATTCAAAACGAAGCGCAAAAGCTCGAACTTGTCGGAACGCTTGCGGCTAGTACCGCCCATGAAATTCGCAACCCGCTTGCCGGCATTAAAGGTTTTATTCAGCTTTTAAGCGAAAAACATAAAGATCAAGAATCCCAACTGTATTTTTCCGTCATCGAAAAAGAAATTGCACGCATTAACCAAATCGTAAGCGAATTTCTAGTTCTTGGAAAACCGACTGCCCAAAAGCTAGAACGATGCGATTTACGTGAAATCGTCACTGAACTGCATCCCATTATTGAATCGCAAGCTCATTTGCATAATGTCCTTTACACTCTCGACTTTCCGTCGATACCGTTACCGATCTTTTGTTCAAAAGATCATCTAAAACAAGTGATTTTAAATTTGGCAAAAAACGCGCTCGAATCGATGCCGAAAAATGGGTGGTTGACCATTTCTTTATCAAAAGAAAAAACATGGGCAAAACTGCAAGTGAAAGATACAGGATGCGGCATTCCAAAAGAAATGCTAGATAAAATTTTTCAACCATTTTTCACGCTCAAAGAAACAGGAACAGGGCTAGGGCTTGTCGTTTGTAAGCGCATCATTGAGATGTATGACGGAAAAATTACTATTGACAGCGTTGTTAATAAAGGAACGACGGTAACCGTTTTACTTCCACTCCAACGTGAAGAAAGGGTGGACACTCGTGAATGAAATGCTCGTTGGCAGCATATTATCCGCGCTCTCGACAGGAATGGGGGCTATTCCAATTTTATTTTTATCGCGCTCGTTAACTCATCGATGGCGCGATATTTTACTAGCTTTTTCCGCCGGCATTATGATGGCGGCATCCATGCTTAGCCTCATCCCTGAATCGCTCGCAAATGGAAATTTTCTTTCACTCGCTGTCGGACTATTTCTCGGTGTAATCGTATTAACCGTTCTCGAAAAAACAGTACCGCATATCGATTTAGAGCACTCGAAAAAAGGGATTGCTTTCGATGAAAAAGCATTATTAATCATTGCGGCCATTACGCTACATAACATTCCAGAAGGACTCTCTGTTGGCGTAAGCTACGCTTCGCAAAAAGCAGATACAGGAAGCTTAATTGCCTTAGCGATCGGTTTTCAAAATGCGCCTGAAGGATTTCTTGTTGCCCTTTTTCTCTTGAATCAAAATATTTCGAAATGGAGAGCGCTTTTCATTGCAACATTCACGGGTTCAATTGAACTGATTGCATCCCTTCTTGGCTTTTATTTAACATCGATCATTCAATCGCTCGTCCCTTACGGCTTAGCATTTGCCGCCGGGGCGATGTTATTCATCATTTATAAGGAACTCATTCCCGAAAGCCATGGAGATGGAAATGAGCGAACGGCAACATATGCCTTTATTCTTGGCTTGCTTTTCATGATTTTTTTGATCGAAACATGGTAAAGGACGGAACATAGAATGAAATACTATTTATTGCTACTAATTACCAGCGCTTTATGGGGGGGAAACTTTGTCGCTGGTAAATTTCTTGTTGGACACGCCTCTCCTCTCGCTTTAACATCGATGCGCTGGCTTTTAGCTATTCTTTGTCTCATTCCAATCGTGTTATGGAAAGAACGAACGTTACGATTGAAAAAAGAGGCCTTTGCTTCGCTGCTGGCAATGGGGCTGACAGGCGTAATTTTTTTTAATGTGCTTATGTTTCAAGCGCTTCAATACACATCGGCGGATAACGTCGGATTGCTTTCAACACTAAACCCAATCGCGATTGCCGTCGTTTCTTACTTTTTTTATCATGAAACGCTAGCAAAACGACAATGGCTAGCGATGTTTATTTCCCTCCTCGGTGTCATGATCGTCATGACACACGGACACATCGAAACATTGCTTCGCCTTCATTTTAACATTGGCGATTTATTTATGTTAGCAGCTGTCCTCGTTTGGGGATTATATTCTGCGTTTGCGAAAAAAGCGATGAAATGGCATTCCCCTCTCGAAGCCACATTTTGGTCTGGAGTGTTTGGAACGATCGGGATGCTTCCGTTTACTCTTTCATCGTTTTCCATCAAAACAATCGATGCTTCATTTGCCTTTGCTTTATTGTATACAAGCTTTGGAGCAACCGTATTGGCAATGATTTTTTGGAACATTGGCGTCCAAAAAATCGGCGGAACGAAATCGGGAATTTTTTTAAACTTTAATCCTCTGTTTACAGCTCTTTTCGCTTATGTATGGTTAGGAGAACAAATGAACGGCGCACAGCTCATTGGCAGCATCATTACCATCAGCGGCGTTGTTTTATTTGCAAAAAAATAGAAGGCATAAAGCCTTCTATTTTTTTATGTATTTGCTTCTTCTTTTTCATAAATCGGCACCCAACCTTCTGTCGTCACGAAAATACGAACAGCAACCACTTTTCGATCTTCTTGCAATGTAAAATAATGGCGTGTATATTCCGGAACAGAGATTAAATCACCAGGATTTAATTCGACATCGAAAAACTTTCCGTCTTTTCCTTGAATCGCAAATACTCCGTGGCCGCTCACAATGAAACGCACTTCATCATCCGTATGGTGATGCTCTTTTTTAAAGTTTTCAAGCAGCTGTTCAAGGTTTGGTGTTTGCTCGGATAGGGCGACAACATCTTGTGCTCGATAGCCGCGACGTGCGGAAATGTCCGCAATTTCCTCTTTAAACGTTTCAAGAATTTCGTTTTTTTCTTCATCCGTTAATACGTATTTCTCGCGTAAATGCTCAGGAAGTTTCGCAATGTCCCATTTTTCGTAAATAACCCCTTGCTCTTGTAAAAATTGAATCACCTCTTGCTCTTTTTCAATCGTTTCGTTTGTTTCATGAAAGCGAATGATAGCCATCCTTTTTCCTCCTTTAATGTATGTTAATTCGATACAAACGCGGACTGGCGCGTCAGCATCAACAATTTCACATGATAACTAAATAAAAATTCATAAGCTTCTAAAAATTTTTTCGCTTCAAATGCATCTTTTCCCCATACGGTAATGCCATGATTGCGAATAAGCACGGCACCTGCATCTTCGTTCACGTATTTGGCAAACTGTTTGGCTAGCGTCGGAATATGGGCATCGTTTTTTATGATCGGAAGGCGAACGACCGCATCCTCTTCCCATAAACCGAGCGCTTTTATGATTTCTTGGCCAGTAAACGTCACTTCGCCTTGCTCACCATATAGTTCCGAAATAACATTATTATCGATTGTATGAACGTGAAGACAGCAACCCGCATTTGTTTTTGTGTATACTTCCACATGCAGCAGCGTTTCGGCAGAAGGCTTCAAATGGGTTTGTTCTGCTGGATTGCCAAACGCATCAACAAGAAGAAAATCTTCGCTTGTTCGCTTGCGTTTATCTTTCCCGCTCGCTGTGACAAGAAAGGTGAGCGGATCGTTCGTTACTTTAATGGAAAGATTGCCGCTTGTGGCGAAAAACCAGTCTCTCTGGGCAAGTTCTTCTTTCACTGCCGCAAGCTCTTCCCATTTTTTAATCAATACGCTCATCGTTTCACCTTCATTTCTTCAAAAAAGTCAATGACATCGAAAAAGGTTGTAAACGGAGTGTGTGAAAGGTTGAGTTCGCGACATTTTTGTAGGAGAAAATCGCGAGCAATAACATGATCCGCTAATTTAGCCGCTTGAAGATCGGTAATGGAATCGCCGATCACGATGATTGAATGTTCTTCGTTTGCCAACTTTCGTATCAGTGAAGGCTTGCAGCAGCCGCATTGATTGCGGCAATGCTCATCGCATGAATACGGCCAAATAATTTCAATCGTTTCCCGATCAAAGCGAGCGGAGTTGCAAAAAATGTGTTCTTTTTCAATCCATTTCTCTAAAAGCGGATGCACGAAAAAATCGATTCCTCCGCTCACCACATAAAACGGAATGTCTGTCTTTTTGACATAAGCAACAAAATCAGCAAACCCTTCGCGAATCGTGGCGTTTTCAAGCAAAAATGCGACAATTTCCTTCTTCAAGCTTGACGGCAAAAGCGAAAACATGTAACTGACTCCCTTTTGCACGGAAAGGCGCCCATCAAGAATATCATCCTTCACGCGCTCCCATTCCGGCGGAGCAAACCGTTTCATAATGGCAATAATGTTGTCGCTATTCGTAATCGTCCCGTCAAAATCACAAAAAATCATCGGTTTTTTCATCATTTCACCTCAACCATTCCCCAAAGATCGAGCGCCTTTTGCAACGCTTCATTCTCTTTGGCTGCTTGCTTAAGATCCACTCCCGCTAAAACGGCATCTACTGCTGAACGAAACGCTCGACCGCCACCGATAGCGCCATCTGGATGACCGTGCACACCGCCTCCTGCATTAATGATGCTATCAATCCCAAAATCTTGAATAAGCTGCGGCACAAGCCCCGGATGAATGCCAGCCGATGGAACAGGGAACGTCTTTTTGAAACTTTCTTCTTTCGTTAATTCCGCGGCGATTTGTAACGCTTCTGTTCGTTCAAGCGCAACGCTTCCGTACGGCGATGGAAACAAGGAAAAATCCGCCCCCGCCAAGCGAAGTAACTTGCCAAGCAAAAGCGGGCTGGCGATGCCGTAAAATTTGGACGAAATCAGCGCACCGCTCACAGCCGGATGAGCCATAATCGGCAGCGCAATTTCATCATCTTCGCGAAGCGCCTGCAACACATCAAGCCCATACGCAAACACGTTGAATAGAAGAACGTCTGCCCCAAGCTCCGCTGCTCGCTTTGCTTTTTCCTTTAGCTCAAACGTCTTTCCGGTTACATTCACCGCATATAACGTCTTCTCTCCTGTTTGCTCATAAACATCATTTAAAACTTTTTTCCCTTCCACAATTCGCTGTTCAAATGGCGCTAAATCATTTTCAAACAAAATTTCGTCATCCTTAATGAAATCCACCCCACCAAGCGCCTGCTGTTTCAGCTGTTCACATAAATAAGCAAGATCGCGGCCGATGACCCCTTTAAAAATACTCATCACAAGCGGACGATGAAACACGCCAACTTTTTCGCGAATTCCTTCGATTCCAAAGCGCGGACCAGGAAACTGCTTTTTCAATTCATCCGAAAACTGTAAATCTATTAATTTAATTTTTCCATCTAACGATAATTTTCCAAACGTTGTGATGAGTATAGCTGGTAAATCTGCACTAAAGTTGGCGCTTGGATAAGCAATTTTAATAAATCCGCTATTCTCTTCTAACGGTTCGACCGAAATGACAGTTCCTTTATGTTTTTTTAATTGTTCTTGCTCTAAAAGAGGCAAATCAGTCCAAGAACCAACTGTTAATCCTAATGCGATGCTTTCAGCTTTTTTTTGCAAATCTTTCGTATCATGCACAAGATATGTCGCAATGACTTCACTCATGACCAAAACCTCTTTTCGTAAAACTATATAGATTTAAGTTGAGTTTCCGACGTATCTCATCATGAATGGAAGAGTGCTTTTCTGCCATAGGCGGCAAGATTTTTCTTGCCGCCCTGGCATGCTTCTAGCGTGCCGATCCCGAACGTAAAACGCATGACAGACAAATTTATTTGTCTGATGACGTTTTCGTTCGGGGAAGTGGCAGAAAAGCTTGTTCATATCGGAAAATCAAGACTATCATATATAAAAAGAAGCCTCTTCATAAGAAGAGGCAAGAAAAATCCGTACTCTTCTTATCTCTCAGCATATCGCTGCAAGAATTAGCACCGTGCTTAACAAACGTTAAGTCGGTTGCCGGGCTTCATTGGGCTCGTCCCTCCACCTACTCTTGATAAGAATGCGATGTTTATTCATTTTTCATAATTTTTAGCACTGACAAAATTTAATTTGAATTATGACACTACTTTAGAACGTTGTCAATCTTTTTTCATTGTTTAACCAAAAAGTTTTAATCTTCCAATTCTCGTTGCTGCTTCTTTTAACCGTTCTTCCTCTGCCAGCAAGCCAACGCGCACATATCCTTCTCCATGCGCTCCAAATCCAATTCCCGGAGCGACAACAACATGCGCCTGTTCAAGAAGAAGATCAGCGAACTGCTCGGAAGTAAACGGCTTTGGAACCGGCAACCAAGCAAAGAAGGAACCCGCAGGCGCCTCTACTTCCCATCCAATTTCTCGCAGCGCCCCGATCAACGTATTGCGCCGCCGTTCATACAGCGCAACTAATTCGCGAACACACTGCTGAGATGAAAGCAAAGCAACTGCCGCTGCTTCTTGAATGGCGCCGAATAAACTGACATATAAATGATCTTGTAACAAATTCAACACTTCAATGACATGTTCATTCCCAACGGCGAAACCAATGCGCCAACCTGCCATATTGTATGTTTTTGAAAAGGTGTAAATTTCGACGCCGACTTCTTTCGCTCCATCGATTTGTAAAAAACTGATCGGCTTTTTGCCATCAAACCCAATCGCTCCGTACGCAAAATCATGAACGACGCAAATGCCGTATTTTTCAGCAAGCGAAACCGTTTCGGCAAAAAATGATTCCGTCGCCACGGCTCCGGTTGGATTATTTGGATAATTGAGAAACATAACGCTCGCTTTTTCTAACACGGTCGGCGACAACTCGCGATAATCAGGCAAAAAATGATTTTCTTGGCGAAGCGGCATCATTTCCATTTTCGCCCGCGCTAAGGCGATTCCAGACCAATAATCTGGATAACCAGGATCTGGGACAAGAGCGACATCGCCGGGATTTAAAAGGCATAACGGAATCTCCACCAAACCTGCTTTTCCGCCAAATAAAATGGCGACTTCCTTTTCAGGATCGAGATTCACTCCATACTCTCGCTTATAAAATTGAACAATCGCTTCTTTCAAAAACGAATAGCCGCGAAACGGAGAGTATCGATGATATTTTGGATTGGATGCCGCTTGTTGCAACGCATCCACAATATGTGCGGGTGTCGGCTGATCTGGATTTCCTTGCCCGAGATTAATTAAATCATGACCTTTTTCCAATGATTTTCCAACCTTCTCAACAAGCGAGGCAAAAAACTGCTTCGGTAATTGTTTTAATAATTCAGATTGATCGAAATGTTGCATTGTATACACCTACTCAAAAATTTCTTGAAATTCTAATCAAAAATAATATATTGTTAAAGACAGCTTGTAAAGTTATTTTTTGGAGGTAAAGAAGATGGAGTGGAAAATTGCCTGCTTACAATTGGATATTGCCTTTGGAAATCCAACAGAAAATAAACAACAAGTTCATAAGCAATTCGAACAGCTTCGCGATGAGCATCCTGATGTCGTCATCTTGCCTGAGCTTTGGTCAACGGGATATGACTTAACAAGACTAGAAGAAATTGCTGACGAAAACGGTGAAAAAACGAAAACATTGATTAGTCAACTGGCGCGTACGTACCATACGCATATTGTGGCTGGTTCCATTGCGAAAAAAACAAACAACGGAATTACGAACACGATGTACATCGTCAATCGTCATGGAGAGGTCGTTAGTGAATATAGCAAAGTCCATTTATTTCAACTCATGGACGAACATCTTTATTTGCAAGCTGGCGACCAGTTAGGACTGTTTACATTAGACGAAACGTCATGCGCAGGCGTCATCTGTTATGATATTCGCTTTCCTGAATGGATTCGCGTTCATACGGCGAAAGGGGCGGAAATTTTGTTTGTCGTCGCTGAATGGCCGCTTGCTCGCCTTTCCCACTGGCGCACATTACTTCAAGCGAGGGCGATCGAAAATCAATGTTATGTCATCGCATGCAATCGTGCCGGAAGCGATCCGAATAATGTGTTTGCTGGACATTCTCTTGTCATCGACCCTTGGGGGGGAATCATTGCCGAAGCTGATGAACATCCTGGCATCGTCACAGCAACCATTGATTTAAAAAAAGTAAAAGAAGTGCGCAAAAAAATTCCAATTTTCGCTGATCGTCGTCCGGACCTTTATCACACATAGTTCTTCAAAATTTTTGCAAAAATTGTATTGACAAACAAAAAACGTTTCATGTATCATTCGAATCAAGTAAAATTATTTAAAATTTTTCATTGTTTTAAATATTCATAAAAAATAAATATGCGATAAAACTCTTATCAAGAGCAGGTGGAGGGACGAGCCCAATGAAGCCCGGCAACCGACTTAACGTTTGTTAAGCACGGTGCTAATTCTTGCAGCGATACGCTGAGAGATAAGAGGTGAGAAGCCGATCTTCAAACCTCTTTCGCAAGCGAAAGAGGTTTTTCATTTTTATATCAAGGAGGAAGCCGACATGTACGAACCGTTAACAGAACGTTCAGCGATTGAACTTGCAGAACGCCTTCGCCTATTTCCTGAAGATGCTTCACTATCTTGCCGAGAAATTGGGGATGGAAATTTAAACCTTGTATTCCATATCGTCAATACAAAAGACGGACACGGAATCATCATAAAACAAGCACTTCCATATGCGAAAGTCGTTGGCGAAAGCTGGCCGCTGACATTAAAACGAGCCATCATCGAAAGCCAAGCATTACGTACATTCGCGAGCTACGTTCCTGAATATGTCCCTAAAGTGTACTATTCCGATGAGTCTTTATCGATTACGGTCATGGAAGATTTATCCCATTTACAAATCGCCCGAAAAGGATTGATTGAAGGGAAAACATTCCCTCTTCTCTCCGAACATATTGGGGAATATGTTGCCAAAACGCTTTTTTATACATCCGATTTCGGCATGAATCAACAACAAAAAAAACAACTCGCCCAACAATTTACAAATCCTGAGCTTTGTAAAATTACTGAAGACCTTGTCTTTACGGATCCATTTTTTGATCACGATACCAATCACTTTGAAACGGAATTGCGGCAAGATGTGGAGAAGCTTTGGAGCGATGACGTTCTAAAACGAGAAGTCGCCAAATTAAAACGAACATTTTTAACAAAAGGCGATGCGTTAGTCCATGGAGATTTACATACGGGCAGCATCTTTGCGAGCGAGACAGAAACAAAGGTCATTGACCCAGAATTCGCTTTTTACGGCCCGTTCGGCTTCGATTTAGGTCAGTTTTTTGCAAACTTGCTTTTAAATGCGTTGTCCCGAAATGAACAAGATCGCCTACCTTTATTTTCTCATGTAGAAAAAACATGGGAAGTGTTTGCGCGTACATTCTCTGAACTTTGGGAAACGAAAAGTGAAGAAGTGTATGCAAAAGCAGATGGATTTTTAGAAGATGTTTTAAGAGAAACATTCACGGAAGCAATCGGTTTTGCGGGTTGCGAAATCATCCGCCGGACGATCGGTTTAGCCCATGTTGCTGATCTTGATACAATCGAACCGTTTCAGCGACGACTCGATGCAAAACGGCACGCTCTTCGCCTCGGACGCGAACTCATTGTTCATCGTTCAACGATGAAAACGATGAACGAAATCAAACGCTTTTTCGAGAAAACATCCCTTGTGAACAACTAAGAAAGGAAGAACAGGTATGATCCATATTCCGCGCTCTGTTGAGTGGCATGACACCCATTTAACGATTTTAAATCAACAAGCATTGCCGCATAAGACTGAATACTTAGAATTAAAAGATATTCATGATGTTTGGAACGCTATCGCCACATTAAAAGTGCGCGGAGCACCTGCCATTGGCATTGCTGCTGCTTACGGTCTTGCCCTTGCCGCAAATCAATACGAAACAGACGATTTAGATGAATTGAAACAACGTCTGCAAAAAGATCGCGATTACTTAGCAAGCGCTCGACCGACTGCTGTTAATTTATTTTGGGCGCTCGATCGCCTCATTCAGAGCATTGCCGATGCGTCATCTGTCAATGAAGCGAAAACAACGCTTGTTCACGAAGCGATTCGCATTCAAATCGAAGATGAAGATACATGTCAACAAATTGGGGAGCATGCTCTTTCGTTATTAAAAAACAAAAAGCGTGTGATGACGATTTGTAATGCAGGCTCGATTGCTACCGCACGCTATGGAACAGCTTTAGCACCGTTTTATATCGCCAAAGAAAAAGATATGGATTTTCACGTCTTCGCCTTAGAAACTCGCCCTGTTTTGCAAGGGGCGCGGTTGACAACTTGGGAATTAATGCAAGCCGGCATCGATGTGACATTAATTACGGATAATATGGCTGCACATACGATCAAGACAAAAAACATTGATGCCATCATCGTTGGAGCCGACCGCATTGCGGCAAACGGCGACACGGCAAACAAAATTGGCACATTTGGGCTCGCTTTGCTTGCGAAAGCGTTCAATATCCCTTTTTACGTCGCCGCCCCGCTCTCATCGATCGATTTAAAAACGAAAACAGGGCAAGACATCCCAATTGAAGAAAGAAGCGCCGAAGAAATCACCTACATCGCTGGGGTGTCAATCGCTCCAAAAGACGTCAACGTTTACAATCCAGCATTTGATGTTACGCCAAACGAGCTCATCACCGCCATTATTACGGAAAAAGGGATTGTTTACGGACCGTATGAACAGGCTTTGCCTCGTTTGTTTGAATCGGAACATTAACTCTCATATGCAAAAACGATGAAACCTACCTTCGTTAAGGTAGGTTTCACTCATCCTCCGATTGTAAAGCAATTGGAATGGTAATGTAAAATGTCGTTCCAACTCCGACTTCGCTTTCGACATCAATTTTCCCTTTATGTTCCTCAATAATTTTATAGCTCACCATCAATCCTAATCCCGTTCCTCTCTCTTTCGTCGTATAGAACGGTTCCCCTAATTTTTTAAGCTTATCTTGAGGGATGCCACAACCTTGATCGCGAATGGCAATACGAATATGTTCCTCATCGCTTTTCTCAACCGTCACGGTAATCGTTCCGCCTTTAGGCATTACTTCGATCGCATTTTTCAGCATGTTAATAAACACTTGTTTTAATTGCTTTGGTTCGCAATAAATTTCTGGAAGATGATCATCATAACGCGCCTCGATTTGAATGTTATGCATCGTCGCTTGTACGCTTAACAAATCAATGGTATCTTGCATAATTTTACAAATATCGCTCTGTTGATATTGAATCGCTTGCGGTTTCGCAAGAACGAGGAATTCCGTAATGATCGATTCAATTCGTTTGAGTTCGGATGTAATGACATGGAAATACATCGCGTAATCTTCACGATCACTGCCAATGCTTCCTTGTAATAATTGAATAAACCCTTTTAAAGCAGTCATTGGATTGCGAATTTCGTGAGCGATTCCGGCCGCTAACTCTCCGACCACATTTAACGTATCCGATTTGCGCAATTGCTCTTCCATTTCTTTCTTTTCGGTAATATCGCGCAACATCATCATTCCAACATTTTGAATAATGTCGCGCTTTAAAGAAATTTCAACCGTTTTTTGCGTGCCATCTGCTGCAACAACGACAAATTCAAAATATGTTTCTTCATTTTCCATACAATTCTTTAACCATCGCTGAAATTCGCGCTGATGTTCTGGCAAAATAAAATGAAAAACATTCTTTTGCAACAACTTCTCTTTCTTAATGGCCAAAATCGAGCAGGCAATCGGATTGGCATCCAATATGTTATATTCGTTATCCCAAAGAATAATTCCATCCATCGCATGATTAAAAATGCTCCGGAATTTTTGCTCTTTTTCGCGAAGATCTTTTTCCATTCTTCTTCTTTCGCTAACATTGCGAAAAATCGTCAAATGGTAGCCGTTAACGACGGCTTTTTTCGACGTAAACTCCAACTGCTTCTCTTCACCGTTCGGCATATAAAACGTTAACTCATCACGAATTTCGCCGAAACGGAAAAAGTTACGAATCACTTTGTTCACTTTTTTACTTTTTTTATTCACAAATTCAAGCAAATTGCACTGAACTAACTCATGAAGCGGCTTTTCAAACATGCGGCTCGCCGCTGGATTCGCCCGTAAAATATTGCCGAAGTCATCACAAATTAAAATTGCTTCATGCGCTTGTTCAAAAATCGCTCGAAATCGCTCTTCACTTCGCTGCAAATTAATTTCCATATTACGTTTTTCCGTAACGTTTCGCATAATCGCCATGTAAAACCCGCTATGTACGTTTGCCGTCAATGTCAATTCGAACAACTTCTGCGTGCCATCCGCCAAAATGAACGGAAGCTCTCCAGCTGCTGTTCCTTTCTTTTTCAACATCAATAACAACTGTTCAAACATAACGTGATATTCAATCGGAATAAACGTTTGCATAGAAAGTTTTAACAGCTCTTCTTTTTTTACATTGACGCCCGCACAAAAAGAAGGATTCGCATCAATAAAACGACCGTGCGCATCAAAAATGACAATTCCATCGACTGCACGATTAAACACATCTTTAAAAAGCGATTCATTAATCGTCCGCTCACGCTCAAGGGCTTTTTTAGAGGAAATATCGCGGAGAATATATAGGTCAAAATGATGGAATGCATGCTTCCTCATAAAAATTTGAATGTGTTTAATTTCACCATCGCTTAAGCGAATGATAAGTTCATCATCGTATGTGCCGAACTTTCGCAACATTTGTTTTTGAAATTGGAAGATGTGTGGTGGAACCAGCTGTAAAAAAACGTGAAAGCTTTTACCGATTAATTGTTCTTTTGACGCACGAAATAGACGGCATGCCGCTTCGTTCATCTCAATAAAACACCCATGGTCATCAAGCAACACAACCGCATCCATCACTTGTTCCAAAATGAAAGAATATCGCCGCAATTGTTCTTTCAATCTCTCATTTTCTTTTTCAAGCAAGCGAATGATCTCTAAATCTTTCATTCCCTCACGTTCAGTTAAACCGCCCTTCAAGGTTCCCCCTCCTAAAGACTTCTCAATTTTGTAAATATATTCTCCATAAACTTTTTTATTCCTTTTTAATATTATGAAAATTTTAGTAATCTTATATGAATTTAATATCATAGGAAATTTTAGTAATCTTAATAAAAAGGCTCTTTTTGAAAATTTTGTTACTTTTATAAAAATTTTGTTTTTCATATGATAAAATTTTTGAAGGAGGTGTTTTAAATGGACATTATTTCAATTATTGTTATCGTATCATTATTGCTATTCGGGATCTGGATTGAGGAAAAGTATTTAAAAGAACTCGAACAAACTGAAAATAGTCATAGAATTAGGATCAAGTATAGTGCGTACAAAAATTCGTTCCATGCTATGACTTCACTATTTGTTCTTGCAATCACTTATGAGTTTTTCTTCGGCAAATTATCTTATGACGATTTACGATTTGTTTTTAGTTTAACAGTTGGTTTGGGCTTCATCACCCAATTGATTACGATTGTAATTTTAATTAATCGAAATAAAAAGAAAATGAAAACCACAAGGCTGTAAAAGTGTTGTTTTTGATTTGAAAGTGCTAAGCACTTCTGTGTTGGATGTCCGAGAGAACGGATCACATAAAGGATTTTAAAAGGCAGTCGAAATATGAATATCAAGTGCTTCGACTATCTTTGGTAATATATTCACCATCATTTCAACCAACTTATGAGGGGGATCCTGTTCCTGACACTATAAAGCAACAACCTATAAAAAAGAAAAAAGATGAGTAGTCGAAACTACTCATCGATCCGTGATGACAACATAAGTTGCTTTTACCGGTCCATGCACACCGACAACTAAATTCATTTCGATGTCGGCAGAGTTGCTTGGCCCTGTAATAAAGTTGATACATGAAGAAACTTGTTTTCCTTGCTCAATTTGCTGATGAATGTAAGAAGCTGCTTGTGTCATTCTTGGGACAATCGTGCTTTTTGGAATGATGGCAATATATGTCGTCGGCAAAAAGCTGACGGTTCGCCCTTTTCCATTTCCGCTAAACAACACGACCGTTCCCGATTCCGCTAGCGTGATATCGCTAAAGGTAATGCCAACATTTGCTTTCTCAGCAAACTCGATGTTTTTTCTTCCTAATTTGGCATCCCATATGTGCACAGAGACGTTCTCGTTCGGCCATTCTTCTTGCAATAAAGGCATTAATCCGTATTCGTCAAACCGCGGATCATCCCATGTAACAACAGGACCTCCGCCATGCTCAACCACGATTCGCTTTAACGTAGCAGCTAAATCATGACACGTCGTTTCCACTAGTGTCGTATGAATGCGCAAACATTGCTTTTTCAATTCCTCAAGAAGCTCATCTTGACTATAACCCTGAAAAACGGTATGCTGCGGAGCATATTTCCACATCGGCCGAACAACGCCTGTTGTATATACATCTCGTCCGAGACGCTGGGCAATATTTTGTAAAAATGCTTCACGACGATAAATATTTCCGACGGTCATCACTCATCTCCGCCTTTCTCTCGATTTTTAAACCAATCGCGAAAACGCTCTTTTCCTGGAGCCGGGAATTCACGAATCTCTGTCCATGCTTTCAGTGGACCTGGACCTTTCGAAATGCGTTCATTTACGGTAAATGGATTCATCGCACTTGATGCTAATTTAGAACCGAGTTTATAAAGCGATGCTGACGCTGCGCCTAGCCCGAACGCTTTCATCGCCAATTTTTCTGAAATCGGCGCTTTTCCTTCACGTTCGACAATCGTCTGACGATGTTTTAGCAATAATTCATGAAGCGGAATTTTCACCGGACATGCTTCCGTACAAGCCGCACATAATGTCGATGCATACGGCAACTCTTTGTAGTCATCATATCCGCCTAACAGAGGAGACAATACCGCTCCAATCGGACCTGAATAGATCGAGCCGTATGAATGACCGCCAATGTGACGATACACCGGACATACGCTGACACAAGCTGCACAGCGAATACACTGTAAAATAGACTGAAATTCTGTTCCAAGAATAGCGGAGCGACCGTTATCGACAATAACGAGATGAAACTCTTCTGGTCCATCCACATCTCCTTCATCTTTTGGACCCGTTAATACTGTAATGTAACTCGTCAATTTTTGCCCGACCGCACTGCGTGTTAATAAACTTACAAGCACTTCCATTTCTTCGAATGTCGGAACAATTCGTTCCATTCCCATCACTGTAATTTGCGTTTTCGGAAGCGCTGTCACTAAATCGGCATTTCCTTCATTCGTCACAAGCGTAATCGATCCTGACTCCGCAATCGCAAAATTACAGCCCGTAATTCCGACATCAGCTGTTAAGTATTCTTGGCGCAACATTTCGCGCGCATGAAGCGCCAGTTCTTCCGGCTTCTCGGTTTTTGTGTATCCCAATTTTTCTCTAAACACGTCGCGGATTTGCTCTTTATTTTTATGAAGCGCTGGCGCAATGATATGGGAAGGTGGATCGTGGTCATCTACTTGTAAAATGTACTCGCCAAGATCGGTTTCAATCACTTCACAGCCGACAGCTTCTAACGTCGCATTCATATGAATCTCTTCTGTTACCATCGACTTTGATTTCACAATTTTTTTTGCATTCTTTTTAACAATGACATCGCGAATATATTCGTTTGCTTCTTCGGCTGTTTGAGCAAAGAAGACGTGACCGCCGCGCTTCGCTACATTTTCGCTTAACTGCATTAAATAATAATCAAGATGTTGCAGCGTATGTTGGCGAATTTGTTCACCGAGTGCGCGCCACTCTTCCCAATTTCCAAGCTCTGCCGCTGCTTCAAGACGGCGCGTCCGCAATCGATCTTGTGCTCCAGCAACTGCACCGCGCATAAATGAATTATGAATGCCTTTTTCGACTCGTTCCTTAAACTCTTCTGTACTAATTTTCATCGCCATGAAAAATTCCCCCTTTGATTCTTATCGGCTGTTCAGCACTTCAGCGATATGCATCACTTTAATCGGTTTTCCTTTTCGTTCCATTCGTCCGCCGATGTTCATTAAACAGCCACAATCCGCTCCGATTAAATAATCAACATCAATTTCTTCAATATGGTGAATCTTTTCATCGACTATTTGTTCAGAAATTGGACCCATTTTCACTGAAAATGTCCCACCGAATCCACAGCAATTTTGTGCATTTGGAAGCGGAACAAATTCAAGCCCTTTCACATTTTTTAATAGTTTCATTGGCGCATCTTTTACACCAAGCAAACGTGTCATATGACATGATGTATGGTACGTTGCACGCCCTTCTAACTTGGCACCGACATCCTCAACCTTTAGTACATCGACGATAAATTGTGTCAATTCATACGTTTTATCCGCTACCTTTTTTGCTCGCGCTTCCCACTCTGCATCCCCTTTAAAAATATGCGGATATTCTTTAAACATCGTCGCACAGGAACCAGACGGAGTGACGATATACTCCGCATGTTCGAATGTGCGAATCATATGTTTCATCGCTTCCTTCGCTTCTTTCACATAACCGCTGTTGTACGCTGGCTGCCCACAGCATGTTTGCGCTTCTGGAAACTCAATTTCACATCCTAAACGTTCCAATAATTCAACCGTTGCCTTCCCAACGTTCGTATGAAATAAATCAACTAGACACGTTACAAATAATGTCACTTTCATTCCCATTTCCCCTCTTTCTACAAAGAAAACGTTTTCTTTTTTATCACTTTACCCCGAAATTTTCCATTAGTCAACTGGTCATCTGATGAGTATAGTACAAAAAATAGTAACTAGGCTGTTTTTTCACAAAAAAACAGCCTAATCATTTGTGAGCGCTTACTTAAAACGCTTACTTAATATAGTCAGCAAGCACATTCTCGACATGCCCTAAATGTTCTTTCATTCGCTCTTGGGCTAACTCATCGTCTTGAGCTTTAATCGCTTCAAAAATTCGAATATGGTCTTCAAGCAATTGCTCACTCGTCGCTTGTTTCGCAAATAGCCATATTCGCCTTGTTTCTCGCATCGTTTCCATCATCATGCCGGATACGTTGTTCATTAAGCTGACTAAAAGCGGATTTTGCGAAGCAGCGGCAATCGCCATATGAAATAAAAAGTCAGCTTTTTCCCCAAGTTCTTCGTCACCAATCGCCTCACGCATTTGGATCAAAGCATGCTCCATTGCTCTTAAATCTCGCTCTGTTCGCTTTCGTGCTGCTACACCGGAAGCACCAACTTCTAATAGTTTACGAACTTCAAGTAAATGAGCAACATCTTCCTTTTTCATTAAAATCGCAATGGAAATCGGGAAAGAAAGCATCGCTGGATCAAATTCACGAACATAAGTTCCCTCCCCCTGCTTTATTTCGATGAGCCCCATCGCTCTTAACGCGCTTAATGCTTCACGAATAGCCGCGCGCCCAACTTGGAAATTTTCAGCAAGTTGTTGAACGGAGTCTAATTTATCTCCAGGTTTCAACTGCCCTGTTTTGATCATTTCAAAAATCGCTTCAGCAACTTCTTCGTATATTTTTTTCGGTTTAATTTGTTTATAAATCACCCATTTTCACCCCATAACAACAATGTTCGAACATTCGCTATCTTTTTTTATAGTAGCACTTTCTGCGACACAAATGAAATACAATATCATGTTTTTCATCAAAAGAAATGTGAAAAATTTTTAAATTGTGATATCGAAAAATGTTTACGCTTACATTATGATTTAATCATCAGATGATTATATAACCTTGCTTAAAAAGGCTGTCTGAAAAGGACAGCCTTTTTCATTTGAATTTGGTTATGATATAATTATGATTTGCTTTAAACGATTGAACATAAAGGAGATTTCGTGCGATGAAGATCATCTGTACAACGTTAAATGCCAAATATATTCATACGAATTTAGCCATTCGTTATTTAAAAGCATACGCCCAACCCGAATTTCAAATTGATATCGTTGAATATACGATCAAAGACCCATCCTTAAACATTGTCACGGATTTATATCAACGTCAACCAGATATCATCGGATTTAGCTGCTATATTTGGAACATTGAAGAAACGATTAAAATCGTTAAAATGCTTAAAAAAATCCGCCCCGATTTAATTGTTGTCGTCGGCGGACCGGAAGTATCGTACGACGTAAAAGAATGGATGGAAAACGTTCCAGAGTTTGATTTTATCGTCATCGGCGAAGGAGAAGAAACGTTTAAACAACTTTTATTCGCATTGCAAAAAGGGAAAGACGTATCATCTGTTCACGGCATTGCCTTTCGCCAAAACGGAAACGTCATCATCAACCCACAGCAAAATAAAGTTAACTTAGCGGAAATGCCGTCACCGTTTCGCTTCCCTGAAGACATTCCGCATCTTTCCAAACGGATCACCTATATCGAAACGAGTCGTGGCTGTCCGTTTAACTGTCAGTTTTGCCTTTCTTCGACTGAAGTCGGCGTTCGTTATTTTGATCGGGAAAAAGTAAAAGAAGATTTGCGTTATTTAATGAAAAACGGGGCAAAGAATATTAAATTTATTGATCGCACGTTTAATATTAGCCGAAGTTACGCCATGGAGATGTTTCAATTTTTAATTGATGAACATGTACCGGGGACCGTGTTTCAATTTGAAATTACCGCTGATATTATGCGCCCTGAAGTGATTGAGTTTTTGAATAAAGAAGCGCCTCCAGGGCTATTCCGCTTTGAAATTGGCGTTCAATCAACCAATGATGAAGTAAACAAACTAGTCATGCGCAAACAAAACTTTGAAAAGTTAACACGCACCGTCACGATGATTAAAAATGGCGGTAAAATTGTACAACATCTCGATTTAATTGCCGGACTTCCAGAAGAGGATTACACTTCATTCCGCAAAACGTTTAATGATGTGTTCGCTCTTCGCCCTGAAGAAATACAGCTTGGATTTTTAAAAATGCTGCGCGGAACAGGACTTCGCTTACGCGCAAAAGAATACGGCTACGTCTTTATGGATCATGCGCCATATGAAATTTTATCCAACAACGTTCTTTCCTTCTCTGACATCGTTCGCATTAAACAAGTGGAAGATGTGCTTGAAAAATATTGGAATGATCATCGCATGGATGAAACGATTGAATATTTAGTGACGAACATCTTTGAAACGCCGTTTGACTTTTTCCAACAGTTTGGAACGTATTGGGATGAACAAGGTTGGGCGCGCATCGGCCATCAGTTAGAAGATTTATTCCGACGTTTATATCAATTCTTACAGACCCAATCATTACAAGAGCTTCCAATCATTGAAGGACTGATGAAATACGACTATTTGCGCAATCAAAAGCATAAACCACGCAAACCATGGTGGGATGAAAAAAGCGATAAAACGTTGCGCACAAAAATTTATTCGTACGTTCTCGACCATCCAGAGGCGCTTGGAGAAACGTTTGCGTCCTTGCAGTTAAATGAAAAAGATTTGTTTAAACATACCGTCATGGAAATCGTTCCATTTGATCTGCCGCACTATTTAGAAACAAAAGAAATTCGTCAAGACGAAACAGCGATGATCGTTTATTTCGACCCAGCTACCGCAACCGCCCATCCATATTTTTTACGAACATCTGCACTAAAAGAGGCTGACTCAAAACATCGCCTTTGAGCGATGTTGAGTCAGCCTCTTTATATAATTAGATCGGTAATCTTAAATCGTTTTCTTTAATCTTGCCAAGCTTTTTAAGCATATAGTAGATGGCATATGAGATAACAGCTGGCACAATGACATAAGTGATCAACATCGCTGGAACGATAAATCTAGCATCATATATTGTTAAAAGCTGTATTGGTGCAACGAAAGAGCTTAATCCCATACCTGCAATCTCTTTTCCTGCTTCAATTTTGAACACTAACGCGGAGATTGGTCCAGCAACCGCACTGGCAACGACGGTTGGCAGTAAGATGTATGGGTTTTTCGTAATGTTCGGCAATTGCACTTTAGGAGTGCAGACCCCTTGAGCTAAAATTCCGCCTAGTTGATTCTCTTTCCAAGAAATGAGAGAGAATCCGATAAAGTGCGCCGCACATCCTGCCAAAGCTGCTCCACCGGCAATGCCGCTTAAATCTAAGGCCATCGCTAATGCCACAGATGATGCTGGTGAGATTAAGAACAATCCCCAAACGACAGCTAAAACGATCGATGAGAGCAGCGGGTTACCTGCAGTTGATGATTTAATCGCTCCTCCTACCGTTGTTAAAACAGGGGCAATGATTTGTGATAACCATAAACCGGCCAATCCAGCGATTAACATCGTTCCCAACGGAACAATCATCATATCGAGAACGGTTTTTCCGCTGATTCGTTTCCCTACATAAGTGGCAATCGTTGCCGTTAGCAATGCGCCAATTGGTTCACCTGGTTTAATGAGAACACCTGCTTCTGTAATGCTTAGCGCGCCTGCTCCGACTGCCGCTGCAATCATCGCCGAGAAGATGACAAGAGCGTTTGCTCCCAGCATTAAGGCAATTCCCGCACCGATGGCTGGTGCCATCAGACTAATCGAAATCGTGCCAATTTGTTCAAGTGCACTAATTCCAAAGTTTGTTCCTAAGTTTTTAATAAGCAAACCAATACCGAGTGTGACAAAAATTCCTTGTGCAATACCTGTTGAAGCTTTAAAAATTCTTGGCATTACATATTCTTTCATAAGAAACTCCTTCTTCCTATTCCTAAAAGATGGAATTTTTTTGCGAAAATTGTACTAAAATCTCTTGTTTGTAACCGATGCTTTCCATGTATTGACGCAATATAGCATTGGATTGTTTGAATTTTGCTTGCTCTTCTTCCGTTAAGCGAAGCTCGATAATTTCTTTAATTCCTTCGCGAGTAATAACGGCAGGAACACCTGTGCAAATTTCTCTCTCGCCGTACTCGCCGTCCAACACGCAAGAGAGGGCAATGATTTTATGGTCGTCATTGAAAATTGATTTTGTAATGTAAGCTAACGCATTTCCGATCCCGTAATAAGTGGTTCCTTTTCGTTTTAAGATCTCAAAGCCAACCTTTCTAACCTTGTCGACAATTTCATCTAAATCGATTTCACCAAGTTCTTCTTTTCGTTCCTCTAAAATTTCTAGAAGCGGCTTTCCGCCTACGTAAGTGTGAGACCAAGCTGCAAATTGCGAATCCCCATGTTCACCCATCATGTAGCCGCTAATGCTTCTTGGATCGACATCTAAAATTTCGGATAAAAATGTTTTTAATCTTGAAGAATCTAGCGAAGTACCTGTTCCGATCACTCGATGTCTTGGTAAACCGGATAGCTTCCAAACGTGATAGGTGATAATATCAACCGGGTTGGAAGCGATTAAGAAAATTCCATCAAAACCGCTCGCCATAATTTGTGGAACGATATCTTCCATAATTTTTGCGCCAATTCCTAGCGTATCTAGGCGAGTTTGACCTGGTTTTGGCGGCGGACCAGCAGTAATAATCGCGACATCAACATCTTCTAAATCGCTGTAGGATGCCGCGCGAACCTTCGTTCTTGAATTTACAAAATCGATGCAATGGGATAAATCTAAGGATTCACCTATCGCGCGTTCCTTGTTGATATCGATCATTAATAATTCTTCACAAATTCCTTGATTGATGATGGAATAGGCCGCGCTTGAACCAACTAATCCTGTACCGATGATCGCAACTTTTCTTGTTGTTTTTCCCATCTAGGTCTTTCCTTTCTTATTTTTCGTTTCTTCCAGCAATTCGATCGTTTTTTGAGCGTTGAAATCGCCAAGTTCGTGCCCAAATTCTTCTTTTAAAACATCGCTTGGAATCGGAATAGTCTTCCCCTTTTCCTTGTTCTTCATCGTTTACTTCCCTTGTCTTCCTTTTTGCGAATTGCGATTGGCGCCGCGGCTCATATCTTCTTCCCCTGCATATTGGGCAGCAAACTCATCTTTTGGCATGCTTTCGGTCGGCGTTTGATTATTTGTTTTCGCCGCATCATGTGTCAATTTTCGTTTCAATTCAATTCCTCCTCACGTTTGTATGCGATTAATACAATTTCTTCGCCTGTTTCTTCACGCAATTTTTTCTCCAAATCCTGAATCTTTTCAAGAGCATTGCTTTCTAAATAAGCAACAGGAAATGAACGATTTTTCAATCTTCTCCCCCCCTTGTTTTTCTTAATGTCAGTAAAACGAAACATTTTTATTCATAACAATCGCTCCGAAGGTCAAACTAATGATGAGGTGATCGCATTGGAAAACAAAAAAAACATGGAGTCGCCTATTTTGGATGAAACCCAACCTCATCAAATCCATGCCCCATCTTTTAAAGGAACGGGGATTCGCATGCAGCCGCCATTTGTTAATCGTTACGGAGTCGTCATTGGTGATAGTAAATATAACTCCCAAAATTCTCCGCTTAACCATTGGAGCGATGAAACCGATCCGAGCACGATGACAGGAGATGAATGGGTTCATCCGACAAACGATATCGGTTGGAATACAGCTGAAAACCGTGAACTTCTCGAAAAGAAAAAACGGGTACAAGGCGTCCCGTTTATGCACCCGAGCATCGATACAAGCTACGATGCCGATTAAAAAAACAATCCCGCGCAAATCGCACGGGATTGTTTTTATTTTCCACCTGTAAACGAAATTCCTTTAATGAAATAGCGGTTGAAAAAGGCGTAAATCACGAGAACAGGCAATGTAAATACCATGGATGCCGCCATAATGTAGTTCCAGTAGCTAATGTATTGACCTTTAAACGAGTTTAAACCGAGCGGAAGCGTAAATAGTTGCGGATCCGATAAAATGATCAGCGGACGCATAAAGTCGTTCCATGAACCCATAAAAACGAAAATCGCTTGCGCCGCTAATGCTGGTCGAGCGAGCGGCAACACAATGCGGAAAAACGTCCCGATGCGGCTTAATCCGTCCAACGCCGCCGCTTCCTCTAATTCTTTCGGGAAGTTAATGAAAAATTGGCGCATCATAAAAATAAACGTTGCGTTAATCATCGCTGGAACAATCATTCCTTGATAAGTATTTAGCCAGCCGAGCTGTTTCAAAATTAAATAGTTTGGAATCATCGTTACTTGCGCAGGAATCATTAAAACCGCCAAAATAATCATAAATAACGTATTCTTTCCCGGGAACCGAAGACGAGCAAGCGCATAGCCAGCCATTGAGTTAAAAATTAAGTTGAGCGCCGTCACGGTCACCGCAATAAACACGCTGTTTAACAACCAGCGTGGAAACAACGCCTGTTCCACGAAAATTTGTTTATAGTTATCAAGCGTAAAGTTTTTCGGAATAAAGTTGATCGATCCGCTTACAATTTCCTCTAACGTTTTAAACGAAGACGATAACGCCCATAAAAACGGAATGAGCGTAATGATCGCATATAAGACGAGAATGGTGTACAAAAGCGCTTTTCCGAAGCCTATTTTCTTTTTCATTGGCCGTCCCCCTCCTTAGTACAGCGACTCTTCTTTTGAAAATTTCCGTTGTAGAATCGTCGCAATTAAAATGATAATCGCAAGCGCGAACGCTAATGCTGCCGCATACCCCATTGTACCTAATGACTTAAAGGCGTATTGATAAATAAGAAGCACAACTGTTAATGTCGAGTTGTTCGGTCCGCCTGAACCCTGTGAGAAAATGTAAGACTGGTCAAACAATTGGAACGTACCGATTAGACCCATAATGACAACAAATGAAGTGACCGGTTTTAAATTTGGCACCGTAATATACCAAAACTTTTGCCATGCATTTGCCCCATCTAATTCCGCTGCTTCGTAAAGCGAATCAGGAATATCTTGCAGCGCTGCCAAATAGATAACCATAAAATATGGAGCCGTCGACCAAATATTCATAATCATGATCGCATTTAACGCAACGGAAGGATCTCCTAACCAGTTATAGGTGGGTAAACCAAAAAATTTGAGCACATGGTTAATGAGTCCGTTTTGGTTGTACATCCACATAAAAATAAGCGTTAACACCGCAGATGAAGTTAATGTCGGCAAGAAGTAAACGATGCGGAAAAACTTTTGCCCTTTCAATCCAGCATTTAATGTTGCCGCTAACACAAGCGCTAAAATCGTTTGCGCTGGAACGACAATGGCCACATATTTGACAGTATTCCAAAGCGCAATTTTCGCCCGAGTATCATCAAGCATACGCTTAAAGTTATCAAGTCCAACAAACTCAAAGCTCGTCGTCCCTAAAAATTGCACTTTATGAAAAGCGAGATAAATCGCAAACAAAATCGGACCAATAATAAATAGAAGAAGAACGAACAAAGCCGGGGACATTAATAAATAACCTGAACCAGCTTCTCGCAACGCTTTTTTCGAAAACACTTTTCTCATGCTTTTCATCTCCCTTGCATAATGAAGAGAATATCGCTATTCTCCTCTTTCTAGTGAAGCGTCCAAACCACTTCACTAGAAAGAAGTGAACAGCAAAGATTGGGGAGGGAGGAGAAGCATCTCCTCCCGCCATTATTTCGCCTCAATTTCTTTATTGGCTGTTTCTTGTGCTTCTTTTAATGCTTCCGCTAATGGACGTTCACCTAAAAACGCGCTCACGAATTGGTTGTTAAAGTTATTCATAATAATCGGCAAGTTCGTTCCGTTTTGCCATACGGTTGCGTACTCTGCACCTGCAACAAACACTTTACGAAGTTCGTCTTTGTCATAACCTAATTCAGCCGCAACAGACTTGCGTGTTGGCAATGTATATCCTTTGCTTGTCCAGATTTTCATTCCTTCTTTACCAGTTAAGAACGAAATCAATTTCCACGCCGCCTCTTTATTCTTAGATGATGCGTTCATGACATAAGCAACGGTATACGCCATCGTTCTTTTTTGACCGTTAATCGTTGGCATTTCAGCTGTACCAAATTCGATATTCGGGAATGTTTCTTGTAAGAAATTAATCGCCCAGTTTCCTTCAATCACCATCGCCGCTTTTCCTTGGCCGAACATCTCACCGCCCCAGCTAGCGCCAACTTCGCTCGGTTGCGCTGCTGATTTATCTTTCAAGTGCATATCCACGATCGGCTGTAACGCCTCAACTACTTTCGGATCCGCAAAGCTTGCTTTATTATCCGTTACAACTTTGCCTCCTTTTGATTCAGCAATGTAGTAAAGACGCGCCAATTCTGGAGCGACACCGAAACCGTACACTTCTGTTCCTTTTGTTAACTTTTTCGCTGCTTCGCGAAGCTCATCCCATGTTTTCGGAACTTCTAATCCCGCTTCTTCAAACATTTTTTTGTTGTAAAATAATGCAAGTGTTGAGTAGTCTTTCGGGAATCCGTAAATTTTGCCGTCTTCTCCTTTGAATGCATCAAGTAAAGGCTTTTCAAAATCATTGATATCAAAATCATCTGTTACATATTGATCAAGCGGCTCTAATACGCCTGTTTCAATTAGAGCAGGAGCTTCAAACGCATCAAGATAAAAGACATCTGGACCTTCGCCGCCAATTAAACGAGTTTTAATCACATCCATGTATTGTTCCGAAATGACTTCATACTTCACTTTAATGTTCGGATATTTTTTCTCAAACTCATCCAACGTTTGTTTAAGCAATTTTTGCTCCACTGGGTTGCCGCCCCAACCGGCTAACGTAACTTCAACTTTTTCATCAGCAGCTTGTTTGTCGCCTTCTTTTTCGGCTGCTTTTTCTCCACCGCTGCATCCAGTTAAAACGCTTCCAAAAAGCATAGTCGAAACACCAACAGTTGCCAACCATTTTTTCTTATTCATCCTGTAAAACCCCTTTCTTTTTTTGTGAAATCTATAGGAAGGGGGAGATCCCCTTCATCTCGCTATTTTTGTTGAAAGGCTTTAAGAATGCTTTCGTAATTTAAGTCGGCTGTGCTCTCAACGATGTAATCAGCATCTTTCATCGCCTCTTTTGTGCCGACACCAACCGCGAACATGTTCGCGGCCTTAATGGCTTGAATGCCTGCTTCCGCATCCTCAACGCCTACACATTCAACGCATGGTACACCGAGTTGCTGGGCAGCTGTCAGGAAAATTTCAGGATGCGGTTTGCTATGTTGAATGTTGGCTGCATCGACAATCGTGTCAAAGTAACCGCCGATTTGCAGGCGCTCAATGACCGCAAAAGCGTTTTTGCTCGCTGAAGCCAGCCCGATTTTAATTCCTCGCTTCTTCAAATCTTCTAACAGCTCCGCAATTCCCGGAAGCAAATCATTTGGCGTAATCTTCTCAATAAGCTGTTTGTAGTGTTCATTTTTCTTTGCAGCCAGCGCCTCTTTCTCTTCTTTCGTATAGCGTTCGGCTTGATTGCCGAACGCTAAAATTCGCTCTAATGATTCCATGCGGCTGACACCTTTTAACTGTTCATTAAACTCGCGGTCGAAAAAGATGCCCAGCTCCTCCGCGAGCTGTTTCCAGGCTAAATAGTGATACTCTGCCGTATCGGTGATGACGCCATCTAAGTCGAAAATGAACGCGCTAATCTTTTTCGTCATGTCTATAAAAACCCTCTCTTTATGTTAATGGAATCGTTTTTTCATCGCTTACTTCGTGGATGGTGCCAAACACTTCAAACACAACTTTTTCGTTTTCGTTTGTTACTTTTTTAACGTGAAGTGTTTCATGAGTGACCGTCACTTCAAGACGATCGCCGCGCCAATAAATCGGGAACACTAACTTTTTCCACTGTTTTGGCAATTTTGGATTGATGCGCAGCTTGCCATCTAACATGCGCACGCCGCCAAAACCGCACACGACAGATTGCCATATTCCGCCAATGGAAGCTGTATGCATGCCATGATCAGATGATTTCATATTTGGGCCTAAGTCGATGCGAGCAGCGCGCTCAAATAATTCATACGCTAATTCGCGATCATCCATATCGCTTGCCAAAATGCAGTGTGTTGACAAGCTTAATGAAGAGTCGTGCAATGTTTTTGGCTCATAATAATTCCAGTTGGCTCGCTTCACTTCTTGCGAGAATTTATTTTCAAGCAAGTAGAACAACACCATAACGTCCGCTTGCTTAGAAACTTGAATATTGTTGACTTGCTCCATGTTGTAGTCTTCAAAGATCGTGCCGACTTGCGTTTGATTTTTATATTTCGTTAAATCGATAATTTGTTTTGTTAAATATGTGTCATCTTGCGGAATGACTAAATCTTCTTCGCGCGGTTGCGGCAAGTAAATTTTATCGACTTTTTCTGTCCACTTTTTGTATGCATCATCGAGATTTAATTTCTCGTTTAGCTTTTCTAAAATTTCTGGCCGATGTTGTTTTAACTCTTCATAGTAGCGAATCGCTGTTTGAATGTTCCAATGCGCCATATAGTTTGTAAATGCATTATTGTTGACATGTTCTTTATACTCATCTGGACCGATGACATCATTAATGTGGTATTCTTGCTTTTCCTCATTCCATTCAAGGCGACTCGCCCAGAACGTCGCTGTATCAAATAGCATTTCGTACCCGTAGCGATCCATAAAATCTTGATCGCCAGTGACTTGGTAATATTGCCATACGGCATAAGCGATATCGCTCGTAATATGTTGTTCAATAAATCCACACCAAATTTTTGTCGCCTTTCCTGTAACGATATCGACCGCACCCCATTCAGGTGTCACTTCGTCACCAGTGAAAGCCGACTCCCACGGATACATCGCTCCTTCGTATCCGTTTGCCCGCGCTTTTCTTCTTGCCCCTTCAATGGTGTTATAGCGATATTCAAGCAAGCTGCGCGCCACTTTCGGGAACGTGTATGTAAAGAACGGAAGAATGAAAATCTCCGTATCCCAGAAAGAATGTCCTTTGTATCCTTCTCCTGTTAATCCTTTTGCTGCAACACCGAAACGGTTATCATGGGCAGGCGTCATGATGATAAGATGATAGTGTGCAAAACGAATCGCTAATTGATCGAAATCGTTTTCACTTTCAATGGTAATCTCCATCTCTTTCCAACGTTTTGCCCATTCCGAAACGTTTTCGGCAAACAGTTGATCGTACCCTTTTTTCGCTTCTTCTTTTAGGTTGTTCAACGAATCTTCGCGTAATTGTTCAAGGCTATAGTTTTCATGATCGTATTCTTTATCGCGGCTTGTATAAACGTTTGAAATTTTTTCAAACGTCAACTTTTGCCCTTTTTGCAATTGGAATGTTGTTTCAATAAACACTTTGCGGCGACCCATCACCATACGCGGATCTTTTTCTATTTCCTCGCCATCAATCGCATAGCGATGTGTTGTGTTAAAGACAAAATCAATTTTTGATTCCGTTGTTTTTTGAAGCAGTTGCAAATATTTTTTATCAAAAATGCGCTTTTCTCCTTCATGGAAATGCTGCACTCCTGTGTTTGTCATCTGTCCGTTAATGCCTGAACCGATTTTAATTTCCGCATCGCTATTGAGCGCTGTCACTTCCATTTTCATTCCGATTAAATGCAAGTTTTTTAGCGATACAAATCGTCTAAATAAAAACTCGAATTGCTCACCACGGCGATTTTCCCAAATAACATGACGAATTAATTCTGCCGTTTTTACATTTAAATCGCGGCGATAGTGAATGATTTTTCCTTTTTCTAACGAAAATTTTTCACCGTTGATCCAAATGTCTAACTCAACAACGTCAGCAGCATTGGGCAATTCGGTTACTTCATATTCATCAAACTGATTAAATGTCCCAGCAATAAACAAGTTGCGCACTTGACCTAAGTAAGACTCTTCTGTTGACGAACGAAGCCCCATATAACCATTTCCAAGCGCCATAATCGATTCGCATTTTCCAAGGTGATGCGGATTAAATTCCACTTCAGAAACAATCCAGTTTTTATATTCTCCCGTCCCTAAGTCGTACCTTAGCATCGCAAACTTCCTTTCTATTAATTTACTAAAAAATCAAAAACCGAAACGTTTCGGAAAAGTTGTTTTTAAAAAGGGACTACATTCGTCCCTTTAGCAATTGATTCTTTTTTGTCGATTCGCGAACAATTAATTGCGTTCGAAGCATGACGACTTTCGCTTCTTTTCCTTCAAGCATTTCGACTAACATGCTTGCGGCTTCATAGCCCATTTGAAATCTATTTTGCGCAATCGTTGTCAATGATGGAGAAACATATGAAGCTAACAAAATATCATCATAACCGACGACGGAAACATCATCCGGCACACTGAGCCCCATTTGTTTGAGCGCTTTCACCACGCCTAGCGCCATCAAATCGCTGGCGCAAAAAATAGCCGTGATTTCACGATGTTTACTAAAAAGCTCAAGCGCTTTTTTCTCCGCCACTTCTTCAGAAAATTCGCCGTTTACAATCCAATCATCGTTGATCGCTACATTCGCTTCTTCCATCGCTTGGCGAAAGCCTTCAAGCCTTTGTTTGCTTACGAACGCATAGTCATGCCCATTCATCATGGCAATGTTTTCATGCCCTAACTCGATTAAATGTTGGACTGCTTTTTTCGCCCCCAACACATTATCGGTCGTTACATAGCCAACTTTGTCCGATTGAATCGGAATATCAATTAAAACGCAAGGAATATCGCTTTCCACTACCTCTGTTAAATACGGATCGTCCGTCTTAATGCCTTGAAGAATGACGCCATCGACTCTTCGTTCCCGGCAAAGCTGGGAATACGTCTTCTCTCTTTGTTTTGTCGAATTTGTACTGAATAAAATTAAATCGTAGTCTGTTTTGGCGATATAATCGTTAATTCCCGTCAGCACCTCAAACGTAAAATTATCTTTTATCGCTGAATGATTCATTCCAGATACAAGCAATCCGATCGTTTTGGATTTGTTCATGACAAGACTGCGCGCTAGCGTATTCGGACTATAATTGAGTTGCTTAGCGATTTCGATAATTTTTTGGCGCGTTTTTTCACTGACATCAGGGTAACCATTTAATGCTCGCGATACCGTTGTAACAGAAACTCCAGCTACCTTCGCAATATCTTTAATTGTTGTCACTTCTTCTTCCTCCAAAACGTTTCGGATTCTTTCTGATTGCATTTTAACGTATAATGAAAACGATTGCAACAAAAAACGTGACATTTTTTGGCTGTTTTTTGAACAATCGTCCAAAAAACTTTTTCAGCAAATCGTATCGCCACTTTTTACATATCATGCTATAATTTTACTTAAAACAGTGAGGGGGGCTCTCGGATGAGAAAAGGAAGAGCGATGTCGATTGGCCAAAAATATGGTATCGTTTTCATTTTTACAACAACCCTTTTTGTTAGCGTTTTCATTTTTGTCGCCTTGCTTGTCAACAACTTAATGGGAGTTGTGAAACAAGTCGAACAAAAAAGTGATCAATCGATTTTAATAACAGAAATTGCCTCGCTTTTTAAACAAAAATATATTACCATTACCGACTATATTACAAACCCAAAACAAGAAACATTCCAACAATATGAACAACAGTCCACGTTGTTTCATGACAACATGAAACAATTGAAGCCGCATATGAAATCAGACGAAGCTAAAACCATTTATAAAGCGACGCTGCTAATGGATGAACAGTTAAATAAACTGTTTTCCGGTGAAATCCAACCGACTGTATTCGCCTATCGCAATCGCGGTGAGCAAATTGATGTTTTTCAGCAAATTAGCTTGCAAAACAAAGCAGCGACCATTCGCGATATGAGTATTGAAAAGCTGGATCTGTTAAAAAAACTTGTGACCGAAGAACGACATAAACTAGTCAGCGAAATGGATCAAAAAACAAAACAAAATATGTTGATGATGATTATAACGATCATCGCTGCCATTTTACTATCGATCGTCTCACTCATAGCCGTGAGCAAAAAAATTAGCCGCAACTTGCGTGAAGCCGTTCATTTATGCAAAGAATTAGCGAGCGGAAACTTGCGCGCGAAGCGAATGAGCTATACGAAAAACGATGAAATCGGACAAATTGCGTTAGCGATGAATGAGTTAGCTGATCATTTGCAACAATCGATTGAACAAATTCAAAAATCAGCGGAACATGTCAATGAAATGTCACAGACGTTACGCATGAATGCAGAAACAACAACAGAAGCAAACGAACAAATTACACAAGCCATTTTACAAGTTTCAGCAGGTGCAGAAGAACAAGTAACGATGTCTCAAAAAACAAATGAATCGGTTCATGCGATTTCAGATGAGCTAACGACTGTCATGATGCGCATGGAAGAAACGGTACAACTCACGACAAACACGACCGAACAAGTTCAACAAGGAGCGCAATTTGTTGAACAAACCATCGAACAAATGCGTCTCATTAATGATCAAATCGATCGTCTATCTACCGTCATTCAAACATTGAATGAAAAATCGAAGGAAATTAACAAAATCGTTGGGTTCATCACCGACATTTCGGACCAAACAAATTTGCTTGCTTTAAACGCGGCCATCGAAGCGGCACGCGCAGGTGAACATGGGAAAGGATTCGGCGTCGTCGCAGGAGAAGTGCGTAAACTAGCCGAACAAACAGCAGCCGCTGCTGGAAATATTCGCTCGATTCTCGAAGTATCACAGACGCAAACAGCAAACGCGGTCAACGTGATGAACGAGAGCAGTGAATCCTTTAAAAACGGAAATGTTCTCGTTTCACAAGTTGGGCACATTTTCAAAAATTTATACTCATCCATTATGGATGTAAAAGAGCAAAGCCGAATGGTTTGTCAAGCTATTTTAAATGTGAATGAAAAAATGAAAACAATGACCGAGGCGGCCGATCAAATTATCGATATTTCTGCTACATCCGCACAAAATATTGAACAAATTGCCGCAACAACAGAAGAGCAAAACGCGACGATGCAAGAATTGCTCGCTTCTTCCGAGGAACTTGCTAACACAGCAGAGCAATTAAAGCAATCGTTTGCACGTTTTAACATATAATGCCCAATAATCGATGGCTTTTTTAAGAGGTGATCCGTGTGCTATTGCCCCATTTAGCGAAAAAGATTGTATCAGAAGTGCGGCGTTTGCTTGATGAAGATATTATTATCGTCGATACAAACGGAATCATTATCGCCAGCACTGATTTGGAAAGATTAGGGAATTTTCATGAAGGCGCCTTTCTCGTATGCCAAGAAAAAAAGAAACGGATCATTACAAAAGAAGATGAGAGCCGATTGAAAGGTGTGAAAGCAGGTATTAATTTGCCAATCTTTTTCCATGGTGACGTCATCGGCGTCATCGGCATTACCGGGGATCCAAAAAAAGTTTCACAATATGGCGAGCTATTGAAGAAAATGACCGAATTGCTTATTCAAGAGAGCTATTACACGGAGCAGTTAGAACTCGAGTCGCGAGCGCTTGAAGCGTTCGTATTCGACTGGGTGCAACGGCGCGAGTGGTCAACCGTTTTTTATGAAAGGGCACAGCTATTCGGCATCGACCTTCATCTCCCAAGGCGCGTCATCGTCGGTGCATTTTTTAGCAAAAATGCATCGCTGCAAATCGATATATGGAAATATGTGAAAAAAGCGTGGAACGAACAAGGGGATGTGATTGTTCGCTGGGGGAACGACCGCTTTCTTATTTTGCAAACCGCTCACATTCATGAAAAAGAACGGATCGCAACAAAAATAAAACATTTGCAACATGCGCTTAGCGAAAAATATGGCATCCCCTTCTCTTTCGGCGTTGGAAAAATCGTTTCTGCGAAAAACGTTCATCTTTCCTACAAACAAGCGGAGCGTGCACTGCACGTCGCCAAACAGACAAATGCGATCATATTTGATGAAGATTTACGATTAGAAATGTGCCTAGAAGAAATTTCGTTGCCAACGCGTGAAGAATTTATAAAACGAACGATCGAACCGCTTTTTAACGAACAAGAGTTGTTGGACACGCTACGCACATTTTTTGAGCATCATTTATCTTTAAAGCGAACCGCCCAAGCGCTACATATTCATATTAATACGCTTCACTACCGACTAAAAAAAATACAAGAATTAACGAATTTGAATATGAAACAAACAGAAGACTTAGTGACGCTTTATTTAGCGGTTCGTTTTTTAGATGAAAACACAAAAAAATAGATTGAAAACGTTTTAATTTTATATTTTTATACATAGCGGGTTTCCCTGCTTTTTTTTTATTCTTACATTACAAATAAAGCAATTGATTACAGAGAGGGTGAACGGCATGATTTCAAACGAAATCAAACAAAAATTGATTCAAATTGTTGGTCCCGAAAATTACGATGACTCAAAAGCTGGACGTCTCGCTTATTCATATGATGCCACACCACAGTTTCAATCTCTTCCTGACGCTGTCATTGCTCCGCGCAATACAAAAGAAGTTTCAGAGATTGTAAAAATTTGCAATGAATACCGCATTCCAATCGTTCCGCGCGGTTCAGGAACGAATCTTTGTGCAGGCACCTGCCCGATTGAAGGGGGCATCGTGCTCATCTTCAAACATATGAACAAAATTTTAGAAATTGACGAAGAAAACTTAACGGTCACTGTCCAGCCGGGTGTGATTACGCTTGATCTGATTCAAGCTGTTGAAGAAAAGGGACTGTTCTATCCCCCTGATCCAAGCTCGATGAAAATTTCAACGATCGGCGGAAACATTAATGAAAATTCAGGCGGACTGCGCGGCTTAAAATACGGCGTAACCCGCGATTACGTCATGGGATTAGAAGTCGTGCTCGCAAACGGGGATATTATTCGCACAGGAGGAAAACTGGCGAAAGACGTCGCTGGCTACGACTTAACGCGCTTATTCGTTGGATCTGAAGGAACGCTTGGCATCATTACAGAAGCCACATTAAAACTTATTCCGATGCCCGAAACGAAAAAAACAATGTTGGCCTTATACGAAGATTTAGAAGCGGCAGCTCGTTCCGTTTCGGCCATTATCGCGAACAAAATTATTCCGGCCACGCTTGAATTTCTCGATCAACCGACGCTTGAAGTCGTTGAAGCATATGCGCAAATTGGCTTGCCAACGGACGTCAAAGCGGTTCTGTTAATCGAACAAGACGGGCCAAAAGAAGTCGTTGAACGCGATATGAAGAAAATGGAACAAATTTGTCGCGAACAACAAGCCATTTCCGTACAAGTCGCCCGTTCAGAAGAAGAAGCAAACGCTTTGCGCACGGCAAGACGTTCTGCTCTTTCTGCGTTAGCCCGTTTAAAACCGACGACCATTTTAGAAGATGCGACCGTTCCGCGTTCAGAAATCGCCAAAATGGTGAAAGCGATTAACGAAATTGCGCAAAAGTATAACGTAAAAATTTGTACATTCGGCCACGCAGGAGACGGAAACCTCCATCCAACTTGTCCGACGGATGCTCGCGACCGCGATGAACTGGAACGAGTGGAAAAAGCGTTTGAAGAAATTTTCGCCAAAGCGATCGAATTAGGAGGAACGATTACAGGAGAACACGGCGTTGGAGTGATGAAAGCCCCATACTTAGAGTGGAAGCTGGGAGCGGAAGGAATCGCCGCAATGAAAGCGATTAAACAAGCGTTGGATCCAAACAATATCATGAACCCGGGTAAAGTGTTTGCAAAAAGCACACGAAAGCGAGTGGTGGTGACAAGATGACAACAGTAAAAGAGCGCGAGAAAATTCAACAACAATTCCAAGAACGAATGAACGAGGATGAACTGCTGAACTGTATGCGCTGCGGCTTTTGTTTGCCAACTTGCCCGACGTACATCGAATCGGGGTTTCAAGAATCTCATTCACCGCGCGGACGCATTGCGCTCATGAAAGCCGTTGTCGATGGATTAATCGAACCAGATGAAGATGTCGAGCGATCGCTTAACATGTGCCTCGGCTGCCGCGCATGCGAACCGGTTTGTCCATCTGGTGTTCGATACGGTCACTTGCTTGAAGAAGCGCGCGATATTATTGCACAAAATAAAAAACACCCTCTTTTTGTTCGTATCATTCGTAAAATGGTTTTTAACGGGCTGTTTCCACATCAAAACCGCATGCGTATGTTAACGGCGCTCCTTGGTTTTTATCAGCGCTCTGGACTGCAATCGCTCGTGCGTCGTTTGGGCATATTAAACATATTGCCAAAGCACCTTGCGACAATGGAAAAAGTGCTGCCAAACGTTCCGACATGGAAAGAAATGAACGATCGTCCTCAACATCTAGCGCCAGAAGGAACAAAAAAACGGCGCGTCGCTTTCTTTACCGGCTGTTTAATGGACACGATGTTTATGGAAACAAACGATGCGACAATGAAGTTGCTGCAGCTCGCTGGCTGTGAAATTGTCATTCCTCCTGGGCAAACATGCTGCGGGGCGCTGCACGGCCATAGCGGCGAGAAAAACGATGCAAAAGAATTAGCGAAACGAAACATTGAAGCGTTTGAACAATTAAATGTTGATTATATCATTACGAATGCGGGCGGGTGCGGCGCGTTTTTAATCGAGTATGATCACTTATTGAAAGACGATCCGCATTGGGCTGAGCGAGCAAAAGCATTTACCGCAAAAATTAAAGATATTTCGGCGATTTTAGTAGAAATGGAGTTTCATAAAAAAGGATTGAGCCTGCCTGAACAAATTGTCACGTACCAAGATTCGTGCCATTTACGCAACGTCATGAAAACAGCTCATGAACCTCGCTTGCTTTTACAATCGATTGAAGGCGTTGAATTTCGCGAAATGAAAGATGCCGATCGCTGTTGTGGTTCGGCAGGGATTTATAACATCGTTCAACCAGATATGTCGATGCAAATTCTTGACTATAAAATGGAACAAGTCAAGAAAACAAAAGCAACCACGATTGTCACCGCCAATCCGGGTTGTCTATTGCAAATGAAACTTGGAATCGAACGAGAAGGATTAAGCGAACACGTTCGGGCTGTTCATATCGTTGACTTTTTACTTGAAGCCGTAAAGGCAAGTCAACAACAAACAAACAACCAGATACAGAAAAAAACAGGCTAACTCGCCAAAAAAAAACAGGCTAACTCGCCAAAAAAAAACAGGCTAACTCGCCTGTTTTTTTTCGCTAATTCGACCTTTTCGCCAACCAAGCCGCAACGGTCGGATACGTTTCTTTGACCGCTTTCGGTCCAAAAACGACCGAAACGTGCCCCGTCTCCATAAGAACGTACTCTTTATCTTCGCTTGCAATAACATTCATTAACGCTTCCACTTGTTTCGGCGTTGCGATATGATCGCGCGAAGCCGCGATGTTTAACACATTCGCCTTGATCTTTTCTAACTGAACGCGTCGACCGCGAACGGTTAACTCCCCTTTAATTAACTTATTTTTTTGATAAAATTCACGAATCCATTGCCGATACGCTTCACCTGGAAACGGAACCCCATCCGACACCCATTTTTGCATCAATTTCCAACTCTTCACAAACTGTTCATTTTCCGAACGGTCCAACAATGTCATATATGGTCCGTAAAAATTGGTAATGGGTTTGAGCATTTTATTGCCAAAATCAATCATCTCAGGAGGGATGTTTCCAAGCGTATCGACCGCTTTATCTAAGTTGAAATAACGCTCATCTAAAAAAGCGCCGTACAGCCCTGTATCCGAAAAATCAAACGGGCTTGTTAAAAAGATTAAATTGCGAATCGGCCAATCATCATGCAACGCAGCAAACATCGCCGTCATCGTTCCGCCCATGCAATATCCGAGCAGCGAGATTTCAGATGCTTTGGATACGTCAAGCACTTTTTTGATCGCTTTTGGAATGTAGTCTAAAACGTAATGATCAAGCTTCATATGACGATCCTCAAGCCCTGGCGTTCCCCAGTCAAGCAAATATACATCAAATCCGTTCTCTACTAAATGTTCAACTAAACTATTTTTTGGAGTTAAATCGAGAATATATGGTTTATTAATTAACGCGTAGATCATTAAAATCGGTACGCGATGCGTTGTTTCTTTGACAGGAATGTAGCGATATAGCTTCGCTTTATTTTTTCGCCAAATCACTTCTTTTGGCGTTAACCCTACTTCCGGTTCCGCTTCGGTCGCAACAACTTCGACAACGCGTTGCCACTTTTTATACGCAGCGATCATTTCAGCTCTCTCCCTTTATGTATTTACATATATAAACCGCCGTTCATGTTTAACTGTTGACCAGTCATGTACTCTCCATCGCGGCATAAAAATAATACTCCGCGCGCAATTTCATCCGCATGACCAAATCTCCGCATCGGAATTTTTGCCTTAATTTGTTCTTTAATTTGCTCTGGCACTTCTGCAAGCATATCCGTTTCAATAAACCCTGGGCAAATTGCATTGACGGTGACGCCTGTTTTCGCCAATTCAAGCGCTAACGACTTTGTAAAGCCGATCATTCCTGCCTTTGCTGCTGCGTAGTTTGTTTGACCGAATCCCCCTGCTTGGCCAATAATCGATGAAATGTTAATAATTCTTCCTGCCTCCGATTGCATAATGTGCGGCAAGGCGGCTGCGGTCATGTTGTACACACTATTTAAATTAATATCAATCACCTTATGCCAATCTTCTTCCGAAAGTTTTTTGAACGTACGATCGCGCGTAATGCCTGCGTTATTCACTAAAATATCAAGTTTCTCGTATTTTTCCATTGCGATTTCTACCAATTTTTTTGCTTCTTCCAAAACCGATACGTCTGCTTGTACAGCGATGGCCTCGCCGCCGCATTCATGAATGGATTGAACGACCTTTTTAGCCGCCTCACTACTCCGATTGTAGTTAATTACTACTTTCACACCGTTTTCAGCTAATTGTTTGGCAATCGTTGCGCCAATTCCCTTTCCTCCGCCCGTTACAATCGCCACTTTTCCTTTTAACTCTACCATAAAAAATCCCCCTAACTACGAAAATAGATATGACGGAATCACTATATGCCGCGAAAGGACAAGTTATTCTTCTTGCTTTTTCTCAAACAACCGAAAAAGCTCATCGAGTTTTGCTTCGACCCTTTTTATTTCTTCTCTCATCTCTTCCAAGGTTTCTAATTTTTCTTCCACATTGACAACAAGCGCAGCGACATTGGCAATATCTTCTTTCGATGGAACATTGACTTGCGCTAAATAGCGCTCCGCCCCTTCTTTCATAAGCGACTGCAGTTGTAAATTAAAATTTAAAACGGTTCCCATCCATTGCGAAAACTGCTCGCGCTTCATTGCATCATCAAGAACATTGCCAAAATACTTTTCTGTTTGTTCATACGTTTCCTTCCACAATAAAAATGGATCAAACGTTTTCTCCATGATCGATACCCCTTTCCTTTTCTTATTCCCCTATCATGTATAGAAAAAAAGAAAAGGAATATACCATTTCGAGCTATTTAGACAAAATAACAGGATTTTTTTACCATGAAAAGAATTGACAAATAAACCATATAAGTGTAAATTACACTTAACAGTAAGATTCATTGAGGTGAGCACATGAAAAAACGTTCCTCATCTTCTCCAGAACAAAACTTTCCCGGTGCTCCAAAGCAATTTGTCGTTCCATTTTTGCTCCTCCAGTTGCGCGACTTCAATCTCCACGGCTATCAATTAATTGAACAACTCATCAAACTAGGATTTCACTCCATCGACCGCGGAAACATTTATCGCATATTGCGCCAATTGGAAAAAGACCATTTAATTTCTTCGCAGTGGGACACATCGTCAGAAGGACCAGCCAGACGAATTTATTCATTAACAGAGGCAGGTGAAGCGTATTTACAATCATGGGCCGCATCACTAGAACTTTATCAGCACATGCTGGAGACATTTTTTTCGTTGTATAAAAAAATGTTTGTGTCACCGTCTAATGAAAACGAATATTCAAAGGGGGAACGATCATGACGGAAAAAAGTAAACAAATCGTTGACGTATTGTGGAGTCCTTTCGAAAACAATCTAAATGCCTTTTTCGCTTTCAGCAAACAAATGGAGAATGTGATGAAATCACAACTATTTGAGCAGTGGAATGCCGCGCTACAGCCGTTTCATCCAATAAACGCAAACTTAGACTCTCCTTCGCTCGAACCTGTTTTGCAACAATGGCAAAAAGTGAATGAGCAACTCCAAAAGCTTTCGATGATGCCAAACAAAGCCAATGAATTGCTTCAACAACAAACGGAAGCCATTGCCGAAAAATTAAAGAAACAGCGAGAGGATATCGAAAAACAAATCCATGCGTATGTAAATGAAATGAAAGACGTTCAAAGGAAGTGGCTGGAATCGCTTTTTTTCAGCCCATCGATTCTGAGTTAGATTCCTTGGCTTACCAATCGACGCTTGTTTCCTCTCTTCCATATGAGACCATTCGTATTGGTGACTCAGGATCGATCACGAAAACGATTACAGATGAAGATCTAATTCAATTTGCGAAATTAACAGGAGATGTCAATCCCATTCACGTTGATGACAAATACGCAAAAACAACGCAGTTTCAAGGAAGAATTGCACACGGGATGCTTGTCGCAAGCTACATCTCAACCATTTTAGGCACAAAGCTTCCCGGCAAAGATACCATCTATTTGTCGCAGCACATTCAGTTCAAAAAACCTGTCAAAATTGGTGATACATTAACGATTACCGCAACGGTTATTCAAAAACGCGACGATAAAAAAATCATTACGTTAAAAACAGAAGTGACCAATCAACAAAGAGAAGTCGTGCTAACCGGAACAGCCAATGTGATGAAAATCGAAAAATGAAAAACAAAAAGATCCCAAAGCTAAGCTTGGGATCTCTATTAATTTCACCAAAAAAACCAAAAAGGAATGAGGCTCAAGGCGACAATCGCTCCAATGGCAATCGCAAACGCTGCAGCACCGAATCCAAAAAACCCGAATCCGAATCCGCCAAAACTTCTCGGTCCCCGCGCTCTTATTGGCCGTATATACACATGCGATGGAGTGACTCGATCAATGATTCCGCGATGAATTCTGCCAAACCGATCGCGAATTTCAACGGATCTTCCCCTGTATCTGCAGCATAAATGATAATAATCTCGAATCAATCCAAAAACTCCTTTCTACCATTTTTTCATTGATGAACATGCACTCAACATACCGTATGTTTCATTACGTATTTTTGAAATGGACAATCGTTGATAAATAAAAAAGCTGACTACTAGAGTCAGCTTTACATTTGTTCTGGCGTAAACGTCCGTTTCGCCAATTCATTGTCCAACATAAATAGCGAGTTGTTGTCATTTTCAATTCGTTTTAACTTTTGAATAAGCGTATCAAACATCGCTTCTTCTTCGACTTGTTCATCAATGAACCACTTTAAGAAGTTGATCGTCGCATGCTCGCGTTCATCAAACGCTAGATCCGACAGCTTATAAATCCGTTTCGTGACCTCTTTTTCATGAGCAAGCGCTTTTTCAAAGCAATCGCGAATCGATGTAAATTCATTGTTCGGTGACGGGAAGCCAGTGATGATGACACGCTTTCCTAACGCGTTAATAAAATTATAAAATTTCATCGCATGAAAACGCTCTTCTTCTGCTTGCACTAAGAAAAAGTTGGCAAACCCGTCTAATCCTTCGGCTGAACAATACGCCGCCATCGCCATATACGCATGTGCTGAATAAAATTCAAAATTCATTTGCTCATTTAATCCATTCAACAATTTCTCGCTTAACATGTTCCACATCACCTCATTTCTCTTATGAAATTTTATTATAACATGGTTGAACTTTCCTCACACAATTATGCTTCCATTCTTATTCACTTTCAGCTTTTTTTAACACACGAATAGCTTCTTTTTGCTGTTTCGTTTCTCGTCCTGAGAAAAACCATCCACCTAACGCAATCAATAACAATACCGCCCAGAACGTAATTTTCCATAAAGCAGAATGTGGAAAGTGTTCAGAAATGATGGCTACACTCGGATGAGCGAGCGTATGCACAGCTAATTTTACTCCAACCCAAGCAACAATGAGAAACGCAGCCGATTCTAAGCTTGGACGCTTCTGCAATAGCTGTACGAACAAATTCGCCGCAAAGCGCATAATAATGACACCGATTAAACCGCCAGCAAAAATGACTAAAAAGCGTCCACCGTCCATGCCGCCGATCGCTGGTAAATTCGTTTCCGGTAAAGTAACCGCTAAGGCGACAGCAGCTAAAATGGAATCGATCGCAAATGCTAAATCAGCTAATTCTACTTTTAAAACGGTTCCCCAAAAACCTGATTTTTTTGCATGTTCTTTATGTGTTCCATCCTTTTTCTTATGAAGAAAATGGTGAACAGCAATAAAAATTAAGTATAGAGCACCAATCGCTTGAATTTGCCATATATTCACAAGATATGAAATAACAAATAAAGCCGCAAAACGAAGAATAAACGCGCCTGCCAAGCCGTAAAAAAGGGCTTTTTTCTGTTGGTCTTGTGGCAAGTGCTTCACCATAATCGCCATCACGACTGCGTTATCAGCTGCTAAAATCCCTTCAAGCGCAACTAAGACGAGAAGCACCCATCCATACTCGAACAATAATGATACATCCATCCACAATCCCTCCTATAGTTGTTGGTTTTCCCTTTTTTCTTGGCAAAAGTCGAGGAAATGCAAAAAAGACCTCTGCCATAAAGGCAAAGGTCTTGCTAGACACTCATGAAGTGCCAACAAAGCCGATGGACTGAGTCCATGAATTGACGACTTTGTTTTCAGGCATATGCCTGAACGCTACTCCCCTTTGACTAGGAGAACCATTATTTACTTACATCTCTATTGTACAAAACGTTTTCCATTATTGTCAATAGGTCTTATCCTGCTTGTTTTTCAACGTTCGCATGTTCATTTAAAGCACTATGTTTGCGACCATACAAGAAATAAATGACAAGACCAATCAATAACCAAGAAGCGAAACTAATCCATGTCATCAATGGCAGCTGCAAAGCTAAATAACCACAAAATGCTACCGCTGCTAACGGAATCCAAGGAACAAAAGGAACTGTGAAGCTCCGTTTCAAATTCGGTTTGGTTTTACGCAATACAAGAATACCGATCGATACCATCATAAACGCAAATAACGTACCGATATTCGTTAACTCAGCTAATTTATTTAACGGTACAACTCCAGAGAAAAAGGATATGCCAACTCCCGTCACCCATGAGTTAATGATTGGCGTTTGCTTACGCTCACTCACTTTCGCAAATAACTTTGGTAATAATCCGTCGCGGCTAATCGCATAAAATAAACGTGTTTGCGCATAAAGCATGACAAGCAATACGGTTGTAATTCCTGTAATCGCTCCAATTGAAATAAATCCCGCTACCCAATCTTGATGAATATAATTTAACGCAAAAGCCACCGGATTTTTTACGCCAAGCTGGTCGTATGGAACAATTCCTGTCAAAATGAGCGAAACGACGATATATAAAAGTGTACAAATCGCTAAAGAAGCGATGATGCCAATCGGCATGTTGCGCTGCGGATTGCGCACTTCTTCTGCTGCTGTCGATACCGCATCAAAGCCTAGATAAGCAAAGAAAACCGTAGCGGCTCCCGCTGCCACTCCCGAAAAACCAAACGGCATAAACGGCGTCCAGTTTTCAGGTTTCACATACCATGCACCGACAGCGATAAAAAGTAAAATAACAGCGACTTTAATCACAACCATCACCGCATTAAAACGCGCCGATTTTTTCACACCTTGCGTTAATAAAAGAGTAATGAACAGAACGATCAAAATAGCTGGAAGATCAATGAATGTTCCTTTTGCTGGATCATATGCGCTTGTTAACGCTTTTGGAAGTTCAATACCAAATCCCGAAAGAAGCCCTTGAAAATATCCAGACCATCCCGCTGCGACCGCAGAGGCCGCTACCCCGTATTCTAAAATTAAATCCCATCCTAAGATCCAAGCAATGATTTCGCCAAACGCTGCATAGCTGTACGTATAGGCGCTGCCGGAAACAGGAACAGTTGAAGCGAATTCGGCATAACAAAGTGCCGCAAATACACAAGCAAGCCCTGAGAGAATGAATGAGAGAACAAGAGATGGTCCCGCATGTTTCGCGGCAGCAACACCCGTTAAAACGAAAACTCCTGTTCCGATAATCGCTCCGATTCCAAGCATCGTTAAATCGAATGCTCCTAAATCTTTTTTCAATGCCGCTCCTGTTTTTCCTGATTCATGTATAAGCGCTTCAATCGATTTCTTTCTGAATAAACTCATCGCTGCAAACTCCTCTCATTTTTGTCAATCGCTTGTTTGATTTTTCTGAAAATTATATAGCAACTTTTTACTGTACAGTTCAAAAGTTTATGAAAATAAAAAAATCCTTTGTCCGTTTTATACTTTAACGCTAAAAACGGATAAAAACAATAGTTTTTTGCAATTGAAATTATTTTACTATTTTCATAGAATGGTAAAAGAATCATAGATGAGGATAAATTTGGAGGATAACCATGATCAAAAAGAAGCTTTTTATTACCATTACTTTGTTTTTGTTAATCTCCTTCACCCATGTTGCTTTCGCTAACGCTGCTTCGATTTACGAGCAGTTCACGGTGACACCTGGCGTTACATATCAAGATGTTCGCATCAATGAAACCAATACAAAAAAAGCGATTCGGACGTTGAAAATTGACTTGAATAATCCGTACGCGAAAGTCGAGCTAGGCATTCCAAATCCGCTCACTGCGCTCTCTTCAACATCCGCTCAAGCGAAAAGAAAAAGTTATGAAAATCATCATGTTGTCGGAGCGGTCAATGCCGCTTTCTTCCGTCCATCACTGCGTTTACCTGCGTTTTTGATCGTTGAAAACGGAAAAATCGTCAATCTCGGCGTTATTTCAACAGGCTATGATAAGTATATGAGTGTCCCGACCGCTTTTGGCATTCATTCCAATGGCAACGCGATCATTGATCGCTTTTCATATGATGCATCTTTTACAGTCGGAGACGTCACAGCCGTTTTCAACTCGATTAATAAACAAAGAGGAGAAAATGAAATTATTTTGTACACCCCCGAATATGAGTATAGCTCCACGAAAACAAATGAATATGGAATGGAAATCGTCGTAACAAATCTATCAAAATCTCTTGATCATGATTTGACACTTGGAGAAGCAGTGACTGGAACCGTTCAACATGTAACAAGTTATGGAAAAGGAAATTCAACCATCCCAAAGAACGGTTGCGTCATTTCCATTCATGGTGCAAAACAAGCAGAAAAATTTAAGAACATTCAACCAGGGGAAACGATCACAATCACCATTGACGTACATGAACCTTGGAAAAACGCTCAATTTATTCTAGCCAGCGGACCGATGCTCGTTAACAACGGAAAAGTAGAAATGACAATGTCCGAAAACAGTCCCCAAGCAAAAACGCGCCATCCACGAACGGCGGTCGCCATTGATTCATCAGGAAAAAAAGTATTTTTTGTCACGGTCGACGGCCGCCAACCGGGCTATAGCGATGGCATGACGTTAAAAGAGTTTGCGCAATATCTTGTGAGCATCGGTGCATACAAGGCGGTTAATTTAGACGGTGGCGGATCGACAACGATGGCTGTCCGCCGCCTCGGACAAACATATCCGACCGTTGTGAATTCTCCATCGGATGGAAAAGAGCGATCCGTTTCTGCGATTTTATTAGCAGTCAGCACCGCTCCTTACGGTCAACCCACTTATTTATCTGTAAAGACGGTGCCAAATATCAATAAAGTCACAGTTGGAAGAACTGTTGATTTACAAATCAACTACGTACTCGATGAACATCTCCATCCTCTTCCATTTAATCAAGCGAATATCGTTTATGAGGTAGAGGGGGGGATCGGAAAAATCGTTGGCAACCGCTTTATCGCCGAAAAAGAAGGGAAAGGAACGATCATTGCTAAATACGGAAAAGCAATCGCCAAAATTCCGATAACAGTAGAAGTCATTCGTAATCCAAATAAACCTGTTGTTTTATTAAGCGGCATGGATGATAAAAACCAATGGGAAGCCGAATCAGCGCGAGCAAAAACAACGATCGCAACAAGCAAACAAAACGAACCAACCTTTTTCGGAAAAACAGCGTTAAAGCTTGTCTACGATTTCCGCAAAGCGAACGGAGCCATTGCAGCTAGTTATCTAAGGGCAAAAAAGCCAATCGCCATGGAAGGTCTCCCAAAAAACATCGGCGTATGGGTATATGGTGACGGAAAGGGGCATTGGTTGCGCGGAAAATTAATCGATGCGGCAGGAAAAGTGCACACCATTGATTTTACAAAGGAAGGCGGATTAACTTGGACAGGCTGGCGCTACGTTCGTGCGCAAGTTCCGCAAAATGTCTCCTTGCCAATTCAGCTAACGAAAATTTACGTTGCTGAAGCTAAAAAAGAAAAGCAAGGAACAGGAGCACTATATTTCGATAAGCTGCAAGCAGAATATGTCGACAACTATGTAGAACCATCTTTTAACGACGTACCGCATGATTTTTGGGCACGAAATTCCATTGAATTTCTCGCTGAACGCCAAATAATTTCGGGCTATAACGACGGTTCATTTCGACCAAACGACACTTTAACAAGAGCTCATGCCGCTATTTTCTTGGCAAGAGCGTTAAAGATCGCTCCTGTAGAAAACAGCACGGTTGCATTCCATGACGTTCCGCGCAATCACCCATACTATCCTATTATTTCAGCTGTCGTCAGCAAAGGGATTATGAATGGCAAGAAAAGCCATACATTTGATCCGAACGGAACGCTCACACGCGCTCAAATGGCTGCGATTTTAACACGTGCTTACAAGCTGAGCGGCATACCTGAAAAAGATTTTAGCGATGTTCCAAAAAGCTTTTGGGCATATAAAGAAATTTCGGCTTTAGCGGCAAACGGGATTGCCAAAGGATCTAACAGCTCATTTCGTCCGAACGATTTCGTGACAAGAGCTCAATTTTCTGAATTACTCGCTCGCACGTTAAAAAGCGTACAGTAAAAAATGAAGGGACCGATCAACATGCGATCGGTCCCTTTTGTCATTCGGTATGAGTGAATAAACTCCTATTTTGCGTTATCCTAGATCATTAAAAAATATAAATTTTTAATTTACAAATTTTTCTGATAATTATATAATAACTTTGTGACAAATTTATGAACATCAGGAGGTGAACTTTTTAGAAAACGCTTACTTTACAAAAATTTACAAAAAAATAAGGGAGGTCATTAAAAATGCAAGAAAACGTATTACAACATTCAAAAGAAATGAAAAGAAAGTTGGATTACTCAGCAATCGTTCAATCTTCTTCATTTCAGCAATTGATGAATGCGAAAAAAGCATTTATTTTACCAGCGTCACTTTTCTTCTTAGCATTTTACTTTACACTTCCAATTCTCACTTCATACTCTACCATTTTAAATCAACCAGCGATCGGTTCGATTAGCTGGGCTTGGGTATTTGCATTTGCGCAGTTTATTATGACATGGACACTCTGCATCCTCTACTCCAAACGCGCGGCCACATTCGATAACATGATTGAAAAAATTAAACAAGAGATCCAACAAAGGAGCTGAAAAACGATGAATGTATTAGCATTTGTTCTATTTTTAGCGATCGTTGCTCTCACTCTTGTCATTACGTACTATGCATCGAAAAAAACAAATACAACTAGTGAATTTTATACAGCAGGTGGCGGATTGACAGGGTGGCAAAACGGATTAGCCATCGCTGGTGATTATATGTCCGCAGCCTCGTTTTTAGGAATCGCTGGAATGATTGCGCTATCAGGATTTGACGGTTTCTTCTACAGCATCGGCTTCCTTGTTGCTTATCTTGTCGTTTTGTACATTGTTGCTGAGCCGCTTAGAAATTTAGGAAAATATACCATGGCAGATATGATTGCAGCCCGTTTTGACGATTCGAAAGTACGTGGGATTGCGGCGTTAAATACGATTGCGATTTCCATTTTCTATATGATTGCCCAACTCGTTGGGGCAGGCGGACTGATTAAATTATTACTTGGAATTGATTATGTGTATTCCGTTTTAATTGTCGGAATATTAATGACCATTTATGTTGTATTCGGCGGAATGACCGCAACAAGCTGGGTACAGATTATTAAAGCTGTTCTTTTAATGGTCGGAACATTTATCATTTCATTTATCGTCTTCGCGAAATTTGACTTCAATTTTGTAAAAATGTTCAACGAAATGAAAACAGCTACTCCACTAGGTGACGCATTCCTCAACCCAGGCAACAAATTTAAAGATCCACTCGATACAATTTCATTGAACTTAGCCCTAATTTTAGGAACAGCAGGACTTCCTCATATTTTAATCCGTTTCTTCACAGTAAAAGATGCACCCACTGCTCGTAAATCTGTCGTATATGCTACTTGGATTATTGGATTATTTTACGTCATGACCATTTTCTTAGGCTTCGGCGCAGCCGCTTTCGTTGGCTATGACAAAATCGTTGCTGCCAATCCATCTGGAAATATGGCCGCACCGCTTTTAGCCGAAGCATTAGGCGGCGATTTCCTCTTTGCATTCGTTTCAGCCGTTGCTTTTGCAACCATCTTAGCCGTCGTGGCCGGACTTGTGTTGTCAGCAGCCTCTGCGTTTGCTCATGATTTCTATAGCCATATCATTCGCCGCGGGGAAGCTACTGAGCGCGAACAAATGCTTGCAGCTCGTTGGGCTTCTGTTGGCGTCGCCGTATTATCCATCATCCTTGCTTTATTCGCTCAAAAAATGAACGTTGCCTTTCTTGTTGCCCTTGCTTTTGCTGTCGCTGCAAGTGCTAACTTGCCAATTATTATTTTAACGATCTTCTGGAGAAGGTTTAATACAACAGGAGCGATCACAGGAATGCTTGTCGGTCTCTTTAGTTCCCTTATTCTTGTAGCGATCAGCCCGAACGTATGGTCACCAGAAGTTGGAAAAGCTATTTTAGTTGGCGAACCAATTTTCAAACTTGCCAATCCAGGAATTGTTTCCATTCCATTAGGATTTATCGCCGCCATTGTCGGTACACTTCTGTCTTCGAAAAAGGCAGACAGCAAAAAATTTGATGAAATTCTCGTAAAAGCGAATACAGGGATTAAAGAATTGACAAATTAACGAAAAATCGCCTCGCTCTGTTAAAGAGAGCGAGGCGGTTGCTTTTTCGTCTTTTTCGTGTTCATTCATGCCGCTGTCATGTTCCTCTTTTTACGTTTACGCCTTTTTTATGATTTGATTGATCACTTCTGAAAATACAAGACCCATCGCAATCGCTCCAGATATCATAAATGCTTTTGCAGCCAATTGAAGGGCAAGGTTGTAGTCATCAATGACAAAATGCCGCATGGCCTCGTATGCCAATCCCCCGGGAACTAAAGGAATAATCCCTGAAACGCTAAATATCGTCATCGGAGTTTTATAAATCCTCGCAAACAGTTGGCTAATCAGCGCTATGAAAAAGGTAGCAACAAATGTAGCAAGAACAGAATCAAAATCATATTCGACAAACGAAATATAGATGAACCAACCGATCATTCCAACCAGTCCGCCGTTTAATAACAATTTTTTTGGAACATTAAAGATGATTCCGAACGCAGCGGTGGCAATAAAGCTAGTCAAAAGTTGTTCGATCATCGTTCTCTCTCCGTTTTTTTAATAGATTGAAAAAATAAGCGCAATGCCCGTACCAATGGCAAACGCTGTTAAAAATGCTTCTGCCCCTTTTGATAATCCTGCAACTAAATGACCTGCCATTAAATCTCTCACAGCATTCGTAATTGGTATTCCCGGTACTAATGGCATCACTGAACCAATGATAATTTTATCAAGGTCATGTCCAAGTCCAATAGCAACAAAGCACATTGCCAATATTCCAGCAATGAACGAGGCCAAAAATTCAGCAAAAAACTTGATTTTTACTAAACGATGAACAAAATCAAGACAGTAAAAACCGCCCCCGCCGGAAATCAACGCCGGCAAAAAGTCACTCCAGCTGCCTTGGAATATAATAGCGAAACAACCGCTCGCAATCGCTGCCGCTGCCACTTGCACCCAAAGCGGATAAGCAAGACGGTTAGTCTCCACTTCTTTTAGCATATCGTAAGCTTCTTTCAAAGATAGTTCTCCGCTGCTAATTTTGCGGGAAATGCTGTTGACAATGATGACCTTTTGCAAATCCGTTGAGCGTTCGGCAATGCGAATTAATTTCGTCGGTCCAGTCCCGTCAATCGAAAAAATAATTCCTGTCGGCGTCACATAGCTATGGGACTCCCGAATGCCAAACGAAGCAGCAATCCGCATCATCGTATCCTCGACCCGATACGTTTCCGCCCCGTTTTGCAGCATAATTTTTCCTGCCAGTAAACAAACTTCGACGATTTGATTGGTTCGATCTAAGTGATTGATCATTGTTTTTCTCTCCAAACTTTATACATAGGATGAAACAAAAAGTAAATCTGTACTAAATTTAATTCAATTGAGATATTACAGGAAAAAAAGTTTTTAGACAACCGAATTAGAAGCCAAAGTCAGCACTTCTAAAAACAGTTAATTTTCATTTTAAGTCATTGAAGGCATGCTCTAATAATGAAAATCGAGCAGCAATAAACGCTGCTCTTTTTTAGAAATGCAGTTATTTTATTATTTTAGTTTTTCGTTTATTTACAATACGTTCCAGAATATTGCGATATCCACATATCATTACCATCATAAATTGGGTGATGAGATAGCAAACTAAACATGCAAGCGATTATCTAATATAAGGAGGAAATAAACATGGCTAGAAGCAGCAATAAATTGCTTGTGCCTGGGATTGAACAAGCACTTGATCAAATCAAATATGAAATTGCACAAGAATTTGGCGTACAGTTAGGTTCTGATACAGTCGCTCGCGCTAACGGTTCTGTCGGGGGCGAAATCACAAAACGGTTAGTAGCACAGGCCCAAAGTCAACTTGCTGGAACTGCTCGTACTCAGTCTAAATAAAATGGATATAGCCGAGTGAGATCACTCGGCTTATGTACAAATTCGTCGCTCTCAGCATGTTTCGAGGGGAGCCAGGATGGCGAATTTCGCCGTCGCCCTCAGGACGTGGGCGGCCTTTTAGGCGAAATTGGGGCGCTTTCGCTTTTCTTATTCCTCTTGTTTTGGTGTGAATGTTCGTTTCTCAAATTCGTTATCAGGCATAAATAAAGCGTTGTTATCATTTTGAATCCGTTTTAATTTTAGTGCATCGTTTTCTCGCTCATATTCTTTTTCATGTTCTCGCTCTATTCTCTGTTGTTCATCATCATTTCCATTTCTATTCTTTTGTGCCCATCTTTCTTTTTCCCTCTCTTTTCTCCCTTTTCTCTCTTTTCTTTCTTCTCTCTCTTCTCTATCTTCCCGCTTTTTTTCTTGTATTCCCTTCCTTTTTAGCTCTTGTTTTTCTTGATTTTCTTCTTCAACGAAATAGTTGGAAGGAACTTGTTTTTTCATTTTTGCTTGTTCTTCTTTTTCAAGTTGTGGCTGTTCTTGCTGCTTCGGCTTTTGTTGAACTTTTTGTTTTCTTTCAAGTTGTGGCTGCTCTTGCTGTTTCGACTCTTGTTCTTTTTTGAGCAGGTTACTTGATGGAGGAAGATGGTTATCATTACTTTCATTTTGCTCTCTGTTCACAGGTACATTTTCTTTCTGATTTTGGCTACTTTCGTTATTTTTTATTTTATTTTCTTTTTCGATTAGCCTCATGTATTTTCCAGTTGTAAATCCTTTTTCTATCGCCTCTTTTCTCAACTCTAACGTACTTTTCTTGGTTGTAACAACGATATCTTGTTTTTGATAAGAGCGTTTTACTTCATCTAATTCTTTCGCTAGCCGCTGCGAAGAAGAGCGATTCGCTTTTTTTTCAACGGTGGTAATCAGCACTTCCTCCCCTTTGTGCAAATAACCGTTTTTCATACTCAATTCAATAATTTTCTTTGTAACGTCAACAAACTTTTTTTCTTTCCAGTCAGAAAGATTGGCAACCAATTTTTTGCCATCTTGATTATAGCCCCTGATGTTGATCACTTCTAACTTTTTATTGATCATTAATTCAATGCTTGGGTTGATATCGATCGACAAATACGCATACACTTCATTCGAAGTAACGCTCGAAAACAAACTTAATACCAGGAGACATACTGCGGCGATGCTCGCGACCGCTAATTTAAATGAAGAAAAATGAAAAAACGGTTTTTTTGTTTTTTGGCGCCGCATTGGAATTCCTTCAATTTCCTGTCCAATTTGATAAGATCCTTCTTTCTTTATTTGAACAAATTCACCGTCAGGGGTTAATAGCGTGACAAAATCATCATCAACCTCTAATACAATTCCTTTTTTCATTATGAAAGCACCCCTTTTATGTAATCTCTTAAATAGACGTAATCACCAGCTAAAACAATGGTGATCGCAATAATATATTTACGGTTTCTCTCTAATGTTTTGCGACTTACATGAACCTTGCTTTGCAGCTGTTTAATTGGCAATTGTTTTTTCTCAAAAAGTTTTGCACATAGTTCGCGGTCTTCAGCTAACAACTTAGCAATTTTAATCGCATTGAGACGGGCATCAGAATGTTTTGGAGATTGTTCAACCAGCTCTTGAAAACTAATCCCAAACTCTTGTAACACTTTTTGATAATGAATAATTTCCTCTTTTCGCTCTTCCTGCTCCATTTGCTTATAAAATTCATCCATTGATAATCTCGTGTCTAAATACGTTTGTGCCGCTTCTTCTTCCTCTTGTTCTTCTAAAGAAACGGTTTTGACTTTTGCTTCTTTGCGAATATAATCAATCACTCTTCTTTTTATAATCAGTTCAGAAAAAGCAATAAAAGAACCACCTTTATTAACTGCATATTTTTCAATTGCTTCATTAAATGCGATTAAACCTATGCTAAATTCATCATCCTCTTCACTAATAAATCGTTTACAGACACTTGAAACCGTTTTTGCGATAAACGGTTTGTATTCATGAATCAATCTATTTTGTAATGCTGTATTTCCTTTTTGGATTTCAGCAATCATATGTTCGATTGGTTTCTCTTTTTTAAACTTAAATAATATGCTGAGCATCAACTTCACCTCATTGTGAAACAGACAAAAACTTACCCTTCCAAGATATCATTCGTACATCATAGCGAATTTTTGTCGGTGGCTCAATCGGAAAATGAATGCAATGTTGTAATCACCATTGTTGAATGCTTTCTCTCAAAAGTGAAACTGATATCACAGAGAATAAGTTTTTGTCAACGAAAATACTCACTTTGCTATTGAAAAAGAGAAGTTGAGCATCTCACATATTCTAATATAGTTATACGTAAATAAAAAAAGATATAGGGGGCATTCAGAGATAAAAACCTAACTATTTTTGCAAAAAATCCTTTCCTAAATTTAGTAGACATTCAAATTTCTGTAAACAAAATAATCAGGATATTTGTGAAAAAATATGAGTTTTTTTTTGTTTTGCGACAAAAACGAGCCATTCGGTGCCGAATAGATATAGTGCACGACATGAAATAAAACAAACTGACAGGAGGAGTCAAAATGAAGTTTAACAAAAACATCCGCAATGTGTTAGCAACTGGAGTCATCACAGCCACACTCGCTCTACCACTTGGAACAAGCAATGTATACGCAAGTGAGAATGAATCCGTGACACAAACGAACAACACCACCATTGTCGAAGAAAACAAAACAGCAAACACTACAAAAACAATGGAAGCATCTCCAGAAAGCACGGTAACTGAGACTGCTCCAGAAGCTTCAACTGTTGACAATGAAAAAGCAGAATCTTCTTTAGATGAAACGAAGGGATCAGAACAAAAAACAGAAACAGGTATAGAGGATACCAATAAAAAAATGCCGTCCCTTCTTCCGGGTGACTTCTTTTACTTCTTAAAAACGATTACCGAAAAAATTAAATTGGCGTTAACATTTGATGATGTTGAAAAAGCAGAGTTGCTTGCAAATTTTGCTCAAAAGCACATCGCTGAGGCAGAAGCATTACTTGCTCAAGGCGAGGAGGAATTAGCTAAAGAGGTTCTTGAAAAAGCGTTAGAGCAACAAGAACTCGCTATGGACAAGTATGAAGAGACGCAACAAGAAAAAACTGCGAAAGAACAAGATCCTGTAAGTGATGAAGCAACTGGAGAAGCAACTAAAGAAGGAACAGATAAACAAACAAATCATTCAGCTGCTGAAATAGATTCAATCCGTCAACAATTAGAGGAAAAATTGTCCCAAAACATTTTAGCTTTACAAGCGGTTTTAGCGAAAATCGAAAACCCTAAAGCAAAAGAAGCACTCGCAAAAAACATTGCGAAAGCGCAAGAAAAGCTAGAAAAGAAAATTAATAAAAAGCTAGCAAAACTTGAAAATAAAGAGCTTAAAGCTGAGAAAAAAATCGATGAGCTAGAAGAAAAACTAGCATCTGGTGAGATTAGCCAAGAAGAGTACGAAAAAGCATTAACAAGAATTCAAAATCATCTAGCGAATGAACAAGAAAAAGCCGTTGAAGAAACAACTAAAAAAATCGATAAAGTAACAAAAGAGATGCAAGAAAAAATTTCTGATAAACAAGAAAAAGAAGAAGCAAAACAGTTAGATAGCGGTAATCATAACGATAGCCGTTATAACGAAGCAAAAAAAGCCGCGGAACTCAAACGTGAAGAAATGAAAAAGGCTGCAGAACTCAAACGTGAAGAAATGAAAAAGGCTGCGGAACTCAAACGTGAAGAAATGAAAAAAGCCGTGGAACTCAAACGTGAAGAAATGAAAAAAGCTGCGGAACTCAAACGTGAAGAATGGAAAAAGGCCGCAGAACTCAAACGCGAAGAAGCGAAAAAAGTAGCAGAACTCAAACGTGAAGAAGCGAAAAAAGCAGAAAAACGCGAACATGAAGAAAAGGAAAAAGAGGAGAATTAATTCTCCTCTGGAAACGTCTAAAGCCGATAAACAATAAAGGATCGTTTTGTTTATCGGCTTCTTTGTTAATATCTTATTTTGTCAAACATCTCTATTCATTAATCTCTCTGATTCTGATCTTGATCTTGTTCTTGATCTTGATCAGATTCCGCGCGTGAACGTACTCTTGTAGCAGAATCGGAATCGACATCAATGTCAATATGAACCTTTGCATTTCCACTTTCAATGACTTTTGCAATATTTGTGTTTTTATCTATATTTTTGCACACAAATATCGTATCACTGATCCAATCACTATATAGATTCAAGCTGAGTTTCCGACATATCTCATCATGAATAAAAGACCGCTTTTCTGCCATAGGCGGCAAGATTTTTCTTGCCGCCCCGGCATGCTAGAAGCATGCCCATTCCGAATGTAAAACGCATGACAGACAAATTCATTTGTCTGAATGGCGTTTTCGTTCGGGGAAGTGGCAGAAAAGCTTGTTCATGCCGGAAAATTAAGCTTATCATATATAACTAAGGAGATGATCCATTTATTCGTGAGTTGCGTATAGGACGATACACTTTTTTAATAAACTTTTCAATTAACATAGGCAATACTTTGTCACGTCTGCAAATAAGCGCTTTGATGATTTCCTGCTGTTCTTCAAGGGATAAATGCCAGTCGCAAGGAATCAGTAAAAGAATTTCTTCTAATAATTGTGTAGGGATGGTTTGGATGAGTTTGATTTGCTTTTTAAAGTCTTCTTCATCGGTAATAAATCGCGCCATCATTTCATGTGTAGCACTTTTCATTATCTTTTGCGGAAGGTGGTGAAGATCATTCGTGATCCAAGAAAATGACCCAAATATTTCAGCTTGATCAATGATCCATAAAAAATAACTGCCTTCTTCTCGCTCTTGCAACAACACATTTTTTCGCGTTCGGTCGGTGTTGCATAGCCAATAGTCAAACACGATAATTCCTGCAAGATCTTTATGATTAATGATGCTTTTAACGTTTGCTTCATGTCCGTTGACGCTATTTTCTATATATTTACTTGCAAAGTGTTTTACCGTATATTGAAATTGGTCTTTGTTTGGAATTGTATCTATAAACTCTTTAGGCATCTCTACTAAACACGCTGGGGCAACCGGCAATTCCATATACCGAGCAATACAGTAAGCAAGCCATTCATTAATGAGCGCTTTCTCTTCTGTCCTTTTAAACAATTTTACAACGTAATCTTCATTATGATCGAATGTAATGAAATGTGCGTTATTTGTTTTGCTTTCAAAAAGCTTGTGATACTGTTTAGGATTCATCCGTCTTCCCCTCCCTTGTTACTTCACGCAAAATCTCAATATATCGATTCGCGCAATGGGAAATGGAAAACATCTGTTCAACACGTTCTCGAGCTAATTTCGAAAGGTTTCCATATCGCTCTTGATCATCTACAATACGATAAATTTGTTCCGCTGCTCCTCTAACATGCTCTTCACGGAATAAGTATCCCGTTTTGCCATCTGCGACAATTTCCGGAATAGAAGAAACACTAGGCGCCACTACTGGAACACCGCATGCCATCGATTCGATAAACGTATTACCGAAAGATTCTGCCTTTGTTGTTGCGATGGTACATCCACCGGACTGTCTAATTTTTGCATAAACATGCGGCATCTCATGATAAGGAACAACGGGAAACCATTTGATGATGTCGGTTAATTGCCGTTTTTTCCATTCATCTTCAAATTGTTGACGTTCCACACTTTTGGCTCCACCAATTACCCAAAATTCAATATCCTCTCTCTCTTTTTGTACTAGTTCAGCTGTTTTCAATAAAAGGCGCCAATTTTTCCGCACATCTAATCTGCCAATATACGCGACTATTTTTTTATCAGAAGAAACAATAGGATCTTTTTGTTCATGGATTTCTTCAGGTTTTAGCGGGCGGAAAAATGATGGATCCAAACCGTTATAGATGACTTCAATCGGTGTAGGTTCATTGACTAGGATGGATAATACCCGTTTTTGATGTTGGGAGGGGACAATGAATTTTTGCGGTTGAATTTGATCGTATCCTGTTAAATTCCGCTTTAACTTCATAATTTCAGGTGTGCGTGCTTCAATGATGATGGGACCTTTGTAGTTTGCTTTTGCTAACCAATCGTAAGCTTTGCTCGTATCAACAACAATAATCGCATCATAATGATTTTTCGTTAAAATTTCATGGATCCTCTGTTCATCCGTTGTTAAATATACAGGAGCGATATCTTTCATCATATGCATCCCGCCAAGGTCTTTACAATAGAGAAACTCAGTTGTGATCCCACGCTGTTTAAAATAAATGGCCCGATTGCGCCAACCGGCATTCACTCCTCCGACCGTTAATAAACGCCAAATGACTAAAATTTTCAACTACCTCTCCTCCTCAAAACCTTGCTATATTATTTTTTCTTCTTTTTCTCTCTTTTCAATCTTTCTTGTTTCTTAAGCTCCTTTACTACTTTATATACAAGATTGTGCAAATGTTCATAATGTCTCTTTTTATTCTTAATCGTTAACAATTTGTTTGCTTCTTGTCCAATGGAGCTCCAATCAAAATCTTTCTTCCTTTTCATCTCCTCGTACATTTGCGCTGCTACTTCATCCATATGGATATAGTATTGCCATTCTTCATAAAGCTCTGGAGCCATTTCTTGAACGTGTTGTAAGAAGACCGCTTCATAATCTTTTCCTAAGCTTCGCAATAACTTTCTTGGATACGGATACGTTCGATTTCGCCATACGGTTCTTCCGACATCGATCACTTTTAACGAGCCGTCCTCTTGAAGATAAACTTGCCGTTTATGATGATCGATTCGTTCATAACCAATTTCTTTAAACGTCAATAACATTTGAATCAACTGATAAGATAGTTCTTCCGTTAATGGATTCGTTTGCAAATATTCACGTAAATCAATTCCGTATACCATTTCCATCACAATAAAATTTTTACCTTTACAGTAGATTTTCGGAATAAGCGATGTATGTTGGCCAAGAGACATCGCGTAATGTTCTCTGGCACAATCTTCTTCATCGCCATATACTTTCATACACATTTCGTCATTAATTTTAAAAACGGCACCTTGTCTTCCTCTCCCGATCATTTCAAAACTACTTTCACTATTTACGATCACATCTTCGTCTTCTATTGTTTTCACTTTAATTTTTTTTACTTCTTTCTTAATCTCGCTACAATCAATCATTTGATTTTGCAAGTAACCCCACCTCTTTCTCGCTATTTGAAGCGCATAAATACTCTTTCTATTAGTTAATGAAAAACTTTACATTCCGGTCACTATCAACGGTCTATCTTTCGCACAATTCAAAAAAGAAACTAAAGCCGATAAACAACAAAACATCGTTTTGTTTATCGGCTTCTTTGCTAATATCTTATTTTGTCAAGCATCTCTATTCATTAATCTCTCTGATCCTGTTCCTGTTCTTGCTCTTGATCTTGATCAGACTCCGCACGAGAACGTACTCTTGCAGCAGAATCTGAATCCACATCAATGTCAATACGAATCTTTGCATTTCCACTCTTAATCACTTTTGCAATGTTCGTATTTTTATCTATATTTTTCAAATCATTTTCATTGTCTACTTCCGTATCATTTCTTAAGTCGATATCAGAGTCGAATTCAACATCTGCTTTTGAACGGCTGTCTGCATCTGCATTCGAACCGTTACGACCATTGGAATCCCTAAAAAAATTTCTGCTCATTTCCTCACCCCCTTCCTTCTTTGTACAAGTAGTCTATTCAAATTTACACGAAAGTGTTTGCACAAACACCATTAGTTCCCTTGCTCAATTTTGTTCCCCTTATCTACGTAAAATGAGGAAGGTAATGATATTACCATCCCCATCTTTTTGGATTTATCCCATTCGCTTTGGATCGATCGTTCGTTTCTCTTCGATCGTTTGATTTCTTATAACGATTCGTGAGAGTCTCTAGTTTCGCAACAGCTAGATCAAACTCTTCGTTTGTCATTTGTTTTGTCGCTAATAATGAACAAAGAATAGCAAATGCAATTGGCATCGTATCCACTTGAATATCTACGTTCACATCAACATCCGAATTTCCGCTATGCCCAATTTGCGATTGATTGGATTGTTTATCAATGGAATAAACTTTCCCTAGCGAGGATAAATTTCCTACATTCTCTAACGAAAATTGCTGGTCATTCTCCTTTTTCATCCCATCACATCCCTTCTTAAGGAATAAAAGATAGGAAAGGTGAGATTAAACGTTCCCACCCATCCTTTACGTCTGCTAGATTCTCAGTTGTCTTGCCCCCTGTTCTTGCTCTTGATCTTGATCAGACTCCGCACGAGAACGCACTCTTGCAGCAGAATCTGAATCCACATCAATGTCAACATCAACCCTTGAATTTCCACTTTGAATGACTCTTGCAACATTCTTATTTTCATCTACATTTTTCAAATCGTTTTCATTATCTAGCTCCGTATCATTTTTTAGTTCGATATCCGATTCAAAATCAACCTCTGCTTTTGAACGGCTGTCTGAATCTGCGTTCGAACGGCTTGGACTAATAGATTGAAAATTTCTATTAATAGGAAAACCTCTCCATGGTTCACTCATTCTCTCTCCTCCTTTTCTCCCTTGTACAGTTAATCTATTCACACTTATCCAAAAATGATTAGACAAACACCATTAGGTTGGACGCTGATGTTTGATCATGATTCGATCGCTATGAAATGTATAAACCAATTTTTAATGGTAAAATTTTTATAATATAGTAAAAAACAATGATATTACCATTTAAAACATGTATTTATTCAAATTTCTTTCAAATTGTAAGCGCTATTCATAGTTGAATTTCAGTTGAAACAGCTATACAATGAAAATGTGAAATTTTTCACAATTAAATTATCTCCTGACAAAAAAATTATTTTTTAAAACTATTTTGTGAAATATTTCACAACATAAACTACCCATTTTTTAAGGAGATGAACAGCATGAGAAAAACAACAAGAAAAGTTGCGATCATCGGTACAGGATTAGTTGGTTCAAGCGCGGCCTATTCCATCATCAATCAAGGAATTTGTGAAGAATTATTAATGATCGATATTAACAAGGAACGCGCGATAGGCGAAGCCTTAGATTTATCCCATTGCATCGATTTTGTAAATTCAAGAACGAAGGTTCGCGCGGCATCCTACAGCGATTTAGAAGATGTCGATGTCGCGATTATTACTGCTGGTCCGCCGCCAAAACCAGGACAAACTCGCCTAGATACGCTAGGAATTGGCGCAAAAATTATGGAAGATATCGTTCCACAAATTATGGCGAGCGGTTTTGATGGAATTTTCTTAATCGCTTCCAACCCGGTTGATATTATCACCTATCATGTTTGGAAGCTATCCGGTTTACCAAGACATCGAGTGATCGGAACAGGTACTTCGCTAGATTCTTCAAGATTAAAAACATTTTTATCCGAAATTTTAGATGTCGATCCAAGAAGCATTAGCGGCTACATGATGGGTGAACATGGGGATTCGCAATTTGCAGCTTGGTCTCACACTTACGTAGGCGGAAAACCGCTTCTAGAAATTTTAGAGGAACGAAAAGAAGAACTTGGTGAAATCGATCTAGATGAAATTGTCGACAAGGTTAGAAAGGTTGGCTTTGAGATCTTAAAACGAAAAGGAACCACTTACTACGGAATCGGAAATGCGTTAGCTTATATTACAAGATCGATTTTCAACGACGATCATAAAATCATTGCCCTCTCTTGCGTATTGGATGGCGAGTATGGCGAAAAGGATATTTGTACAGGTGTTCCTGCCGTTATTACTCGTGAAGGAATTAAAGAAATTGTCGAGCTTCGCTTAACGGAAGAAGAGCAAGCAAAATTCAAACAATCCAATGCTGTATTACGTGAATACATGGAAAGCATCGGTTACAAACAAAAAGTTTTAGTAACGGTCTAATTTAACTTTATAAAACTAGAAAGAAGGAGCTTCCTATGAAAGAATATGTAATGCCAAGAATTTTTAAAGCTTCAACAGGGATTGCTCAAGGAATTTTTGTCACACTCGGTATTGGTTTGCTTATTAAAAACTTAGGAACAAACTTTGGAATTAGTGCACTTGAACAAATTGGTACGATTTCGATTAGTCTGATGGCACCAGCGGTCGGTGCGGGAATCGCCTTAATGTTGGGAGCAAACGCTCTTGTCATCTTCTCGGCAATGATTGCAGCAGCAGTCGGGGCAGGTGCTCTAAGCATTACAGAAGCAGGCGTTCTCATTAAACCAGGAGAACCAATCGGAGCACTGTTAACAGCTACCATTGCCACTTATGTAGGGAAACGAATCAGCGGAAAAACAGCTCTTGATATGATGCTTGTTCCATTAGGAACAATGTTAATCGCTGGATTGGCTGGTTTATGGTTATCACATGTCATTGCTCCGATTTTAACAACGGTAGGCGGAGCGATTAAATCATCAACTGCAGGTAACCCACTGCTCTCATCGATCGTTTTAGCTGTCGTTTGGGGATTGTTCTTAATCTCACCAGCATCATCTGTGGCATTAGCGATGGCCTTAGATTTAAGCGGTATTGCAGGTGGAGCAGCTTTGGCAGGCTGTGCGGCGCACTTTATCGGATTCTCTCTCATTTCTTGGAAAGAGAATCAACTAGGCGGAATTTTGGCTCAAGGGATCTGTACTCCTAAAGTACAATTGCCGAACATTACAAAAAACCCATACATCTTACTGCCAACCGTCGTTGCCAGTGCGGTTGCTGGACCAATCTCCGCGTTAGTGTTCAAAATTGAAGCTGGAAAAGAGATTGCAGGTATGGGATTAAGCTCTTTCGTCGCTCCATTACAACTTCTAACAACATATGATGTCACATTTATCGTTCCAGCGATGCTGATCACTTACGTACTTGTGCCAGCTGCAATCTCATATGCCATCTACTATATGCTTAAAAAGCTTGGCAAGATTAAAGAAAACGACTTAAGATTGCCGAACTAATTATAAATTAAATAGAGGGTGTCCTCAATTGAGGGCGCCCTCTTTCTATTTTTGATAGAGCAGGCAAACCGTGTCTGGTTTTATTTTTAATTTTCGAAAATTTCTTATTGTCTTCCATTGCGATAATTATTTATAATTCAGCTAAAAAATGCAGAAAGGGAGAGGAATTTGTTTCAAACGATCGAGTACATCAAAAAACCGTTTATGGTTTCAACAGATCGAAACAAAGTCAATGTAGACAAAGTGTGCGAATTTCTCGCACAGTCATACTGGGCAAATACACGAAAGCGCGAAACCATCATAAAATCACTCGAACATTCAATATGCTTCTCGTTATTTCATGAAAACACGCAGATTGGATTTGCGAGAGTCATTACCGACGGAGCAACGTTTGCTTATTTGTGCGACGTGTTTATTGACGAAGCTTATCGGGGAAAGGGACTCGGAAAATGGATGTTGGAATGCATCTTGGAACACCCTGATATCGCCCCGGTCCGCCGTTTTTGTTTAGTGACAAAAGACGCACACGAGTTTTATCGACCATTTGGTTTTCAATCGTTACAACAACCGGAGCGTTTTATGGAGAGAATGAATGAGCAATGATGTTTTGCTGCATGGCGAACAGTGGTAGGCGCTGTTCGCCTTGACTTTGTTCTTAAACTTGATTTTTTATTGCACTAATGTTCCTTTTGAAAGCTTAAATATTCCAAATAACAGGCAAATCATACTGATCCCCCATAACACTCCGGCCTGGCCTAAAAGAAGGGATACCTCTTCTGATGCCATTGGATGATGATAATCAAAGGATATTGCTTTTAACAAAACATATACCGAAATCGAGAACGTTATAAAATGAGTCAAAATCCAGAAGAATGCTATCCTTTGTTTTCTATTCTTAATCCAAAGAAAAATGATGGTTATCATGGCAATACCCATTATGATTGAAAAACCACCGATTAACATTCCCATAAGTTCTTCTTCCATCGGCATATTAGAACACCTCACATAATATTTAGAACAATAATTGTTACCAAAACGGATAGTGAACAGGACCAACCCCTGTTCGCCGTTCGGTTCAAATATGATTTAGTTTTTAAAAAAGTTTTTATATACATTTGTTTTTAAATAATTGTATTGTCTTTCATTCGTATCCGCGAAAGCTTCTTCCCTATTAGAAGGGATATCCATATATTCAATAGCTTCCGAAAATTGAGATTCTGTTAAATCATAACGCTGACCATTTATTTTGTTGTAAAAATGCCAACCTTCAGGAGTCGGTGTTTTCATTATTTCTCCACCAAATATATCGTTTACCACTAACGCAGTTACTCCACATTGTCCCTTTGCTGGATTTTGAGGAGTCCATTTAGAGCTTGATTCGATTGACCAGACTTTCATTAAAACGTTTTTGAGTTCAAATATTTTCTCTTCTAAACTATGCATTGGTTAACCTCCTTCTTTCTGAACAAAAAATGACTATAAATAAAAAATTTACCCCTTGTGCATATAAAATAATTTTTTGTTCAACTATCGTCCCCGTCAGCACAGCATAGCTGTAATATTAAAGACTGCTTAAATGCTCATGAATTAATTTCCATTCTCCTTTTTCGTTTTTAATGAACACATTAGTGGCTCTACCGCTACCCGAAACAAATTTTCCGTTGTGATAACCTTCATAATGATATGTATAAGTACAAGTTGCAGAATTTTGATCAACGGTTAACCAATGTACATTGTTTGCAGTATAAACTTCTTCTTTAATGGTATTCCAAGCATTTTCAAAATAATTTTGGATTTCTTGTATAGTTGTACATGTTTGATCTGTAAACCAAAAAATAGCATTTTCATGTAATACTTTTTTCACATTATTAAAATCATGGGTATTCGTTGCCTCTATGTATTGCTGTAATGCTTTTTTATACCCCATTAATGAAACCTCCTTATAATCCTCCCTACTATTTGTTTAATACCTCCCCAAAAATTCAAATTCCTCCTAATACATGTAAAAAATCTCTCGATGAGAAGGACTTTTTGCATATTCCTAAGCTATTAAACACTTGCACTTTCAAAGCCACAGAATTCCTCCAAAAACTCGTCAAAACAAATATTTTTTTTACTTATCTCTTTCAAGATTTTCATTTGGCTTTAAGTTCATCATAGCTCCAAAATATTGAGATGCTGTCGTAAAACAAATGAATGCACACAACTCACTTATTTCCTGATCACTAAATTCCTTTTTTAATATAGAAAAATGGGATTCATCAATAGCGCCTCTTTGCTTTAAAAACACTTCCGCAAACCCCACGGCCAGCGAAGTTTTCTCATCAAATAAATGAGGTTCAGGCTTCCCCTTTGCCTGACAATATTCACAACCGTTCCTTTGCGCCAATGTCCTTCTCACTTGTTCTTTCAGTTCGGCAGATAATGCTCCATCCGCTCCAAGCAAATTCCCTAACTGATTCCACAATTCCATGATCTGTCTGTTATGCCCAAGCAACTGTTGAAATGGCGTTTCTCCATGTAAAGAGAATGAGATTCTAGCCATTGATCCCACCCTTTCTTTTTCCTTCATTTTAAAAAACTTTGAAGCTTATTGGTATTTTATATAAAATGAATTTATCGGAAATACCATTTATATGAAACAAAAAATCAAAGGATGGTTTACAAATGAAAATAGATGAAATTGATTTAAAAATTATTGCAGAATTAAAAAAAGACTCCCGTTTATCAATGAGAGAATTAGGAAAGAAAGTTAACTTGTCTCCTCCCTCTGTGGCCGAAAGAGTAAAAAAATTAGAGGAGAGTGGAGTGATTGAAGGATACACTATTCAGGTAAATCGAAAAAAACTAGGGTTTACAATTGATTGTATTATTGAAGTGACGATTAAAAACGGAGATCATAAACGGTTTAAAGAGTTCATTGAACAATACCCAACAGCGTTGTCTTGTTACCGTATTGCCGGGCAAGCATGCTATATGGTCATGCTGACAGTTAGTCAATTAGAGGAAATTGAAGAATTTATTAACGATGTTTCTTCCTTTGCAACAACCCTTACACATATCATATTCTCGGAAGTGAAAATAAAAAATGATTTAGAAGCACATACTCCTTTGCTGCGATCTGATGAGAAATAATATAAAGCCGCTTTTTCTATGTAGAGCTTTACAATTGTAACTTTGCATATACTCTATAATCCAGTTGCTTTGTCAAAAAAAAAGACCGATTGAGAGAGGAATTTCATTTTCTCTCAATCAGCCATCATTTAGCGAACAGTGTCAGGCACTGTTCGCCAATGAAATCCATCATGACAACCTCTGTTTCTGTTTCATTTTAGTAATGTCAACACTTCATGAATCTTGTGTTGAGCTTCCCGTTCGCCCGCTTCAATGCACTCTCGGATTCTGCTTGTGTCGAACGCTAAAATGTGCCCTACTTCCGGACGAAAAACCACATCCGCATACTTGAGATTAGCACGTCGCTGCCTTGTCATCATAATCATCAAAGAACGATAGACCACTTCAAAAAGACTGCAGGGCTCCTGTTCTTCATGTTCTCTTTCGACATCCACAGCAATGACTACATCCATTCCTGCCATTCGAAGCAAATCAGCCGGGAGGTTATTCAAAACTCCCCCGTCTACCAACACTTTGTCTTGATAATGTACCGGAGAGAAAATACCGGGAATCGATGTGGTGGCCCGAATGGCTAAAACAAGACTCCCTTCCTCAAAGACAAACACGTTTCCTTTAATTAAATCTACCGATACCGCTCGAAAAGGAATCTTCAGCTCCTCAATTCGAATATCGCCAAGTCCCTTTTGTTCTAAAAATTCAATAAGTATGGCGTATATTTTATTTCCAGCGAATATACCACGTTTTCGAATTCCGATATCTAAGAATCGGTAGGGTGGGATGTTCAGAATAAACTCTTCAATTTCCTCGACGTCAATACCGGCGGCAACTAAACCTCCAATTGCACCGCCCATGCTGGTGCCTGCAATAAAATCAACCGGTATTTGATGCTTTTTTAAAACCTTTAACACACCAATGTGGGCTAGCCCGCGTACCGCCCCGCCTCCCAACGCTAATCCTACTTTCATGACTATTTTGTCCCTCCCTTCATACGATTTATTGGAAGCAATCCAAACCAGTACAAGTTTTCATTTTTCTAACTGATGAATCTCTCCCACCTACACTTCGTTTAAAGGAGAAAGGCTTCTCTGAAAAAATGTTAAATAATATCCAAAGGCATTTTCTTATGTGGTTTTGGAAAAACTTCATCAAGTCTGTTCAGGTCTTCTTAGGTCAATTCAATAGTAGCAGCTTCGGCATTTTCAAGAACATGTTGTTCCTGTCCAGCTTTTGGAATGGCAATGACATCATTTATGCGTATCGCCCAAAAAATACAATTACATTAAAATTTTTCCATAAAATACAACGAAAATCAATCTAATTTGTTATTTACTAAAGAGCAAAAATAACAAATTAGATTAGTTTCCTTATTGTCATAAGTTCTGTAAATATAGTATTGACATTGACCTTTTACAAGGGGAAGATAAAATTATTAATAAACTGACAAATAAGGAGTATGTATTTATATGCCTAGCTTTCAATATGGCAGGACAACGATAGATTATACATTAGAGTACAAGCCAGAAAAGCGGGATGTGACGATATCGGTTGAATGGTTGGAAGGAGTAAAGGTAGTAGCTCCTGAGGGGATAGAGCCTACACTTTTAGATTCTATCCTTTATAAAAAAGCCCCATGGATTATTGATAAATGGCAGGCGTTGAATCAAATTTCCGATCCCCCCGCTCCGAAAGAGTTTGTAAGCGGGGAAAAATTTGCTTATTTGGGGCGTAACTATCGGTTAAAAGTATATAAAAGTGAAGAAGTTACAAAACCAGAACTTATATTTAAACAAGGTAAATTTATTGCCACGGTGCCACCGCATTTAACAGAAGAAGAAAGAATCTCATTTTTCCAACAAGCGTTCAAAGATTGGTATATTCAGCACGGAGAAATGAAACTACAAGAACGTTTAAAAATTTATTGCCCTAAAATGGGAGTAACCCCTACTAAAATTAAATTAAAAGAACAAAAAATGCGATGGGGGACATGCACCAATGAAGGAGCAATTTATTTAAACTGGAGAATTATGATGGCACCAATGCCAATTATTGATTACTTATTAGTACATGAATTAGCGCATCTTAAATATCCGAATCACTCAAATGATTTTTGGCATTTTGTTAAATCTGTGATGTCCGACTATGAGCAAAGAAAAGAATGGTTGCGTGTAAACGGTCCAACCTTAACTTTATAGAAATAGAAAAGAGCCTTACTGTGAAGTAACGGCTCTTTTATAGTTTATTCTGGAATATATATTTTTTGCAGCGGCAACAACGATCTAGTTTCGTTCGGCATTCTATCGTACCATTGGACAATTAAATTTACTAACTCTTCTAAATCAATGAGCTTGACGTTATGCTGTTTTCCTATATTTTCAGCGGCTGTTGTAAATCCTCCGGTTGATACAAATAAACTATTCGCATCGATTGGATGAGCTCCTAACAATTGTTGAATCTCGGGACCCGTCGAAGCTGATTTTCGGTGCTTTACCTGTACCTTAATAATTGGCTTTTCAAAACCAAATGCATCTTTATGAGCTAAAATATCGACTCCCCCGTCAGGTCCTTTTTTACTTATTTTCACATTATAGCCCATAGCCTGTAATAATCCAGCAACTAACTCTTGCATTTGCCACGGATCTAATTTATCAACTTTATCTTGAATCATCGTCAATGCTTTTTGAACAAAATCTTCTTTAATAACTTCCTCTTCATTGTCTTCTGGTTCACTTACTACCTGTTCTTTACCGGCTAATAGTCTTTCTAATTCCTCTCCCCAGCCATCTACACGAAAAACCGTAAGAGTAGAGCCAAGGGAGTTTTTCGCACCTTCTGACAATTGATCACGTGGAATTTGTTTCTTTTCCCATTTTACATGTATCACATTTGGATAATATTCACTTACAATTGTTTCATTATATTCGTGCTCTTTAGTAACTGTCCCGATTAAGTATTCACGTTTGTCTTTAGCATATGTAATAATTCTATCTCCCACTTTAATTTCATGGCTAAATCTCCATACCTGGCTCGCCCAAGTAATACGTGTAGCAGGTTTTTCTTCTTCATAAATCTTATGCGCTTTCTCAATCAAAACTTCCCTAGTCGAATAGTTTTTTGGGTCTCCAAATTCCGCCCACCCTATCGAAGCAACTCCTTTTTGTTTCCAAATCGGAATAAGTTCATTATGATCTCCTGCACGTACCATCCACCATTTCATCATAACTCCCATCCTTTATAAAAAAATTGGAGAGTAACAATACTCTCCCTTTTTACTTTTTATAATGAACCATCGCTAACGACATAATCTGTTGTGTTATGTTTTCTATCTGATCTTTAGGTATCGCACTTGCCCGTAATTGCTTTTTAATTTTCCTTCTCATCTCACGTTTCACATCTTCTTTGTTTACCCAATCAATGACTTGGCTTTCCTCGGCAATAATGTCCGTCACGAGATGTGTTAACGCATCGATTGTATCTTTATGCTCTTCTTCTGGAAGAATCTTTTGGAACAGTTGATAGAACGGATATTGCTCTCGTGTAAATCCAAGATTTTGTGCTTGTTGGTTGACGTTTCGCATGTCATTGATCATATTGCGTAACTTTTCTACCAATTCGGCAATATCCATCATCTTTTTACGTCTTGCTTCGATTAATTGTTCAAGCTTTTCTTTTAGCGATGTATAGTAAACAGGGTTTTCTTCCAGCTTTACTTTAATTTCATGCCGAATCGCATGTTCCATCTCCGCCGCTTGCGCTTCTTTAGATGGCGCTTTTTCTAGCCGCTCATCAAACTTACTGGACAAGATATCAATCGGTTCATGGATCACTTCGACGGACTCTGCATATAGATGCTCTGCAATTAATTGTTTGACCTTCTCGCCACACTCGGAAATGTCCATTTGCTCATCACGATATAACGTTTTTGCCATTTGCCGCACTTTACCTAAAAACTTTAAGTCTTCTACATATTCGGAAGCGGCAGGGTTCGGTAAAATCATATCCATTCGTTTGGAAAACTCTTTAAACGCTTTTTCAAACTCGTGCCGCACATCTTCAGGCTCTAATACTTGAACGCACGCATCGGCATCGCTTCGGTTAATATAGTCAAAAAAGCTCATCGCTTTTCGATGGGCTTGTTTCAACTTTGGCAATTCGCTTTCAATCGGCAACAGCGCTCCTTGAATGTCTTGTTTAGAGAAAATCGCTAGGGCTTTCTCCAAGAATTTGGATACTCCAAAGTAATCAACAATAAGCCCATACGTTTTTCCTTCATATGTACGGTTTGTACGAGCGATTGCCTGAAGAAGGTTATGCTCTTTTAACGGTTTATCCAAGTACATCACTTGTTCGATTGGAGCGTCAAAACCTGTTAGAAGTTTATCGCAAACAATTAAAATCGCCAGTTTATCTTCTTCAAATGGCTTTTTGAATCGTTCAATTAATCGTTTTTCTTCCTCACGGGAAAGGGAGTAATCTTTTAATAATTCATTGTTTTTGTCTTCAGGCCCTGTTGAAATAATTAACGCTGTTTCATATTTTCCATTAATGAGTTCATCTAGCTTTTGTTTATAGATGGCTGCTGCTTCACGGTTAACCGCCACCACTTGCGCTTTAAAGCCGTTTGGCAAGATATAATTTTCAAAGTGTTCCACAATATCTAAGGCAATTTGTTCAATGCGACTCGGAGCGGCTAAAATCGCTTCTTCTTTTGCAAATTTCTTTTTAATGCGTTCTTTATCTTCCTCGCTATACTCACTAAATTTACGGTCAAATAATCGATCTAATGAGTCGCCATGCAAATGAAGGTTGACCATTCTCGCTTCGTAGAAGATTGGAACGGTTGCTCCGTCATCGACCGCTTGTTCAATCGTATATTTGTCAATATAAGAACCGAACGTTCTTGTTGTACTTTTATCTTCTTTATCAATTGGCGTTCCTGTAAAACCGATATAGCATGCATTCGGCAAGCCTTTACGCATGTTCATCGCTAGACCTCTGTATTGCGTGCGGTGCGATTCGTCGACTAACACAAAGATATTTTCTGACCTTGAAAGCTCTGGATACTCATCTTCGTCTTTCTCTGTTTGGAACTTCTGCACAAGAGTCATAATCGTGGAACCAGGACCTTGTTGCAGTAACCTTTTAAGGTCTTTGACGCTTTCCGCTTGTTGTGGATTAGGAAAGCCGCATTTACGGAATGTCTTGGTAATCTGATCATCCAAATCTTTACGGTCGGTCACAACGACAATTGTTGGATTCTGTAATTCTTTTATTCTTCTAAGTTTTACAGCTAAATATAACATTGTCAACGATTTACCTGAACCTTGCGTATGCCAAATAACCCCGCCGCGGTCTTTCGGTGTTTTTGCATGTAAAATGCGATGAATCGCTTTATTTACGGCACGGAATTGTTGATAACGAGCAATCTTTTTAATCACTCGCCCACCGTCAACTTCATAGACAATGAAGTTTTGAATCAAGTCAAGCAAGTTTTCCTTCGCTAACATTCCCGCCACTAAAATGTCTTGTTTCGTAGGAGAGTCACCAAGTTCAGGCACCGTTCTTGGGTATGGATCTTTCCATTCGCTGAAATGTTGCACTTTCGCACCAATCGTCCCTGCTTTCGCTCGATAATTGCTTGTCGCAATCATAAATTGGTTATAGTAGAAAAGTTGTTCATGAGTTTCTTGATAGCGGCGTAATTGATTTACAGCTTTGGAAATTTGCGTATCTTCTTGCAACGTCGGGCTTTTGCATTCAACCACAACTAAAGGCAATCCATTCACAAAAATAACAACGTCAGGGCGAATCGTGCCTCTTGCATTTTGAATACGGAACTGGTCAACAACTAAAAATTCGTTGTTATAAGGATTATCAAAATCTATTAGTTTAACTGTTTGACTCTTTTTCCCTTTTCCTAAATCTTGTTGAATTGAAATATAGTTAACAAGCATCTCATGAAATTTTTCATTCGCTTGCATTAACCCCGTTGCTTCGATGTGAGTTAGATTGTAAATAATGCGAACAAGGTTGTTCTCATCAATCCATGGATTCAAACGTTGAATTGCTTTCTTTAACCGTTCTTTTAAAATCACTTCACTTAACGAATCACGTTCAGACTCAAGAGCTGAGCCTGTGACATGCTCATAGCCCAACTCTTGAAGCTGATGAATCAATCGTTTTTCCACGAGGTTTAACTCATTCCATTCACTTGAAGTGGTCACTGTGACATCACCTCATTATCAACTTTGACACGGACTTTGCCTGTTAATAGCACTTGCATGAGGCCTTTTTTGATAATTTGTAGTTGCTGTTTTTTTATTATTTCATTTTCAATTTTTTTAGAGATATTTAGAATGGTAGTGTATATTTTTCTCTGCTCTTCTAGAGAAGGTATTACAACTGGGAAATTTGCTACATCATTTTTGGTTATGTTAGGATCTTTTCGACTACTTGCGGCAAACTTTTTCCAGTGATTTACCTTATAGTTCAGCCAAATTAATAAAAACTCTGGTTCTATAAGTTCCGTATTTATTAGAATAGCAGTCAATGCTTGATTAATTGTAGCATCAATCTTCAATAGACCAGTTCTTCCTATTTGATTAAAACCACCGTACATTGCTACAAGGACTGATCCCTTTGGAATTATACTTAATGATGTTTCTTCTAAAGCTAAATTAGTAACTTTTTCATGAGTATCAACAATAAACGAATTATTTAAATCCATTGTTTTTACCCACGGAATCTCCCCACTCTTGTAGTACAGCTCTGCTTTTTCTCGACTAGGAGTTGTTCCTGATTTTAGCGAGCCTATTTCTCCGATGGTTTTTACTTCCCACTCTTCAGGAATCTCCCCAATCTCCGTCTTTTTAAACTTCGTATGCCCGATTCCTTTTGTGAGCAACTGTTGCATAAGCCCCTTTTTCACTTTCTCCGTTTGCTCGATGATGGCTTCCGTTTTCTCAATCGCTTCATCGACGGATGAGAGAATGGCTGCAATTTTACGTTGTTCAGCAATCGGTGGTAGAGGAACATACACACTTTTGATTTCACTCGTCGAAAGATTAAACTGTGCTGAACCAGAACATCTTTCTCTCATGAACTTTAGATATAGATCAAAATTAGTAAAGTAATGTAAAAATGATCCTAAAATCCTTTCCCCTTCCGTGATTCTGATTCTTCCTACTCGTTGATTAAGGATATACTTGTTATCTGCATCAATAACGGCTGTTCTCCCAATGATTGCTTTTTCAGGGGTAACATCCGTCATACAAATAACGAGGTCACCCTCTTTCAAATGGAAGGATTCTAAATGATTGTACTCTTCTTCAGAACAGTATTTAATATTATCCTCCCTAAATTGCAATTTACCTTCCTTTGAAATGTTGCTCATACGGAGAATGATTTTCCCCTCTTCTGTATAATTAGAGGAGTTAAATGCGTATCCGTTTTTAAAGTCAATTAATTTCCCAAGTTGCTCAAAATCCCAATCATTAGGAATAGATTTTAATGGCTGAGGGACTTGTTTTCTCTCTGGTTTACTCACCATACCCCAACTCCTTCAAATAGCCGTACATCACCTTTTCGATTTCATCCCGTTCTTGTTCAAGTTGACGGAGTTGACGAAGTGCTTCTGCGACATCGATTTGCTCTTCTTCTTCGGTTGTATCAACGTAACGGGCGATGTTTAAGTTGTAGTCATTTTCTCTAATTTCCTCTAATGTAACGACACGGCTATATTTCTCGACATCTTTCCATGCATCGTATGTGCTGACGATTTTTTGAATATCTTCATCGCGGAGAACGTTTTGATTTTTTCCTTCTTGGTAGTCTCTTGACGCATCGATGAATAGAACTTTTCCTTTTTTATGTTCTTCTTTGTTCTTGCTGATGATCAGGATACATGCTGGAATACCTGTTCCGTAGAACAAGTTTGGTGGTAAACCGATAATCGCTTCAATTAAATCTTCCTCTAGGATGCCTTGACGGATTTTCCCTTCCGCTCCGCCACGGAAAAGGACGCCATGCGGCATGACGACTCCCGCTTTTCCTTTATCATTGAGTGTGGCAATCATATGTTGGATAAACGCATAGTCTCCTGCGCTTTTTGGCGGTAAACCAAATCGGAAACGGTTAAATTCGTCTGCTTCTGCTTCTTCACGTCCCCAGTTTTTCAAGCTAAACGGAGGATTGGCGATGACACGATCATATAATAGAAGCTCACCGTTTTCGTCTAATAGTTTCGGTTCACGAATCGTATCGCCTTTTTCAATACGATGGTCACTTAAACCATGAAGCAACAAATTCATTTTACAAATCGCCCATGTATTTAAGTTTTTCTCTTGCCCATGCAATGTAATGTTACGTGGATTACCGCCTTTTTCTTTAATGTAGTCGACCGATTGAATGAGCATACCGCCCGATCCTGCTGTTGGATCGCATACGCGCATTCCTTCTTCAGGCTTAATGAGTTTAACAATCAATTCAACGACTTTACTTGGCGTATAGAACTCGCCACCTTTTTTTCCTGCATCGTCAGCAAATTGTTTAATAAGATACTCATAAGCACGGCCAAGAATGTCAGGTTCTGATAAGTTTTCATTACGTAAGTCAATTTGTGAGAAGTGCTGTATTAATTGAATGATTGTTTTATCTGATAATTTTTCTTTATCGTTAAAATCAATATTGGCTAATACACCTTGTAAGGATGGATTCTCGTCTTCTAATAGTTCAAAGGCTTTATTAATCACTGCCCCCACGTCTTGGGAATGGGATTGAATATAACTCCAACGTGCTTTTTCAGGCACGAAGAATTGATGTTCATCACGATCATACCAACCGTAATCTTCACCTTCTTCTCTTTCAATCCGTTCAGCGGTTTCTACAAAAACGTCATTTAAACGCTTTAAAAACAGTAACCCAAAAATGTAGTTTTTATAGTCTGATGAGTCGATACTCCCACGTAGTATATTCGCCGATTCCCAAAGATGGGATTCAAGTTCCTGTAGCGTTAACTTACTCATACTATTGCCTCCATCATTGTTGTTTACTACTTTGGTTAGAATCTTTTACATAGTTAACTATAGCAAAATTCCTAAAGTCTAACTACTTATATATAAAAATTCCAATATACCTGTGAGCATAGAATGAAAGCAATTATATATCTTTGTGTATGTTTTTGATAATATTAAAGTAATAGGTAAAATTTTGTATTAAAGAGGTGTGTATGTGATGTCACATGGAAAAATAGATGCAGATAAAAAAGTATTGCAGAAAATTTTCTCATCAGATTTTTGGTTTGTCATACCAGAATACCAACGTTCATACGTTTGGCAATCTGAAAATATAGAGGATTTAATCGATGATTTGTATTATGCATTTATGAATAAACGCGACAGCGAGTATTTTCTCGGGTCACTTGTTTTAAAGAGAACAAAAAATGAAGATTTTGCGGAATATGAAGTATTAGATGGACAGCAGCGACTAACGACATTCTTTTTAATGTTTGCTGTTTTAAGAGATTTGTTAGAAGAACCTTCATTTAAAAAGAACCTTCAACAAAAAATTTACCAAGAAGCTGACGAGCTTGACATGGTTCCCGAAAGACCACGCATCACTTATCAAATTAGGGATCAAGTAGAAGATTTTATCAAAAAATACGTCATTGAGCCTAATGGAACTACTTTAATCGATGAACTAAAAATGGAAAAGGAAAAAGATAACGTATCGATTTCCAATATGGCTAATGCGTTACTTGTATTAAGAGAACAGCTGGAAGATAAAGAAGAATTAGGGGAGTTTGTTAAGTTCATCTTTAATAAAGCGTTATTCATTTATGTATCAACTGATAATACTGAAGATGCATTTAGAATGTTTACTATATTAAATGATAGAGGTATCCCTTTAACAAATGCAGATATTCTTAAATCCATGAATATTGGACAATTACGTAATGAAAAAGAGATAAAAAAATATGCGAAGTATTGGGAAGAAATTGAAGGTCGTTTTGGTGAAGGATTTGACCGCTTTTTAAATTTCGTTAGAACAATTATTGTAAAAGAAAAAGCAAGAACAAATTTGCTTGAAGAATTTGAGGAAAAGATTTATAAAGCAGGGAAACTAAAGAAAGGACAAGAAACCTTGGATCTTATTAAACAGTATGATGAAGTTTACGAAAATGTAATTGAATTGGCCGATAATGAATTAAGTAACGCATTTAAAAATCTGATTACTATTATGAAAATAGGATTCCGTTCAGAAGACTGGGTACCTCCTCTCATGTATTACTATGCTAAATTTAAGACAAATAAGTTAGATGAATTTTTGCGTAAATTGGAATTTAAATTTGCTTGTGATTGGATTTGTGGGGTAAACTCCACTCCAAGATTAGAAGCAATGAATAATATTTTAAAAGCAATTGAACAAACAGATGTATCTAGTATTGATGATTTATTAAATAACGATGACATTTTTGGTGTAGACTTAGAGGAGTTTAAGCGGAATATTAGCGGTAATGTTTATAAGAAGCAATATGCTAAGTATTTGTTGTTAAAAATAGAGTATTTAATGGGAGACAACACCGTCCACTTGTCTGGATATAAAAATATAAGTGTTGAGCATATTTTACCGCAAAATCCAGATGAGAATAGCAAGTGGATGCAGGATTTTACGGAAGACGAAAGAAAATATTGGACAGATAAGATTGCGAATCTCGTCTTAATTAGTAAAAGAAAGAACAGTTCGTTGAGTAATTTAGATTTTAATGAGAAAAAAGCACGTTACTTAAATGGGCGCATGGATATTTTTAAAGCTAGTAAAATATATATCGATCAAAAATCAGAATGGACTCCGAAAGTTTTAGAAGAACGACAACAACAACTTATCGATTTGCTAATGAAAAACTAGTTCATTTATAAAGTATGTCAGCAGTTCAACTTAATAAATATTAGAGGGAATGAAGTAAAGAAGGAGCTGACTCCAAACATCGCCTTTAGGCGATGTTGAGCCAGCTCCTTTTTCTATATGAAACAAGGCATACTTTTTATTCATACAATGAAACGGATATTAGCTCGCTTTTTTCAAGGTTTCCTTTTCTTCTTTTGTTCCCATTCGATAAAACGAAACACCTAAAACAGCAAAAAATACAGGTCCAACAACAAGCGGTGCATATTGTGAAACGGTCGTATCTGGAGCAGGAATCAAGGTTAATCCGATTGTTCCGATAACGGATATGAATCCAACGCCTGCCACCAAATAAGCTAATTTATTATTCTTTACTTGGAACGGTCTGACGGTTGCATGGTCTGTTCGACGCAGCTTAATATACGCACCAATTAAAAAGATATAAGGAATGAAAAAGGCAAGAGTTGCCATAAGGATCAGCATGTTCAATGCTTCAGATACAGTCGGAACAAACCCGGAAAGCAGTAATATCATGGATACGCCTGCGGCTTGCCAAAGAATAAGGTTTGCGGGCATATTTGCTTGATTCGTTTTGGTTAGAACTCTAGGTAGAACCGTCTTTCCGCTTTCATAGAACATGACACTTGGATTCAAAATTAAAAATGACAATGCACCCACCGTTGAAACGACAAAGCATATTCCAAGAAGCTGCGATAATTGAAACGGCAAATGGAACTGTTTTGTGATTTGATCAGCAAATAAGTATAAAGCCGTTGCCGTTTGATCGGGTTTGATGTCAATCACAAATTGAAAAGCGATGGTTCCAAGAATATAAATGGCTCCAATTATCACGGAAGAAATCAAAATGGCTTTTGGAAATGTTTTTTGCGGATTTTTTACATCTTCCGCGATGGTTCCAAGCATTTCCACACCTGCAAAGGCAAACATCAATGTGGACAAAAACATCACTGTATCCAATGAAAGATTATTAGGCATCATCGTCCGTGCTGTAAATTCTGTTGCTGAATGATGTCCGCTTAGAATGCTGGCGAACCCAAACCCGAAAATTAAGATGACTGGCACAATGACGCCAAGCGGGGTTCCGATTGCCGCCAGCTTTCCGCTCATTTGCGTACCACGCAATGTCAACAACGTAATAACCCAGAAAATCGCAAGCGCTATCATCGTCGTTAACCATGTGTTTTGGATAATTTGCTGTTGATTAATGGCATAAGCCATATTGACCGTTATTCCGAGTAAGAGAGATGGATAATAAGTAAAATTCGCAACCCAATAAAACCAACTGCATAAAAAGCTTGCTTTTTGGCCAAAAGCACGGTTTACCCACGCACTCACTCCTCCCTGTTCGGGATAAGTCGTCGATAACTCCGCTACGATTAAACCAATTGGAATAAAGAATAGGAATGCAGCTAAAATCCAAAAAAGAATAGCAGATGGTCCAACTGTAGCAGCAAAAGGGATATTTTTTAAACCTAATATTGTATTGATACTAAGGATCGTTAACCCTAATACACCGATCTTCTTTTTTTCTGTCGATTTCATTGTTGTTTACACTCCTATTAATGGGTTAATTCAGAGATGTAATAATCATACATGCACACGAATAATAATTCAACTATCTATATTAAAATAATATTATTTAATGAATTATGATTGTTTTGGCAATTTTATTTTTAATGGAGATGCCGTTGAAAATAAAAACAATACTTCAATGAAGAAGTATTGTTTTTATTAGATAGAAAAGGTTCCTCTAAAGATGAGTTCCCCTTTTTACCGTACTTGCTTATCTACATATTCAATAAATTCCCTTGCTTTCAGAAATTCTTCTTGGAGATTTGGAGGTATCATTTCCACATCTATAGGTCCTGAACTCGGGTTTATTCCACTCTGTACCAACACTTTCTCATATGTCATAAGGGCTTCAATATATGTTTCATATTCCTCAGGAGTTAAGACTTCTTTGCTCGATTTTTGTCCATTCAATTTATCAAAATAAGGTTGCACTTCCATCATTGCTTGCTTAATTTCATCAACCTTTTCTGAAGGAATTTGATCGTAATCAATGTTCCCGTATGGATCTCCGTACTCCATTTTCGAACTCGTCACCACATGTAGCAATTCTTTGAATCGATCGTAGTCTTCTTGTTCCAATTCGCCCTTAGCCTGTGACAATTTTGCGCTTAAAAGCAGGTAGCTCTCCATCGTTGCGCTTGCTATGTGCTTTTTCAGATTTTCAAATGAACCATATAACTCATCTGCTAAAAAGGATTGGGAAGCAAAAACACTCGCTGGGATTAACAGAGATGCTGTTAAAATCCCTGCAACTAAACGTTTTTTCATTTTCCCGCTTACTGTCGTGATACTACTCATCACTTTTGTTTTTAATTCAGGCGGTGGAACCAATTCTTTTCCTTTTTCTTGTAAAGACTCCTTTAACCGATTCTCAAGATTCATATACATTCCTCACTTTCTTTGAAAGAAAAATTTTTGTTCTTTCCTTTAACACGCAACTTATTCAAAGCCGAATGAATTCTTGATTTGACTGTTCCTAGGGGAATCTCTAAGATCCTGGCTACTTCTTCTTGAGAATATCCGTTTAAATAGCGGAGAATAATAACCTGTTTCAATTTATAAGGCAGCTCATTTACTAAGTTAACGAGTTGTTGGTTTGTTATTTTATCAATGATGTCATTAGAAAAATCCAATACCGTTGCTTGTTCGTATTCTTCTGCCTTTTTTGCAATGCGTAAACGCACCCATCTTTTTCGCCGATATGCTTGAGCTTGTTTGATAACGATCCCCATTAGCCAAGGCTTAAACTGTCTATCCCGATCGTACTTTCTAAGGGACTTATATACCTGTATGTAAATATCCTGAACCAAATCATCTACATCGTCTTTGTCCTCTATAAGAAAGTGAACGGTTTTATAAACATCTTGGATTGTTTTTTCATATAGCTCCCCGTATGCTTGTTTATTACCTGATAGAATAAGCTCAATGAGTTGGTTATATTCGTTTTGGTCGTCCATTCTGATCCCTCCTTATCGTTTTGTACTATATATTGGTAAGATATAAAAATTTCGTTCGATTTTTTTGAGAAAAATTTTTAAAAAGCAGAGCCCTTCAAGATGAGGACTCTGCTTTCCAAGTTTTCGAAAGTTTGCTTTTCTCTTTTAAGTGGCATTATTTCGATCCATCGACCAAATTTCCTTTCTTGAATCACCTTATGTAACCGGGCGACCACCCGTGTTGCACAACTTTGAGTTTTTACTCTAGTTTTGTAACACCATCTTTTTAGTCAAAAGTTTATTTCTCTAATGGACAGATTAATGAAAGAAGGGAAAGGTAATGGAATAAAGAAATAATTAATAAAATAGCGGCATTGGCAAATATGGATGTAGAAAACTCTTTGCAGTAGGAAAAAAATATGTAACATTCAATACTTAAAGCTGTTCGTTAAAATCTCTCAACAAAGGATGTACAATTACTATCTCCCTAAATTAGTCCAGTCTCTTGAGGAACTTAATTTTGATGCTATATGGAGTAAGGAAACAGAAAATTTAAACCAATGTCAATCTGGTTTTTATCTTTTGCTTATGGAGCGCTAAAAGAACGAAACATTGAAAAGTTACATTGCATTGACTACAGACTTCTATTCATCAAAAAAAACAGCCGATTGATAGAAACTTTCTTTTTTCTACCAATCAGCTGTCACTCTAATGATAGTTCTTTCGCTTTCATAAAATCGACTTCGTTCGGAATTTCGTTCTCTTCCATTAATTCTTTCAGAAGTAACAGCTTTAACGTCACGTCAGAGCTATACACTGGTTCGTTTGTATATTCCTCATATACACGAAAAGGAACATTGCGAATGACGTAGCGTCCTTTCTCATTCTCCCATGCAACATCCTTTACACCTTCAGCATAACGGTTCATATGAGAACCCCCATGTGCGTTTAGAGTTGTAGTTACGGCCATTATATGTCCTCCTTTCCATTTGTATACCTCTTTTGTGCCTATTATATACGAATTTAATTTTTATTGTAAGTATTTTTAAGCCGTTGTTTTAACTGAAGCATTTTTTGAAATAACTGTGTATCTTCGCTTATCCGAAAGTCCATCGAATCATATTTCTCATCGTTTATGACTGTAATAATCCTCATTCTATTTCCTATATTTACAAAAATAGCGACTATCTTCCGAGTCATTTGATTGCTAGAATCAATAAAAGTATAGCTTAAGGATTTAAAACCTTTCCATTCTGCATGATTACTCACAACATTCGCATTCTTGATACTATCAATGACGGTGAAAAAGATTTGAACTTCATTGTTTCCATGTAACCGTTTTAACATACGTTCAACAGAATGAGCAGTAAACTCTATAATGTTTTGCTCATAAAGTTCTCGTGATGATTTATCAGAAACAATACAATTTTTTACTTTTAAAAGATGAAACTGTTGTTCAGGTTCCAGAGTAACTTTTAAGCCCGATTTGAGATTATTTAATTCCTCCTTTGTATACTGACGAGCCGTTGATAAAATAAGTGACTTTTGATGTGAAGTTAATGAAATAACATCTTCAAATACGATCGTCACACCATCACTAAATTCAACAACAAACCGCGACAACAGCTTCGCCCCTCTTTCCATTTCCTCATTTTTCTTAAAAAACCACATGATTTCTTATAAAACTACAACAAAACATGGCGAATGGATAGCCCTTACGAAAATATGGTGCAAGAGATGGCATGACTGAAACAGCGGTAGCCCATAATGATAAAAATACCCTGTCATTGAACCAAGACGATAATAACCGATGTTTCCATACTTACAAATTCTATACTTACAAAAACAAAAACCCGAACTCTCTTTTTCGAGTTCGGGTTTTACTTTAGTGATTCCGACTGGGCTCGAACCAGCGACCTCCACCCTGTCAAAATAGAAGGGGAAATTCAACTATGTAAATATGGGATAAATAAAATTAAATATGTCTTGAAAATACGCGATATTCCAAGGTTTTTTGTTTAAGAGAGTTAATAAAAATTAAATAAATTAATTGTGTTAAAGTGCCTCTTGTGCAGATTTTGTGCAAGTTTTGTGCAAATTTTTCTTCGGT
>NZ_SLUL01000008.1 GCF_004341205.1 Thermolongibacillus altinsuensis
ATTTCCTTGACACTGACAAAGCCCAATCAACTATGATTGATGAAGCTGATGAGAGGGTCTTTTTAAACACTGTCTACTTGACAGGGATATGTCCAGGAATGACCGAAGCGCTTTTTTTATTGGTCGCGAAGACGAATGGCTTTTTCAGGAAAATCGGTAAATATTCCATCGACGCCGTCCGCAAACATTTTTTTCATTTGCTCCTCTTTATTGATCGTAAACGGTCTGACAGAAAGCTGATGCCGATGGGCCATCTCGACAAAATAGCGATCAACCGTCGGATGATACGGATGAAGTGCCGAAGCGTGCAACGTTTTAGCATATTGCCAAGGTTTATGCAGTTTTTCCATATACAATAACGCCGTTTCGATCGCCGGTGCCAACTGATGACACGTTGCCATACTTTCATGATTAAACGATGAGAAAATAACGCGATCCTCCATACCGAAAAAACGAACAAGTTCAATGGTTTTTTCTTCTAATCCTTCATAAAAAATTAAGCTGTTTTTTAGTTCAATGTTAAACAACAGCGATGTTTCTTTTCCCCACTCCAGCACTTCTTCTAGCGTTGGAATCGGACAAGAGCCGTATTGTTTAAATTTATAGTTGGCATTTAAACGACGGAGTTGCCGATACGTAAAATCTTTTACCCATCCTTTCCCATCTGTCGTTCGATCAACCGTTTCATCGTGAATGACGACAACCGTGCCATCTTTCGTCAATTGCACATCTAGCTCAATGCCATCCGCGCCAACATGCGTAGCTTCCTTAAACGAAATCATTGTATTTTCAGGATACGTTCCTGCCGAACCACGATGGGCAAAAATTTTTGTCATCGTTTTCTCTCCCTTAAAAATTTTGTATACTATTATCATCGAAAGGAGATGATCGCTTGCGCCCGTTACAAATCTCACTCGAAACGGCCCAAAAATTATCAAAAGCATTAAATGTACCTATTGAACAAATTATGCATATGCCGCAACATATATTAATACAAAAATTGTTAGAGCTTGAACAAAACGAAAAAGAAAAACGGTAGTCCGCAAAAAGCGTGACTACCGTTCTTTTTCAACTCGCCTTATGTTCCAATCTCAACTTATCCGCCACTATCGCGATGAATTCTCTGTTATTTGCTTTTTACCATCTAAAAAAGCCCCTGGAGTAAGGGGCTTTCTATACATGAGCAGAATCTGGTGCTTTTACGTGAAGCGGTGGAGGAATTAACCAGCCTTTTTCTTTGTTTATTCGTAATAATCGTACACCATACTGTGCTTTTGTAACATGGAATTGACCAAACATCATACCAATGTCTTCTCTAATGGACTGCCCCATAATTTGACTACATGCAACTAGTCCAGCAGCAATATCTTTAGAAACAGAAGCAGCAATTTCAGGATCACTAAATCTAGCCCCAACAGGAATACTTTCTAATGCGGCTGTTGGTCTGTCAGGTGGGGTAGGTGGTAATCCAACTCCATTAACTTTTAACAATTTTTCAACTTGTTCAATTTCTTGCTTCATGGCTTGAATAATGTCTTCAAGGAACTTTTTTAGATCCTCATCACCAGTGTGATTGATTAATGTTTGGTACCCAGCTAAATAACCTTTTGTACCTGCAAGATAACTCCAAACACCAAACACTTCACCATAATGCATTGGTTCATTTTGCGGATTATCGCTTAAGATTCCCATAATTGTCCTCCCTAATTGAAAAATATTCATTGCGGAACCCCTTTTCTTAGTGGTTTTAACCACATTTTTATAATCTCTAAAAAAAACGTCGCTATTCGTTAACTAATAAAATAGATATTAAAGGTATATATTCCAGTTATAAACCAAGTGGTTTTACATCCTTAACGAATAGAATCTAATAAAACTGGAGACATTACTTAATTGATGAAAGGAGGGAAACCATGAAGAAAAAATTATCCTTTATACTGTGTACTTTGGCTTTAACTGTAATGTCTCTAGGCATGTCTGTCCATGCTGAAGATAATAGACCAATGACTCGAAATGTCACTACAGCAACAGACACCAATGATAACGATACCAATTGGGAATGGATCGGTTTATTAGGGTTAGCAGGTCTGTTTGGTCTTAGAGGAAGAAGAGAAAGAGAAGCTCGTTAATACAAAGTTGGAACAGTAATTTAAGCTAAATAGCCGTTACCTTAAGTTAAAAATCTAAATAAAAAGCAAGCGTTAAAACCATATAACTAAGGCTCTATTCATTAATTTCTTCCTTGACCCTTGAAACTTTATGTTTTAAGGGTTTTTCATATAGAGATACGGACAACATGTTAATTAACATAAGGTTGGTGAAATTCCTTTTTTAAAATTATTCACTTTCTGAACACACTTCTATAGGAGTAACATGGCAAAGTAAAATACTCTCCAAAAACTACAAAGTATTTTTCGCAGATCTATATAGATTCAAGTTGAGTCTCCGACATATCTCATCATGAATAGAAGACCGCTTTTCTGCCATAGGCGGCAAGATTTTTCTTGCCGCCCCGGCATGCTAGAAGCATGCCGATTCCGAACGTAAAACGCATGACAGACAAATTCATTTATCTGATGGCGTTTTCGTTCGGAGAAGTGGCAGAAAAGCTTGTTTATGTCGGAAAATTAAGCTTATCATATATAGTTTTGGATATGTTGACGGTATAGCCGAATAGAGAAGAAATAGATTCGATGTTTCCGCTCTTATCTCTTATATATAAAACGGATATTAAAACATAAAATTAATTTAGGCTGTGAATAAGCTTCATATCAGAACCTTACAACATACTAATAAATTGGGTATTTATTTAAGATAAGGGGGCGATCTTTGAATGTATAATCAGCCACTGTACGTTCCATATATGAATTATAATCAGCAACCATATTATCATTTACAAAATTCTGGTTACGAAATAAGAGATGTTGATGATGAAGTGTATCGACCTGATGATGCTGAGGATGCTCCAACAGCACCACCGCCAGCACAAACACCAACATTACCAGCAACGTTTTCTGCTACTGCACAACCTGATCAAATGAGGACGTGGATGTGCAATTGTTTAGGTAAATGGGGATTTTTAGGGTTAAGACTGCCAGGACCTCTCGGAAGAAATTTTTGGTTTTATCCAACTGAAGTTAGAAAAAATGGCGTATCCGGATATACATGGCAAGCAGGGCGTCGCCGAAAAGTAAGCTACAGATATTCGCAAATAAGAAACTTTATGTGTTTCGCCTAAAGTATTAAAAGAAGAAGAGCATCTGCACATAACCCTGTCAAGCAGACAATGAAAAAAGAGTAAATGATGCTGCGGTCTTTTCTCGATATTCAATTGGGGAAAGGCCGTTCAATTTTTTTGAAAACGACTGTGGTTGTTATATTCTTGAATAGCCTGATAAGCCTGTTCGGTCGCTTTTGGGCGCACTATCGCTTAATTTCATGATTTAACCCTCATCTCAATAAAAAGAAACACCCAATAAATCCAAATGATTTATTGGGTGAGATGGAAAAAGTTTATTGGTTTAAAACCCGATTTATTGGCTTTTTATAAATGAATGTAAAATAATTCCTTACCTTTCAACCCCTTAATATTAGCGCTTTCAACTCGCCTTATGCTCCAGTCTTAATTTATCCGCCACCATAGCGATGAACTCAGAGTTCGTTGGTTTAGCTTTGGACATGCTGACGGTGTAACCGAATAAGGAAGAAATGGATTCGATGTTTCCGCGGCTCCACGCCACTTCGATCGCATGACGAATCGCTCGCTCGACACGGCTAGCGGTTGTGTTATATTTTTTCGCGATATCCGGGTAAAGCACTTTTGTAATCGAGCCAAGCAGCTCAATATCGTTATAAACCATCGAAATTGCTTCGCGTAAATACAAATATCCTTTAATATGGGCAGGGACGCCAATTTCGTGAATGATATTGGTAATGCTTGCATCTAAATTTTTTGGCTTGCTTTCGCGCATCGACGAAATGAGGGACTTTTTCACCATTGTTGTCTTCTTTCCAGAGACTTGTCGAATGTGATTGACTAAATTTTCGATATCAAACGGCTTTAAAATGAAGTAAGAAGCTCCTAACTCAACAGCCTTTTTTGTCACGTCTTCTTGTCCAAATGCCGTAAGCATGATAACGTTCGGCTGCTTTTCCTTCATCCCTCTTAATTTTTCCAACACAGCCAATCCGTCTAAATGAGGCATAATGATATCAAGAACGAGAATATCTGGATTATTTTCCCGAAGCATTTGTAAACAGTCTTGACCATTATAAGCGACACCGATTACTTCCATATCATCCTGGCTCGAAATATATTCTTCAAGCAATTGCACTAATTCTCGATTATCATCAACAATGCAAACTTTAATTGTGCTCACTAAACTCTTCCTCCCTAACACGATAATCTCTGTTTATTGTTTATTCGAAATGAATAATTCGACATAACCGTGTAAAATCCTCTAACTTTTCAAAAAATAGTAAAATAATTTGTATTTTTCATAAAATTATACAACAGAATGGTTTCTTTCGTTATTATTTTATACCACATTTTTACGCAATTCCATGCAAAATTATGACTATCATTGTTGAGATAAGTGAAAAATTGAAAAAGCGAGCTGAAAATTAGCTCGCTTTTTGCTCTTTTCTTTCATAAATGTTGATTCCTGCTTCATTTAACATCCATTCGATATGAACACCATAACCAGACGTTGGGTCATTGACAAATACATGGGTCACCGCACCGACTAATTTTCCGTCTTGAATGATTGGGCTCCCGCTCATCCCTTGAACAATTCCACCTGTCTTTTCTAACAAGCGCGGATCCGTAATTTTAATAATCATTCCTTTCGTTGCCGGAAACTTTTGAGGCACTGTGCTCACAATTTCGATATCGAATGCTTCCACCTGATCCTTATCGACTACAGTTAAAATTTTCGCTGGCCCTTTTTTTACTTGATTGGAGAGCGCAATTGGGAGGGGCTCATCAAAAATACCGTTTCGAATCGGCTTGGATAGCTTGCCAAAAATGCCGAATGGACTGTTGGTTGTAATATTTCCGATAATCTCCCTATCGCTTGAAAATTTCGCTAATTTTTCTCCCGGGCTTCCATTTCTTCCTTTATCAATGGACGTGACCGTTGATTTTACAATGGTTCCGTTTTGAACGATGATTGGCTTTTTCGTATCCATATCGGAAATCACATGACCAAGCGCCCCATACTTTTTCGATTTAGGATGGAAAAAGGTCATCGTTCCAATTCCTGCCGCAGAGTCGCGAATGTATAGCCCGATGCGGTAAGCATGATCGTGCTTATCTTTTAATGGGAATAGCTTCGTTTCAAACTGATGGCGATCGCGATGAACAGTTAATTTCAATGGTTTTCCCGTCTTTCCTGCTTCTTCAATAAACGGGGAAACATCGCTCATTTTTTCAATTTTCTTTCCGTTAATGCTCGTAATCGTATCTCCTACTTGAATGCCTGCCATTTCTCCCGGTGACTGTTTTCCATTCTCCGTTTCAACGAGATGGTGTCCGACAACAAGAACACCGAGCGTATTGAGTTTGACACCGATCGATTGACCGCCGGGAACTACTTTAAAATCAGGCAATACTTTCACGTTCACTTGTTTTACTGGAAAACCAGCCATTTGCAAAACAAGATCGCTTTCTCCGATCGTTTTCCCGTCAATGGAAAGCGTGTTTTCTTTTTTCGCTACATCAATGCTGTTTTCATTTGTTGCTGCAGCCTGCACCGGTAACGAAGCAGGGAAACGAAACGTTTCGCCTTGAAATAAAACAATTTGTTTCGGAATGTTTACATATTCTTTAAACGGCTTTGCCATACTGAGCACGACAAAAGAAACAAGGAGAAATGCACCAATAATTTTTCTCATTTTTTCCAAATCCAAACTTTTTCACTCTCCTCGCTCCTACGTACACACCTTAAAAGTCTCGCTACAGTTTTAATTTTGCCTTAAATGCTGCGAATATAATCGCTGAAAAAATAAAAAAGGTATCCATACTTGGATCAAATCCATAAAAAAATGAGGATCTTTCATGACGATCCTCCTTTGATTTTGGCTGCTAACTGCAATAATTCACGCGCGTGTTCTTTTGTCAGCTCGGTAATTTCCACTCCCGAAATCATTCGACTAATTTCTTTAATTTTCTCCTCTTCTGACAACGTTTGAACAGTTGTTTTCGTTCGACCATCAATCGTTTCTTTCGCGATAAATAAGTGCGTATCGGCCATCGCTGCCACCTGCGGCAAGTGTGAAATACATAAAACTTGTGAATGTTGGGCGATACGGTAAATTTTTTCAGCAATCGCTTGAGCGACACGTCCGCTCACGCCTGTATCGACTTCGTCAAAAATGATGGATGTCACACCTTGATGCTTGGCAAAAATGCTTTTGAGCGCGAGCATCATGCGCGAAAGTTCTCCACCGGATGCCACTTTTGCTAACGGTTTCAATGGCTCGCCTGGGTTTGTCGAAATGTAAAATTCCACTTCATCTATGCCATTGGAATGAATTTTTACAGGCACCCCGTCCAACAGCGGATCATCAAAAGAACCTTCTCTTTTTGTAAACATGACATCAAATTTCGTTTTATCCATGTATAGTTCTTTCAGTTCTTGATGAATGCTATCAATAAGCTTCTTCGCATATTTTGCACGCAAATCGCTCAAATTTTTCGCTTCAAGCAACAAATCCGCCGTGATGGAGTTAAGCTCGTTTTGTAATTTATGGATATGATCGTCCCGGTGTTGAATCGTTTCAATTTCTTCTTCAATTTTTGCGGCATATTCCAAAATATCAGCAACCGTTTTTCCGTATTTTCGTTTCAAATGGTTGATCTCATTTAGGCGGCTTTCAATCCAATCGAGACGTTCCGGATCATATTCCAGCTTGTCCAACTGTTCGCGCAGCTGATAAGCGACTTCTTCCAATAAATAATAGCTGTTTGAAATCGTTTCATGCGCTTCTTTTAACGATGAATCAATGTCGGCCACACCGTCTAGGTGACTCATCGCCAATCCGATCCAGTCTAATCCGCGCTGTTCGCCGTACAGCGCATCATAACTGCTTTGAAGCGCTTGATAAATCTTTTGGAAATTCACGATTTTTCTTCGCTCTTCCATCAATTCTTCATCTTCGTTCGGTTCCAGTTGCGCCTTTTGGATTTCATCGAGTTGAAACGTTAACAAATCCAATCGATGCGCCATTTGCTGCTCGTTTTCGTTTAATTTTTGCAACTGGCGTTTAAGCTGCTCATACTTCGCATAAACCGCTGTATATTCCGCAAGAGCAGCCGCTATTTCTTCACCGCCGTATTGATCCAATAGCATCAAATGCTTGCTTTCATCCAACAGCTCTTGATGTTCATGCTGACCGTGAATATCGACTAACGTCGCCCCGATCTCGCGCAATGTTGAGATCGTGACCAATTTTCCATTCACTCGACACACACTTTTCCCGTTTACAGTAATTTCACGACGAAGAACGATCATCCCATCGCTAATGTCAATTCCCAATTCCGCGCATTTGGCATAGCACGGATGATCTTCATCTTCAAGAAGAAAAAGCCCTTCAATTTCGGCTTTCGTTTCCCCATAACGAACAAATTCCGCTGAACCGCGCCCGCCGATGAGCAAATGGATGGCGTCAATAATAATCGATTTTCCTGCACCGGTTTCTCCCGTTAAAACGGTTAATCCTTTTTCAAATGAAAGCGATAACGACTCAATGATCGCAAAGTTTTTAATCGATAACTCCGCTAGCAACGTTCGATCACACCTTTATCTTTCGAATTTTAAAGCATCTCTAACAGCCGTTTCGAAATAATTTCTGTATCTTCCGGTGTGCGACATATGATCAGACACGTATCATCTCCGCAAATCGTTCCAATGATTTCTTCCCAATCTAAATTATCAAGCAAAACACCAATCGCATGGGCGTTTCCAGGCAATGTTTTCATAACAAGCAAATGCCCGGCTCCATCAAGTTTTACAAACGCATCCATTAATGCTCTTTTTAGCTTTTGCAACGGATTGAAGCGTTGATCTGCTGGAAGGCTGTATTTATAGCGACCGTCCATCATTGGCACTTTTACTAAATGAAGTTCTTTAATGTCACGCGAAACAGTTGCTTGCGTTACATTAAACCCTTCTTTGCGCAGCATATCAACCAATTCATCTTGCGTCTCAATATCGTGATTTGAAATAATTTCTCGAATTTTAATATGACGTTGTCCTTTATTCAAATTAAACACCTCTCATATCATGAGATTAAGCAAAAAGTTGCATATTTATACTTCTATGTTAACGAACGGTCTATTCACAAACAAGAGGGAATAACGTTTTGTTATTCCCCTTCTGCTTGCCTATTTCCTTTTAACTGCGCATGTGCTTCATCAACGACCAACTGCGGCGAAACCGTTAGACGGTTTTCTCCGGTTGTTTTTCCGCTCCAATGCAGATGGAGTAAAAATTCAATATTTCCATCTCCCCCCGTAATCGGAGAGTACGTTAAATCAACGACATCATATCCTTCTTGAAGCGAAAAAGAAATGATCGAATCAAGCACTTGATGATGAACGCGACGGTCGCGAACAATCCCTTTTTTCCCAACGAATTCCTTTCCTGCTTCAAACTGTGGCTTGACTAAAGCAACGACATCGCTATGTGGCACCAAAATGGTTTTTAGTACAGGCAAAATTAGTTTTAGTGAAATAAACGACACATCGATCGTAGCAAATTCAGGCAAACCTTGTTGAAAATCGCTCGGGGTGACATAGCGAAAATTGGTTCGCTCCATCACAACAACGCGTTCATCTTGACGAAGTTTCCATGCTAATTGGTTATAACCAACATCAAGCGCATAAGAAAGCTTTACACCGTTTTGCAACGCACAGTCGGTAAATCCTCCCGTGGATGCACCGATATCGACCATAATTTTATCCTTTATGTTCAGTTGAAACGTCCGCAACGCTTTTTCAAGCTTTAAACCACCTCTGCTGACGTATGGAAGAACTTCCCCTTTAATCGTCAACGGAATATCCACGGGAACTTTTTCACCAGGCTTGTCTAATCGCATTTCATTTGAATACACAAGCCCTGCCATAATCGTTCGTTTTGCTTTCTCGCGCGATTCAACTAAACCACGCTCTACGAGTAATACATCTAATCGTTCTTTTTTCCCTTTCATACCTCATGCCCTTTTTTGTTTTCTTGGAATTAATGTAGAAATTCGTTCAACGACATTCGCCGTCGTCAATCCAATCTCTTGAAGCAATTGGTTGACGCTGCCGTGTTCAATAAAGCGGTCCGGAATGCCCATGCGCTCAATAACGGCACCATAATATCCATGATCATGAGCAAATTCGAGGACAGCGCTGCCAAAACCGCCTTGCAGAACCGCCTCCTCAATCGTCAAAATCGGCATATTCGCTTGCAGCAGCTCATGCAACATCGCCTCATCCATCGGCTTAATAAAGCGCGCATTCACCACTTTGACCGAAATGTGTTCCTTCGCGAGTTGGTCTGCTGCTTCAAGCGCCATTGGAATCGTCGTCCCGAACGTTAAAATAGCGACATCTTTTCCTTCGCGCAAAACTTCCCATGTGCCAATTGGAATTTGTTTTAACTCGTCATCAAGCGGAACACCTAACCCGTTTCCGCGCGGGAAGCGTAAAGCAATCGGACCGTCATCATATTTTAACGCCGTATAAACCATATGTTGTCCTTCATTTTCATCTTTTGGCATCATTAAGACGATGTTTGGAATATGTCGCAAAAAGGCGATGTCAAACACGCCTTGATGCGTTTCTCCATCCGCACCAACTAATCCGGCACGATCAATGCCAAGAAAGACGTTTAAATTTTGGCGACAAATATCATGAACGATTTGGTCATATGCTCGCTGCAAAAACGTTGAGTAAATCGCTAAAAACGGCTTCATTCCTTGCGTCGCTAAACCAGCAGCCATCGTTGCAGCGTGTTGTTCAGCGATGCCGACATCGTACATACGATCAGGAAATTCGCTTGCGAATCCTTCCAACTTCGAACCGACTGGCATCGCTGGCGTAATCGCAACAATCCGCTCATCTTCGCGCGCCAGTTTTCGCACCGTTTCGCTCACCAATTTACTCCAAGACGGTCCCGCTTGTTTCGTTTGAATGAAATCGCCTGTTTCAATTTTATACGGTCCCGTTCCATGCCACGTCCCTACTTTATCGTTTTCCGCTGGATGATATCCTTTTCCTTTTTTCGTAATGACATGAACGAGAACAGGCCCCTTCGTTTTCTTCGCATACTGTAAATTCTCAAATAAATCATCAAAATTATGACCATCAACCGGCCCAAAATACGTAAATCCTAACTCTTCAAAAAAGACGCCTGACACGAGCAAATATTTAATGCTATCCTTTAGCCGTTCTGCCGTTGCTGCCAGCTTTCCGCCGACCGCCGGGATTTTTTTCAGCAACATCTCTAATTCATCTTTGACCCAGCGATATTTTCCTGCCGTGCGCAAGCGTCCAAGAATGTTATGAAGCGCACCGACGTTCGGAGCAATCGACATCTCATTATCGTTTAAAATAACAATGATATCCTTTTTCTCATGTCCGATATGGTTGAGCGCTTCCAGCGCCATGCCGCCAGTGAGCGCACCATCGCCAATGATCGGCACGATGTACTCATCCGTCCCTTTTAAATCGCGAGCAATCGCCATTCCCATCGCCGCTGAAAGCGATGTTGAACTATGCCCCGTTTCCCATACATCATGCTCGCTTTCGCTGCGTTTCGGAAACCCGCATAACCCTTTATACTGCCGCAACGTATCAAACTGACAGGCACGCCCTGTCAAAATTTTATGCACATACGACTGATGTCCGACATCCCATATGAGTTTATCTTTCGGGCTATCGAACATTTTATGAAGAGCAATCGTTAATTCAACCACGCCTAAATTGGGACCAATATGTCCGCCTGTTTTCGATAATTTTTCGATGAGAAATTGACGAATGTCTTTGCTTAATTGCACAAGCTGTTCGTTGGACATATTTTTTAAAAACTGCGGATTTTGGATTGCTGTTAGATCCAACGGGATCACTCACTTTCGTATAGACTATCACACTGCTATAGTACAGTTTTACGTCATATTCATATTATACATGGAAAATAACGAAAACAGAAATGTTTGTATGCAAAAAAGAGCCGCTTACACAAATGTGTGAACGGCCGAAAAATTCCTTCCCCACTATATCACATTCTTTTCGTTTCCTCAACGCTCTTAATGATCACGCGTTTCAACTAACTCGCAAATGTATTCAAGAAGGTGAGCGTTCAATTTTGTTTGCTGAAGAAGCGTTTTCGCTTGTTCAATATGATGACGAAGCTTTTCTTTTGCTCCCGCCATTGTCAATAGCGATGGGTACGTCACTTTTTTGTTTTCCACATCGCTGCCGACTTTTTTGCCAATCTTTCTTTCGTCTCCTTCAATATCTAAAATATCATCGCGAATTTGAAACGCTAAACCGAGATGAAGCGCAAATTCAGCAAGCTTCTTTAACTGTTGCTCGTTTGCATTCGCTAAAATAGCGCCTGCCAACACACTGTATTGCAACAGTTTTCCTGTTTTGTTTCGATGAATATATTCGAGTTCCTCTAACGTTAATTGTTTTCCTTCTCCTTGCATATCCGCCACTTGTCCAGCCACCATTCCTTCTGGACCTGCCGCTTTGGCGAGTTCGGCAATTAATCGCACTTTCACCTCATCGCTAATCGATGGGGGCTCGGCAATGACTCGAAAGCTATGCGTTAAAAGAGCATCTCCAGCTAAAATGGCAATCGCTTCGCCAAACACTTTATGATTGGTCGGTTTTCCACGGCGCAAATCATCGTTGTCCATGCTTGGCAAGTCGTCATGAATGAGCGAATACGTATGCAGCATTTCGAGCGCACAAGCGACAGGCAAGCCGATCTCCACATCTTTTTCAAACGCATGCAATGTCGCTAAAACAAGAAGCGGACGAATGCGCTTCCCTCCTGCTTGAAGCGAATATAACATCGCCTCTTTCATAATGCTTGGAGCTTGCAGATTTGAAATATACGCCGGTAACTGTTCTTCGACTCGCTGCTTATAGCTTTGCAATAATTGTTCGATTTCCGCCCGTTTCAATGCGTCATTCATCCTCCTGGATCGTGAACGGTTCCAACTGCCCATCTTCACGTAAAATCAAATCCATCTGCTTTTCAACTTGTTGCAATTTATCGTGACAAAGCTTTGACAATTTCATGCCTTCTTGAAAAAAATGAATCGCTTCTTCTAATGGCACATCTCCTTCTTCAAGCTTTTGCACAATTTCCTCTAGCTTTGCCATTGCCTCTTCAAACGTCATGTTTCTCCCTCCTCCAATTGCGAAACGACACAATCTGCCTGTCCGTCTTGAAAGCGAATGCGCACAACATCGCCAGGCTGCAATTGATGCACGCTTTTGACGATCGCTTTCTGCTGATCATAAACAAGGCTATATCCTCGTTCCATAATTTTTAGCGGACTGAGCGCTTCCAACTTCGACAAAGATGACGTGAACGCCCATTGCTTTTGTTTTACAATTGTGTTCATGTTGCGGATGAGCATCTTTTCTAACGTCTGTCTTTGCTCATTCGCTTTTTGCAAGCGAGCCTCTGGATGGTGTTTCATCAGCAAAAGATGCAATTGATTCAAACGATGTTCATTTTTTTCAACGGTTTGCTTCATTTGGCGCCGCAACCGTTCAAGCAGCAAATCAAGCTGCTGTTCCTTTTGTTCGTATAATCGTTGTGGATAGCGAAACGCATACGATGCTTGTAACGTTTGCAGCTTCTTTGTACTCTGCATCATTCGCTCTTTCATCGCGCGAATGAGACGCGCTTTTCGATCGGTGACGCGCTCGAGCAAATCCGCAACATGCGGCACAGCTAACTCAGCAGCCCCCGTCGGCGTCGGTGCGCGCAAATCGGCGACAAAATCCGCAATCGTATAATCCGTTTCGTGACCGACAGCCGAAATAATCGGAACACGCGAAGCAAAAATCGCCCGCGCGACGCTTTCTTCGTTAAATGCCCACAATTCCTCAATCGATCCTCCGCCGCGGCCGACAATTAAAACGTCTAAATAGCCAAGTTCATTGGCCTTTTCAATCGATTTGACGATGGATGGAGCCGCCTGCGCTCCTTGTACAAGCGTCGGAAATAAAATGACTTTCGCCAGCGGATAGCGCCGATGAATCGTCGTTAAAATATCGCGAATAGCCGCGCCCGTTGGCGATGTAACAACACCGATGTAGCGCGGAAATTTCGGAATGGGCTTTTTATGTTCCGGCGCAAATAACCCTTCTTGTTCTAATCGTTTTTTCAATTGTTCATATGCTAAATAAAGCGCTCCGATTCCATCGGGCTGCATTTCTTTTACATACACTTGATAATTTCCGCTCGGTTCATATACCGAAATTTCACCGCGAACAAGCACTTTCATCCCGTTCTCCGGCTTAAACGTTAAATAACGGTTATACCCAGCAAACATAACCGCTTGAATGCGCGCTTGTTCGTCCTTGAGCGTAAAATACATATGACCGCGCGAATGATTCGTAAAATTCGATATTTCCCCTTTAATCCATAAATCTTGCAAGTGGGGATCGACTTCAAATTTCCGTTTAATATACTTTGTCAGCGCAGCGACCGTTACATATTTAATCTCTGACACAGAAAAAACCTCGCTTACTTTCCTTTTTGTTCACGTGCTGCTTGAATGGTGTTATGTAAAAGCATCGTAATCGTCATCGGGCCGACGCCTTTTGGCACTGGCGTCAAATAGCTTGCCACTTCTTTCACTTCTTCAAAATGGACATCTCCGCACAACTTTCCGTTTTCCAAACGGTTCACACCGACATCAATGACGATTGCCCCTTTTTTTACATCTTCTGCCCGAATTAAATTCGGCTTGCCGACGGCTACAATTAAAATATCCGCTTGGCGAGTGATTTCACGCAAATTTTTTGTCCGAGAGTGGCAATACGTCACCGTTGCGTGTTCCCGCAAAAACAATTGCCCGACAGGCTTGCCGACAATGTTGCTGCGGCCAACGACAACGACGTGCTTTCCTGCTATTTCTACATTTAAGGACTGAATCATGAATAAAATGCCGTATGGCGTGCATGGCAAAAACGTTTTTTGCCCTGTCATCATACGCCCGATATTAAGCGGATGAAACCCGTCGACATCCTTCTGCGGGGCAATCGTTTCAATCACTTTTAATTCATCAATTTGTTTCGGCAAAGGGAGTTGAACTAAGATGCCGTGAATTGAATCATCCGCATTCAGCGCTTGAATTTGTTCCAACAAAAACGACTCCGTAATATCGCTAGGAAATGTGAGCAGCTTTGAGCGAATGCCGATTTCTTCGCAAGCTTTTTGTTTGGCTTTTACATACGATTGAGATGCGGGATGGTCTCCAACCAGAACGACAGCCAGCGTTGGTTGAATCCCTTCGCTTTTTAACTGTTCTACTTCCTTTGCTAATTGTGCTCTCTTTTCCTTCGCCAACTCTAATCCGTTAATAATGTATGCAGACATGTTTCCATCTCCCCCTTAGCGCCCTTTACGACAATGCTTCTTTTATTTTTGCCAGCACGCCGTTAACAAAGCGACCTGATTTCTCATCGCCAAACACTTTCGCTAACTCAACGGCTTCGTCCATGCTGACGCTGAATGGAATATCGTCTAAATATTTCATTTCAAAGACAGCGATTCGCAAAATGGAACGATCGACATTCGCTACTCTCTCAAGCGTCCACTTTTCAAGATGTGTTCGCAACAGCTCGTCAATTTCATCTTGATGCTCGATGACTCCAAAGACAAGCGTTTCAAGAAACGGATCTATTTCTTCTCCTTCTACGACATTTGCAATTGCTTCTTTCGGCTCAATGCCGCCGACATCGACTTGAAACAATGCTTGTAACGCTTTTTCTCTTGCTGTATGTCGCTTCATGAACCAAAACCCTTTCTAAAAATATTGTCGAAAGACCATAACATGATGATACCATATTTCTTGACAAGAAAACACTATACGAAAAGAAAAAGGGCTGCCCCATCAAAGAGATAGCCCTTTTTTGTTTATTCTGCTTCTTGCTCTGTTTTTGGTGCATCAAACTGAACGCCAACGACGTGAACGTTCACTTCAGACGCTTCAAGCCCCGTCATGTTTAATAGCGCTTGGCGAATGTTTTCTTGAATTTTTTGCGAAACATTTGGAATGGACACACCAAAGTTCATGACACAATAAACATCGATAATAATTCCTTGATCCGTTAAATCAACTTTGACACCTTTGCCGTGATTTTTCTTACCAAGGCGCTCGACAACGCCGGCCGCAAAATTGCCGCGCATTTGTGCCACACCTTCAATTTCGGATGCAGCAATTCCGGCAATAACTTCAATGACTTCTGGCGCAATTTCTACTTTTCCTAGGCTGTTATGTCCTTGATTCATCTCTAATACATGTTCAGACATAACCGATCCCTCCTAAATTAAGAATTCATTACATCGTATGTTTCTAAAAACTTTGTATTAAAATTTCCTTCGACAAATTTCTCGTGCTCCAACAATTTGAGATGAAACGGAATCGTCGTATGAATGCCTTCAATCACAAATTCACTCAGCGCCCGCTTCATTCGCGCAATAGCTTCTTCGCGCGTCGGAGCATGCACAATTAATTTCGCAATCATCGAATCGTAATACGGCGGAATGGAATACCCCGGATAAACAGCGGAGTCGACGCGAACACCAAATCCGCCTGGAGGTAAATACATATTAATTTTTCCAGGAGACGGCATAAAATTTTTCTCCGGATTTTCGGCATTAATTCGGCACTCAATCGCCCAACCGTTAAACGTAACGTCCTCTTGTGTCAACGACAATTTTTCACCTGAGGCAATGCGAATTTGTTCTTTAATCAAATCAACGCCCGTAACCATTTCAGTAACAGGATGCTCTACTTGAATGCGCGTATTCATTTCCATAAAATAAAATTGTCGCGCGTTATAGTCGTAAATGAATTCAACGGTACCTGCACCTGTATAATCGACCGCTTTCGCTGCCTTGACAGCGGCTTCACCAATTTTTTTCCGCATTTCTTCATCTAATGCTGGGGAAGGCGTTTCTTCCAACAACTTCTGCAAACGGCGCTGAATGGTGCAATCGCGCTCGCCAAGATGAATGACATTGCCGTAGGAGTCCGCTAAAATTTGAATTTCAACATGGCGGAAATCTTCAATGTATTTTTCAATATAAACGCCCGGATTTCCAAAAGCCGTGGCCGCTTCTTGCTGCGTAATGTTAATCCCTTTGATGAGCTCTTGTTCGTTGCGTGCCACGCGAATTCCTTTTCCGCCTCCTCCGGCCGTCGCCTTAATAATAACAGGATATCCTATTTCGTTCGCTAGCGCAATGGCCTCGTCGATGCTTTCAATAATTCCTTGCGATCCGGGAACGATCGGCACGCCTGCTTCGCGCATCGTTTCGCGCGCGATGTCTTTCGTTCCCATTTTCGTAATCGCTTCTGGACTCGGACCGACAAACGTGATATTGCACTCGCGACAAAGCTCGGCAAAATCCGCATTTTCTGCTAAAAATCCGTAGCCAGGATGAATGGCATCGCATTGTGTCAACGTAGCGACACTCATAATATTCGTGAAATTTAAGTAGCTATCTTTCGAAGCGGTCGGTCCGATACAGTACGCTTCATCAGCCAACTGTACATGAAGCGCATCACGGTCAGCTTCTGAAAAAACCGCAACCGTCTCAATCCCAAGTTCCTTACAAGCGCGAATAATCCGAACCGCAATCTCCCCTCGGTTGGCAATTAACAATTTTTTTATCATCGCGTTCTCTCCTTTATTCTGTTTTTACAAGGAATAAAGGTTGTCCATATTCAACAAGCTGACCGTTTTTCACCAGCACTTCGACAATTTCGCCTTCGACTTCCGCTTCAATTTCATTAAATAGCTTCATCGCCTCCACGATACAAACAACCGTATCTTTCTTCACTTTATCTCCTACTTTTACATACGGCTCCGCATCTGGAGACGGTGCAGCATAAAATGTTCCCACCATCGGCGAAGTAATTTTATGTAGATTGTCAGCCTGAACAGGAGTCGGTTCTTGTTTTGGTTCTTCCTTCTTCTCAACAACGGCTGCTTGCGGTTCCGCTTGAACAACAGGAGTTGTTTGTTGCGGTGCTGCTTCTTTCGCGATCGTTTGTGGAGCCGCAGGCTCAATCGCAACATGTGCCCCTGCTTTTTTCATTTTGATTTTGGAACCATCATGTTCGTACACAAACTCGACAATATTTGATTCATTTACTAACCGAATTAGTTCGCGAATTTCTTGAATTTTCAACATTACTTACACCCCTCGCCCCATCTTTGTAGAAAAATATAACACAATACCATGATACGACACACCTTTTCCATTATTCAATAAAATCATAAGAAAATGTTAGAAAATTTATATCTGGTAATAGAAACAATTAATATTATATAGTATTAAAAATGTTGTTTTCAAGTAATGAAAAAAGCTGAACTCATCAATCGTTCAGCTTTTTTCGTTTCCCGCTTATTTTTCGAGGCGAAATTGAACAGCCACATCTTGAATGTCACCAATTTCGCTTTGTACAAGTTTAATAATTTCGTTTGCCGCTTTTTTCGAATGCTCTTTCGCTTTGACCGTAACATGCACTTGTTTTCCGTCAACGCGAACAAGCGCATCGTCATATCCTTTCGCTTTAATCAACGTCTCTAACACAGCCTCTTTTTCCGCCGTGTTGGCTAGTTGTTGAATTTTATCGATCGCTTTGCTTTTCTCTTCCGCGGATACATTATTGGAAGTGACGATCGCATTTAACTCTTGGCGAAGCTTACTCCGTTCATCCTCAATTTCAAGACGAAGAGCTGTAAACAAATCGTCGCTTGAAATGCTGGAGATGACTGTTCCGTCTTCCCCTTCTTCGACCGTTACTTCAGCCTGATCCGTCGCCTCTTTTTGTTCGGAAACGTTTGTTTCGGTTGCGCTTTCTTTTTGATTCGTTTCTTCTTTCTGTTCAATAAACGCAACATCTTCTTTCGGTTGTGGGCTTGTTACATAATAGACCGATAAAACAGCAACTAAACTAAACATCGTTAATAACCAAACGGTTTGTTTTTTTAACATCGTTTCTCCCCCTATGCTTATTTTTTTGGCAATACAGCGACACGATGACTCGGCACATCAAGCGTACGGGTCACCGCTTCGACAATCCATTTTTTAATTTGTATCTTCTCTGCTCCTTTGGCGACCACAAGAACTCCTCGAATTTCCGGTTTTTTTGTTTGCAACACAATCGGTGTTTCTTCATCACCTTTACGAACAATCACAACTTTTTCATCTGTGGAGGAATCTTCAATATTGCGCTTTCCGCCTTCTTTGTCTTCCTCTGTCGTTTTTTGCTTTTCAATCGTTTGATTTTTTTCAAGTATCTTTGTTTCAGTTGCATCGACATTGACAACCACTTTCACTTCGCCGACCCCCACAATCGCTTCAAGCGCCTCTTTCAATTGCGCTTCATAACGTTCTTCGTAGTCGGCAATCTTTTTCATCTTCGTTTCTTCATCCGTTTGTCTAAAAACAGGTTGTGCCGTTTCATCTGTTGTTTCGCTGTTTTCCGAAGATGGCGAATGAAAAATGTTTCCAAAAATCATAAATGCCACACCAACCAATAAGACAAGCGCAATCAATCCGTTTTTTTCAAGCCAACTTTTTAACATCCCCCTTCCTACTCCCTCCTTTCGAGCTGAACGGCGATTTTTTTCTCGTCTACTTCCCACTTGGATGCTAAAAATGTGGCAAGATCTGTTGTTTCTTCATTGATTTGATCGCTCGAAATATGAACATCAATCGGTTTAATCGTTGAGATGGCTCGTTCGTCTTGTTCGTTCGTCAAAACGACGTTAATTTTCTCAATATCTTGCGGAATTTGAATCTCGTTTTTTTTTGCTATGACGAATGAAAGATCAGCAATCGTTAAACCATATGTGCGCATCAACTCCTCAGCCACAACCGTTTTCATCTGGACAGCCATTTGTTCTAAAATATATGCATGTTGTGAGGCTTGTATTTCTGTTTTCTTTTTTTCTATTTCATTTTCTATCGACTCGTTTTGGACCATTTCTGTTTTTTGGAAAGAAGCAATCATCTTTTCAACATCTCCGGTGAACAGGCGAAAAATCGGAGAAAAAATGACAACTATTAACAATAAACCTACAACCATTTTGACGTATTTTTGGAATGAACCGTTTGGAAGGATGAGCTCAATGACGACTGCAAGCAAAATGAACGTAATAATATGGGAGATCCACTCCGTTAAAAATCCCAATTTCTTTCCTCCTTCAACGAACCATCATCGTTAAATTCCCAGCGGCGATGATGACCGTCATGCTCAAAAAAAACATGAGCGAAACAATGGCCAATGCAACAAATACATAGATGATGCTTTTGCTCATGACACTTAAACATGAAATGACCAATCCACCGCCTAGCGGCTGCAATACCGCGGCAACCAACTGATAAATAAGGGCAATCGCCAAAATCTTGAGGGCTGGAAATGCGGCAATCAGCAATAAAAGCGCCACGCCAAATAAACCGACCGTATTTTTTAACAATAAAGAAGCGGTAATGACCGTATCTGTTGCATCGGTAAACATGCGGCCGACGACAGGAATAAAATTTCCTGTCACAAATTTTGCCGTTCGGATGGCAATGCCATCGGCAACCGCCGCGGAAGCTCCCTTTACAGAAAGAACGCCAAGAAAAATGGTAAGCATGATTCCAAGCGAACCGATGCTTATGTTTCGGAGCAACTGCGCCAACTTAGTTGCTTTATAATGTTCGCTTAAAAAGCTAACAATGCTTAAAAGCGTCGCTAAAAACAAAAGAGGTAAAGAAAAACGTTCGATGACCGTCCCTGTCGTATTCATAAGAAAAAGAACGATCGGATGAAAAAAAGCCGCCGACACAACTCCTCCTGACGACGCCATTAAAGCCAATAGCAATGGCAATAACGCCATCATCAACCCCGTCATCGTTTGAATCGCTTCTTTTGCATAGATCATCGCTAAATGAAAGCTGTTGAGCGCAATGATCATGAGCACCATATATACAACCGCGTACGCAATTTTGCTGACGGCTTGCTGCTCAAATGCATTTTGCAACGACTGCAAAAACATGCTAAACATCGTAAGCAATGCAAGAGTGGCTAACAATTTTCCGTTTGTCACAAGCTCGTATAGTAAAAATTTCAATAGGGAGCTGATCCACTCTTTCAGCGATAATTCTTTTTCGCCATTGACAAATTGCCAAAATGATCCCTTTTGGCTTTCCGGCAGAAAACCGCCGTATTTCTCGACAACCTCATCCCAATATTGTTTAATCGATTCAACTCCTGCCTGCTCTGCTTGTTGTTTCATCATCTCTTGCGGCACTAGAGAAGCTTGTACAACGTTTGGCAAGAAAAAAAGAAAAAAGATGAAAACGAATCGAGCGCTCCTCATCCGATCACCCCTTCATCGGAAGCAAACCGAGAATCGTTTCAATTAACGCGGTCAAAATTGGAATCGCCATCGCTAAAATTAAAATTTTTCCGCCCAGTTCAATTTTGGAAGCGATCGCGCCTTGTCCCGCATCTTTTGATATTTGCGCTCCAAATTCGGCGATATAAGCGATGCCAATAATTTTTAAAATCGTTTCTAAATAGATCGTCTGCACATGTGCTTGAACAGCCATTTTTTGCAACATGTTCATAATGGCGCTAATCTTGTCAATCAAAAATAAAAAGATCGTCGTCCCGACAAAAACAGTCAGCAAAAGAGAAATATTTGATTTATGTTCTTTTAAAATGATGGTTAAAAAAGTTGCGATTAAACCGAGCCCGACAATTTGTAAAATATCAATCGCTGATCACTCCTAACTTTGAAACAAAAAAACAGCTTTAATTTTTTTAAACAAATCGTGCACAACGGAAGCCACCATAAACAAAATGTAAATAAAGCCTAGAAGCGTCACCCATTGAGCATATTCCTTTTTCCCCATTTGATCGAGAACGGTATGCAAAAAAGCTACGACAATGCCAACCCCAGCAATGCGAAAAATTAAATCAACATCTACCCCCATCAAAGTTCCCCCTCACCTACATCAATAAAAGAATGATGAGAAGCCCCGTCAAAAAGCCCAAACTTTTCACCATTTTTTCATAACGCCGCTGATTTTCAAGCGCTTCGCTTTCTTCCCGTTCTAAGTGCGCGAGAGTAAGCCGAATTTGCTTTTGTTGCGTTTGTTGATCGTATTGTCCAAGCGTTTCGCCAAATTGCTTCATGATCTCAAACTCTCCCGTTTTCAGGGCCGTCATTTTCCATATTTCCGTTAAGCTCTCTTCCCATGCTTGCTTTGCGCTGATCGTTCCCGTTTGCAATTTTTTCGCAAACGTTTCAAACAGCCATGAAAGCGGGCAAGAAAGCTGGCGAGACAAATGAAGAGAAGCATCGGACAACGGTGTATGCCCATACATAATTTCCGCTTCTAACGACTGCAACGCGATTTTTAATTGACGCAGCTGCCGCGGTCGCTGACTTAAAAAACGAGCCGCTTCAAAACCTGACCACGTTGTCGCTAATAAAATAAAGAGCGCTCCGATCCATTTCATTTACATCACGCTCGCTTTGGCGTACAAATTTTTACCTTGTCCATCGCGAACAGCGCGAATCGTTCCGGGCCGCCCAATATTGGTTAACTCCACAAATCGTTGAAAAACAGCTTGTTCGATAATCGGACGCAAAGATGGACGGCTGATGACATCTTCAAAACTTCTTCCGTGAGCCGTCATCAATAAACCGACTCCAGCATGAACCGCTTCCAAAATCGCTTCGCAATCCGCCTCATTGCCAATTTCATCAACGATGAGCACATCGGGGCTCATCGAGCGGATCATCATCATCATTCCTTCCGCTTTCGGACAAGCATCAAGCACATCGACGCGATGTCCTAAATCAAATTGCGGAATCCCTTTTACACATCCCGCAATTTCTGAACGTTCATCCACAATGCCGACCTTTTGTGAAGGAATGTTTTTTTCTTCCACCCCGATGCTAATCGTTCGCGCAAGATCGCGAAGCAACGTCGTTTTTCCCGTCTGCGGAGGACCGATGATGATCGCATTCAGCCAATGTCCGCGATAAAGATATGGAAGAAGCGGCCGAGCGATTCCGATTTTTTGTCGAGCGATCCGAATATTAAAAGAAGTCACATGCCGAATCGCTTTCACATGCCCACGCTCGGTGATCACTTTCCCTGCCAATCCAACGCGATGTCCTCCTTGAATGGTGATATACCCTCTTTTTAGTTCTTCTTCGATCGTGTAAAGCGAGTATTGACTCAATTTATTTAATAATTCAATCCCTTCTTCCAGGGTGACAACATAGGAAAAAACATGCGAGATGCCGCTTGCAATGACTTCTAAAGGCCGCCCAATGCGAATGCGAATTTCTTCAACATGTTGCTGCAAAGAAGACGGCAACGATTGGACAGCCTTCGCAATCGATTCAGGCAACATCGAAAAGATGGCTTGCATTTTTCACTCCCTCCGTTTCATTTCACCGCGTAAATTCCGATTAAAATGCAGCCGACACCAACGCCGATCCAAACAAGTTTAAACAGCGACAATTGTTGAGCCATTGAAATTAAGCCGAGCATCATAATCGCTAAAAAAATCGTCGGGCCAATCATCGCCAAAACAGCGTTTACGGCAATTGCCTTTTTAACATCATTGAACCAAAGCATCGCCAATGCGGCGCACAGTTCAATCCCCGAGGATAAAATGCGCAAAGTTGCCATTGTCAAAACGGTTGAATCAACTTTCATCGTTTCCTCCTTGTATAAGACAGTGCTAGTACAACCTATGCAACAAGACAAAAATTCAGAAGCGAAAATTTTTATAAGAAAAACTGCCGCTAAAGAAATATCCGACTAGAGTTGAAGTTTTCGACGCGAAGAAATGCTCGTCATTTCAATGGAAAAAGCAGAACATAGGAGGGTTAGAAAAAAGCGGAACACTTCAAGAGAACAGTGCATAATGTTTGATGCTTTCTTATCTTTCCAAAAAAAAATCGAGCAAACTGATCGCGAAATGCGATGGATTTGCTCGATGTTCTTGATCATTAAGCACGAGAAACGTATGTGCCGTCTGTTGTGTTGATAATTAACGTATCGCCTTCGTTCACGAAGAACGGAACTTGAACGACTAGACCCGTTTCTAACTTCGCTGGTTTTGAACCGCCAGAAGCTGTGTCTCCCTTAATGCCTGGCTCTGTTTCAATTACTTTTAATTCGACTGTATTCGGAAGCTCTACTCCGATTGTTTCACCTTGGTACATCATAATTAAAACTTCCATGTTTTCTTTCAGAAACTTGAGTTCATGCTCAATTTGTGCTGAAGAAAGCTCGATTTGCTCATAAGATTCCATATCCATGAAAACATGCTGATCGCCGTTTGCATACAAGTATTGCATTTTACGATGTTCAATTTGCGCTTTGTTTACTTTTTCACCAGCTCGGAATGTTTTTTCTTGAATGGCGCCTGTGCGAAGGTTGCGAAGCTTAGAACGAACAAACGCCGCTCCTTTTCCTGGTTTCACATGTTGGAATTCGATGACGCGCCAAACATCGCCATCTACTTCAATTGTCAATCCTGTGCGAAAATCGTTTACTGAAATCATATTCCTTATTTTCCTCCTACTGCATAGTTTATAAAATAATTAATTCTTTCGGTGAATGTGTGAGCCGCTCATTACCATCCTTTGTAATGACGATGTCGTCTTCAATGCGAACACCGCCAAGTCCTGCTATGTAAATGCCTGGTTCGACCGTTACAACCATTCCTGGCTGTAAAACCATCTCGGATTTCATGGAGAGCGCCGGCCCTTCATGAACTTCCATTCCGAGCCCATGACCAGTCGAATGACCGAAATACTCGCCATATCCGCAAGCAGAAATGTAGTCGCGCGTTAACGCATCGGCTTCGCGGCCCGTCATTCCAGCACGAATTCCTTCAACCCCGCGCAATTGTGCTTGCAAGACAACATCGTAAATTCGTTTCAACTCATCGCTTACTTCGCCAACGGCGATCGTCCGCGTAATGTCTGAGCAATATCCTTTATAATAAGCACCAAAATCAAGCGTAACGAACTCGCCTTTTTCAATTACTTTATCCGTTGCTACTCCATGCGGTAACGCTGAACGAACGCCAGAAGCGACAATGATATCAAACGACGATGACGTCGCTCCTTGCTTGCGCATAAAAAATTCAAGCTCGTTGGCTACATCAATTTCGCGTATACCTGGGCGAATGAAATCAAGAATATGGCGAAACGCGGCATCGGCAATCTCGGCTGCTTCCTTTAATATCTTAATCTCTGCTTCCGACTTAATCAAGCGTAACTTTTCAACCACACCGGAAACGGGAACAAGCTGAGCTGAAACCGCCTTTTCATATGCTCGAAACGTTGCATACGACACATGTTCTTGTTCAACACCTAATTTTTGGATGCCCATTTTCGCGGCTTGCTTCGCTACTTCTTCAATAAGCGCGTTTGCATGTTGAACAATTTCATAGCCTTCGACTTGCTTTGTCGCTTGTTCCACATAGCGGAAATCCGTAATAAATACCGCATGTTTAAGTCCGATTAAAGCAACTCCAGCCGTCCCTGTAAACCCCGTCATATAGCGACGGTTATATTCATTCGTAATCAGCATTCCATCGATTCCCAGCTCGGAAAATTGCGCACGCAGTTTCTCTAATTTTTCCACTATTCCTCTCTCCCTTCGATCATTTCAAGCAACGCAAGAATGGCTAAACGATAACCCATCACACCTAATCCGACGATTTGACCAACGGTAACAGGAGCAATGACCGATTGATGGCGAAACGGCTCACGTGCATGAATATTCGAAATATGGACTTCAATGACAGGGGTGCGAACGCTCGCAATGGCATCGCGTAGTGCATAACTATAGTGAGTGAAGGCGCCAGGGTTAAAAATAATTCCTTTATAATGCGCCTCAGCGCGATGAATTTGATCGATGAGCGCTCCCTCATAATTGCTTTGATAACAAGTTAATTCGACACCATGTTCGCTCGCAAATTCGCTTAATTGTTTTTCCAAATCGGCTAACGTTTCGCTGCCATAAATATGCGGCTCCCGTTTACCAAGGCGATTCAAATTTGGACCGTTTAAAAGGAGGAAACGAATCATTCCCCCACACCCCTTTTATGAAAAAGTGTATAGGGTTATTTTATCATAAAACCGGTCTTTATTCAGCCTGTTTTTGCCGCCTCATTTCAGTAACTTCAAATGAAATGGAATAACCGATAAATACGCCATATAAAATGTAGAAACATATCGTTGTAATAATGGTATTGCGCTCTAACTCTTTTACCGCTTTTAATTGCGGAAAAATCGGATTGAGGGCATAAAAAACAACCAGCCATAATATGACGCCAAAAATAATCCCTGGCCATATGCCTTGACGTTTTTTTAACAATGCATAGTAAAGAAGCGCAACAAGAATGGACAATAGCCCAATCACCAAAAAGGAAATAATATTGCCGATTGCCCCATCTTTCCACTCACCAATCGCCCAAGGCTGCAAAACTAAACTCGGACTCAATTCTGTAAAATGAAAAAAATAGGCACAATACGCAAGCATACTCCAAAAAATTCCGCCCACTACTCCGATGATCAACACTTTTGCGATGACTGGCATCGGTTGTTCTTTTTGGTTTTGTTCCAGCTGTTGGTTTTGCTCAATTCGCACATCTTGTTTTTGCGTCTCTTGTTGTGCCATACAATTCACCTCCATTTTTATCATGTCCAAAATTTCGCATCTCATGTCTAACCATGCTGATCTCTGGAAAAGATAGTAACGAATGAAATAAAAAACATCGACCTAGAGGTTTCAGCGTTTTTTTTGTAGAATATAAGAAAAGGAAAAAAGTAGGTTGGTGTATTCAATGGAAAAACGAAATATATATGGCGGGCAAGCTGTCATCGAAGGAGTTATGTTTGCAGGACAAAAACATTATGTCACGGCCATTCGGCGCAAAGATCATTCGATTGAATATTTTAGCGTACCGCGCAAAACAAACGAAACGCTCTCTCTTTTAAAAAAGATTCCTTTCGTTCGCGGAATCGTTGCCATTTTAGAAGCGAGCGCAAACGGTTCAAAACATTTGCAGTTTTCAAGCGAACGATATGATGTCGATCCGAGCGAAGACGAAGCAGTTGCGCAAGAACAACCGTCCAAGCTGACGATGGTGCTCGGGGTAGCAACCGTCGGGATCTTATCGTTTCTGTTCGGAAAGTTTATTTTCACGCTTGTACCCGTATTTTTAGCTGAGCTGGCAAGACCTCTCTTTCCTTCTGATTTTGCCCAGGTGCTCGTGGAAGGATTTTTTAAGCTATTGTTATTGCTTGCTTACATTTACTTCATCTCGCTAACTCCGCTAGTGAAACGACTGTTTCAATATCATGGCGCGGAGCATAAAGTAATTAACGCATTTGAAAACGGATTGCCGTTAACAGTTGAAAACGTTCAACGTCAATCGCGACTACATTATCGTTGCGGGAGCAGCTTCATATTATTTACGGTCATCATCGGTGTATTTGTATATATGCTGGTTCCGACCGAACCGCTTTGGTTGCGTATCGTCAACCGATTAGCGTTAATTCCGATCGTACTAGGCATTTCGTTTGAAGTATTGCAATGGACAAATAAATTGCGCAATGTTCCCGTTTTACGTTTTCTCGGCTATCCCGGTCTATGGCTGCAGCTATTAACGACAAAAGAACCAACGAATGATCAAGTTGAAGTCGCCATTGCCTCATTTCAACGCTTGCTTGAATTAGAGACCGAAGCGAACGAGCAGCAAGAGGAAGTGGTATAACGTTAAGGAGGTGGACCCATTGCGTCGGCGTGCTTTCCCCGTCATCCCGATGATCATTGTTGCGTTAGGCATATTCGGATTTTTCTATCGCTTTTGGAATAGCCCGATTAGCGTAATCAAACAGTTTATGTGGATCGCCTTGTTGATATCCGTCTTTTACCTAATCTACAAAGTGCTCCAAAAGCAGCGCACAAATAAAGAAGTGACTTCCTATATGAAAGCGGTCAAACAATCGAAAAAGCTCCACCATCATAAAACAAAGCCGACGAAAAAAACAACTCGCCCGACTGCGCTCAAAAAGAAACATTCAACTCATTTGACCGTCATCGAAGGAAAAAAAGGAAAAAAGAAGAATCGAGCCTTTTTCTAGCTCGATTCTTTTTTAATATGTCCACCGAGAAGTCTCTCACCTCTAAACAAAGAGTAGGTGGGAGAGGTTCAATATGTCCATGTTTTTAAAAATTGTTCCGTTTTTTCTCGACCGTATGCAATCATTTTCTTTTTTTCCGCTTCTTTCAATGAAAATTCAGTTGATAATACGTTTTTAATGGGAATAAACACAATATTTTTGGCATGCCGCTTGGAAATATAGCGCGCATCATGTGCTTCTTTCATCGTTTGAAACAGCGCCTCGTACAATTCAATCGCATTGGAAATGTTTTTTTTCGGCTTTTGTTCTTGCTTTGCGCTTAGCTTCACCCCGAGAACCGGGCGCTTTTTCACTCCCTCATCATCGAATAAAAAAATCGGAAAATTGCTGAGCACCCCACCGTCGACAACGACCTGCTTTCCTTCTTTTGTTTTTAACATAACGGGCTCAAAAAAATAAGGAATGCTTACGCTCATTCGGACGGCCTTCGCCACCGAAAAACGCAGCGGATCAATGCCGTATTTCGGGAGATCATCCGGCAAAATGAGAATCGTCCCATTCGTTAAATCGGAGGCAACAATGCGCAGGCGTTCGTGCGGCAAATCCGCAAACGTTCGAATCCCTTTTTGATTCAAACGATCCGCAATCCATTTTTCAAGCGTTTCTCCTTTGTACAACCCCATTCGCCAATATAGTAAAATCCATTTCATCCATGAATAAGGAAGAATGTTTTTTCGCCCGTCAAGCAAATCGGTTAAATCGGTTTCGTCCATTATTTCGATCATTTCCTTGCTCGTAAATCCTGCGGCAATAAAGGCGGCAATGAGCGCGCCCGCACTCGTACCTGCCAGCCGCTTAAAGCGAAACCCTCTCGCCTCCAACGCCTCATAGGCGCCAATCAGCGCAAATCCTTTCACGCCACCGCCAGAAAACACGCCATCGATATCCACGCTCCTCCCCCCTCGTAATATAATATGTATTAGGTAAGAGGAGCGATTAAGATAAAAATAAAAAAGAACAAGCGTTACGCCTGTTCTTGTTCGTTTTGTTTTTGGATTTTTCGAAGCGCTTCGATGCGTGAACGATCTTCTTCGAAATATTGCACTAAATCGCCGATGCGGTCGATGGCATTCCAACTCAAATGATGTTCAATCCCTTCGACATCGCGATAAATATTTTCTTCATCGACACCGATTAAACGCATGAATTGCTCAAGCAATTCATGGCGATAAACGAGCCGTTTTCCAATTTTCTTTCCTTTTGGTGTCAATACAAGCCCGCGATATTTTTCATATACTAAATACTCGTCTTTATCCAATTTTTGAACCATTTTCGTCACAGAGGAGGGATGAACAGACAACGCCTCGGCAATATCCGAAACTCGGGCATACCCTTTTTCTTCAATGAGAATGTAAATTTGTTCAATATAATCTTCCATGCTTGGTGTTGGCATATAGTTCCCTCCCATACGTACAAAACATCGCAATCATTATGATTATAACATGTTTACCAAGCATGACAACCATTTACGTAAAATATTCAATCATTGCTTCAGGAAAAAATTGCTCAATATAATGGCGCAGCGTCATTTCTAATTGTGTTGCCTCTTCATCACGGTACACATATTTTCCGATTCCGTATCTTCCCCATTTATATTTTCGCTTCGTTTCATCTAAATCCAATTTTGTTTTCGGATATCGCTTTTGGATGACAGCCTTAGCCGGTTTAGTGAAACGATGTTGAATCAGTTCAAACGTCAAATTGGATAAATCGACTCCTTCAAGCTGTTTAGACAGCCGTTCAAACAATTCAAAATATCCTTCTTCCCAGCCATCGTGCATATAAATCGGGGCGATAATAAAGCCGAGCGGATAGCCGGCATGCGCGACTTTTCGCGCCGCTTCCAAGCGCGCATCGAACGAAGATGTCCCAGGTTCAAAATGTTGAATCACATAGCGAGAATTGACGCTAAAACGAAAGCGCGTCTTTCCGTTATGTTTCGCATCAAGCAAATGGTCCACATGCTCATACTTGGTCACGAAGCGAAGCCGTCCGTACTCCGTCTCTCCAATAAATTCAATCGCTTTTTTTAATGAATGCGTTAAATGATCAATCCCAACAACATCGGACGTACATGCCGCCTCAAAGCGAGTCGTTTCAGGTGCACGTTCGTTTATATATTTTTCGGCTTGGGCAAAAATATCATCTAAATTGACGTACACGCGAATGTATGGCTTGCTTCCCAAGGTTGTTTGCAAATAGCAGTAATGGCAATGCCCCATACAGCCTGTCGCAAGCGGGATGGCATATTCCGCTGACGGTTTTGATGGATCAAACTTGAGCGTTCGTCTTACTCCGACAACAAGCGTTGCTTTTGCATTCCGATATTGTTGCAGTTCATTCTCTCCCGGAATGCCGCGCACTTGGTTATGTGACGTTGTTTGGCGAATTTCAATGTTCATTTTTTCAAATTTTTCTTGCAGTTCCCGGCCAAGCGGATAACGGAGCGCTTCAGGTTCGAAATAGACAAGCTGCGGAATAAACGGCTTCATCGTACCCACCTCATTTTCATTCATCGCTACGTTTAGTATGAATAAAAGCGAAAAAAGGAATGAAAACAATTGTTTCCATTTCTATTTCACCCATTTATGTCTTATGATAGAATTTAAAAAAAGAGGAGGTGAAAAAATGAGCCAAGAGTTAAAAGAGCTGTTGCGCTCCGTATTAAAAGAAGAGTTGCAACCGATTCATGAGCGACTTGGAAGGCTTGAAGAAGGTCAACTTCGTTTAGAAGAGAGACAACAACGACTAGAAGAAAGACAGCAGCGACTAGAAGAAAGACAGCAGCGACTAGAGGAAAACCAACTTCGTTTAGAAGAAAAACTGGACAACTTTATGATTGAAACGAGAAGCCACTTTAAGAAGATGGAAGATGAGTTAGAACAGCATCGCCATATGTTTGAACTCGTTTCAAACAAGTGGAAAAACATTGAAATCGATATTGATTATTTGAGCGCTAAAACGGGAAAGCATGATACAGAAATCAATAAGCTGAAGAAAAAACTTGAGTTTGTTCAACTCTGAGAGTCAGGCGTTGTTGTAACGGAATCCCCTAACTTTCCGCAACAAAAAATCTCCTTTCGATCCCATCCATCACGATATCCGTTGCATAAGCGTCTTTCTTCATCCTCTTTTTCCAAACAAAAAGGAATGGAGCCATCTCCATTCCTTTTTCGTTTTTATAATCCGCATTTCAACTGCGCACCGCAGCTTGTGCATGTGTTGCATCCGCCGATTTCTTCAACGGTTCCCTCGCGGCAAACCGGACAAATGTTGCCGACTTCTGAACCGATCGTCACATCCGTAGCACGCAAGTCTTGAATCGTATCAACGAGAACGACCGGGCGTTTTTCGTTTGTTTCTTCAGGAAGAAGCTCAAGCTGCTCTTCTACGGTGTTTTCTTCCGCTTTTAGCGTCAATACTTGCGCATCCCGGCTTCCATCGACATAAACCGTTCCGCCTTTTGCGCCGCCTTTCCATAGACGCTCGTACACTTTTTGGACTTGCTCAACCGTATAACCTTTCGGAGCGTTAACGGTTTTCGAAAGGCTTGAGTCTACCCAACGTTGAATGATGCATTGCACATCCGCATGCGCTTCCGGCGATAAATCCATCGCTGTAACAAACCAAGGCGGCAAGTTGTTTGGATCCGCTTCTGGATGTTTGTCCAAATATTCTTGGACAATGTCCGCCTTCACTTCAATAAATTTGCCGAGTCGACCGCTTCGGTAGTAAGAGAAGGAGAAGTATGGTTCAAGTCCTGTAGACACGCCGACCATTGTCCCAGTGGAACCTGTCGGAGCCACGGTCAGCAAGTGTGAGTTGCGAATGCCATATTTTAAAATATCTTGGCGAATATCTTCAGGCATTCTTTTCATATAGCCTGTGTTAATGAACGCTTCACGTAATTTTCGTGTTTCTTCTTCCGTTTGGCCGATGAGGAATGGGAAGCTGCCTTTTTCCTTCGCCAGTTCAATCGATGCGCGATAGGCAGTGGTCGCAATCGTTTTAAACAATTCGTCGACAAGTTTATTTCCTTCTTCCGAACCGTACACTTTTTCGCAATAAATCAACAAGTCCGCCAATCCCATGACGCCTAAGCCGATTCGGCGTTCGCCAAGCGCTTGTTTTCTATTTTCTTCAAGGAAATAAGGTGTCGCATCAATCACATTATCTTGCATTCTTACACCAATTTCGACTGTCCGCTTTAATTTTTCATAGTCGACAACTTTCTTTTCTTTGTCAACCATATTCGCTAAGTTGATCGCTGCCAAGTTGCATACAGAATATGGTGGAAGTGGTTGTTCACCGCACGGATTGGTTGCGACAACCTTTTGTCCGTACGCTCGTGCGTTCGTCATTTCGTTGGCGTTGTCGATAAAGAAGATCCCCGGTTCAGCCGAATACGTTGCGCAAATGTTGATAAGTTTCCAAAGCTCCCTTGCGCGGATTTTGCGGTAAACGCGAACGCGATAACCCATCTTTTCCCATTCGCGCACATCGCCAACTTCATGCCATTTTTCGTTGTAAATGCGCATTTCTTCTTCTGAATACGTTTCTACATCCGGGAAGCGCAGTTCATATTCTTTATCCTCTTCGACCGCCTGCATAAACTCTTTCGTCAAGCAAACGGAAATGTTCGCGCCTGTTAAAAAGTCCGGATTGTGCACGCTGTATGTGCCGCCTGTGCGCAATTTTTCTTCGGCTTCTTTAATAATTTTCTCGGTGAAGCCGCCGTAGCCCGGCACGTTTTTATAATTTACAATCGCTTGGTACATCTCTCGTTCTTGTTCGGTTAGCGGCGTAAATTTCAGCTTATCTTGAGCAGCTTTTTTAATCGCTTCATCTTCCATGTTTTCAATCAAATAACGTAAAATACGCGGATTTTGCATTTTTGAAATGATAAACTCAATAATGTCCGGATGCCAGTCCGCCAGCATGATCATTTGAGCGCCACGCTATTTGTTACTCACTCGTCATTCGAGTGGGCTAGGTCATTTCTGCCTAGCTCTCATGCTTTCGCATGAGATCGGACTATATCATCAAAGAGTGAAACACTCTTTGTCTCGCGCTCTATAACGACGTTACCGTTCGTTATAGTCTACTCCTTCCTTAGCCATAAGCCTTAGGAAGTTTCGATAGTCTCTGAACCTTCATCTCCGTTTCCAGAGATGCTTGGCTGCTGGTCGCCCATTGTTGCATCCAACTTGTTTTTAAACCGTCACGCTTGCCGTCACCGGCTACGTTGTGGTCAAGTTGGCTTTAGGGGGTTCCAGCAATTCGCGAGATTTTACTCCCGCCGATGGCGCTACGTTAACGGGAGCCACCTTGTTCAACAAGATGGGTTAATTTAGCAATGTCATCAAGCCATGAGACGGACCCGGACGATTTGCCGTTCACTCCGCGCGCTAACGTGTTGCGTGGACGCAGCGTTGAACCGTTTGTGCCGACGCCGCCGCCGCGGCTCATAATTTCCATGACTTGTTTCCGATGCTCAGAAATTCCTTCGCGCGAATCTTTTACAAACGGCATCACATAGCAGTTAAAATACGTCACTTCCGTACCTGAACCGGCACCGTATAAAACGCGTCCCGCTGGAACGAAATTCAAACTGACCAGTTCTTGATAAAACTTTTCAAACCATTCTTTTCGCTTTTCTTCTGTTTTTTCAACTGCCGCTAATCCGGTTGCGTTTCGCTTCGCAATTTGTTCATAAAAAATTTCCAATGGTTTTTCAATGACGTCAAGCGAGCGGACAACAAGGCCTGTTTCCGCCTCTTCACCTTCAAGCACATTTCGGTACTCTTCTTCAACAAGCACCTTTGCTTTTTTTTGCTCCCAATCAAGCTCGACAATAAATCCTAGACCGCGAGCTGGAAACTTCGGATCTTCCTTCACCGTTAAGACAACAAAATCACCGACGCTTAACGTTAATTTTTCCGTATCTTTAAACGCATAGCGGTCAAGCATCACTAAACGAGAAACGCCTTTAAATGTGATATGCATATCCGCTGTAATCGGGTGTACTTGCGGAAAAAGGCGAATATCCTCGTTTAATTTTTCAATGTTTACTTTCATTTTTTCAGAAAACGCAACCGTCATTCTTCAACCTCTCCTCTTAACCTTAAAATATTACTCCATTAAATTACCATATTACGACAACAAAAAGCAACAAAAAATCAATATATAGTATGATTTTTTTAAAAAACCATACTATATATTGATATTTAGGTCAACTAGTAACGAATTTGTCAAATTTAAAAAAGGACAGAAACAGACGAAAATGGAAGAGAAATGAAACAAATGGTCCGATTTCACCTTCAAATGGAGAAATTTCGGGTTTGCCATTTATCGTTTAAAGTTCCATTCATCGGTTTCATATTTTTCTTTTGCCAACCGATGGACGTAATCCAGTTCTTCTTTCGTTAACTCATAAGGTTCAAGCACAATATTTAATCCTTTTTCAAATCCTTTAAAAAACGCTTCTTTCGCTTCTTCAATCGTAATCTTTCTCTCCGTTAATTCGTTAATCGCGACCGCTTTTTGCTTAAAGTTTTGGCGCAATCGCTCTTTCACGCGCTCGCTCGGATATTTAAACAAGCTAAATAATAGCTCCTCATCTAAATCAAGCAAAATCGAACCATGCTGCAAAATGACGCCTTTTTGCCGCGTCTGCGCGCTTCCGGCTACTTTTCTTCCCTCGACGACAAGCTCATACCAAGACGGCGCATCAAAACAAACAGCTGAACGCGGATTTTTTAAATCCGCTTTTTCTTCTTCCGTCTTCGGAACGGCAAAATAGGCATCTAACCCTAACAGACGAAATCCTTCCAAAATTCCTTGAGAAATGACGCGATACGCTTCCGTTACGGTTTGCGGCATGTCTGGATGAGATTCGGACACGATGACACTATACGTCAATTCTTGATCGTGCAGCACCCCACGCCCTCCTGTCGGTCTGCGCACAAAGCCTAAGCCGTGCTTTTTCACCGCATCCATATCAATTTCTTTTTCTACTTTTTGGAAATAACCGATTGAGAGCGTTGGCGGATTCCAGCCGTAAAACCGAATCGTCGGCGGAATTTTTCCTTCGCTATGCCATTCCAGTAATGCTTCATCTAACGCCATATTAAACGCTGGTGAACATTTACCTGAGTCAATAAAACGCCACACTTCTTTTCCCATCTTCTCAACCCTTCTTTACATCAATCATTTACTTTTATAGTTTAGCAAACAAACCAAGTCAATGGAAAATGCTTTGCTTATTGGTATAAACCTTTATATAATAGACTTTGGCAACCATGCAAAGAAGGAGGGAAAAGGGTTTTGACGACATTGCTGATCATTCTTGGAGCGATCATTGTTTACTCCGTTATTACGTATTTGTACCAACGAAAAATTGTCAAAGCATTGACAGAAGAAGAGTTTCGTGCTGGTTACCGAAAAGCACAGCTTATAGATGTTCGTGAACCAGATGAATTTGCATCAGGCCATATTCTCGGAGCGCGCAACATTCCGCTTTCACAATTGCGCATGCGCATGAAAGAGTTGCGAAAAGATCAGCCGATCTACTTATATTGCCAAAACGGACTGCGCAGTGGTCGCGCTGCACAAATCCTTTACCGAAAAGGCTATCGTGACCTTTACCATTTAAAAGGCGGCTTTAAACATTGGACAGGAAAAATAAAGAAAAAATAAAAGATTCACCGCAATGGGTGAATCTTTATTTTTGATAGCGCAAAATCGGTTTGCGCGCTGCGGTTGTTTCGTCTAACCGCTTGACAACGGTTGTGTGCGGAGCTTCTTGAACGATCTCCGGATTTTCTTCCGCTTCTTTCGCAATTTGAATCATCGCCTCAATAAAGGCATCTAACGTTTCTTTTGACTCCGTCTCTGTCGGCTCAATCATCATGCACTCTTCGACAATGAGCGGGAAGTAAATGGTTGGCGGATGATAGCCGAAATCTAAAAGACGCTTCGCGATATCAAGGGTACGCACCCCTAATTTCTTTTGCCGTTTTCCGGATAAGACAAATTCATGCTTGCAATGACGATCGTATGGCAAATCATAATACTCGGCTAAGCGGCGCATCATGTAGTTTGCGTTTAATACCGCATATTCGCTGACCGCTTTTAAGCCGTCCGGTCCCATTGAACGAATATACGTATACGCTCGAACATTAATGCCAAAGTTGCCGTAGAACGGTTTGACGCGCCCGATCGCTTGCGGTCTGTCGTAGTCAAGATAATAACCATTTTCTCCTTTGGAAACGACCGGTTTCGGTAAGAATGGAATCAATTCCGCCTTCACGCCGACCGGACCTGAACCAGGACCGCCGCCGCCATGAGGACCGGTAAACGTTTTATGAAGGTTTAAGTGCACGACGTCAAAGCCCATGTCTCCCGGTCTAGCTTTGCTTAACACCGCATTTAAGTTCGCACCGTCGTAATACAATTTTCCACCTGCATCGTGGACAATTTTGGCCATTTCCAAAATATTTTCTTCAAAAAGGCCAAGCGTATTCGGGTTGGTGAGCATCAATGCCGCTGTATCCGGGCCGACGACACGGCGTAAATCGTCTAAATCCACAAGTCCTTCTTCTGTCGATTTCACCGTAATTGTCTCAAACCCTGCGACCGTAGCCGAAGCAGGATTCGTACCGTGAGCCGTATCAGGAACGATCACTTTTGTGCGATTATAATCGCCATTCGCTTCATGATAGGCGCGAATCATCATCAGCCCTGTCCATTCCCCATGCGCTCCGGCCGCAGGTTGTAACGTCACCGCATCCATACCGGTGATTTCTTTTAAGTGCTCTTGAAGGTCATACATCAATTCAAGCGCGCCTTGTACGGTTTCTTCTGGCTGAAGCGGATGAATATGCGCAAACCCAGACAGGCGGGCAACGTTTTCATTGATTTTCGGATTGTATTTCATCGTACAAGACCCAAGCGGATAAAAGCCGGAGTCCACGCCGTGATTGCGCTTCGATAACGCTGTGTAATGGCGCATAATATCGAGTTCAGACACTTCCGGGAGTTCCGGTTCTTCCGTGCGAATGTAATCAGCTGGAATGACTTCTTCAACGTTAAGCGCAGGAACATCCAACTCCGGCAAGCTGTAACCGATACGACCTGGTTTGCTGATTTCAAAAATAAGCGGCTGATCTTTATGCATGGCAATCCCCCAATTCCTTCACAAACGTGTCGATCTCTTCTTTTGTTCGCAACTCTGTGACGGCGACAAGCATATGATTTTCTAACTCCGGATAATCGCGGCCGACATCATAGCCGCCGATGATGCCTTTTTCAAGCAATCGCTTGTTTACTTCTTTTACCGATTTGTTTAACTTCACGACAAATTCGTTAAAAAACGGACCGGTAAACGGCACATCAAACCCATGCTCCACAAACGCGTTTTTGGCATAATGCGCTTTTTGGATGTTCATGATTGCCATTTCTTTGACACCTCTCTTGCCGAGCGCGGTCATCGCCACAGATGCGGCTAATGCGTTTAACGCTTGGTTTGAACAAATATTGGATGTCGCTTTATCGCGGCGAATATGTTGCTCGCGCGCTTGAAGCGTCAACACAAAACCACGGCGTCCTTCTTCATCTGTTGTTTGTCCGACAAGGCGGCCTGGAATTTTGCGCATAAGCGCCGATTTTACCGCAAAATAACCGCAATGCGGTCCGCCAAATTGAGCAGGAATGCCAAACGGTTGGACATCTCCCACAACAATATCTGCCCCAAACGTTCCTGGAGGCGTCAAAATTCCGAGCGCAAGCGGGTTGCTGGCAACAACGAACATGCTTTTCCCTGTATGCGCGATTGGCTCTATTTCTTTTAGCGGCTCAATTTGACCGAAAAAGTTTGGATATTGGACAATGACGCAAGCAACTTGTTCATCCATTTCTGCTTGCAACGCTTCCAGATCGGTCACACCGTTTTTAAATGGAATTTCAACCACTTCAAGCCCCGGACCTTTGGCATATGTTTTTAATACATCTCGATATTCCGGATGAACCGCTTTTGATACAAGCACTTTTTTGTTTTTCGTATGCCCTGCGCTTAACAGCGCTGCCTCCGCAAGCGCGGTTCCCCCGTCATACATGGAAGAGTTGGCGACATCCATTCCCGTTAATTCACAAATCATCGTTTGGAATTCAAAAATCGCTTGCAATTCGCCTTGGGAGATTTCCGGCTGATATGGCGTATAGGCCGTATAAAATTCAGAACGTGAAATGACGTGATCCACAATAGCCGGGATATAATGATCATAAACGCCTGCACCGAGAAACGACGGATGCTTTTTCATATGCATATTTTTTTCCGCCAGCGCGGTTAATTCTTTCATTAATTCCGATTCAGATTTCGCTTTTTTAATGTTATAGTCACGATTGAAACGAACGCTTTCCGGAATGTCGGAAAACAGTTCATCAATCGATTGAACGCCAATCGTTTTCAGCATCTCTTGTTTATCTTCTTCCGTCATCGGCAAATAACGATGAAGCATGGTCATTCTCTCCTTTTCCTTTATTTTGCACGCTTATAAAACGGCGTTGCGACCACTTTCGCTTTTAAACGTTTCCCGCGGATGTCCACTTTCACCTCTGTGTCAAGCGCTGAAAATTCCGATTTGATGAGTGCCAAGCCGATATTTTTCTTTAACGTTGGCGACTGCGTTCCTGTTGTGACGAACCCGATTTCCTCTTCTTCGGAGAATATAGGATAACCGTGACGCGGAATGCCTTTGTCGATCATTTCAATGCCAACCAGCTTCCGCAGCGTTCCTTCTTCCTTCTGTTTTTTCAATACGTCTTTTCCGATAAAATCAATTTCTTTATTGGTTTTTACGGCAAAGCCGAGCCCTGCTTCGATTGGAGTAATATCCTTTGACAACTCTTGACCGTAGAGCGGCAGCGTCGCTTCAAAACGGAGCGTATCGCGCGCGCCAAGACCGCACGGAAGTACACCGTCTTCTTTGCCTGCCTCTAAAATCGCGTTCCAAAGGATAATGGCATCTTCAGCGCGGCAATAAATTTCAAATCCGTCTTCTCCTGTGTAACCGGTGCGTGAAACAAGCGCGTTGATTCCTTGAAGATTCACGTTATCTTTAAATTCAAAAAATTTCATTTGCGATAAATCAATATCCGTAAGCGTTTGCAACACTTTTTCGGCAAGCGGACCTTGCAAAGCCAATTGGGCGATTTTTTCGGAAATGTTCGTAAGTTCAACATCGCCGAACGCATGTTTGTTTAACCATTCAACATCTTTTTCGGTGTTAGCTGCATTCACAACGAGAAGATAATGATCTTCATCTTTTTTATAAATAAGCAAATCATCGACGGTTCCGCCGTTTTCATAGCACATGAGCGTATATTGAGCGCGGCCGTTTGTTAGTTTGGCGACATCATTCGTCATCACTTTCTGCAAGAATGCAAGGCTGTCTTTTCCCTTCACTTCAATTTCTCCCATATGGGAAACATCAAACAAGCCTGCTCGCGCGCGAACGGCTTCGTGCTCTTCTTTAATGCTCGAAAATTGTACGGGCAGTTCCCAACCGCCAAAATCAATCGTTTTGGCTCCATATTGTTCATAAATAGGAAACAGCGGTGTTCGTTTCATCAACTTCTCCCTCCCTCACTTCATAAAAAAGGACAGACGACCCCCATATAAAAAACGGGAGTCTCTGTCCTTTCACCTGAAAGTTTCCCTATGTTGCCATAGGTTTTCCTCGTGGGTGGTTCACGTTCGTGAACGCTCTCCAGAGCCGCGTCAAACAAGAGTTCTTTTGCCTGAGAGATTCGCCCAACGGCTTGCTCCTTCGGCGCTACAAAATTGTAGTCTCTCCCCTTGTTCTCATCCGCCTGTATAGAACTTTTCAAATCATGGCAAACTACATACGAAAGAGTGTAGCAATTTTACAAACTTTCTTACGTTTTATTATCATATAACTTTCGTTTCATCGCAACAGGTTTTTAAAAAACCTATATTACGTATATTTTTTTATTTGTATTAAAAAACGTTCGGAAAATGAGGGGTTTTGATGGATATTACAATTGAATGGGATCGCGATTGGAAAGAACAATTTCTTGAACGATTAGAACGAGATGGGCCTTGGGCGAGTTGGGAGTTATATGATCTTGCATTCGAAACAGCTCAACATTTAACCATTCCGCAATTTGATGGATTGCAAGCGCCAAAACACTTGCCGAACTTAACGATCTTGCCCCATCAATACGAAGTAGCAAAACAAGTCGTTGAAGAGATGAACGGAAAAGCTATTTTAGCCGATGAGGTAGGACTTGGAAAAACGATTGAAGCAGGCCTTATTTTAAAAGAATATATGATTCGGGGATTAGTAAAAAAAGTGCTCATTCTCGTTCCTGCTTCACTTGTTTCCCAATGGGTGAAAGAGTTAAATGAAAAATTTTTCATTCCTGCCGTTCCGCAAAAAAAGAGTTATGTATGGGAACAATGTGACATCGTCGTTTCTTCGATCGATACGGCGAAAAAAAGCCCGCATCGCGAAATCATTTATGCGCAAAATTACGATATGGTCATCATCGACGAAGCGCACAAACTAAAAAACAATAAAACCAAAAACTATGAATTTGTCCAACATTTAAAGAAGAAATTTTGCTTATTATTAACCGCTACGCCCATTCAAAATCGAATTGAAGAAATTTTTCATCTTGTCTCTTTATTAAAGCCCGGGCATTTAGGAAACGTCAATCACTTTCAAGAAAAATACGGAAAAATGCGCTCATTAAACGAAGATGAACACTTAAAAACGCTCATTCGCAAAGTGATGATTCGCAATCGCCGAAACGATACAGGAATTGAATGGAAAAAAAGAAAGGTCGAAACCATTTTCATCGACTTTTCACCGGAAGAGAGAGCGTTATATGAAGCCATTCAGCAGCTAAAACGCGAACCGCTCCTTTCTGGCGACCATTCATTATCGTTAATTACCCTGCTTCGTGAAGCGTGCAGCAGCCGTGAAGCCGTGTTTTTCACATTGAAAGCCATGCTGGATCGCTCACCATCATCCTCTTCACAAATCGAATCATTGATCGAAAAAATTCAGGCGGCAACAAGAAATGCAAAAGCGGAAAAAGCGCTTGAATTAATCCAGCAAATCAACGATAAAGTGATTATTTTTACCGAATATCGCGCGACGCAGTTATATTTACAATGGTTTTTGCAACAGCACGGCATCTCGTCCGTTCCGTTTCGCGGCGGCTTTAAACGAAGTAAAAAAGATTGGATGAAAGAACTATTCGAGCAGCGCATACAAGTGCTCATTGCGACGGAAGCAGGAGGAGAAGGGATTAATTTACAATTTTGCAATCACTTGATTAACTATGACCTGCCTTGGAACCCGATGCGATTAGAACAGCGCATCGGCCGCATTCACCGTCTCGGACAAACGAAAGATGTCCATATTTATAATTTTGCGGTCCGCAATACCGTTGAAGAGCATATTTTTACATTGCTTTACGAAAAAATTCGTTTATTCGAACGCGTCATTGGGGAGTTAGATGATATTTTAATCAAATTCCAATCCAAGCCATTTGCTGAACACCTTGAGCACATCATTTTCCATTCGCAAAATGAAGGGGAAATGAGAATAAAAATGGAAAATCTCACCGAAATTTTGAGCCAAACGAGAGGTGAAACGCGTGCAGCAACATAATATTCAACATTTTTTAGAGCGTTTCTTTGCGGCGAATCATTGTCCGATTTTGGAAAAAGATAAAGGATATGTAAAAGTTCAGCTAACCGCTGAAATGGATAAACAGTTAACGAATCGTCCGTTTTACTGGCACTATATTGAAAGAATCGGAGCGGTCGGCGAACCGATGGCATTAACGTTTATTACAGACCCTGCTCTGTCGGTCGATGGGGAAAAAATTCACTTTGGCTCCCCGCGGCTTCATCAAATTTTTGCAACAACAAAAAAATTAGGGCGATTCATCCGTTTATACGAACAAGTCACGGAAAAGTCCATTCCTCTTCATCCTTGGCTGAATGTAAATATGCATATTTCTTACCAATGCGACCGCAAACAAGATCGCCTGCTTTCACTCGGAATTCATCTCATCAGCGGGACGATTGTCGAATCCTTTTATGACATCGTCAAAGAAAAACGATGGGACACAAAAATTCCTGACTACTGCTTTACGATTTCACCGCTCATTAAACCAGCAAACGGCTTTGCTCGTCTCGAAAAATATGTGGAAGAACAAATCGCCAAAGACGATCATTCATGGGCGAATGAGGCGAAAAAAAGATGGGAAGAAGATTTACTGCTTTTAGATCACTTTTATGAAACGGAAGAAGAAAAGCCCGAAGGTTACTACAATGAAAAAGAAGCGTTACGGCAGCGGTATGAACCGAAAACGATCGTTTCGATCATCAATGGCGGTCTCTTTTATTTGCAACCAAAATAAGGCTGTTCCCAACGAACAGCCTTATTTTCGTTTAAATAACATTGAAATCGCCAACGGCAACATTCCAAACCACCTATTTAAAAAAGGAGGTTTTTCTTGCTTTTTTTGCTCTCGAAGTTTCCTTCTCTCCTCTTTCGGTTGGTCCATATAGCGCACAAATTGCTCGGTCATATACTTCACATAATCATTCGTCGACAATGCTTTCACCACCCTTGTTTTTATTATGGCCACCTCTTCTGATCTTTAAGCACGGTCACAATCTCGGCAACCGTCTCATCAATGGATTTGCCTGTTGTATCGATCGTGACGGTTGCTTCTTTATAAAACGGCAAACGCTCTTGAAACAAACGCTCGATTTGCATTCGTTTATTTTCTGAAAGAAGCGGCCGCGACGAATCGTGCTCTAAACGTCGAAATAATTCCTCGACATCACAGTGTAAATAAACAACCGTTCCATTGGTTTTCATCCATTCCCGATTTTCCGCTTGAATGACCATTCCTCCCCCTGTCGTGATGATCACATTTTCCGTCGGCAACACTTTTAAAACTTCCCTTTCATACTTTCGAAACGTTTCTTCACCTTCTTCAGCAAAAATATCCGCAATCGATTTCCCTGTTTGCTTTTCGATGTATTCATCTGTATCAATGACAGGAAGCTGCAATACGTTCCCCAATTTCTTTCCAATCGTTGTTTTTCCCGCTCCCATAAATCCTGTTAAATAAATGGCCTTCACTTCTTCTCCCTCGCTTCGCTCATTTTTTAATACCGTTCTTTCCACTCGATGATTTCTCCTTCTGATAAGGAAAATAAAAACTCCGCATCGTATTTAAAGGATTGGGTCGTCAAACAAGAAACCGTTACTTTCCACGTCTTTTCATCGAGGCGCACCGCTTCATATGAAGCTTGTCCATTTGGCTCGATGATCGTTTCATTGAATGATAAAACTTCCTTCTCCACATTGACAAGCTTTTCTTTGATCTGTTCGACGACGTTGTTCATCAGAATGTCCCCTTCGTACCATTGCTCTTCTTCTTCGGCAAATTTGACTTCGGTCATATATAGTTCAATAAAATGAATGAACATTGTCAAACATAAAAATGTGCACATGACCGTGAGAGGCAACACAAACCCTTTTTCTCGACTCATGACGCCTTCACCTTCATTGGAAAAAACGAGGCGATAAACGTTTCATACTCATCGCCTCGATCCGTCATAACGCGAATGCGCAACCCTTGACTTTCACTTGAATAAAACACGGAAGAAATATGTTGAAGCATAATTTCATGCCCTTGATCATTCACCCGGCGGCGAATAAATGACCCGTATTTTTCATATGTCACTTTTTCTCCGTTTTGTTTGTAGAAATAAATGGTTGAATTCACAATTTTGATTTCTTTTGTTTCCCGCAATTCCACTTTCGCTTGCTGATTAAATACAAGCCACTCAAAACGATTGAACTTTCCCCCGCTATTTACATATGCCGCACTCATTCGAAAAAAGAGCGAAACAAACGAAACAACGACCAAAAAGGCGGAAAGAACGATTAACATTTCCAATAAGGTGAAACCATCTTCACGTTTAATCATTGGAATTTATATCCACACCTTTCTTTTTGGCGTTCCAAAAGATCTGTCCACCTGACACACAATTCATTTCCTGTGAAAGAAACCAAAAACGTCCTGCCTTGACGAATCACTTCTTTTGAATAAATGAAATCCGTCCTTATCATTTGCTCATAAAAAACTTGCCGAGCAATGCTTTCTTGTTTTTTATTTTCTCTTTCTAAAGCAACGATCGTCCAATGCGGTAATAAAAGGGAAATAAGTATAAACCAAATGCTCAGTGAAACAAGCAATTCAACCATTGTGAAGCCATCACACTTTTTGGGCATAAAACCGTCCCTTTCCTAATAAAAACACAATTTTATATATTTTTTTCCCATAGGTCACCAAGATCGTTCCCGCCTTGTTGACATTTCCATTCGCAAAAAAAGATAACGGCGATTGTAACGTCGTCGGTTGCAATTGAAAGGGGGAGGGAAAGAAACGATATACTAGTTCCTTTCCAGCTGTTCCACCTTCCGTAATCCGGTAGCGACATTCTCCATAATCAAAAACGACGGACACCGTTTTTTTACGCGTCATCGCATATTGTTGCGCATACAACATGTCATTTGTAAATTGTTCGAGAAAATAGCGAAGCTGTCGTTCAGCAACAACACCTTGAACAGATGGGATTGCAACAGCGCTTATAACCGCCACAACAGTGAGAACGATTAACATTTCAATCAGCGTAAAACCATGATTATTCACCTTCCAGCACTTCCCCTTCGCCTGTAATCGCAATTGTTTTTCCATTTGGACAACGATTATTTTCAATATATTTTCCATCGATTAACTCTTGAACGGTCGGAATTTTTTCATGTTCCATTTCATACGCCTTGACTTGTGACTGAACCATTTTGACAAAAGCCGAACATCCTTTTTTATTAATCATGCTATTATGCTTCGTTACATTTGGAATAGTAATGAGAAGCAAAATGGAAATCACCATGAGAACGATTAGCATTTCAATGAGTGTGAACCCTTTTTCATTCCTTTTCACCGTTTTCACCTCTATGTTATAAATGATTCATTAATTGAAACATTGGCCATAAAATAGCCATATACATGAGTACAACAAACAAACCAATGATGATCAAAAGTGTTGGTTGAACAATGTGGATTATTTTCATAAGCCTATTTTCAATTTTTTGCAATGAAAACTGGCTATAATGAAACAATTCCTGAACTAACTCTCCGTTCGATTGTCCATGGCGAATGACGTGCGCTAATTCTTCTTCGTAATAATTGCGTGACTGAATGATTTGATCAAGCTTTTCCCCTTCACATAGTCGATCTTTAATTGTTTTCGCTTCCGCTTGCAATAACGGCAAATGCGACTGTCGCTCAAACACTTGTAGCGCTTCGTAAATCGATAATCCTCCCTTTAGTAAATGGCTCAATTGTAAAGAAAATAATTGTGAATGAAGTGAAATCACCAATTGACGAACAATTGGAATATTCATTAGTATCTTTATTTGTGTGTGAAGAGGTAACTTTCGAACATAAACGAAATAGACAAGAAAAAGCAACATAAAAAACAAAAAAAGAAAGAAAAAGAAATTAGGAATTGAGGATGCAATCGCTAACACGACGATGGAAAAAGAGGAAGATCGAACTTGAAAAGACGATGAAAGATGAGAAAACTGTGGAAGCAACACTTGTTGAAAAGCGAGAAACATAATGATCGAAAAAGACAAAAGAAAAAACGGATAACGCATCATTTTTCTTAATTGTTCCATATAACGAACCTTCATCTGAGCCATATTTCCAGCTTCCATTAACGCATAAGCTATTTGCCCATGCTGTTCCGCAAAAAATAAATAGCCTATCAACTCACGATGAAAGTCAATTTTTGCAAGCGCTTCATGTAGCGAAGATCCCGCTCGTAAATGCGCTAAACAAATCTGTAAGTCCTCTTGGCGCGATGGCGATTGCTGAATTTGTAAAAACTCAATAGCTTGGGAGAGCGAGTACCCTTTTTCGAGAAGCTTTCCGAGTTGAATAAAAAATAAACTTTGTAACGATAAATTCCACTTACGACGTTTCCTCATCCATCGCCCAACTTTCTAACAATCGCTCGTGCAAAAATCCGAAAGCAATTCCTTTTTTAATCACATCTTTCAACATTCGGTATGAGTACAGTCCATTTCCCCCTTTTGCCGATCGAATAGCCTGAGTCAATGCTTTTCCATGCAACAATTCATAAATGCTCGCCCGACGTACATGGCGATACTTCCGACAAAACGGTGAACATTCTCCTTCACAAAACGGACATTTTATTTCAACGAGCCTTTGTGCTGTTACAGCCACTAGTGTTTGCGCAATTTCTTGCAAAGATACATCAAACTCAAGCAACCGATAAATCGCCCCAACCGCATTTTTCGCATGCATCGTCGTTAACACAAGATGGCCTGTTAAAGCAGCACGAACCGCAATTCTAGCCGTTTCTCCATCACGAATTTCACCAACCATGATGATATCCGGGTCATGGCGAAGAATGGCTTTTAATCCTGTCGCATACGTGATTCCCGCTTTTTCATTCACTTGAACCTGCAATACGTTGTCAGTTCGCTTTTCAATCGGATCTTCAATCGTAATAATGTTGCGCTGAAAATGATGTTGACAAACATTTAACAACGTGTATAACGTTGTTGTTTTTCCCGATCCAGTCGGTCCAGTAAAAATGATTAAACCGTGGGAATAATTGAGAAGAGAAAGCAGCTTTTTCGTAATGCTCGGAAATAGTGATAGCTTTTCAAGCGGAAGAAATGAATCTTGAGGCAAAATGCGAATGACGAGGCTTTCATCGTAAGCAGTGGGCAATGTTGATAGGCGTAAATGGACGTTCATCAATCCGATTGTCATTTCCATCGCGCCGCTTTGCGGCCGCCGGCGTTCACCGATATCCATATCGGCAAGAAATTTAAAATGGGCTAATAATCGCTCGCACGTTTCTTTTGATAATATTTCTTTCAACATGAGAACGCCATCCAAACGAAATTGGACAATCGCATCCGTTTTGCGTGGAACGATATGAACATCGGAAACGTGCAAAGAACAAGCCTCTTCCAACAATCGGTCCGCTAACTGTTCAATTGTACTCAATAATAAACCTCCTTTTCATTTGATACATTTTTTGTTCAACATCTTTCTACAAATTCCTTCTCTTTTCTAAAAATTTTTCAAAAAATAATCCCTCTGTATTTGGGAAAATTAAAAGGAAGATGTAGAAACATGCCGAATTTTTTTATCAAATGTTTTCGACTGCCAAAATTAGATGAAACAACAAAACTTCTTTTAAAAATTTGTGAACATTTCTTAAATATAAGTCGTAAGTCCTATAAATATCATTTCAATGTAAAAATAACTGTATTATAATGTTAATGAACAGAACAATCTAGGAGTGAGACTGAAATGGAACAGGTTTTAAAAATTACAAACGTCCTCGCCGATCCAACTCGATACGAAATTTATCAGTACATTACAAGAAAACATAAAGATGTCACTGTTCAAGAAATTGCAGACGCTTTCAATATTCATCCAAACGTTGCACGCCTTCATTTAACAAAGCTTGAAGATGTAAACATGCTCGTTTCCGAAACAAAAAAGACGGGAAAAGGCGGTCGACCAAGCCGCTTATATCGCCTTTCGGACGATGTCATTCAGCTTCACTTCCCGTTTCGCGATTATCAACTTCTCTCCAAAATTGCGATTCAAACGATGATGAAGCTTGGTGAAGTTGGCAAACAAGCGCTATATGAAACAGGAAAAGCATTCGGACAAGAACTCGTTCAAAACCATGTACAAAACATGCACTCACTTGAACAAATGTCGATCGAAGAAAAAATGGAAATTTTGCAAAAGGCGGCTGAAGCAGCTGGTTTCTACCCGGAGTTCCATTACAACGCTGAACAAGGAAAAATTTATTTTGAAATTTTCAACTGCCCGTTTAAGGAAATTGCGTTTACGTATCCTGATAGCGTTTGCTATATGCACAACGCCTTTTTAAGAGGTATGTTGGAAGTGTTGTTCCCAGATGCGGAACTAGTTACAGAAGAGATTATGCCATCTGGTTGCAATTCCTGTACGTACCAAGCGATCCTTCGGAAATAGAAGGTATATTTACACAAACATTTCAAGTACATTATAATAATACAGAAAGGGATTCGGTCAAAAAGGAGGGATACATATGGATCGCATGTTCCGCGTCTTATCATTTTGGACAGGAATTTTCGCTGTCATGTTCTATCTTGGACACATGCATGTTACTTCATTAATTTTCCTTGCCCAAACAGGATTCTTTCTTTTATTAAGCTACTTAAAATTGACAGAAAGAATGTACATCTATATTTTCGGGGCGTATTTAACGATCTTCTTTGCGGGATTTACGTATTGGACAACATTCATGATGGTCCCTGGCGTGGGAGAATAAAAAAAGCGATGGTTTCTCATCGCTTTTTTTATTTAGATATCTCTCTTGATTTGTGGAGGCGGAGTGCTTGAAAATAAGAGATATTATTTATGGTGATTTTACGATAAACGGGGTTCTGGAAGAGCTAATCATGAGTAAACCAGTCCAAAGGTTAAAAGGAATATATCAAGGCGGTGCAAGTTATTTAGTCAATGAGAAGTGGAATGTGACACGCTATGAACACTCCATTGGCGTCATGCTTTTAATTCGGAAACTTGGCGGCTCATTAGAAGAGCAAATTGCAGGTTTACTTCATGATATATCGCACACAGCATTTTCACATGTGATTGATTTTGTCTTTGAAAATAAAGAAGAAGATTACCATGAAAAAATATATAATCGTGTCATTGTTGATTCTGAAATTCCTCATATTCTTGAAAAACATGGATACAATTATAAAGATATCTTATTAGACAATTCTAAATGGACGTTGCTTGAACAGCCTGCACCCGAATTATGTGCTGATAGAGTAGATTATACTTTACGTGATATGTACCAATATGGGCATATTTCATTGAAAGAGGTAAAAAATTTTTTGGAAAATTTAATAGTGATTAATGGTAGAATGTACCCGAAAGATATTGAAACGGCTGAATGGTTTGTAGAAACATATTACAAAGAAGTTATTGATTTTTTTATGGACCCTCTAAATGTCTATGGTTATGATCTTTTAGCTAAAACAATAAAATTAGCATTAGATAAAAATATCATCCATCTCAATGATTTACTCGGTACAGACGAAAATATAATAAATATCTTACATTCATCTGATGACCAAGAGATACAAAGTCTGTTAAAGAAAATTCATCGCAATGTACGTGTGAAAGAGGATAGAAACGATTATGATTTACATCGTAAAAATAAAGTGCGTCTAATCGACCCTTCCGTTCCTCATGAAAATAAGTTAGTAAGAGCCTCAACTTTATCAGCAAAGGTTAAAAGCATGTGTGAACAAGCTTATAAAAAAGCTGTAAACGGAATGTATGTAAAAGTAATTTCTAACTAGATAAACAATTCCTAAAACAAATTAACAACATATGAAGGACTTCCAAACATGGAAGTCCCAAATTTTTTATAAAAATCAACACTTTTATTTAAAAATATCGCCCGAGTCGATTTGAACGTTTTTTTGCTGAAGCATCACTTGAAACGAAGCCCCGATTCCGCCATCCATAATGAGCGAACGAATGGCCCGATTATGCCGGCTTTGTTCCGAAAATGGATTCGGATCATGATGTTCAATGAAATAATGTAAAATGCCCGCTTTAAGCAAAAATTGATCTTGCCGCCATAAATCAACATACGTCCAACCGACTTTTTCTCCATAATAGCGCAGCGCATCCCATTGAATGTGAGTCGTCAAATCCATCTCTCCCGGACGGAAAAGCAGATCATCGATGAGACGATGCTTATAATAACCTCGCAAACTACCGCGTTTTCGAGCTGGCTCCTTCCACTCTTCATCTGTATAGCCATAATCAACCGTAAAAATGACCGCCTTCTCTAAATGTTGATCCAAATCAAAAATAAACTGCTTCATCGCTAACGGCACTTCAAATCGCTGGCCATTATTTAAGGAAATGTTTCGCTCGCGCAAATAGCCGATGATTTCCTTGTTTTCAAGCGGAATCTTTTGCTCGGTCAATCCGTTTTGCTCGAAAGTAATGAAGCATTCATATAACTGTTCATTTTCTTTTTCAATGACATGAACCGGAAAGGCGTCAAATAATTCATTGCTGAAAACAATTCCCGAAAAACGAGAAGGCAATTGATCGATTCGCTCCAATAATTGCACATTTTCAGCAAACATTTGCAGCATTTCTTGCTGTTTTTGGCGATGATACGGACTCACTTCGATTAAAAAATACGTGCCGCTTGCAAATGTTTCCGGCGACAGACGTTTCCATTCTTCTAAAACAGCGCGCGCAAAGCGCCCTGTCCCCCCGCCTATTTCGCATATAAACGGCGGAATTTTTTCTGCTTCGATCAGTTGAACAAATATTTTCGCAAACAATTGCGCAACAACATTTGAAACGTTGCTTGTCGTAATAAAGTCGCCAGCGCGTCCGATTTTTTCTTCGTTTCTCATATAATATCCGTACTGTTCATCATATAAAGCAAGCTGCATATATTGTGCGTAAGAAATGCGCTTATACAAAGACGATTCAATTTTTTTTCGAATGTATTCCACCATTTTTGTTTTTACACCCTTTTTTCACTATTGACATAGTGTTAAATTTGTTATATTGTTAAGCTAGTAGCTTAACAATATCCCCTCCCATTATAGGAATAGAACATCCCCCAAACCCCCTTCTCGTAGGAGAGAAGGGCTTTTTTTATTTTTAAAAGCCATTCAAAAACGGATTGGTTTCCATTTCATTCATTAACGTTGTCTCTGGACCGTGTCCCGGTAAAACGACGGTTTCTTCCGGTAGCTGCAGCAAGCGCTCATGAATGCTTTGCAGTAATTGATCGTGATTTCCTCCTGGCAAATCCGTACGTCCGATGCTACCTGCAAACAATACATCTCCTGAAAAAACCGCACCTAGTTCTTCGCAATAATACGATACACTTCCCGGAGAGTGTCCCGGCGTTTCAAGCACGCGAAGTGAAAATTCTCCAATCGTCAACGTTTGTTCACCATCAAGTAAATAATCAGCCGGTTTCACTTTTATTTCTTGTCCCATAAAAAGGAGAGAACCGTTTAACCATGCGTCGTTAAGCCAATCTTTCTCATTTTTATGTACATAGACAGGCACATTCCATCGTTTACGCACATCGTCGACTGCTCCGATATGGTCAAAATGGGCGTGCGTTAAAAGCACCGCAAGCGGCTTCCATCCTTGGCTGGAAATATAGCTTACCAACTTCTCTCCTTCGCTTCCCGGATCAAAAATCAAACACGTATCATTCGGATGAACAAGCACATAGGCATTCGTTTGCAGCGAACCTAACGGAATTCGTTCCCATTTCACGTTTATAACTCCTCTCTTTCAACGTATTCTTATCAACATTGTACACGAGCGCTCTTTCGAACAAAAGTTTTTTTCACCTCGACAAATAATAAAAAAAAGTTTACAATGAAAAAGAAATCCTTTCTACATAGCATGGATCCTTTGCAAAGGGGGTAAATCAAATGGGTTTAGTCATCATTTTTTCTTTAATCACTTTGTTAGCGCTTTACGGAGTTATTCGTTCATTTCGTGAAAAAAACTTCCTTGGAGTTTTATTTGGACTTGGAACAGCTGCTGTGTTTGGCTGGTTTACCATCATGACGGTTCTGCATCATGGATATCCAACTGCCCACTAAAAAAGACGCCAAATGTTTGGCGTCTTTTTATTCCATTTGTAACGCTGTTAAAAAAATGCCTAAGCTGTCCTCATAAATGTCAGGAAACTGTTCAAGCGGTAAAGGATTCACCCCTTCTCCCAGCTCAATCGTATATCCTCTTCGTTTCCATTCTTGAATAAACCAATCGCGATAACCAGCATGACTATCAATGTAACGAACGGGTGCATAACCGCTCTGCCTTGCAAACTCGTTTACTTCTTTCTCTGCTTCTTTCGGTTCCAACTGTTCATATCCCCAATAAATTTCTTTTCCTTGCGTATGAAACGCGAGCACTTTGACAAAATCTCTCTCTTTCGTTAATTGCGCCATCGCCACCGTTTCCGGTTCACTCAGCGGTGAAAAACCAGGAAAATCTCGTGGAGCAGGTTCTTTCGGAATTTTTCGCTCCTTTTCCACCTCCCACTTTGCAGGAAATTGATTATTTAAATCGATGCCGCGAATGTTCGCTTTCCATTGGGAAAAATCGTTGCTTCCGCCGTTCATCGACACAACGTCACTTCGATAAGGCTCCATTGGCGGCGGGCCGTTTAACACAAGATCAACTCCGTCTGGATTCACCATTGGAACAATCGATAATGTGACTCTTTCATATATGGATCGCACATTAGCTCCCTTTAACTTTTTCCCATTTGTGAGCGCACAAAGATAATCATTTAAAAACGTCATAATCACGGCGGTTGTAATCCATTCATTCGCATGAAACGAACCATTCATGTGCACATGTTTGCTTCCGCGGCCAATTTGTATCTCCACCAGCGGTTTCCCAAGAACGCTTTTTCCGATTTCATACATGCGCAAAAACGGATACAGCTTTAAAAGTGTCTGCAAATCATTCATTAATGCGGTGAAATCATAATTTTTCTGTCCGTTGATAACCGCTTTTTTCACACGAACAGGAACGACGATTTCTTCTCCGGCTGTCAGCGGTGAACGAATGATCGAAGTCAACGCATCGACTGGCGTATCCAATTCTCGAACGATGGTTTCACGTGTATCTCCTTTTTTTACTTTGTACACATGCGCCTCATAACCAGGGAGATAAATTTCTTCCCCTTCTTGCAACACATCATGCGTCACATGCGGATTTGAATCAACAAGCAGCGCATGCGGCAAATCAAATCGTTCACTATACAACGAAAGCGTGTCTCCTTTGCATGCCAAAATCTGCATCTTCCACCCCCTTTTTACTTTTTATCATTTTATGAAAAACCGTCCTGTCCTCATGCGCTAAAAAATAAAGCTTAATCCGCAACGGGATTAAGCTTTATTTCTGATGTTTTTTTTCTAGTTGCTTATTGTAAAAGCGCAATAGATCACCATAGACAATTTTATCTGAGTACTCTAATTCTTGACGCGCTTTTTCCATATATGGTTCACAGTGAGAAGCGTCCACTTCTAACCCTGTCTTCTTATCATAGCAAGCGTTTTTTGTATAAACATAATCTTTTGTGATGAAGCTGCCGTCGCGCAAGACAGCGAAATCCATTTTATCTTCCGCAAATAAGTCTTCGCCAAAATGGATATCATTTTTCGTATCAATGCCAAGCAAGTGAAGCAATGTCGGTTTGACATCGATTTGACCAGATACTTTTGAAATCACTTTTGGATGTTTATCGGTTACGCCTGGAATATGAATAATCAACGGTACTCGCTGCAATTGTACATGATCAAACGGCGTAATTTCTTCTTTTCCTAAATATTGCGCCATCGCTTTATTATGGTTTTCAGAGATACCATAATGGTCTCCGTACATAATGATGATGGATTTTTCATATAATCCTTCTTTTTTCAATTGTTCAATGAACACTTTTAGCGCCTCATCCATGTAGCGAACAGTTGGGAAATAACGATTCAATGTTCGGCTATTGGATGTATACTCAGGAACCATTCGATCTTCTTCATCTAATTCAAACGGGAAGTGGTTCGTTAACGTGATAAATTTTGCATAGAACGGCTGAGGTAATGTTTTCAAATGTTGAACAGATTGCTCAAAGAACGGAATATCTTTTAGACCCCAACCGACAGAGTTTTCCTCGTTCACTTCAAAGTCTGTTAACGAGAAGTAACGGTCATATCCTAATGATTGATACATTAAATCGCGATTCCAGAAGCTTTTATTATTCGCATGGAACACAGCTGTATAGTAGCCGTATTTTTTCAAAATTTCCGGTGTCGCATTGTATTCGTTTGTTGCATGCGTAAAGAATACCGCACCGCGACCAAGCGGATATAAAGAGTTTTCAATTAAAAACTCGGCATCGGACGTTTTTCCTTGTCCTGTTTGATGATAGAAATTATCAAAATAGTAGCTTTGCTTAATAAAATCATTTAAAAACGGCGTGATTTCTTGTCCGTTAACGGTATTATTAATGACAAAACTTTGGAGCGATTCCATCGAAACGATAATCACGTTTCGACCTTTCGCAATTCCAAATAAATCTTTGTTTGGCTCTTTTTCGTTGGCATTGACATAGTTTTGGATATCAGCAAGTTCGCTGCTATCTGCCAATACGCGCTGGGCCTTCGATCTTGATTGCAAAATAATATCATAAATGTGATAGTTGTACATTCCTAAGTTTTTAATAAGCATTTCGCGGTCGAACGTTCTCGTCAAAAGCTCTGGACGCTCTGTTTCAGCCAATCCCAAATTAAATAACGCAATCGCAACGGTCACAAAAAAGTATGCACGACGCGTTCTTTTTGTTGCAGGAACGTAAGCTGCAATCGGCATTTTTTTATAAATAAACCACGCCAACAATGCGACATCTGCAAAAAAGAACAAGTCAGAAAAACGCATTAACTCAAATACGCTATTGCCTAAATCGCCCATGTTGCTCGTTTGAAACAGCACAGGGATCGTAATAAAGTCATTGAAAAAGCGATAAAACATCACGTTCGCATAAAGGACAAACGAAATGAGAAAACTTGTAATCACAATATAGCGATTTCTTCGTTTCTCTTTCATGAAAAGCGATAATCCAAAAATAAATAATAGGAAGCTCAATGGGTTAATAAACAAAATAAACTCCTGCTTCCATGACTCAATCTTTATATCAAAGCTAGTTTTATAGACAATGTATGTTTTAATCCATAAAAGCAAAACCGTTAATAAAACAAAACGGTAGTTTTTCACTTTCTTTCCCTCCTTATTCCCCTCAACCGATGCTGCTAACTCTTCGCTGTCTAGACGGAGCCTATTTCTTACATTTTTAATGTAACCAACAACAATCTTAATACTTTCTTTACAAAAAAGCAATCTTTTTTCAAAATGTACATCAGAGCTTAATAATGGAATCATTGTTATCTTAAGCGATTGCAGTTATAAAAAAGGGCGCTACCTCAAAAAGGTAACGCCTTTTTCCCTTAGCTCATCAACTTTGTTTTTACTAACCATGCTCCACCGATCACGCCGGCATCGTTTCCAAGCGTAGCAATGGCAATGTCCGCGGCTTCGGCAACACGCGGAAATGCAAAGCGCTTAAAGTAAGTTTGAACATTTTCAACTAATATGCTGCCTGCTTTTGATACACCGCCGCCGATCACAATTTTTTCCGGATTTAAACCGTTCGCTAAATTCGCTAAAGCAAGACCGAGATGGAATGTCACGTAATCAACAATTTCCAATGCCAATGCATCTTGTTCTTTGGCTGCATCAAATACATCTTTCGCTGTTACTTTTCCTTGTTCGTTATAAATGGTTCGAAGCACGCCTTCTACATTTGTTTGCGTTAATTTTTCGGTCGCGATGCGAACAATTCCCGTCGCAGAAGCAACAGTCTCTAAACAGCCTGTTTTTCCGCAGTTGCAGCGCGCTCCTCCTTCCGGAACGGAGGTAATGTGCCCGATTTCCCCGCCGGCACCATTGGCTCCGTGAACGATGTGACCGTTTACAATAATTCCGCCGCCCACCCCTGTACCGAGCGTGACGCAAATCAAGTTTTTCGCTCCGCCGCCAGCACCCTTCCACATTTCGCCGAGTGCCGCGATATTCGCATCATTATCCACAACAACCGGAAGATTTGTTTCCACTTCGAGCCGATCTTTTAAAGGATAGTTTTTCCATCCTAAATTGACCGCTTCATAGATTTCGCCATTTGCCATATTCACAGGTCCAGGGGCGCCGATTCCAATTCCGACAAGCCGGCTTTTGGATTCATCTAGTTCGCGCAATTTTTCATCGATTGCTTTTGCAATATCTGTTGTGATATTTTTTCCTTGTTCCGATCGATCCGTAGGGATTTCCCATTTATGAATAATTTCCCCATATATATTAACAAAAGCTAACTTTACGGTCGTACCGCCTAAATCAACACCAACCAACCACTTTTCCATCATCACTTCATCCTTTTTTACGATAAGTTTTGTTTTCCTTGTTTTTCTCGTTTTTCTCGTTCAAGTTGCGCTTCATGACGTAAAATCAAAAGCGCCATCTGATAATCTTTCACATCGATGAGCTGCGCCTGATAAAGTTCTTTCACTTCCTCTTCCATCAGCTCTAAATCGGCTAATCGATCACCGACATAAATGATCGTTCCATACTTTTTTAACAGCTGTTGTACATCATAAACCGTTTTCATTTTTTCACCTGCGCGCATAACTTTTTTGAAAATGCTCATCTTAAATTTATAAGCAAAATAAGGAAATAGTCAAGAAGTGAACGATGGACTTGCGATATTTTTCACAATTTGCTTAAACATTTATCGATCTGGATCTTGCGGATGCAAAATCGTTGGCCGACGATTTTTAAGCGGAATCGGCGAACGAATCAGAACATCGCGCATCGCTCGATAAGAAAACGGAATGAACGGCCATAAATATGGAATACCAAACGACTGCATGCGGACAAGCATCATCAGCCATAACGTAATGCCTACAACATAGCCAATGGCGCCAAACAAAGCGGTTAACCCTAATAATCCTAACCGAACAAGCCGATTCGCCAATCCCATTTCGTAGCTAGGCGTCGCAAATGTCCCGATCGTCGTCAATGAAAAATAAAGAATCACTTCGTTTGAAAGCAAACCAACCTCGACCGCTATTCCTCCGATCATTAACGCTGCGACTAGCCCTAAAGCGGTTGCGAGCGATGACGGCGTATGAATAGCGGCCATGCGCAACATATCAATTCCAAGTTCAATCAACAAAATCTGAACAAATAACGGAATATCTCCTGGCTTGGCTTTAGCTAAAAATGAAAAGGCATCCGGCAATAGTTGAGGATTGGTCATCCATAAATACCAAAGCGGCAATAAAAAAATCGATGCCCAAACGGCTAAAAAACGAACAAAGCGCAAATAAGCGCCAACAATCGGTTTGTTACGGTATTCTTCGGCATGTTGCAAATGGTGCCAAAACGTTGCAGGCGTGATGAGAACGCTTGGTGAGCCGTCTACCATAATTAACACATGCCCTTCATATAAATGTACTGCAGCTGTATCTGGTCGTTCCGTATAACGAACAACAGGATAAGGGTTCCAATGCCTCCCGGAAATAAATTCTTCAACCGTTTTTTCTCCCATTGGCAGACCATCGGTATCAATTTTTTTAAGTGATTGCTTTACCTCATTTACTAAATTTGGATCAGCGATTTCTTCAATATAGCATACACAGACGTCTGTTTTCGATCGTCGACCAATTTGCATATATTCCATTCGTAGCGAGCGATCTCTTACCCGTCTTCTCGTTAACGCGGTGTTAAAAACGATCGTTTCAACATACCCGTCGCGCGCCCCGCGCACAACCCGCTCCATATCCGGCTCTTGTGGACCACGCACAGGATACGTGCGCGCATCAATTAAAATCGCTTTTGGTACCCCATCGACTAAAAGGGCCGTCGGACCGGCAAGAACTCCATCGACGACCCGCTCCAAATCATCCGTTTGTTCGATTTCAACATAAGGAAGATACGTTTTCAACAACTTCTCTAGCGGATTTTCATCCAATGCTCCTGGCTTAAGATTGGCCAAAAATTTCATTAAAAGATGAAGAATATCATCCTTGACAAATCCATCAATCATAAATAAGGCCATTTCTTTTCCTGCATATTCCACATCCAATTGAATGACATCAAAACTTTTTTCGACTCCTAGTCTTTCTTTTAAATAAGAAACGTTCTCTGAAAGACGAGAGGAAACAGCCCGTTTTTTACCCAATATACACACCTTCCTCATTTAAGCTATTCTTCATCATTGGCACATTCTCTTTCATTCATACATATTTTGCTTTTTTCACACATACATTTAGTAGCAACTTGTCCAAGGCGGAGGGGTAACATGAGGTTGATGCGTTACTTGTTTTTTTTCATGATCGTAGCTCTGGCATTGTATGTCATTTCAAACGTATTCCATCGCCCAGCACGCGAAAGCATAATGTTTTTTCCAATCGATCCAGCCGTACAATTTACTCAAGCAAAAACAGAGTTATCGTTGCAGTCTAAAAAAAACGATGATCGCTATATAATCGATTGGCTCGTTACTTCAAACCTAGACCGTCCCGCATATTTGCGCCAAGATATTTCGCTTTTATTTGCGAACGGACGATTGCTTGCTACTCAATCGAAATGGAAAGAAAACGGGCAAATGTTAATTCAAGAAAAAAAGATCGAACAAAAAGACAGCCGCTTATTTCAAGCGATTTCTTACCACCAAGGGGAATTGCACAATAACAATGACATTCGCAGCAGCCAAAAAATGAGCGGAGATCGACTGTATGTGATCGATTCTCCCTTTATGCCGCTTCAATCATTTCGCACGCCACGATCACCAAGCGAAAAAGAATGGGAGCAAACGTTAAATAAAACAACAAAATCGCTTCTTGAATATACAACGAAAAAAGCGAGCGATCATTTTTCGTTGCAAAAAGATCAATACTATCACCTGTACTTGCCGGAGCTCATTGCTTATAATGAGCAGCCGTTTATGGATTTAACATTAGAACAAACCGAAAGAATGATCGGAAACCTTTGGGAAGGTCTTTATAAAAATTATTTCTTAGGCATAAAAAAAAGGAACGGTACGACCGTTTCCCCGATTGGCAGCACCATTCCGCTTATTTTAATAAGTAAAGATTATCGTTATTTACTTGTCATCACTGAAACAGCAGATGGCGAGCCGATTCGATTAATCCAATTGCTCCAATTCCCGCAATAACCGCTGATAGCTTTTATTGTTCGGTTCTAAGCGCGCTGCACGGCTCGCCGCCTCTTTGGCTTGCTCATAATTTTTCTCTTCTAAATAAAGAAGCGCTAAATTATAAAACGCCTCATGAAATTGCGGATTTTTTTTGATCGCTAGCCGCAAATGTTTTTTTGCTGCTTCATATTCCTTGCGTTGGATTTCAATATAAGAGCGCAGAAAATAGCTTTCTGCAGCAAACGCATCATCCACATCAATGAATTTTAACAATTCATAGGCACGATCATATTGTTTCTGCTCAATGTATTGTTGTGATAGGGCAACAAGAAGTTTTGGATCTTCCGAAAACGGGCGGTGAAAACCGATGTACAAACAAAGCGCTGTCAATAAAGCTGTCACACCAAAAGACAATAGCCGTAATTTGTGCCATCGTTGCTTAGGGAGATGAACAACGCCCGATGCCAAAAATCCGCCAATGAGCCCACCAATGTGTCCAGCATTATCAATTCCCGGAACGACCAAACCGAATAAAAGGTTAATGCCAATAACCGTCAAAATATTGACGCCGATCGTTCGAAAAAAAAGGGGAGGATGGACAATTCCAAAATAAAGCAAAGCGCCAAAACAGCCAAAGATCGCACCCGATGCACCAGCCGAAACAGAAGAAGTAAATAAAAAGCTAGCAAGCGAACCAAAAAAGCCAGCGAATAAGTAAATGAATAAAAAGCGCAATGGTCCGTAAAGTTTCTCAACCATCGGCCCTAAATAATATAAAGCGAGCGTGTTCATAAACAAATGAGCAAATCCAATATGTAAAACGATCGGCGTAAAAAAGCGCCACCATTCTCCTTCTAAAATGAGCGGATTAAATTTCGCTCCATATTGAATTAAAGTAAGCGTATTTGTACTCCCGCCCTTCCACTCTAAAAAAAAGAACATTGCGATTTGTGCAGCCATAAATAGATATGTAAAGAACGGTTTGCCGTGTTCAAATATCTTTTTCTCTCTTTCCAATTGTTCTTCGGCAAACGACAATGTCTTTTGCTTTAGCCATTCCAGTTCATACTCTATATAAGGAGACTCTTCTGGAAGCTGGATCGAAAAAGAATGTTGAAATAGATGGCTTAATTGTTGAAGCATCGCGTCCATATTTTGATGGTGAATGACCATCGTTTGCATGACGATGCGTCGCTCACCTGCGACGATTGGCCGAGCGATTCGAAACGTCCAATCATCCACTGGCGGATAAGTGGTTATGTATATGTTCAGCACGTCCATCCTTCTGCGAAACTGCTTTTTACGAAGCTGTTCCGCGGCATGTGCCGCATATTCCATATCTCGCTGCAACCAAGAACTCCAATCGATATCGTAACGAACGAGCCGGATGACGGGAGCTTTTCGATTTCGTGTCGACTCCAGCCAAACTTCATGGTCATGATTGGCCATGCGAATGATTTGATAATGTTGGTGGAGAAACTGGAGAATCAATTGCCAATAAACAAAATCAAATCGAATGTTCAAATTTCCCTCTCCCTTCGTTTTGACGCAAAAACACCATGTTACCCTTCTTTTATCACACTATTGAAATGATCGCAACTATTTATACCTGCTGGAGAACAGCTGTACAACCATTCGTTGACGAACAAAAGGAATCCCCATCACCATGCCAACCAATGTTTTTCGCATCGATTCATTTCGCAACAAACAGTTCAACAACCGGTAGCGAAAATAGTACATGATCAAAGCAATGCCAAAACTAACCCAAACCGATCTTTTCATCAATCTTGCCACCTCCTCTTTTTATTACATTTCCCTTTTTCGAGGCAATTATAGAAAAAAGGTTGCCTCTTTATGAGACAACCTTGCCATTTTATAGACCGACGCGTTTCATCACGTCTTTTAACACAGATGCTGAATGATTGAATTTCTCTTTTTCCTCATCATTTAATTTCAATTCAACCACTTCGCGAATGCCGTTACGATTCACAACCGCTGGAACGCCGATATAAATATCGTTTTGACCGTAATGGCCATCCAGATAAGCTGAAACCGTTAAAATGCTATTTTCATCTTGCAAAATCGCTTTTGTCAGACGGGCTAATCCCATTGCAATTCCGTAATACGTCGCCCCTTTACGTTGAATAATATGGTAAGCGGCATCGCGCACATTAATAAACAATTGATCTAAATCCTCTTGTTTATATTCTGAATTTTCTTTCATAACGTCTGAAATTGGACGGCAACCGATGAAAGCATGGCTCCAAACCGGCAATTCTGTATCGCCATGCTCACCAATAATATAAGCATGAACATTGCGTGTATCGACATTGAAATATTCGCCCAATAAATAGCGGAAACGTGCTGTGTCTAAAATCGTTCCTGAACCGATGACTCGCTCTTTTGGTAAACCAGAGAATTTCCAAGTTGCATATGTTAAAATATCAACCGGATTCGCAGCGACTAAGAAAATGCCATTAAATCCGTTCTCCATGACTTGATCAACAATTCCTTTGAAAATCTTTGTATTCTTTTCGACTAAATCCAATCGTGTCTCACCAGGTTTTTGGTTCGCTCCTGCTGTTAGCACGACAATGTCGGCATCTTTACAATCGCTGTAATCACCAAACCAAATTTTTGTCCGCGATGGAGCAAAAGGCAAACCATGGTTTAAATCCATCGCGTCCCCTTCGGATTTCTCTTTGTTAATATCAATTAATACAAGCTCCTCTGTAATTCCTTGGTTTAAGAGAGCGAACGCATAGCTAGAGCCGACGAATCCTGTTCCAACTAAAACGACTCTATTTACTTTATTTTTCATAAACATTCCACCTTTCACCATATATGTATTTTTTAACATAAAAACTGTTTCTTTATTGTTAATCTTTTACACAATTAAATTGTACACTATTTCACAAACTTTTAGAGCGATCAATTATTAAAATTTTGTTAAACATACATCCAGAAAATGTTATATTCCCATTAAAAGTAAAAAAACTATAAACGACATCATTTATTTTGCTAATTGTTCGCATTTTTTATGCATTTTTTATGCATTTCCGCAAATGATCACTTCTTCATTCGCAATAATCATTTGCACAGGCAAATCATGTTCTTCGATTGGTAACGACGAAACAAGCTGCAAAGAATAAGCAAGAGATAGCGTTTGATTTTTGAAATCTTTCAAATAACGATCATAATATCCGCCGCCGTAACCGAGGCGATATCCTAATCGTGTAAATGCGATTCCCGGAACAATAAGAAGGTCGATATCGGCTTTCGCAACTTCTTCAGTCCATTCTTCAATGGGTTCATATAAATCAAGATATGTACAGTGTAGCTGATCAAAAGAATGAATGATGCGAAAGGTCATCGTTTTCGTAGATGGGTGACATTTTGGGACAGCAACCTTTTTATTCTCTGACCACGCCCTCTTTATAATGGAAATGGTATCGACTTCCCATTTCCTTGAAACGGTAATCCCAATGGTCTTTGCTTCCTTCCAAAACGATTGAGCATACAATGTGTTTGCAATGGCTTCATTTTGCCGGTTTCTTATTTCATCTGTCATATTGGCAATGATCATTTTCATTTCATGACGAAGCGCTTTTTTATCCATTTTTTCTCCCCCCCTAATAAAAAAGCAGCAGGAAATCGACTCCTACTGCTTACTTTGTTTCACGATGAAGAGTTGCTTTTCTATCTCTTGGGCAATATTTTTTTAGCTCCAGACGATCTGGATTGTTGCGCTTATTTTTTGTTGTAATATAGTTGCGTTCGCCGCATTCTGTGCATGCTAACGTAATATTTACACGCATGTTCTTTTCCCTCCAAACAATATTATATTGTAATCAGACCATTCTATGATACCATTTTTCTAAGGCAATTTCCATATTAAATTTTAGGCATTTTGATATTGACGAATTTTCTTTATATAATATTTTGCCGTTTCCTTTGCTTTTTGTAAATCGGCTGCTTGCGAATAAATGGTTAATACAGGTTCATCTAATTCCGGCAAAATCAATGTCCACCCTCCATCTTCATGATATACCTTAATTCCATCGATGAAGTCAATTTTTCGCTCATGCATTTCCGAAATTAATTTTCGCATGACCATTCCTCGTTCGCTCCATGGACAAGGAACGTGATGGCGCAGCAAATGAATGTTTGGAAGCAAAGCAATAAACGAGGACAGCGAGCATCGCTCAATCGATAAAAGCTGAATCATTTGTACACACGCATATAAGGCATCGAAACAAAAGTGAAAAGGATGTGAATTCATCTTCAACATGTCTCGTCGCGTTTCGTTTACATAAACCACTTGACCGTTCAAACGCTCCGCCAATAGTTCCAACGCAGAAGAAGCATAAGAAGGAACAGCCACAACCCTATTCATGTTTACAAGCAATGAAGCAATGACATACAGAGATAATTTCTCCTCCGGCGTTATTTTGTTCCCTTGATCATCAAAAAGGTCAAAACTTTCCCCGTTTTTACAAAAAATAACAGCGAAATCTGCTTGTACTTCTTTCATTTTTCGTGCGATTTGCTCATCGCTTTCCTGTTCCATAAAAACAACGTCACAATTTAATCGGTTTAACGTGTTTACAATTACTTCTTTCATTGCAAAATGGCTGCAAACAAGCGCCTTAAACCTCTTATAAGGGGAGAGATCAACCTGTTTGATCAAAGCGCGAACATACTCTTCATCCGTCTCAAATCCATCCACACATGTTCCGATTCTCTCAAGAGATATGCGTCGAATATTTTCTTGAGCGAGCATATTCTCTAATTTTTTTTCCGTTGTTGAATCGATTGGATATCCGTTCTCGTCATAAAAATCAATAATCACTTCGTTTTCTCGTTCGTTTGTAAAAAGAAATACTCCTCCTCGATAATTTTTTTTTGCTAACGTATAACGAAACGCTGGTAATAGCGTAGAACCATATTCATTTGTATCAATTCCGCATGCATGCATCGCTTGGGTAAATACCGTTTGAAGCAGTCTCGAAAATGGATGATGATCCGAACCAATAAGCACTTGATCTCCAACATCGTGCATACTTCCATAAGCGGAAGCGATTTTGGCAACAAACTCGGGAGTCATTTCAATATTGGCGCTTCCCTTTATCCCAAATTTTCCAAACAGTGAAGGTTTAAATTTTTTTCCCCACATGAGTGATTGGTTAACGGTTGCCCCTTTCGTCAATAATTTTCCCGGCCAAATTTTAACGGATGGCTTTACTTTTACCTTATCGTTTAATTTGCATTGCGTTCCAATCACGGTATCATCTAAAATTTCGCTATTTTTTCCGATGTACACTTTGTCCGCAACAATTGTACCTCTCAATTCGCTATTTCGATCCACATACACATTTGGCCAAAGAACGCTTCGCTTGACGGAAGCATGTTCGCCAATGACCGAACGAGGACCAATCACCGTACAAGGTTCAATTTTTGCATGTTTGTGAATGACCACATCATCGCCAATGAAAACAGGCCCATTGATCGTTGCTCCCTCTTCAATATAAACGTTGTTCCCCACCCATACGTTGGGAGCAATCTCTTTTCCGCTCAACGGAATACAAATTTTTCCTTGAAAAACATCAAGGTGTGTTTGATGATATTGTTCAATGGCGCCAATGTCCGACCAATATCCATTACCAAGAAAACCATATAGGTTTTCTCCGCTTTCGAGTAAAGTCGGGAATAAATGTTGACCAAAATCATAGTGGATGGCTTCTTCCATATATTCAAAAATCTTCTGTTCAAAAATGTAAATTCCCGTATTCACCGTATCACTATATACTTCATTCCATTTAGGTTTTTCAACAAAACGCTGGATTTTTCCGTTTTGATCTGTGATGATTCCACCGTACGAAAGAGGATATGCTTCATGGTGCATTAAAATTGTGGCGATTGATTTTTTGGAGAAATGAAAGTGGATGGCTTCTGCTAGGTTAAAGTCGGTAATGGTATCTGCACTAATGACAACAAACGTGTCATCTAAAAAAGATTGGGCGTGTTTCACACTCCCTGCTGTGCCAAGCGGCGTCGTTTCTTCAAAATAATAAAGATGCACACCAAAGCGGCTTCCGTCCCCGAAATAATGCTGAATTTTGTCGCTTAAATATTGAACCGTTACAGCAATTTCGGTAATGCCAAATTTTTTTAACCACTCGATGCTATATTCCATAACGGGTTTATTCATAACCGGTACCATTGGCTTTGGAACATGACAGGTAAGCGGGCGCAGTCGCGTTCCTCTCCCTCCCGCCATAATGACCGCTTTCACTAAAAATCCCCTCCCACGATCCGTCATCTTGCGGTTTAGCATTTGTTTCATCATATCATTGTTCCAAAAGTCGAACAATATATGAAAATTGTCGATTGAAAAACAAAATGGTGCAACGTTACATTACTTATATGTATAATGGAATGGGGTGGAAATATGAACAGTATGATGGAATATACAATCTTTGCGCTCATTGGCTTTTCCATTATTCTTTTATTCGTTTCTTTTTTTCGAAAAGACCGTGTGAAAGAAATTGAAGAGCAATTGGATCAGCTCACGTTATCGACCATGCAAGAAATATATCAAATCAAAAAACGATTAAAAGCGTTAGAAGAAGAATTATTGATGAGCGAAGAGGATTGGATCAAACCAACTCACACGTATTCCAAACAAGAAAAAATTTTTTTACTGTACAAGCAAGGGCTGTCTAATGAACAAATTGCTCGACAAATTGGATTGCCAATTGAAGAAGTGAACATGATCATTCAACGAATGATGGCGAGGAATGAGAAATGAACAAAACAACCATTCGTGCGTTTGCTGCCGGGATTTTATTTGCGACAACCGCGATCGGAACCGTTCAATATTATGTGAAACCCAGTTCGATCAATGAAAAGAAAACGAACGATCAGCTTGTAACCATCAAAAAAGAAGAATACGAAAAGTTGCTAAGGATAAAGGAAGCAAGTGAAAAACACCCGAAACCGTCCGAACAAAAAACAACCTATGTGTACACGTTAATCATTAAAAAAGGGGAAGCGAGCCGCGAGATCGCTCATCGGCTTGAACAAGCAAAAATCATTCAAAACGCAAAATCGTTTCTCACCTATTTAGAACATAAACATTTAACGCGAAAAATTCGCCCTGGTACATATACAGTAATAAGCGAAATGACGTATGAAGAGATTGAAAAACTCATTACAAAATAACCGAGCTGCCTTTTATTGCGAAGGCAGCTCGGCATCTTGGTTAGTCATTTAAATCGTAATGTCTTCCTTTCACCAAATAAAACACATTTTCCGCAACGTTTGTTGCATGGTCTGCTACACGTTCAATATAGCGAGCAACGAACGATAATTGTGTAATTTGTGACATTGCATCTGGATGAACTTGTGTCCGCTCAAGCAATTCGCGAATCGTTTCACCGTACAATCGATCGACTTCATCGTCCATATCCGCCACTTTTTTCGCTGATACAACATCTTCTTCATAATACGCTTTTAACGAAAGAGAAAGCATTTCCACGGCAATACGATGCATCTCCTCAATTTTTTCCAACGAAATAATAAACGGTTGTTCACCGATGCGAATCGCTGATTTTGCAATATTGACGGCAAAATCGGCCATCCGTTCAACATCGGTTGAAATTTTAATGGCAACAATGATTCTCCGTAAATCAATTGCCACTGGCTGTTGCTTTGCAATAAGCAAAATCGCAAAATCGTTAATCTCTTCATCAAGCAAGTCTATTTTCGAGTCGTTGTCTAACACTTGCAAGGCTAAATCGATATTTTTTGTTTGCAAAGCCTCAAACGATTGGCTTAACGCAATTTCCGCCAAACTCCCAATTTCCAATAACTTTTCTCGCAACGTATTTAAATCATAATGAAATTTTTCACGTACAGCCATCAAGCTCCCTCCTGTAAAATAGTTTTGAAAAAATCGTGCGAATGGCTCGCACGATTTTTTATCCGAATCGTCCTGTAATATAATCTTCTGTTCGTTTGTCAGATGGATTGGAGAACAATTTGTCTGTGTCGCTATACTCAATGACTTCTCCGTTTAAGAAGAACGCTGTTTTGTCAGAAATACGTGCCGCCTGCTGCATGTTATGTGTAACAATGATGATGCTGTAGTTTTTCTTCAACTCTTGAACTAGCTCTTCTACTTTCAGCGTCGAAATTGGGTCGAGCGCTGATGTCGGCTCATCCATTAAAATAACATCCGGCTCAATGGCTAAACAGCGCGCAATGCATAAACGCTGTTGCTGTCCACCTGATAAGCTGTAAGCGTTGGCATGAAGACGATCTTTCACCTCATCCCAAATCGCTGCCCCACGTAGGCTACGCTCAACGATTTCATCTAAAATTTTCTTATCGCGAATTCCATGAATACGCGGACCGTAAGCGACGTTATCGTAAATAGATTTTGGGAATGGATTTGGCTTTTGGAATACCATCCCTACTTGTGTGCGCAATTCTTCAACACGGTAAGACTTATCAAAAATGTTGCGCCCGCGGTACGTAATCTCTCCTGATATGCGCACATTTGGAACTAACTCAATCATTCGATTTAACGTTTTAATGTACGTTGATTTTCCGCAACCGGAAGGACCGATGATCGCTGTCACTTCATTTTCGTAAATATCTAAATCAATATTTTTTAACGCATGATGTTCACCATACCATAAGTTTAAGTTTTTCGTACGATATACAATATTTTTTTCGCATTTTTCCTCTTCCGTCTTCTTGTTCTTTCTTTCTTTCGCAACCGCTAATTCCATCAATAAAGTCCCCTTTCATTTCACCCAAGGATTAATAACGCTTTTGAAACTTATTGCGAATGAACACGGCAATGGAGTTCATAAAAATTAACACGACAAGCAACACGACAATCCCCGCTGCGGCAACATGTTGAAACTCTTCCTGCGGTCTTCCTGTCCAGTTATAAATTTGCATTGGCATAACCGTAAACGTATCAAGAATTCCGTTTGGCAAGTAAGCAATGAACGTCGGAATTCCCAATACAACAAGAGGCGCTGTTTCACCAATGGCACGGGATAATGCTAAAATACTGCCCGTTAAAATCCCTGGAATGGCTGCAGGTAATACAATTCGATAAATCGTTTGCCATTTTGTCGCTCCCATTCCATATGAAGCTTCGCGCAATTGATTCGGCACCGCACGAATCGCTTCTTGTGCCGCTACGACGATGACAGGAAGAACCAACAAGCTCATTGTCAAACCAGCGGCAAGAACGCTACGACCAAGTCCTAGTTCACGAACAAAAATCGTTAACCCTAACAACCCAAAAACGATTGACGGAACACCGGCTAAGTTCGAAATATTGGTTTGAATAAAATCCGTAAAACGATTTTTCTTCGCATACTCTTCTAAATAAATGGCTGTACCCACGCCTAAAATTAAAGAAACCGGAGCAACGATCACCATCAACCAAAGAGAGCCAACCAATCCCGCTTTAATTCCCGCTCGCTCCGGTCGACGGGAAGGGAAATTCTGCAAAAAGTCAGCATCGAGCCAGCCAATTGCTTGAGTGAATATCCGATATAGAAGTACGACTAAGACGATCAGTCCAAACAATGTCGAAAGAAAGAAAATAAATTTAAAAAAGTTGTTTTTTATGATCCGACCCATCATGTTTTGAACAACTTTTTGTTTATCCACTAACTTTTCCATGATTAATATTCCTCCCTAAAGCGACGAGAAATATATTGCGCAAGCAAGTTCATCAACAACGTAAAGACAAACAACGTCATCCCTACCGCATAAATGCTGTAATACACTGTTGTACCGTAACCCGCATCACCTGTCGTCACTTGCACGATATAAGCGGTTAACGTTTGAATCGATTGCGTGACGTCAAACGTAAACACCGGAGATGAACCGCCTGCGACTGCGACGATCATCGTTTCACCAACAGCGCGTGAAATCGCCAGCATGAATGATGCCGCAATACCTGAAGTCGCTGCAGGAAGGACCACTTTAAGCGCTACTTCCAATTTGGTTGAACCAAGTCCAAGCGCTCCTTCGCGAATGGCATTTGGTACCGAACTCATCGCATCTTCTGATAATGACGCAACCATTGGAATAATCATAATTCCCATGACAATTCCCGGACTTAATGCATTAAAAATCCCTAAATCCGGAATAAATTTTTGCAACAGCGGTGTAACAAACGTTAACGCAAAAAATCCGTATACAATCGTCGGAATTCCAGCTAGTACTTCTAATATCGGTTTAATGATCCGCCGCGACTTCTCAGATGCATATTCACTCAAGTAAATCGCTGACGCTAAGCCAACTGGGATGGCGACAATCATCGCAATTCCCGTCGTTAACAGCGTACCTGTTACGAGCGGAGCAATTCCAAACGAACCTTCTTCCTCATTCCATGGCAACCACTCTTTGCTTGTCAAAAATTCGACGATCGATACACGCTCAAAAAAGATGAATGTTTCAAATAAAAGCGTAAATAAAATACCAAGAGTTGTTAAAATCGAAACGATCGCCGTCAACAACAATAATTTGGGCATTAACCATTCAACAAACTGCTGTCCGCCTTGTTTTTTTTTATTCTCTTTAATCATTTCACGGACAGAATACGAACGATGATCATCTGTCATAGCCATTTAGTGAAAACCCCTTTCCATTTCATGGCAAGATGAGAAGCAATACGATATTGCTTCTCATCTTTTACAACTTAATTATTTTAATCCTTCAAGCTTTTTCAATTGTTCTTGATATTGTTCTTCAGGAAGAGCAACATAACCAACTTCTTCCGCAAACTCTGCACCGTTTTCTAAAATAAATTTAGCAAAATCATACACTTGTGCTTTTTCTTTTAACGATTTGACGTTCACATATGTGAACAATGGACGAGAAAGTGGCGTATATTTACCGCTTTGAATCGTTTCATGTGTCGGCTCAACAGGTCCGTTTCCAGCATCGATTGGAACGACTTTTAATTTATCTTTATTTTCAAGATAGTAAGCAAAACCGAAGAAGCCGATTGCGTTTTTATCGCCTGCGACACCTTGAACAAGAACGTTATCGTCTTCCGATAACTGCGCTGTTTTATTTAATGGTTTTTCTTCAAGAATAACTTCATTAAAATAGTCAAATGTACCAGAGTCATGTCCTGGAGAGAAGAACTTAATTTCTTCATCTGGCCACCCTTCGCGAATGTCTGACCATTTTACTTTGTCATTGCCGCTTACTGCGCCAGATGTCCACATTTTCTTTAATTCCTCTACTGTTAAATGATCAACCCAATCGTTCTCTTTGTTCACAACAATAGAAATACCATCGAACGCAACTTTGAACTCTTCAAACTCGATCCCATTGTCTTGTGCTGCCTTTTTCTCTTCGTCTTTAATCGGACGAGAAGCGTTGCTGAAATCTGTTTCGCCTTTTGTAAACTTTTCAAAGCCGCCGCCTGTACCAGATACACCGACAGAAACTTGTACATTTGGTTGCTCGATCATATATTCTTCTGCGATTGCTTCCATAATAGGGAATACTGTTGAAGAGCCATCCATTGCGACATTCCCTTGAAGTTGTTTTTGATCCGCTGCCCCTTCATCTTTTCCTGCATCTTGGCCGCCTCCACATGCCGCCGTAAATGCCATCACCGTGCTCGTCATTGCTGAAAGTGCTAAAAACTTAAATTTTTTCATCGACAAATTCCCCCTAATTTCTCTGCGTTTTGTCCCACGAGTTTTAGCATAAAGGAAGCGTATTAAATCCGTTTTAATCAAATGTTAAGCTTTTGTAAATTTAAACTCCCTATGTTTAGATTGCCTATCACGATTCAATGTTATTCTATTCTTGTTCATGGTCTGTTTGTGAAGGTTGCTCTACCTTCTCAGCTTGGCGTTTTTCTTTCAATTCAAAATAAGCGTCTAAAATTTTTCTGCCAATGTACTTGTTAATCGGAGAATTTGAATCTTGAACCCATGGGACAACAACAGAGAAAGCAACTTCAGGATCGTCATAAGGAGCATATCCAACCAACGTTAAGTTATAAGTAGGGGTCATTCGTTTTGATTTAATTGGACCGTCATAAAACGATTGGGCTGTTCCTGTTTTGCCGGCTGGTTTATATGGAGCATTCGCAAAAAAGGCTCTTGCCGTTCCGTTTGCTCCTTGCATCACCCGGCGAAATCCTTCTTGCACGCGCTCGATATATTCCGTTTTCATATCGACGCGATTTAACACTTTCGGCTCAAAGGAATAAATGATGTTCCCTAGTTCATCTTTATCGTTATTCGGTTCACGAATTTCTTTCACAATCTGCGGTTTCATTCGATATCCACCGTTCGCAATGGTGGACACATACTGCGCCATCTGCAGCGGCGTATACGTATCAAACTGACCGATCGCCAAGTCAAGCAAATGCCCTGGCAACGTGCTGTTTCCTGGCCACCCGATAATTTCGCCAGGCAAATCAATTCCCGTCTTCACGCCGAGCCCAAATTGGCTGAAATAATTGCGGAAAATCGAAAAAGCTTCCGGATTAATCGGTAACGATTGATACGGTCGATACTTCGTGCCGGCAATAGCAATCGCTGTTTTAAACATATAGACGTTTGACGACATTTCCAATGCTTTTAAATCATTAATCGCACCCATTGTTTTATATGATTTTTTTTCTGGTGTCCCTTTAATATGCAGCGGTTCGTCAATCAGTACGGTTCCCGGCTTAATCACTCCTGTTTGAAACCCTGTTAGGACTGTCGCGCCTTTTACAGCCGATCCCATCGCATAAGCAGAAGTCATTGTGCCAAGCGCATAGTCTTTTAATTGTACTTTGCCATTTTCATCTTTCGTATACTGCTTTCCAGCCATCGATAAAATTTCGCCTGTTTTCGGATTCATCATGACGACAAACGCGCGGTCTAACAATTCTCCTCCGCCACGCCGCTTCGCCGCCATTAATTCTTCCTCAATAATCTGTTCGACGCGTTGCTGCAGCTCCATATCGATCGTTAACACAATATCTTTTCCGCGCTGTCCTTTTGATACTTCGATTGTTTCAATGATGTTCCCGGCTTTATCCGTTATATTCTTAATTTTCGCTTTTTTTCCACGAAGCACATCTTCGTATTGTGCTTCAATATAGCTTTTGCCAACCCGATCGTTTCGGCTATAGTCCCGAGATAAATAATAATCGAGTTTTTCACGCGGTAAGCCTTCTTCAGAAGAAGTAATGTTGCCAAGGACCGTGCGCAATGTATTTCCATAAGCATAATGTCGATTCCAATCGGTTGTGACATCGACTCCCGGCAATTCTTCCAAATGTTCGCTTACAATCGCATATTCATCATTGGTGACTCCTTCATTTTTAATCATTTGCGGCGTCAATGCATATCCGCTATTCATTTCTCGAAAAATCGCTACCACTTCTAATTCATCCGAAGTGATTTCTTTTAAATCTTCATCCGTAATTCGTCTCAATTGTCGTTGATAAATATCTTTATCCGTCAATTCTTTATTTTTAAACTGTTTCCATTCTTTTTTCGTAATTTTTGCTTTTGCTTTTTCTTCTCTTGTTAAAATCCAGTAATCTTTTAAATCCCGTTCCGTTACTCGGTCTGTCGGTTTATCAATATATTTCGCCAACTTTCGTGCAACATCCAACATCTCATCCGGTTTTGTTGTTTGCGTTCGGGTATACGTAATCGCATTGAGCGGTTCGTTATCAACGATAATTTGATGGTTTCGATCATAAATTTTTCCGCGAGGAGCAGGGGTATTGACCGTCACATTTTCCGTTCGCTCAACCTCTTTTCGATATTGTTCTCCATAGACAATTTGTACGACACCTAATCGTAAAATGAGAGCAGAAAACAATAAAAAGACGACGAAGAAAAGAATATTTAATCGAAACGGAATTTGCGCTTTTTTCTTTTTCTTCTTCAATTGAGGAAGCACCTCCTTACTTGTCATCTTCCTCATTGTAAAAGAAACCCCACTAAATTTCTACCTTGAAACTCGAATGTTTCGTACAAAAAAATAAATGATCAAATGACCTGCGCCGACAATCAACATTAAAACGGGAATGCTTTTTTCAGGCTGAAATAACATAACCGCCAACAAAAACAGAACGACTGAAACGGCTCTCCCTCCGTTTAAAAATAGTTCCCGTACAACAATGTACTCCACGCGTTGCGTTTTTGCATGTGCGCTTTGACCAATCACATCAAATGTAAGTGATAAATATGGAACAAGTAAAATTGGATAACCAATCGCAATCAAAACACCATACAGTAACAACCTTATGTAAGAAGGGTCAAAAAATAATAAAAAAACAGAACTATACAGCAACAAACCGCCGAATAAAACCGCTTTCATTCGCCATTCTTTTTTAATCAATCTAGATGCCATGTAATAAACAACGAAAGAGGTCAGTGAATTAATAAATCCGAATACTCCTAATGATTTTTCGCTCCCTGTCGTAATAAAAATAAGGACGGAAACAACAAATACAAATGTCCCTTCGCGAATTCCTTGAAAAAAATGAGCGGTTGTAATCGCTCGCCAATTTCGATTCTCTTTTCGTTCTTGCAAAACGGATTTAAGTGAAAAATGCCCCGAAGATGGACGGCGATGTAAAAAAAAGCTAAATGCCACTGCAACAATAAATAAACAGAGGGAAATTACAAAAATAACCATATACCCTTTAAATTGCTCTCTTGAAGAAATGATCCATCCTGCTAGAGGTGGTCCAATCATTCCCGCAACAGATGTCAGCACTCCTAAAAATCCGTTAAAAAAATCGCGCGTATCCGGCTCGGTAATTTCAAAGGTTAGCACATTAAAAGCAAGCCAATAAAACCCGTAACCGATGCCAAGCAATCCGCCAAGCAAAAACAAATAATGCATCGCGTGATCACCGGTAAACAAAACCGTCAGAAAGAAAAGCGCTAGAAATGACACGCCAAAACGTAAAACGATCACGCGGTCGACTTTTTTGGCGATTCGTCCGGCAATCATAAAAGCAAGCGGTTGAAATGTAACCACCGCTAAGTTGTATAAGCCAAGCGCTTGAAAATCATTCGATTTTTTCCATAAGTACACATTGACAAAGGTGTTCGATAAGGCAATGCTCAATGAATAAAATCCCCCTATAAACAACAAAAGAAGTAAATCACGATTAACGCTTACATCACCAATTAACTTTTTCCATACACTCATAGCAAACTCTCCTTTATTCTTAAAAGGTAGTTTGCCACTTCATGCTTTTTCATATACGAAATAAAAAGAGCTCGACAAATGTCGAGCCCTTTTCGATTACTTCGCCTCGTTGTAGCGTCTTGCAACTTCTTCCCAGTTTACAACATTCCAGAACGCCGCAATATAGTCTGGACGGCGGTTTTGATATTTTAAGTAGTATGCATGCTCCCAAACATCTAAACCAAGAATTGGTGTTTTTCCTTCCATAAGCGGTGTATCTTGGTTTGGTGTGCTTGTAATTTCTAATTCACCGTTATTCACAACAAGCCAAGCCCAACCAGAACCGAAACGAGTTGCAGCTGCTTTTGAAAATTCTTCTTTAAATTTTTCAAAGCTGCCAAACTTTTTATTAATCGCTTCTGCTAATTCACCTGTTGGTTCGCCGCCGCCATTTGGTGAAAGAATCGTCCAGAAAAGAGAGTGGTTCGCATGTCCGCCTCCGTTGTTGCGAACAGCCGTGCGAATATTTTCAGGAACTGCATCTAAATTCGCCAATAACTCTTCAATTGTTTTATTTTGTAACTCTTCATGTCCCTCTAATGCCGCGTTTAAATTTGTCACATACGTATTATGATGTTTTGTGTGGTGAATGTTCATCGTTTCTTTGTCAATATACGGCTCCAATGCGTCATACGCGTAAGGCAATTGTGGTAATTCAAATGCCATACCAATTCCTCCTTTTAAAAATTTATGTAGTCGCTCGCTTACGAAACCGTTTTTCATCATTAAGAAACAGGAATGTTTCGTAAGTTGGCTTAATTTAAGAGTACCAAAATTGCTAGAATGTTTCAATTTATTTGCAAAAAAACCTCGCTGTAAAAACAGCGAGGTTCATGATGGACCCTGCAGGACTCGAACCTGCGACCAGACGGTTATGAGCCGTCCGCTCTAACCAGCTGAGCTAAGGGTCCATAATTTTTATTATGTTTTTTCTTACCTCTTAAACGTTCGTCCCAATCTCGGTATGTTTACTCAAGCTACGGCTCGATGGTACGCTGATGCTCTTCCTTTGCAGCTTATTCGGACACGCTCTGACCAGCTCAGGGAGCGATTTTCCGTTGCTAATTTTAACAAAAAATTGATGAGGCGTCAACGCACTTCACTTAAAGACAAAACTATTGTACGATTAGCATCAAAAGCAGTAGAATGAACATGGATGATTGTAAAAGGGTGTGTGAATCGATGACAATGTTTAAGCAACTGTTTGTAAGCCTCTATTCTCCTGTACATATCGCACGTTTTCGCTTTCAAAAAATCGGAAAAGCCATCGGATATGTTTTCTTTTTAACCTTTATTGCTGCGCTTCCAATGGGTGCTTACTTTGCTGTCAGTTTAAATAAAACGATTGTCAATGCAAGTGAACTGCTAAAGGATGAATTGCCTCCTTTTGAAATTATCGATGGCAAACTCGTCTCTTCTGCTACAGAACCCATTGAAATTTTTAAACCCGGACTGACGATCGTCTTTGATAGTACAGGAACATTAACAAAGGATGACGTGGAGCGATATCCAAATGCGATTGGCTTATTGCAAAAAGAAGCTGTTCTCGTCGCCAATACACATGCTCAATACTACAGTTATGCCATGTTGCAAGATAGGCAAATAAATGCTGAAGACATTCACGCCTTTATTCGCACCGTACAGTCGCTTTTACCAGTTATTATTCCGGTGTCATTTCTCGTTTTATATCTTTTTACAAGCGCCACGAAATTTGTTCATATTACCATTTTAGCTTTTATCGGCCTCATTTTGAAAGGCACTCTCAATAAACGAGGAAACTATCGGCAAATGTGGACACTATCGGCCTACTCCATTACGTTATCGACCGTTTTTTTCACCATTATGGAATCGCTGCAAATTGTCGTTCCGTATGCTGTGGCACTCGACTGGTTTGTATCCATCACGGTTTTGTTGCTCGTTATTAAAGAACTTCCATCGCTAAAGCAATAAGCAGGCTTCGCAAAAAAGCCTGCTTATTTTTATAACCGAAACGATTTTGTTAAATCAGACAACGATTGTGATAACGCATTTAATTTTAAACCAATTTCATATGTACCTTTCATTTGTTCCATTTGATGCTCAGAAAACGAAAGCATTTGCTCCGCGCTTGCTAATGTTTGTTGCGCGACCGATGCAAACTCAAGCGTCGCTTTCTCCATCATCGGCAGTGAGTCGCTGAATATTTTTAACTCTTCTTTCATTTTCGCTAAGTTCCTGCTGACGCGAGAAATTTCGTTCATTAAATGATCAAATGACTGTTTGGCTCCATTCGCATTCGTTAAATGAGCATAAAGATTGGTTGCCATTTCTTCAAACTGTGAAGTTGCTTTTCCCGCAACCTCTTCCATTGCAAAAATCGATGTTGTAATTTCTTCTGTTGCGGTTGCTGATTGCTCGGCCAGTTTTCGCACTTCATTCGCCACGACAGCAAACCCTTTTCCTGCTTCACCTGCTCTAGCCGCTTCGATCGCCGCGTTCAATGCAAGCAATTTTGTTTGTTCGGCAATTTGACGAATTAAATCCACAATTTTCGTAATGGAAATCGAATGTTGTTTGACTCCCTCAATCGTTATTTTCATTTTTTGAAAATCGTCAGCAAACTCATGAATTCCCTCAATTAAATTCTCCATTCTCTTTTCGCCATCAATAGCAGATACATCCATATCTTTGGCGCTACCAGAAATTTTATCCATACTTTTCCACACAACATTCATCCGCTCTTTCATCTGCTGAAAATGATGAACGCTTTCATCGGATGATGCTGCCGTTTCTTCCGCTCCGTGCCTGACCATTGAAATCGCATTCATTAGCTGATCATTGGACTTCAGTGCATACTCTGAAGTTTGTTTCAATTCATCGCCTGTTTCGGAAAGCTGTAAAGTCGTCTGGCCAATTTCTACAATGATTTTTTTCATGCTTGTTAGCATTCGATTAAAGCTTCTCACAAGCGACTCAATTTCAGGAGTCGTTGAATAAATATTCTCCGTAACGCTTAAGTCTCCCCTTGACAATTTACTCATCGCTGCGCGCAATCGGGAAAGCGGATTGGTCAAGCTGCTTACTAACCATTTAATCATAAGAGCTGATACAATCATGCTGACAATAATTGTCGTAATGGTTAATCTCGATAATTCATAAATCGGTTTCATAAATAATTCATCTGGAACAACAATAATGTATGTACCCTTGAGCTCTTGAATCGCTTTGTAAGCAAACGTATAGTTTTTACCATTCACTTGAAAATGGGATACGCCATTTTTTTGTTTACGGATGGTATCGATCATTTCTTTCGTAAATGAAAATGTTGTTTTTTTATTTGCCTCAAACGGTTGAACTCCCTTTTCATCTAATAAAAAAAATTCTGCCGCCAAACCATCTTGCATTAATTCTGACTTTTGTTGATTAACGCTAAAGTTAAATTTTTTTTGAAAAAGCGTTTGATCTCCTGCGTGAATGTACATTAAGCTGCGAGCAATTTCGTACATCATCGTTGCTTCGCGCTCTAAACGATTTTCTATTGCGCTTGTGATCGCTTGTTTCGCTTTATCATATGCAATAAACCCGACCACACTAATCGAAACAATGAGCGAGCCCAAAAATAAAACAAACAATCGATTTTGCAAGCTAACTTTTAACAGCGACTGTTTTACGTTGATGATTCGCCCCTTCACTCCAATTCCTCCTTTTCGACAATCACAGACAAATTGTACCAACGAAATGTTAACGCCATGTTAAGGTTGTTTAAATTTTCAAGCGCATATTTTCGTTGGACGGGCCATAAACATGAACCAAATCGTTTTCTTTGGGGGATTGTGGTGTGAAAAAACTATTGCTTTTGCTCACAATATGTTTTATTTTCTATATCGTTTATCACGATTTAACGAAAGGGACGCTCCCAGTTGCAACAACCGCAGCAACGCCACCGAAGGAAAACATTCCTGTTCCATATAAAATCGTCAAGGTGAACGCAGGGGATACGCTTCTATCCATTGTTGAGGAAGAATTGAATCAATCTCTTCCTGTTTCCATTGATCGTCTGATCCGAGATTTTCACTCGTTAAATCCGGGAGCGAAAGCCGAGTCATTGCAAATCGGGAAGAAATACCGAATCCCAATCTACACAAAATAATTGTCAATTTCACAAAAACATTGTTACAATAATTCAGAAAGAAAATTTGAGCCATATTTTCTTGGCATGAACGAATATGTATGATAAAAGATGTCGGAAACTCAACTTTAATTTATCCCGATTTCAAAGGAGAGAATCATGCGTGAGTGAAATCATTCATCGTTCCAAAACCCGCCCTGTTCGTGTTGGTAACATTACAATCGGCGGAAATAACGAAGTCATTATTCAAAGCATGACAACAACGAAAACACACGACGTTGAAGCAACGGTTGCTCAAATAAAACGTTTGGAAGAAGCCGGATGTCAAATCGTCCGCGTCGCTTGCCCGGATGAACGCGCAGCAAACGCGATTGCTGAAATAAAAAAGCGCATCAACATTCCGCTTGTCGTCGATATTCATTTTGATTATCGTCTCGCTCTAAAAGCGATCGAAAACGGTGCGGATAAAATTCGGATCAATCCAGGAAATATCGGACGCCGCGAAAAAGTGGAGGCGGTTGTAAAAGCGGCAAAAGAACGCGGTGTTCCAATTCGGATTGGCGTAAACGCCGGTTCGCTTGAAAAGCGAATTTTAGACAAATATGGCTATCCGACGGCTGATGGAATGGTTGAAAGCGCATTGCACCATATTCGCATTTTAGAGGAACTCGATTTCCATGATATTATCGTTTCCTTAAAGGCTTCCGACGTTCGTTTGGCGATTGAAGCATACGAAAAAGCAGCAAGAACGTTTGATTATCCGCTTCACCTCGGCATTACCGAATCGGGGACATTGTTTGCCGGAACAGTGAAAAGCGCGGCTGGTCTTGGCGCCATTTTAAGCAAAGGAATCGGCAATACGATTCGCGTTTCACTGAGCGCGGATCCTGTTGAAGAAGTAAAAGTGGCTCGCGAGCTGCTCAAAGCATTTGGCCTTGCTTCCAATGCGGCCACGCTGATTTCTTGTCCAACATGCGGCCGAATTGAAATTGACCTGATTCGCATCGCAAATGAAATTGAGGAATATATTGCAAAAATTAAAGCGCCAATTAAAGTAGCTGTTCTCGGTTGTGCTGTTAACGGTCCGGGGGAAGCGCGTGAAGCTGATATTGGAATCGCTGGGGCGCGCGGTGAAGGATTGCTTTTCCGTCACGGAAAAATTGTACGCAAAGTACCAGAAGAAACAATGGTCGAAGAATTGAAAAAAGAAATCGACAAATTAGCAGAAGAATACTACGCTAAACAAAAATAAGAGGGGAAAACTCCCCTCTTTTTTCACTAAAATATATTTACCAAAATCTAAAAAAGAAACTTAAAATGATGGAAACTGCTCCTATCCCGATCGCCCACGATCCTAACGTTTCTGCTCCTCTTCTTCGAGCGATGAAACCGAAGATAATTCCTGCAGCTCCCATAATTATTGGCATAATGAAAAGTGAAACAACAGATAAAGCAAGCGCTAGCCAACCAAATCCTCGGCCGTTTTCTGTCTCTTCCGCATATTGACGCCTTTCACCGAATCGAATCGGTTCTGATACCTCTCCCGCCGTTTCTTCCATAAAATCTGCTTCCATGTTTGGCACTGTATCGGCTTGAACTGAACTTTCGTTATACTGATTACGCTCATTCGCCATCATTGTTCCCTCGCTTTCGTTAAATGAGGAGCAATATTAGTATGAAACGATCAAAGCGGAATTATAGATGCTACTTTATGTAAGTGCTATAATAGCATGAGAAACATGATGGAGAGGAAGTGTAGTAATTTTGCGAAAACGACGACTAGGCATTGACATCGATGGAACCGTGACATGTCCGAGCACATTTATTCCGTATTTAAATGAATCATTTAATAAAAATTTAACGCTTGAGGATATTACTGACTACGATTTGCTTCCATTTTTAGAAACAACCGAAGAAGAACTCAATCGTTGGATGGAAGAATATGAACCAATCATTTATAGCCGGGCTCCTTTAGCTCAACATGCACTCGATGTCATTAATGAGTGGAAAAATGAGTATGAATTATATTATATTAGCGCCCGAGGAAAACATTTATACGAAATTACAGAGAAATGGTTTAAAGAGAATAACGTTCATTACCATCATATTGAATTGATCGGTTCACATGATAAAGTGGACGCAGTAAAAAAGTACAAAATTGATGCTTTTTTTGAAGATAAGTACGATAACGCTTGTGCCATCGCTGAGCAATGCAACATTCCGGTTATTTTATTTGATACTCCGTACAATCGAGGACCGCTTCCAAACGGTGTCATTCGGGTTTATAACTGGCTTGAAGCCAAAAAACATATCGAGCATTTTTTTGAAAAAACAAAGCTGACTTGAACTGTTGTTCAGTCAGCTTTTTCCATTACATAACAGGACGGGCATTTTCCGTATATTTCAAATTTATGTCCGGATATTTCATATCCTTGCAAATCCTCTAACAATTGATCCATTGGACAAGTAATGATTTCTTTCGTTTTCCCGCACGTCATACAAATAAAGTGATGATGATGGTGAGTATCGCATTTAAAACGAAAATGTTTTTCCCCTGAAAGCTCGGTCATTTCCAATATTCCCAATTCCACAAATACCGATAAATTCCGATAAACCGTATCGAAACTTAACCCAGGATAACGTTCCTTCATTACATCAAGCACATCTTTTGCCGTTAAATATTTATCCGTTTGTGCAAATAATTCAAGCATCTCTTCGCGTTTTCCCGTATGCTTAAACCCTTTCTCTTTCATAAGCCGAATGGCTTCAGCAACGTTCACGCTTTTCATCCTCTCTTCCATTTTTTCCATCCTATTGAACCCATTAAAATAAGAACGGCCAATAACACAATTGTTCCGCCGGGTGCTAAATCTAAATAGTAAGAAAGCATGAGCCCGGCAATGACCGCAACTTCGCCAAACAACACAGACAGCCACATCGCTTGCTTGAATCCGCGCGCTAGGCGAATGCTTGCAGCAACAGGAAGCGTCATGAGCGAAGAAACGAGCAAAATGCCAACGATACGCATCGATGCGGCAATGACTAAAGCGACAAGCACAATAAAAATGAAATGAAGCGCCTTCACTCTCACTCCAGAAGCTTGTGCATATTCTTCGTCAAAAGAAAGAAGAAAAAGTTCCTTATACAGCGCCATAATAACCATGATCACTAAAAGCGAAATGAGTAAAATCGTCCAAACATCTTCTCGGCTTACCGCGCTAACACTTCCAAACAAATATGAAAATAAATCCGTATTAAACCCGTCCGCCAGCGAAATAAAAATAACGCTTAACCCGATTCCTCCTGATAAAATAATCGGAATCGCTAATTCTTGATAATGTTTATACACGGTGCGCAGTTTTTCAATGAACAATGAACCCGCTACTGAAAACGCCATGCCGATATATAGAGGATTAACGGTTGAAAAAGCAAATACCTTTTTCTGTAATAAAAGGCTTGCGGCGATCCCCGATAACGTCACATGGCTAAGCGCATCAGCGATGAGCGACAAGCGGCGGACGACAATAAACACTCCTAATAACGGAGCAATCAAACCGATTAAAATACCGGCTAAAAAAGCATTTTGTAAAAATTGATATTGAAACAGCGCCTCGATCATTCACAGTCCCCCTCTTATGCATGATCATGCGTCAGCAAATGGAGATGATGCCCATAAAACATCGATAAATCTTCCGTTTTTAATTTTGCAAACTCGCTGACGCTGCCATGGAAATGTAAATGCTTGTTTAAACAAGCAACGTGTGTCACTTTTTCTGTGATCGTTCCGATATCATGCGTCACAAGCAAGAGGGTTATGTTCAACTGTTTATTTAAACGCTCTAACATATTATAAAAATTTTGAACGTGATGAACATCTACCCCAACCGTCGGTTCATCTAAAATAAGAAATTCAGGTTGGGAAACGATCGCACGAGCGATAAACACACGTTGTTGTTGCCCGCCAGAAAGCTCACCAATATTCCGATGAACAAAATCGCTCATCCCGACCGCTTCGATCGCCTCAAACACAGCTTCTTTATCCTTTTTTTTCAATGAGCGAAACAAACCGATTTTTCCTGTTAAACCGCTGGCGACTACTTCATAAACCGTCGCCGGAAATCCTGTATTGAAGCTGTTCGCTTTTTGCGAAACGAACCCAATTTTGTGCCACTCTTTAAATTGGGCAATCGGCGTTTCAAACAAAAAGATTTCTCCCTCTTGTGGCTTTAATAATCGTAAAATGCACTTTAATAATGTCGATTTTCCTGATCCGTTTGGACCGACTAAGCCAACAAAAGCACCTTTTGGAATCGACAAGTTAATGTCTTGTAGCACATACTCGTCATCATAACGGAAAGACAAATGGCGAATTTGTAAAATAGATTGTTCGTTCATCTCCGAATCACCTAAATTAAGAATGGTTACGATTTAACTACAAACGTAGTATACATGAGCGTGGTCTGTTTGTAAATAAAACGGTTTCGATTAATGAACAGCCGATTTAAAATTCCCGTTTCCTTTCTATAATATGATAAGCTTAATTTTCCAACATGAACAAGCTTTTCTGCCACTCCCCAGAACGAAAACGCCATCAGACAAATGAATTTGTCTGCTATGCGTTTCACGTTCGGGATCGGCATGCTAGAAGCATGCCGAGGCGGCAAGAAAAATCTTGCCGCCTATGGCAGAAAAGCGGTCTTCTATTCATGATGAAATATGTCGGAAACTCAACTTAAATCTATACATGCTGTCCGCTGTATAACATCTTCCCCCATTGTTTTTTTCGTTATACCACGACAAAAATGGGCGCACGCCTTCTCTTTCTTTTCATATCGTGAAGAAGAGGAGGGGAAAGCATGAACATTTATCACAAAATTGTTCAACAAAAAATAAAATCGCTCACGGCGGACGAGTTAATGACATATGGGAAAGAATATGGCATCACGCTTTCTAAAGAAGAGGCGATAAAAATCATTGAACTCATTCGCAAAGAGACGATCGATGTCTTTAATGCAGAGGAGCGAATCAAATGGATTCGAGAATTAGCAAAACTGACATCGCCACAAATTGCCAAACAAGCAAATGAGCTATTGCGCCAATTCGTAAAGTAAAAGGCTGTCCGCTTCGACAGCCTTCGATTATTCCATCATTATTTTTTCTCGGAAATCCGGGTCAAATTGTTGAGCGCGCAACATGGCAATTTCGAATTTATATGGCGGCTTTTGTGAGTTTTTATCTTCGCCTACATATGGCGTTTCTAAAATTTTTGGAATGTGTGTGAGCTGTGGATGATGAACGATATAATTTAAAGCAGCAAAACCGATATGACCAAAGCCGATGTTTTCATGCCGGTCTTTTCGGCTGCCGCACGGATTTTTACTATCATTAATGTGCAACACTTTTAAACGATCGAGACCAATAATTCGGTCAAATTGTTCTAATACACCGTCAAAATCATTTACGATGTCATAGCCGGCATCATGTGTATGGCACGTATCAAAGCAAACCGATAGCTTGTCATTATGGGTCACGCCGTCAATAATTTTCGCTAATTCTTCAAAGCGACTGCCGCATTCAGATCCTTTTCCTGCCATCGTTTCAAGGGCAATTTGCACATTTTGATCACGCGTTAACACTTCATTTAACCCTTCAATAATTTTCTGTAATCCCGCCTCAATTCCAGCACCGACATGGGCTCCTGGGTGGAGAACAAGCTGTTTGGCTCCAATCGCTTCTGTTCGCTCAATTTCCGAGCGCAAAAATGAAACACCGAGCGAAAACGTATCTGCATTGACCGTGTTTCCGATGTTAATAATGTATGGAGCATGAACAACAATTTCTTCAATGCCATGCTCTTTCATATGGGCGAGTCCAGCGGGAATGTTTAATTCTTCAATCGGTTTTCGACGCGTGTTTTGCGGTGCACCTGTGTAAATCATAAACGTATTCGCACCATAAGAAACGGCTTCTTCACTCGCCGCAAGCAACATTTTCTTCCCGCTCATCGATACATGAGAACCAATTTTTAACACTTTCTTCTCTCCCTTATTTTATTTCTTTTTTCATCCCTTACCTTATTTCTTTTTCATTCGAAGCAATCGTTTTCTCTGTTTTTCTAATTGTTCACGCAATTTTTTCTTATAACCAGGTTTTACTTTTTTCTGCTTCTTCGCTAATTTTTCTACAAGCTCCTCTACTTCATCTTGTTTCTTTTCTTTTTTTCGACCGTTCCATGCATCTAGCTCTACCCATTCGCCATCGCGAAGATCGCGATGAAGGAAGTGGATTCCTTTTTTCTCTAATTTCACTAACGTATGCTGATCAGATGGTTCATAAATTGTTGCCGCAATACCCGAATAGCCGGCGCGCGCTGTTCGACCGACGCGATGAACGTAAAAATCAAGGTCGGTTGGCAACTCATAGTTAATAACATGGCTTACACCTTCAATATCAATTCCACGTGCGGCTAAATCGGTCGCCACAATATATTGAAACTCCAAATCACGAATTTGTTTCATCATTTTTTTGCGCTCACGCGGTGTTAAATCACCGTGCAACACGCCCACTTTCAACCCTTTTTCAATAAGCTGATTCGCCACTTCATCCGCCATTTTCCGCGTATTGACAAACACGATCGCTAAATACGGATTGTAAGCAAGCAATACGTCGTGTAAAAGCTGCAAACGATCACGATGACGCAACGGAATCAAAACATGTTCAATGTTTGCGGCGGTTACTTGCTTTGGTGCGACATGAACATATTTTGGATTTTCCATATACTTTTTCAAAAACGGTTTTAGCTTTTCTGGAATCGTTGCGGAAAAGACAAGCATTTGCAGTTTTTCAGGCATTCTTCCTGCAATTTGGTCGACATCGACAATAAATCCCATATCGAGCATTAAATCTGCTTCATCGACAACCAATGTATGTGCTGTATGCACAAATAACGCTTGCTCGCGAACGAGATCGTTAATTCTTCCTGGCGTGCCGATGACAAGATGAGGTTGTGTTTTTAATTTTTCAATGGTGCGCAATTTATCCGTTCCACCGACAAAACAACGCACTTTTATTTCTTGGCCTGATGGACAAAATTTTGTAATTTTTAACGCTTCATGATAAATCTGTGTTGCTAGCTCTCGCGTCGGAGCAGTAATGACCGCCTGCACTTCCGCTACATTTGGATCGATGTTATGAAGAATGGGCAATAAATATGCGTGCGTTTTTCCTGTCCCTGTTTGAGACTGACCGACCACGCTTTCCCCGCGCATAACAGCAGGAATGACGCGCTCTTGAATTTCGGTCGGTTTATAAAACTGTAAACTTTTAATCGCCTCTATGATAAACGGTTGAAACGCAAAACGCTCAAACAATGTTTTTTCCATGTTTTTCAACTCCTTTCCGATCCTTTTTCACGGAAAAAACGAACCAATTAAATATTATATAGGATTGCGAATCGCTCATTCAACTCTATAGACAGTTGCGCATATTGTGTAGGTAGAAATAAAAGAAAGGAGGGATCGATTTGCGACATCCTTTTATGCCCCCGTTTCCACCGCGAATGACACCGATGTTTCCGCAACCAATGATGCGGCAGCCAATGTTTCCGCAACCAAGAATGGGCGGAATGTTTGCGCGATTGTTTGGCAGCCAAACACCTCTTCAAGGGATCGGCGGAGGTGCTGGCGTAACCAATATTGAGACAATGCTCGCAAACGTACAAAAGATGTTAAACATGGTTCAGACGGTTGGCCCAATGGTACAACAATACGGCCCATTAGTCAAAAGCTTGCCATCCATGATGAAATTGTTTCGCGAATTAAAAACGAATGATGAGAGTGAGAAAAAAGAAACAGAACAAAAAGAAACGGAAAAATCAAATAAAACGGAAGAAAACAAAAAACGTGACATTCCAAAACGAGAACAAGAAAGAAAAACAGAAGAAAAAGGAATATCCAAACCAAAACTTTATATTTGATGACATCGTTTCTTTGTATTCTTGCTTCTTCTCTTATATAATAAAGAAGATTACAAGAGTTACGCGAGAAGGAGCGATGAAATAGAGATGGAAGTCATTAAAATTACACCTCGTGGATATTGCTACGGGGTCGTCGATGCGATGGTGATTGCTCGCAACGCTGCTTTAGACCCAACGTTGCCAAGACCGATCTACATTTTAGGGATGATCGTTCATAATAAACATGTGACCGACGCCTTTGCTGAAGAGGGAATTATTACGCTCGATGGCCCGAATCGCCTGGAAATTTTGGAGAAAATTGATAAAGGAACCGTTATTTTTACGGCGCATGGCGTTTCACCCGAAGTAAAACGCCGCGCGCGCGAAAAAGGTCTTGTAACCATCGATGCAACTTGCCCAGATGTGACAAAGACACACAATTTAATTCGTGAGAAAGTCGCTGACGGATACGAAGTCATTTATATCGGAAAAAAAGGACACCCTGAGCCAGAAGGAGCGATCGGGGTTGCTCCGCATGCCGTTCATTTAGTCGAAACGATCGAGGACGTGGAACGATTAACCATTCAAAGCGATAAAATTATTGTCACGAATCAAACGACGATGAGCCAGTGGGATGTCGCTCACATTATGGAAAAAGTGAAAGAGAAATATCCACAAGTCGAAATGCATCGCGAAATTTGTTTAGCGACTCAAATTCGTCAAGAAGCAGTAGCTGAGCAAGCGAAAGAGGCAGATGTGACCATTGTCGTCGGCGACCCTCGCAGCAATAATTCGAACCGACTTGCTCAAGTGTCTGAAGAAATCGCGGGAACAAAAGCGTATCGCGTTGCCGATGTAACCGAAATTGAAATCGAGTGGATTAAAGACGCCAAAAAAGTAGCGGTCACCGCCGGAGCTTCAACCCCAACACCAATAACGAAAGAAGTCATTGATTTCCTTGAACAATTCGACCCGAACAATCCAGAAACATGGAAACGAGAACGAAAAGTGCCGTTATCAAAAATTTTACCAAAAGTAAAACAAAAAAGAGGCGAATAGCAATCGCCTCTTTTTTAAATAAACGTAAACGGCTCTGTGTTTACTTCTGATTCATATACGTCCACTGCAAAACGCTGCTTTGCAAATTGTGTTCTCAATACTTCAGCTAATCCTTTTTTCATCACTTTCTCGACATTATGTCCCGGATCGACAATATTGATCCCTAACATCATCGCATCGTGAGCAACATGATAATAAAGATCGCCTGTTACATAAACATCCGCACCGCTCATTTTCGCTTGATGGATATATTTATTTCCATCACCGCCGATGACCGCTACTTTTCGAACACGGCTTGATCTGTCGCCAACCACGCGAACAGCAGGAACTTCGAATGATTTTTTGACATGTTCAGCAAACTGCTCTAACGTCATCTCTTCTTTTAACTTTCCTATTCGTCCAAGGCCAAATACATGCCCTTCGTTGTCTAATGGATAAATATCATAAGCGACTTCTTCATATGGATGGGCCTTCAGCATGGCTTGAATGACTTTGCGTTGAATCGATGCTGGAAAAATCGTTTCAATTCGCACTTCCTCAACCATCTCTAGCTTTCCTTTTTCACCGATAAACGGATTCGCTCCTTCTTCCGGCAAAAATGTGCCAATGCCGCGACTATTAAAGGTGCAATGACTGTAATTACCAATATGTCCTGCACCCGCATCACCAATGGCTGCACGAACGGCGTCCGCATGCGTTTCCGGCACGTAAACGACCAGCTTCTTCAATTTTTCTTCATATGTTGGGACAAGCACTTGAACATCTTCTAATTGAAGCGCTTCCGCTAACCAATCATTTACGCCGCCTTCAGCGATATCTAGGTTCGTATGGGCAGCATAAATCGCAATGTCATGTTTGATGCATTTTTCAATCATTCGACCATATGGCTGATCGGTAACAATTTGTTTAAGCGGACGGAAAATGGGCGGATGATGCGCAATAATTAAATCAATCTTCTTTTCAATTGCCTCATCGATCACTTCCTCCAAAACATCCAAAGCGATCATCATCCGCTGAATCGGTTTATTTAACGTGCCAATTTGCAAGCCGATTTTATCCCCTTCCATCGCTAAATGCTTCGGCGCAAATTGTTCAAGTAATTGAATAATTTCATATCCATTTGGCGTTTTCACCGCAATGCCTCCTCAACCATCTTTAATTTTCGTGTTAGCTCGCGTTTTTTCTCATCCGCTTCTTTCGTTGTTGCATGTTTCAACTGCTCAATAATTTTTCGCCACTGATTCATTTCCATCGTCCATTTTTTTCGAAACGCTTCGTTTTGTTCTTTTATTAAAAATGGTCCGAGCAATAATTCTACTTCTAATTGTTCATACGGCTTTTTTCCGTCACCTTTTTCAGCGACTAATACTTCATAAATTCTCCCGTCTTCTTCTAAAATTCGTTCAGTGATGAGCTCCCAATCGTGTTCAAGCAGCCAGCGTCGAACGATATGGGCACCGACATTTGGCTGTAAAATAAGCCGCTTGACACCAATCAATTTTTCTTTCCCGGCATCTAAAATATTGGTGATTAACGTTCCACCCATACCGGCAATCGTAATGCAATCGACTTCATTCGGCTCAATTACTTGCAAGCCATCCCCTTTACGAACGGAAATGACATGCGCTAAACCCGATTTTTTTACTTGTTCTTGTGCAGAACGAAGCGGACCGTCTGCCACCTCTCCAGCAATCGCTCCCTTAACATACCCATGCAAATAGGCATAACAAGGCAAGTACGCATGGTCAGATCCAATATCCGCCAACATGCATCCTTTCGGAATAAAAGAGGCGACCGTTTCTAGCCGTTTCGAAAGCTGTAATTCATTCATGACGTTCACCACTCTATTTTTTCTCAGTTTAACATATTTTTTATGGAAAAGGAAAAAGCCCTTCACCGAAGTAGGGCTTTTACCGTTTCATTATTTTAACTCAGCAAGCCATTTTGCCATTTCTTCCGCTTTGTCAGCAGGAACTAAACCCGCTGGCATGTTGCCGCGTCCGTTTACTAAAACGTCTTTAATTTGGTCTGGAGATAGACGATCACCAACACCTTTTAATGCTGGACCTACGCCGCCTTCATAGTTTGCTCCATGACAGCCAACACAGCTTTGTTTGTAAATATCCTCTGGATTTGCCGCCGCTGCTTCTTCTGTCTTTGCTCCGCCTTCTTTCTCAGCAGCAAGCTCTTTCATATCCCCTAATCCTTTGAAGGACAAGAAAAAAATTAGGCCGATCCCAAACACCATAATAAGAGCGAATGGGATTAACGGATTTCGGTTCATATCCTTACCTCCCTTATGTATAAAGCATACTTTCCAAAATGAAAACGTTATAAACAACTTTATTTTACTGTAAATTGTCGAGAAGGAAAAGCCCTACACCTCAAAATTTTTCAAAGAAAGAATGAGAAGAGAACAAGAAAAAGCCCCAGAGCTCCGGAAATAGAAAAATATAAAAATTTTAACCGCCACCCAACAAAAAGCCACAACAAACAGTTGAGCGTAATCGCAAGGCGCAACACCATCGTTTCTCCTGGAAAATACCATTCGCATATTCGAACGGAAAGAAGAAGTAAAATAAGCGCTCCGATCATTAGCGGAATATGGATGAATGCGCGCTGCTTTGCAAAAAAAAGTACGGCACTCAAACAAATTATGACAAAAAGTGACAAAAGGAGCATTTGCAAAACGAAAGACAATTCAGTAAAATAAATGACAAGTAAAGTAATCGGTACCAACAGACAAATCGTTACAAGAAGTGATAAGCGCAGTAAACGCATAAAATTTTTGTTTCTTTTCTCTTTTTTTGTATATTCATGCTCGTTTCCTTCCGTATATAACGCTAATAAATAATCGCAATATTGTTCTGGTAAAAGGCGCGTCTGTTTCCAATACTTAATTTCATTGATGATAATTTCTTTACGCTTTTGTTCCATTGAATGCGCATTCCTTCCTAAAAAAAGAAATAGCTTACTTCTATTGTAAGAAGTAAACTATTTCTTGTAAATGTTTATTCTAAAAAGTCTTTCAGGCGCTTGCTTCGGCTCGGATGACGCAATTTTCGCAACGCTTTTGCTTCAATTTGGCGAATGCGCTCACGCGTCACGCCAAATACTTTTCCAACTTCTTCAAGCGTCCGCGTCCGTCCGTCATCTAATCCGAAGCGAAGACGAAGAACATTTTCTTCACGATCTGTTAACGTATCAAGCACATCTTCTAACTGTTCTTTTAACAGTTCATAAGCTGCATGTTCAGCAGGAGAAGTTGTATCTTGGTCTTCAATGAAATCGCCTAAGTGAGAGTCGTCCTCTTCACCAATTGGGGTTTCAAGTGAAACAGGTTCTTGAGCGATTTTCAAAATTTCGCGAACTTTCTCTGGCGTTAAATCCATTTCTTCCGCAATTTCTTCTGGAGTTGGTTCGCGGCCAAGATCTTGCAACAATTGACGCTGAACGCGAATAAGCTTGTTAATGGTTTCAACCATATGAACAGGGATGCGAATTGTCCGCGCTTGGTCAGCAATCGCTCGCGTAATCGCTTGACGGATCCACCAAGTGGCATACGTACTAAATTTATATCCTTTGCGGTAGTCAAACTTTTCAACAGCTTTAATTAAGCCCATATTTCCTTCTTGGATAAGGTCTAAAAAGAGCATTCCGCGACCGACATAGCGTTTTGCAATGCTTACAACAAGGCGAAGGTTTGCTTCTGCCAAACGACGTTTCGCTTCTTCATCGCCTTGTTCGATTCGCTTCGCTAATTCAATTTCTTCTTCAGCAGACAACAACGGAACTCGACCGATTTCTTTTAAATACATGCGGACAGGGTCATTAATTTTTACACCTGGCGGAACACTTAAATCATTTAAGTCAAACTCTTCTTCATCTTTCACGAGATCATCTAAATCAGAATCGTCTAAATCAGGGTCATCTAAATCAGATTCACCGACCACTTCAATTCCTTGTTCATTTAAATATTCGTAATATTCATCCATTTGGTCAGAATCTAATTCAAATGGGGATAATCGTTCAGCAATTTCTTCGTACGTGAGAACACCGCGTTTTTTTCCTAATTCAACTAATTGCTCTTTTACTTGCTCTAACGTTAATTCGGAATGTGTTGACTTTTCAGCCATCGATTCCCCTCCTTCCAAAACTTGAAGAAATAGAATGTAATGATTTTTTAATCATTAAAATTTCGCTGGCAATCATCGCTGCTTGCTTGTAGTCCTTTTGTCTTTCTGCTTCGCGCAACTGCTCCTCTTTTTGTTTGAGCATTTGCCATTTCGGATAATTTAATACACATTGAATGTAGTCTCGCAACTCTGCTTCGGACACATGTTCATTGATCAATAACATCGATAATTCCGTGGCAACTCCCTTTAAGTGCGAATCCGGCAACCGCTCGATAAATGAACTAACATCCGGTTCGTTTCCTTCTTCGTAAAAAGCGTATAAATAAGCGACAATCGCCCGATGCTCTTCAATATTAAAAGCGCCTTGGATCGCATTTTGAACCGTTAAAGCAATTTCCTTATCGCGCAACATGTGCGCAATCAACATTCTTTCCGCATTGTGGAAAGCGGGGAGCAATTTCGTATTAGCTACAGGCCGCGGAATTTCAATCTTTTTTTGCGCCTTTTTTCGAGTGCGCTCATACGATTTGATTTGTTCGCGTAACACATCAAACGAAATGGAAAATTCGTTTGCTAATTGGCGCAAATAATGATCAACTTCAATCGCATTGTTTAATTGACTAATCTCTTTCACAGCGTCTTCTATATAGCGAAGGCGTTCGCTCTCATCTTGAAGATTCCGACCTTTTTTCAAGTAATTTAGCTTAAACGCCGTTAATGAGATACTTGCGTCAATTACGTCCGCTTTGAAGCGTTCAGGACCATATTGACGAACATAGTCATCCGGATCTAGCCCTTCCGGCATTGTAGCAACTTTAACATAACATCCGGCTTCTGCAAGCATTTCCGCTGCTCGAAGCGTGGCATCTACACCTGCTCGATCTCCGTCGTAGCAAATAATAACAGACTCTGCATTGCGACGAATCGTCCTCGCTTGTTCTTCTGATAATGCGGTTCCCATCGTGGCAACTGCATGATGGATTCCTGCACGTACAGCGGCAATGACGTCAGCAAATCCTTCAAACAAAACCGCTTGTTGTTTTTGCCGAATATGTAGCCGTGCTTCATGAAAATGATAGAGAATTTTTCTTTTATTGAAAATAGAAGTTTCTGGGCTATTTACATATTTCGGCTCACCGCTACCAACAATTCTTCCTGAAAAAGCAACCGTTTCGCCTTGGTGATTATGAATCGGAAACATAATGCGGTTGCGAAAACGGTCAAAGTAAGAACCATCTTCCTCTTTTTTACTAACAAGACCAGCTTTCTCCATTAGCTGCAACGAAAAACCTTTGCTTGCCAAAAATTTCGTTGCTGCATCCCATGAATTCAACGCATAACCAATTTCAAACTGATCGATGATTTCACGGGTGAAGCCGCGGCTCAACAAATAATCAAGGGCAACTTGCCCTTCTTTCGTATGAATAAGCAAATGATGATAAAATTTTTTCAGAAGATTATGCGCTGCAATCATTGCAGCCGTCTCTGTTCCATTTGCAGTTGGGCGATCATCAATATGCGACAGATCGATGTTCGCTTTTGGGGCTAAACGCTTGACCGCCTCGATAAAAGTGAGGCCTTCCATCTCCATCAGGAAAGAAAAAACGTTGCCGCCTGCCCCGCAACCAAAGCAATGGTAAATTTGTTTTTCTGGTGACACGGAAAACGACGGTGTTTTTTCGCCATGGAAAGGACATAGTCCAAAGTAGTTTCTTCCTTGTTTTTTTAACTGAACATATTCGCTGACGATTTCAACAATATCGACGGAACGACGAATGGATTCAATCGTTTCCTCAGGAATGCGATATCCCATGGCTTACAACAGCTCCACGATTTTGACATATTTTTTCATTTTTCGACATGATCGCTTCTTATAACAGAAGGGTCACCTTTGTTTAACAACCGTGCTTTCTTTATTCTACACGGTCGAAAAGAATCCTTCTTTTTTTCAAAAAATCTTGTCGAAAATTCCGATGCATCGTTACTTGACAATCAGCTATAAATAGTTTATTCGTCCTATCTTAAGTCTAAACCTATTTTATCACAATTTTTTATTATAATATAAAAAATTGAACTTGGCTATAGAAAAATAAATAGCACATCTCACCTTTTGCGATGTGCTACAACAATGAACGCTTACTTTCGTCGCTTTTCTATAATGTTCATAATGACATTGGCTGTTTCTTCCACTGCCTTATTTGTCACATCGATCACATCACAGCCAATTTTAGCTACAATTTCATCAAAATAGTTTAACTCCTCTTTAATGCGATCAATGTTGGCATAAATAGCTCCATCATCTAAACCAAGCGACTTCAAGCGTTCTCTCCGAATATGGTTAAGCTTTTCAGGGCTAATTTTTAAACCGAAACATTTTTTTGGAGAAACTTTAAACAGTTCTTCTGGCGGTTCAACTTCTGGAACAATTGGTACGTTAGCGACTTTAAAACGTTTATGTGCCAAATATTGCGAAAGCGGTGTTTTTGAAGTACGCGATACGCCGATTAACACAATATCGGCACGCAAAATTCCACGAGGGTCGCGACCGTCATCATATTTGACAGCGAACTCGATTGCTTCGATTTTTTTGAAATAGTCTTCATCAAGAACGCGAACAGGCCCCGGCTCGCAACGTGGCGTCATTCCAAATCGATCTTGCATTTTTTCAATAAGAGGACCGATGATATCATAAACTTCTACTCCTTCGCGGGCCGCTTCGGTCAAAAGAAACTCACGCATTTCTGGAACGACCAGCGTGAAGGCGATAATCGCTCGATTCATTTTGGCCAAAGCAACGACTTCGGCAAGCGTTTCTTTATCCTCTACATACGGGATGCGTTTAAACTGAATCGATGCAGCATTAAATTGGCTCGCTGCCGCCTTTACGACAAGCTCGGCCGTCTCTCCGACTGAATCGGATACGACGTACACTAAATGATTCATTTTATTCCCCCTCTAAAGCACATCTTCTTTTGCTAGTGCAACTAATACTTTCGTCATATTCGTTTTCGTAATTCGCCCCACCACTTCGTAGCCTTTGTCCGTTTTTTTCACAACGGGCATCGCATCAATTTGTTTTTCAATGAGCTTTTGTGCGACATCGATTAACAAATCATCTTTTTCACAAAATGTAATATTCGGCATTCTTGTCATAATGATATTAACAGGAATGGACGTTAATTCTTGTTTTCCAATACTTGCACGAAGCAAATCTTTGCGCGAAAGCACCCCGACGAGTAACGAATCATCATCAACAACAAACAAAGTACCAACATCTTCCAAAAACATCGTGACGATCGCATCATACACACTGACATTTTCATTAACGACAACAGGAATGGATTGATAATCGCTCACTTTAATTTTTTTTATTTTATCAGCTAACAGTTGTGAGCCTGTTTTTCCTGTATAAAAATAACCAACGCGCGGCCTTGCTTCTAAATAACCGGCCATCGTTAAAATCGCCAAATCCGGACGCAACGTTGCCCTCGTTAAATTTAACTTCTCAGCGATATGCTCTCCAGTAATCGGTCCGTGATCTTTGACGATTTGCAAAATTTGTTCTTGGCGTTTGTTCAGTTCGATTGTCGCTCACCACCTTCAAATAGGTTATACTTATAAGACAATAGTATATCTCAATTATGTATTTTGCAAACAAAAGTCGCAAGCGGACGAAGTGGTTTGTCCGCTTGTTTCATTGTGCTATTTCCATGTTTGCTTCAAAGAATCGATTTGTTGCAAAAACCGCTTCGTCTTCAACGTGAGTCCAGAGTATTCATCATAATATGCCGAGATGATTTGATTTAGTTCTCGTTTTGTTTCTTCCTTCACGTTGATTTTGCCGAGACGCGATAAATCAAAATAATAAAATAGACGAAGCAGCTTTAATGTGTGAACAGACATCGGCAGACGGTGTGGATCATGCTCGAAGCAACGATGGCAAAGAAATCCTCCTTCTTTTAAGGAAAAAGCAAACGTCCCTTCCGTACTTCCGCAAAGGGCACATCCATCCAATTTCGGATATAACCCTAGCACATTTAACATTTTCATTTCATAAATATACGTTAATATTTCGGCATCTAACCCTTCATTGATGTACGTTAATGTTTGTAGAAGAAGTTCAAACAAATACGGATCTGGACGTTTTTCTTCTACCGCTTTGTCCGTTAGTTCAACAATGTAAGAGGCATAAGCCGTTAAAAAAATATCTTCGCGAATGTTGCGCATCGTTGCAATCATTTCGCCTTGTTGTAAACTTCCTATTCCGCGGCTTTTTTGAATGAGAAAATATCCATATGTAAACAGCTGTGTGACAGCGGAAAGGCGGCTGTTTGGCTTTTTTGCCCCTCGAGCCATCACAGCCACCTTTCCCCACTGCCTTGTCAAAAGCGTCACAATTTTATTGGTTTCACCGTAATCGATCGTTCGAATCACAATTCCTTCACACTTTTCAAACATCGCCACATAACCTTCCGTTTAACAGCTTAAAAAACCGGATAATCCGCTTGTGTCAATGTCTGTTCTTCATCATCCAATTTCTCCTGCTTTTCCCGCTCCAACTCCTTAAAAAGGAGATACGTATCAATATTGCCTGTTTGGCTAAAAAGTTTCCAGGTGAAATCGAGCATCGAACCACACCTTTCCGCCGTAAAGGCATATGATTGAATCCATTATCTATGGTGAGTAAACCGCTCAAACTTATTTTACCCTCGTATACTCACAACGATGTTGCATAAAATTTAACAGCTCAATATTGATCTTCTCGATAACCGAGATCCCGAAGTTGCGATAACTTGTTGCGCCAATCTTTTTGAACCTTTACCCACAGTTCTAAAAACACTTTCGAACCTAAAAGAGCTTCAATATCCATTCGCGCGCGCTGACCAATTTCTTTCAACATTTGCCCGCGCTTACCAATAATAATTCCTTTTTGTGAATCACGCTCGACAATAATCGTCGCTGCCACATAGACCGTATCGCTGTTTTCGCGGCGCTCAATTGACTCAACGACGACAGCAACCGAATGCGGCACTTCTTCGCGCGTCAAGTGAAGCACTTTTTCACGAATTAATTCCGCAATAATAAATCGTTCTGGATGATCTGTCACTTGATCTGCTGGATAATATTGCGGTCCTTCTGGTAAATATTTTTTAATTTGCTCTAACAATGTTTCAACGTTGTTTCCTTGGAGAGCAGAGATCGGAACCACTTCTGCAAACGAGTGGCGTGAACGGTATTGGTCAATAAGCGGCAACAGATCATCTGGATGCACTTCGTCGATTTTATTGATGACTAGAAAAACAGGAGTATCCACCTGTTTCAAGCGCTCCATAATAAATTCATCGCCACGTCCAAGTCCTTCGACTGCATCGACCATAAATAAAATCAAATCAACCTCTTGAAGGGCGCTTTGAGCGACCTTCACCATAAAATCACCAAGCTTATGCTTTGGTTTATGAATACCTGGCGTATCAATAAAAATGATTTGTGTATCATCCGTTGTATAAACACCTTGAATTTTATTGCGCGTCGTTTGTGGTTTATCGCTCATGATCGCAATTTTTTGCCCAATGACTCGATTTAAAAACGTCGATTTTCCTACGTTCGGTCGTCCGATAATCGCTACAAATCCTGATTTATATCCTTCCTTAATCATGGAACCCTCCATCGATTGATTTATTTCGCTGTATTATTTATTTTATCAAAAAATGAACGCGATTTCATCATTATCACCAAAAATGTAAAGAATATTTAAAAAAATGAACAAGGTGCGGAATAAAAATAACGACTCCAATGATGATCGAAATGAAAGCAAAAAGGAAGACAGCTCCTGCTGCTATATCTTTCGCAGCTTTCGCAAGCGGATGATATTCATCAGTTGCTAAATCAACCACTCGCTCAATCGCTGTATTGATCATTTCTAAACTAAGCACAATTCCAATTGTGATGAGCAAAATGAGCCATTCGATTTTTGAGATTTTGAAAATGATGGCTGCTATGACAACGATCGCCGCCATCAGCACATGAATTCGCATATTTCGTTCCGCTTGAATGGCCGCTTTCACACCCGACCATGCGTGCGAAAAACTTTTGCGCAATCGCTCCCGTTTTCGCATCATTTCTCATCTTTTCAATCCATATTTTTGAAGAATTTCTTCTTGCTTCGCAAACATGACTTTCTCTTCTTCTTCCGTCTCATGATCGTAACCAAGCAAGTGTAAAAAGCCATGAACAGCTAAAAAACCAAGCTCTCGCATAAAGGAGTGCCCATACTCTTCTGCTTGCTGCCGCGCTTTCGGTACCGAAATAATGATATCGCCTAAAACAGGGGGCAAATCGACACCGACCACCTCAATTTCTCCTTCCCCCATTTCCTCAAGGGCAAACGAAATCACATCTGTCGGTTGATCTTTTCCGCGATAATCGCGATTAATTTCGCGAATTTTTTCGTTATCAACAAAGGTAATGCTCACTTCGGCACCGTCACGGACATTTTCTCCATCCGCTGCCGTATTTAACAATTGCTCAAGCAAGTCCATTTGCTCCTCTGTAATTTCGTTTGTTTCATCAATAAAGTCAATAATAAGACCCATTTTTTCATCTCCTTTTAATGTGATGAATATTCAATGAACGAATGAAAGTAACGCATAAAGCATAAATCATTGTTAGGACAAGTGCAAGCGACGGAGCCGCTCCCTTAAACAACATGCTTTCAATCATTAAAATGACAAATTTCGTAAATGATCATACCGATCGATCTAAAGCAAATTGAAGCACAAAAATGACCCATGCTATAAAGATGGGTCATTTTTTAAATTCCTGCATTTTCATATGCATCAATAATTTTTCCGACGAGCGGATGACGTACAACATCCGTTTGTTCTAGAAAAACGAATGAAATTCCGCTGACATTGACCAAAATTTCTTTGGCAACGGCTAAACCTGATTGAACTCCTTTCGGTAAGTCCACTTGTGAAATGTCCCCGGTAATGACCATTTTTGATCCAAAGCCGAGTCGCGTTAAAAACATTTTCATTTGAGATGGAGTTGTATTTTGCGCCTCATCCAAAATCACGAACGCATCATCTAATGTTCGTCCACGCATATAAGCGAGCGGAGCAATTTCAATGGTTCCGCGTTCAATTAAACGCTGTGTATGATCTTGTCCAAGCACATCGTGAAGCGCATCGTATAACGGTCTTAAATACGGATCGACTTTTTCTTTTAAATCTCCCGGCAAAAATCCCAGATTTTCTCCAGCTTCAACAGCTGGACGCGTTAAAATAATCCGTTTAATTTGTCCGTTCTTCAATGCTTGTACAGCCATCACAACCGCTAAATACGTTTTTCCTGTTCCAGCTGGTCCAATACCAAAAATCAAATCATGATTTTTAATCGCAGAAACGTACTGCCGTTGACCGAGCGTTTTGACGCGGATCGATTTACCTTTTGCATTTTTTGCAATTTCTTCATCATATAATTCCGGAAAGTAAGCAATCGTTCCGTTTTTTGCCATTTTAATCGCATAAAGCACATCTCGTTCTCCGATTGAAACTCCTTTGCGAATCACAGCTAATAAATGGCGAAAAAGCTCATCCACAAGTTGAACGTGTTGTTCGCTTCCTGAAACGCTCACGGACTCCCCGCGGGTCACAATTGATACGTTCAATTCTTGTTCGATTCGTTTTAAGTGAACATCGTGAATGCCAAAAAGAGCAATCGCTTCATTTAAGTTTTGGATGTGCTGATTGATCGTTACAAATTCCTGCGACATTCTTCAGTCTCCTTGAATAATTGGTTGTGGTGTAGCAATATTTTCAATGATTTGATAGTGCATTTCTATTTTTACTTTACCATTCTCTTTCGTTTGGTGCAAAACTTTTTCACCTTTAATAACAGCATCATCAGGAAGTTTCCTTTTTAGTTCTTTTCGCGCAGCCTCTTTTGCCGCACGAAACGCCTCTTCTACAGAATAATGGCGAACAACCTCTTCTTTTTCGCGCCATACAACCTTTTCATAAGACAACGGCAAGGTCCAATGAAGAAAACGAAAATGTCTTTGCGTCGTTTCTTTTTCATAGCTAGAGAAACCATTTTTATTTTTCCACCAAATTGGAATTTGCAGCTGACCGATTCGTAAATAATGCGTTTCTTTATAGTTTCCCGTCAATACATAAAATGTTGTTTGCAACGGAAGGACGACCGTAGACTTGTACCATGTTTCTCCTAAAATTTTGCCGCGCGCTGGCACGGTCTTCGTTTGACCTTCCTTACCGATAATTCCTGACACTAAAAGTTGGCCTCGAACAACGTGATCATGCACAGTGACGATCGGCTGTCCTTCTTCGACAAAGAGATGCGTAATGACCGCTTTCTTCTTTGCAACGAGATGTTGCGGAGATAATGGTTCAATACGTTTCGGTTCTTTTTTTTCAACGACTTGAAAATGAAGCGTCGTTCCTTGTTGTTCGACGCCGATCCACGTAATCGCTTCAATGTTATTGGTTAATTTTCGCTGAATCGTTTCAACATCATCAAGCTTAAATTGGAGAGCCCCACGTTCAATTCCCATTTTTTTCAGTTCTTGACGCAAACGATGCTCTGTTTCTGGCTTGGCACCATCAATTTGAATACTCCATATAACATTGGAAAGAAGAAAAATAATCATCAAAAAAGAGAGCGTTCCAAAGAGAATTCCGACATTTCGCCATGTTTTTTTCAACAAAAACGGAACGCCATTTTTTTCGATAAAATAAAGCTTACATTCAGATTTTCGCATAAGAACGCGCACTTTTTTCACATCGCTTAAAAGAATAAAAAATGAGGCAACGGTTGCTTCTTCCTTTTGAACATTCCAAATGTAAACACCATTGCGTATCAATGTATTGAGAAAACGTTCAACACCTTTTCCATGCACGCGAACACGAACGCTGCCCGACAAATAGTTTAACCATTGATTTTTCACGATCTCCCCCCTATTCGTTCAAATAAACAACTTGATCAATTTTTCCCTCAAGTAAAATTTCTTCAGGCAAAATCGTTTTAATGACAAATGCCTCCCCTTTGACAAGGAGTTGGCCTTGCTTTAATAAAAGCCGCAATTCATGATCTGTAAACACAAGCAATCCACGGTGATTCTCTATATAAATATGAATTTGTCCAATCATTGTGATTCTTGGAAGATCCATCAACACATCTGCGGGCAGTTCCATTTTGTTTGTCAACCAATTTCGCATTTTGCTTTTCCATCTTCTCATCATAAAAAAGAACCCCCTTTCATCTCATATGTATGAGTTGAAAGGGGATTGTAGCACTTTTTTTAAATCGCTAAAAACGATCGGAACGAAACGGCTTTTTCGCTCGAGGCGGTCCAATGATTTCGGAAAAAATAATTCCTTGAATGATCGCTTTTGAATGAACAGACACCTTCGGCTTTTCACTTTCCTTTGAGATGGGTACAGCTGCTTCTTTACTTTTTTCTTCGCGAACAAGTAAAGGCTCTACCTTTTCTTCTTCATGTTTGTCATTGATTTGAACTTGAATGGACGGCGATTGTTTTTCTTCTCTCGTTTTTTGATTGAATTGATTCATCCATTTAAATACGCTTGATATAAACGCAATCACAACAAATACTACAAATAGGTTGCTAAACACCCATTCCATTATCGCCATTTTTCAATCCTCACTTATGTTCATCTTCGTTTTGTTCTGTCAATTTTCCAATGGAGTTGCGCATATTTGTATCCGCCATAATATTTTTTAAGTTCATGTAATCCATCACACCAAGCTTGCCAGAACGAAGGGCTTCCGCCATCGCAAGCGGCACTTGCGCTTCAGCTTCGACAACCTTTGCACGCATTTCTTGAACGCGGGCCTTCATTTCTTGTTCAAGCGCGACCGCCATCGCACGGCGTTCTTCTGCTTTCGCTTGGGCAATCTTTTTGTCCGCCTCCGCTTGATCCGCTTGCAACACGGCACCGATGTTTTTACCGATGTCAATGTCGGCAATATCAATCGAAAGAATTTCAAACGCTGTTCCAGAGTCCAATCCTTTGGCTAATACCGTTTGCGAAATCATATCTGGGTTTTCAAGCACTTTTTTATGATCATTTTGCGAACCGATCGTGGAAACAATCCCTTCGCCGACACGAGCAATAATCGTTTCCTCACCTGCACCTCCGACTAAGCGATCAATGTTTGCGCGAACGGTGATTCTTGCTTTTGCTTTCACTTCAATTCCATCCATCGCCACTCCTGAAATGAACGGTGTTTCAATCACCTTCGGATTGACGCTCATTTGTACCGCTTCCAGTACATTTCGGCCCGCTAAGTCAATTGCTGCACAACGTTCAAACGAGAGCTCGATATTGGCGCGTTGAGCGGCAATGAGAGCATTCACAACGCGATCGACATTTCCTCCGGCTAAATAGTGGCTTTCCAATTGATTCGTGCTAACGTTTAATCCCGCTTTTACCGCTTTAATAAGCGGATTGATCACTCGTGACGGGATCACGCGGCGCAACCGCATGCCGATCAGCGTAAAAATGCTAATGCGCACACCGGAAGCGAGCGCAGAAATCCAGAGCATAACCGGAACAAATGAAAAGAAAATCGCAAGCAATACAAGTCCTAAACCAATGGCAATAATGAGTAAAATTTGATCAGGTGTCATTAGATTACCTCCTCATGTTCTATTGCTTTATTTCGCGAACGACAACTTTCAAGCCGTCTACTCGAACAACTTCAAGCGGACGGTTTCGTTCAATGTATTCTCCTTCTGTCACGACATCTACCCGTTCATTTTCAATCCATGCTGTTCCGGAAGGGCGCAACACCGTTAATGCATATCCTCTTTTGCCAACTAAATCGAAACGAACAGCATGAGAAACATATCCTTTTTCATTCGATTGTCTGTCAGTGAGAACGATTTTTTGAAATAAAACCATCCGTTTTTTAAACACTTTGTTAAGCAATAACATCGTAATCAAAGCACTCGCAATCGCAACAGCGAGAGAAAGAGTAATAAAAGGAGAATGTTTTGCTGTCAAAAAAATGCTAGCAACCAATGTGCCGAGTCCGACGAATCCGATAATTCCCCCCGGTACAAACAGCTCGATCGTTAATAAAATTAAGCCGATCGCAAATAAAATAAAAGCACCTATTCCCGTTAACCCTGCCGCTAAATGTGTGGAAAAGAATAGTAAAAAACAAAGAAAACTAATCGTCCCTTTCCAACTAAAGCGGGCATCATATAGTTGCCAAACAAATGTGACGCTTCCGACAATAAGCAAAAAAGCGACAACCCACGCATTCGTCAAGGCTATGATGAGTCCGTCCACACAAGAAAACCTCCTTTCTTGTTTTATTATTACGTAACACCGCTTGAAAAGTTTCGCAAAACAAAAAACACCTTACGAAGACGTAAGGTGTTTTAAGACAAATGTTGTTGCACTAACTTATTGACAAGGGAGCCGTCTGCCTTTCCTCTTACTTTCGGCATGATTGCACCCATCACTTTTCCCATATCAGCTTTAGAGGAAGCGCCTACTTCTGCAATCGTTTCTTTAACGATTTGCACAAGCTCTTCTTCGCTTAGCTGTTTTGGCATATACAATTCAATGACAGCGATTTCTGCTTTTACTTTATCGACAAGGTCTGAGCGACCAGCCTTTTCGAATTCTTGGAGGGAGTCTTTACGTTGCTTTAATTCTCGAGAAAGTACTGTTAACTCTTCATCTTCGGACAATTCTTTACCTAGCTTAATGGCCTCGTTTTGCAATGCGGACTTGACCATTCGAATGACCGAAAGTTTGTCTTTCTCTTTATTTTTCATCGCTTGCTTCATATCATTATTCAAACGTTCGAGAAGACTCATAAATACACCCTCTTTTAATATTTGCGCTTTCTAGCCGCTTCAGACTTTTTCTTGCGTCTTACGCTTGGCTTTTCATAGAATTCGCGCTTTCTTGCCTCTTGTAACGTACCTGTTTTAGAAACAGCACGTTTGAAGCGACGAAGAGCATCTTCAAGCGACTCGTTTTTACGAACGATCGTTTTTGACATCCTACTTCCCTCCCTCCGAGCAAAACCGCTAACAATTTCCTGTGCACATGTTAAACATGTACTTCCAAAGTATAATATAACCAGCGTTACAAGTCAACCGCTTTTTTTAATAGCTGGCCGTTCCTGTTTTTCCTTGAACAATGGCAACGCCAGAGCTTGTTCCGATTCGCGTAGCTCCCGCATCGATCATCGCCTGTGCTGTTTGCGCATCACGCACGCCACCAGATGCTTTCACACCGATTTCTGGGCCAACCGTTTTGCGCATCAACGCAACATCCTCAACAGTCGCTCCGCCTGTTGAAAAGCCTGTTGATGTTTTCACAAAATCCGCTCCAGCTTTGACCGCTAATTCGCATGCGCGCACTTTTTCTTCTTCTGTCAACAAGCATGTTTCAATAATCACTTTGACAAGCGCTTTTCCTTTTGCAGCTTCCACAACCGCACGAATGTCTTTTTCAACTAACTCATCATCTCCGCTTTTTAACGCGCCGATATTGATGACCATATCGACTTCTGTTGCACCGTTTTCAATCGCATTTTTCGTTTCAAATGCTTTCACTTCTGGTGTATTCGCTCCTAATGGAAACCCGATCACCGTACATACTTTCACATCGCTGCCTTTGAGCAGCTCAGCTGCTGTTGCCACCCATGTCGGATTCACGCAGACAGAAGCAAAGTTGTATTGTTTTGCTTCTTCGCAAAGCTTCACAATTTGTTCTTTTGTTGTCTCTGGTTTTAATAATGTGTGATCAATCATTTTTGCAATGTTATTCATACAAACATACTCCTTTCCGAAGAGGTCTGACATCTATCATCATACCATTTTTTTTGTGCATGTACACTATCTATTGTATACAAATGATGAAAAGAAAAAACTCGGTTGTTTCTCAACCGAGCTTTTTATGAACTTATTTTCATCTCGTCGACTGCGTCATCAAGAACGCGGACAAATTCTCCTTCATTGTATGGATAGCCCGCTTTTGTAATTTTTACTTTCACCAATTTTCCAACCATTTCTTCTGTTGCTGGGAATTTCACTTTTAAGTAGTTATCTGTATAACCGACATATAATCCGCTGTTTGGCTCTTCTTTATATGGCTCTTCCGGAATCACTTCAAGCACTTCCCCTTCAAATTGGGATGCATACTCTTTCGCTAATTGATCAGATAAGGCGATTAAGCGATGAACTCGCTCATTTTTTACCTCTTCAGCTACTTGATTTGGCATTCTTGCCGCTGGCGTACCTGTTCGTTTTGAATAAGGGAACACATGCAGTTCAGAGAAACGCTGTTCGCGAATAAAATTGTATGTTTCCATAAATTCTTCTTCTGTTTCTCCCGGGAAACCAACGATGACATCCGATGTTACCGCCAATTGCGGAAACACTTCTCGCAAACGCTGAAGACGTTCAGCAAAAAATTCGGTTGTATATTTACGACGCATTCGTTTCAGCACGCTATTCGAGCCAGACTGAAGCGGAATGTGTAAATGACGAACAATTTTATCCGAATTTCTTAACACCTCAATCACTTCATCCGTGATTTGACTTGCCTCAATGGAAGAAATGCGAAGACGCTTTAATCCAACTACTTGTTCGTCAATGTCGCGTAATAACATCGCAAAATTGTAATCTTTCATGTCTTCGCCATAACCGCCTGTATGAATGCCTGTCAAAACAATTTCTTTATAGCCTGCATCAACTAATTGTTGCGCTTGACGAATGACTTCTTTCGGATCGCGCGAACGCATAAGGCCACGCGCCCAAGGGATAATACAGAACGTGCAAAAGTTGTTGCAGCCTTCTTGAATCTTTAGTGATGCACGCGTACGATCGGTAAAAGCAGGCACATCTAATTCTTCGTATACACGGGTTTTCATAATGTTTCTTACACCGTTAATCGGCTGCCGTTGTTGTTTAAACTGTTCAATATACTCAAGAATTTTCCCACGATCTTGCGTTCCAATGACAATATCCACACCAGGAATCGCCATCACTTCGGCTGGAGATGTTTGCGCATAGCAACCTGTAACGCAAATGACCGCATCCGGATTTCGGCGAACGGCGCGTCGAATCACTTGACGGCTTTTTTTATCGCCTGTATTCGTGACGGTACATGTATTAATGACATAAACGTCCGCAATACTGTCAAAGTCTTTTCGTTCATATCCAGCTTGTTTAAATAGCTGCCAAATTGCTTCTGTCTCATAATGATTCACTTTGCATCCTAAAGTATGAAAAGCAACAGATGGCATGTTTCTCACCTCACTTAAATTCCAATTCATACGAAACAGCTGAAAGAAAATAAAGCGGAGCCGTTTCTGCTCGTAAAATACGCGGACCGAGACTGCAAGAAATAAAACCATTTTCTTTTAACATAGCCACTTCCTGCTCAGAAAAGCCTCCCTCAGGACCGAACACAGCGACAATGGACTGTCCACGTTGCAGTTGTCGCAATATGTTCTTTAATTGCTTCCGTTCTCCTCGCTTTGCTTCTTCTTCATACGCAATGATTTTATAGTCAACGTCGCGAGACCATTCAATCAATTGTTCGATCGAAAGAGGAGAAAAAATCGATGGGATGCGCGTGCGATGCGATTGTTCCGCCGCTTCCTTCGCAATTTTTTGCCATCGCTCGATCTTTTTGTCACCTTTTTTCTCATCCCACTTTACAACAGAACGTGCCGCTTTCAATGGAATGAACGAAAATGCACCAAGTTCCGTTCCTTTTTGGATGACAAGTTCAAATTTGTCTCCTTTCAATAACCCGTTTGCGATATACACATGGGCAGGAAGCTCAACATCAACTTGAATCCATTCTATAATACGACAACGAACAAAATCATTGGAAATTTCTTCTATTTTACAGAGAGCGGTTTGTCCATCTTCGTTACAACAAAGAAGACGATCGCCGGTGTTCATTCTCATCACACGCGCAATGTGATGAACATCATCGCCGCGAATATCAAGGCGATCGCCATAAATCTGCTCATTTGAAATAAAATACTGCTGCAAACGAACACCCTCTTTTATCCTTTTCTTGCGATGAAGGCAACCCAGTCTTCCATCGTTAACGTCTCCTCAATCGTAAAGCCGGCACGAATTAATCCTTCTTTTACTTCTTGTTTTTTCGTCTGGATAATTCCAGACGTAATGAATAAGCCTCCGCTGTTTAAAAGGCGATAAGCATCATCAACAAAACGCAGAATAATTTCCGCCAAAATGTTGGCAACAATAATATCGGCAGACCCTTCAATACGATCAAGTAAATTATTTTGCGATACAGTCACAATATGCTGCACTTTATTTAATTTCACATTCAACTTCGCGCTGTCTACCGCAATCGGATCTAAATCAAGCGCTCTTACTTCTTTTGCCCCAAGCATCGCTGCAGCAATGCTTAAAATGCCTGAACCCGTACCAACATCAATGACCGTATCACCTTTTTTCACCGTTTTTTCTAGCGCTTGAATGCACATCACCGTCGTCGGGTGCGTACCTGTCCCAAACGCCATACCAGGATCCAATTCAATGATTAATTCATCGCTCGAAACAGGTTCGTACGTTTCCCAAGTTGGAACGATCGTAAACTTTTCAGAAACTTTGACCGGATTATAATATTTTTTCCAAGCGGTTGCCCATTCTTCTTCGTTTACTTCGCTAATCGTGATCGAATTTTTCCCTAAGTCAATATCGTACAACATTAAATTGTTAATCGCTTGCTTAATTTCTTCAATCGTTTCTCCTAAAAAACTATTCACTGGAAAGTACGCTTTAATGATGACGCCTTCTTCGGGGTAATCATCAGGATTGAGTTGGTAGATTTCCCCGTAGGAAGTATCATGCTCCTTTATAAGATCAAATGGATCTTCAATGACAACCCCGCCGGCACCCGCTTCATGCAAAATATTTGAAATTGCCTCAATCGCTTCGTGTGTCGTATGAATACTGATTTCCGTCCATTTCATCATCTACCAACTCCATTCCTAAGATTACTCTCCTTTAAACGCTCTTTTTACTTTTGAAAAAAAGCTATCTTCATGCTGATGTCCTTGACTTATCTGCTCAAATTCACGCAGCAATTGTTTTTGTCTTTCGGTTAATTTCGTAGGCGTAACAACACGAACGCGAATATGCTGATCGCCTTGTCCGTAGCCGCGCACATTCGGCACTCCTTTTCCTTTTAAACGGAATTTTGTTCCTGTTTGCGTACCAGCTGGAATTTTTAATTTTACTTTTCCATACAGCGTTGGCACTTCAATCTCGCCACCTAACGCTGCTTGTGTAAATGTGATTGGCATTTCGCAATAAATATCGTCGCCATCTCGTTCAAAAAACTCGTGCGGCTCAACATGGAACACAATATATAAATCGCCTGGAGGACCTCCGTTGATACCCGGTTCACCTTGACCAGCGAGGCGCAATTGTTGTCCATCATCAACACCTGCTGGAATCTTCACATGGATCTTCTTCCGCTTCTTCACGCGGCCAGTTCCGCGACATGTTGCACATTTTTCTTTAATAAATTGCCCTGTCCCACCGCAATAATGGCAAGTTCGGCTGTTAACAATTCGCCCAAACGGTGTGGCTTGTTCGACTGTGATTTGCCCTGTGCCGTGGCAATGTGCACACGTTTCTTTTCGCGTTCCTGGTTTTGCACCTGAACCGTGACAAGTACCACAAGTTTCCTCACGAGGAATTTCAATCTCTGTCTCTTTTCCAAAAACAGCTTCTTCAAACGTTAATCGCATCGTATACTGCAAGTCTGCTCCTGCGCGCGGAGCGTTTGGATTCCGACGGCGACTGCCGCCAAAAAAGCTGTTGAAAATATCTTCAAAACCGCCGAAGCCGCCGAAATCAAAATCAACATTGCTTCCAAATCCGCCGAAGTTTTGGTTTGGATCGGTATGTCCGAATTGATCATAATGCGCCCGTTTTTGATCATCGATCAACACTTCATACGCTTCTTTAATCTCTTTAAATTTTTCGGCCGCATCGGGTTCTTTATTCACGTCTGGATGATACTTTTTCGATAGCTTTCGATATGCCTTCTTGATTTCATCTTTTGTGGCATTTCTGCTGACACCGAGAACTTCATAGTAATCTCGTTTGCTCATGATCACCCACTCCCGATTCACTCACATGAACGTAATTTTATCATTGTCTTATCTTTTCATGCAATATATTTAATGTTCGTCATAGCAAAAAAGTCAAAGCCAAGACAGGCCTGACTTTGACTTTTTCGACTTCTTTTACTTATCGTCTTTTACTTCTTCGAATTCCGCATCAACAACGTTGTCATCTTTTTTCGTCGCGCCGTCTGTTTGTGCGCTTTGCTGTGCTTGCGCTTGTTTTGCCGCTTGTTCATACAGCTTGACAGAGAGCTGTTGAACGATTTCTTGAAGCGCATTTTTCTTCGCGCGAATTTCTTCGATATCCTTTTTCTCTAAAGCGGCTTTCAATGCATCTTTCGCTTCTTGCGCTTTTTTCAGTTCTGCTTCGTCTACTTTGCCTTCAAATTCTTTCAATGTTTTTTCTGTCGTAAAGACGAGATGGTCTGCTTCGTTGCGAAGTTCCGCTTCTTCTTTACGCTTGCGGTCTGCTTCAGCATTTTCTTCCGCTTCTTTAATCATGCGTTGAATTTCCTCTTCAGAAAGGCCTGAAGAAGATTTAATTGTAATGGATTGTTCTTTATTTGTTCCTAAATCTTTCGCGCGAACATGAACGATTCCGTTTGCGTCAATATCGAACGTTACTTCAATTTGCGGTACGCCGCGTGGAGCAGGAGGAATATCCGTCAATTGGAAACGACCGAGCGTTTTGTTATCGGCTGCCATCGGACGTTCCCCTTGCAAGACATGAATTTCAACCGATGTTTGGTTATCGGCAGCTGTTGTGAAAATTTGTGATTTGCTTGTTGGAATGGTCGTATTGCGCTCAATCAATTTTGTAAAGACGCCACCCATCGTTTCGATACCGAGAGAAAGCGGTGTTACGTCAAGAAGAACAACGTCTTTCACATCACCCGCAATGACGCCGCCTTGGATCGCAGCACCGATCGCTACAACTTCATCTGGGTTAACCCCTTTATGCGGCTCTTTACCGATTTCTCTCTTAATTGCTTCTTGTACAGCAGGAATGCGTGTTGAACCACCGACAAGAATGACTTTATCGATATCAGCTGGCGTTAATCCGGCATCTTTCAACGCTTGACGCACAGGTCCCATTGTACGTTCAACAAGATGGGCAGATAATTCTTCAAATTTTGCACGTGTCAACGTCATTTCTAAATGAAGCGGACCGTTTTCGTTCGCGCTGATAAACGGCAAGGAAATTTGTGTTTGCATTACGCCGGAAAGTTCTTTTTTCGCTTTTTCCGCAGCATCTTTTAAGCGCTGTAATGCCATTTTATCTTTCGTTAAGTCGATGCCGTGTTCTTTTTTGAACTCTTCTACTAAATAGTCAATGATTACTTGGTCAAAGTCGTCACCGCCGAGATGGTTATCTCCAGCTGTTGCTTTTACTTCGAATACACCGTCTCCCAATTCAAGAATCGATACGTCAAACGTACCGCCACCAAGGTCATAAACGAGAATCGTTTGATCTTCTTCCATTTTGTCCAAACCATAAGCCAATGCAGCAGCTGTCGGCTCGTTGATGATGCGTTTAACATCTAATCCTGCGATGCGGCCAGCGTCTTTTGTCGCTTGACGTTGTGCATCGTTAAAGTAAGCAGGAACAGTAATAACCGCTTCTGTAACTGGTTCTCCTAAATATTCTTCTGCATAAGATTTTAAATATTGTAAAATCATTGCTGAGATTTCTTGCGGTGTATATTTCTTTCCTTCAATTTCAACTTTGTAATCCGTACCCATGTGACGTTTAATAGAAATGATTGTATTAGGGTTTGTAATAGCTTGGCGTTTAGCAACTTCCCCTATTAGACGCTCACCGTTTTTGAACGCAACAACAGAAGGAGTTGTACGGTTTCCTTCTGGGTTCGGAATAACTTTTGGTTCACCGCCTTCTAAAACGGCTACGCAAGAGTTTGTTGTACCTAAGTCAATACCGATAATTTTGCCCATTCATAATCCCTCCCGTACTTTATTGATTTACTTTGACCATTGATGGACGAATCACACGGTCTTTTAGTTTATATCCTTTTTGAAGTTCTTCAACGACCGTATTCGGTTCATAGTTGCTGTCTTCTACTTGCATAACTGCTTGATGAACATGTGGATCAAACGGTTTTCCAACCGCTTCGATCACTTCGACCCCTTCTTTTTTCAGAGCTTCCATAAGGGATCGATAAACCATTTCCATTCCTTGTAAAAGAGATTTTGCTTTTTCATCTTCTACTTCTATCTTCAACGCGCGCTCAAAATTATCTAAAGCTGGTAAAATATCAGTTACTAAACTTTGCGCACGATATTTCTCCGCTGCCTCCAATTCTAAACGCATGCGCCGACGGAAATTTTCAAAATCGGCATGCAAACGCAATAAACGGTTTTCCGTTTCAGCCAATTTTCCTTCTAATTCAGCGATTTTTTCGTAAGCAGCTGTCAATTCATCTTTCTCATTTTCTGCTTTTTCAGCCTCTTCTGCTTTCTCTTCTTGCTTCATTGTTTCTGCTTGATTTTCTTCTGAAACGATTTCTTCAGTTTTTGTTTCAGTTGGTTGTGCATATGTATTTTGTTCTTTTTCTTTCTCCATTGTTTCTCACCTCCCTTAAAAGCCTTAAAATTGGATGGGGATGCATAGGATGCATACCCCATCCATCATTAACATAATATTGACACTGCTAATACTTTTGATACCATTGGGTCAAGACGTTTGATAAATCAGAGGCGACCCGATTTAAAATGGAAATCACGCGTGAATATTCCATTCGTGTCGGACCGAGAACGGCAATCGTTCCTAGTTTTTCATCGCCAACCGAGTATGTGGCTGTAATTAAGCTACAATCTTCCATTCCTTTTACTTCGTTTTCTTTCCCGATTTTCACTTGAATTCCCTGCTGTTGGTGTTTGCGCAACAAACGGTAAAATTCTTTTTCTTGTTCGATAATGTTCATAAGAGAACGTACTTTTTCAATATCGCTAAACTCTGGTTGACGAAGCATGTTCATCTTTCCGCCGAAAAACATTTGGGCGGGAGCGTTTAAATCTAAATCTAAAGAAGCAGAAATCGTTTTTAAAATGCTATCGTAGCTTTGAATGTGCGCACGAAGCACATCGGCTACTTCCGTATATATTTTTTCATTGAGATCAATCAACGGAACGCCAATTAGACGTTCATTTAAAATGTTAACCATTTTTTCCAAATCTGATGGATGAATCGTCGGTGGAATTGTAATCACATGTTTTTCAACATGCCCTGTATCTGTAACGATAATAGCGACTGCCGTCTCTTTATTCAAAGGAACGATTTGAATCGTTTTCAGCTTATGATCCTTGACAGAAGGACCTAAAACAACCGTCGTATAGTTTGTTAAATCCGATAAAATTTGCGCTGATTTTTGAACAATTTTTTCAAGTTCATATATTTGCTCGTTAAAGATGGATTGAATCTTCGCTAAATCTTCTTTCGTTAAACGGACAGGCGGCAATAAATGGTCAACATAGTAACGATACCCTTTTTGCGATGGAACTCGCCCTGAGGAAATATGCGTTTTTTCAATATATCCCAACTCTTCTAAATCAGCCATTTCATTACGAATGGTCGCAGAGCTAAACGCAATTTTATCCTTTTTTGATAACGTTCTTGAGCCAACTGGCTGAGCGGATCGAATAAAATCATCAATAATCACTTGTAAAATTAATAGTTGGCGATCTGTTAGCAAAGCTCATCACCTCTGTTAGCACTCTCATTAACCGAGTGCTAAATCTATTATTAAAGTATCAGATCGTTTATGAGATGTCAAGGTTTGTTTCATTGTCGATCGCACCGATAAACGCTTGAAACACTTCGTTTCCAAGCAATTTCCCGCGGTGTGTGAGCCGAATATAATCGTTCGTTTCCTCAAGCAATCCGTTTTGTTTTTGTTCTTCAATTTGCTTTCCAAATACATCCTCCATCGAGCAAGCATATTTTTTCTCAAATACTTTTTTGCATACTCCTTCTGTTTTTCGCAATCCGAGAAACATTTCTTCTTCCATTTGCTCGACACGTGTGACCATGTGGCTTTCTATATAAGGAAGGCCGTTCTCTTCAACAAGTTCGATATATTTTTTTATTGGACCTGCGTTGGCATTTCTTCTCCCCGCTACATAACTATGGGCACCAGCGCCGATTCCGTAGTATTGTTCATTATTCCAATACGTCAAATTATGACGGCTTTCAAACCCTTTTTTTGCATAATTGCTTAATTCGTATTGATGATATCCGTTTCGCTCCATTTGTTCCATGATTTCTTCATACATTTCAGCCTCTTCTTCCTGACTTGGTAAAGAAAGTTGCTTTTTTTTCATTAAATTATAAAACACCGTTTTCGGCTCAATGATGAGTGAGTAAGCAGAAAAATGTTGAACATCAAGCGAAAAAGCAATGTCTAACGTTTCCTTGAGCTGCTGAAACGTTTGCGTCGGCAGTCCATACATCAAATCAATGTTAATATTTTCAAAACCGATCTTTTTGGCTAGTTCAATCGTTTGAATCGCTTCTTTCTTCGTATGCGAGCGTCCAATCCGTTTCAATAAATCATCATCAAATGTTTGCACCCCAAAGCTGAGGCGGTTGACCCCCGCTTCTTTCAACAGCCGCAATTTCTCTTCGCTGACGTTGTCTGGATTGGCTTCAAATGTAAATTCAACATCTTCTGCAAGTGAAAAATAACGATGAATGCTTGATAAAAAATATTCAAGCTGATTCATTTCTAAAACCGTTGGCGTTCCCCCGCCGACAAATACGGTGCGGAGTTCGTTCATTTGAAACGTTTCGACTGTATGCTTCATTTCTTTTTCCATCGCTTGCAAATATTCATCAACAGGCTGATTTTGAAAAAAGACTTTATTGAAATCGCAATAATGACAAATTTGTGCACAAAACGGGATATGAAAATAAGCTGCTTGAATCATCGTATTTCACACCTTTTTGGTTTAATAAAAAACCGCAGAAAAATCTGCGGTCATTTTTTATCGTCCATTTTTAATACAGCCATAAACGCTTCTTGCGGCACTTCAACAGAACCGACTTGCTTCATTCGTTTCTTTCCTTCTTTTTGTCTTTCAAGCAATTTACGCTTGCGGGAGACGTCTCCACCGTAACATTTTGCTAATACGTTTTTACGAAGCGCTTTAATGGTAGATCGGGCGATAATTTTGTTGCCAATCGCCGCTTGAACAGGTACTTCGAACTGTTGGCGCGGAATTAAGTCTTTCAATTTTTCAACAATCGCTTTTCCGCGCTCATACGCGGAGTCACGGTGAACAATAAACGATAATGCATCGACTTTTTCGCCGTTTAGTAAAATATCCATTTTCACTAATTTCGATGGTTTATAGCCAATGAGTTCATAATCGAATGAAGCATATCCTTTTGTGCTTGATTTTAAAGTATCGAAGAAGTCATAAACAATTTCGGACAACGGAATTTCGTAAATTAGGCTAACGCGCTTTTCATCTAAATACTGCATATCGCCGAAAACGCCGCGCTTATTTTGACAAAGTTCCATCACCGCACCGACGTAATCATTAGGCACCATAATCGTCGCCCGCACATACGGTTCTTCGATGCGGTCAATTTTTTGCGGATCAGGCATGTTGGATGGGTTATCGACAGATACTTCTGTTCCATCGGTCAAGTATACTTTATAAACAACGCTCGGTGCAGTTGTTATGATTTCGATATTAAATTCGCGTTCAATCCGCTCTTGAATAATTTCCATATGAAGCAATCCTAAAAAGCCGCATCGGAAACCAAATCCAAGCGCTTGCGACGTTTCTGGTTCAAATTGCAATGCCGCATCGTTTAATTGAAGCTTTTCAAGCGCTTCACGCAAATCGTTGTAGCGCGCCGTATCGATCGGATACATGCCGCAAAAGACCATCGGGTTTAAGCGGCGATATCCTGGCAGCGGTTCTGTTGCTGGATTGTCCGCATCGGTAATCGTATCCCCGACACGCGTATCGCTTACATTTTTAATCGATGCCGTCAAATAACCTACGTCGCCGACGGTCAGCTCATCGACAACTTTTGGTTTTGGCGTAAAGACGCCAACCTCAACGACTTCAAATTCTTTTCCTGTCGACATCATTTTAATTTTTTGTCCTGGTTTGACCGTTCCATCGACAACGCGAATGTATGCAACAACCCCGCGATAGGAATCATACAATGAATCAAAAATAAGCGCTCTCAATGGTGCATCAGGATCGCCTGTTGGAGCAGGGATTTTTTTCACAATTTGCTCTAAAATTTCATCGATACCAATTCCTACTTTCGCCGAAGCTAATACGGCTTCTGACGCATCTAAACCGATCACATCTTCAATTTCTTGACGCACTCGTTCTGGTTCAGCGCTTGGTAAATCAATTTTGTTGATAACCGGTAAAATTTCCAGGTTATTATCCAACGCCAAGTACACATTTGCTAACGTTTGCGCTTCAATTCCTTGCGCAGCATCAACGACAAGGATCGCCCCTTCACAAGCGGCTAAACTGCGCGATACTTCATACGTAAAATCGACGTGCCCTGGCGTATCGATTAAGTGCAAAATGTATTCTTCGCCATCTTTTGCTTTATACTTCAGTTGAACAGCATTCAACTTAATCGTAATTCCGCGTTCACGCTCAAGTTCCATCGAATCGAGCGCCTGTTCTTTCATTTCGCGTTCTGACAAAGCACCTGTTTTCTCAAGAATGCGATCCGCCAACGTCGACTTACCATGGTCAATATGAGCAATAATCGAAAAGTTACGAATGCGATCTCTTCTCTTTAATCTTTCCTCACGATTCATCTTTTTCACTCCTACTATACATGCCGGACTACACTAGATTTGATTATAGCAACATCAATACAAAGATTCAATGCATACAAAAACAAAGTGTGAATCTAGTTTTTTAGTTTTTGTGAAAGATCCTTCCCCATTCGTTTTCTGCCACGGTCTGCCAAAAAACTCCCTTTCCACAAACATTTTGCTCAGTCAAAAACAAAAAAGCCGGGGAAGCACTCCCGACTTGATCGAGCAACGAAAACATTTGTTGCACAACGGAATGAACGAAAAAGGCTAATTTTTTCCCGAACTCCGAAAAAATATTCAATGTTTCCATCCGTTGCAACTGCTCCTTTTTTTCTTCAATCGACTGCCCAAATAGAACCGTTTCTTCTTTCGAAATATGAAAAACTTCTTGAAAATCCGGATCTTTGTATCCCTTCATTTTCATCATTCCTTCATTTGCTTGTTGCATCCCTAGCAAAACACCGAACAAAAAAATCACAAGCGTTAATAAAAATTGAATCGTAAATTTAATCATCCTCGTTCACCCATTACTGCTTTTGTGCTGGAGTGTTCGCATTCACTTTTTCTGCTTGCCAATAATATTCGCTAAATACATCCGCGACTGCGGCAGCCGTTCGATACAGCTCATTAAAATTGTTATCAACGCCGCCAAACTCAATTAAAATCGCATTTTCCGATAAATCTTGATTGAATTTTCCATTTGTCCCTACTCCCTTTTTCTCAAACGTGCCTCGACTTAAACCCGGATATTTTTTTTCAAGCAACTGATGCAATTCCGTCACGACTTGCAAATTTTTTTGATATTTCGCGTTTTCTCCTCCGATAATAAAGGATACCCTTGCATAATCGACTCCGTTAATCGTGACCGTCGTAGCATTGCGCCGTCTAGAGTCGCGATGAATATCGATTAAGTACTTGACATCGCGATGGGTAGCCATCGCTTGAACCACGGCATTTCTTGAAACATCGTAAGCTTGATAGTATTCCATCTTATTTTTCAACAACTTGCTAATAAAGTCTGTTGTGTCAACAACGGCGCCAATCCCTCTTTTTTCCAATTCTTCCGCTAATTTTTTCCCGACTTTTGTTACGTTCATCGTTGGGTGATGAGCAAAATTCGGATTGGTTACGCTCTTTAAAGCAGGCAAATACGATTCTTGCGTATGGGTGTGATAAATATAAACAACTTTTTTCCCGTTTGTTGTCAGCGATGGCGGAGCAGATGGAGCTTCCTCCTCTTCTAAATTTTCGGATGCCGCTTCGCGTTCGGCTAATAACACTTCAAGCGGCGGTGAAGATTCATAAGGAATGTTTGTATAGTTTGTTCCTTCTCCAGCTAAAATAATTTCACTATCGTACAACGAAAATCCGGGAAGCTCTCTGCCAAGCAAACTGCGCGGATCATTTGGATTAATGCTTGTTAACATTTCAAAAAAATAATTTGAATATTTCAATGTTTTTCGATCCTCTGGCAATATTTGCTTAAAATAGTGATTCTCAAACGCAAGCAAATGAACAAGCGACTCGGTTGAAAAATGGTTCGTTACATGATGAATCGAAGAAGAAGAAATGCGATACTCCGGTTTTAACGATGTCATCATGGCAACCATAGTCAATGTGACCATAAAAATAAATAACAATAATAAAATCATTTTTTTTAAACTTGTCCCATTTACGGTCACGATCATTTGCCGAGAACGAATCGATTTCATCGTCTCACCCTTTCAAAGCTTGTCTACCTAATGTAACAATATGACGAAGCTTTGAAACATAGAACTCATTAGTGTGTATACGCCCCTGTGTTATATTGATCAATTTGGTGATGAAGCGCAGCGTTTAATCCGCTCGCAAGAAGGTTGGCCATATCTTCAATAAATACGTCCACTTCTTTCGGCGTCACCATTAAATTATGGCCAAGAGGGGCGAGAACTTCGTGAATTAAGCGTCGCTTTTCATCATCGCTCAACGTTCCAATCATTCCTAAAAAAACCGATCGTTGCGACTCCGACGGTAAATCTTCTTCCGTTAATTTCTTTTTCTTTCCAAACACGAAGCTAGAAGGGGCGAGAGCGCTTGCCGGCTTTTTTCCTTCTCTCATTTCTCTTCCAAAATGCTTTAATAAAAAGTCAATCGTATCGCTTGTAATCGAAACGGCATCAACAACGGTCGGTACCCCAATCGCAATGACAGGGATTCCAAGCGTATCTTTACTTAATTCCTTTCGCTTATTTCCTACACCTGAACCCGGGTGAATGCCCGTGTCCGAAATTTGAATGGTCGCATTGACACGCTCGATCGATCGAGCCGCTAGCGCATCGATCGCAATAATGAAATCGGGCTTTGTTTTTTCGATAATCCCATGAATAATGTCGCTCGTTTCAATGCCCGTCATCCCCATGACTCCTGGAGCAATCGCGCTCACTGGACGAAATCCTTCTTGAACGCTTTCAGGCTGCAGATGAAATAAGTGACGTGTGACAACTAAATTTGAGATCGCAATAGGTCCAAGCGCATCTGGAGTCACTTGTGCGTTTCCTAATCCGACAACGAGACAACTCGCATCTTCACGAATTTGAAGCTTTTGCAAAAATGCATAAAATTCTTTCGCGAATAACGCTTCCACTTTTTGTTGCAATTGCGTATCTTGCTCTCGAATTCCTTGCGCTTCAATCGTCAAATATTTTCCTGCCTTTTTGCCGATCGATTGTGCACCTTTTTCGGTTACTTCAACATAAGAAAGGCGAATGCCATCTTGCTCTCGGTCTTGAATAATGACTCCTTCGATTTCAGAGGATGTTTGTTTTTTTTGTTGTAAACGTTCTTCTAATGCAATTTCGTGCGCTTCAATTGCTAAATCGGTCCGAATCGAATACGGGCGCAAATCTAACGGTTGTTCCATTTCTTTATACCCTCCAACTTGTTTTATTATTGGTTTTCCCATCTTTTTCCCTTTCCATACCATTCATGCTTTTATGGAGTAAAATGGTTATGGGAAGGTGTTTTTTTGGCAGACCGTGTCAGAAAAACGAAGGGGGAAGGATCTCTAAAAACTTGACTCACACTTTTATGCCGCGAACTATTGCATAATTAAGTTCTGTTTGGTAGAATATCACTTGTTCTCATTGTTCATTGAACTGTCGCATATTGAACGTATATATTTCCGATGGTTTGACGGAGGTGAAAAGGATGCCAAATATTAAATCTGCGATTAAACGTGTAAAAACAAGCAATAAACGTCGCGCACAAAACGCATCAATGAAATCTGCAATGCGTACAGCGATTAAAAAATTTGAAGCGCTTGTTGAATTAAAAGATGTCGAAAAAGCACAAGAAGCGTTCATTTTAGCTTCTAAAAAAATCGACAAAGCTGCTAGCAAAGGTTTAATTCATAAAAATACAGCTAGCCGCTACAAATCTCGCTTAGCGAAAAAATTAAACAGCATTACTGCGTAACATCCAAAAATAAAAAAGAGGCTCAAGCCTCTTTTTTATTTTGCAACTTCATAAAAAATAACTCTAAAATCAATTGTTTGTCTATTCCGCTGCTTTTCATTCGGTAATCCGCTTCCGCCAATTCATTCATAATATCCATAAGCTCATTTTCTGAAAATCCTTTCGCATATCCCGCTGCTACTTTCACACGAAACGGATGAACTTTTAACATTGAAGCAATCTGTTGTTGTCCGTACCCTTTTTTCATTAATTCCTTCACTTGATAAATAAGGCGAAATTGGCTTGCAAGCAGCGCTAAAATTTTAATCGGTTCTTCATTTTGGCGCAATAAATCGTAGAGCGTGCGCAACGCCGCAGATAAATCGCGAGCAACAACTTGTTCAATTAAAACAAATATATTTTGCTCTAACGACCGGGCAACAAGGGAATAGACATCTTTGGCTGTAATCGTGCGGTCACCGACAAATAGTGTCAGTTTTTCAATTTCATTCGCTAATGTCATCAAGTCCGTACCAGCCAGCTTTAAAAGAGCCTCCACTCCTTCATCGTCAATGCGGCAACTCCCCCGAATCCATTCTTTCAATTCTTTTTCGTTTAACGGATTAGCAACGAATACGTTGGCCGTTTTTAACAGCATTTTCGTTATTTTTTTTCGCTCATCCAATTTATCGTAAAAGCCAACAAAAATAACAACAGAAAAAGGAGATGGCTGCTCAATATATGCCTCTAATTTTTTTAAGTCATGTTCCACTTTCTCTTTTCCTTTTTCTGCGGTAAGAAAAAAAGGGTTTTTAATGAGCACCACTTTTCGTTCTCCGAAGAAAGGAAGCGTTTCAGCGTCTTCCAACGCCAATTCGATCGGCGTTTCTTCACAATCGTATGTACATAAATTAAACTCCCTTTCTTCTTCCGATAACGCCTTTTTGATTAATCGTTCATACGCTTCTTTTATTAAAAAATGTTCCGTTCCATACAATAAATATAATGGTTCCATTTTTCTCGTCTCCATTCTTTGTTCGACCAGCTTCCATAAAGAACATACAATGTTTTTATATATTTTACAAGGGAATCGGTCGACGAGAAAAACCGACTCCCATTTATTTAAACGTTGGACAATAAGTCCTAGGAGCCTTATTGTCTAACGGTATCTTTATGTTTTCCCGTACGATGCGAACTATTTGTGACAACTCTTGTCAACAATAACAAAGCAATATAGATTTTTTCTCCTTTTTCCCTTATACTAAAAGTGAAAAAATAGGAGGGATGGTCATGAACGAATTTGAAAAAAACATCCAATGTAATCGAAACGATGCAGTCGATTCAGCAGTTGGCTTTATCGTATCGTTCGGTTTTTTTGCAACGATGTTCATCATTGCTACGCTCGTTAAATTTTTTGGCGCGTAATCGTTTACATAACGCCAATGAAAGAGATTGCCGCGTGCAGTCTCTTTTTTATTTGCTGTATTTTATGGCGGAAACGTCGTAAAGGTGCTTATCTTTTTTCTGTAACGAATTTGAATGGCTCCATGCTCGTCGGTACGAAAAATCGTTACACGTTTTTGTTGCAACCGCTCAATAACATCGCCGTGAGGATGATGATAACGATTATTTCGCCCAACCGAAATCAGAGCCACCGTTGGATGAATATGCGTTAAAAATGGTTGTGAAGTCGATGTTCGACTTCCGTGATGCCCCACTTTTAAAATATCGACCGGTAAAGCTGAAAAAGTTGAAGTAATGCGCTGCTCTCCTCCCTCCTCTAAATCACCCGTAAATAGCCAACGAGCTCCCCCCATTTGCACATAAAGAACAATGGAACCATCATTCGTCCCTTTTTCTTCTCCATTCGGAGAAAGAACGTAAAAGATGGCATCGTTCACTTTCCAACGATCTCCTCTCCCCACTTCTCGAACGAGGATGTTTTGTTTTTTCGCTTGCTTCACAATTTGTTGTTCAAGTTCATTTCGTTCGTTTCGTTTTCCGACAACCAGTTCGCGGACATTCAACGAATGAAGAACTGTTTCTGCCGCCCCTACATGATCGTAGTCGCCATGCGTCAAAATGAGCTTATCAAGCGTTCGCACTCCTTTTGCCTTCAAAAACGGAACAACGACATCTTCCCCAATATCAAATTCATTTTGACGTTTTTTCCATTTTTCTTCAGAAAACAAAAACGTCCCGCCTGTATCAATTAAATAAACAGCCTTCCTGTACGGAAGCTCGATATAAATGCAATCGCCTTGCCCAACATCAAGCATGACCACTTCCCCAACTGGGTTAAGAAAAGGAAACGCGAAATGAAGAAAAGTGACAAAGCCAAACGCATACCAATGCAAACGATGACGAACCTTTTTTTCAAGACAAACGAAAAAAAAGAAAATCACAACATAGTAAAAAACAACTAACCATACAGGCGGTCGGCCTAACGACAATGTAAACCATTCAATGGTTGAAATCATTTCTACCACATCGTTTGTTATATTTAATATCTTTGTTAGCAAGAAAATGATCCATAAACCCGCTTTCGGAAGTAATAAATGAATAAAAAAGGAGAAAAGAGAAAGAGGCAAAATCAGCAATGAATAAAGCGGAACAAACAATACATTAAGCGGGATGGATAAAAGAGAAATTTCATAAAAGTGGTACAATAAAAGCGGCCATGCGCTCAGTTGGGAAATGAGCGATGTAAGAAAAAGCTGCTTAAACGTCGAATTTTCTTTTGAAATGATGGAGGAAGATAAAATAAGCGAAGCGGATACAATAAACGAAAGCTGAAAGCCAATATGAAATAGCGTATAAGGATCTTTTGCAAGCATCACTAAACATGCGAGACTGACAGCATCAAGCGCGCTTAACGAAAAATTTCTTTTCATCGCTATTAACACGAATAACCCCATTAATGAAGCGCGCACAACAGAGGGAGCTCCTCCTGCAACAACAACATAAAATGGCAGAAGAACAATCAAAATCGTTCCTGCTCGTTCCCTTGTTACTCCCAGACGAATCAAAATATAAAAACATCCGCCTGTTAACAGCGTAATATGCAACCCCGAAATCGCCAACAGATGAATAAGCCCTAACGTTTGATAATCACTCATCAACGACGGGTCGATATCACGCCTTTCTCCATAAATAAGCGCTTGAACAAATCCAGATGCTTCGTTAGGAAAATGCGCGCGAATATAATCAATTCCTTTTTGTCGAGCCACTTGCAGTTGTTCGATCAACGAAAGGGGCGATCGGTGACAATGCGCCATATCAAGATGATTGGGCTTAACGAGCCAATGGATTCGCTGCCGATATAAATATTGCTGATAATCAAACGCATACGGATTCGTTGCGCGCTTCGGTTTTTCCAACTGCCCTGTAAACGAACAATTCATGCCAATGGACAGTCGTTGCCATTGCGCCTGTTCATGTTCAGACGATAGTCGATAAATGAGTTGAAGCTTCTCTCGGCCGGAGCGAACAGTTGTCTTTAGCTGATCTCCATCGATTTGAACAGGGGAAATGATGCGGACATAAAAAGAGGTTTGGTTTGAAGAGAAGGAAGTGACATTTCGTTGTTCAGCAACGAAACTGAGCGCGAAAAAAACAATGAATACAAGCGTGCAAAAAGGAAAAATGTTTCTTTTTCGCAAAATGATAAACAATCCATACAAACACGAACCGATTCCCGCTAGCCATGCCGTCTCAGCCAGTAAAGAGGCGATCCCACAAATCGCTGCGAAAGCGAAATACAAACCATTTCCCTTTATTTTCACCCACCTCATTTCACGAAAGCGGCTGTTGAGAAAGCAGCCGCTTATCGCTTCTGTAAAAATAAATAAATGTTTTCAATATCAAACGGAACTTGTTTCACAAGCACGTTCGCTTGTTGAAACAACTCGAGCGCAAACGGGTGGTTTTTGTAATCTTGCGCATAGTATACCGCTTTAATGCCGCTTTGAATGATCGCCTTGCAACAATGCAAACACGGGAAATGAGTGACATAGATTTCTGCACCTTCTGTCGGAATTCCAAATTTCGCGCATTGTAAAATCGCATTCATTTCTGCATGAATGGTACGCATACAATGATTGTCAATAACGTAACATCCTTCATCGGTGCAATGAGCCCCGCCTGCGATCGAGCCGTTATATCCGCCTGCAATAATTCGTTTATCGCGCACAATCGTCGCACCAACCGCCAGGCGTGTACATGTGCTGCGCAGCGCAAGCAAATGGCTTTGCGCCATGAAATATTGATCCCATGTAATCCGTTCCATCCTCATCGCTCCTCTCCCCAGATTTGTCCAATATGCTTTTAGTTTAGCGAGGATGCAAAGCATTCGTCAATTTCATTTCACGATAATTTGCTCTTTGATCTTCTCCAGCGATTTTTCGCCAATCCCGCTCACATTTAGTAGATCTTCTATTTTTTGAAACGGACCATTTTCTTCCCGATAAGCGATAATCGCATCCGCTTTTGCTGGACCGATTCCCGATAACGTTTGCAATTCTTCGGCTGTTGCTGTATTAATATTCACTTTTTTCTCATTTCCAGCAGCGGTCGTTTGTTCACTCATGACCGTCGGCGTTTCTTCTCCTTTCTTTGGGACATAAACCATCATTTCGTCTTGAACTTTCGCAGCTAAATTCACTTTCGTACGGTCGGCCTCTTCCGTAAATCCTCCTGCCAATTGAATGACATCTTTTATTCGGCTCGATTCATCCACTTCATAAACTCCTTCGTGTACAACTGCTCCTTTGACATCAACAAAAACCGTTAACGGCTTCGCTTCCGCTTCAACTGATTCAGCCGTTTCATTCTCAATCGGCGGAGAAATCATTTCTTTTTCGCTGTCCTTGTTGATCCAGAAAAAAATGAACGCTGTTAGCACCATTCCGCCTATATATAGCCATCGTTCATATTTTTTTATCCACTTCATTCTCTTCATCCTTTCATAAACGAATGAATAAAAGCATACATATGATTTATAGGAAACAGTGCTTACATAAGGAGGGACTTATGCATTGAATATAGGGTTCATTGGAACAGGAAACATGGGGAGAATTTTGATTGAAGCGTTTATTGGCGTAAACGCTGTTCAACCGAATCAGTTCATCATTACAAACCGAACGCTTTCCAAAGCTTATGACATACAGAAACAATATAAAGAATTAACCGTTGTGCCAACAAACGAAGAGGTTGTAAAAAAAGCAAACATCATTTTTATTTGCATCAAGCCTTTAGACATTTACCCTGTTTTAAGCCAGCTTTCTTCTCATTTGACAGAAAGTCATTGCATCGTCTCGATTACAAGTCCCATTACGGTCGAACAGCTTGAATCGCTCGTTCATTGCCATGTCATTCGGGTTATCCCAAGCATTACAAATCGAGCGCTTGCCGGCAGTTCATTAATCACTGTCGGAAAAAGATGTACAGAACGATATCGTTCGTTCGTTGAGACCTTGTTTGCCCAAATCTCTCGTCCTATTCATATAGACGAGCCTATCACAAGAGTTGCTTCCGACTTAACAAGCTGCGGTCCTGCATTTTTCAGCTACCTATTGCAAAAGTTTATCGATGCCGCCGTGCAGGAAACAGCGATTACAAGAGAACAAGCAACGATCATGGCTAGCGAAATGATGATTGGATTCGGAGAACTTTTGCAGAAAAGACTGTACACGCTTCCGTCCTTGCAAGAAAAAGTATGCGTAAAAGGCGGAATTACAGGCGCAGGAATTGAAGTGCTTGAGAGGGAGATTGGCGACTTATTTGTGCACGTGTTTCAAAAAACGCACGAAAAGTTTTATGAAGAGGTGCAGAAGGTGAAAATCCAATTTGATGATACGATTCGCTAAAAAAGGCAAAATCCCTTCTATTTAAGCGATAAAAAATAGCGGACATGAAAATGTCCGCTATTTCTTTGCTATGAAAAAAATTCGCTCTGAACGTTCAGAAGGAGGCTCGTTTTTAAAATCGGCACAAATCTCTAACAGGTGAAATCCAGCCTCCTCAAGCCACTTCCTATATTGGTCAATTTCGTACGTCCGCTGCACATGGCATTCGTCATAGCGTTCGTACGTTCCATTTTCATTTTTCACAAAAAACGTTAAATCATGCTCAACACTATGCTTCCATTCGCCAGGGAAGCAATTCCATATATAACTCACCTGTTCATCATTGCTAGCAAATGTCCCTTGCCCCAAGAAAAGGTGATCGATTTTAAAAGGCGAATGAACGTCGAATAAGAACAGTCCTCCATCTTTTAAATGAGCATATACACGTTGAAAAGTTTCGAATACATCTTTTTCCGTTTGCAAATAGTTAAGGGAATCACAAAAGCACACAATGTGGTCAAACGGTGAAAATCCGTTTAATTCACGCATATCTTGCTGAAAAAACGGAATCGTTAAACCGATCTCTTCCGCTTTTGCTTGCGCCACGGCTAACATATGCTCAGATAAATCAATTCCCGTTACAGCAAACCCTTTTTGCGCAAGACGAATCGATAATTCTCCCGTTCCGCACCCAAGATCAAGCAACGACTTCCCTTTTCCGTACTTTGCAACTTTTTCTTCGACAAACGTACACCATTCATCGTATGGCGCGTCGCTCATTAAGTAATCGTACCAATTGGCAAATTGCTCATATGTCATGCGCCTAGATCACTCTCTAAATTTTCAAGCGGCGCATCGCCCCAAAGTCGCTCTAAATCATAATATTCGCGGTCGTCTTTATGAAAGACATGAGCGACGACATCGCCCAAATCAACCAAAATCCATTTCGCCTCGTCAAATCCTTCTAGGCGCTTGACAGGAATTTGATGCTCTTCCGCCTTTTCTTTAATTTCTCGAGCGATGGCTTGCACTTGTTTTTCTGAGTTTCCGTGGCAAATCATAAAATAATCCGCCACAAGCGAGATCCCTTGCATGTTTAGAGCGACAATATTTTCCGCCTTTTTTTCATCCGCCGCTTTTACAGCGACACTCAAAATGTCACGTCCCGTCATTCAACAACTCTCCTCCTTTAATTTTTTTTGCTAAATCATTATATGTGTAAAACGTATCAGGATAAATCGCCTCATTTTTTTTCATTAGAAAGCTGATCGTATTTTGCAAGGCTTTCAATAAAGCGAGATCTAAATTTTGTTGAGCAAGCTCGCGCACTTCATCTACGCCAGGAAACGCCCTTCCCGGCTCAATATAATCTGCTAAATAAACGACTTTTTCGAGCACGGTCATGTTGGCCCGGCCTGACGTATGATAACGAATGGCGTCTAAAATGTCCACATCATCAATGCCTACTTCCGTCTTCACTAAATATGCGCCAACCGGAGCATGCCAAAGCTCTGCATTATATTGTAACAAATCGCTTGGCATATTTTGTTCAATAATGATTCGCTTCATCTCTTCTTTTGGCCGAAATTTTGCGTAATCATGAAAAATAGCGGCTAACTCTGCCTTTTTTACATCGGCTCCATACTTTTTAGCGAGCTCAATGGCCGTCTCCATCACGCCAATCGTATGTTGATAGCGATGTTCCGTTAGTTGTTTGCGCACAATCGCTAACGCTTCATGACGCTCCATATAATCCCTTCTCCTCAATATAAGATTGAACCGCCTCTGGCAACAAATATTTAACGCTCTTTCCCCTCTTTATTCGTTCTCGAATAAGAGAAGAGGAAACAGAAAATGTAGGTACTTCCACTTCAATAAGCGGATAAATGGTACAAAGCGAATAACCGGGGCGTTTCACCCCGACAAATTGAACAAATGCAATCAGCTCATCGATTTTGTACCATTTTGGCAAATATTCAACCATGTCTGCTCCAATAATAAAATAAAATTGAACATGCGGATATCGTTCTTTGAGCATTTTCATCGTTTCATACGTATAGGACGGCCCTTGCCGCTCTAACTCAATCGTTTCAAGGCGAAACTGCGAATGATCGGCAATCGCCAGCTCAATCATGGCGACACGATGGCGGCTGTCCGTCACCGCCTTTTGTTTATGAGGCGGAATGTTGTTTGGCATAAACCATATTTCATCTAACTGAAGCTCCGTTAACACTTCATTGGCAATTAATAAATGACCGTAATGCGGCGGATCAAACGTCCCGCCCAAGATTCCAACCTTTTTCACCGTTCATCCCCATTTTAGTTCGGCAAAATGATTTGTTTATTTTCGCGCGATTCTTTATATAAAACGATCGTCTTTCCAATAATTTGAACAAGTTCTGCTTTTGCCCCTTTTGCAAGCAAATCAGCAACAACTTCTTTGTCTTGCTCACAATTTTGAAGCACGCTTACTTTAATTAACTCACGCGCTTCAAGGGCATCGGCAATTTGTTTTATCATATTTTCATTAACTCCTCCTTTTCCAACTTGGAAAATCGGAGTTAAATGATGCGCTTTTGCGCGTAAAAAACGTTTTTGCTTACCCGTTAACATATTTTTCCTCCTAACTGTTTAAGTACGATTTGTTCCATTCTTTTTACATCTGGAAAGATTCCTGTCCATTTTTCAAATGCTAATGCACCTTGATACACAAACATCCCGACTCCATTTTGAACGAGCGCCCCTCTTGCCTTCGCTTCTTGCAGCCATTTTGTTTCAAGCGGATTATAAATAATGTCGCTCACGATCGTCCCCTTTTGTAAATTGTGTAGGGAAATCGGCATCTCTTCGATATTTGGAGTCATGCCGACGGATGTCGTATTGATAATGATATCATAGTTTTCCAATCGCTCCTCTGCTTCTTGAAGAGAATAGGCTGTCGATGAAACATCACTTTTCGCCTCAGCAATCACTTGGACCGCCTTTTCCACTGTCCGATTGCAAATGTCTATTTGCGAAACCCCTTGCCTTGTTAAAGCAAAATAAATTCCGCGAGCCGCTCCTCCTGCGCCAACAAGTAAAATTCGTTTTCCCGAAAGCGAGATCTTCATTTGTTCACACAATGCGCGAACAAATCCTTCACCATCGGTATTATAACCGATGAGCCTTCCGTTTTCATTCACAACCGTGTTGACGGCTCCCATCTCTCGAGCGGTCTCATCCACATCATCTAAAAAAGGAATAATCGCTGTCTTATGAGGAATCGTCACATTAAATCCCGCCACTTGGAGCGCCTTTAAACCAAAGACCGCTTCCTTTAATTGCTCACGCTCGACATGGAAAGCGTGGTAATAGGCGTCAATTCCCAATGACTGCAATGCATCGTTATGCATGAGCGGCGATAATGAATGATGAACAGGACAGCCGATTAACGCAAATAATTTTTTCAATTCCTCTCCCCTGCCTTTGTTAAATCAGTGAGCGCCTCAACATCACAGCGACGCCTTTTGGCGCATAAGCAACAATTTGTGCGCCTTGATCATGACATGTGACCCATCCGAGCCCCGAAAAGACGATATCTGTTTTTGGTTCTTTCAGTGTAAAATGGTGCGCAACAAGCGGCGGCAGCTTCTCGCTGTAACTGCTTCGCGGCGGTTGCAATAAATCGCCAAGATGCTTTTTATACAATTCATCCGCATTCTCGAGCTTCGTTCGATGAATATGCAATTCATTCGACATATAACATACAAACGGACGACGTCCGCCTTTCACATAATCTAAACGGGCAAGTCCACCAAAAAATAATGTTTGCTTTTCGTTTAATTGGTACACTTTTGGCTTAATTTCTTTTTTTGGCGTAATGATTTTTAAATCCTTTTTGTCTACATAATGAGCCATTTGATGATGATTAATAATTCCCGGCGTATCGTATATCGCCGCTCCATCTTCGAGCGGAATTTCAATCATATCAAGCGTTGTTCCTGGAAAATACGAAGTCGTAATGACATTTCCTTCGCCGGTCACTTCTTTAATAATCCGATTGATAAACGTTGATTTCCCGACGTTTGTACATCCAACGACATACACATCTTTTCCTTCGCGATATTGTTCGATCGCTTCCATTACCTCCCGCATTCCATGCCCTTTCGATGCGCTCACTAAAAAGATGTCGACCGGTCTTAAACCAAGCTCTTTCGATGATTGTTTCATCCAATGAATTAATTTTTCATGTTTAACGGATTTCGGTAACAAATCGACTTTATTTCCGACTAACAATACTTTGTTTTTCCCAACGAAACGATGAAGACCTGGCAGCCAGCTTCCGTTAAAATCGAAAATATCAACAATTTTAACAACCAGTCCTTCAGCATTGCCAATTCCATTTAAAATTTTAAGAAAATCATCGTCTGTCAACGCCACATCTTGCACTTCGTTGTAATGCTTCAAGCGAAAGCAACGTTGGCAAATAATCGTTTCTTTTTCTAATGCCGACGGCGGAGCATAGCCGACTTTTGTTTCATCCTCTGTTTGAATTTTTACACCGCAACCGATACAGATCATTGTCTTTTCTTCCATATCATTATCCCTCCCAATGAATCATTCCTTTTTTGCGCATAACATCTAAAATTCTCCGTTCAATTTTCCGATTAATCCGCGTTACCCAGCCATCTGTCTCAGAAACAGGTACGACTAAAATCGTATGTAACCCAAGGAGATTGCCTCCGAATATATCGGTTAACAGCTGATCGCCAATAACAACCACTTCTTCTTTTTTTAGCTTCATATCGCGAATGGCTTGTTGAAACGCTCGGGTCAACGGTTTTCTCGCCTCGAAAATGAACGGGATCTTGAGCGGATCGGCAAAGGCTTTGACTCTTTTTTCGTTATTGTTTGAAACAATGGTAACTTGAATACCACTCGCTTTCATTTGCTCAAACCAGCGCACAAGCTCCGGCGTAGCAAGCGGCCGGTCCCACTCAACAAGCGTATTATCCAAATCCGTTATAATTCCTTTAACTCCTTTTTGCAGCAAACTTTCTGGCGTAATCTCAAAAATACTTTTAGCATGTTGATTTGGCAAAAAATATTTTAGCATACATCTCTCACCCTTTTGTTTCATTTTGAAGCCAAAACATCAAACAACAAATTGTAAAATTTTTCGACAAATCCAGCCTTTTTTCACATCTTGTGGATAAGTTTATTCACATTTTCCACTTTGTTCTTATTTGACTTTTAACATTTATAAACAATTCATCCACAATTTATCCACCGATACATGTGGATAACTAGAACAATTGTTCTCTTTTTAAATTTATGGTAAAGTTTTCTTAAACCTAACATTATATGTATACAACACCATTTGTATACGAAAGGAGGAAAAATAATTTGAGGTGTTTACCCGATCAGTTGTTGATTGAATCCTACCATAAGGCAAAAGAATTGGAATTAAGCCCTGATTTTATCAAGCTGATTGAACTAGAAATTTTTCGTCGTTCGTTAAGCCACAAAATTAAAGTATCATCTTAAGCGATGAGCCCTATTGGCTCTTTTTTCTTTTTTGTAAAAAACCGAGCCGCTGCCCCATTTTCACTTCCAATGGCGGGACAATTTGTTCATCCAGCGCAAACACTCCCGATTCAAACAAAAGAACAACGGTGGAGCCAAAAGAAAAATAAGCGATTTCCTCTCCTTTAACAACCTGCTCATGTTTGTGGGTTAGCTCGATGCTATTGACAAACATCGCTCCCACTTTCACAATGGCTGTATAGATTCCATCTGCGCAAAGTTCTGTAATCATTCGGTAATTTTTTGAAAGAGGAGCTTTGCCATACTTTAATCCTAAGCGATTGACAGGGTATGATTTATTTCCTAGCGACCATTGGTTCACAACTTGTCCAGATATTGGACTGTGGATACGATGATAATGGCTAGGGCTTAAATACAAAATAATAAACGTTCCATTTAAATATTTGTTCGCTATTTCATCGTTGCCAAGCATCTCGCGAATCGAATACGTCTTTCCTTTAACCATTATTTCCTTTGTGTCTGTAATGATTCCAATCTCTTCAACCACCGCATCAACTGGGCTAATGACACTGTCTGGATGGTCATCGATCGGCCGAATCCCTTTTTTTAATGTACGGATAAATAATTGTTGCAATGTTTTGTACTCATGTAAACTTTTTTCCATCTCTTCTTGATTTACTTTATAAATTTTTGCATAAGATGGAATAAACAAACGACTCCATTTGGAACGAGTAAATGATGCAATCCATTTCGAAGTCAACGAATGATTCGTCAATTCAATAAAAAAACGATAAAGCCATTTTAACAACGATTTTCCCTCCTGAAGCAAAGAATATCCTTTACTAGTTTACATATTATAAATAAAATATTAGTAATTGAAGTATGTTTTTTTCGCAAGTAGCCCGCCACGATCCATTAATTAAGGAGTGAAAAAAATGTTTTTATCCGATTATTTCGATCATACCATTAAAAAATTGAAAGCGCACACGGCAAACGTATTAACATTAACAAACCTTAGCTTAGGGGGATTCTCCATTTTATTCGCAACAAAGGGACAGTTAAATGTCAGCGTATTGCTTATTTTCTTGGCGGCACTTGCCGATCGCTTTGATGGAACGGTCGCTCGAAAATTAAACATCGAATCAGAGCTCGGAAAACAATTGGACTCAATGAGTGATATTATATCATTTGGAGTGGCGCCAGCACTATTACTTTATCAAGGATTGTTGTACGAATTTGGCGCTCCAGGCTTTTTCTTCACCATTTTTTATATCGGATGCGGAGCGTTTCGTCTAGCGAAATTCAATATTTCTGAAAACAATGGCTATTTTACCGGTTTGCCAATTACAGCCGCTGGATGTTTGCTCACGCTGAGCTACTTGACGATTCATTACTTCCCGCCGCACTTTTTCATCTTTCTCATATTTACTTTGTCGCTGCTAATGGTTGGAACATTTAAATTGAAAAAAATTTGATGCGGCCAGCTCCCTTGAAGCTCAAAGCTTCAAGGGATTTTTTTCGTACAAATTTCCCTTTTCAAACATTCTTATCCATTATATGATAGGTTTGGACTCGTTTTTAAATATTAGAAAATCTAGAGGTGATAACATGGATCGTACATCCGTTATCGGATTAATTCTCGGAATTATCGCCGTCGGCCTCGGAATGTATTTTAAAGGAGTCACTCCGGAAGTGTTAATCAACCCTGCGGCGATTTTAATCATTCTTTTAGGAACAGCGGCGGCTGTCACAATCGCCTTTCCAACAAGCGAGATTAAAAAGGTCCCAAAATTATTTGGTGTAATATTTAAGGAGTCCAAAACCCCAACAATCGAAGAGCTTATTCCTCTTTTTGTTGAATGGGCAAACGTCGCTCGTCGCGAAGGATTGCTTGCGTTAGAAACAAAAATTCCCGAAGTTGAAGACCCTTTTTTACGCAACGGATTAATGTTAGCGATTGATGGACAATCGCAAGAATTTATTCGCGATGTTATGACGGAAGAGATTCAAGCGATGGAAGAGCGGCACCAAGCAAATGCCGCCATTTTTACACAAGCAGGAACCTATGCACCAACACTTGGAGTTCTTGGGGCGGTTGTCGGTTTGATCTCAGCACTCAAAAATATGGAAGATATTAATCAATTGGGATATGCCATTAGTTCTGCATTCGTCGCTACACTAATGGGAATTTTCACTGGATACGTCCTTTGGCATCCATTTGCCAACAAACTAAAACGCAAATCGAGAGAAGAAGCAAAGGTCCGTCAAGTGATGATTGAAGGGGTTTTGTCCATTATTGAAGGGCAATCACCGCGAGCGATTGAACAAAAACTCGCTTCCTATCTTCCATCGAGCGAACGCCAAAAAATTTTAGCGCAAGGAGATCAAAGAGATGTCGAAAAAGCGTAAGCATCGTCACGATGACCACATTGATGAGAGTTGGTTAATTCCGTACGCTGACTTGTTGACGCTTCTATTAGCTTTATTTATCGTTTTATTCGCAAGCAGTCAAATAGATGCGCAGAAATTTCAACAAATTGCTCGTTCCTTTAACAGCGCTCTAACCGGTGGAACAGGGGTGCTTGAATATCCTAGTCCGATTGAGAAAGAACAGCTTGAATCGCTATTAAAAGAGGACCAAAACAATAAGCCACATCCCAAAATGTCGCTGAAAGAATACGAACAATTAAAAGAAATTCAAGAAAAATTCAACACATACATAAACAAAAATCATTTAAGCGGAGAGTTATCAACTGCACTGACCGAAGAAGGATTACTTGTTACCGTCGCTAACGATGTTCTTTTCGATTCTGGAAGCGCGGATGTGAAGCCGGAATATCGACAAATCGCTCAAAAAATTTCCAACTTGTTGGTGATGAGTCCGCCGCGCAGCATCGTCGTTAGCGGTCATACCGATAACGTTCCGATTCACAACGCAAAATTTGCTTCAAACTGGGAATTGAGCGTCATGCGTGCGGTTAATTTTATGAAGCTGCTGTTAGAAAATAAAAAATTGGATCCTCGTCTCTTTAGTGCGAAAGGATATGGGGAATTCAAACCGGTCGCTTCAAACTCTACACCAGAAGGACGAATGAAAAACCGCCGTGTGGAAATCTTAATCATGCCTAATGAACCTGCCCAAACAAATTAAAGGGTTGTCCTCTTTCTTCGGACAACCCTTTTCCGTTATCACCCCGTGATCACATCTCCTTCCGGGTAACGAATATTCATCTTTTCAGGTTTCGAAATGGAATAAACAAGTGTCAATGGTCCCATTTTTCCCAGAAACATAATAAAAATAATGATCACTTTTCCTGCAAACGAAAGATGAGGAGTGAAATTCATCGACAATCCGACCGTTCCAAACGCTGAAACAACCTCAAATAAAATCGGCATCAATCCCGCTTCTTCCGTCAATGTCAAAAGCATTGTCGCAATAAAAATAAACAGGACGCTAACCGATAAAATGGCGAGCGAACGCAAAATCGTTGTATTGCGAATCGTCCGCTTAAGGATCACCGTTTCCTCTTTCCCTTTTAAAAAGTTCATCACCGCAAAAATAATGACGATAAAGGTCGTTAATTTAATTCCGCCACCTGTGGATGCACTTCCAGCCCCAACGAACATCAATAAAACAATGAGCATTAATGTCGGCTGTTCAAGCGCGCCAATATCAATCGTATTAAACCCAGCTGTCCGCGGCGTAATTCCTTGGAAATAAGCAGCCCACATTTTTTCAGACATCGTCAATTTTCCTAGCGTATTCGGATTGTGATATTCAAAGAGAAAAATGGATACAATCGCAATCATATTCACAATTAATGTACTAATCAGCATAATTTTCGAATGAAGCGATAACTTTTTAAAACGACGTTGATAGTAGAGATCAAAAATAACCGTAAATCCGATCCCACCGATCATGATTAAAAACGTGATCACAAGATTCACAAGCGGATCGCCGACGAATTGCGATAAATTATCGGGCCATAACGCAAACCCTGCATTGTTAAACGCCGCAATCGTATGGAATAAACTGTAATAGATCCCTTTACCTAATCCCATTTCCGGTACCCAACGAATCGATAATAAAATAACTCCTATCAATTCCGTCAAAAACGAAAAAATAAAAATATTGCGGGCAAGGCGAATGACTCCGCCGATTGATGGCTGATTCAATGCCTCTTGCATTAACAGCCGCTGCTTAATTCCGATTTTTTTTCCCATCATAATAACGACAAGCACCGCAAACGTCATCACACCGAGACCGCCGACTTGAATTAAAAACATTATCACGATTTCTCCAAAGAGCGTAAATGTCGAACCCGGGTCAACGGAAGTTAATCCCGTAACGGTTGCTGCCGATGTGGAAATGAAAAAAGCATCGATCCAACTAATTTCATGTTCAGTGGCAATCGGTAACTTCAACAAAATGCCTCCAACCATCACAAGAGAGAGAAAAATAAGCGCAAGAAATTGCGGTGGTGTCAGTTTAATCGGTTTATACATCGCTCTTTTCATCGTGCTTTCTTCCTTCCTTCATTGTTGGAAATGTACCTTATTTATTTTTCCGCAATCGATAAAGCACGTATAACGCAGTTAAAACAATAGCACCAACAATGATTGGTTTTAAATACGGACGAGCCATTTCATCGATTTGTTGCCAATTCGACCCGAGCTTTTCACCTAAATAAATAAAGAAAATCGACCATGGAATGACCGCACATGTTGTATAAAAGGTAAATCGCGTCCACGACATTTTCGCAATGCCTGCCGGAATCGAAATCGCATGACGGACAACCGGGATAAAACGCGCTGTAAAAATGACGCCAGTTCCATACTTTCGAAACCATTCTTCCGCCAAATCCAAATGTTTTTGATGAATCAACAAATACTTTCCGTATTTATCTAAAAACGGCCTTCCCCCATAGTACCCCATCCAATAAAGGAACAACTGCGCCAACGTTCCGCCGATCGTTCCAGCAATGACTGCGCCGATGAATGAAATTTCTCCCCTTGATACCAAATATCCCGCATACGACAAAACAATTTCGCTTGGAATGACCTCAATCATAAGCGCCAATGCCACTCCAACATACCCTAAGTCCGCCAGAAATGTAAAAATGGTTTGAATCCATTCGTTCATATGTATCCCTCCATACCACACCATTATATACCATATAACAAAATCGGACGAGTCATTCCCTCTCTCCACATTATACTCATGAAAATAAAAGATATATGTCCAAACACAAACAAGTTTTCATTCGCATATATATACGTTTATAGGTAACTACCTAAATGAGCATCCGCGAGGTGAAAGGCCATGAGTAGTATTTTATCAGCATTTGCTTTATTTGTAAAAGAGCTTATCTTCCTAGTGTCGTATGTGAAAAACAACGCCTTCCCCCAACCTTTAAATGCGAAAGAAGAGGAAAAATATTTACAATTAATGGCGAAAGGTGACGAATCCGCCCGCAACAAACTCATCGAACATAATTTACGCCTTGTCGCCCACATCGTCAAAAAATTTGAAAACACCGGAGAAGAGCCCGAAGATTTAATCTCAATTGGAACAATCGGGCTAATTAAGGCGATCGAAAGCTACTCCCCTGGAAAAGGGACGAAGCTCGCTACGTATGCGGCCCGGTGTATTGAAAACGAAATCCTTATGCATTTGCGCTCATTGAAGAAAACAAAAAAAGATGTATCTTTGCACGATCCGATCGGGCAAGATCGCGACGGGAACGAAATTAGCCTAATCGACATTTTGAAATCCGAAGGCGATGATGTGGCGGAAATGACTGAACTCAACATGGAACTCGAAAAAATTAAAAAATATTTGGACGTATTGGACGGCCGCGAAAAAGAAGTCATCGTCAGCCGTTTTGGACTCAACATGCAAAAAGAAAAGACGCAGCGCGAAATCGCCAAAGAGCTCGGCATCTCCCGCAGCTACGTCTCCCGCATCGAAAAACGCGCGCTCATGAAAATGTTTCACGAATTTTACCGGAATGAAAAAAAACAAAAGGACTAGCGAGAGCTAGTCCTAGTTTATTTCATACCACTACGTTTAGATAAAACTTGCTCGTTATGAGTCCGAGTTTGGCGACAGTCGCAACTTTATATCCCACTACGTTCAGATAAAACATCGTTGTAATCAATCCAACCACACCCCTACAAACATCTTTATATCCCACTACGTTCAGATAAAACTTGTTCACCTCTTCTCGCTTTCTATGAAACTCCCGTTCGTCTTTATATCCCACTACGTTCAGATAAAACTGTCCCGCCCAATTTGTAGCTTCAGTTGTGATTGCGCCTTTATATCCCACTACGTTCAGATAAAACTCGCTATTCAGACGACATTGTGAACGACATTGTGGTCTTTATATCCCACTACGTTCAGATAAAACATGAACAATACGGAGAAGGGGCGGCTGTTCCATTCAACTTTATATCCCACTACGTTCAGATAAAACTAATAGGAAGTGAAGTCCGACAGACCAACAGACTTCAACTTTATATCCCACTACGTTCAGATAAAACGCAAATACTACGGAGGCGAAACATCATGAACATTCAACAACTTTATATCCCACTACGTTCAGATAAAACTTTGACGCGCTTGTTTGTGAGTTGCTCGATGAGTGATCTTTATATCCCACTACGTTCAGATAAAACTTGAACGAAGAAGGAAAGCCAGCATTTTGGGTGGATCTTTATATCCCACTACGTTCAGATAAAACTGAGGTGAAATGATACGAGAAAGCAAGGGAGTTAAAAAGCTTTATATCCCACTACGTTCAGATAAAACTCAGCATGTAATTCCTGCTACACGAGTAAAAGATGAACCTTTATATCCCACTACGTTTAGATAAAACGCGTTTGATACTTTTTTCAATTGTGCGGTTTTAACAGCTTTATATCCCACTACGTTCAGATAAAACCCAACCGATAATCCAGCGAGGTCATTTTTCATACCTCTTTATATCCCACTACGTTCAGATAAAACGGGAGCTTTCCCTTATCCAAGTAAACGTGCCGCCAATTCCTTTATATCCCACTACGTTCAGATAAAACACACAAACGCCGCGGAAAAAGACAACACCGGAAGAAACAACTTTATATCCCACTACGTTCAGATAAAACACTGAGAGCGTGTCGATCGGAAGAGATGCCTTTTTCTTTATATCCCACTACGTTCAGATAAAACCCCCCTGTTGAAAAGTAGGGGGGGTAGGGGGGGCATCTTTATATCCCACTACGTTCAGATAAAACTATTCATTTGATTTCATCTTCTCAAAGATTTATTTTTGACTTTATATCCCACTACGTTCAGATAAAACGTTAAATTGTCGAATAGTTCCAATTTGACAAAACCGCTTTATATCCCACTACGTTCAGATAAAACGTAGATGGAATGATCGATACTTTGTGAACAGAATGATCTTTATATCCCACTACGTTCAGATAAAACTCGAATGACAACCATTAAAGTAGTTGATTCCATCACTTTATATCCCACTACGTTCAGATAAAACTTAACAAATTTCACTACATTAATACACGTATTGCCGACAACTTTATATCCCACTACGTTCAGATAAAACATAGTTTTGGATTTTTTATTCAGCATACTTTTTCTTCCTTTATATCCCACTACGTTCAGATAAAACCGTAGACTTTGAACACAGACGTAAAGATGGCTTATATCTCTTTATATCCCACTACGTTCAGATAAAACCTGTCCTGTCTGTGAATCTTCTCGCGTTTTTCTTGACTTTATATCCCACTACGTTCAGATAAAACGGTCTAACAGAATAAAAAGCGTCTCTCCAAGCTACCTTTATATCCCACTACGTTCAGATAAAACTTTCGGTTAGCGCCGTAATAATCATGTCGTATAATGTTCTTTATATCCCACTACGTTCAGATAAAACGAAGCTACAAGAGAAAATCGAAAAAGCCGACAACGCAACTTTATATCCCACTACGTTCAGATAAAACGCAGAGAAAGTATTTTAAATTATGTCGGTTTATTCTTTATATCCCACTACGTTCAGATAAAACAAATGCTTCTTTCATTTCAGGAGTGAATGAACGGTGCAACTTTATATCCCACTACGTTCAGATAAAACCGGTGTGCGACGTTCCGGTTCCGCCTTTGTTATCGCCTTTATATCCCACTACGTTCAGATAAAACCCAGCGTAAAATAAGCTTCGTCAACTATTAGAATTTTCTTTATATCCCACTACGTTCAGATAAAACGACCGTACCGCGTGCGCCGCCTTTAATTTGTGCGACTTTATATCCCACTACGTTCAGATAAAACCGGAAAGTTATGAACGAAATTAAGAAAATGGATTTACCGCCTTTATATCCCACTACGTTCAGATAAAACTTACGCGGAAGAAGTCGAGCCTGTTATTGATCGATTATCTTTATATCCCACTACGTTCAGATAAAACGTTGAATTTATTACAATTTTAAAGGAGCATTCCTGTAATGAGGAAAAATGAGGTTTGAAACAAAAAAAGTCCCCTTGGTATGATACAGGGTGTCAAGGACTTGACCCCTAACTAATAAACCAAGGAGGACCTGATATGAATTATAACCGAAATTCGAAAATTAGGCAAATCACTGAACACACGTTAATCATTGGCGTTGATATCGCGAAACACAAACACGTGGCAAGAGCTCAAGATTACCGGGGATTCGATCTATCGAAGGCCGTTATAGTTGAAAA
>NZ_SLUL01000009.1 GCF_004341205.1 Thermolongibacillus altinsuensis
AATCCTTACCACCTCTGTCAAAGCGTTATTTTCCTTTTATTATAACAATATTTTGTAAAAAATTCAAAAAATCAACATTTATCTTTAACAGAGCCTATAAATAAAAATTAATTCAAGAAGGAACGTAAGAAACGAAAACCGTGAGTTCACGTAAAAGGAGATTCACGGTTTTTTTATTTTATTCTAGGAAAGGAAGGATATAAATGATTAGAGGACACATTCAAAAGGAAGTTTATAATATTCTAATTAGTGAAGGTGTAGTAGAGAATTTAGGGAAAACATATCGTAGTTTCTCAAACTCGCCTACCCGTGTATCCACATATCAAATCGAAAGAATTTGTTAATAACGTAAAAAATTACATCCGAATGTTGAATTTCAAGCTTGGAGTACGAGGAGGAATGGAAACAGCTAAGTTACTATTGAAGGAAACTGTTGAGAACATTTGATATAATGTTCTCAACAGTCTACCTGTAGGAGATGATATCAAGATAAAAAATCTTTGCTCTTTTCTTTGTAAACTATAAGTAAGTATACACAGAACATATTAAATTTGGTCGCTAATCATATTTGCAAAATATCTAACATCTTCACTATTATCTTGATTAAAGATTTCTATTAATTTTTCTACTGTATTTCTTTCTAAGGAATCCACTAAGAAGTTTGTAGCCTCTGCAACCGATCTCCTTACGTCATCGTTTGGATGTTTACTAAGTTGTAATAAGATCGAACTGAACCATTCTAGATCCTCAGCTTTAACTTCTTGAGACATAAGGTCAACTGAAGTTATTATTCCATCTATAACATTATTATAAATAGCTTTCATTGTCGACTCTTTAGATACTTCAATCTCATTAAATTCACCAAATTCTATTTCTTCTTCCATTTCCTCGACATAAAGATTTTTTAAAAAACTTTCAAATGAGTCAGCAATTTTAAATATTTCCTCTGTTTCATTATCAATATAAACAATTGGAGGATTTTCCACTGTGTTTCTGTAGTCAAACGCTATCCAAGAGTGACCTTGACCACTAAATAGAATCAGTCCTTCAGGCATATTCCACTCTTCTATGTAGTAAGGCGTTTCTAAGATGCCATTGTTTTCTCCTATTCCCATAATAAAATCGACATTGACTGAGTGATCGCTCCAAGAGGTAGGTTTTGGTGAAGGATGAGCATTAAACACAATACTCCCACCGTTTTGTATCCTTAAGATGTCTAGATAAGATTTTGGTAGCTTTACATTAAATAGGTTTTCAGCTTTTTTAATATCTGATTCCTTTAAAGGGGGGAGCTTATAAATATCGTTCTCTAAATTAGCCCAAATCTTCAAAACAGTTCACTCCCTCTAACTAATGAAAAATACATTAATTTCTATACAAAATGAATAAATATGTCTCTAAATATTTTATACCATTTGAGTAAAAATGTGAATATTTTTATGCCATTTATTTCAATTATAGTTTTATATTGGAGTATTAACTATTATCTTGAATTCGTAGCGATTTTGGTGACAATCAATAAAAAATGTTGATATATCAACATGTTGCGTCCTTCCACCTTTCCCCTATTGGGTGAAACGATGAAATACCAAAATCGCTTGATTTGGCGTTTAAGAAACTAAATAAGTTATTCATCACGATTTATCACCACTTTTTGTGATTTTGGCAAAAAAGAAGAAAACACTTACGAAAACCTGGCAATAATGTTAGCTACCACACAAACATAAGGAGGTTTCGTAAGTGCTTTCTATATCACTAGAATTGCCTGAATTTGAAGTGATTAAACAACTTTTTTTCTCCAATCAATATTTTGTTCATGTTCAAAAAAAGTGTCATGAGGAACGCTGTCCTTATTGTGGATTTATGACTTCTTATGTCCATGACAGGAGGACAAGAAAGGTTCGTGATCTTCCCATTCTCAATCATTCTGTGTGTTTATTTGTGCTGGTCAGACGATATCAATGCCAAAATTGTCAATCGGTATTCTCGGAGTCTTATGAGTCGATTCAACCTAATAAACACCAAACGAATAGGTATCGTGAATACTTGTTTGAATTGTGTCAGGATACAACTATACAAGATGTAAGTCGAAAACAAAAGATTCCGTATTCGACCTTAGAGAGAATTTACTACTCGGTCGCTCAAGAAAAAGCCGCCCTTCATCAAAAACAAATTCATGAAGCTTTAGATAAGGATGAACTGGTTTTAAGTTTAGATGAGGTGTCTGTACGAAAAGGTCATCGATACGAAACCGTTTTGACAGAGGCGGAATTAGGCTGTGTCATCGGAATGCATAAAGACCGAGATTGTGATTCCACCATTCAACTATTAAATCAGAATGTCCTTTCCTTCCAAACGGTTCAAACCACCGTTTTGGACATGTGGGAGCCTTATCATAAAGCGATTCAATCCGTCTTTCCTTTAGCGACGATCGTCATTGATAAATACCATGTTGTTCAAAAAGTCACACAAGCCTTAGACAAAGTTAGAAAAGGATTTGCAAAACTAAAAAAAGCAAGGTTCCTCCTGTTGAAGGTATATGAATCATTACAGGATCATCAGAAAGCACGCTTGGAAGAAATCTTAGAAGAGTACCCAGAGCTTGCTTGTGCTTACTATTTAAAGGAACTATTTCGAGATTTCTATAAGTTGACCGATTACGATGATGCCCATGATCTTTTAGAAGAATGGATTCAATTAGCACGGAGTAGTCCTTACTCATCTTTTCATAAAGTGGCCAACACATTAGAAAAGTGGAAAGCACCCATACTCCAATATTTCTTATCTCCATACACGAATGCCCGAACAGAAGGAACCAATCATAAAATCAAAAATATAAAACGGAGGGCTTATGGATATCGGAATCTAAAGCGTTTTCGACTTCGTGTATTTTTGGAATGTACAGGGAATACTAATTTTGATTAAATTGCTTAAGGGCTCTTCTTCAGCAGCTAACATGATAGTTGGTAGAATCGCAGCCGTCAAGGAAGGCACTTGACTACTCCCATTCTACCAACTTAGTGGTCAGTAAGCTGAAGAAGGAGACGGTCTGATTGACATCTAAATCCAGCTAACATGATGCAAGGTTTGTGTACAAATCACAGAAAATGGTGAAGAGACATTTTTATAAAAGAATATTGGGAGCATTGAGCGCCCGCTTTATTGAGAGTATTTTATCTCGATAGGAATACAAATTGAGATGAATATAAGATGTTAATAGAAAGATATTTCAACTGTCACTTCATCTTGCACTTTTTTATAACTAATTTCTTTGATGATTAATCTTAATAATCGATTGAGTTCCTTAGTTTCAATAGTATTGTCTGATAACCCTCTAAGAGCTGCTTCAATTCTCTCTTTTCTTTCTTCTTTAGAAATACCTTTGACTTCTTTAAAGTTTTCTTCTATCTCTCTTAGTTCATTTTTAATTTTTATAACCATCGCTTCTTGTTCTTTTGACATGTTATTCATTACTTCTTCGTTAATTTTCCCCATTACATACAAATTATAAATTCTATTCAAACCATCTTCCGCATTTTTTAATTCTTTTCTTTTCTCAGCAAGTAAATCGTCCAATTTGTATTGATTAGAAGGTTGCGGGTTCTCAAAAGATTTAATTTCATTTAAATATAGTAAGAGTTCGTTTTCGATTGCTTCAAGTAAGATATCAGCATCGATTCCGTGATGACCACATTGATTACCAAATGGATCGGTTTTCTGGCACTTTACCACGTAACACTTTAACCCTTTGGTTACAGTTTTCTTATTATTCATTCTCATCGAATAGCCGCATTTACTACACTTTATCAGTCCTGATAAGGCATAGACACCATTTCTAGCGCGTTTTGGAACTTTCTGTTTTGCATTTTTAATAGCTAACATTCGTGAGTGTTCTTCTAAAGTTTTTATTGCCGTATGGCAATTCTCAACAATAATCCATTCATCTCTATCCTTAATTTCTAAAGGTTTAGTAGGCTTATTTTTATGGCCGCTTCCACTAGTTTTTCCATAGATGATTCTCCCTAAGTGAATCTCACTAAAAATTACACGCTCAACTTTAACTTCGGACCAATATTTACCTATATGTGTTTTTACACCCATTTTATTAACTTTAACAGCAATGTCTTTTAAGGATGTTCCATTTAAATATTCTTCTACCATCATTCTGTAGATCGGTAGTTTTGCCTCATCAACTACTAAACTTTTTGTATTTCTATCATAAAAGTATGGAAAAGGGGGTACACCGTTTGTCCATCTACCTCTTTTTGCACCCCTAATTTTTCCTGCTTTTAGCCTACCCTTTATTAAACGGTATTCATGTTTCGCCATTAATGCATCCATATCATTAGCCAATTCTTGATTCTCATCATTGTAATCAAGGACTTTTTGTGGGGTAATAACGACAGTATTAGAAGCTTTAAAAGCTTTTCTAATTTCACCTACATCCGCCCAATCTCCACGTCCTAATCTATCAGGATGAATCACTAAAACGGCATCATATACACCGTTTTTAACTTCGCGTAACAGTTTTTTTAATTCAGGTCGAAATTCAATACTGTCACTAGTACCAATCTCCTCATAAATTACATATTTAAGATTATATTTTTTGGCTAATTCTACTAGTTCTAAACGATGATTCGCAAGGACATCCTCTTCACTTTTATCATCTCTACTTTTACGTAAATAAATAGCAACAAATTCAATGGAAAGAGCATTTATTATTTCACCAATATTATAGTTATACATGGTTTTTATCACTTTCCTTTTCCAAATAGGCACTTAAAGCCAGAGAAAAATTTTTAATAGAACTTAAAGTTGGTTTATTAGAAATGATTTTTATTTTGTATCCAGATTTTGATGTTATAGCCTTTTCTTGCTTTTTGGTTAAATTAATCATCTTTGTATCACCTCTGAAAATAATTTCAAAGATGATACCAGCGCTTTTTTGATATTCTAAGTTATTGAAAAAAGTTTTTATTTTCAGAATATTTCTGGGTGAAAATTAACAGGTAAGTATGGTAATATTCCTTTTAGTTTTAACGAATAATTAAATAATGAAAAAATTCAAAAGGAAGTGTTAAGAAATGTCAGTACATGAGAAAAAATACACGAATCGATTAATCCATGAAAAATCACCTTACCTTTTACAACATGCACATAATCCAGTTGATTGGTTTCCATGGGGACCTGAAGCTTTCCAAAAAGCAAAAAGGGAAGGGAAGCCAGTGTTTGTATCTATTGGCTATTCCTGACCCTGCGGGGTCAATAGATGAAAGTGAGGATGCTTATATCTACATGTCATTGGTGTCACGTGATGGCACACGAAAGTTTCGAGGATGAGGAAGTGGCTCGAATTTTAAATGAAAAGTTTGTGTCGATTAAAGTGGACCGCGAAGAACGGCCGGATATCGACTCGATTTATATGCGCGTTTGTCAGATGCTTACTGGCCACGGCGGTTGGCCGCTTAGCGTCTTTTTGACGCCGGATCAAAAACCGTTTTATGCGGGGACGTATTTTCCGAAGCGAAGCCGTTACGGCCGAATCGGCTTTATCGATCTTTTAAATCAAATTGCCGATCAATTTGCCCAACATCAAGAAAACATTTTGCGCGTTTCTGAAAAAATAACAGCAAGCTTACAGCAAACGGTTCAAACGGAAGGAAACGAGAAGTTGCAGGCAAAAGCGTTAGACAATGCGTATCGCCAGCTTGAAAGAAGCTTTGATTCTGTTTACGGCGGCTTTGGCGGAGCGCCGAAATTTCCGATCCCGCATAACCTTACTTTTTTAATGCGTTATCATTTATGGAAAAAAGAAACGAATGCGTTATATATGGTTGAAAAAACGCTAAACAGCATGGCTGATGGCGGCATTTATGATCATGTCGGTTACGGTTTTGCTCGCTACTCGACTGATGCGATGTGGAAGGTGCCGCATTTTGAAAAAATGCTGTATGATAATGCTCTTTTGCTTCATGCTTATACGGAAGCCTATCAAATAACGAAAAACGAGCGTTACAAACGAATTAGCGAGCAAGTGATTGAGTTCGTTCAGCGAGAAATGACATCGAAAGAAGGAGCGTTTTATTCTGCGATTGATGCCGATTCGGAAGGAGTGGAAGGAAAATATTATGTTTGGAATCGAGAAGAAGTGTTCCATATTTTAGTGGGGGAACTAGGTGCTCTTTATTGCGATGTTTATGACGTGACAGAAGAAGGGAATTTCGAGGGGCATAACGTGTTAAACCTCATTCATACCGATCGATCAAGCGTGATGGAAAAATATCAGTTGACCGAACAAGAACTAAACGAGAAATTAGAAACAGCCAGACAACAGTTATTTTCGAAACGAATGATGCGTACATATCCTCATGTCGACGATAAAATTTTGACGGCGTGGAATGCGCTGATGATTGCGGCTTTGGCGAAAGCAGGGAAGGTGTATGAAAATGAATCGTACATGGAAATGGCGAAACGGGCGTTGACGTTTATTGAAACGCATTTAATTCGTGAAGGAAGAGTGATGGTTCGTTATCGCGATGGAGAAGTGAAAAATAAAGGGTTTCTTGATGATTATGCTTATTTAGTATGGGCGTATATCGAAATGTATGAAGCAACTTTTCAGCTTTCGTATCTGAAAAAAGCAATCGATTTGACAAACAACATGATGGACTTGTTTTGGGATGAAGAGCGTGGTGGTTTTTATTTTACCGGAAAAGACGGTGAGACATTAATCGTTCGAGAAAAAGAGCTTTATGATGGGGCGCTGCCTTCAGGAAATAGCGTAGCGGCGGTGCAAATGATTCGGCTGGCGAGATTAACGGGCGATTTAACATTGCTTGAAAAAGCGGAGAAAATGTATGCGGTCTTTAAGCGGCATGTGGAAGCGTACGAGAGCGGTTATACGTACTTTTTGCAAGGATTATTATTGTTGGAAATGGCGGCAAAAGAAGTCGTCCTTTTCGGCAAAACCGAAGATGAGAAGCGGAAAACGTTCGCAAAAGCATTGCAGCAGTCCTTTATTCCGCATGTTTCAGCGTTAGTGGCTGAATCTCCTTCCGATTTTGCCGAAGTGGCTCCGTTTGCCTCCCAATACAAACCAATCGCGGACGATGTGACGATTTATATATGCGAAAACTTCGCTTGCCAGCAGCCGACGACCGATATTGAAAAAGCGCGTGAACAATTAGGAATTTAGCTCGATCATAGCGATTGAAGATATTGATTCCAATGTTTGGCTTGTGCCATTGCGTTTTGGTCTTGCATGATTTCTCCAGGGCTGTTTCCTTTGCCGATGACATATCCCATCCATTCCATGCCGACGAAGTCAAAGATGTAACGGAATTGCTGCACGAGCGGCAACGCTTTGATAGAAGGGTTGTCTCCGCCGCAAATGATGACAAAGCCTTTTTTCTTGCTCATTTCTTTTTTGAAATCAAATCGCGGATCACGTAAACTTTGCGACCAACGATCGACAAAAAGCTTCATATGGCCGCTCATTCCGTACCAATAGAGCGGAGTGGCAAATACGAGGATATCATGTGCTAAAACGGATTGAATGATATGATCGTAATCATCCTCTACAGGCGTGAATCCTTCCGGAGAATGACGTTTATCCACGATTGGAATAATCGTGTGATGGCGCAAATGGATCGATTGGTGTGGAACATCTTTTAAAATGAGCGATGTGAACATTTCCGTGTTCCCGTTTTCTCTTGAGCTTCCGTTAATCACAAGAATTTTACTCATCATGTACCTCCTGTTTATGAATAGGATTACGTTGAGATTATACGGCAAATTGCCGCAGAAAGGAAAGCAAGAAGGGATTTTGCGCGAAAAAAGGGAGTTCGAGCGGTTGATTCGAACTCCCTTCATGTTGTTATTGATTTAAGAAATATTTTTCGATGTCATCTAGCATATGGTGTGCCGCAAGTACGCCGCCAGCCGTATTCCAAATGGCGTCGCTAACTTTGTAAACTTTGCCTTGTTTCGCTACATTTAAGTTTTTGAAAAGTGGATCGTTAATCCATTCTTCTTCTAGTTTGCTTGCTTCCCCGTCTCCAGTTTCATATGTGAAGTAGAAGAGAATATCGCCATCCATGGCTGGAATGCGTTCTTTTGTGACACCTTTTTCAGCAAAATCGTTGACGTTTTGTGATTCAGGACGCGCAAATCCTAATTGATCCAAAATAACCCCAGAGAATGAGTCTTTATGATAAATACGTACATCGCCAGCCATAAAGCGAACGATTGAAACTTTCATGTTCAATTTGTCGCCTAATTTTGCTTTTAAATCTTCTACGCGTTGATCGTATTCAGCGATGACTTCTTTTCCTTTTTCTTCTTTATTGACCGCTTTTGCATAGAGCATGAAGTTTTCTTTCCAGTTTCCTTTTAATGTTTCTGAGAAAACAGTTGGAGCGATCGCGTCTAATTGTTCATAAATTTTTTCATGACGCAATTTGTTGCCGATGATTAAATCTGGTTTTAACGCGGCAATCGCTTCGAGATTTGGTTCGCTTTCGGTTCCAAGTTCTTTAACGCCGTCCATTTGGTCTTTAATATGATCATACCAAGGATCTCCAAGCCATGATTTAACCGCACCGACTGGTTTTACACCTAACGCCAATAGCGCTTCCGTTCCTTCATTTGTCAAAATGACGACACGTTCAGGAGTACCTTTGATTTCAGCTGTCCCCATTGCGTGTTCAATCGTATAGCTTGTTGGTTCTTCCGTTTTCTCTTTGTTTGGCTTTGAGTTTGCTTCCTCTTTCGCACCGCTGCATCCGGCAAGGACGAGAAGGAGAGCAAACATGATTGCTAGAATGGAAGAAAGTTTTGATTTCATATGTATGCCCCCTATTTGAAAATGATTTTCACTAACGAGTAAAATGATATTACGAATGATAATCATTGTCAATAGAAAAAATAAAAATAAAATGAAAGCCATATAAGAAATGACTATATCTTAAAAATATTGACATTGAAAGTCAGTATCAAATAGACTTAAAAGTAGATATAGATAATGAGGAGATAGGCGAAAAATGTTAACGACAAACAAGAGACGGATCATTGGACTATTTTCATTCGTTCTTTTACTGCTTATTAGCATGTGGATGAGCATTATTTATGGCTATACCGATACAAGCTATCAAACGGCGATCGAAGCGCTTACGAACAAGAATCATTCGAATGAACACATTATTATTAATACGGTTCGTTTGCCGCGCGCGCTTATTGGAGCGGCTGTTGGAGCGAGCTTGGCGATGGCAGGTGCGCTTATGCAAGCTTTAACCAAAAACCCGCTCGCTTCTCCGGGAATTTTTGGAATCAATGCGGGTGCAGGGTTTTTGATCGTCTTGTGTGTCACCTTTTTTCAAGTCAGTTCGCTTCAGACATTTACGTGGCTCGCTTTGATCGGAGCCGCATTAGCAGCGATCATCGTGTTTGTCATCAGCTCGGTTGGAAAAGAAGGAATGACACCGCTTAAATTAACGTTAGCGGGTACGGCTGTAGCCACGCTTTTCGCTTCGCTCACTCAAGGATTATTGGTCGCAAACGAAAAAGCGTTGGAAGAAGTGTTGTTTTGGCTTGCAGGGTCTGTTTCAGGAAGAAAATTAGAAATGTTAATTTCCGTGCTTCCTTATTTTCTTGTTGCGTGGATCGGTTCCTTTTTATTAGCGCCAAAAGTCAACATTCTCATGATGGGCGATGATGTTGCGAAAGGATTGGGACAGCGTACGAATATGGTGAAGCTGACCGTAGCCATACTCGTTGTTTTATTAGCGGGGAGCTCTGTGGCGGTAGCGGGGCCAATAGGATTTATCGGAATTATTGTTCCGCATATTGCCCGGGCATTTGTCGGGGTTGATCATCGCTGGGTATTGCCGTATTGCACATTGATTGGCGGGATTTTATTAAACGTTGCCGACATTGGAGCGCGTTATATTTTGATGCCGCAAGAAGTGCCAGTTGGAATTATGACGGCATTCATCGGGGTTCCGTTCTTTATTTACATTGCCCGTAGGGGGATTTTGAAATGAGGAAGTACATACCGTTTCGAATCGGGAAACAAATTTCGGTTTTAATGGATAAAAAGGCTGTCATTGCTAGTTTCATATTGTTGCTTATTACAGTTGCCGTGTTTCTCATTAACACAGGCAGCGGAGAAATGTATATTTCTCCAGTAGATGTGATCCATACGCTATTAGGCAGCGGCTCAGAGATGGAGGAAATCGTCATTTATTCATTTCGCCTGCCTCGAATTGTAATCGCTCTTTTTGCTGGTATGTCCTTAGCTGTCGCTGGAGCCATTCTTCAAGGAATGATTCGCAATCCGCTCGCTTCCCCGGATGTGCTTGGGATGACGAGCGGAGCAGCGGTGGCGGTTGTTTCATTTTTGGCGTTATTCAGTGATAAAAACGGTTCGCTCACCATCAGCATTCACTGGTTGCCGTTAGGGGCGTTTATAGGCGCGACAATCGCGGCGTTTCTCGTGTATGTACTGGCATGGAAAAAAGGTGTATCTCCTATTCGTCTCGTGTTAATCGGAATTGGGATATCTGCATTGATGCAAGCTTTCACTACATTATTGATGCTCATTGGCCCGATTTATCGAGCGAGTCAAGCAAATGTTTGGATTACAGGGAGTGTATATGGAGTTTCTTGGAAGCAAGTTTTCATTCTCGCGCCTTGGGCTGTTTTGTTGTTGCTCATCAGTTTAATCTCGGTGCGACAGATGAACATTCAAGAGTTAGGGGATGAGCTGGCGATCGGTGCGGGTGTTTCTTTACAAAAACAGCGATTGTTCCTTCTTTTATTAAGCACAGCGCTAACAGGAGGAGCAGTCGCGTTTGCGGGCGGAATTGGCTTTGTCGGGTTAATGGCGCCGCATATGGCACGAAGATTAGTTGGTTCTTCCTTCGGGGCTTTGTTGCCGACAGCGGCTTTGTTAGGCGCCGTTTTGGTGATGCTTGCCGATTTGGTCGGGCGCACGCTATTTGCTCCGCTTGAAATTCCAGCAGGTGTATTTACAGCGGCGATCGGAGCACCGTATTTCATTTATTTGTTATACAAAAGTCGAAATTCATAGAGAGGTGCGTAACGGATGAGTGTTTTACAAACAAAATCGCTTACATTATCTTACGGAAATACGATCATTATTGACGAATTGGATTTAAGCATTCCAAAAGGGGAAATTACCGTTTTGATCGGCGCGAATGGATGCGGGAAATCGACATTATTGCGGTCGTTAGCGCGATTGTTAAAACCGATTAGCGGCGCCGTGTTGCTTGAAGGAGAAGCGATTGCAAAGTTGCCGACAAAAGAAGTCGCGAAAAAGATGGCGATTTTGCCGCAATCGCCGACAGCGCCGGAAGGGTTAACCGTTTTGCAGTTGGTTAAACAAGGGCGTTATCCGTATCAAACATGGTTGAAACAATGGTCAAAAGAGGATGAAGAAGCGGTACAGCGGGCGCTTGAAGCAACAGGAATGACAGAGCTGGCGGAGCGTCCGGTTGATTCGCTTTCAGGAGGACAGCGCCAACGAGCATGGATTGCGATGACGCTCGCGCAAAATACCGACATTATTCTGCTTGATGAACCGACGACCTATTTGGATATGACGCATCAAATTGAAATTCTCGATTTGTTGTTTGAATTAAATGAAAAAGAAAAACGAACGATCGTGATGGTGCTTCATGATTTAAATCTGGCTTGCCGCTATGCTCATCATATTGTTGCCATCCGTGATAAAAAGGTATATGCACAAGGAAAGCCGGAGGAGATTATTTCGTGTCAGCTCGTCAAAGATGTCTTTCAACTCGATTGCGAAGTGACCTATGACCCGCTATTTGGAACGCCGCTTTGCATTCCATACGGAAAAGGAAGATGTGTTTTTCAGAGGGAAGGTGCATCGTAATGCATCTTTCTGCTGATGAGATCAAACAGTTAGAGAAATTTCGTCTTTCAAACAATCGCACAAATTCGCCATTAGCCATTCGGATTGATCGACTGCTTGATGAAAACGAGCTCATCGCTTATTTACAATCGGTGCGGCAGAAAATCGGCGCGCGGAATCAAGCTGCAGCCGCCTCCATGCTGATCAAGAGGCATAGCTTTTTAGTAGCGATCGTATTGTATGCGATGTCCGTGTGGAATAAGCGCCTTTCGTTGTCGTTTGATCGGATATGGATGGAGACGGATGATGAATCAGAAACGTGGTTGCCTACTTTTCGCTTTGAATCATTGGAATGCACGATGGCTGATGAGAATCGCGACAAGTGGCGTGAAAAAACAATCCAACTTCTCTTTGCTGAACATATCACCTTGCTTATTGAACAATTGCGGAAAATCACGAACATTTCGCCGCTTATATTATGGGAAAACATTGCGATCTATATTGTTTGGTTGTACGAAACATTATTAGAAGAAAATAAGTCTGTTCATCTTCATAACCGCATTTATGACGATTTTCTCTTTGTCATTCAAGAGGCTGACGGAAGGTTTTTTGGTCCATATTCTCAAAACCCTTTGCGTCGTTTTTGGAAAGGAGAGAAGGGGGATCGTCGAAGATCGACATGTTGTCTCTATTATCAAACGGCTGCTCGATCTCACTGTCGAACATGTCCGTTGCGCTGTGAATCGTCATGATGCTTCCGACTGCAGACAAAATAGAGTTCAGACCATCATTCTGAACTCTATTACAAATAGTTAACAGGTGCTTGAAAGCTATTACATATCTTTATCCTTATTCCAAAACCGCTTCGCGACCGTTTGTATGACTGGATTGCAAAACATCGATATGAATGGTTCGGCAAACGCGACAGCTGCCTAATGCCCACGCCCGATGTTCGCATGCGGTTTTTAGATGAGAGTATGTTCTAAAGGAAGTTTTTCCATTCATAAGCAGGGGAAAGCGTCGTTATGTTGTATACAAGTATTGAAATATTCCAAAGGGGGAAGCATGGTGAGCGATTCCAAAAAAAAGTTGTTGAGTAGCCAAACAATAGAGGGATTGATTGAAGATTTAGAGGAGCTTGTGAAAGGAATGACGGATACGATAAGTAACAACAAAGATGTTGAACAAAATCGATTTTATGAAGGAATGGCGGTTGCGTGTAAACTAATCGCGATGAAGTTGAGGGGAGAATTCGAGCAGATTGATGAAATGTTTTTAAACCACGTGTATGAGAATATAAAAATCCTTGATAACGAGAAGAAACAAGATCGCGTGTTAGTGACCAAAACGGAAGAAAGATGCGCATTTTGTCTCCAAAGTAAAAAACAACTTGTAAAGGGACCGTTTGTGTCGATTTGTGAAGAATGCCTTCAATTTGGCGTGAAAGTGATGGAGAGCCGAAAAAGAGTTTAGCTTATTTAAAGCAGCGTTGAAGTGATTGGAAGGACGTGACACGTAATGGTACGAAAAGTCGAAGTCGTTGTGTTTTGTGAACAATGGTCGATGTGATTTCATAATTGATCTTATCAAATAGCTCTAATCAAGAAATCACAGTGAGCGGATTTTCAAACCATTTGTGCATATGATTTGATAAATATAAAGAAAATACAGAAAATTCATTGACTTTTATTGAAAAGGCGAGTATGCTTGGGATGAAATCGGAAAATTGAGGAGAGATGAGAGATGAGTGTAGTTCAGAGTAGAAGAGGGTATTTTGGCGAGTTTGGCGGAAGTTTTGTGCCGCCAGCGCTGCAGGAAGCGCTTGATTATTTGGAAGAGCAGTTTTTGAAGTATAAAGATGATCCGGTGTTTAATCAAGAATTCAAGTTTTATTTGAAAGAGTATGTCGGTCGCGAAAATCCGCTTACTTTTGCGGCTCGGCTTACCGAGCGTTTAGGCGGGGCAAAAATTTATTTGAAACGCGAAGATCTCAATCATACAGGTTCGCATAAAATCAACAACGTCATTGGCCAAATTTTGCTTGCGAAACGAATGGGTGCAAAGCGCGTCATCGCTGAAACAGGTGCGGGGCAGCACGGCGTGGCAACGGCGACGGCGTGTGCGATGTTTGGGATGGATTGCACGATTTATATGGGCGAGGAAGATACGAGACGGCAAGCATTAAACGTGTTTCGGATGGAGCTTTTAGGGGCCAAAGTCGTTTCGGTATCGAAAGGACAAGGAAGATTGAAAGATGCGGTTGATGAAGCATTAAATGACTACGCTCAAAACTATGAACATACGTTTTATTTGCTTGGCTCAGCGGTTGGTCCGCATCCATATCCAAGCATCGTCAAACATTTTCAATCGGTCATTAGCGAAGAAAGCAAACGGCAAATCCTCGAAAAAGAGGGACGTTTGCCTGATGCGGTCATCGCCTGTGTCGGCGGCGGCAGCAACGCAATCGGGGCATTTGCACATTATATCGATGAACCGAGCGTGCGGCTCATCGGCGTTGAACCGGAAAAAGCAGCCACGCTCACGAAAGGGGTCCCAGCGGTCATTCATGGATTCAAATGTCTCGTTTTATTAGACGAAGAAGGAAATCCGCAACCAACATATTCAATTGCGGCTGGGTTGGATTATCCAGGAATTGGCCCGGAGCATAGCTACTTAAAGGTGTCCGAACGAGCGGAATACTATACCGTTACAAATGAAGAAGTGCTGGAGGCGTTTCAACTGTTATCGAAAACAGAAGGAATTATCCCGGCGCTTGAGAGCGCTCATACGGTAGCGTATGCACTCAAATTGGCACCGACGCTCGATCGTGATCAAATCATCATTGTTAATCTATCTGGACGTGGCGATAAAGACGTTGAACAAGTGTTTCATATGTTGAATGAATAGGCTATCTCATCGTGAGATAGTCTATTTTATTTTTAAGATTATAATAAGTATAGAAATAAAAAACAGAGGTGGTTGTTATGCGGATTGTGACAGCTTCGGAAATGTATGCCATTGATCGTGATACCATTGAACGGATTGGCATGAGCGAGGAGTCGCTTATGGAAAACGCGGGGCAAGCTGTTGCCAGAGCATTGCTTGAACGTCTTCATCCTTCGATGCGAATCGCGGTGTTAGCGGGAACAGGCAACAATGGCGGCGACGGATTTGTCGTAGCGAGAATGTTAAAAAGCTATGGGTATTGCACGGATGTATGGCTCATCCCGCCAAAAGAAAAGGTAAAAGGTGCGGCGAAAAAAGCGCTTGACATTTATGAAAATGCGGGATACGAAGTGAAGCTATATAGCGGAAATGAGCAAACGTTTGTCGAACAAATAGCGCATTACGATGTCATCGTGGATGCGCTGCTTGGGATCGGTGTGCAGGGAGCCGTTCGTTCTCCGTATAAAGAAATCATTGATATGGTAAATCGAACAAACGCGAGCGTGTATGCGATTGACGTGCCAAGCGGTATTCCTGCGGATGGAGGCGCGGCCGATACAGCCGTTCGTGCCGATGTGACGATCACGATTCAATGTCCAAAGCTTAGTGCGTATACGTTTCCGACGGCGGATTATTATGGAGAACTTGTCGTTGTCGATATTGGAATTCCACCTCTTTCCGTTGCGCGTAACGCTGAGTTTCGCTCTACGTGGGAAGAAGCGGATGTCGTGCGGACGCTGCCAAAAAGACAGAAGTCATCCCATAAAGGAACGTATGGGAAGGCGCTTGTGATTGGCGGTTCGAAACGGATGACCGGTGCGGTAACGTTCACGGCTAAAGCGGCATTGCGAAGCGGAGCAGGACTATTGACAATGGCGATTCCGGAGGCGATTTATTCCGTCGTTGCTAACCGTATTCCGGAGGCGATGTATTACCCATGTTCATCGCATGATGGTTACTTTTCGGGTGAGATTGATCTTTCTCATTTAGATGTTGACGCTATAGCCGTTGGGCCGGGAATCGGAAGAACGGAAGGGACAAAAAATGTCGTCAAAACCGTGTTAAGCCACGACGTTCCGGTCGTGTTAGATGCGGATGCCTTGTTTTTCTGGAACGAGTACGCTCCGTTCGTTCGCAAGCGAAGTGCAGCGACGATTGTGACGCCACATCCTGGTGAAATGGCGCGAATGCTCGGTGTTTCCATTCGCGAGGTTGAAAATGATCGCTTTGGAGTGGCGAAGCGCTTGGCGATGGAATATGGCATTTATGTGGTGCTAAAAGGGCCTTATACGATTGTGACGACGCCAGATGGAATGCAGTATGTGAATACAACCGGAAATCCTGCATTAGCTAAAGGCGGCAGCGGTGATGTTCTTACCGGAATGATTGTTGCGTTTCTTATGCAGCACCGCTCTATTCAAGAAGCGATCAGCAATGCGGTATGGATCCATGGGAAAGCAGCGGACTTCCTTGTCGAGAAAGGACATTCGCAACTCGATGTGCTTGCGACCGATGTAATTGAAGAAATTCCAAACGTACTTTTTCATTTAACAACAACAAAGTCGGCTGAAGTTTTTTAGTTTATTTTCCCGCTTTGACAACATGTTCATTTGGAACGGATAAAATTGTTGTGAAGGATGAAAAATATATTTCTACCATTAGTATGATTAGCGAACATCTCGATCAATTCATCGGAAAAAAAGTCGAAATTACGGGCTTTGTTTTTCGCGAACGTGATTTTCCTGCCAATCAATTCGTCGTGGCTCGCTTTGGTGTCACATGTTGTATCGCCGATGCGAATGTTTATGGTATGTTAGTGAAGGGAGAAAATGCTGCGAAGCTGAAGGATAACACTTGGATTAAAGTAACAGGCACCATTCATCAAACAACGTATCGTCAATCGATCATTCCAGTCATTGAACAACCCGCTATAGAAACGATTGAGGTGCCAGACCAACCGTACGTTTATGAGGAGTATTAACTGACAAATTCGTTGACATTGCCGATTTGGGCAATTCATAAAAGAAGGAGGAGGCACGATGAGTAAACAATACGAACTTGCGACGTTTGCGGGCGGATGTTTTTGGTGCATGGTTTCTCCATTTGAAGAACAACCAGGTATCATTCAAGTCGTATCTGGGTACACAGGAGGACATAAAGAAAATCCAACGTATGAAGAAGTATGCACGCAGACAACCGGACATTACGAGGCGGTGCAAATTACATTTGATCCGGATATTTTTCCGTACGAAAAATTGTTAGACGTTTATTGGCGGCAAATCGATCCGACGGATGACGGCGGTCAGTTTCATGACCGCGGCGAATCTTATCGCACAGCTATTTTTTATCATAATGAAAAACAGCGGCAATTAGCGGAAAAGTCAAAGCGAGAATTGGAAGAAAGCGGGCGTTTTTCGAAGCCGATCGTCACCAAAATTTTGCCTGCTTCAACGTTTTATCCGGCAGAAGAATACCATCAAAATTATCATAAGAAAAATCCTCTCCGCTACAAGCTATATCGCATCGGTTCTGGACGCGATGCGTTTATTAAGAAACATTGGTTTGACAAAAAACGAGATGAAGAATTGCGCAAAAAATTAACGCCGCTTCAATATGAAGTTACGCAACGAAACGGAACGGAACCGCCGTTTAACAATTTGTATTGGGACAACAAACGCGACGGGATTTACGTCGATATCGTTTCGGGAGAACCGTTGTTTAGCTCACTAGACAAGTATGATTCTGGCTGCGGTTGGCCAAGTTTTACAAAACCGCTTCACGAAGAAAATATTAAAACCGAATTAGATTTAAGCCACGGGATGGTTCGCGTAGAAGTTCGAAGCCGAAAAGCCGACTCTCACTTAGGTCATGTATTTAACGATGGACCAGCGCCGACGGGACTGCGCTATTGTATCAATTCAGCAGCGTTGCGCTTCATTCCGAAAGAAGATCTTGAAAAAGAAGGGTACGGGGAGTATTTACGTTTGTTTGAAAAAGAAAACCGCTAAACGAATGCCGTTTAGCGGTTTTGCATTTTTTTCGATCGTTGTCAATACTGTTTCGAGGGTATTCGTTTAACTTGCTTTTTTCGTCGTTTTTTCTTTTTGTTTGGTTGTCAACTTCCAATAAATAGGGATTCCGGATAATGTGATTAACACAGAAAGAAAAGCATCGAGCGGCTGATTAATGACGGTGCTTCCAATAATGTAAATCGCTCCTACAATCGCAACTATAGGCGTTACAGGATAGAAAGGCACTTTATATAACGAATGATCGGATTGACGATTTTTCCGCAACAAAAATACAGAGTAAAACGCTAAACTGTAAAATAAGAAAACGCTAAAAATGGCGATATCGGTCAAGCGATCTGGGCTGGTCATTAACATCATTGCCACAGCGATCGCCACTTGTAAAACGATTGCTTGAACAGGAGTGTGAAACGTTGGGTGAACGCGTGATAAGAAACGAGCGCCAGGGAACAGTCCGTCTTCTGCCATTGCAAACGGCATGCGCGGGAATGTTAAAATTTTTCCGTTTAAACAACCGAAAATAGAAATTAAAATGCCGATCGCAATCATTTTTCCGCCTACATCGCCAAATAGTAGCGTCGCGGCTTCTTTTGCGGCGTTCGGGCCAAGCTCGACAATTTGACTAGCAGGAAGTACGTGAAGCATCGCGATATTGACGGCTAAGTAGCAAAGCATGACGATGACAATTCCGGTAATAATGGCTTTTGGCAATGTTTTTGCTGGATTTTTCATTTCGCCTGCCACAAATCCGACATTCATCCAGCCGTCGTACGCCCAAAGCGTCGCTAACACAGCGGCGCCCATGCTGATCGCCCGGCTGCTTTCGCTCTCCATTCCGAACACAGGCACATCTCCTTGAACCATCCCAAACACGATAATAAGGAAGATTGGTAGCAATTTTGCTAATGTTAATAAACTTTGAACTGCTCCGCCATATTGTGTTCCTAGTATGTTAATGAGCGCAAGAAAAAGAACAGCTAAAATTCCGATCCATGTTTCCGTCTGGTTTGAAAAACCAAACACCCCTGCAAATAACGAACCGAAGTATAATCCGAGCGCTCCGATCACCGCTGGACCGTAGATGATTGTTTGCACCCATCCGCATAAAAAGCCCCAAAACTTTCCGTACACCTCTTCTACATAAGCATACAGCCCTCCGGTTTTCGGAATGTTTGCGCTCACTTCGGCGATCGTTAACCCGCTCGCTAATGTAATGATGCCGCCGATGACCCATGCCCATAGCGCCATTGTCGAATCACCAGCGGCGGCGATGACAACGCCCGGTTTCATGAAAATGCCGGAACCGATGACCGTGCCGATGACTAACGATGTTGCAACGACAAAGCCAATGCTTTTTCTTAATTCAGCTTGCTTCATTTTGTCCACCTCAAAAATACAAATGTTTTTCTTATAAGTACTGGATCATTATAACATGAGATGAATTAAAATATTATTTTTTGAAAATTAAAACATTATCGGTGATTAACTTCATTTCTTGACATGAACGAGTTTTTTTGTGCACGATGAAACATGTCACAATTTCCATGCTATAAATGGTATAATAAAAATCTACAACGAATGATGTAGGGAGTAGTAGAGAAATGAATTGGATACGGTCACGTATTTTTTGGAAAATTTATATTATTAATTTAGTCGTTATTTTTGCATTGCTAGTTTTAATGTTTATAATTGCTCGGATGTCTTTGCCTGAAATCACAAAAGAGCAATATCGGCACATGACGGATAAAACCGTTTCGCGAATGAAAGAACAAATTGTCCAAATAGGTGAGGATTTAAATAAATTTGAACACTACGTGCAAAACGATCCACATTTTCGGGTGAACGATGCCAAGCAATGGTCAGAAGGGCTTGAACATATTGTTAAAATTTCTCCTTACATTGATAGCGCTACAGTATTAGATCGGAACGGATATGTGAAAGGATTTTATCCTGATGACTTAAGCCATCTATTAAACTATAACTTAAGCAAGCGTGAATACTTCCAACAAGCGTTGCGAACGAAAAGAGCTTACTTCAGCGATGTTGTCTCCGCTGATACGGGCCGTTATTTACTCGTCATTTCTGTTCCTGTTTTAAATGAACGGAATGAAGTTGAGCGCGTAGTCAACTTATCGATGCGCATTGAACAAAATAAGCTGTTTCAATCCATTTTTCAAAGTTTTCGAATAGGTGAACACGGCTATACGTTCATCGTCGATCGCAACGGGAACATTATTTCTCATCCATTGAAAAAACGGATTGGCGATAATGTTGCTGAAAATGTTGTTGTACAAAAATTGCTCCGAGGGCAATCAGGATATGAAGAAGTCGTCAATACGGAAGGAGTGGCGATGCTTGCTTCCTATGCGTATATTCCGATTTTACAATGGGGTGTTGTTGCGCAAGTGCCTGTTTCGGAAATTTATAAATCTTATGCGTTGTTTGAAAAGGCGCTTTGGTTTGCTTCTATTGCGGCATTTTTCATTTTATCGCTCTTAACAGCGCTCTATGCTCATCAAATTGTCCATCCGATTCGCCGATTATGTGATGTGGCGGAAGCGGTCGCGAAAGGAAAAAAACATGTTCGCGCAGACGAAACCGATCAAACGGAAATTGGTTTGCTCGCAAAACGCTTCAATTACATGATCGATTCCATTCAACAATCGGAAGAACTGTTGCGCAAATCGGAAAAGCTGGCGGTTGTCGGTGAATTGGCGGCGGGGGTTGCCCACGAAATCCGCAATCCATTAACATCGCTGAAAGGGTTTATTCAGCTTTTAAAAGAGGGAGAACGCAATCAGGCGTATTTCGATATTATTGAAGCGGAATTAGAGCGGTTAAACGAAATCGTCGATGAGTTTTTATTGCTTGGAAAGCCGAACGCAATAAAAAAGGCATACAGTCACGTATCGGAAATGCTGCAACATGTGATGAAGCTTCTTGAAGGCCAAGCACTATTGCATCATGTGACGGTTCAATGTTCCGTTGATGAACAACTTCCGCCGCTTTATTGCGATGAAAATCAATTGAAACAAGTGTTTATCAACATCATCAAAAACGCGATTGAGGCGATGCCAAACGGCGGAATATTGCGGATCGAAGCGAAAAGACGACTAGATTCGATTCTTATTTGCTTTACAGACGAAGGCTGCGGCATTCCAAAAGAACGGCTTTCTACGCTCGGTGAACCGTTCTACAGCACAAAAGAAAAAGGGACTGGATTAGGGTTAATGGTGAGTTTTAAAATCGTGGAAGCACATGGTGGCAAAATGAAGATTCATAGTGAAGAAGGAAAAGGAACGACCGTGTGTTTGCTTTTTCCGATTTCCTCAAAGCAAGAGGGCTGATTCACTCAGCCCTCTTGCTCTTTTTTCTCTTTTTTTAACCGTCCTTCGCGTTTGGCGGCCTCGCGCAACAAAAATTCGATGTGGGCATTGACGCTGCGAAATTCGTCTTGCGCCCATCGCTCAATCACTTCGTATAAAGCGGGATCGATTCGTAATGGAAAGTTTTTCTTTTTTGCCATATCACTCCACGACCATCAATATAAAGTTCCGGTGTTGATGACCGGTTGGGCGCCGCGATCGGAAATGATCGCGACCATTAAGTTGTTGACCATATTGGCTTTTCGTTCTTCATCTAACTGCAAACCGCCTTCTTTGTCAAGCTGTTCGATTGCCATTTTCGCCATCGAAACAGCTCCTTCCACAATCTTTTTCCGCGCAGCTAAAATGGCTGCCGCTTGTTGACGCTGCAGCATCGCGCTGGCGATTTCCGTTGAATACGCGAGGTGGGTGAGGCGAGCTTCGATCACTTCGACGCCTGCGACATTCAATCGCTCTTGCAGTTCTTTCGCAAGAACGTCTGAAACAACGTCAGCATTGCCGCGTAACGTAATTTCTTCATTTTCAAACGTATCGTATGGATACTTGGTCGCAACGTGGCGAATCGCTGTTTCGCTTTGAATTTCGACAAACTGCTCATAGTTGTCAACGTCGAATATCGCTTTTGCGGAATCGATGACTTTAAAAACGACAACGGCTGCAATTTCAATTGGATTTCCTTCCACGTCATTGACTTTCAATTTCGCGCTGTTAAAGTTGCGAACGCGCAAGGAAACGGTTTTGTGAATGGTAAGCGGAACAGTCAGAAACAAGCCGCTATCGCGAATGCTCCCTAAATATTTTCCGAAAAAAATAATGACTTTCGCTTGATTTGGTTGAACAATTGTTATGCCGCTTGCCAGTACAACGGCAGCAAGACCGAAAACAATCGGTAAGAAAATTTCCTTTTCCATGATTGCTTTCCAAGCTGCTCCTGCTGCTAGAATCGCGATCAATAAAATCCCGACAAACCCGTTCACATACCATGCTTTTGTTTCTTTCATTTTTTTCACCTCTTATTTTATTTTGATATTTATATGATATCACTTTTTGAAATATATGTAAATAGTGAAATAAAAGATAAAAACACGTCGAAAAAAATAATTTGACACAATGGAAATAAAAGAATAAGATAAAAATGAAAGTTGCACTAGAGAAACTTTTTTAGATGAAAGAATTATTGTTTGCTTGTTCCATCTATGCACGATTTTTATGTGGTTGCATACGATAGGCGAAGCAAACGATTTTTTGGTCAAAAAGTTGCATTGAGGAAACTTTTATATCTCTGTACAACTTTAAGGAGGAGAAAAATGAAAAAATGGTGGATAAGTTTGGTTTGCATATTTTTCTTATTTGGATGCAGCAATGAAAAAAACGTGGGTGACAAAATAAACATTACGGTTACCACGGGCCAAATTGCCGATATTGTTGAACATGTCGGCGGTGATCACGTCCATGTCGAGGCGCTCATGGGACCGGGAGTTGACCCGCATTTATACAAAGCGTCGCAAGGGGATATCCAAAAGTTAAGTTCAGCTGATTTGATTTTTTATAACGGTCTTCATTTAGAAGGAAAAGTGGGCGAAATTTTCGAGAAGATGGAAAAAGAAAAAAAAGTGGTTGCCGTGGCTGAAGCGATTCCGAAAGAAAAGCTCATTGAAAATGATGGAACGTACGATCCGCACGTCTGGTTTGATCTTGATTTATGGTCGTATGCAGTGAAAGCGGTGCGCGATGAACTCATTGAATTTGACAAAGCGCATAAAGAAGATTATGAGAAAAATGCGGAAGCGTATATGGCGCAATTGACAAAGTTAAAACAGGAAGCGCAAAAAGAGATCGGCTCCATTCCGAAACAACAGCGCGTTATGATCACCGCACATGATGCGTTCCACTACTTTGGGCGCGCATACGACATGGAAGTAATCGGATTGCAAGGGTTGAGCACCGATGCGGAATATGGATTAAAAGACGTGCAAGAGCTCGTCAATACGATTGTTGAACGGAACATTAAAGCGGTGTTTGTAGAGAGCAGCGTATCAAAAAAAGCGATTCAAGCGGTTGTCGAAGGAGCGAAACAGCGCGGTCACGATGTGAAAATTGGCGGTGAACTCTTTTCTGATGCGCTCGGCGAGAAAGGAACGGAAGAGGGAACGTTTGTCGGAATGTACCGTCATAACGTTGAAACGATCGTAAAATCACTGAAGTAGGAGGGATGAGCATGAAGCCATTAACAGTCAATCAGCTGACGGTCGCTTATCAGCGCCAAGCGGTGTTAGAAGACGTTTCTTTTTCCGTGCCAGAAGGGAAATTGATTGGCATTATCGGACCAAATGGAGCAGGAAAATCCACATTAATGAAGGCGATTTTAGATTTAATTCCGCGCGTGAAAGGCGATATCTCTATTTACGGAAAACCGTATAAACAGCAACGCCATCTTGTCGGCTATGTTCCGCAGCGCGGTTCAGTTGATTGGGATTTTCCGACGAATGCGCTTGATGTGGTCCTCATGGGACGATACGGTCACATTGGGTTATGGAAACGCCCGCGCAAAGAAGATGTGGCGGTGGCGATGCAATGTTTAGAAAAAGTCGGAATGACCTCATATGCGAAACGGCAAATTAGCCAGCTTTCCGGCGGACAACAACAGCGTGTTTTTTTAGCGCGTGCACTGGCGCAAGATGCGTCGATCTACTTGATGGATGAGCCGTTTGTCGGCGTCGATGCCGCAACGGAAAAGGCGATCATCGAATTATTAAACGAATTAAAAGCAAAAGGAAAAACGGTGCTCGTTGTTCATCACGACTTGCAAACGGTGCGCGATTATTTCGACTGGGTGCTGCTTTTAAACAAGCAAGTGATCGCCGCTGGTCCGACGGAAGAGGTATTTACGTATGAGAATTTACAAAAAACGTACGGCGGAAAGCTTGCGTTTCTTTCCCCGCAACATGTCGTGAGGTGAGTAGCGATGGATGCAAATGTGCAATGGGTATTTACAAGCACGTTTTTGCTTGGGCTTGCTAGCGGCATGATCGGCAGCTTTGCCCTTTTGAAAAAGCAAAGTTTGCTTGGCGATGCGATGGCGCATGCGGCGCTTCCTGGTGTTTGTTTAGCGTTTCTTCTTTACAAAGAAAAGTCGCTTTTTCTCTTTTTTATCGGTGCAGCGTTATCAGGGCTTTTGGCAACGTTTTTCATCCAACAAATTGTCCGTTTCACCCGGGTGAAAGAAGATACCGCGATTGGGCTCATTTTATCGGTTTTTTTCGGAATTGGCATCGTGCTATTGACGTTCATTAATCAGCACAGTCAAGGAAACCAAAGCGGCATTAACGATTTTTTATTTGGGAAAGCGGCTTCGCTCGTTGAAAGCGATGTGAAAGTGTTAAGTGCGGTTACATTGACGTTAATTGCGCTCATCGCTCTCTTTTTTAAAGAGTTTAAACTGATTACGTTTGACCCTGCGTTTGCGCTCGGTCTCGGTTTGCCAGTGTCACTGTTAAATGGCGTGCTCATGTTTTTAATCGTTGCCGTTGTTGTGACAGGTTTGCAGGCGGTTGGGGTTGTGCTGATGTCGGCGCTTTTAATTACTCCGGCATTAGCAGCCCGCTATTGGACGGAAAAACTCGGTTGGATGGTCGTTTTAGCTGGTTTGTTCGGTGCTCTTTCTGGTGTGATCGGCACGTATTTAAGCATGCTTGCAACGGGAATGCCGACAGGGCCGCTCATTATCGTTGCCGCGACAATCCTTTTCCTTTTTTCCTTCTTATTTGCACCAAAGCGCGGCTTATTCAGCAAAGCGATTCGTCTGCATCGTTTGCGCTACGAGCATGTACTGAAACAACTGTATGAACAAGGACGAATTGAAATAAAGGATCATCGTTATCTCAAATGGTTAGAAAAAAGAGGATTCGTTCGGAAAGAACAAGAAAGTTGGTATTTAACAGAAAAAGGGATCAAGCGTGTCGCTGGATCTCACAAAAACGGTGTCAGTCAACCCATTCGTCGCTCGGAGGTGAGTCGATGAGCTATACCGCATGGATTTTGTTGACAGGTGCTCTTGTCGGTGTGAATTGCGGACTTGTTGGAACGTTTCTCGTCTTGCGTAAAATGGCGATGCTTTCCGATGCGATTAGCCACAGCGTATTGCTTGGCATTGTTGGGGCCTATTTAGTCAGCCATCAACTTCAAGGACCTTCGATGCTCATTGGTGCGCTCATCGTCGGTTTGTTAACGGCTTTTTTCGTTCAGTTCTTGCATCAAAGCGGCGTGCAAGCCGATGCGGCGATCGGTGTTGTGTTTACCGCATTGTTCGCCGTCGGTGTCATTCTCATTTCTTTATTTGCGGATCGCGTTCATTTGGACGTCGAACATGCGTTGATGGGAGAAATTGCGTTTGTGCCGTGGGATGTGCTCGAGATAAACGGAGTCACCCTCGGGCCCAAAGCGGTTTGGCTTCTTGGCTTCGTTTTGATCGTGAACCTATTTGTGATCATCGTCGGATACAAAGAATTAAAAATCAGTTCATTTGATCCTGAGATGGCGATGACGCTTGGTATCCCTGTGTTATTCATTCATTATGTTTTAATGGGGATGTTATCGTTAACAACGGTTGCTTCATTTGATAGCGTCGGAGCGATTTTAGTGGTTGCCATGTTGATCGTACCAAGTGCCACCGCCTACTTATGGACGGATCGTTTAAGCATCATGCTCGTCTTAAGCGCACTGTTTGGCGTTCTTTCTTCGTTCATTGGCTACATCTTTGCTGCTTGGCTGAATGTATCGATTTCTGGTTCGATGGCCGTCGCTTCTGGAGTGCTATTTACGCTCACATTCTTCTTTTCGCCAAAGCACGGCCTCATCGGAAAATGGCTGCAAAAACGGCAATCTCCCACTTGTTAAACAAGCGGGAGATTGTTCATTTATTCAATGATGCAATCATTTCTTCAATTAAGCTGATGTCATTGGTAATAAGAAAAGCAGGAAGCAACGCAAGAACAACGAGTACCGTCACATAAGACAGGACAACGTTTTTTAACGTTTTTACTATTTTCACTATGCCCACTTCCTTTAAAGGATTTTATTATATTTTCTTATTTTTCTGAAAATAAATCAATCATTTTTTATCAATGAAAATAGCCTATTTTGAAAAACAATTACATCAAAATCATAATGGTCTTTTTTAGAAAAAATGGTATAATAATAAAATCATTGATCAATAGAGAGGTGAGCGTGTGTGCGGATACGTGATTGGGATCGTAATTTACACATTCGCCTGATCGGCGAGTCGCTGATGGGGGTTACATTTTGGATGATTTTCCCATTCATCGCCATTTATTTTTCCGAGGCATTCGGAAAAGGAAAGGCGGGATGGTTGCTTGTTATTTCACAATTGTTTTCTGTCATTGCCAATTTGCTTGGCGGTTATTGTGCCGATCGGTTTGGTCGGAAACGAATGATGGTGTTGGCGGCGTACGGGCAAGCGGCGGCGTTTTTTTTATTCGCTCTCGTCAATTCGCCCTTTTTTTATTCTTCCATTTTAAGTTTTGTATGTTTTACGTTGATCGGAACGTTCGGTTCGCTTTATTGGCCGGCAAGTCAAGCGATGGTTGCGGATGTAGTTCCTGAAAAGGAGCAAAGCAAGGTGTTTGCGGTGTTTTATACGTTCCATAATGTGATGGTCGTCATCGGTCCGCTCATCGGCGGAGTATTTTATCCTACATATCGTTTTTATCTCTTTTTGTTAGCAGGCGTTTTTTGCATGATCATGGCAACGTTGCTTCTCATTTATTTGCGTGAAACAGCACCGCATCGGCGTCAAGTGCATGGTAAGTGGTATACGTTTTTAGCCGAACAATTCAAAAACTATCGGATTATTGCGCGCGATCGCGTATTTTTATTGTTTATTATCGCTGGTGTGCTCGTTGCACAAACGTTTATGCAGCTTGATATTTTAATTCCTGTATATATAAAAGAAGTTGTTCATCATCAAACGCTGTTTACGATTGGAGATTGGTCGCTTACATTAAGCGGTGAAAAAGCGTTTAGCGTGCTTATTGCTGAAAACGGATTATTGGTAGCATTGTTTACCGTTGCGGTGACAAAATGGATGGAACATTACAAAGAGAAATGGGTATTTGTGTTATCGTCTGTTTTTTATGGCATCGCGATTTTCCTTTTCGGTCAAACAACATCTTTGCTTGTGATGATGTTATTAATCGTTTTATTTACGTTTGCGGAGTTGATGGCGGTTGGACTCCAACAAACGTTTATTGCCAAATTGGCCCCTGAAGAAATGCGCGGGCAATACTTCGCTGCCGCAAGCTTGCGATTTACGCTCGGACGGATGATTGCTCCGTTGGCGTTAAGCTTGCCGTTTGCGCACCGTTGGACCTTCTTCCTCTTATGTATTCTTGCTTTTTTAAGCGCATGGCTATATTGGATCATGTTTCAACGTTTTGAAAGGGAGAGGCTGAAATGAACATTACACTCATTCGTCACGGACGGTCTGTGTGGACAAAGCGAGGATGGTTAACGCGTGAGCAATTTTGCGAATGGATTGAACGATATGATGCTTCTGGCGTGTGTGAAGATGACGACATCCCGATGGCGACGAGGGAAAAGGCAAGAGATGCTTCGATTCTTTTTGTCAGTCCTCTCCTTCGCTCGCGCCATTCTGCGGAACTTTTATGTCCATCGTGCCCCATCGAACAAAGCGCATTGTTTTCTGAAGTGCCGCTTCCTGATCCGCCAAAATGGTTGAAAGGGAAGTATCCTCTTTTTCTTTGGTTTTTGATCATGCGTTTTCTATGGCTGATCGGTTTTGGAGACGAGCCGTATATAAAGGCAAAGCAGCGGGCGAAACAAGCAGCAGAAACGCTGGTCAATCATGCAGCCAATGGACATGTTGTCGTCATTGGACATGGGCTGTTCAATCATTTGCTTAGCAAGTCATTAAGAAAACACGGTTTTTACGCAAGAAAAGTTCGTTGGAAACATTGGGAAGCGGTTACATTCGAGCGTCGTTCATAGACATGTTTTTATTTATATTAATATAATAATTTAGTAGTGCAATTTTTCACATATTTTCTCTTCCAACAAAATACATATAGAAGTAGAAACGATAAAAAAAGAGGGGAAGTATGTGAAACAACCAATACAAGGGGGTCTAAACGACGGAGCGATGACACGAAGCGAACGACGAAAACAAAAGCGAGTAATCGCATGGTCACTGTTTGCATTCGTTGTTAGCACGTGTGTCGCCATCTGGTTATGGGGTTCGATGAGCGAAGGAAAAAGCGCGCAGCGGGCGATTGAAAAATTAGAAGAAGCGTTGCGGGAAAAAGATATGGAGGAATTAGAACAGCTTGTTTACCTGCCGGGGAAAAAAATAAAAAAAGAGCAATTGGATCCGCTCTTTGCTTATTTGGAAAAGCATCCGAGCGGATATGACAAGATTCGCCGCGATTTGGAAAAACAGCGTGACGATCATGTTTACATAAAAGGATTAACGTCAACTCCACCGATTTTCTTAATGAAACTGTATGAAGGGCAGTACGTATTTGAACCAGCGCTCTATACCCTTTATGTTCAAGTCGATGAAAAAGGGGTGAGCATTTTCGTCAATGGAACGAATGTGCACAAAACGGAAACAGAAGCGTTTTCGGGAAAAGTCGGAACATACTTGCCAGGTCTATACGAAGTGAAAGCTGTCAAAGGAGATATTCAACAAACGAAACATGTTTCTTTATTTGGAGGAGAACGAATTCAAATCATTTCGTTTCAGTTAAAATAGAAGGCACGGTCGCTGCACCGTGCCTTAAAATCGTTCGGAATGATAAGCGAACACCGCTTGAACGGTGGCACTGATCGTCACTTCTTGCGCTTGAATGGGCGGTGCCCCTTCGGCAAGAACGGCGGTTTGCGCCATTCGTTTCACACTCGGAACCGTTGATGTTTCTTTTACTTGAAATGGAGTTTCGTAAAGCAGGACACCGAGCGTTCGGGCGATCGTCGCCGCCTTTTCCCGTGCATTTCTCACTGCTTGCGCCAACGCTTGCTGGTAATAAGGATTCGCATTTTTTAAAACAAATTGAATGTTTCGTGCCACGTTCGCTCCGTTTTCGGTAGCCGTTTCATAAATGGCTCCTGCGTTTTGTACTTGCCGTACCGTAATATCGAAAAGATGTTCGACTTCGTAGCCGATGATTTGCGGCGCTCCAGCTGTATAATCATATTTCGGATAAAGCGAAAACGAGACCGTCTCGATGTCATTTTCATCGATCCCAATTTGTTTAAGCGCTTGAATCATCGCTTGAGAACGCGCTGCATTTTCGGAAACGGCTTCTTTCGCGTTGCGATGCTCCGTTTTGACTCCAAGTGTAATGATGACCGTATCGGGTTTTGCGTGTACCTCCCCTTGACCGATGACGCTCATCGTTTCATTCATTTGGTTCCCCCCTTACGCCGCTTTGTCATGGTCTGCATCCCAATAATAAATGCGTGGAGCGTTCATGAGCCAAAGATAATCTTGCAAAAGCGAAATCGAAACAAATGCTATGCATGGCCAGTCTATTTTCATGGGTGCGCCTCCTCTATGACTCTTCTATACCGTATATTCGATCTTCCCTTTGTCTTATTCATCTTTTTTCAAGAAAATGAAACGAAAAAAGCCTTTTCATCGTAGTATAGTCATCATTTTCATTTTGGAAAAAAACGTAGTACAATGAAGTATCATAACGACTAGGAGGAAAAAAGATGAAACGGCTGTTGCGTACGATGTGGCGGTGGTTTGTGGCATGGAACGTTGGAATCGCTGGAACTTTGCTTGCGTTTTTTGCGTTTGATTGGCCATTTTTGCTGTCAATTCTATTCGGCGGCGGTGTCGGTTATGGAATCTCATTTTATATGAAACGAAAAGAAGCTCCTACCGTTTGGAAAGAGCCGCTCAAAGATGAACGAACGTATCGGCGGCAACAATTAAAAGAAGCACGTAAAAAAGTGCGCCGCATCGGGCAAAGCCGCTTTCGCATTCGTTCGCTCGCCATGTGGTATAAGCTATCCCGGCTTTACAACGTTTGTCAAAAAATGATCGATGCGGCTGAGCAGGAGCCAAGTCGCTTTCGTGCGGCGCAATCGTTTTTCAACACGACGCTCGATTCAATTGTGACGATTGTTGAAAAATACGTATACTTGACAAAGCAACCTGTGCGCAACGATGACATACGCAAGGCGATTCGCGAAGCTGAAACAATGATTGATACAATGATTTCAACAGCTGAAAATCAATTATTGGACATGCTTGAAGGGGACTTGTTCGATTTAGAAACCGAGATCAAAGTATTGAAACATACGCTGCCAAATGATCGTCCCCTTTCGCTAGAGGAGAGAAAAACGATCACGATCGACTTACGAAAGGAGCGAGAAAAACATGAACAAAAACGATGAAATGCTTTGGACAAGCTCTGTTGACGCTTTACTAGCCAATCCGTTTGGTGAAATTGCTGAAGTAAAAGAAGAGGAAGCAAAGCCGCAAAAACTCATTGATACGCTAAAAGAAGAACATCGCCAAAAAGCGATTGCGCTTGCTGAACAAATTGACCCGCGCAATCATCAGGCGATTTTGCAGTACGGAGTGGCGGCACAGGCGGAGCTGTCGCGTTTTTCACATTCGATTTTAAACCACGTTCAAAAGAAAGATGCGGGCCCTGTTGGGGAGATTATTCATGAATTAATGACGAAAATTAAGGAAGTGAACGTAGACGATTTTTCACCGCAAAAAAGCGGATTTTTCGCTCGGCTGTTTCAATCTGTGACCAATTCCGTTCAAGCGGTATTATCCAAATATCAAAAACTCGGTGTTGAAATTGACAAAATTGCTGACCAATTAGAAAAGCATCGTCAAGTGCTTTTTCGCGATATTATGATGTTAGAAACATTATATGAAAAAAATAAAGAGTATTTCGATGCGCTCAACATTTACATTGCAGCAGCGGAATTGAAATTAGAAGAATTGCGGACAAAAACGATTCCTGAGCTGGAGAAGAAAGCGGCGCAATCACAAAATCAAATGGATGTCCAAGAAGTAAACGACCTTATCCAATTTGCGGATCGGCTCGAAAAGCGGATTCACGATTTAAAATTAAGCCGGCAAATTACAATTCAAACGGCGCCGCAAATTCGGATGATTCAACATATGAACCAGACGTTAGTCGAACGCATCCAATCTTCCATTTTAACAGCGATTCCGCTTTGGAAAAACCAAATCGTGATCGCTTTAACGATGCTTCGACAAAAGAAAGCTCTAGAAGCGCAAAAAGAAGTAACGAAAACAACGAATGAACTGCTTTTACGCAATTCAGAAATGCTAAAAATAAACAGCATCGAAGCGGCAAAAGAAAATGAGCGCGGGCTTGTTGATATTGAAACGTTAAAGAAAACGCAAGAAAATTTAGTGACAACGCTTGAAGAAACGTTAAGAATTCAACAAGAAGGACGCATGAGACGCCAACAAGTCGAACGCGAACTCGTCGAAATGGAAGAGCAGTTAAAACAGCGTTTATTGTCAATGAAAAAGAGCTGACGAAACCATCAGCTCTTTTCTCGTTGATTTTTTATACCTATTAGGGTATGATGGTTACAGGAGGGAAGGAAACATGGTGTACGCAATCGCCTTTTTATTGTTGTTATATAGTTTATACAAACGATACGTTCCTGTATGTCATGTCAAGTCATTTTCGTTCGATGAGCTGAAAACAATGGATCCCAAAGAAGCCGTTTTTCTGGATGTGCGCGATTACACCGAAACTCCGATTATTCCGGATGCGATTCGCCTGCCGCTTGCTTATTTCAAAAGAAATCGCCACATTTTGTCAAACAAACCGATTGTGGTGATCGCTTCGAATGCGCTTGAAAAGAATGTGGCCATCCGCTTATTGAAACGCTGCCGGTTTCATGTAGAAGGATATTATATAGAAAAAAGCGAACAAGTTCATGAGTGGAAATTGTTAAAATGTCATTAACTGTTCAAATTTGTCTTCATGGCCGTCTGATATAATACGGTTACAGGTATTTGTATAAACAGGAGGGAGTATCATGAAAAAAATCGTGATTGTCGGCGGGGTAGCAGGCGGGGCTACGGCAGCGGCCCGTTTGCGCCGTTTAAGCGAAAAAGACGAAATTGTCATGTTTGAGCGTGGAGAATATATTTCTTTCGCTAACTGCGGTTTACCGTATTACATTGGAGATGTCATTCAAGAGCGCAGCAAATTGCTCGTGCAAACTGTCGAGGGAATGTCGAAACGTTTCCGAATCGATGTCCGCAATTTAAGCGAAGTGACAAAAATTAATCGCGACCGGAAAACGGTAACGGTGAAAAACTTGCGGACAAATGAAGAATATGAAGAATCGTATGATGTCCTCATTTTATCGCCAGGAGCAAAACCGATCGTTCCGCCGATTCCGGGAATCGAGGAAGCAAAAGCGCTCTTTACATTGCGCAACGTTCCAGATACGGACCGCATTCGTTCGTTTGTTGACAATGAAAAGCCAAAACGGGCGGTTGTCATCGGAGGCGGCTTCATTGGCGTCGAAATGGCGGAAAACTTAACGGAGCGCGGCATTCACGTCACCCTTGTTGAAATGGCGAATCAAGTAATGGCGCCGATTGACTATGAAATGGCCGCCATCGTCCATAAACATATGAAAGAGCACGGCATCGATTTGATTTTAGAAGACGGTGTTCAAGCATTTGAAAACGAAGGGCGCCGCGTCGTCTTAAAAAGCGGCCGAACAATTGATACCGATATGATTATTCTTGCGATCGGGGTGCAACCGGAAAGTCAATTGGCGAAAGAGGCAGGGCTTGAACTTGGCATTCGCGGTGCGATCAAAGTCAATGAACATTTGCAAACATCCGATCCAAACATTTTTGCGATCGGCGATGCGATTGAAGTAAAAAGCTATGTTCACGGCTTTGAAACGTTCGTTCCGCTTGCATGGCCTGCCAATCGCCAAGGCCGTCTCGTTGCCGATTATATTAACGGCCGCGATGTGAAATATAATGGAACGCTGGGCACATCCATCGCGAAAATTTTTGATTTAACCGTTGCGGCAACGGGATTAAATGAAAAAGTGCTTAAACAACACGGCATTTCTTATGAAGTCGTACACGTTCATCCAATGAGCCATGCAAGTTACTATCCAGGCGCGACACAAATGACGTTAAAACTGATTTTTGATCGCGAAGGGCGCATTTACGGCGCACAAGCCGTTGGGAAAGATGGAGTTGACAAACGAATCGATGTGATCGCCACTGCAATCAAAGGCGGTTTAACGGTATACGATTTACCTGATTTAGAGCTTGCGTATGCACCGCCATTCTCTTCAGCGAAAGATCCGGTCAACATGGCTGGATATGTGGCGTCCAATATTTTAGACGGCATGGTCGAAACGGTTCAATGGCACGAAATTGATGACATTGTCGCAAATGGCGGATTGCTGATTGATGTACGCACACCGAAAGAATTGGAAAAGCTCGGAGCCATCCCTGGTTCTGTGAACATTCCGCTTGATGATTTGCGCGATCGGCTTCATGAATTGCCAAAAGATCAAACGATTTACATTACATGTCAAGTCGGTTTGCGCGGATATTTAGCGGCTCGCATTTTAACTGAAAACGGATTCCGCGCGAAAAACTTAGATGGCGGCTATAAATTATACTCAAGTGTGAAATAGGGGGATTTTTGTGTTCGAAAATATTTTACCGCAAGAAGTAGAAACATTGCGTCAGCAAGAAAACGTAGAAGTGTTAGATGTTCGCGAAACGCATGAAGTAGCATTAGGAAAAATTCCAAACGCCCTTCACATCCCGCTCGGTCAACTGCTCACAAGACTAAACGAACTGGATCGCGACAAAACATATATTGTCGTTTGCCATTCAGGCGGACGCAGCGCTTTGGCGTGTGAATGGCTTTCAGAGCGCGGATTTCAAGTGAAAAACATGATCGGCGGCATGATGAATTGGGAAGGAGAGATTGAATAAGGCTGGCCAAAACGGTCAGCCTTTTTACTTTAATCTTTATCGCCGCATCGGTCAGGAAAACGATGCGGCGATAAAGAATGAAAATAGGTGATCATTCATACAATGAAGTGAAAGTGTTAAAAGTTCCTGAACTTGCGCCGCAAGAAGCGATTGAATCGAACCCGGCGTGGAAGGCGCATGTGGAGGCAACAAAAGATGTGCCGACCGTCACATTGAATGATTTAGAATGGGCAGATGCGATCATTTTCAGCACACCAACGCGTTTCGGAAACGTTCCTTCGCAATTAAAGCAATTTTTAGATACGACAGGTGGTCTTTGGTTCCAAGGAAAGCTTGCGAATAAGGTCGTCAGTGCGATGGCATCAGCAAGCAATCCACACGGCGGACAAGAACAAACGATTTTGCAGTTATATACAACGATGTACCATTGGGGGGCGATTGTTGTTACGCCGGGTTACACGGATCCATCCATCTTCGCGGCAGGAGGTAACCCATACGGCACCAGCGTCACTGTCGATCAAAACGGAAAGATGGTCGAAAATGTGGAAGCAGCCGTTAAATATCAAACAAAACGAACGATACAAGTAGCGCAATGGATAAAAAACGGATTGCAATCATAAAGCGATAGCTTTGGCGCTTTTTCATTTATATAGATTCAAGTTGAGTTTCCGACATATCTCATCATGAATAGAAAGGCTGCTTTTCTGCCATAGGCGGCAAGAAAAATCTTGCCGCCCGGCATGCTTCTAGCATGCCGATTCCGAACGTAAAACGCATGACAGACAAATTCATTTGTCTGATGGCGTTTTCGTTCGGAGAAGTGGCAGAAAAGCTTGTTTATGTCGGAAAAATTAAGCTTATCATATATACTAGAATGCTTTGCATTTTTATCAGTCTTTGAGCATAATAGATATGTATAAACTTGGAAAGGGAGAGAAAAAATGAAGATTTTGCAGAATAGTTTGCAAGATTGTGCGACATTACATAATGGCGTAAAAATGCCATGGCTCGGTTTAGGCGTGTGGAAAATGGAAGATCGAGAAGAAGTGATCCGTGCGGTAAAAACAGCGCTTGAAATCGGGTATCGTCACATTGACACAGCGGCGATTTATAAAAACGAAGAAGGGGTTGGCCAAGCAATTAAAGAATCAGGTGTCCCAAGAGAAGAGATCTTTATCACAACAAAAGTATGGAACTCCGACCAAGGATATGAAACGACGCTGCAAGCGTTTGAAACGAGCTTGCAAAAGCTGGGTCTCGATTATGTGGATTTATATTTAGTCCACTGGCCTGTAAAAGGAAAATACAAAGAAACATATAAAGCGCTGGAAAAGCTGTACAAAGAGGGAAGAGTACGCGCGATTGGTGTGAGTAATTTCCAAATCCATCATTTAGAAGACCTTATGGCTGATTGTGAAATTAAGCCGATGGTCAATCAAGTGGAGTACCATCCGCGCCTTTCCCAAAAAGAACTTCATGCGTTTTGCAAAAAACACGGCATTCAATTGGAAGCATGGTCACCGCTTATGCAAGGAAAATTATTGGATGATCCAACTTTAATCGAAATCGGCAAGAAATACGGAAAATCTCCAGCTCAAGTCATTCTTCGCTGGGATTTGCAAAACGAGGTCGTCACGATTCCAAAATCGGTCAAACCACATCGCATAAAAGAAAATGCAGATCTTTTCGACTTCGAACTAACTGCTGAAGATATGGAAAAAATTGATGCGCTCAACAAAGATGAGCGAATCGGTCCTGACCCGGATAACTTCGATTTCTAACCATTAGTAGCCTGCCCTCACTGCGGAGTGGCGGGCATTTCATTTTTTTGTTTATGAAGAATCGGATTTATGGTAAAATCATACATCATCTTTCAGAATATGGAGGAATTTTCTTAATATGTGGAAAAATCGCAATGTATGGCTTGTTTTAGGCGGTGAGTTTATTGCTGGAGTCGGATTGTGGCTTGGAATTATCGGCAACTTGGAATTTTTACAAACATATGTTCCTTCCGATTTCTTAAAATCGCTTATTTTGTTTTCGGGATTGCTGGCAGGGGTGATGGTCGGCCCTCTTGCTGGCAGAGTCATCGATACATATCAAAAGAAACAAGTTCTTCTTTATGCCGGTGCGGGACGAATGTTTAGCGTTGTTTTTATGTTGCTTGCTTTGAAGTACGAGTCGATTTTTTGGATGGTTTGTTTTATGATTTCCATTCAAATAGCGGCAGCTTTTTATTTTCCAGCTTTACAAGCAACGATTCCGTTGGTGGTTGCTGAAAAAGAATTGCTGGCGATGAATGGGATTCATATGAACGTTGCAACGATGGCGCGCATTTTTGGTACTGCATTCGGCGGTGCTTTGCTCGTTGTAATGAGTTTATATTCGCTATACATCGGAGCCATGATTGCCTATGCTCTCCTGTTTCTTTCAACCTTTTTCCTAACAGTGAAAGAAAATAAAATATCGTCGTCTTCCAAGCAGGAAACAAAACAAGGATTTAAAGAAGTGATCCCTATTCTACGCAACGTTCCCATTGTGTACATAGCCATTTTGTTAACCTTTGTCCCGCAATTATTTATTGGCGGATTTAATTTAATGGTCATCAACATTAGTGAATTGCAGCATGATCCATCCATTAAAGGATGGCTCTACACAATCGAAGGTACGTGCTTTTTAATCGGCGCTTTCATCGTCAAGCGCATCACAGACGATAAGCGATTTGTCAGATGGATGTACGTATTTGCGATCATGATTGCGTTTGCTCATTTATCGCTGTATTTTGCAGACATTAAAATCGCGTCTATTCTATCATTTGGTCTTTTTGGAATGGCCGTTGGTTGCTTTTTTCCAATCACAGCGACTATTTTCCAAACCAATATCGCTAAAGAGTATCACGGTCGTTTTTTCTCGTTTAAAAATATGTTGGATCGTGTCATGTTTCAAGTGGTGCTTTTGAGTTCGGGCTTTTTGCTTGATACGATTGGGCTGCAAAAAATGGTGCTGATCTTCGGGGCGTTATCACTCTTCATTATTTTTTATGTATCGCTGAAAAAAGGAACGATCAAAAATCGTTATGAGCAAAACTCAGCATAATTTTGAAGTTTTGTTTTTCAATTTTGTGAAAATTTGTTGACGTATGTCGAATAAATTCCTATATTGTAATACAATGGTAAAGTAAATGTCATCCAATGTAAGAGAGCATAATAGATAGGAGGTTGTTTATGAAACGAATTTCAGTTCAACTTGTTGTTTTCGTTGCAGCGATCCTCATTGTTTTGACAACAACATCAGGAGGAGTCGCATATTTGGATGAGAAACGGCAATGGATCGAAATTGGGATGGCGTTAATGGTACTCATTTCTGTTATTGGTCTGGGTATGTTTTATTTTTTTGTTCGCAGAAAAATGAGAGGGCTAGAACAATTGCAGCAAGCGATGAGCCGTGTAGCTGCGGGAAATTTGGAGATTGAACCGATTCGCTATAAAACGGATGACGAGATTGGTCAACTCGTTTCTGCATTTACGACGATGGTTCAAAACTTGCAAACATTAGTGAGCCATATGCAAGAGACAGGTAAAAAAGTTTCGGATTCGTCTGTGGAGCTATCCGCTTTAAGTGAAGAAACAACAGCCGCAAGCGAGGAAATGAATCGGGCGATTCAAGAAATCGTGAATGGAAACACTTCGCTAGCTTCTGAGCTTGAAGGACTAAACAATGAAACGGATTCGCTGGCTTCTGCGCTTGATCATTTGCTGCAACAAAATAAGCAAGTGCTCGATTTAACCCAGCACGTTTCTGAAGCTGTAGAAAACGGGCAGAAACAAGTCATGACCCTTCAAGAGGCGAATCGAGCATCGGTTGATTCATCTAATGAAATTAGTGTTGGCGTTACGAGCCTGTATGCGAAAGTAAAAGAGATTGCCAACATCGTCACAACGATTGAGCAAATTGCTTCTCAAACAAACTTGCTGGCGCTTAATGCGAGCATCGAAGCAGCGCGAGCAGGAGAGCACGGCAAAGGATTTGCGGTCGTAGCGGAAGAAGTGCGCAAACTAGCCGAGGCGACGAATGAGTCAACGGCAGAAATTCAACGTATGATTCAAGGAATCGAACAGCAAACGGAAGCAACGGTCATGACGATGTCGCAAACCGTTTCTATTTCTGAACAGTTAAACCAAGCCGTTCAAGATACGGAAAAACAATTTACCAATATTTCGTCTGCTGTGAACCATATTATTAAGGCGATTGAGGCAAGCAGTCAACAGTTGGATACAATTGAACAAATTGCCAAAAAATTCATTGATGCTACATCGACGATTTCGGCTGTTGCTGAGCAAACTTCGGCATCGTCTGAAGAAATTTCCGCATCCGTTCATGAACAATTCAAAGTTATTCAGAAAATCTCTCAATCAGCTGCGCATTTAACCGAGCTAAGCGAGCAGTTGAACGAATTTATTCGTCAATTTCGATTAAACGAAAAACAAGGTGCTTGATCGCGCCTTGTTTTTTACATAAAAACCAAATATTCAAAAATAAAAAAGGGAGAGGCTGAAAAAATGTCTACGCGTACAAAGGGATTATGGATGGTGCTCATTGCCTCTACGTTATGGGGGGTATCGGGAACGGCAGCTCAAGTGCTATTTCAAGAAAAAGAAATGACAGCGGACGGACTGGTTGTGATTCGCATGCTAGTAGCGGGGATTCTGTTATTGTTGATGGCCGCTTGGAAAGGAATTTCGCTGTTAGCCATTTGGCGCAAGCGCGAAAGTCGTTTGCGTTTATTGTTATTTAGCATTTTTGGAATGCTTGGTGTGCAATATACATATTTCGCTTCGATCGAAACAGGCAATGCGGCGACTGCCACATTGCTGCAATATTTAGCACCTGTTTACATCGTCGTATATTCGCTTATGAAAGAAAAAAGGAAACCGTCCAAACCGATTTGGTTTGCCGTTGGATTTGCGCTGATCGGAACGTTTCTTTTACTGACGAACGGAGCCATTGAAGGTTTAAGCGTTTCGTTCATCTCGTTTATTTGGGGAATCCTTTCAGGGATCGCATTAGCGTTTTATACGCTAACATCCGCAGCTTTATTGAAAAACTGGTCCTCATTCATTGTTGTTGGCTGGGGCATGGTGATTGGCGGCGGGGTGATGGGGTTATTTTCCTCATCCTGGCTGAAACCTTCCGCTGAATGGGGATTAGATACATTTCTTCTCATCATTTTTGTGATTGTTTTCGGTACATTGCTCGCGTTTTTGCTTTTTATCGAAAGCATTCGCCACCTATCTCCAACAGAATCAAGCATTCTTTCAAGCTTCGAACCGTTGTCAGCGGTCATTACGTCCATCGTTTTTTTACACGTATCGTTCGGATTTTTTCAAGCCATTGGCGGTGTTTTAATTATCTTGACGGTATTCGTTTTGTCTAAAGGCAACCGTTCCTCCTCAGAAATTTTGTAAAGATAGGGAGAAAATCACTGTACAGGCTTATATTTTCTGATAAAATAATAATGCTCATTTTTTCACAAAGAAGAGGGGGACTTCAATGAAAACGCGTGGAAAAATTATTTCGATTGGTGCGCTGACCGTCGTCGTTATGCTTGCAATTATTATCGCCGTCATTTATTTCCGATTCCAATCATTAATTACTCAGCAGGTCATTACGACGAACGCAAAGCTCGCTTTAGATTTAATCGATGCCAAGCATTATGGAGATTGGCAAGTGAAAGATGGCGAACTATACAAAGGGGTCACAAAAGTAAGTGAAAACTACGAATTGGTGGATTACATTAAGCGAGAAGTTCACGCCGATACTACCATTTTTCTTGGCGATGAACGCGTAACGACGACAGTCGAAAAAGATGGAGAAAGACAAGTAGGAACAAAAGCATCGAGCGAAGTGGTCAAAAAAGTGCTGGAACAAGGTCATGATTACATCGGTCAAGCAGACGTTTTAGGGCGTACATATGTCACAAGTTATTTGCCGATTAAAGACGGAGACGGAAACATTATCGGCATGTTTTTTCTTGGAATTCCTAAAAGCGTGATTGATCAAGAAATCAACGGAGTAATTTATGAAATCATTATCATTACGCTTATTGTATTAGCGATCGGAATCGTTGTTTATTATCTCTTTATTTCGCTGCGCATTATTAAGCCGCTTCATATCGCCAAAGACTATATTCATGCGGTTGCGGAAGGGGATTTTACGCGCGAACTGCCAAGTCGTGTGCTAAAAGCAAAGGATGAGTTTGGCGAAATGGCACGTGCGCTTGATGAAATGCGTATGGCGATGCGAAACATGATCGTTCACATTCAAAGTCAATCTGAAGTGGTGGATCAGCAATCCAGCGCGTTAGCAGCCACCTCGCAACAAATGTCGGCATCGACGGAAGAAGTCACTTCGACGATGCAGCAAGTGTCTGAAGGAGCGACTTCTCAAGCCAATGATTTAGCGGAAATTGTTCATTCGCTTTCTTATTTAACAGAAAAAGTGGAAAACGTGTATACAGAGCTCGAAAAAGTGAAAGAGGAAACGGAGAATACAGCGGAAAAAGCAGATATCGGTAAACGCGAAATGGATGCGCTCATCGCTTCTATTGAAGAAATTAGACAGGCATTTGAAATGGTCATTCAACATGTCACAAACTTAACGAACTCTGTCAAGCAAATTAGCAACATTACCGAAATGATTTCGAGTATTTCGGAACAAACGAATTTGCTTGCGCTGAACGCAGCGATTGAAGCAGCACGCGCGGGAGCGGCAGGAACAGGGTTTGCGGTTGTTGCCGAAGAAGTGCGCAAACTGGCGGAACAATCGAAAAAGTCAACGGAAGAAATCGTTCAGCTTATCTCTTCGATTGATCAAAATACGAATGACGTCATGAAAACATCGAAAAACGTTGAGCGATTTATTCAAAATCAATCTACGGCTGTTGAAAATACCGTTCGCTCATTCGGTGACATTCTCAATTCCATTAACAAAGTGTCACCATTGCTGCAAACAACGGGTGAGGCCATCGATGAAATTGTCAAAGCGAAAGATGAGATTACTAGCAAAGTTGAACAAATAAGCGCGGTTGCTGAAGAAAATTCCGCAGCAGCCGAAGAAGTGACCGCAGCGGCTGAAGAGTTGACCGCCTCTGCTCAAGAAATTGCTTCGACCGCTCAACAGCTCAACTCGATTGCCGAAAAATTACAAGAAACCGTTCGGAAATTTGTTGTCTAAAACGGCAGTGTTCGCTGCCGGTTTATTTTTTGTAAAGGAGTTATATTAAGTTAGACATATGTGATCATGAAAAAACGAGTGATTGTTATAAATATGATAAGCTTAATTTTCCGACATAAACAAGCTTTTCTGCCACTTCCCCGAACGAAAAACGCCATCAGACAAATGAATTTGTCTGCCATGCGTTTTACGTTCGGGATCGGCATGCTTCTAGCATGCCGGGGCGGCAAGAAAAATCTTGCCGCTTATGGCAGAAAAGCGGTCTTCTATTCATGATGAGATATGTCGGAAACTCAACTCGAATCTATATAAATGAGTTATTAGACAATCGACGAAACTACTAAAGTAGGGCAGGGATGAAAATAGAACATCGCCTTTGTTGCAATGGTATGTTAGAATGTAAGGAAAAGAAGGAGGTGAGAAAATGGAACAAGTTGAATTTTTAGGGATGATTTCTCAACTGCTCGATGAAAAATTGTCCCCTATCGATCAGCGGCTTGCAACGATTGAAAATGATGTTCATTCATTGAAAGAAGGGCAGAAGCGATTAGAAGGAGAAGTACAAGCGTTAAAAGAAGGTCAAGAGCGGTTAGAAACAAGAATGAGCAGCTTAGAAGAAAGAGTGGATGGTTTTGAAGCCCGCTTTGACCGTTTGGAAGAAAGAGTAGATGGTTTTGAAGCCCGCTTTGACCGTTTGGAAGAAAGAGTGGATGGTTTTGAAGCCCGCTTTGATCGCTTGGAAGAAAGAGTAGATGGTTTTGAAACTCGTTTTGGCTGCTTAGAAGAAAAAGTGGATGGCTTTGAAATTCGCTTTGACCGTTTGGAAGAGAAAGCGGATCATTTAATCGTTGAGATGCGAAGCCACTTTCGTCATGTGGAAACGATGCTAGAAAACCATCAACGTGTACTTGAAACAGCATCGCAGGAAATGTCAAAAGGAAAAATACAAACGGACTATTTGCTTAAAAAAGTAGCCGAACATGACTTAGATATTCACCGCATCAAAAATCACCTTCAGCTATAATGTTGAAACTCCCCCGTTTATACCCTCTAAGAAATTTCCGCGATGGGATATTGTCTAAGGAGGCATAGCCAAGAAAATAAGCTATGCCTTTTCGTTTATTATGAGTCTACTATAGAGAAACATTGACAATCATCTATGAACAACATATGATAACATTAAGTATCAAATGTTTAAACTTTTAAACATAATGGATAGAAGGTGTGATTATGATCCATCTATTCGAAAAGCAAAAACGTTACTTTCAAACAGGGGAAACGCGTCCGATCGATTTTCGTTTACAACAGCTAAAAAACTTAAAAGCTGCCATTAAAAAATATGAACGAGAGATTATCGATACATTGAAAGTCGAATTGCATAAATCCGAATTTGAAGCGTATAGCGCCGAAATTGGTGTCGTATATGAAGAAATTCGTTTTATGATAAAACGGCTGCCTGATTGGATAAAGCCGCAGCGTGTTCCAACACCGCTCACACATATCGGTTCTAAAAGCTACATTTATCCAGAACCGTATGGGGTGAATCTCATTATCGCGCCGTGGAATTACCCGTTTCAACTTGCGATTAGCCCGCTTGTTGGAGCCATTGCGGCAGGAAACTGCGCCATCATCAAACCGTCTGAATATACGCCAAACATGTCGGCGTTGCTGAAAAAAATGATTTCTGAAACATTTCCGGAAGAGTATATCGCTGTCGTTGAGGGGGGAGTGGAGGTTAGTCAACAATTGCTCGACCTTCGCTTTGATCATATTTTCTTTACCGGAAGTGTTCCTGTCGGCAAAATTGTGATGGCGGCAGCGGCGAAATACCTCACTCCTGTCACGCTTGAGCTAGGCGGAAAAAGCCCGGCGATTGTGGATGCATCGGCGCATCTTGATTTAGCAGCTAAACGGATTGTTTGGGGAAAATTTTTAAATGCAGGGCAAACATGCATCGCACCTGACTATGTTCTTGTCGATGCTAATGTCAAATCACTGCTCATTGAAAAGATGAAGCAGTACATTGTCGAATTTTATGGAGAACGTCCAGAACAAAGCCCTTATTATGGAAGAATCGTGAGCGAAAGACATACAGAACGGCTTGTCCGGTTTTTGAATGAAGGAACGATTGTTCACGGCGGACGGTACGACATCGAACAACGATGGATTGAACCGACGCTTCTCGATGAAATTACGTGGGAAGACGATGTCATGAGAGAAGAAATTTTTGGTCCGATTTTGCCGATTCTTACATTTGAAACAATCGATGAAGCGATTGCCATGGTCAATGCCTACGAAAAGCCGTTAGCCCTTTATTTGTTTTCTGAAGATCGGCAAGTACAACAGCAAGTCATTGAACAAATCAGCTTTGGCGGCGGTTGTATTAACGATACAATCATGCATATTGCGACTCCGTATTTGCCGTTTGGCGGAGTGGGACAAAGCGGAATGGGGGCTTACCATGGGAAAGCAAGCTTTGATGCGTTTTCTCATTACAAAAGCGTATTGAAACAAACAACCAAATTTGATCTATCCATTCGCTATCCAAATAACCCAAACGCATTAAAATGGATTCGCAAGCTTTTTAAATAAAATGCTTCCGCATGTGGCGGAAGCATTTTTAACTGGCGATATATTTTTCGCTCCATTTATGTCTCCATTTATTTCTTCTTTCCATTCGCTTTCCTTTGTATAAATGTTTATATTTTTTCCAATGAATTTTCCACTGTTTTCGTCTTTCTGCACGCATATTCTTCACCCTTTCTAAGTTGTCCATTTTTTATTTTTATCAATTCTCGAAGCGGGCTGTCAAATCCTTTGACTATTTTTGACTATTATTGTCGAAAGAAAGGAATTTTTTGGATTGTTCGTCGAAACTCATGAATGCACCGAGACGGTTTTCTTTTCTTAAAAACTTAAAGCACAAGTTAAGACGCTTCATTCGCAAGTCCATCTTTATTTTGCTTTGAAACAATCCGTACTTTTTGTGCATGTTTCTTTCTCTCACACACGTTATTTGGTAAAATTACGATATCAAAAATCGGGAGGGATGCCAATGAAATGGACGGTACGAAAAAAATTATACGCCGGCTTCTCTACAGTTTTTATCATTTTAATCGCCATGATGGCCGTGAGCTCATATGAAATGAGGGCGATTGATCGAACATACAGCACGCTGCTCAATGAAGACGTTAAAAGGCTTGTCATGACGAAAGAATTATTCACAACGATCAAATCGGCTCAGGCAAGCCAGCGCGGTTATTTGTTGACCGGAGATGAAGAGTCGCTAAAAAACTTTGCAAACGCTCATGATACATATAAAGAGACCAGTAAACAATTAATGGAACAAATGGACGATCCAAAAGCGAAAGAGTTGCTTGAGCAATTAGATCAACTTGAGGAAGAATTTTACGACTTCAGCAATCGTTTATTTGCATCCAAAGCCCAAAATCAACAAACAGACTACTTGATGGCTCTTCAAGCAGGGCGTCAAATCGTGCAAAACGTTGAAGAAAAAGTGACGGAGCTTGTTACATACCAAGAACAGATGTTGCAAAAACAAGAACAACAAACATCTGCTCAAGCGGCGTCTGCTCAATCATTTGCTCTCACATTAGGAATCATTTCAATCATCGTTGGCGTAATTGTTGCGTTTTTGATTGGCCGTTCGGTTTCAAAGCCGGTCATCGCGATTGCAAATGTGGCGGAAAAAATAGCGACAGGCGATTTGACGAAAACGGACATCCATATCAAAAATAAAGACGAACTTGGCGATTTAGCCGCATCGTTTCGAAAAATGGCACAAACGTTGCGCGACCTTATTCAACAAATCGCTGAAAACGCCGATCACGTGGCGGCTGCTTCCGAACAGTTAACAGCGAGCGCTGAACAAACAAGCAAAGCGACCGAACAAATTACGGTGACGATGCAAGAGGTTTCTGCAGGTGTGGAAAAACAAGTACAGAAAATTGATGAGACATCCAAAACCATTCAAGACATGTCCGATGCTGTTCAGCAAATAGCGAACAACGCCCAACATGCCTCTACGTTGGCGAACGAAGCGGCAACGAAAGCGACAAACGGTGAACAAGCCGTGCAAGTAGCCGTCGAGCAAATGAATTCGATCAACAACACCGTTCGCAACTCTGCCGAAGCCGTCAAGCAACTAGGCGTTCGTTCACAAGAAATCGGGCAAATTACAAGGGCTATTACGGAGATTGCTGAACAAACAAACCTTCTTGCTTTAAATGCAGCAATTGAAGCAGCCAGAGCGGGCGAACATGGCCGCGGCTTTGCAATCGTCGCGGATGAAGTGCGCAAGCTTGCCGAACAATCGGCCCAATCCGCTCAACAAATTGCTCAATTAATCACAGCGATTCAAGAAGAAACCGAAAAAGCGGTTCAATCGATGGAAGCAGCCACAAAAGAAGTAGCGGCTGGCATCGAAGCCGTGAATACCGCCGGCGACTCGTTTGCGCAAATTAAACAATCGGTGCGCGATGTGACCGATCACGTTCAAGACATCACCGCTTCCATCCAACAGATGGCGAATGGCGCTGAACAAATCGTTCAATCGATGCAGCTAATCGCCAAAATCTCCGAAGAAGCGGCAGCCGGCACACAAGAAGTGTCCGCTGCAACGGAGGAACAACTTGCGGCCATGGAAGAAATCTCTTCATCTGCTTCTTCGCTGTCCGATATGGCTGAACAACTGCAAACGCTTATTCAGAAATTTAAAGTCCGCTAAAGCGAAAAAGTTCTCTGCTGGCAAGAGGCAGAGAACTTTTTTCATTTTTTTAGGAAAAAACAGTTGCATTTTGCAAATAATTTGATATAAATAAAGTAGAGGTGAAAAAATGGAAAACATTCGCGGGCTATTTCAAACGATGACGAAACGATTTGGTTTGTTGAATAAAAACTGCTGTTCAGTCGGCGGGATGGAGATTTCTTTAGTGCAAAGCCATATTTTGTACGAGATTGACCGTTTAAAGCAGCCATCCGTTCAACAACTGGCTGATGCGCTTGCGATGGATATCACGACGCTTAGCCGGCAAATTCAAAAATTAGTACAAATGGGGTTAGTGAAAAAAACACCGTATCCAGAAGATCGGCGCATTTTTATCCTCTCCCTGACGACGGAAGGAACCTATATCGCAGCAAAAATTGATGCCGAAATCAATGAATATTTAACAGAAGTGTTTTCCCATATGAGCGAATTTGAAAAAGAAACCGTCCTTCGCTCGATTCAGCTGCTAAACGATTGCATGGCCAAATCAAGCGTCTGTTGCAAACCAATGTACGGAGGCAAGTGATTCGTTCCTTGCCTATTCAAATAAATGATATTTGCATTTTGCAAATAATAGAGAGGGAGAGGAAGATGTGGCAAGAAGTGTTTCAAACCTTTTTATTTCTGAGTGCGGAATTAACGATTCTCTTTGTTGGAATTTCGTTTGTTGTTCAATTGCTGCAGCGGTTCATTCCTTATGAAAAGCTGGAGAAAGCAATGGAAACAAGCCACCCGCTTTATGGGGCGTTGATCGCGATTGTGTTCGCGTTTGTGACCCCGTTTTGTTCGTGTTCGACCATTCCGATTGTCGTTCAGCTGTTAAATCAAAACGTTCGCTTTCGCTTTGTGATGATTTTCTTGTTTGCTTCCCCTGTGCTGGATCCGACGATTTTAACGTTAATGACGGCCACATTAGGCTGGAAAGTCGCCGTTGCTTATACCATCATCACTTCGATCTTTTCCATTCTCATCGGCTTTGCATTAGAAAAGCTCGGGTTTCAGAATGAGGTCAAACGGGTCATCGTCAAAGGAAACGTAACATTGCCTCGACAATCAAGCATCAAAGAAGCTTTTGCAGAAACATGGACGCTCATTAAAACGGTTTATCCGTTTTTGCTGATCGGTGCAGCCATTGGCTCGATCATTCATGGTGTCGTTCCGACGGAATGGATCGTGACGCATTTAGGCGGGGAACAGTGGTGGTTCGTTCCGATTGCTGCGATCGTTGGAATTCCGCTGTATATTCGCTTATCGACCATGATTCCGATCGCCGATATGATGATCGCAAAAGGAATGGCGCTGGCGCCTGTCATGGCATTAATGATCAGCTCCGCCGGGGCGAGCTTGCCAGAAATCACATTATTGCAAAGTATTTTTAAAAAGAAGCTGGTCGCTGTCTTCGTCGCTTCCGTTTTCACCATGGCGACTTTATCGGGATTTTTATTTTACGTCATTTGAAGGAGGTGAGAAATATGTTCAAACGTTTATTGGCGAAAAAAGAAAACAATGAAGCATGCTGCGATGTGCAAATCATCGAAGTAAACGACGAAACAAACGACGAACGCAAAGAACCTTGCTGCGAAAATGACGAAGGTTGCTGCTGAATGGAAAAGGGCGGTACATAGTTCCGCCCTTTTTTATATGAGACGTGTTATAATGTTTGTAGAACGTGTGATGGAAAGGTGCGTTGTTCGTTGAGTGATATATTTGAGAAATACGAAGAATCCATCATGTTGTCGTACCGCTACGTATTTCGTTTATTGTTACACCTGAAAAATGTCATTTCCGCGTTCAAGCAAATGGAACATCCTGACGAATTAACAAAAGAAGTATATAGAGACTCCATTGTGAAAAAGTACGAAATTTTAGAGAATCAGTTGTGGAAGCTTTTATCGAAAATTTTCAAGGCTTCGGGGCTTGAAATGAACAGCCCGCGTGCTTGCTATAGGCAAGCGTTCAAGGAAGGATGGATTGAAAATATCGATATATGGAATGATATTCTAAGTTCACGCAATGCAACGGCTCATGTTTACAATGAAGAGGATTACGAACAAATAAAAAATAAGATTGTGAATGAATATGTTCACGAAATAGAAAAGCTTCTTGAAAAAATAAAAGAAGAAGTGATTGATGACGATGTACGGAATTAGTGAAAAAGTATATCAACGGCTGATGGATTATTTTCAACATGAAAAAGAGATTCAAAAAGTCATTTTGTTCGGATCCAGAGCGAAAAATATGGCGCGCTACAATTCCGATATTGATCTATGCATTGATTATCGAGGAACACAAAAAGGAAAGATTTTAGACGATATCGATCGCATTGTCGGGATTTATTCATGCGATGTGCTGTTTGCCGATTCGTTGAATGAAGAAATCAAACAACAAATTTTGCGAGATGGAAAAGTGATTTATTCGATGCCTTCATGAAAGTTTCGAGGAGAGAAGTATAGAAAAAACAAGAAGCTAAAGTGAAAACCACACCTGTTTGAAGGGTGTGGTTTTTTTACTTTCTGCATTTTCGGAAATTTGATGGACGTTCCTATTCGTTTTCTATAAAATGTAAGATAAATCATGGCTAAAGGAGAATAAAGATGAAACGAGTCGATGTCGTCTATGTGCTTTTGTACGATGAAGATCAGCAGAGCGTGCTAATGGTGTTGAATAAGAGAGGAACGTGGTCGTTGCCTGGCGGCGGGGTCGAAGCAGAGGAGACGCTAGAGGAAGCAGCGATTCGAGAAGTGAAAGAAGAAACAGGGTATGACGTGGCCATCGGTGACATTGTTGCGCTCAACGAAGCGTTCATCGATGAAAACCATGTCTTTTTCATCACCTTTCGCGGAACGATCCTTCACGCTCCAGAAGTGATGCAGGGAGACGAAAATATCATCACGGTGGAATGGGTCGATGTTGACAGAGCAGAAGAGCTGATGCCTTATCATCCAAACGGCATTCGCTCATTTTTGAAGAAAACATATGGTGCGCAATATGTAATGCAGGAATAAGCGGGGCCTGGGTGCCGTTGTGAGGAGCAACTAGCATACACAGGTTGTTTGTTGTTGTACAGGACAGAACAGACTCATTTGAGATAAAAAATAGAGGGGATTCATATGATAATCAGGGAAGCGAGACTAGAAGATGCTCAACAGCTTGCGAACCTAATTCAACAAGTTGAAAATGAAAGCGAATTTATGCTTTTTGAACCTGGTGAAAGAAAGCTCACTCCAGAAAAGCAAAGGACAATGATTGAAAATATCTCAAAACAAAAAAATTCAACCATATTTGTAGCTGAAGATTATGAGAAGCTAGTAGGATATTTGATGGCTTTCGGCGGCAATGCCAAAAGAAATAGACATTCAGCCTACTTAGTGATTGGGATTCTGAAAGAGCACAGAGGTAAAGGAATTGGAACGAAATTATTTAGAAAGCTAGAAAGTTGGGCTAGGGAACGGAATATACATCGTTTAGAGTTAACGGTCATGACACAGAATCAAGCAGGAATCGCTTTGTATAAAAAAATGGGGTTTGAAATAGAAGGGACAAAAAAACATTCATTGCTTGTCAATGGCCTCTTTATGGATGAGTATTATATGGCTAAAATTTTATATTAAAAATATCAAAAAACGCTTGGAAAACGAAATCCGAGCGTTTTTTAATATTCACATGTCCTAAAGAAAAGTACTCCAAATAGCTTTCAAAAAGAATCCCAAACCGCTTAAAAATATTCCTAAACACGCCATGCTTAAAGGTGAACCCCATTCGATTTCTTCTTTCATTAAAATCCTCTCCCTTTTCAAAACTTCTCCTTATTATATTTCGCTTTAACTTCCAAAAAGTTTCAACTTGTTTTAATTATAAACGATATCCCTACTTTTAGTACTTATTTTGCCGATATTGCCTTGTTTTTTGTTGTGTCGACATTTTGTAGGTTTTTATTGTAATAAAAAGAAAACTAAATTTTATTGAAGCGACCCCTGTCAAGTAGATAGGAATAAAAAAGCACATTTAAGCAGGAGGCTGATTCAGGCGGACAGTGCCTGTCACTGTTCGCCAAAAAACGGAGCCTGTCCCTTTAGTCGAGGGGAAGACTCCGTTTTTTTATGGCATTGAGTTATTCTCTTTCCAATTGCTGTTTTTTCAACAAATCGCGGATTTCCATAAGAAGTTCCTCCTGCTTTGTTAAGGATGGCGGAGCTTCCTTTTCTTCTTCATGTTTTTTAAGGCGATACAATTTGTTTAACACTTTCACGAACAAGAAAATCGAAAACGCGATAATGAGAAAGTCAACGACTGTCTGAATAAACATTCCATATTTCACATCAGCGTCACCGATTTTAAAGGACAAGCCGCTAAAATCGATGCCGCCAAGCAATAGTCCAATCATCGGCATAATCATGTCATTGACAAGGGAAGAAACGATTTTGTTGAATGCCCCGCCAATAATCACCCCGATGGCTAAGTCGACAATATTTCCGCGCATCGCAAACTCTTTGAATTCTTTCAGCATATAACAATCACCCCATTTGGTGTAAAAGTATAGCATAAAGGTTTGTAGAGATTCTAGCGAGAGGGATCTATTTGTCGAAAATAGCGGGTCTTATAAGCACTATGTACTTTCCCGGGAAAGTTAGTAAGAAACTCCTGCTTCTAAATGGATTGTAGAGGAGAGGTTCCGTTATATCTTTTTTCGCGTTCTTTCGAAAGAAGTTGCTTCATAATACTCGTTTACATCAATATTCTCAAACAGCCAGAAGAGTGGGAAGCCTTCTACGAGCGCGTCATCGTTCCTTATCAACACCGGCTTCCTGCGTTTTTGGATGAGTGGAAGAAACGGAGTTTGGTGTAGGTATGTAAAGGATAATGGATAGTACTTTAGCTTAGCTGCTTCTAGTTGAAACAGCTCAAAATGTATTTATTGGGATAAAAAGAAAAGGGTGTTTTCGTTACCTGTTAACGACGGTGAAGTTGAAGAGAGCGAGTGTGCTCTCTTTTTTGTGGGAGTCTTTCTAAAGAATTTGAATTAAGTCCAAGACTTGCTAGCTCATTTGAAACTGAGGGAGCTAATACAGCTCTCTTTTCTTATGTACAAAAACTTAGCAATATAGCAGAGAACAATAGACGACTCTTTTGATGTTTTTGTAAAATGTAATACAAATATTGAAATTTTAGGACATACATTCGGATATTCCTTAAAGGAGTTCGTAAACAATGAATTTACGTGACAATCTTTTGCAAGTGATGGAACAATATTTACAAGCAAAAAGAGAGAGCATTTCTAAACATCCGATGGCTCATTTAGTTACGAATGAAATTCCAAACACAATCAAGCACTTTCATTTTATTGATCCAGAACGGTATATCGTGGAAGGATCCGTTGGTAAAGGGAATTGGGCTGCGATTCCATGGATTGCAGTGATGGACAAAACGGTCACAACGTCTACGCAAAGAGGATATTATATTGTTTATTTGTTCAGTGAAGATATGAAAAGAGTTTATCTAACTTTTGCCCAAGGGGTCACGGAAACTCCAAAAGAGGAAATGCTTCAAATCAAAGAAGAGATTCGTCAAACCATTCCAATGAGCGAAAACGTCAAAAAAGATGACGAGATTGAACTTGGCGAAAGCAAAAAAGCAAAAGATTATAAGCTGTCCGTTGCTGTTTATATCTCTTATACTTTCGAACAAATGCCGTCAGAAGAACAATTGCAACACGACCTACAGCAAATGATTCAATACTACGAAAACTATGTGGAGATCAAAACAAGTATGAAACCAATAGACAAATCTTATTCGTATGAAGCGATTACGAATCACATTCATTCTTATATTTCCAGTAAGGGTTTTTACTATACAAAAGAAGAGGTAATCAATTTATTTTTGTCATTAAAAACAAAGCCGTTTGTTATTTTATCCGGCATTTCTGGAACGGGAAAAACCAAAATCGTTCAATGGCTCGCCGAAAGCATTGGAGCGACGGAGAAAAACGGAAGATTCACCTTAATTCCCGTGCGCCCTGATTGGAATGATGGCTCTGATTTGCTTGGATATGTCGACATCAAAGGGGAATTTAAGCCAGGACCGCTTACCAAAGTAGTGCTAGAAGCGGAACAAAATGAGGAAGATCCATATTTTGTATTGCTTGATGAAATGAATTTAGCGCGGGTCGAGCATTATTTTAGCGACGTATTAAGCGTAATGGAAAGTCGGCGTTGGGAAAACGGAAAAATCGTTTCTTCTCATCTTCTTTCAAAAGAAATAGCGGGGCAAGACATCTCCCTTCCGCCAAATGTGTATATCATCGGTACGGTCAATATGGACGAAACGACCCATCCTTTCAGCAAAAAGGTGTTAGATCGCGCCAATACCATTGAGTTTAATCGTGTTCAACTCAATTATTTAGACTTTTTAAGAGAATTGAAGAAAGTTGAACCTATTCAATTAAAACAAGAGGCTTTTGCCGCTAAGTATTTACATTTGAAAGATGTTTATCAACTTTATCCGCACATGGTTGAAAAAGCAACGAATGAACTCGTCAAAATCAATGACTATTTACAACCGTTAGGAGCGCATATTGGTTATCGCGTTCGAGATGAAATTTGTTTCTACCTTGCCTATAACGAAGAAGGGCAATTGATGTCATTTGACAGCGCTTTCGACCATTGTCTACTACAAAAAATTTTGCCGCGCATTTCAGGAAGCGATGCGAGAGTGCAACGAGCGTTAGAGCAATTATTTACTTTTTGCACCAACATTGAATTAAACGGGGAATATGATGAGCTTCTTGACTTTACGTATGCCAAATATCCAAAAAGCGCTAATAAAATTTTGAACATGTTAAGGAGGTTGGCGGACGATGGCTTTACATCTTTCTGGACTGGCTCATGAGGATGTAGAGCTAGTCCGAATCGAAACAAAGGCATTGACGCTCGTGATAAAAGGAAAGCCTTATCACGAGCAATACCGGAGCCTCCATCAATATAGACAAATGGATATTCATGAGTTCATGGAGTTTTCGGTCAATGGAGAAGACATTGAAGAAGTCAGCGTATTCGATATCGAGCAACAAAAACTTGTCGAATGCTCCCAGCATCGGCCGATCTTTTTTGAAAATGGTGTCTATCAAGTCATCGTTTCTCCAAAAACAGACGGTTTGTTCACGTTTTATCACGAACATCCGCTTTTGCGAAAGGCGATTAATCGCGTTCAAATCGGTTCTCATTATGTGTTAATGGGCAATCTTCAATTTCGCAATGAAGTCGGTCTGTCGACGTTTGAAATAAGAAACGGGAATCGAACGATTTTAGAAGTGACCCTTGAAATTTTCCCGACCAAACTAAACTATAAAGAAGATTATCAAAAGCTGCTTCAAGAAGTGAGCGATGAAATTTACAATCTTGCTTTCCATTTTATAAAGAAAACATATCAACGGGCGAAAGCCAAACTCGACGGCACTCCGTCACGAAGCGAATTTTTTCGCCTCATGGAAGCGCACTTTCACGATTTTTTACAAGCGATCAATCAAATTGAGCGACAACCGCATCATCAGCTCGTTACCACGCATGTGAACGTAAGAGGAGATCAGCTCGGTCGCCTTGATCAAAAAGGAAGACAATATTTGCGAAAAAGACCGCAATTATTTTGTGAAGTGACAAATGGAATTGTCATCCATCATCGTTCTATCATGCCGATAGCGGGATTAAAAATGAAAAAAGAACTGACGTACGATACATTAGAAAATCGTTTTGTCAAATGGATGATGATACGATTGATTCATAAATTAACAGATTTATTTGAGAAAGTTCAATCCAAAAACAAACGATATGAAGCGGAACCGGATCCCGATTTGCTTGAAAAGATTGCGAACATGAAAAAGGAATTAGAAAAGAAAACAAAAAACCGATTTTGGCAACCAATCGGAAAGCTCGATCGTTCCGTGATGAGCCTTGTTTTGCAGATGGCTCCGGGTTATCGCGATGCTTTTCAAATTTATTTGATTGTGACAAGAGGCCTTGCGCTTCAAGGAAAGCTGTACCAAATGTCCGTGAAAGATGTCGCCACGTTATATGAGTACTGGACGTTTTTGAAATTAGGACAAATATTAGGGAAAAAGTATAAGCTCGTGAGTCAGGACATCATCCAGGTCAATCGCACTGGCTTGTTTGTCAACTTAGAAAAAAACCGCTCCGCGACAAGAGTATATGAACATCCGCATACAGGCGAAAAAATTGTTTTAACGTATCAAAAGTACGAAGGGAAACTGCCGACGATTCCGCAAATTCCCGATACGATGTTGGCGATTGAAAAGAAGGGAAAAGACTACACGTACAATTATATTTTCGACGCCAAATATCGCATTGATTTTGCGGTTGAAGGAAGCAGCTATCATCGAAATTATCAACTTCCAGGGCCGATGGAAGAAGATATTAACACGATGCATCGCTATCGTGATTCACTCGTTGTCCGCCACAATGGTCCGTACGAAAGAGCGGCATTTGGCGCCTATGTGTTATTCCCGTGGTACGATGAGGATGGTTACGAAGAACATAAGCTATACAAAAGCATTAATGAGGTCAATATTGGCGGACTGCCATTTTTGCCAAATGCGACACGTTTAGTCGAACAACTCATCGAGCGGCTTATCGAAAAAAGCCCAGAGGAACTGCAGAAGGAAGGGATTCTTCCAAGAGGAACAATCGAAGAATGGCAGTCTTCTTTAGATGAGAAAGTGATTGTCGGCATGGTGCCGTACGAACAAAATTATCATGCCCATCTCCAGCACCGCTTTTATCACATTCCTGTGAAGCGATTAAAAAAAGGTTGGCAAGAAGCGAAATACATTGCGCTGTATCCAAAAAAAGGAGCGGCGCCGATCAATGGGGTGACTTGCTATGGGAAAATTGTCGATGTGAAATTCGTAAAACGATTCGGGATTCATGAATTACCAAAAAATAGTTCGGAAGAGTACGTGAAATTTGAAATAGAAAGCTGGCATTTTTTAAAGAACATTGTGAGACCAGTGGGATATGGGATATCGGTCTATACGCTGACAACGTTAAACACATTAAAAGAAGCAAAAGAGCTGCCTGAATTATTTATGAAATCCAAAGAGGAAATCACTTTATGGAGAATGCTCAGGAGACTTTCCGATCGAATTCGGTTTGATTTGGATGATCGATACTTAGATAAAGCGTCAAAAATCGAAGCATATCGAATCAAAGACATCGTGATTAAATTAGCCGATCATCAGTTAGTGATTACGAAAGGGGACGAAATCAAAACGTTGCCAATGGATGACTTACTGAAACAGCCATCGATGGTGTTTAAGGAAATTTTGAGGGTGATGGGGTGAGATGATGAATGCCAGGTGATTCGCAGTATGTTATAATTCCTGATGGCAGAAACTGTGATGATCAAGATGAGGGGAGAGAACATCATGCGTTTTGACATCCGATTAGATGGCTACATCGTCAACTGTGATAAAGATCACGATGAATTTTTAGCAGCATTCACTGAGTGGCTCGAGTCAAACGGTTGGGGATACGCAGGAATGTCGCTTCCAGTGACGGAGGAAGAAGATATCGAAGCGGAAATTGAAAACATGCTGAAAAATGATCATTATAAAAAATGGGGGACTTTTTCGTTGCCTGATGATGACGAAGAGGAGGAAGAGAGCGAGTGAGCTCTCTTTTTTGATGGAGAAATGCTATAGTAGATAAGATTTTTTGAAGGAAACAATGTACCTTTGTTAATGGTAGGTATTTTGTTTGTTCGACAAAATTCTACATTTTTCGCGATATTACTTTAGTAAAATGTAATCGTGTGTAATGTGGTTACGGGGAGAGACTGGAAATATATTGTTATGAGCTTTAAAAAACTTTCAAAGTAATTAAAAACGGTGGGGATATAAATGCAAGAAATTATCCAGAAAGAACAAGAGCGGTTGGATTCTACTATATCCATTATTGATGAGTTAGTTGAGGATAAAAAACAAAAGATGAATAAGGTTGCAAATGATATTGTTGAAGCACAGCTTATTGAATATGCGAAAAAGGAAGTAAAAAAACTTCAAGATATACGACAAAATCCGTATTTCGGTCGCTTGGATTTTGAAGACGAGTTCGGAAAAGAGACAATTTATATTGGTAAAAAGGGAGTCGAAAAAGATGGTGAGCTTGTTGTCGTTGACTGGCGTACCGAATTAGGAAAACTATACAATGCTTATCAAGGGGTTCAAAAAACGTTCCAAATCGGCAAAGAAAATCGTCCTGTTACGATCAATGGAAAACGAGGAATTATAATTAAAGACGGCAAGGTTATTAAAGTTACCGATATTGGACAAACAGGAATCGTTGAAAACGAAAATGGCGAAAAAGTAAAATACATGGATGATTATTTGAAAGAAATTCTTACAAACACCGAAGAAGCTTATAAACTACGTGATATTATATCTAGTATTCAAGCCGAACAAGATGAAATTATCCGCCTGCCACTGAAAGATACGATTATCGTCCAAGGTGCGGCTGGGAGCGGAAAATCAACGATTGCACTGCATCGCATTTCATATCTTTTATATCAATATCACGAGCAAGTCAAACCGAAAGATATTCTTATTTTAGCGCCGAACGAGATTTTCTTATCTTATATTAAGGATATCGTACCGGAAATCGAAATTGAGGGGATTGAACAACGAACATTTTACGATTGGGCATCTACTTATTTTACCGATGTTCATGATATTCCTGACTTACATGAGCAATATGTACATGTATACGGATCAACGGAAAAAGAAGATTTGATAAAAATTGCCAAATATAAAGGGTCGCTTCGATTTAAAAAGCTTCTAGATGACTTTGTTGAGTACATCGGCAATACGATGATCCCGCATGGGGACGTCGTTATTGAAAGCGGGGTTATTCTTTCCAAAGAAGAAATTCATCAATTTTATCACGCAAAAGAACATTTGCCTCTCAATGTACGCATGAAAGAAGTAAAAGAGTTTATCTTAAATTGGAGCAATGAACAAATCAACATTCGCAAACAACAAATTGAGGATGAATTTGAGGAAGCGTATCGGAAATGGGTTGTAACGCTTCCGGAAGGAGAAGAAAGAAAAGCGGTATATGAGGCATTAGAAAAAGCGAAACAATTGCGAATGAAGATCTTTCAAGAGAAAATGCAGCATGAAATCTCGCTTATTGTGAAAAAGATGGAAAATATTCCTGCGTTGTTAATGTATAAATCGGTGTTCCAGAAAAAAGTATTTGAGAAATTTCATCCGGATATCGATGAAGAATTGCTAAGTCTTTTACTGAAAAACGGAAGACAAATTAAACAGGAACGTTTTATGTATGAAGATATTGCCCCGCTCATTTATTTAGATGCGAAAATCAATGGAAAAAAACTGCAGTACGAACACATTGTTATTGATGAAGCGCAAGATTATAGCCCGTTTCAACTTGCGATTATGAAAGATTATGCGAAATCGATGACGATTTTAGGCGATATTGCACAAGGAATCTTTTCTTTCTATGGACTTAACCGTTGGGAAGAAATAGAATCGTATGTTTTTAAAGAAAAAGAGTTTAAAAGACTTCACTTGCAGACAAGCTACCGTTCAACAAAACAAATTATGGATTTAGCCAACAGGGTGTTATTAAATAGCAATTATGATTTTCCGCTTGTCATTCCTGTAAACCGTCCAGGGGACGTTCCTACGATTAAGAAAGTCGAAAGCATCGGTGAGCTTTATGATGAAATAGTAAATTCGATACGATTATTTGAAGAAAAAGGTTATAAAAAAATTGCGATTTTAACAGCGTCTAAACAAGGAGCCATTGATACGTATGACCAGTTAATGAGACGTCAAATTACGCAAATGGAAGTGATTACAGAAGGAAACCAAGCGCTGAAAGAGAAAATCGTTATTATTCCTTCTTATTTAGTCAAAGGACTTGAGTTTGATGCGGTGATTATCGAAGATGTAAGCGACGAGACATTTAAAGATGAAACGCAACATGCTAAGATGTTGTATATGTCTATTACTCGTGCTCATCACGACTTACATCTATTTTATCGTGGAAATATATCGCCGCTATTGGAAGAACGAGACCCTAGCGCGCCGCCAAAACCACGTAAATCGTTTGCCGATTGGTTAATTACGGATATAAACGATCCATATGTGGAACCACAAGTGGAAGCGGTAAAGCGTGTGAAAAAGGAAGATATGATTCGATTATTTGATGACGAAGAAGAAGAGTTTGTTGAAGAAGCGTTTGAAGATGACCGCGAACGATATTACGATTTCCATGCTTGGTTAAAAGTTTGGCACCGCTGGGCGGAAATGCGAAAACAATTAGACGAAAAATCGTAAAGGTTGGGATGTAGTGTTGAAGAAATATTCCGGAGGGTTTACAGCGGAACACCTTTATAGAAATGAAATGAAAACCATTGTTCATTTACAACTACAAGGATTATCGAAAGAGGAAATAAAGAAAAAAGTTTTTGAAGGAAATTTACTTCATTGTCGCAGCGAGGCGGCAATAAAAGACCTATTTCCTCGCGTTTATCGACGAGCCGAAGTCCTTGATCAGCAGCTAAAGTTTTTTCTAATACATGGAGCACGTTCCGACCAAAACGCGCTCCTACTATATGCATTTTTAAAGCGTTTTACGTTTCCTCGTGATTTTGTTTTGGAAGTGATTCATTATAATATGAAAAAGTTTAAGTCAACGGTAACAGAAGGAAATATTCGCACGTTTTTTGAAGAAAAGGAACAGCAATATGAACAAGTGAGAAACTGGACCGATAAAACAAAATATAAACTAAAGCAAGTGATGTTAAAAATAATAGTAGATGCCGAATTGCTTGAGAAAAATGGAAACGAATACGAAATCAAACCGATTCCATTAAGCAGAGAGTTGCGTGATTACATCGAACGAAATTCGGCGTATCGCGATTTACTCATCTTAACATTAAACGAATAATATAGGAGGTTTGCAGTGGAGATTCAAAAAAAATTAGATCGGTTTTTTGAAGAAATTCAAAAAGATGAATTTTTGCAGATGAGAGGATTAGGAAATGAAGTACCGTATTTCATTTTTGATTACGAACCGGAACATGAGTTAATTGTTCGTCAATCGGTCCGATATTTTACGAATCGGACTCATTTAAACATTAAAGTGCTCAATTTATTGAAAATGGTTATTGAACTATTTGACGATATTGGATTAGAAGGGTTAAAACAATTTGAGGAAGAACAAGGAACGGAAGCTTTGTTTGACGCTTTGCGCCCAACGATCGAAGAAGAGGAGCTAGTAGACAAAATTGCCGAAGCGGCAGAACAAGCACAAATCATTTTTATCACCGGTGTTGGGAGTGTATTTCCATTAGTACGCGCTCATGAATTGCTAAATCAATTACATCCGAAAGTAACCAACGTGCCAATCGTTATTTTTTATCCGGGAACATATACAGGGCAAGGCTTGAGCCTATTTAATCGTTTCGAATCCAACGGATATTATCGGGCATTTTCTATCTAATGGACAGAGGAGGGTTCGCATTGTTACAAAACACATTTACTATTCAGGAACTTTTTATAAAGCCGATTGACCGTGAAATTAATGGGGTAGTGCAAGCGGGACAATACGACGAAAAAGTGGTTCACAGCGAATTAGAAGAATATGTTATGACGAAAGAAATCAGCGAAAATATGAAGTATTTCTTTGAAAACTACACTTATAGTTTTGACCATCCGACGACAAAAATAGGGGTATGGATTTCCGGCTTTTTTGGTTCAGGTAAATCTCATTTTCTAAAAATCTTATCTTATTTGCTTAACAACGAAACCGTATATGGCAAACGAGCGGTTGATTTCTTTGCAGAAAAAACAGATGACCAAAAATTATTAGAAATGATGCAGCGATCCGCTACGTTTGATAGCCATGCGATTTTATTTAACGTTGATTCCAAATCAGCGGGCGGCAAAAAAGATAAAGCAACTATTGTAGAAGTATTTTTAAAAGTATTTAACCAATATTTAGGATACTCTCCAACGCTTTGGATTGCCCATATCGAGCGGCAATTGGCAGACGAAGGAGTATATGAGGAATTCGTAAGACATTTTGAAGAAATAGAAGGGAAACCATGGAAGGAAGAACGGGCGCGGGTTTTATTAAAACGCAAATCGTTTATTCAGGCGTTAGCTAGATTAGGGTATGACGAAGAAACGTCGGCAGGCTTCTTGGACGCGGCTAAGAAAACGTTTGAAATCAGTTCTGAAGAATTCGCGAAAATTGTTGCAAAACACGTCAAAGAAAAAGGAGACAACTACCGCCTTACGTTCCTTGTCGACGAAATCGGTCAGTATATTGGCGATGATCCGAACCTTATGTTAAATCTACAAACCGTTGTCGAAGATTTAGGAAACTATTGCCAAGGAAAAGTGTGGGTGATTGTTACTTCTCAAGAACAAATCGATGCAGTAACAAAAATTAAAGGCGCTGACAATTTTTCTAAAATTCAAGGCCGTTTCGCAACACGTATTCACTTGACGAGCTCTAATACGGATGAAGTCATTAAACGCCGTCTATTAGAAAAAAGTCCGGCAGCTGCCGATCATTTGAAAATTGAATTTGAGCAAATCGGACAAAGTTTAAACAATACGTTAACGTTTGAAAAAGATACGTGCGTGCTTCAAAGCGGATTCAAAAATGAAGAAGAATATGCGGCGATTTATCCGTTCGTCCCATATCAAGTCGAATTGTTGCAACGGGTTTTTGATAAAGTACGCCGCCAAGGGGAGGCGGGGGCTCATTTAGCGCACGGAGAACGCTCCTTATTAAACGCCTTCCAGGAAGTTGCGTTGCAATTAAAAGACCAAGATACAAACCAATTGGCCCGTTTTTCCCAATTTTATGAAACGGTTAAACGATTTTTAAGCACCTCTGTTTCGGCGACGATCGCATCGGCAGCGAAACGCGAAGGCATCACAGAGTTTGACGTTGAAGTGTTAAAAGTGTTATTTATGATCAAGGGGATCGAGCAGATTAAAGCAACGGTGGAAAATATTACCACTTTGCTTGTTGACAGTGTAGACTGCATAAAAAATGATTTAGAAAAAGAAGTTCGCCGTTCGTTAAACCGTCTTCGCCGAAACATGTTAATTGCGGAAAATGCGGATAAAACGTTTGTGTTCTTAAGCGATGACGAACAAGAGATGAATCGCGAGATTGAACACGAACATATTAACGAAGCAAATGTCATTGATGAGTTGGGCAAAATATTTTTCGAAGATATCGTGCAAATGAAATCATATCGTTATCAAAAAACACATGACTTTGAATTCAATAAAATATTTGATACGTACACTCGCGGTGGGCGAACGAATGAACTAACCCTTCAAGTATACACGGGAGATGTCACGGAAGAACAAGCGCGAGCCGAGGCAAACTCAGGCATTTTAGTCATGCATATTCCACAAGAATTTACCGAAAAGTTTTTTGAACCGATGGAATACGCGTTGAAAATCCGATCCTATGCAAATAAAAAAATTTCAACGAGCTTAACGGAAAGACAACGTAAAATACTGGATGAAAAACGCCAACAAATCACCGAATTTGAAAAGAAAGCAAAAGAAGCGCTAGCCGAAGCGTCGTTGCATGCGACTTACTATGTTCAAGGACAAGAATACCGTTTTAACGGCAGTTTAGAAAATCAGCTGCAAAGTGCATTTGAAATTCTTGTCCGTAATACGTACAGCTACTTAAGCTATATGGAAGAGCCGGTTCCTGTCAAAAACGCGAACGATACGATTTATGAATGGGCAACAAAAGGTCTTCCAGCGAAATTAGATGGAACGTTTGCCAACCATCTTGCGTATGACACGGTGTTTCGTTTCCTTGAACAAAGCCGCAATCGGCAAATGGTGACGATGAAATTGCTTGTAGAAAAATTTAAAAGCGCGCCTTACGGCTGGAGCGAAAACGATATTGCCGGATTAGTAGCTGCTTTAATGCATGATGGAAAAATAAAATTAACGTATTTAGGAGAAAGTTTTGATACGAGTCATCCACAGTTTATTTCTTGGATTACAAAAGCGTCGGAACGCGAAAAAGTAATGATTGAGGCGCAAATCGCCATTCCAAGCCACAAACGTAAAATCGTCGTAGAAATGATGCGGGAGTTATTTAACTTCTACGATGTTGGCGAAACGTATGATGAAATTGCAAAGAACATTCGCGTGCAAATGCAAAAACATTTCTTAGAACCAATAACAGAGATGCTGAAAATAAAAGAATATGAAGATCCGCAATATCCATATCCAGGCGGCATTCAGCTCGCGAAATTAAAGAATAGCATCGAGGAATTGTTGTCTTATTCCAAGAGCGAGAATCTCGTTGAGGAATTCATTGAGTTGGATGAAGATTTGGAGGAATGGCTTGAGGATATACAAACTTTATCTGCATTTTATACAAAAACGGCCATTCGTTATTTTGATGAAAGTGTCCGTCTATTAAAAGAGCGTGCGGATGATTTAGATATCGCCAAAAATCAAACAGAAGTACAAAAAATTAAAAATCAAATTGTTTCCATCCTGACAATGGATCATCCTTATCGAGAAATTCCTAATCTACCAATCTTAAACGAGAAATTAAGAACAGAACTTACGAATTTTGTAAAGAAAGAACTGGGCGCTCAGCTCGAACAAATGGAAGAAATTCGCCGCAAGATGGAAGAGTTGAAAGAGCGGTACAGCATCGAAGAGATCAAAGCAATGGTTCAACATGAATTAGAAGAACTGCAAGCCCGTATAGAGCAGCTGAAAGATATGGACAGCATTTCCCGTGTCTATTCCTACACACAAATGGCGACAAACGATTTGCGCCGTTTGGAAGAAAAAGTGTATGAACTGTATGTACAATATCAGTCGGAAGCGAGTGACGGCGATGATCATCAAGTGGAAGTGCCAATCTCGCGATTCATCCAAGTCATGATTCCGTCTGGTCAAGTCGAAATTCGTACTGAAGATGACGTGGATCGTTTATTAGAAAAAATGAAACAGGAATTGCTAAAAGAAATTCAGAATGGAAAAGTTGTCGTCATTAAAAAGTAGAAGGAGTCAGGAGACAATGAACAAACGAGCATTAAAAGAATTTGCTGTTTATGCACGCAACGAACTACGCAATCAAATCGCCTTGCGAGCACAAGCCTTTGGGATTACTCCCGAAGGCTCTCCTACGCTTGTAACAGGTGCTGATTATGTCGAAATTAACGGCAAAAAACTGCCGTTATCTTATAAAAACGGTCTACAAAAACTGTTAAAAGAAATTGAAACAAAAGGCTATGATCAGGTGATTGAAGAAGTCGCGTATACTTGGTTTAACCGCTTAATTGCAATTCGCTTCATGGAAGTGCATAACTATTTGCCATCAAAAATTCGCGTTTTATCAAGCGAAACGAAAGGAAAAGTGGATCCGGATATTTTAACCGATTACCAATATACGGACTTGCCAGTCGATAAAGAGGAGATTGCATCTCTTTTACAACAAGGAAAGCGTGAAGAAGCGTATCGGAAGTTATTAATTGCCCAATGTAATGAATTGCATAAAATCATGCCGTTCTTATTTGAAAAGTTAGCAGACTATACAGAACTACTATTGCCAGAGTCGTTGCTTCATGTGGATTCGTTGATTAACAAACTAGGAAAAGAATTAGGAGACGAAAACTTTGAACATGTAGAGGTCATTGGTTGGTTGTATCAATATTATATTTCAGAGAAAAAAGATGAAGTATTTGCGGGATTAAAGAAAAACAAAAAAATTACAAAAGAAAACATCCCAGCCGCAACACAGCTATTTACACCTCATTGGATTGTCCGTTATATGGTGGAAAATTCGCTTGGTCATATGTGGCTCGAGTCCCATCCGGAATCCAACTTAAAAGCGGAAATGAAATATTATGTAGAGCCAGCAGAGCAAGAACCAGAGGTACAAGCGAAATTGGAAGAACTACGCAACCCAAATCTTTCACCAGAGGATATCACCGTCTTAGACCCTGCTTGCGGTTCTGGTCATATTCTTGTCTATGCCTTTGACTTGCTATACAAAATATATGAAGAACGTGGCTATCCTGCCCGTGAAATTCCGTTTCTTATTTTAGAGAAAAACTTATACGGAATTGATATTGATGATCGTGCGGCACAGTTGGCGGCATTTGCGTTAATGATGAAAGCGCGGGAGAAAACGAAAAAAGTATTTCGCCATCCGCCTGTATTGAACGTCATTTCGATACAAGAATCGAATGATATTCTCATCGATCAAGCAGCAGAATTAATTGGAGAAAACGAAACAGAAGTAGCAGCAATCAAAGAATTATTACAAACATTTATCGGTGCGAAAAACTATGGTTCCATTTTACGACCGAAAAATGTTGACTTTGATAGATATTTAAGGAAAGTCAAACAGCTTGAGCAGTCCGGAGTGCCTACCTTAGAAACGTTTGAAGTGTATGAACAGTTGAAGAAGATTAAGGCACTAATAATCCAAGCAAAGTTGTTGGCATCTCAGTATGATATCGTGGTAACGAACCCACCATATATGGGATCGAAAGGGATGAATCCACAGCTAAAAAAATATTTAAGTGATAACTATCCAAAGGGGAAAAGCGATTTATTTGCCGCGTTTATGATTCGCACGCAACATTTTACCGTCGAAAACGGATTTTCAGCGGCAATAAACCAGCATTCATGGATGTTTTTAAGCAGTTTTGAAGAATTACGAAAAGAATTTTTAAGTCACACTACTATTTATTCAATGCTTCATCTAGGAACTCGTGCTTTTGAAGAAGTTGGAGGGGAAGTTGTTCAAAGTACAAGTTTTGTATTAAGACAATCGTTCATTGCTAATTACAAAGGAAAATACGTACGATTAGTAGATTATTCGTCTTCACGAGCAAAAGAAGAAATGTTTTTATGTAAAAAAGAAAATGATATATTCGTGCGCAATCAAGAAGGTTTCAAAGATATCCCAGGTTCACCGATTGCATATTGGGCGAGTCCAAAAGTAAGGGAAATATTTAAACAAAATCCTCCATTAAAGGAATTTGCAGAGCCAAGACAAGGACTAGCAACATCAGATAATAATCGCTTTTTAAGATTATGGCATGAGGTTACTTACCAAAAAATTGGATTTGGATGTAAGTCAAGTCTGGAAGCACAAGAAAGTAAAAAGAAATGGTTTCCTTATAATAAAGGTGGAGAATTTCGAAAGTGGTATGGGAATCAAGAATATTTAGTTAATTGGGAGAATGATGGATTTGAAATAAGGAATTTGGTTGATCAAAGTGGAAAGTTACGTTCAAGACCTCAAAACACTGGATATTATTTTAAAGAAGGAATAACTTGGTCATTTGTAAGTTCAAGTAACTTTGGTGTTCGATACACCCCAAATGGGTTTATTTTCGACGTTGGAGGTTCATCTATTTTCCCTAATAACGATTGGATTTATTATGTAACAGCTTATCTATGCAGTAAGTTATCGTTTAAATTTTTGCAATATATCAATCCAACGCTTAATTTCCAGGTTGGAAATATAGGGGATTTGCCTATTGTATTTAATGAAAAAGAAAAATCTGAAATTGATAGATTAGCAATACAAAATATTAATATATCAAAGAATGATTGGGACTTTTTCGAAACCTCATGGAATTTCAAACAACACCCATTTCTCACATTTCGAGGAGAAGCAAAAACATTAGAGGAATGTTACGCCAACTGGGCAGATCATGCAGAAAAGCAGTTCCAGCAGCTGAAGAAAAATGAAGAAGAATTGAACCGCATTTTTATTGAATTATATGGTTTACAAGATGAATTGACACCGGAAGTGCCGGATGAGGAAGTAACCGTTCGCCGCGCGGATCGCGTTCGTGATGCGAAGTCATTCTTGTCTTACTGCGTTGGTTTGATGATGGGGCGTTATTCGTTAGATGTCGAAGGCCTTGCGTATGCAGGTGGTGAGTGGGACGCTTCGAAGTATAAAACATTCCAGCCTGATAAAGATGGCATCATTCCATTGACGGAAACGGCTTATTTTGAAGATGATGTCATCAGCCGCTTGCAAGAGCTATTAATCATTATGTTCGGCGAAGATACGTTAGCGGAAAATCTTCGTTGGTTAGCGGAGTCACTAACGATGAAAAGTAATGAAACACCAACGGAACGGTTGCGTCGTTATTTCTTTGATGAGTTTTATGATGATCATTGTAAAATTTATCAAAAACGTCCGATTTATTGGATGGTTGAGTCTGGTTCGAAAAAAGGTTTCCGTGCATTATTCTACTTGCACCGTTACACGCCAGAAACATTAGCAACAATGCGCTTTACGTACGTACAAAACTTACAAGAAAAACTGCGCCAAGAAGAAAAACGTCTCGAGCAAGACCTTATCAATCCAGATTTATCTTCTGCGATGAAGAAGCGTTATGAGAAGCAGTTGAAACAACTTAGAGCCCAGCAGGAAGAGCTCGTTGAATTCGATAAAAAATTAGCGGAACTTGCCAACCAACGCATTGCCTTAGATTTAGATGACGGAGTGGTTGTGAACTACGAGAAATTAAAAACGATCCTTGCGAAAATAAGATAACCACTGCAAAATGGATAGGGGGGGGAGCCCCCTATCCATTTTTTCACTTGCCATTAGATTGTCTTTCTTTAAAATAGGGAAAAGAAATACATTGAGAGTTGGTGTAAGATATGGATATTGTTCAAGAGTTACTGCGACTATTCGAAAAACAGCTTACGGAAAATATTGGTTCGGATCGTGCAATTGTCTTTTGGTATGATGTGCAAAGTGAGGAGCGCGATTTAGCAGAAATAGAACAAGCGTTGAATGAAAAGGGAATCAAAGTTTGGAAATTAAACGATCACAATGCCTTCCAAACAAAAGTATTGTTGGAACTCGAGGACACGGAAAGTTCGTATTTAATATACGCTCCATTTGCCAAACCGAAAGATGAAGATAACTTTTTATTAGATATCCTTCTTTACAGCGGCAAATACGGAGAATTTCAAGCAGATGAAATCGCGATTATGATGAAAGAACTTCGCATCGATCATTTAGCGATTCGACCGTTTATAGAGGAGCATTGGGCGTTTTTTAAAAACAAGCAACGAGTTGCCAAATTTAAAAAGCTACTTCCAAATAACCCAAATGCAAATGATGTAAAGCAAACGATGATGGCTGTATTATGTGATGCAAAAAGCATTCATCCGCAGGAGTTATTGAAAAGCGTTGTCGCAAAAAAAGGCGGAATATCGGATGATAATGAAGCACTCATGCAAATGGGCAAATATTTGGATGTCAATCTGTTTTTCGAGTTAATCGAAGATTATTTTGGCGTTTCACCGAAAGAAGAACACCGTCTATCCCATATTATCGAAACAATCGTTTACCAGCATGTTGTTTCCAATATCGATGAGGGTGTATTACATGTTCATTATCCTTGTAGCGTTCCAAATATTTGTAAAGTATTTATTGATGATTGGTTGAAATCGGACGAACGTGAAGGATTAGAAACGATTTTGTTGGAACTGGAACAAAAATGGAATGTGCCGCAATTAGTAGAAATGCATACGTATCAGGCGTTCATTCGTTGTTTTACGTTCCCGATTATCGAACGAAAAGTGCTTGATGCTTTGCATGAATTATTATTAAATGAAACGGTTCTTGTGAATGAGTGGAAAAGTATTTTAGCGGAACGAAGGAAAGGTTATTGGTATCAAGCGCATTTTGCACAAGAGTATGAATTGTTGGAGAAAGTACTTGATTTTTATGAATGGAAAATCATTTTTGAACGAGATGATGCACCGAAAAACGAACAAGAATGGTTTTCGTTGTATACAGAAAAGTATTATCGTATCGACCAACTTTATCGCCATATTTATCTTCTGTATAGAAAAGGAACGAATTTGGAACGTTACGAACAATTAATAGAAAGAGTAACATTTTGGTATGAGAATAAATATTTAATGACGTTAGCGGCATATACAGATCACATGTTGGAAACAAAACTTAGCAAACAATGGAACATTCCAAATGTCATGCAGCAAAAAAATTTTTATCAACATTTTATACGGCCATTGTTAGAGGCGACACGGGAGCGCATTTTTGTCATTATTTCCGATGCGCTTCGTTATGAAATAGGAATGGAATTGTTAGAAGAGTTTCAACAGCGTTTAAACACGGAAGTGAAAATCATTCCGATGCAGGCAACGCTTCCTACTTATACGCAATTAGGAATGGCGGCATTGCTTCCAGGAAAGATTACGGGGATAAAAGAAGATGGCACGATTTATGTGAATGATCTTTCTACGAAAGGCTTGCAAAACAGGAATAACATTTTGCAAATGTATGAAGTGGATTCTATCGCTTTAAAAATGGAGGACTTCATTCAATTAACTAAAGACGAAGGACAAGAGTATATTCGTGGCAAGCGCGTTGTCTATTTGTATCATGATGCCATTGACGCGATTGGCGATTCGAGCAAAACGGAAGCATATACGTATGAAGCAGTCGAAAATGCGTTAGAACGGATAAAAGCAGCCGTTCGCAAATTAACAGGTACGTATGAAGCTGTTCGTATATTTCTAACAAGTGATCACGGCTTTTTATATCAAACTTCCCAAGTCGAGCAATTTCAGAAAGCAGAAAGTTTAAAGGGAGAAATTTATGACGGGAATCGCCGTTTTGCGATAGGGAAAAACTTAACGGTCCCTGCTGGCGCGATCAAAGTGTCTCTTGATTATTTAGGAATAGATTGTGAAGCGGTAATTGCGAAGGGGCTCAATCGCTTTACTGCCGGTGGCGGATTGCGGTTTGTTCATGGCGGTGCAATGCCGCAAGAAAGCATTATTCCGTTAATCGAATACCGACAAATAAAAGGAAAAGGACGTAAATCTGAAGCGGAACGGGTAAACGTACAGGTTGCTTCGATTCAAAAAGTCATTACGAGTTACCGATTTATCGTTCCGTTTTTCCAAGAAGAAAAAGTCTCACCTGAGCGGCAACCACGAACGTTGCGGGTAGCGTTTTACCGCAATAATGAGCGAATTTCGAATGAGGTAACGATTACTTTTGATTCCACTGGAGAAGTTTCAGAACGGCAAATAGAAGTGGTGTTTCATCTTTTAGAAGACCGGTATCGAATGGGAGAAATATGTGTTTTACGCTTAGAGGACGTATCAGGACGTACCACAGAGCTGTATGCCGAAGAGGAATTCGAGTTGAAGCTGTATAGTATTGAATGATCAAGTAAGCCTTTCTGGTCATATATCCCCAGAAAGGCTGCTTTATTTTGCTATAATAAAAGGAGAAATGGAGCAAACGTAGGGGGAGCAATATGATACAAGTTGGGGATATTGTCAAAGGGCCTTTATGGCCGGAAGTAGTAGAAATAAAAAATTGTACGATGATTCAAAATCAATTTTATCAAGTGGAGGCTTATGGGAAGAATACGAGCAAGTATTACCAAGTCATTATTCTCCCTGAACAATTAACCAATATTGAAATTATCAATACATCAAATAAAAAAACATATTCTTCGGAAGAATTGCAAGACTATTTACGTTACTTTGAATTCGTTGTCGATAAAAGATTTTCAAAAACGCGCGCATTAGGGAATCAGCATCTGATCCCTTTGCCACATCAAATTGAAGCGGTGTATGGAAGAATGCTTCGCGTGCCTTCGGTGCGGTTTTTACTGGCGGATGATCCAGGTGCGGGAAAGACGATTATGGCCGGAATGTTAATTCAAGAATTAAAGGCGAGACAAAGCGCCAATCGAATTTTAATACTCGTTCCGCCGCTAGTATTGAAACAATGGCAGCAAGAACTAAAAGAAAAGTTTAATGAAGATTTTCTTATTGTTACCCGCTCGACATTAAACGAATACAGCGGCAAAAATCCGTTTGTCGAAAATGACTGTGTCATTACGTCCCTTTATTGGGCTGCGCGAGATGATGTCAGGGATCTTGTCATTGAAGCGGATTTTGATCTTGTGATTGTGGATGAAGCGCATAAAATGGCGGCATATACATCAGGGGTAAAGAAAAAGAAAACAAAGCGTACCAAATTGTATCAACTTGGAGAAATCATCTTGCGGCATAGCGATCATTGTTTATTGTTAACGGCTACTCCTCATAAAGGAGATGTCGAAAATTTTCGCCATTTAATGCGGCTTATTGACCCTGATATTTTTTCTTCCATCGGTATAAAAGAAACGTTGCGTGATAAAACAAATCCGTTTATTATTCGCCGACTGAAAGAACATTTAAAGTATTTTGATGGAACTCCTTTATTTCCAAAACGAACAACAAAAACGATTACATACCATTTATCAGAACAAGAATTAAAACTATATGAGGCGGTGACTCAATACGTCAAAGAACATTTTAATCGCGCCATCAATCGGGGAAATAATAGTACGGCGTTTGCGATGATGCTTTTGCAAAGACGATTAAGTTCATCTATTGAAGCGATTCATTTATCGTTGGAACGCCGTTATCATCGATTGATGAATTTGCTGGAGGAAGCGAAACAGAAACAAATAATTCCAGCAGAAGAAATGCTTGTCGATGAGTATGAAGAGGCAACGTTAGAGGAACAAGAAATTTTCGAAATGAAAAGCGAGACGTGTGTGGATGCCATTGATCTAGCAGAATTAGAGTTGGAAATCGAGGAGCTAAAAAAATTAATAGATTACTCGAGCTATCTTCGCGAACATGGTGTAGAACGTAAATGGATGGAATTAGAAAAGACGTTATTTGGTGTAGAGGGATTGTTGCAAAAAGGAGAAAAAATTCTCATTTTTACCGAGTCGACGGATACGCTGCATTATTTAGAAAAGAAACTGCGAGCGCATGGAGTGGAAGTCGCAAAGATTATTGGAAAATTTTCGATGGAAGAACGACAGAAACAAGTGGAAAAATTCAAACATGAATGTCCAATTATGCTGGCAACGGATGCTGGAGGCGAATCGATTAATTTGCAATTTTGCAATCAAATGATTAACTATGATATTCCTTGGAACCCAAATAAGCTTGAGCAACGAATGGGAAGAATTCATCGCATTGGGCAGAGAAACGAAGTATTTGTATTTAACTTAGTGGCTGGCAATACACGTGAAGGAGACGTTTTATTGACGTTAATGACAAAAATGGAGCAGATGCGAAAAGATTTAGGCCATGATTTAGTATACGACTTTATCGGTGATCGATTGGAAGATAAAGTGGCAGATTTGCCAACATTAATGCAGCAAGCGATTCTTCAAAGAGAACGATTAGAAGATATAAAGAAAAGTATTGACGAAGTGTTGGCGGAAGAATATGCGGATCTATTAAAAATAGCAAAAGAAGAACGTCTTGCAGTAGAAACGATCGATTTACCAGGAATGAAGAGGGAACAGTATGATCTCGCTGTGCAAAAAATCCCTGCGCGCGCTTATGCGCAATTTGCGATCAATACGTTAAGCCGTCATAGTGTAAAGGTATATCCTTCTCAAAACAACCATGTTTTTCGCATTGATCGTATGCCAAAATTTATTCGGGAATTTGCGAGAAAACACCATATTAGCTTAAAAGGAAAAGAAGAATCGTACCGTTTTACCGATATAGCTAAATATGCAAATGAAGAAGTTGCATTGATGAAAAATGACCATCCGTTATTTGCTGTATCATTGCAATTAATGAAAGAGGAAATCGAAGGGTTGGTGCTGCCATTTTTTGAAGCGAAAATCCCAATTCGTGAAGCATTAATGGCAGAAGCCTATGAAATTGGTCTAACAGATGGCACAGGAAGGGAATTATTTCGGGATATTGTCTACTTTGCGAGACGGAAAAACGGAGAAATCATAGAAATCGACTCTTACTGGCTTTATGGTTATTCATTGGAGCTAGTATCATTGCGTCCTATTGAACAAAATGAATCATCATTGCTTACCCATGCTCTCAACAAAGTGATGCAAAAACGGGAAGAGTTAGTTTTATCTAATGAAGCGCAATTAAATAAAAAAATACAGTTCCTTCGCCGTGCTTTTGACCATCAATACCAAGAAACCGTATTAAGACTTGAAAAGTACCGTAACGAAAACGAAGAAAACCGAAATTCAGCACTAATCAACCAAATGAAAGCAAAATTAATTGATATCGAAGATCGCCGTAAAGCTCGTTTGGAGGAAGTAGAACGTGAACGAAACGTAAATATCATTCCGCCAAAAAAAATTGCTTCATTCACATTATTACCTGACGACAAAACATCGTATCGCCTTCTTTCCGTTGATTATAAAGAAGCAGTCGAACGTTATGAACAAGCAAACGGTCGTAACCATGTAAAAATGTATCCTTCTTTATCTCTAGTTGATTTTATGAGCGAGGATGAACAAGGAAACCCGCGATTCATTATTTTAACAGATAATCCGGAGATGTCATTACCAGAGTCTCATTTGGAAGATTTAGCAGAGCTTCAAGGAAGTGTGTATATGTATTTCGTTCGAAATGGAGAAGTAATAAATGAACGATTAATTCTCATTTAAATACAAATATCGAATTCATGGGATCACAGAATAATGTAAATCTGTTTATGTTGCAAGCGCTAAATGGTTAATCATTCATTAAAGACAGAAGCTAGTGAGCTTCTGTTTTTTTATTTTGTGACAAGGTTCGACAATATTTTTAGTTAAATATAGGTATAATATCCATTGTCAGGACCATATTGTAGAAAACGGTTAGAAACTATAAAAAAATATTATTTTTGTGATCTTGATTATGGGGTTTTTTATTATTTTCCTTATCATTACTGTCATTTTACTGTAAGCAGGTAATTAATATATTTTAACCAAATTTAGGTATTATAGGGGGTGTTTAGTATGAAGCTACATAGTCTCTACTTAAAGAATTTTAGGGGATATAGGGAAGAAGTGATAAATTTTTCTGAAAACATGAATGTTATTATTGGAAAGAATGATATTGGTAAATCGACACTGATGGAAGCGTTAGAGATATTTTTTAACGGTGAGAATAAGGATGCTCTAGTAAAGCCAGAAATAGAAGATTGTAATGTGAATAGTACAGAAAAAGTCATGGAGATAGGTGCCTGCTTTACATTCGAAGAAGAAGAAATCACAATAATAGATTCTTCTAATCCAACATCTCTAAAGGAAGAGTATTTGTTAAATAAAGACGGATTGCTAGAAATTAGAAAAGTTTGGGATTGTTCTAAAGATAAAATAACGGCTTCAAGCCTAAAGGTTTATTTAGTGGCACACTATCCCAAAGGAATTGATAAACCTTTGATTACTCTAAAACAAGAGGAACTAAGGAAAGAGCTGCGAACTATTGCTGATAAAATTGATGATTATGATTTAATAAATAAAAATAAGAATGCTGAAATGAGAAAGGCACTATACAAACATCTAGTGAATGAAGACACTGAATTTGAAACAAGATTTATTGAAATTCAAAAAATTGACAAGGATAGTAAGAATATTTGGGATAAAATCAAATCGAATTTACCATTATATTTCTTATTTCAGTCGGACCGGACTAATTCTGATAATGATAGTGAAGTGCAAAATCCTCTTAAAATTGCTACGAAAAAGGCGTTAGCAGAGATGGAAGATCAATTAAGCCACATTGTAGAAGAGGTGGATAAAAAAGTTTCGGCAATTGCAGAAGACACAATTAATAAACTAAAAGATTTTAATGGTGAAATCGCAAATAGGCTAAAAACTAATCTTAATCTTAAATCTTGGGATTCACTATTTTCTTTCCAACTAGAAAGTGACGATGGCATCCCATTAAATAAACGTGGAAGTGGTATTAGGAGGTTAATTCTTTTAAGTTATTTTCGTGCTGAGGCAGAAAGAATTGCAGAAGAAAAAAATAATAAGAACATTATCTATGCAATAGAGGAACCCGAGACTTCCCAACATCCAAACTTTCAAAGAATGATCATTGACTCCCTATTAAAAATTAGTTCAGATGATAAACACCAAGTTATTATAACAACCCATACACCAGAAATTGCAAAAATGGTGGATTTAGATAGTTTGATTTTTATAAGTAAAGATGAATATGGTCCTCAAATAGTAAGAAAAGAAGAAGAAAAGTTAAAGGGGATAGTTAGATCATTAGGGATTTTACCAACTATTGAATCGAAAGTGGTTATTTGTGTTGAGGGAGAGAATGATATTAATTTTCTACGAAATATTAATCAAGCTATTGATGATTTTAAAGATATAATAGATTTGGAGAAGTCGAATATAACCATGATTGGAATGAAAGGGAGTAATCTAGTAAACTGGGTAAACAGAAACTATTTGAGAAACTCAAATGTGATCGAGTTTCATCTCTATGACAATGATAGGGAGGACTATAGAAAAACAATAGAGGAGATTAAAGCTAATAGGGATGGAAGAAGATTTGGAGAGTTAACTTCAAAACGTGAAATGGAAAACTATATTCCACCAGAATTAATTGAAGAAGAGTTTGGTATAAATCTAGATTTAGAAAAAATGGACTGGGATAATATAGATGTTCCAAAGGTTTTAGTGAGTAAAGGAGTTATGCAGCATATCAAATGTCCTAAAAAACGTGAAGAAGCTATAAAGGAGCGTTTGAATGGGCAACTATCTAAGAAAATTCGAAAAGAGCATTTAATTTATTCCAATAGTTATGAGGAGATAAAATCATGGTTTGAGCAAATAGCGGATTTATGCGATAAAAACTGGTATGAGCAGTTTCTTCAAACTCCCCACCACTCTTTAAAATAATAATGTATGTAAATTAGCACATTATTTTAGAATCCTTTTTCAAATTATGAATAAACGCTGTTGTTCATATGGATGACAGGCCAAGAAGAGGAGCGGCATCGTGTCGCTCTTTTTATTTTAGGGGATGGACCTTTTCGTATTCACGAATTGCTTTGTTTATCGCTAGCAGGCATCTGTAACTGCTAAACTAAAATGGACAGAATCCGACAAATAAAGTTGAACACTTATTTACCAATTTTACTCCGAACAGCTATGATAGAGGTTGAATGCTATCTAGCTGTTGGAGGGATGGAAAGGTGGATAAGTGGGAAGTGTACATGGAAATTTATCAGCTCTTAAAGCAAGGATTTAGTAAAGCCACTATCGCGAAAAAATTAAACATATCCAGAACGACATTATATAACTATTTAAAACGTTCCCCAAGGGATCGATGCCTGTCACGCCCCGAAGTATGTCGAAGGTTGATAGATTAAAAGAAACAGAGAGCCTTTGATATTCCATAAATTAATTGGCTCTCTTTCTATTTTTACCAGAAAATTCTGTTTAATAACTTAAGTTCTCTACTTCATTCGGTATCAATAAAATCGTACCCACCTATTTCCCCTCAAAAATTTCCTCAAAAGGATGACCCCATGAAAAAAGAATACCTATATACATCCAGGTTAACATTCCGACATATGAATCTGTCCAATTCGTTGGAGTATCCTTTCCGGAAATTCAAAAAGATACGCCAAAAACGAGAGAATGGATTCTCGCAAATCTGTGCGATTTCGATGAAAACGATTGGCAATGACACTTTCCTTCAGCCAGCCCCAAATCCGTTCGGCCAATTTTAAGTTCGGAGAATAGGGAGGCAGAAAGATGAGCGTCAATCGCTCTTGATGTTTCTGAAAGAAAGGACGAAGCATTTTCGCATGATGAATTTTTGCATTGTCTAGTATGACAACGATGTGTTGATTTGGGTACTCCTGTAATTAAGTAAATTTAAAAAGGATAAAAACACCTGTGCTGTCGCACGTTCTGCTTCCATACAATGAAATGGACCCGTTTGAGCGTTCACGCCACCCAATAAACTCGCAGTGGCATGATGAGGGATCTTTTTCTGAACACCCCTCATACTTCAGGTGGTGAGAAGGATTTGGTAGTCACGAATATGGCTCTCGTCCTCATAGATGAACACGCATTCGTTGGAGAAGTTTTTTTATCCATTCAATTTGATGTTGAAATTGTTTCTGTTATGTAGGATTGGCTCGTTTCAATGTATACGTTGGAAGTTGTGACACTTGAACACCAAAGTATCCTTGCATGATGAGGCGAATGGCGGCAATCCGTTTCGCCATATTTGCATGTTTCATCGTTCTTTCATAGTTCAATCGTCCAACCATGGTCATTTGTAATTTTTAATCCTTTTTTATACGATACATCTCTCTCGCCAGCTTGAAAAAGAGAATAAATGAAGAAGTGATACTGATTTCAAAGGAAATCGATCAAATCATGGGAGGTTAAATAAAACGCTTTTAAACGAATTGGAGGTGATAGCGATGAACGAGCAAGAAATTCGCGAGGCGTCGGAAGAAGTCGGAAGAATGGGGAAGTTTAAGTGTGAGTCCAGAAAATCGCTACGAATACGAAATGCGTCTCGAATGGTTGTGCGCAGATATTGTTTTGAGCGAACAGATGCTTATGTCTGTTCGCTCATTTGTTTTTGATGCTTTCTGTTCGCCATTTGGGCGTATAGTTCGGCAAAGCTGCAATGGGTGATAATCGATTCGATCAATATCTTTTTTGTGTCTTTCTTTTGCAGTTTGATGTTCATTTGTGTCCCCATGCGGAGCAGTTCTTCTTTTTTAAAAGAAGATAAAAACTGTGATGCCTCTGCTTTGTTCATGTCCTTCATCTTCTTAATCGCGTTTGAATAGTCCGCATCGTTTGGCGCTTTTTTGTTTTTTATTGGCTTATTTTGATCGCTTAATATTTTTACAGAAATATCATTAAGCATTTCATCAACGGTGCAATGTTCATAATGCTTTAAGATGACGAGTGCTTTTTCCAAAACATGTATCAGTGTTTTCACGTTCATACCACGATTCCACCACCCATCCGGTTTAAAAATTCAAGCGTAATGTTTTTGACACATTCGCTCTGTTTCGCCTGACTATTTTCTACCGCGAAGACGGGATAACTAAGAGTGGATGCACGCGTGATCGCATCCCCGTATGTTAAATAGCTGTTGAACATCACGTCGGGCGGAAGCGTGTCTTTTAGCATGTTAATCATATTCGCTTGCGTCTGTTTCGGCTGGCTTCCGTATTCGCGAATGAAATTGAAGACGATCCCGATTAACTTCGTATCGCTATACTCTTTCGAACTTGAGTGAAATCTTTCGTTTAATTCGTCTACTTTATTTTTGATCGATGAAATACCGTACGAAGAAAGTCGATCAGGAATGGCTGGGATTAAATAATAATCACTTGCATACAATGCGTTTTGCGTAATGTAGTTTAAATTCGGCGGGCAATCGATAAAAATAAAATCGTACTCATGTTTAACGGTATTTAAAATGTGGTGAAGCATTTGGAATTTATAAATGTCCCAACCAAATAAGTGCTCTTTAAAATTAGGACGTAAATAAACCGCAATATCCATGTCCGTATGAATCAGCTCGGAGTGTGCTGGCAGTAAGTCAATATGTTCGTACACTTTCCCATTTCCGCTTCGCACGTGCGCTTTTAAAATAAAGTCATTCACATCCACTTGCGGATGTTCGTTTTTTAAGTAGTGTTCGATTAAATCTTTCAACGTACCGATCGGAGGTTTATTGTGATATGCTAAGTTTTCAAACTCCTCCGGTGTTAAGCATAAAATCGAAAGGTTACATTGCGCGTCGGCATCCACTAACAACACTTTTGGATGTGAATGCTCATGCCCGACTAGTTCTAATTCATCAGATGACAAGTGTTGTAACCCAGTCGCCAAATGATGTGTCAACGTCGTTTTTCCCACTCCGCCTTTCCAGTTGATGATACTAACAATCTTCGCTTGTCGTTCCATGATGATCCCCTCCTGTTGTATATGGACGGTTTATATGTATGGGAGAGGGCGAGGAGTTATGACGGTTTTTTGGGGATAATGAAAAGAATTGGCTAGTGCAAAAACGATTGCCTAATACGAACAGTTTCTGTCACTGTTCGCAATATACCGCCATTTTATCGATCGTAATTACACAGTTGTCTTATATCGAACCACATTTGAAGAGACGCAATCGGCACTGTTGAAGCAAACTGATGATGTGATCATTGCGATTCATGTGCTTGTAAAGTTATTCGGCTTTACGTCGGAACGGGCATGGCATCGCTTTGTCGTTGGAAACCTATTCATGGAAGAGTGGTTCCCTGAACGTTCTCGATACAACCATCGATGCCGTTCGGTACGTTGGGTCATCAAATGGATTCGACATCGGCTGGCTAAACGTCGACAACATCATGCGTATGCTGTCGTGGACAGTTTATCAATCGAGTTGTGTCACTATGCACGCGTTTCACGGGTCAAACGATTCCGAGATGTGGCGGATATTGGATATTGCGCTTCCAAGAAGATGTTCTTCTACGGATTTAAGTTACACATTCAGATTACGGACCAGTCGCTTCCTATGGGATATGTGGTCACGGCTGCTTCGTATCATGATCGAATCGTGGCAGAAGAAGTCATGGCTCAACTTCCACATCCTTACACGTTAGGGGATAAAGGATACGTCAGTCGACCATTACAAAAGAAGCTTCATCATGAATACGGAATTGCTTTTTGGACACCATTCTGCAAGAATCAACAGGTTTCTTACTCTAAAGAATGGGAGCAATGGATGCGTCGAAAACGAAAAATCGTGGAAACCATCTTTTCGGTCCTTGTGGATGTGTTTCGTCTCACTTCGATCCGTGCTAACAACGTCGAAGGGTTTGAAACGGCATTAGACGGTATTTTATTGGTTTACACGCTTGTTTCTCTTGAGCTAGTTGAACAGTAGAGTTCAACTAGCACCAAGGGTAAATTATGTTTTTTCATAAATAAAGCAGCATAATTGAATATGCTGCTGGCATGCTATTTATTTGCTATTAACTTCAACGTAAGAAGTAATCGGACAAGCATCTTGCTTTAAAGAACCGTACTGCGAATGTGGATCAATCTCCACATCTTTTGTGCGTGCTTCAAACCAAGATGTGATCAACGGTTGTAGAGAAGAATCGATATCTAATAACGTTGTTACGTGGACCGGGTGTGCACGATTTGTCAGTTTTACACTCATGACACCAAAAATTCGCTGTAGCAAAGAACGCTCAAATTGCAATTCAAGCAACTTTGCCCGTTTCGTTACGAGTGTTTCTACTGTAAAGGCACCTGAGCGAAGCTGTACATGCGCATCTTCTAACCTAAACGCTGTATTACGGTATTCTCGAATGCGATTGATATAAGTAAACACCAACACAATCGCACCCAAAACAAAGAAAATTGGTTTCCAAAATCCAATAGCAGCAACGAGGCTTGCAAAAATTGGTGGTCGAAGCCAAATCAACTTTTTTGCCTTAGGGGATGCATAATGTGTCATGCTACACAGTTGAAATTCTGGCAGCATGATTGCTATTAATTCATGTGCTTTTTCCGTCGGTAAGTACGGGAAAAATTCATTAATGTTTTGGTCCTCACCCGGCGAAATTTCCCCTGCTGAAATAAGCTTAATTGTTGTCACACCGAGCAACTTTTGATAGCCATTTTGTTTGTAAATGACCGCTTGTACTTTGTCTTTACGAATGGAAAAGCTTTGCTTAGAAAGCCAGCCTTTTTGTACATAAATGCGTTCATTGTCCATTGAAATTGTATATTGATAGTAGCTATTAAACGTTTTAAAGACGCCGATACCGACAGCTGCTAATGCGGCAAGTAAGACTAGCAAGATGAGCAGCCATCCAGAAAGATGAGATATAACCTTATCTACATTAATGTATTTCTCTGGATGTACATCTAACCATATATTTAAGCCAATAGGAATGATGGCTAAAAAACTAAAGGACAATAGGGAAGCTTTCAAAATATCACGAATGGCAGTGGTAAAAAGAATTTGACGTTCAGTTTCATTGATGGCTTCCTCAGCATGTTGCTCTTGATTCCCATTTCGTAAAACATAATCCTCTATCTTGATGCAATCCACTTTGTTTACAAATTCCAATGTCACATCGCTAGTCGCTTCACCTGTTTCCATTGTGATCGATTGTACGCCAAATAATCGTTGCAAAACATTTGCCTTCGTTTGCACATTCTCAAATTTTTCACGCGGTATAAATTGCTCTGATTTAGAAAATAGGCCCTTATGTATATGAATGCCATCTTCGGCAAATACAACTTTAGTAAATAATGTCTCATAGATGCGAAACAGTAAACTGAATCCGAAAAGCGCAATCGCACCCCATTGCACAATATTCATGAACATAGAATTACTACCCGCATTTAGGAATAAAATGAAAAGTATAAACAGATTGCTTTTGATAAGGTCTAGCAGGTCATAGAATATTTTTAGCTTGGAATAGCGAAACGTCATACTTCATCAAGCTCCTTTAAACGGGCAAGCTTCGAAATATCGTCGCGGAGCTTTATAGCAACTTCTTCCTCAATATGTGGAATGGTAACGCCACCTTGCATAGTTTTAATTTCAATTGAGCGGACACCATATTTTCGCATAATGATGCCTTGAGTCAATTCAATTGATTGTATTTTCGTCATCGGCACTACAACTTCCACTTTTGTCCAAATCCCGCTTTTAATATATAAAAAATCATCCGTTAGCCCGTATCGAAAAGTTTTATAGTATATCGGTGAACTTACAAAATACGTCCACGGAATACCAATTATGGTAATGAAAAACAGGGCGATCCAAACATACCGTAGCCAGCTCCACCAGTTAAAATAATCTGTGCAAAAATAAAGTCCGGTTATAACGACAAGGGCAATGAGTGATGTAATAAGTTCGTTTAAATTGCGTACCTTCATCGCTCTAGGTGAGATTTGTTGATACTGTACTTCCATACTGTTACCTCCTTTAATTTGGAAAATTATCCATTCAATTTCATTTACGGTAAATGATAAAAAAAGTTTCGTTTGAATAAACTGCAATTAAAATTTTTGCTTCCCCTGATACCAAAATAAAACAACCTTCATAAACGTAATTGTCTTCTTCAAATAAATTAGATACTTGTATTAACTTATCATTCTCCTTTAACAAATCTAAAGCATAGTCATAAGAATAATCATGGAGAATCTTATTTGTTGATTTATTTGAGGTGTGCTTGTATCCTCCTTCTACTCCAAAAGGGAAGCCAATTGTTTCAAGCCATTTTGCCATTTTAGTATTAATATTTTTTTCATTAGCCTTACCTTCCATCATTTCTTTTATATAACCTCTATTTAATTGAGCGATTATAGAATCAACCCTATTTTGATCCAGATAAAGAAAATCTCTATAAACTTCAGTCAAAAGTATCACCTGCATTTCTATTTTTTGTTAATTTACCATATTTTTTAAAAGTCTCAAAGACTTCATATTTAAATAATTTCGGTAAGACAAACTTTTTGATGTTAGTCTAAAAAGTGGACACGGAGAACAGAGAGATTATAATAAACTTAATTATAATAGGTTCGAGGTGTCCAATCATGAAAAAGAGAGCATTTGATCAAGAGTACAAGATTCAAGCGGTTGAGTGATGCTTGGAGGGGGACAAGTCCATCGCTCAAGTGGCAAAAGAGTTAGGTTTGGCTTACAACACTCTTCACCGTTGGGTTAAAGAATACAAAGAAAGTAATGACAAAACAGCTGACTAAACTGAGCTCTCTGGAAACACCCGGAAAAAAGGAGCATGTAAAAAAATGATTATTAGTGCCAGTCGGAGAACAGATATTCCTGCTTTTTTTAGCAAATGGTTTATGGAACGCATTCGAAGCGGATATTATGTGAAAGTCAATCCGTACAATTCAAAGCAAAAGAAGATGGTCAGTTTAGCCGTTGAAGATGTGGATGTGATCGTCTTTTGGACGAAAAACCCGAAACCGTTAATGCCCCATTTAAAAACGTTGGATGAATTAGGATATCGCTATTATTTCCAGTTTACATTAAATGACTATCCGAAAGCGTTGGAGCCGAGCGTTCCATCGCTTAAATCTCGCATCCAAATCTTTAAAGACTTAAGCAACTTGATCGGAGCGGAGAAAGTGATTTGGAGATACGATCCAATCATTATTAGCAATGAGACAACGGTAAACGATCATATCGAGCGTTTCGAGCGTATCGCTGCAGAAATTGGCCCATATACCAAAAGAGTTGTCATTAGTTTTTTGGATATGTATGGGAAGGTTGAAGCCAAATTAAAAAAACTTCGTGAAGAACATGGGCTTGTATTTACGGACATCACATCACCAGACTATCGTGCTGAGTTGCACCGGTTAATGAACCACTTCGCAACCGTCGCTTCCCGCTATTCTCTTGAAATGTATTCATGTGCTGAAAAAATGGATTTAGGGCAATACGGGGTGCAACACGGGGCATGTATTGATATTAAGCTCATTCAAAAAATTTTCGGGAGCGAGCTCCGATTTAAAAAAGATCCATATCAACGTTCTGAATGTCTATGTGCTGAATCGGAAGATATGGGTGTGTATGATACGTGTAAATTCAATTGCACGTATTGCTATGCGGTAAGAAGTGAAAAGACGGTAAATAAACACTGGGAGAAACATGACGTCCACAGTCCTTTATTAATCGGACAATTGGATAACGAGGAAGTAGATTGTAGTTTGCAACTGAAGCTTTTTGATGACTGATTAGGCAATCCCTCGCATAGGAGGGTTCTCTTCCATTCAGATAAAAATATAATCCATATACTAGAAAAAGAGAGCTGTTCTTAAAAAGTCATTTTACTGACTTTTTGAGACAGCCTCGTTTTTTTATTGCAGAAATGAACAAGCTATATACTAAAAATGGAAAGGGATTCACATGATGTTATGTTATAATGCCAATACCAAACAAATACAAAAATTAGAAACACCGCGCTTGCCCCAAGATCACGAAGTATGTTGGCTGCATTTTACAGAACGGACAAAAGAAACGCTCCAAGATTTATTGGAGAATCTTTCTATTCATCCGTTAGCCAAGAAAGCGTTATTAAACGGAAGTGATTTTCCAAAAGTCGATGAATACGAAAAGTGTGCATTTGTTTCCATCTTTATTGTCAATGACCAATTTCAAAAAACACAGCTGCGGATCATTGCAACAGAACAATATGTCATCAGCTATACAGAGAGGGAAATCGAATTAGCCAAGAAGCTGTTTGTCCATCTCCAACACCATCCCGATGACCTGTCTCATCCGGGATATGTTTTATATCAGTTTCTAAATTCAGCGGCAATGGAGTATTTAGAGTTGGTTGATTACATTGCCAGCCATATTCAAGCACTGGAAAAACAAGTCTTTAAAACACCGTTTGCCAACGAAATCGGTCATCTTGTATTCCGCTGGAAAGTACGAATACATGAACTACGGCAAATCGCTGAAGCGCAGGAAGAAATGATGAAAACGATTGGACATTCCGATTTTCCTTATGTCAATGAAGAAAGTAATCCGTATATTCAAGATGCCATCGCCCGGTTTTCCCGGGTAACGTCGGCCTTAGATACGTTCAAAGAGACGCTGACAGGCATTTTCGATTTACAGTTATCGTTAAAATCTGACCATATGAATGTCATTATGAAAACATTGACGTTAGTCAGTGTTGTTTTTATCCCGATGACATTTATCGCCGGGCTTTACGGAATGAACTTTGAAAAGATGCCGGAATTAAGATGGGAATATGGTTATTTCTATGCGTTGCTGCTGATGGCGTTCCTAGGGGGCGGCATTGCCCTTTACTTTAAGAAGAAAGGATGGTGGGGTGAGCGCAGCAAGCATCAAAAATAAATGGCTAAACATTGTTGCTTTTCCCAGCGTGACATAGCACTTTTCCAACGACAGTCGAAAAGCTATAGGAAAGAAACAGAAAATAAAGTGTTCTAATAAAGGTTGACGAATGACTACGGTCAACCTTTTTTCAATGATCAGATTGAGAATGGTTTATAAGAATTAGAGGTGAAATTTATTGGGAGGATATAAATATCAGTCCGAACTCACAAACGAGTTCGGATTTTTTGTTGTGTAAAAGAAACAAGGCATCAGAAAAGGTGAATATAAATAAGAAGAGGGGCTTGATCATACATCAAAGGTATCGCGTAAGAGACAGAACAAAAAAAAGCCCCAAAGCGAGGCTTCGATTCAAAGTTGCTTCTACTTTAGAATTACACCCAGCCGCGCGCTCTCATCGCTTCTGTAATTCGTTTTAACGAAATAATGTAAGCGGCTGTGCGCAAATCGGTACCATATTCTTGCGCCGCTTCATAAACGGCGTGGAAGCTGTTCACCATAATGTCCGCTAATTTTTTATTTACTTCTTCTTCGCTCCAGTAATAGTTCATCAAGTTTTGTACCCATTCGAAATAGGATACGGTCACACCGCCGGCATTGGCGAGGATGTCTGGGATGACGAGGATGTTTTTCTCAGCAAGAATGCGGTCTGCCTCCGGAGAAACAGGACCGTTTGCCGCTTCAGCAATAATTTTTGCTTGAACTTGATCGGCGTTTTTCGATGTGATCGCGTTTTCCAAAGCGGCAGGAATTAAAATGTCAACTTTCAGTTCTAATAAAGCGGAATGATCAATTTGATATTCCACACCGTAGTCAAGCAATGAGCCATGGTCTTTCAAATATTCTACTTTCGCTATATCCAATCCGTTCGGATCATAAATGGCGCCATTGGAATCGCTCACAGCGACGATTTTGCACCCAAGTTCTGAGAGCAGTCTGGAAGCGATTCTTCCCGCGTTTCCGAACCCTTGAATTGCGACAGTTGCGTCTTTTAACGGAAGTCCAAGTTTTTTCATCGCTTCTTGAATGGTAATGACACAACCGCGAGCGGTTGCTTCATTTCTTCCTTTCGATCCCCCGATGATGAGCGGTTTTCCTGTAATGACTCCCGGGGAGAAAGATTGTTTGATTCGGCTATATGTATCCATCATCCAACCCATAATTTGCGGATTTGTATAAACGTCAGGAGCAGGAATGTCTTTATCTGGGCCGATGATTTGCGAAATGGCTTCGATAAATCCGCGGCTGACGCGTTCCAGTTCTCCAGGGCTTAATGTTCGTGGATCACAGACGACTCCGCCTTTTCCACCGCCGTAAGGAAGTCCAACGACACCGCATTTAAATGACATCCACATCGATAGTGCCTTCACTTCGTCTAGTGTAACATCAGGGTGAAAGCGGATTCCCCCTTTGGTAGGTCCTAAAACATCCGTATGCTGGGAGCGGTATCCTTCGAATACCCGGATGGTACCATCGTCCATTTTGACAGGGAATGATACGGAGAGAACTCGCATCGGTCTTTTTAAAATTTCAACGATGTGCGGTTCTAAACCTAGTTTCGCTGCGGCCGTTTCGATTTGTTTCTTGACAATTTCATACGGATTCAAGTTTTCTTTTGTGACGATCACAGAAATTTCCTCCTTCTAATGATAAAATGATGCAGCGTGATTTTAGACGGCAGTTTATTGATTCGCTAGATGATTATCATACTATCATTATTTTCATATTCATTCAATATTTTTCATGAAAATTTAAAAATATCAAATTAATATATGTTTTTTTATTATTTTTACATTAAGAATGTGTTGCAAAACGCATAACGAATGCATAAATGCGCATAGGCAAACAGTGACAGGCGCTGTTCGCCTTTTGCTTTTCTTGACATATTGGGTGTAACCCGAAAATGGGTTCATCAGTTTTTCACCTATTCAATCGATATATATAATGGTATCGACTGGTCAGTCAATTAATACAAAGCCGCCCAAAGGAGGGGAATGTATGAAGATTGTAGACATCAAGAATTTGACTAAAACTTATAACAAGAACAGAGGGATTATCAACCTTACATTTTCAATTGAAGAAGGAGAAATTTTTGGTTTTATCGGTCCTAACGGAGCAGGCAAGAGCACAACCATTCGCACGCTGTTAAATTTCATATATCCGACCAGCGGGAGTGCGACGGTTTTCGGAAAAGATATCGTTAAGGACTCAAAAGAAATAAGACAAAACGTAGGCTATTTGCCTTCCGAAATCCATTATTACGATGATATGAGGGTGATCGATTTATTAAAATATTCAGCAGGCTTTTACAAAAAATTTAATCCGAACAGAATGAAAGAGCTGGCTGAACGACTTGACTTGGATCTCCATAAAAAAATTGAGGATCTTTCATTTGGTAATCGAAAAAAGGTTGGGATTGTTCAGGCGCTGCTGCATGGGCCAAAACTTCTTATTTTAGATGAGCCAACTAGCGGACTCGACCCACTAATGCAAAACACCTTTTTTGAACTTCTTCTAGAGGAAAGAAAGAAGGGGACAACGATCTTTTTCTCCTCCCATATTCTTTCTGAAGTGCAAAAGTTGTGTGATCGGGTCGCAATTATTAAGGAAGGGGAGCTTGTTAAAGTAGAAACGATTGAAAATCTTACGAAGAAAAATTTGAAATATATCACGATTACTTTTGAACAAACGGAACCAATGGACCTCAAACTGGATGGTATCGTCAAGAAAGAAGTTAACGGAAATGAAATGACGTTGCTTTATAGCGGGGATATGAAGGCGCTTCTAAATCAATTGAATGCCCTGCCGGTTAAGGATCTATTAATCCAAGAGCCGACTCTCGAAGAAGTATTTATGCATTACTATGAGAAGTGAAGGAGGGATACAAAATGATTTTCAAAAGAGAGTTTAAACGAAATATAAAATCATTGATCATTTGGAGCATCGTACTCGGCAGTCTTATTTTATTGACGTTAAGTATTTTTCCTCAGTTTGCGGAGCAGCAAAAAGAAATGACAAAACTGCTTGAGTCCTTACCGGAATCGATGATAAAAGCGTTTGGATTGGATCAATTAAATATTGGTGATTTAATGGGTTATTACGGTGTAAGGGTCTATGCGATGACCACCCTTTTAGGAAGCATATACTCGGCAATTCTTGCATCCAATATTCTGGCGAAGGAAGAAAATGAAAAAACGATCGAATTTTTGCTGTCAAAGCCGATTACAAGAAGCCAAATCGTAACAGAAAAGCTTTTTGTTGTTTTGGTTAATATTTTTATCCTTAATGGGGTTTCGACGATAGCAAGTATCATTGGATTTCAATTTACAAAAGACCAAGAAGTTCCGACAGACACTTTTACTTTACTAATCGTGGCAGCGATATTGCTACATTTGACTTTCGCTGCGCTTGCGTTTATGTTGTCTTCGATCATGAAAAAAACACGAAACATCCTTTCAGTTTCACTGGGGGTTGTCCTAGTTACCTACTTTATGAATATTTTGTCAGGGATATCGGAAGACATAGAGTTCCTAAAATATTTCAGCCCGTTTAAATATGTGGACCCTGCACCAATTATTAATGATAATGCCATTGAACCTCTATATATCTTTGTTATGGCTGCGGTCATTTTAATCAGTATCGTAATGGCATATATGGTATATAGAAAGAAAGATATAGCAGTCTAATAAAATTAGAGGTGTTAAAATTGTATTCCGCTTTTGAAAAACAACCGCAGGAAAAAAAGATTTAATTATTAAAGTGTCTATCGAGGAGTTTGTGAAAAATGGTTATGAAAAAACCTCTACAGACGTTATTACAAGGCGGGCGGGAATTTCCAAGGGGATCCTTTTCCATTATTTTAAGAGCAAGAAAAACTTATACCTTTATTTAGTGAATTATGTGCTGGATCTTCTGACAGAAAAAACAATGGAGGCGTTTAGAAAAATTCAATCGGATGATTACTTTGAAAGGATCAAAGAAATAGCACTGTTGAAACAAAAACTAGCGGTTCAGTATCTTCAAGAATCACAGTTCATCTCGGATGCCCTCGTCAATCCACCTGTGGCAGTAAAGAAGGAAATGGAAGAAATTATTAAGAAATACTACGAAACATATCAGGGAGATTTTTTGCTAGAGCATGTTTATATTAAAGACCTTATCCAAACGGAAAAACTTAGAGATGATATTTCTGTTGACACAGTGGTCAACATGACCATGTTGATCGTTGATCAGCTGTCTAATAAGTATTGGGCTCTATACAAAAATAAGCAAATTGATATCATGAATAGTATGGAGTCTTCGATAAGGGAACTTGATGATTACCTTAAGATTGTAAAGTATGGGATCTATAAACCGGAATAAATTTTTGCTTTTCCCCGTGGCGTAAAGCTGCGGGATTTTTTTTATGCGAAAAACGAAAAACAAAAGAAACTTGTAATGAACTGAGGATCATACACTAGAAGAAAATTGTTAAATTGTTCGTCACGACAGAGATGTTAGTCGAAGAAAATTAACAGTGACATCTGACGTAACAAAATGGCGAAGATGTTACTTTTTGAGTTCTAAAATGAAAAAGATGAAAAGCCTGAAAATGGCGGTCTGTAGCACAAAGTAGAGGATATCGAGTTGCATATCGTTGTGGATAGCGTGACGGGAACAACAGTAAAAGCCGTCTGGCATTTGAAGTAGAAAACATCGAAGAAGTCAGACGCTATAATGATGTACCAACACGAGACGATAAGCCGATTTCAGGCGTCATGCGGTTTTCGTTTCGCGATCCGTTTGGCAATTGAATCAAGTTTTTGTCCAAATAGAAAAATCGATCCATACGTAAGGTTAATACATGTTTAAGACAGTTTTGATTCGTTTAATTTCCTTTTTATTGTCAAACAATTCTTCTACGAGAATTTTTTGACCGTTAGCCACATCGGTTAGCTGTTTATTCATCTGTTCGATCTTTTGTTCGATTTGTTCGAAACGCTGATCGATTTGTTCAAAACGCTGATCGATTTGTTCAAAACGCTGATCGATTTGTTCAAAACGCTTATTCGTTCCTTCCGTATGATTTTTTAACTGGTCAGCCAGTTCTTTAATCGCCTGCAAAATCATTTCATTCGTAATTTTGTCCATTCGAAGCGCCCCTTTCTTCATTTTAATGATCTCTATCATTATAACACGTTTTTGTGATTTCTACGTAGATTGCATCAATTATTTCTATCGAAATTGTAATTTAGGTTACGAATCGAATTCATAATATGAAAAGATATGAACACATTTTTGAAGCATAATTCTTCGTTAAGCAATGTTTCGCTTAATCACACTCTCCACTAACTCTCCACTACATTATCAAGAGCATTTGAAAATCGATTATGATGAACCTAAATGCTACGTTGACAAGAATGCCTTGATTACTTCAGATTCGTCCTCGATTGATTTTATGGCTTTTCGGGTCGTTGTCTTTTGTTGCGTTTCCTCATCTGAAAACGTTGATTCGTTTGGGCAGAATTTACGTGGTTGTTAGTTGGAATTGGGAATGTAGAAATATTGTAACAAACTTTTCATGCGAAATCAGCGAACAAGATTATAATGAACTTATAGGAACATCATGGCAAAAAAATAAAGTTTGGTGATGAAAATGCATGGAAATGGACATCTACATCATATCGAGGATATCAATTATAATGAAAACCCTTTTATTGTCATTTGGGAAGTAACAAGAGCATGCCAGCTTAAATGCGTTCACTGCCGAGCCGATGCGCAGCCTGTTCCGGATCCAAGGGAATTAACGCATGAAGAAGGACTCAAGCTGATCGATGACATTTACGAAATGAATAATCCGATGCTTGTTTTCACTGGCGGCGATTGCATGATGCGGGAAGACCTTTTTGAACTGGCGGATTATGCCATTAAAAAAGGCATGCGCGTCTCCATCACACCAAGCGCCACACCGAATGTGACGAAAGAAAAAATGGAGAAGGCTAAACAAGTGGGACTTTCGCGCTGGGCTTTTAGCCTTGACGGGCCAACACCGGAAATTCATGACCGTTTCCGCAGAACACCTGGCTCATTTGAACTTACAATTGAAAAAATAAAATACTTAAACGAATTGAACATGCCGTTGCAAATTAATACGGTCATTTCACGCTACAATTATGACCATCTAGAAGAAATGGCGAAATTGGTTGCGGATCTGAAAGCGGTCATGTGGTACATCTTTCTGCTTGTTCCAACTGGAAGAGGGCAGATGAATGACTGCATTACCCCTGCCGAGCACGAAAAAGTGTTTCTCTGGCTATATGAACTGAGCAAAACAGCGCCTTATGATATTAAAACAACCGCAGCACAGCATTATAGACGTGTCGTTCTGCAGCAAAAAATGCGCGAACATAAAATTAAAAACGGTGAAATTCGTTATGAGGATACGATTACAAGCGATACAGCCTCAATGATCGATGGCTTGAAGCGCGCTCCTAAAGGCGTTAACGACGGGAATGGATTCGTGTTCGTTTCTCACATTGGCGATGTCATGCCAAGCGGCCTGCTTCCGATTGTATGCGGAAACGTTCGCGAAACCCCTCTTTCGAAAATTTATCGAGAGTCAAAGGTATTTAAAGATTTGCGTCAGCCTGACAAATACAAAGGAAAATGCGGCGTTTGCGAATTCCGTTATGTTTGTGGCGGCTCTCGCGCTAGAGCGTATGCGGTTACAGGAGATTATATGGAAAGCGAACCATTCTGTGCGTATATCCCGCTGGCAATGAGAAAGAAGGAAAAAGCGCCGCTGAGCTAACTGTTTTCCCGATCATTTTCAAAGCGCTCTTTTCCAATGTGTTGCTGTTCAGAAATAGTGACTGGCACGCCACGAAGTATGTCGAAGATTGTTAGAATACGAGAAAAAGAAAGTTATTTTACTGGAGGACAAGCAAAAGCGGCTGTTGTCGCAAGCTCTTTGCAAGGGATGGTTTCGGGGAGTTCTGTGGCAAATACTGTAGGTTCGGGATCGTTTACCATTCCAATGATGAAAAAGGCCGGTTATAAGCCGGAATTTGCCGCTGCGGTAGAAGCTTCTGCATCTACAGGAGGGCAAATTATGCCACCGGTAATGGAAGCGGCCGCGTTTATTATGGCTTCGTACACAAACACGCCGTATAGCCAAATTATGTTAGCGGTGATTATTCCTGCCGTTTTATATTTCCTTGGTGTCTTTTTAGGCGTACATTTCGATTCAAAAAAGCAAGGAATTATCGGTGTGCCGAAATCCGAGCTGCCGAGCTTCCGAAAACTGATGATGGAACGAGGCTATTTGATTTTACCGCTTGTCGTTATTTTCTACACACTGCTTTCCGGCAAAACGCCGATGCGTGCTGCATTGGCCGCCATTTTCGTTGCGTTTCTCGTCAGCTTAATACGGAAAGAAACGAGAATGACGCCATGGCAAATCGTAAAAGCTCTTGAAGAAGGCGCCCGTGTTGCGCTTCCGGTAATTGCTGCGTGTGCGGCTGCAGGCATTATTGTCGGCGTTGTCGTCCAAACCGGTTGGGGCGGACGAATCGCAGATGGAATTATCGCTCTCGGGGGAGGATCGCTCATTTTAACGTTATTCTTTACGATGATTGCTTGTCTCATTTTAGGAATGGGGCTGCCGACGACGACAAACTACGTCGTAACCGCGACAATGGCTGCACCAGCATTAGTGTTAGGACTCGATGTTCCGGTGTTAGCGGCTCATATGTTTGTTTTCTATTTCGGAATTGTTGCGGATATTACACCGCCTGTCTGCTTAGCTGCGTATGCAGGAGCAGGACTGGCACGAGCGAACCCGTTTATGACAGGAGTGCGGGCGTTTATGTTAGCGACAGCAGCGTATATCATTCCATACGTCTTCGTGCTGAATCCGCAAATGATTTTAATTGATGCGGAACCGTTGTTTTTAACGATTTCCATAGCCACAGCGATTATCGGGATGATCGGCGTGAGCAGTGCTATGACTGGGTACCTTGTTAGAAAAACACATGTTTGGGAGCGAATAGTCCTGTTTATTTCCGGGCTTTTCCTCATCTCACCGAATATGATGTATAGCGGTATAGGGATCGTGTTGTTGATCATCGTTGGGGTTGCTCAATCGAGAAGACCGAAAGAAACGAATAAACTTTCCAATGCGGCTATGTAGTGTTGAGTGAAAAGAGGATGATTTTCATCATCCTCTTTTATTTATCTTAAAATTAAAAATAGTCACATTTTTATTTACATACAGTGAAAAAGTGTGTAAAATGAAATAAAAATTTCATATAAATGTATTACAAGAAAAATTAATTTCAAGAGGTGTTAATCGTGGGGGATCAACAATTAGATGGCATGCTAGCCAGCAGGATGAAACATTCATTTCATTTACATGAGAAAGCGAAGGAAGTCATACCGGGGGGAGTCACAGCCAATATTAAATATTTTGCGCCGCATCCGATCATTATGCAAAAAGGGAAGGGAAGCCATCTAGTGGACGTTGACGGCAACGAATATATCGATTACTTGCTTTGTTATGGCGCGCTCATTTTAGGGCATGGGCACCCAAAGGTTATCGAAGCGGTCATCCAGCAAATGGCGAACGATGGCACTACCGTGTTTGGTACGCCGCATGAACTGGAAATGGTGATGGCCCAAAAAATTATTCATGCATTTCCAAGCGTGGAAATGGTACGTTATACGAATTCCGGATTAGAGGCTACATTGCTTGCGATTCGTTTAGCGCAGGCATTTACAGGAAAAACGGCCATTGCAAAATTTGAGGGACATTATCATGGCGGATATGACCAAGTGTTAATCAGTGTAAATCCGTCCATTGCTGAAGCGGGGGACGAAAAAGAACCGAAAGCGGTGCCGGAGTCAAAAGGAATTCCTGCTCAATATACAGATGAAACGATTATTCTGCCATTTAATAATATCGAAGCGACCGAAACGATTTTGCGAAAACAGAAACATCGTCTCGCAGCCGTTATTTTAGAGCCGGTTCAAGGAGGATTTATTCCAGCGGATGCAACTTTTATGAAACAGCTTCGTGCGATAACGAAAGAACTTGGGATTGTTCTTATTTTTGATGAAGTAAAAACGGGCTTCCGCATCATTTACGGAGGGGCACAGACCGTTTACGGGATCGATCCAGATCTTACGGCCCTGGGGAAAGTATTAGGCGGTGGGTTTCCTATTGGAGCGGTAGGAGGGAAAAAAGAAATGATGGAACAAATGGATCCTCGCCGCGGCAAAGACGCGCTGTCGATAGAGACCGAGAAAGCGAACAAAACGGACACATTGTTTCATAGCGGCACGTATAACGGCCATCCGACCATCTTAGCGGCGGGGCTCGCGACGTTAGATGTTTTGCAACAAGAAGGTACGATGACGAAACTATTGCAAATGACAAGCATGCTCCGTGAAGGATTGGAAAATGTCTATCATGCTTATGGCATACCGATGAAAACCGTTGGATTGGGAAGTAGCTTTAACATCGTCTTAACGGAACAAGAGGTGAAAAATTATCGTGATTTGGCAAAAGCAAATATAAAATTGCGGGAAAAAATTGATTACGAACTGTTGTCACTAGGGGTGTATGCGAAACCAGGCAATCGCTATTCGGTGTCCGTTGCTCATACGCAAGAAGATATTGCTCGGACGATCGAAGCACATGAAAAAGCTATTCGGCAAGTAACCAATCGTTTATAATAGTAAACGAATAAGCTTGCTGTTAAAAAAGGATGAAAAACGATGAATGAAGTCTACCGATTAATTGCCGAAAAGTTGCCCGAGATGAGTCGGGCGCAGCGGAAAATCGCGAAATACGTACTCAATCATCCGGAGGCAGTTCCATTTTTTACTGTAGGAAAGCTTGCGAAAATGACCGGAGTGAGCGAAGCGACAGTTGTCCGTTTCGCGATGTTTTTAGGATTTTCCGGCTATCCGGAATGGCAGCGGGCGATGCAAGAATCGGTGAAGCGGCAATTGACAACGGTAGAGCGGCTGGAAATCTCTGGAGAAGTATATGATTCAGAAGATAAAGCGGTTTTCGACATGTTTCAAGAAGACATTGAAAGAATAAAAGCGATGTCGGCGCAAATGGACATGGAATCATTCCGGCAGGCCGTGCAATACATTATTGAGGCGAAGCGAATCTTCATCATTGCGAACCGAAGCGCCGTTTCGCTAGGAACATTTTTAGAGTTTTATCTCGATGTATTACTGGAGAACGCTGAACTCATCCGCAATCCGCATGGTATATCGGAAAAGCTGTTTCGCCTTAACGAAGATGATGTTGTGATTGCGCTCAGTTTTGCCCGCTATACAAAAAGCACAATCGAAGCGGTTGCTTTTGCGAAAGACCGCGGCTCAAAAATTATCGCTATTACAGACCACCTATTATCTCCATTAGTCCCTTATGGAAATGTTACATTATGCGCTCCGACGGAAATGCCGTCGTTTATCGACTCATTTGTCGCGCCGTTAAGTTTAATCAATGCCCTTATTACCGAAGTTGGCCGTAGAAAGCGGAGCGAAGTTGAAAAGCATTTATCCGATTTAGAAGAAACGTGGAAGAGATTTCACATTTTTTATGAATAAGCATCATAAAAAGGCGATATTCCCCCTACAGATAGACAGTGACGTTCTTGGGAGTCTATTCTGAGGGGATTTTTTTATGGCTGAGAAAGAACAATAGATAATCTTAAACGGGAGGTCATTTGTTTAGTGGGAGGAGGGCTAGTCTGATCGACAGCTCCGTAAACGCTTTCGAGTGTATACATTATGAACGCTCTGACTCAATTTCTTTCATCGTTTCACACCATGTTTTTTTAGGAAGTTTACCCTTATGCATTAACTCAACTTCTTTCAACGACTCAATAATTGATTCCCTTATACTAGATTTCTCGCGAATTACAGTTTCCATCTCCTTCTCTTCCTCCTTATCATGTATATACTGTGCACTCCTTAAAGATGGAGTATATATCCTAATTTATAGAAAATATACTGCAAAATTCACTCATTTGCACTTATTTTTATTTATTTCATCTAAAAGCTGCTCAATTACACTTAATTGTATTCAAAACAAAATGTTGTGATGAAACTAAATAACTTAATTTGTAATAAGTTCAAGATAGCTATGTTTGCTCGATTTACGCCTGAAGTGAGAAGATGAACATTGAAGTCCAAGTGACGCACCAACACGATATGACCGAGCGGGTACTGTATGACTGGGGGCAGTTGTTTTCCTTATCCTTTTCCAAGGAACAAGAATTCGCGGTATTGCCATCAACTATTATGATCACTATCCTCAACTACCCGCTATTTTCTCGCGAAACGGATCGCTCCCACACCGTATTTCACCTGCGAGAAGACGAAGAACATTTCCTTTGGAGCCCACATCTTGAATTCCATGCGATTCATCTGTCAAAGTTTATGGTAAAATGGAAGAAATACAGACGGGAGATGGATTGATCGAATGGCTATGGTTGATGATGTTATTATTAGTAGTACATATGCGGAAAAAGAAAGATATATAGGGAAGTATTCACTTGGGAGAGGTTTTCAAATGGAACAATTGAAAAGATTATTAGCTACTTTTCCGAAGAAAACGATTTCACTAGGTGAGCTTGAAGAGTTAATCAAGCCTTGGATTCATACATACGATGAATTTTCCAAAACGATTTTACAGTTAGAGGATGAGCGCATTCTTGAGATGGTAAAGTCAAAAGGGCGTACAACAAGATCCCCGTCTTTAGCGTTTCACTATCGGATTGATAAGAGTCTATTAATGGGAGATTTTCATAAAGAACTGCAGCATTATCGAAATATGATTCACCCATCGATTAAGATCGATTGGTATTACCGTAAGGATCCGTCCGTTTGGAAAAATGATTTACCTATGATTATGAAAATCGATAATTACTTGAAGAGGTATTCCTTTCCGACTGAGCCTGTTCCCGCACCGGAGCGCAGTGTTGAATTAGTCGGCGATGAGAAATGGATTACAGATGGCGGAGGAAAAGAACTATTAGAACGAATCGGAATTTTTAACAGCCTTCACATTATTCCCGTTTCCGAACCTTTAATGTTTGCCGTCAACCCAACAAAAGTGAACGAAACAACTCAACTTCACCTAATTGTTGAAAATAAAACAACGTACCAAGGTTTACTCCCAGTGCTTAAAGAGACCGCTTTTTCGACACTCATTTACGGAAGCGGGAAAAAAGTGATTAGCAGCATCGAGCAGTTCTCCATGCAATACCCCGTAGACGCACACCATCATTTCTATTATTTTGGAGATATCGATCGTGAAGGGATTTCTATCTGGTATTTTTTAACAAAGAAACAGCCCGTTTCATTAGCTCTTCCTTTTTACCGAGCTTGTTTACAAAAGGACGCAGTAGCTGGCAAGGAGTATCAAAAAGAACGGACGGAAGCCCTGGAAGCGTTTCTTCGCTTTTTTACAGCTGAAGAACAGTCACAGCTAAAGTCTCTTTTCGAAATCGGCATGTACTATCCGCAAGAAATCATAAAGACGCACGAATTACAACAAATTTGGAGGGAGTCGAATTGGACAACCTAAATGTACTCGATGTAACGAACGGCTATCGCGAACGCATGAGAAGGCTGGCGCTTTTCGACCCTCTATTCGATCTCGATCGAAAACGTGAGGTGGATCAACACAATCAGCCTATTGATATGAAAGGTCTCGGGTTACTGACCTTGTTATTTTTCTTTGAACAAAAACTGATGAGACAGTACAAAACTGGTGTGAAGCAATTAGCTTCTTTTTTGAAAAAACTGACAGAAAACGAGTACGTATTAGATGAAGCATCGTATGAAAGATTAGCCCGGTCGATTATTCAAACGTTTCGGCCGACGACGGGGAGAAAGCGAAGTTATTCCTTTTACGATTGGGAGGAAAGAACAGGAAGCACCATTGAATACTCCATTTTAAAAGCGAATAATTTCGATGTCAAAACGAATACGCAATATTACACGCTCGATGAAGATGGACTGGAGTTGTTGTTTGCGACAAAGGAGTTTTACAGTGAATTCCAGTTATCGATCAATCAATTAATGCTTCGTAAGCAATTAGAAAAAGGGGAGTTTAATGGAGCGTTGCGACAAATCAATGAAATGAGGATTGATGTAGAAACGTTGGAAGAACGTATAGTGAAGTTAAAACATGAAATTCAGCGAAGTATTATTTCAGAAGAAACGTTTGAACGATATAAACAACTTCTTGAAGATATATACAACAGATTAGCAAGAGAAGACGAAGAGTTTAAAGAGCTGCGTGAATTTGTCAAAGAAACGAGAGAGCGCCTCTATTCGCGTGATGTTCATCAGAAAGAAAAAAAGACATATGAACTCATCTTGAAAATTACCCGGGAATTAGAATCGGTGCACTACGCCCATTCAAGTCTGCTAGACAAAGCTTTGTCTTTAAAAAATACTACTCTTGTCTCAGCACAAGAATCTCTTTATTATACCGGTCTTCATTCCTTTAATTTTGACCAGGATCTTGTTTCTTATATTGTTTCCACGCCTCTTCCACTAGAAGCAATGAAAGGAGTATTACATCCCTTTTTAAAGGTTGAAGAAAATCAGTTTTGGTCACCGCTAGCCGTTTTAGAGGAACAAAATATTACGGAAGAACGTGACGAAAGAGTCGAGAAAGGGTTTATTGAAGTAGAAGAGGGAAGCGGTGACGACCTTTACCGAAGATGGTTAATGTCCAAATACAAGGAGTTAATGTGTTTATTTTTGGAAGCTTGTGAACATAATCGAGGCCATACCCTCTCGCAATTTATGAATTATTTAGATGAAATAGGACAGTCACACATTTATGAACAGCGCTATTTTTACGATTTTTGGATTATTATGCACCAGCGTTCCCCCATTCAAAACGGCGAAATACAAGAGGAGGAAGGAAATACGCTGCTCGGAGACGCGCTCTCCCTTCTTGGAACGAACATACTGAACGTTCAAGAAGGTCAAGGTGTCATTGAAAAATGTGAGCGATTTTCCATTCAAGAAATGATCATAACGGTGAGTGAACAATGATGAATTATCCTGAACAAAAAATTATTCAAGCTTTTCAACTATATATGAAACTAGCTCGCGATGGTGTTGTTGGTCAACAAGCGGTTCAGCTTTACAAAGCCGATGATGATATTCGTGGACTATTGGATATGTTTAGCAGAGAAGTAGATTGTGTCATTGTTATTACGAGTGAGCAAATGTTTTTAGTGCCGCGTACGAAGCTTTCGCCTTTTCATGTCAGCAACGATTGGATTAAACGAAATTATCTTCGCACAGGGGCAACAAACGGGGACATTTATTTATTATATTTTGCAACCATTATATTATTCGGAAGTTTTTACGACACATATCAAAGTGAAAAACCAACGAGAACCTTTCTTCGTCTAGATGAGTGGGTGCACCTCGTCCAAGAGCGCATTGATCAATTAAAAGAGCATGACTTAGAGGAATTAAAACAATTTGAAAAAGAGTTTTCTTATAATTGGAGCTTAATTATCGAAAAATGGGATGCGATGGATGATATAAAAGAGACAGCGAAGAAACAAAGCGGCAACACAATCAGTCGCTTAAGCTTTATCGATACCGTAAGACGATTTTTAATTGATCAAGGGCTTATTGTTGATATTGGGAATGATGAAGTGACATTAACGGAAAAAGCGAAAACGATTATACAGCGCTTCTTTATGGAAGTGGAATACAACAAAGGAATTTTCGAATTTATTTACGGATTTGAAAGGAAGGAAGAAGATGCCATCGATCAGTAAAATTCGGCTGACGAACGTGGTGTATGAAGAAGGACTAAAACGTTACAACGATGAAATTTTCCGATTTGACGGACATAACGGGGCGATTTTGCTTGAAAATGGTGGTGGAAAAACCGTTTTTATTCAAACCGTACTGCAAGCGGTTTTGCCGCATGTCGATGTAGCCGACCGAAAAATAAAGAACACGCTCCAACTCGAAAATGCCCCTGCTCATATTGCGATTGAATGGATCATGAATAATGAACCTAGACGTTATGTCGTGACAGCGGTATCGTTATTTATGACGAACAATGGTTTAGATTCGTTGCGTTACGTATATGAATACAGCGCTAATGATCCGAATGGGATTGAAGGCATTCCATTTGTTCGCGAAGGAAAAGACGGAAAACGACCGGCTGAGCGGGGAGAGATGCAAGACTATTACAGCCATATGAAAGAAAAATCGTTTCTTGCGCGTACTTTCAACACGATTAAGGAATACAAGACGTTTATCGAAGAACAATACCACATTATTTCAAGTGAATGGGAGAGTATTGTTAAGATTAATAGTTCGGAAGGCGGTGTAGAAGCTTTCTTTGATGAGTGTAAAAGCACGAACCAGCTTTTTGATCGCTTACTTATTCCAACAGTCGAAAGTTCCATTGTTGGTCATGATGCGAATTTATTTGCGGACATGTTCGAGAAGCAGCACACGAGCTTCAAACATTACAAAAAGCTAAAAGAAACAATCGAAGAAAACAAGCTTATTCAACAAGAACTTGAAAAGTATGTCCAAACGTATGAACAGCTTCATCAGAGTGAGCTAGTTTATTTAAAAGCGAAGCAGCGTGCAAAAGGTGCATGGCTTGAAACACTTAAGCAAAAACAGTTTTGCGAGGATGAACGAACAGCTATATGGAAGAAGCTAGAGGAATGGAAAAACAGCTATGATACGCATAAACGGAAATCCGCTTCTTACGAAATTTTAGTGGAAGAGACGTTGTGGAACGAATTTGATCAACAATATAAAATGGCTCTCGCACGAAGGGATGAAAAAGAAGAAGAACTCATTCAACAGGAAAGAGACTATTATTCATTAAAACTAGCGGAACTAAAAGAGAAACGAAAAGAACATGAAGAACGTCTGGCGTATATTGAAGACGAAATGAAAAAGCTTGACCAAGCAGATGAGCTCACCAACTATGCGGATGAATTAGAAATTGCCAAACGCACATTACTAGGATGTTTCATGGAGCAGTTAGATGCAATCGAAAAAGAAGAACAAGATCTCCGATATGAACTGAATCCGGTTGAGTTGCGGCTCGAACAATTGACGAAAGAAAAAGAAGATTTGGAGCGGAAAGAGCGACACGCCCGTGATCATTTATCTGGAATTAAAAGCCGAATCGATTCGCGAACAAAGGATATAGACCAACTTAAACAGCAGCTCCTCGCAAATCCGTCCCAAGAACAAATAGAAGAAAAAATGGAAAAATGGGTGCAGCGGCAGCAATGGTTAGACGATGAAATCATCCGCTTACAACAAGAGGTCAAGCAACTTATTCAAAAGGAAAAAGAAGCGGAAGCGAGAAAAGAAGCTTACCAACATGACCTTTCATCTATGGAAATTGAGCAGGAGAAGATCGCCTATCAACTAAAAGAAATTCAACAGGAGGAAAAAGCGCTTATTAAGAAACTCGCATCTCTTAGACCCCAGTGGGCGACGTTAGAAAGCGTGCATATAAATGAAGCAACGATTAAGATGAGAATGATAGAACAAATCGAAAAGAGAACGAAAGAGCGAAACACGTTGTTAGTTCGCGAACGAATGGCCTATCGGTTTGTCGATGATTATAGCGAGCAAGATGCATTTTTTAGTGATGCGTTTTTAGAACAACAGCTGAAATCGTGGAAAAATCAGTTTGATTATTTGGTGACAGGTGTTGAATATTTACAGTCATTAGATGAAGAGGAACGAGTGAAGAAAAAGGCTTTCCCGCTATGGCCGATTACGTTAATCACGACAGCTAAGTCAAAGGAACGGTTAATTCAAAAAATAAAACAAGTCAACGACCGCCTTCAATTCCCGATTGTAGTGATCTCAACAGAAGAAGCCGTCACTATCCACGATGAACAGTTTCAACATCATTGGATTGAACCCCGCCACTGGAATGAGGTGATAGATCCGGAAACTTTTCATGCTTGGAAAGAAAGTATAAAAACGGGTGCGAATGAAACGACGAAGCTGCGTGAAGAGAAAGAAGATGAAATCAAGGCATGGCAAGATGTGTATCGAGATTTTCAAAGGTTTCTCGAGTCACATCCGTATGAAAAGGTAGAAAACCTTAACAAAACACATGCGCAATTGGTCGGACAAATCGAGCAGCTGACAATGACCATTCAAAAAGAAAGAGCGCGAATTGACGAACTACGCACGAAAATAGCACACTATCAATCCCAAACACATCTCTATCGGGAAGAGATGCAAGGGATAGAAGCAAAAATCGAAAAAGGAAAGCAATATTTTCAGTATAAAAGAGAAGTAGAAGAAGAGCAGAAAAAACAAAAACAGTGGGAAGAAACAATTGTTTCACTCGAGAAAGAAATAAAACGTGTGAACATCCGTATTCGTGACATCATGGAACAAAAAGCTGCGATTGAAGAGCGCATCCATTCATTACAGCGAGATATATATCGTATTAAAGAAAATCATGAGTATAAGTCGTTACAGTCGCTGCGACCGATTTATTCGGGCGAAAGTGAGCATGTCATTCGTGAAAAAATTCAGGAGTTAGACTATAAAATTCGCCAAATTCAAACGACGTACGGCGAGTGGAAAGCGAAGTATGATAGTGAAAAGCGAGAAATAGACCGTTTAACGAAGGAAATTGATGAGCTAAAGCAGGAACATACGGATTTAGACGAAGCGCGGCCGTTTCCAAGTGATGGTTACCATCTATTACAAATGCTAAAGGCGAGAATGGCATCATTGAAAGTTGAGGTCAAAAATCTAAATGACGATGTACAAAACAAATTAGCTCAAGAAAAGGAACAAAAAGGGAAATGGAAATCCAAATTAGAGCAATTTCAAAAAGATTATCCGAATCAAGAAATATTCCGATTTACTAAATCGCTCGATGAAATAAAAGAAGAGCTGCAAAAGGAGAAGGAAGATTTAGACAAACGAAAAGCGTTTCTTGATCAAGAAAAAGATCGGATTGAAAAAACAATAAAAAGCATTGAAGAAGCAGAACGCAGTTTGGATCGATTTGTCGAAGGACACCATTTTAACGCGCCACAGATTGCCGCACTTCCATTAAGTGAGGAAGAAAATTTGGAATTTACGTATCATCGCCAGCGTTTTATCAAAGCGATTACGGATGATCTTCAATCCTGTAAAAACGTCGTCGAAGTGATGAAAAACAATGTGGAACGGGCGAAACGTTTATTTAGAGACTTCTGTAATCATTTGATCAAAGATGTAAAAATGAGGAAGATGGCATTAAATGGGATCGAACATAAAGAAACGTATGAAGACATTATCGACTTTAAGAAAAACATGATGAGAAGCGTCGAAAATGCGACGAATTATGCCAATGAGCACATCCGTCAAAAAGATGCCGAGCTGCAAGCATTTATTAATCATATTCATTCTCATTTGCGAACAGTAGTAGAAGAGCTTAAACAAATACCGAAGAAAACAAGAGTGAAAGTAGGGGATGATTGGAAGCAAATCTTTACCTTTTCCATTCCGGAGTGGGAAGAGGAAGTTGGAAAGACACGCATTCGCGATTATATTGAGTGGATCTTACAGCAGCTTGAATCCGAGCGATTTTTGAACGAACATGGCAAGCAGGACGATGGAAAAGTGCGAAAAGAAATTGAAATGTGGCTGCAGTCGAAGCAACTTTTACAAGTCGTCATGAACAATGAGACAATGAAAGTAAGCTGCCGTAAAGTAACAAATGATAACAAAGTGACAGCGCGTTCCTATTCATGGGAACAAAGTAATGTCTGGTCAGGCGGCGAAAAGTGGAGTAAGAACATGACCCTCTTTTTAGGGATACTCAACTATGTTGCCGAGAAAAAACAGCACATTCAGCCGAATATGAAACGTCATCGCTCGGTCATTCTGGATAATCCATTTGGCAAAGCATCCAGTGATCATGTGTTAAGTCCTGTGTTCTTTGTGGCTGAACAGCTCGGTTTCCAAATTATTGCGCTTACAGCTCATGCGGAAGGAAAGTTCCTGAGGGACTATTTTCCAATCATTTATAGCTGCCGTCTGCGGCCATCCTCTGACGCAAATAAAAAAGTTATGACAAAAGAAAAATGGCTCCACTATGCTTATTTCCAAGACCATGAACCAAAAACGCTCGACAGATTAGGTGAAGTGGAGCAGCTGGAGTTGTTTTGAATCATTCCTGAAAGTCGCCCTCTTTGTTAATAAGGGGAGTTTATAATTCGTTTCTGTAAATAGAGATAGTGTGGAAAGCGAGATCAAAAAGTACTTCAAAAATGGATTGTAATCAGCTTTATTGTTCATAAGAAGTGGTGCAAAAGCTTTCGATATCGGTTCAAAAAACTGTGAGACAGTATTTAATAAGGCAATTGGTGCATAGAATCGCTGAATTAGAAAATAAAACTTTGGATTTAGCCTACAAAAGCTTATTTGGAGTGGAACGTTGTACTTCAAGATTTTCTTCTATAACCTTTTTTATAAATCTAATTCGTGTTATAATTGTTATAACGGTTATAACAAAGAGGTGAGATAAATGTTAAGCGCAGAACGAAAAGTATTAAAAGTTGGCAATTCACTTGGGGTTACCTTTCCAATGGAGTTTCTAAATAAGCTTGGTATTCATCAAGGAGATGAAATACAAATGGAGCTTGAAGAGGATAAAATTGTTATAAAGAAAAGTAAAAAAGTTGATTTGCCAAAAGGAATCTCCCAAGATTTTTTTGAAGTATTAAACGAAACTCTTGAAGAATATGATGAGACCATCAAGGGGCTTATTGATCGATGAGATATCTAACCGTAGAAGAAGTCGTTGCGATTAATTTTTTCATTATTGGAAAATATTCTCCAAATGAGCTGAAAGGGATAAAAGAACCTGCATTGTTAGAATCGGCTGTCTACCGTTCACAACAAAGTGTGTTTGGTAAAGATGCTTATCCTACTATTTTTGAAAAAGCGGCAGCATTATTTGAGTCTTTGGCTAAGAACCATTGTTTTCATAATGCAAACAAAAGAACTGCCTTTGTAGCACTTGTTCAATTTTTAAAATACAATGGATACTATTTTACGATGCCGCAAGATGATGCCATTGAATTTGTTGTTGATGTAGTGAATCATCGATATTCCTTCGAGCAAATTGTTGCAACCATCAAAGAGTATGCATTTGAACGTAAATATTAATATTTGTATGGCGATTACATGTGTGTCCCTGTTTGAATTTTGTCAAAGATTGATTGTATAGAAATGAGAAAGCTGCACTGTAAAATCAGTCAGCTTTTTTTATGCATGCTTGCTTACAACATCCTACTCTCGTTCACAATTTTTCTACTTCCTGTTTTTATTGTGTATTTTTAATGAACCTCTCCCACCTACACGTTGCTTAGAGGTGGGAGACTTCTTGGTGAACATGTTAAATACTCTAGATAGAAAAGATTCTAGTGGAAAAAATGAACCAAGATTAAATTTGCCGCCTATGGCAGAAAAGCGGTCTTCTATTCATGATGAGATATGTCGGAAACTCAACTTGGATCTATATAATTATGTTTTGAAGTATAAGAAAAATGCTAGGTTCTATTTTATATAATGAATCTATTGCGCCTGTGGTTGATGTATAAAATTTTGTATCAAGTATTGGGCTAGGATAAATAAAAAAGGTAGGGGATTCTCTGATTGGACTTCAGAGAAAGGAGAAACCCTACCTTATCTAAAAATAATATCGAATGTAGAGTTAAATCAGCTGAAAAACGCCATCGTCAGTTTGTAAAGGAAAAGTTAGAGCTGATCGTAAACATTTTCTCGATCCGAATAAAAAATTGCACAGGAGATGTTTCAACAGTTTGTATGTCGTTTGAAAGCCTTCTTTGGATTACTTCGCTTTTTTACCGAAACGAACCCAATATTCACCATCACGATGTTCCATTGCGATTCCGCGCCAGCCTTCCGCGAGAAGAGCTTGCTGACCGGAGATGTCGCCCATACGAAGGGAAACGAAGTCGCTCCAATTTGGCTTTTCCTCTGTTAATTTCTTTACAAAAATATAGCGCAATCGATTGCCGTATTTTTCTTTCAACGCAGCAATTTCCATTCCTTGAGCGAATTTATCTTTTAAGCTCGGAATATTAAAAGGTGCGACCGTGCAGCAAACATAATCGTATGTGTTGTTCAGTTGTTCTAATTGCTGCATGATGAGGAAGGCCAATGTTTTCTGTAGCCGATTCCCGCGATAAGCTGGGTGTACAATCGATATTTCTTGATAGATGACACGAGGTAACTCTTCTTCGCTTAACCCGATATCTAAGCCTAAATGCTCTTCGTCAATCGGAGGGACTAAGAGAGCGCGAAACGCGATAAGCTGTTCCTCCGCAAACGCTCCGATCATTAGACCGTTTCCTTCTAAAATATATTGGTATTCTTCTGACGTAAGAGGTTGTAAAATTTCTTTGTTTTCCAATGCTTCAATGACAATGTCTTGTAACGTTAATATTTGCTGCAAATGATCAATAGATAACGGGAGAACCGTGAATCGCTGATCGTCTTGTTTCAATGTTCCTTCATAAAGAATTTTCATCGATTTGCCTCCTTTAGCGAACAACATCTTGAAAAACCGTCAATTCGTCAAGTATATCTTCGTTGACATCTACGCCTAATCCAGGTTTTTCAGTCAAGCGGATATAAGGGATATCGTAATGGAGATTGCCGATATCTTTGGAAAATTTCAATGGTCCTGTCAGTTCAACACTCGTAACAATTTTTTTCGAAAATGCGACATGAAATCCCGCCGAAGAAGCGACGGAGGATTCGACCATAGAGCCGATTTGGCATTCGATTCCTGCCAATTCTGCTTGATGGGCTAATTTTACTGCAGGATAAATGCCGCCGCACTTCATTAATTTAATATTTACTTTATCGGCTGCATTCTTTTGGATAATTTGCCGCATTTCACGTGGCCCTCTCAATCCCTCGTCAATCATCATTGGGATATCTGTCTTTGATTTTATATAGGCCATCGCATCAATATCATCCGCTACAACCGGTTGCTCCACCCAGTCAATGTTGAAAGGGCGTAATGAGCGCAAAGCAACCAAGGTCGTGGCACTGTTTTTCCATCCTTGGTTGACGTCAACGCGAATGGCAATATCATCACCAACTCGTTCACGCACGGCCTTAATTCTTTCCACATCTTTATGAACATTCGTGCCGACTTTTATTTTAAATGATCGGTATCCTTTTTTGACCATAGAAGCAGCTTCTTCAGCCATCTGCTCTGGCTCGGCAATACTCAGAACATGCGTAATCGGAAATTCATCATGATAGCGGCCGCCAATGAATTGGTAAACGGGCTGTCCAAGCTTTTTTCCTATAATATCGAAGCAGGCGATATCGATAGCTGCTTTTGCTGTTGGCGCACCGTATATGGTTGCATTCATCATCTCATGTAATTTTTCAATATTCATTGGATTAGCACCGATTAGGAGAGGAGCGATCGTATTTTTTAAAATATAAAACGTGCTTTCCCATGTTTCCCCGGTTACATGTTCGTCTGCGACTCCTTCTCCGTAACCGACAATTCCTTCATCTGTCTCGATTTTTACAATAACAGACGGTATATCATGATATGAGTGGTAGCTTATCACAAATGGAACGTGAAGGGGCAAGCGAATGGCATAAAGATGAATCGCAGTAATTTTCATAAAAAATGACTCCTTTCCGTTTACAATTGCTTTTGTGATTTGATATAGTTGACGTTAAATAGACGCTAAATAAATGAAAAAATATAGGAGTGCGAATGAAGAATGATCAAAATTGCCGTCATCGGTTCAGCAGATTTTATCGAGCAGATTTTGTCTGTTGCACCCCAAATTACCGGAATTGAAATCGAGCCCTATGTTTATGCACATCCACAGGAGGCAGCGGAACTTGTTAGGCATTTAAAACCATGTGATGTCGTCTTTTTCGCAGGCGCATTACCCTACTATTTTTCGAAAGAAACGCGAGAACAATTGCCGATTCCAACTGTTTTTTTAGAGCAAGATGAAATGGCTGTTGCTTCCTCTTTACTTTCAATTTTATATCACAAGAACATTCAACCAGAACGAATTTCCATCGATTTAGTCGATTCTTCTTTTGTCGAAAATGTATTAATGGACGTAGGCATTGATTGTGCTCCGCACGTAATGGACTATAAAGAGATGCTGCCAAACAAGTTTGACATTGCGAAAATCATCGACTTTCATCATTCACGCTTTCAATCAGGTGTCGTTGACTTTGCTTTAACAAGTGTTCATGCAGTGTACGACAAGCTTCAAGAGCTTGGCATTCCATCGATGCGAATGCTTAATCCCAAAAAATCATTAATTCGCAGTTTGCAGGATGCAAAAACAAAAGCGGAGCTGGCGAAAAGGCATTCTTCTACAGTAGCGGCTTGTTACATTTCATTTCCGTCATCACACGATGTTCCAATTGACAATTTGGACGTTTTCGCCCGGAAGCTAAACGGTTCTTTTCAACAAATCGATGAACGCTCATTTATACTTTACAGTACACGCGGCGATATTGAAGCACTAATGGAAACAAATGCGTTTCGTGACTATTTATTAAATTGGAAAGAACCGATCTCCGTTGGCTTTGGATACGGCGACACCGCAGCAGAAGCTGAACAAAATGCGAAAATTGCCCAAAGTTTCGCGGCAAATCATGAAACGGAAAGCTGTGGATACATTTTAACGGAAGAAAAAAAGCTTCTCGGCCCATTTCCAAAAGAAAGTAAAGTACAGAGTCTTAAAAATGATCATCCAGAACTGTTAAAAATAGCAAAAGAAACAAAGCTGAGTCCTGCTAATTTATCAAAAATCATCCAATTTAGCAGGTCGCGTCAATCGCTTCAATTTACAGCGGCAGATTTATCCGATTACTTGCAAGTAACAAGACGTTCAACAGAGCGAATCTTAAAAAAATTAGTTGACCATGGTTATGTGAAAATAATTGGCGAAGAAATGCCGTATCAACAAGGCCGTCCTCGTGCTATTTATGAACTTAATATTCCTATTTATTACTAAGAGGCTGTCTTTATTTTGTTTTTTAAGACAGCCTCCTTTTTACTCTTTATGCATTTAAGCTAGCTTCTTGTTCTTTCGTCTGTGCCAACATTTCTGATTCTGGCAACTTTTCGATGGTAAATCCGGTTAATGCATAGAGAATGGAGATTATCGGTACGATGAAATTAAGCACAGCATAAGGAGCATAATCAAATGCATGAACCCCAAGCGTTCCAAGTATAAACACGCCGCATGTATTCCAAGGGAAAAAGACAGATGTCAACGTTCCTCCGTCTTCAAGTGCTCGTGAAAGATTTTTCGAATGAAGACCTTTTTCCATGTATGCGCTTGCATACATTCTTGAAGGAATGACGATCGAAATGTACTGTTCAGAGCAAGTGGCATTTGTAGCGACACAAGAGAAAATCGTTGATGCAACAAGACCTTTTGCTGTTTTCGCAAGCTTTAAAATTTGATTCACAATTGCTTGAAGCATTCCGGTATGTTCCAAAACACCGCCAAAAGTCATTGCGACAATTGTCATTGAAACGGTATACATCATCGATTCTAAACCGCCACGGTTAAACAAATCATCAACCATCTTATTCCCTGTATCGATTACAAATCCGCTTTGTAAAGCTCCAACTGCGTCAGAAACGGAATCACCTTGAACGAAGACTTGAGATAAAAATCCGAGAATGATTCCTACGATGAGCGCTGGAATGGCAGGCACTTTTTTGGCCACTAACACGATGACGAGTAATGGAATAAGCAATAGAAAAGGAGAGATGAGAAAATGATCTTGCAACACCTCTAACGTTTGTTGAATATCAGCTGTTTCAGCGCTGCCCTTTCCAAAATTTCTTCCTAAAAAGGCATACACCCCTAAGGTAATAAGTAAGCCGGGAATTGTCGTATATAGCATATGGCGAATATGGACGAACAAATCGGTATTTGTTAAGCCTGAAGCTAAGTTTGTAGTGTCTGAAAGCGGTGACATTTTATCGCCAAAATAAGCCCCGGAAATAATAGCACCCGCAACCATTGGCGCAGGGATCCCCATGCTTAGTCCAATCCCCATTCCGGCGACACCTATTGTCCCCATGGTTGACCATGAGCTTCCGATTGCTAACGATACAACAACGCATATAATCGTGATTGAAACTAAAAATAGTGAAGGTGTCAAAAGCTTTAATCCGTAATAAATCATTGTTGCTACAATCCCGCCGCCAATCCAAGCCCCAATGGTTAAGCCGACAAGCATAATGATAACAATAGCCGACAGAGCAAGACGAATCCCATTATACATCGCTTCTTCAATCTCTCTCCACTTATATCCTGAGCGCCATGCAATAAGGGCGGCGACGGTTGTTCCAACAATCAATGGAATATGTGGACTTTTCTCGAGAACAACAATGGTAATCGCCATTACTACAATTGTTACTAAGACTGGAATGATGGCTACCTTAAAAGATATCTCTTTTTTCATCTTAATCCTCCCATGCCCCTTTTTATAATTTTGAATTGTCGTAAAATAGACGCTATTATGAATAATAAATATTATTTCTAAAAGCGTCAATCTATTTTTTTTGTATGATTTTGTCTAATTTTGTCGATTCTAATAAGAGATTTTTAGAATCAAATATCTTGGATAAAAGTTAGGAAATCATGGAAGGTTTATAAATACTTGACAACAGAATCACGATTCAGTATGTTGAATGAAACTAAAAGTTCTACAAAATCTCCAAAATATGAAAAGGAAGGAGATATTTCTATACTTAATTAGCGTCTATTTAGCGACGTAAATTGGTGTAAAAGTGGTGAAAGGAGTTGTTGGGAATGGAAGATATTGAGTTACAAAATCGTTTACTAGAAATTTTTCATTACTTACATGAGCATCCTGAAACGAGCTGGAACGAATATAATACGACGGCTTATATTAGACAATTTTTAGAAGAGGAAGGGATTCCATATAAAGTTTTTGATGACTGTCCAGGTATTGTTGCTGAAATGGGAAATGGAAAGCCTGTCGTTGCCGTTCGCGCCGATATGGATGCTCTATGGCAAGAGGTAGATGGAGAATTCAAAGCTAATCATTCTTGCGGACATGACGCACATATGACAATTGTGATGGGACTTATTTTAAAATTAAAAACTTGCCACTGGAAAAAAGGAACGGTACGATTTATTTTCCAGCCTGCTGAAGAAAAGGGGAATGGCGCGATCACAATGGTGGAAAAGGGGGTTGTGGACGATGCCGATTATTTGTTTGGGGTTCACTTGCGTCCGATTGAAGAATTGCGCTTAAAACAAGCTGCACCATCGATTCGGCACGGGGCGGCCGAGTTTTTAGTCGCCAATATATACGGTTCAGATTTTCATGGTGCTAGGCCGCACCAAGGTGTGAATGCGATTGATGTTATTTCATTGATTAACTTTCAATTAAAAAATATATGTTTTTCCCCGCAGCAATCTTATTCAATAAAAATGACAAAATGTCAAGCGGGCGGTGAAAATTTTAATATTATTCCAGGTAGTGGACAGTTTGCTTTAGATGTAAGAGCGGAAAGCAATCAATTATTACAGAAGATAAAGGAGAAGGTAGAAAACGTCATAAAATCTGCTAAATCTATGGGAGTTGAAATCTCATATAAGTGGATAGATTTTACTCCGGCGGCAGAAGTGTCGGCAGAGGCGGAAAACTTGCTTCGAAAAGGGATTATCGAAACATTTGGGGAAAGTGGATGCGTCTCTTCGCTTGTAACGTCAGGAAGTGATGATTTTCACTTTTATACCATTAAAAGACCACACTTAAAAGCCGCTATGTTAGGACTAGGAGCTAATCTAAAGCCAGGTTTGCATCATCCCCATATGACGTTTGATCATTCTTATTTAATCGATGGAGTGCAAATATTAAAAACCGCGGTTATGGAAGCATTAAAAAAATGATAGGTTTTCCAACGGACATTGCCTGTCACTGTTTGAACTGTTAAAGAGGTGAGAATGAACCTCTCCCACCTACACGTTGTTTAGAGGTGGGAGACTTGAACATGTTAAAGAATGTTGAGATCATTAGGAGGAAAAACAATGGCCGATATTTATATAAGACAATTAGTAGAATGGATGAATCAGCATCGAAATGAAGAAAATGCGAAAGCGATGAAAAAATATATGCGCGACCAATTTGATTTTCTTGGCATTAGGGCACCACAGCGCAATGCATTGTTAAGAGAATTTTTAAAAGAGCATGGAAAACCACGTTTGGAAGAGTTGCCGCAAATGGTTTTAGCGCTCTGGGAACTGCCGGAAAGGGAATTTCAATATATCGCACTTACTTTGCTTGAGAAAGATGTAAAGAAGTTATCCGATGAACATTTACCGCTAGCGGAAACACTGGTTGTCACAAAGTCATGGTGGGATACAGTTGACCCTCTTTCTACAAACATAATCGGAACGATATTGAAAAAACATCCGAAATGGATTGAACATTATACTAGAAAATGGATTCAGTCTGATCATATGTGGCTGCAACGTACCGCTATCTTGTTTCAACTAAAATATAAAAAAGAAACAGATGAACAATTGCTTTATCAGTATATTCGAATGTGCAAGGACTCAAGAGAATTTTTTATTCAAAAGGCGATTGGATGGGCGCTGCGGGAATACTCGAAAACAAATCCAGAAAGTGTGATAAGCTTCGTAGAAAGTGAACATTTGGCACCATTAAGCAAGCGTGAAGCACTCAAAATCATTAAGAAGCATGAAAGCTGATGGGGGAAAAGGGAGAAAGTCCAAAACATATAGTTACAGGGCGGATTTATCAAGAAATGGAGCAAATTTTATTAGCAGCGAAAACGTTTCGGAGCAGCCATGTGTTTCTGCAAAGAAATGGATCGGTGCGAAATGTTCAAAAAATTTAATTTTTAGTATTGTTTTTTTTTAAAATCAATCATATAATTTGAGGCGTCGAGGTCATTTTATCATCAGATGACCTTATCATATTCCATCGGATGACCTTACATATTCGTAGTGAGTCATTTTGCGTATGAATGAAAACGGTTTCTTGAGCAAGGGGGGATTCAGTTACGTTTTTATTAGAGAACTTCTGTATTATTTTTCAATTTTAGGGTGATGGGAGGAATACATACAATGACGTGGACACAAAATTTTACACCTGTTGGAGATAACCTTGCCTTATCTGCTTTAGTAGCGCTCATTCCGATTTTATACTTTTTTTGGGCATTGGCCATTAAACGAATGAAAGGATATATGGCCGGGCTTACGACATTGCTTGTTGCGCTAGCTGTCGTTGTATTCGTTTATAAAATGCCAGTTGGAATGGCAGTGATGTCGGTAAGCCAAGGTGCTGTTTACGGAATCTTGCCAATTGGTTGGATCATTATTACATCTGTGTTTTTATATAAGCTAACGGTGAAAACCGGGCAATTTGATATCATTCGTAACTCTGTCTTATCAATCACCGAAGACCGACGTTTACAAGCATTGTTGATAGCGTTTTCATTCGGCGCTTTTCTGGAGGGGGCAGCAGGATTCGGGGCTCCTGTAGCGATTTCAGCAGCATTGCTTGTTGGATTAGGTTTTAATCCTTTATATGCAGCGGGAATTTGTTTAATTGCTAATACAGCTCCGGTGGCATTCGGTGCAATCGGTATTCCGATTACCGCGATGGAAGGGCCAACAGGAGTTCCAGCAATGGAAATATCAAAAATGGTAGGTCGCCAATTGCCGTTTTTATCTGTATTCATTCCGTTTTATCTAGTTGTTATTATGGCTGGATTTAAAAAGACGATGGAAGTATTGCCAGCTATTTTAGTATCAGGTGTTTCCTTTGCGTTAACGCAATATTTGAGCTCAAACTTTTTAGGTCCTGAATTGCCTGATATTTTATCCGCGCTAGTTTCATTGGCTGCATTGGCGATTTTCTTGAAATTTTGGAAACCTAAATCTATTTTCCGTTTTCAGTCTGAAGCCTATTCTGAGGTAGCGGCAACTGCTTCAGTAAAGCAAGCCGCGCATACAAAAGGCGAAGTGTTTAAAGCATGGTCACCATTCCTAGTATTAACGGCCTTTATTTCGGTTTGGGGAATTCCGTCAATTAAAGCGGCTTTAACAGGTCATTATGAGGGAACAAACGGTTTATTAAAGCTAATCAATGCACTTGGCCATCAATTGACGTTTATGCCTGAAGTACCTGGATTGAACAACAAAATTATTAATGCAAGCGGCCAGCCGATCCCAGCCGTCTATAAACTAGAATTGTTAGGTGCTGCGGGTACAGCAATTTTGCTGGCAGCAGTTGTGACAAAATTTATTGTAAAAATTTCTTGGAAAGATTGGACGGCAACATTTGTTGAAACGTTAAAAGAATTAAAGTTTCCAATTATCACGATTGGAGCGGTAGTCGGATTCGCCTATGTAACAAATGCTTCAGGGATGAGTACAACACTTGGAATGGCATTGGCGAAAACGGGTGTGCTATTTCCATTCTTCTCACCATTCCTTGGTTGGTTAGGAGTGTTTATTACAGGATCAGATACATCTTCGAATTTGTTATTTGGTAATCTCCAAAAAGTTACGGCAACATCCGTCGGAATGGATCCGGTACTTGCACTTGCTGCGAACTCGTCTGGTGGAGTAACAGGGAAAATGATTTCGCCTCAATCCATTGCTGTTGCTTGTGCTGCTGTAGGGTTAGCAGGAAAAGAATCCGATTTATTCCGCTTTACAGTTAAACATAGTATTTTCCTAATCTTTTTAATTGGTATTCTCACATTCCTACAATCTAACGTTTTATCATGGATGATTCCGTAACCATTCAGTCTATTAGTAGTTAGGCGAACAGTGCCAGGCACTGTTCGCCATTTCTCTCTTCCCGTTATGGATGCCCATCGACAGTTCAATTTTTCCATTTTCATACACTTTGAAACCGTCTTTCGCCCATTTTGTGTTGGAGTGCTTCTTTTTCTTGTAGGGATAACGAGTGTGGTGAAGTCCTTGTTGGATGGCTTTTTGAGCGGATTGTCGAGCGAAGACATATTTGTGGCATACCGCTTGAATGGACTGGCTGTGAAGATGGAACTTTCCTTTTGTTTGTTTTTGCAGTTCGCTTTTCGAGATCCATCGGCCATACTGAAGAAAGTATTCCTTCGCTAATTGGAGGCACTCATTCCAAACGAGAGCTGACTCACGATTGCAGGCATAGAGCCGCTTGAGATCCGTTTTCGATGCACGAAAAGACACTTTTTGCCCGCGGAGCATAGAGATTCCTTTTTTCATCAAATTTGCGATAAGAACATTATAGCACATTTGTTCGGTTTAGAAAGAAAAAACTACCGCTCGGTGAATTGTTAAATTTATTAAAGGATTTTGATCGATAAGAAACGAAGGAAATAGGATAAAACCATTCGTAAAGCAGATTATTATGGGCATTGCTTTCTGCATAATCAATTGCGGATTAACACCGACATTATTTGAAAAACAAAATGATAATCGGCAAAAACACTATCTCATCTTACTATAACTTACATATAATAAGTTTAGTTGGTAAATAAGAGAGGAGTAGATCCATTGGATAAACTTCTTAATATCGTTGTTCCGACATTTATCATCATTACAAGTGTGATCGGATTAGTCTATATTATTCGAAGAGAGAAAAGATATTGCCTAAACTGTAATTGTAAATTATTAGAACTTTATGTCGATCGGAATAAAAAAGTGTTTACAGAAGGTGAGCTGGAGGCATTTAAGATTTTACACCCAGAAGATCGGTCGAAATTTCGTAAAATCAAGTATTGCCGTCAATGCCAAAAAGTCTATAAGTAGTTCACGAGTATAGAACGAAGGTCTTTGCGTTTTTTTTTGTTTAATATTTAAGTTTACTTAAATATTAAATTTGTTTTATAATTTATGTGAGGTGATAAAATTGGATGAGCTTACTGTTCTATATTATGCGATAAAGGAGAAATCAGATGCGGTTACAACGCTGCTTTTGAAAGAAATTCGAGAAATGGTGGGAAAAGAGCATCAAGAATTAACGCAAAAGCAGGTGATGTTATTAGATTTATTGAAACACCGCAGCTTGACGGTAAATGAAATTGCTGAGGCTTTTTCCATAACAGCAAGCGCTGCAAGCCAGCTTATTAAAAAGATGGAAAAGAAGAAATATGTTCGTCGAGATATTAATGAAGAGAACCGCCGCGAAATTATTGTTAGCCTTGGAGAAGCAGGAAAAGATTATATTCAAAAAATAGATGAAGTCGAATTTCATTTAGTTCGCAAATATTACAGCCAATTAGATCGAGAGGATTTAATAAAACTAAAGGAAATTACTGAAAAATTATACGAAGTGATCGTAAAGGCGCATCAACCGTAATGCTTCTCTTTGTTCATATTTTGGTGATGCAATGGAGCGATATTGCCGCGTGGATCGTGACATTTTTTGATGTATATTTCCTATTATTTCTAATTGCTGACTATCGGGCCATCACCTTATCGCCGGTTGTCCTGACAGAAGACAAAATGCATGTGCAAATGGGAATTAGAAGCTTTTTAGAGTTGGAATATAGCAATATCGAAGCAATTAGGCGAGAAGTTACGAATAAAAAAAATGAAGGAAATGGCGGAGCAAGTAATCGTTTAACTTCTTCCCCTCACCATATATAAATCCATTTTGAAAATCAGACATGTTTAACTATTACTGATCTGTGAAATACGGCTCCTGAGCATTCAAAAAGGAGCGGATATCGTACAAAGAAAAAAGGATTAAAAATGACAAATAACCATGGTTGGACGATTGAACGTCTTCAAGAATATGAAAATGAATGCATCCACTGTCACACCTCTATAGATTCAAGTTGAGTTTCCGACATATCTCATCATGAATAGAAGGCTGCTTTTCTGCCATAGGCGGCAAGAAAAATCTTGCCGCCCGGCATGCTTCTAGCA
>NZ_SLUL01000010.1 GCF_004341205.1 Thermolongibacillus altinsuensis
TTCAAAACTGTTTGCGTTCATATCCATTATGGGAAGGAATGATGGATTTTCATGCATGGGTGGGGAGTAAAATTACTCATGGATGTTTTTATTGGCTCTTTTCTAAAAGATTGTTGCTAATAGCTCAATAAATGTTTACCAAATTTTTTCAAAAATAATGGTATAATAAATCTGGGAGTGATGATTATGTTAAGGTTAATATTGGTAATCATAACGATACCCTTAGTAGTCATTCATTTCGCCATTCTATACTTTTGGGTTTTCGATTGGCGAAAATTGGTTACACAAGTGGGCTTAATAAGTTGGATTTTCTCAATTATATTGGGTATTCTCGTCTATTTTGCTTATCGAAAGTTCATTAAAAACCAAAAATTTACTGTTGTCAGTAGAAAAGTATTATTCAGTTCAACTTTAATGTCCATCGTTTTAGGTGTTCTTACGTTAGTCATTGAAGTAATTACAAGGTCAATGCCTTAGAAGGGGATTGATTTATGCACTCCTTCTAATTGTTTCAACAGTTGTAAAATTTACTTGTTGGCAAGAGGCAAGGAACATTTCTTTCGCTTGTTCTTTTTTCGGTATCTTCTTATTCAATTCAAGAAAACGATGCCAGAATAAGTAGTTATCAAGGTATTTCGTTGCTACACCTTGAAACCTATCCATCCACTTTTTCAAACGAGTATGATACCCGTTGACGTGTTGAATATGGTAAATTCCTTTCTTCGTATAGACACCTTTGCGAACATTAATGGCTTCGTGTTGTAATCCCTGTCAAGGCCGATTATTTTTTGGTTCTTACGTTCTTTTGGTGATAGCTCAAAAAATGTGCGTAATAGAGTAAATAACTAATAGCGTTTCCGACGATTTAGTTTCGGACAATAAAAAGAGACGAACGATAATTCAATAATTTTAACTGTAATTCGATGTTTCACCAAATATGCGTAAGAGCCTATTTTTTCCCCAAAATCGCCGGTTTAAAATTCCCCAGAAGGACCTCATGGATTCTTCTGTTTTTCTTGTTGGAGCCTCTTTTCCCGTAATCGATAGCTTTCCCCCTTTAGGTTGAAAATAATAGAATGATGCAGTAATCGATCTAACATCGCTGTCGCAAGAACCGAATCTCCCACGATTTCTCCCCATTCCCCAAAGCTTTTGTTGGAAGTGAGGATAATCGGGGCATGCTCGTATCGACAGGCGATCACCTGAAATAAGTAATGAGCGCTGTTCGAGTCCAGTTTTAAGTACCCCATTTCATCAATAATCAGAATCGTTGGCAGTTAAGTCCGTACAATTGTGTAAAAAGGGAATAGAAAAAGAACCATGTTGCTTCCCCCTTTGGCCAAATAAACAGTGAACGCCAAACATAAGGAGTATTGCAACGATGGTTCAATTTCCCGTAAATGATGAACTTTTGCACGGGCTATTGCTGAAAGATCAAGGATTGACTAAGCTGCTCGAACAAGTTCTGAATCAAATCCTCGAAGAAGGGTTTGAAGACGCCACGGCGGTTTTAGGCTATCCAGACCGTTACTGCCGTCGTTTGCGCACAACCAATGGGATGGAACGGCTGAACGAAAATATTGAATTTTTTAGTTAAAATTATAAAAATTTGCATAATGAAGTCGATATAATAAAATAGAAAGGAAGTGAGAATAATGTTGAGTGGATTAAACCAAGAACAGATGGCAAATTTTAATTCTAATCGTCAACTTTGGATGCTTCGATCTCTTTATGGATATAAAGGACATGTATTAGAGGAAAAAAATAATGTTGTTATTTTAGATGGTAAAGGTTTTAGAAATATGATGGAAAATGCAACTGAACCCATTAATCGAGATAATGTGATACACATGTCAGCGGAAGAAGAACGTCAACTTCGCATTAACGGAAACAGTGAACTCCTTATTCAAGCATTGAAAAGAGCTGGTGAATTAGGAATACTAGATCCAAATGGGCATCAAAAATCACCTGTTGTACAACGAATTAATCGAAACATAAATCAAATTTTAGGATATAAAGCTTACGGATTATAATCAAGAAAAACTGGAAAAGGGCGTTCATTTAGTAATTTTTATTGTTTTTTTCAATAATCAGGTGTTGTACAACTAAGCCACCTAGACGAGCAATTTCTATAACATTTTTGTGGGATTTTGCATTATTTAGAATTCAATCTCACGTGTACTCATGCCACTTTGATACATCTTGATGATCGCTTCCTCCAGCCAGCCGGTATGACGTTAGCAAGGGGCAAACAACTGCGTTTGAAATTCCCCATTTCGGTTTCTCGGGACCAAAAGACCTTCAATCCGGTCATATTTCGTTGATAGTAGTCATTTCTCATATTCGATGTTTCCGCCTGTTCGATTTAGAGGAAATTTTTGATTTCTTCATCCTAAAATGAAAACAAATATTTTTTGAAGAAATTAAAAGGAAGGAATAATAAATGAAAACTAAATTTCTTAATTACTTTGGCCCTATTTTATTAATGGGATATGGTGTTTATCAGGTTATTAATAATGGTGTTGATATAACTTCTATTATTATTATCTTAGCTGCCACCTTTTCATTAATCTTGACCATTTATTCCGAAAATATCAAAAATGATGAAAAAATAAAATAAAATATATTATTGTTTGTTGATTTAGGAACATGAAGAATAGGCTACTGTATTCAGAACAGAGCCTCTTCTTTGTTTGTTACCTCGACAAGAAATGGTACGATCAATACGACTAAGAGAGAATAAACAATTAATGTGATAACAGAGATTGTCGTTGGAATCTGGAATGAAGTTAAAAGCACTAACAAGATAGGCACGGTTGCCGCTACGAGAAACAATTTTTTTTTCGACTTAGCGGTAAAAAATAGTTGTTGCTTGCAATTTGGACAACGCAACGAGTATCTGTTGACAAGCAGCGTCTGCTTAAATATCTCTGTCCACGAAAGTTTACGGTTACAATTTACACATGAAGGCATATTTCATCCCCCTCTTGCTCTCATCCATGACACATTAGGAAATGGCAAAAGTTGACCTTCTTAAAAATTCATATTAAAATTTCTGTTTCTTTACTCCATAACCTCTCACAAAAGATTTTTACATATATATTCATAAATACCATTTTTGTTAATAATTCTATATTCCATTACTTTTTTCCTTCTTTAATTAAACTGTCCATTAGTGAAATAAGTTTTGCTTAAAAATAATTATAAATATATTTCTACCACATAAACCGAAGAGCCAATAAAAATATATTCAAATTATTCCTTATAATTATCAAATTATTTATTTAAAAAACCGATAATAATAACAAATACTATTTTAGGGGGTAAAGTATGAAATGAATTCATTTTTTGGAAAACCAGGTAAGACATTAATTTTGTTTTAATTTTCACTTTGTTGGCCATTGGAGTACAGAAAAGCTATGCGAATGAATTACTTGTATCAAATCTAAACATGAATTCAATTATTGAACTACAAGAAAGTATGGATTTTACGGATGAATCACTATCGGTAAATACTGATAAAGCACAAACTGAAATAAAAACAAACAAAAATTGGAAACGTTATACCAAAAATTCAATCCCAATATAATGTAGGTGGTTTAATATTAAACTCTCAGGATTCTTTAACAGAAGATGAACCGAACGACTTATTTTTCTTTAGTCCTAAAAACGTTAGTATCCAGAATTTTATCAGAAAACGCTGATTATATTGCAACTTTATGTTGGAGATTTTGAAAATGAATTAGCATATCCCACTAACATCTATAGTTCACCGGGAGAATTAATGGTATTAAGTAATCTTCCAGCAGGTGATTATGCTTTAGGTGTATTTTCACAAGGGACTTTGGGGATACATACACACTTCAACTGAATGCCTCCAATCCTGCTAATTTTAATGAAGCCCTATTTATTTCGCTAGATTTCACAAAATTCGTTGCAAAATATAGCGATGATTCCGTGTATACAAACGGTCAATGTGTGCTGAATTTAAGTGGAAATAATGAACATCTTGATTGGGAAAAAATATTATTTCTCATACAACGGGGGATATTCGCAAAGAATGCATTCCCTATCGGATATAAAGATATCTGCTGTTTCAGAGCCGATTACCTACTCTTCTAGTTATGCAAGTTCTGATTTTGCAATTATGGTATATCTAGATGTGGGGACGCTTTTCACATACCATGAATCGCAATATCAATCTGATCCAACCCCATACTACTACAGTTCATTTGTCGATACTTTAGGTAAAGAGACACCACGTAGACTGGAAGCTGACGATTTTAACTATGGCGATCACATCTTAATCGTCGATTTAACAACGGGGAAATCAATCGACTTCCTCAGTGTGTTGAATTTTTACTATGCAAGTGGTGTAGAACCATTACCTTCTATTGATTATTTAGAATAGGAGGGGATGACCCCATGAAAATTGATCTTGGATATATCGGGGCGATGGTCGCCCGAAATGATGCCAGAATGCCATCCATACATGAAATCAAAAATCCATTAGCTGGAAAGCAAGTGGAAGTCATCAGAAATGGAGAGGCTTATAAAATCACCCTTTCGGATGAAATCAAACAGGTTCAAGGTCTGATGAGCATGACGGTAGAAGAGTTTTTTTCAAAAGATATTAACGTACAAAACGCAGACCCTACCGATATTTTTTCTTATCGGCCACAGGATCAATGGCTCGTTTTCAGTCAATATTTACATGAGTCCAAATACTTTGATTCGCTAAGCGATGGAGAATTGAAGAAAGTGGAATCCATCTTACAACACATTACGGATGGAATGGATAGTTTAGCGAAATATGCAGGGATTAACCTTTTTGGAATAAAGAAGCAACAGCTTAACTCTTATGAAGCCCATCTTGAATTGGCTTCTTCGACAGCTGCGCTTCAACATTTCAGCGATACGTTTTTAAGTGGTGATGTAAAAACCGGATTTGATCAACTGATTCAAGATTATGTTCGTCACAATACGAAAAAAGTGATGGATTATCAATCTGTAGAGGAAATATTCTATGCAGCACGGGCCAAAATCAATCCGCTGAATGTTCCACTAACATACCAACAAGCACGTCATTTATCAATGACGAATAAACTCGGAAAAACCATTTATACACACGAAGAAATTGAATCGGTGATAAAAAATTATCAAGAAATGTTTAAAGAAATTAAAAATGAAGATGATTTATCCTCTGTTCTATTAAAAGCTAAAGAACAGCTGCTCGAATTTGTAACGAAAGGTATTTCACCAAAGGATGCGGATTACCAATTAGCAAAAAATTTTGTTACACAACGTTCCAATGATACATTCAAGCGAATCGAGAATTACTGGCATATGTTATTGCAAGAAAAATAATGCTAAAAGATAGGGCAAAATTTTGTACTTTTAGTTACGGTATGTATTACCCTTTTGGAGATAGCCAATTTTGGCTATCTCTTTTTTGGTGCTATGTCAAGAAAACGGACACGTTAAACAGAGAGAAATTTTTAGAAACACTGAGAACTTGGCACATCTTCACAACAAGAAACTCATTTCGGTGTTGAAAAATGAATGCGTAAATTACTTCTGGTTAAGATGCATAACGTTTTTTTAGAATCGCGCATTCCTCCTCCAACTCTTGATTGCGACGACGTAACTCGATGATTTCTTGATTTTTTGACTTGATGTTGCCTAAACCCACAAAACTCGTGCCATTGCTTTCTTTGTATTCTTTGACCCAACGATGAAGAGTGTTATAAGCCAAACCTGACCCTTTTGCCACTTGAGAGATGGACTTGTCCCCCTCCAAGCATAACTCAACAGCTTGAATCTTGTATTCTTGATCAAATGTTCTCTTTTTCATGATTGGACACCTCGAACCTATTGTAATTAAGTTTATTATAATCTCCCTGTTCTCCGTGTCCAATTTTTAGACTAACATCAATTTCTACATATTTTTGCTTTTCTGAAGAAGTTTGGATTCTCCTGTACGTTCCCATTCTTCTACTGTTTCATATGCTCTTTCAGGAGAATACCCTTTCCCTACAAGAACTCCCATTAGAATAAATTCTTGAAGAATGTGTGTAGAATTTATTCCTCTTTTAACATCCTCTAATCCTTCATTTACCAAAAATTCCGTGTACTGTATCCATTCATCTGGAGTCCTGCCAAAAATAACTGTATTTCCATTACCATGACCGTAACCTTCTTCCCCAGCCAATGCATCTGCTTTGGTAACATGAACAGTACCAAATGGATGGTTAGGAGGAGCATATATCGAGTAAAGTTTTAGCGGAATATTACCTGTATTGGTTAGATTATGCCATGTTCCAGCAGGTATCATTATTGCAGAATCATCATAGACATTTCTTTCAAAGGTTAAATTATCTTTACTCTTGCCCATTTGAACAATCCCCTGGCCTTGTTCAATACGTAAGAATTGATCAACGTTAGGATGCATTTCCAAACCGATATCTTCGCCAACATTGAGACTCATCAAAGTAACTTGTAAATGTGTTCCTGTCCATAAAGCAGTACGATACGTATTGTTTTGCTTTGTTGCTTCATTGATATTAACAACAAATGATTTTGGTCCATAATCTGTTAAAAAAATACTTCCAACACCGTTGGAAGAGCGAAAAGAATCAAATCTGTTTGCATGCTCTATCTCATTAGGAAAAGTCCAGTAAACAGACTGTCTTCCATAGTTATACATTGGTACATTAACATAATAAGGATATTGATATGGATACATATAAGGAACATAGGACATTTTTCTCAATCCCTTCACAGTTTATAAAATTATCCTATGCACTTGTTAAGGTCAAGGTGACTTATTTAAAGAAAGCGTTTTTAGCCTAAAACACTTATTTTATTAAATGTACCATTAAGATTTTTAAGCCATTGCGTATCCATAGAACAAGCAAGACCTACCAATACCCCCTACTTCCTCCCTGTATCCCCTTATAGCCTATCTGTAAAATAACAAGTGGGTGGGTGCTGACGACAAACTCTCTTTAATCTTCCATTGTCATTCTGTTACTCGTTTATTCGTTGCCGCTGTCTTTTGCCTGTCGTCCTGCTTGCTATCATTGTTGTGCCCCTGTTTTATCTGTTGCATTGTGATTGTTACTTTTGATAGTGCCCTAAGCCTCATTATTTCGTTACTGTTGGAATACTTGCATAAGTGTTGGTTTATGATGATTATTTATTGTTCGCCATGACTTTTTTAATCTGTCCAGATCAGTTACACCTTCTGCACAACACAAAAAAGACTACACCGTAGAAGATGTTGCCTTCTTCTTAATTCCAATGTGAAAACACTTCTTTTTCAACACTTTCCTCGTTTCTCTTCTAATCCTTGAATTCCTTCGTTTTTATAGTGATTTGCCCATCTATATAACATGGAAGAAGAGATTTTAAATTGATTGATGATTTCACTTTTAGTCCAACCCTCATCCAAATATTTCTTCACAACGTCTAATTTATATTCTTTACTGTATGTTTTTCTGATTTTGCCCATAAAAATAACCCCTCCGTAGTAGACAGTACATCCCTTTCTTTTTTCTGTCTACTATAAGGGAATAATACGGCTGTTCCCAATTTGTCCCCAAGTATCTCTTCATGTATAGATAAATAAAAACCCCTTGACTCTCAAGGGGTTTCTGGATGATTCCGACTGGGCGCGAAGTGCGCGACCTCGACCCTTTCAAATAAAAGAAGCCACTATTTCAAGCAATCTTTTAGCGTTCTACCCACATGATCACAACATTCCCTGCTTCTTCACAATCGATGAAAAATTTCCCGTTATTATATCGATCGACGAAACGAAGTTGAGCGACATCAATCGTTTCCGTTATCCCTTTTTCTGTCTTGATCACAATGGTATCTGTGTCCGATACAAAATCGCATCCAATTAAACGATGCGGATTTGTTTTGATTTCTCGCAACATCACTTGACCGCGTTTCGCTCGAGAAGATTTTTCAAATTCAGATAGCGCCATTTTTTTAACTGCTCCTCTTTGCGTAGCAACAATGATCGCTTCGCCTTTCACTTGTTTACCGCTAATCACAAAGTCGCCATCTTTTAATTGAATTCCTTTCACACCGGCAGCACGGACACCGACTGCGCTGACTTCCTCTTCGCTAAACCATAAACCATAGCTGTAATGCGTAGCCAAGAATAAATCACGTGTGCCGTCTGTTTTATACACATCAACGACTTCATCGCCTTCTTTTAAGCGAATCGCCACAAGCGGTTTCGAATAGCGTTGCGCTTTATATTGGCTAAGCTCCGTTTTCTTAACCATTCCAAATTTTGTGACGAATAACAAATAATCAGTCTCGAAATCTTTTACAGGAACACTCGCAACCAACTCTTCATCGCGATCGATCGGAATGAGGTTCGAAATATGTTGGCCAAGATCTTTCCAGCGAATGTCAGGAAGTTCATGAACCGGGCAATATAAGTAATTTCCTTTATTCGTAAACAACAATAAAACATCGGTTGTATTCATTTCAAATTGCCCTAAAAGACGATCCGTTTCTTTGATTCCTAAATCTTGACCGTTCGATGCGGTATAAGAACGAAGGCTTGTTCGTTTAATATAGCCGTCTTTCGTTACTGTCACAATGACATCTTCGGATGGAATCATCACGTCCATTTCGATTTTAATCTCTTTAATTTCCTCTTCAATCACCGTTCTTCGCTCATCGGCATATGCCTTCTTCATTTTTCGCAATTCCGCTTTAATAACGGATAACAGCTTTTTCTCGCTTTCTAAAATGCTTGTCAGTTCATCGATTTTTTTCGCGAGCGTTTCCGCTTCCATTTTTAAATCAGCAATATCCGTATTTGTTAGACGATACAATTGTAAAGTGACAATCGCTTCCGCTTGCTCTTCGGTAAATTCGTATTTGTTCATTAAATTGATTTTGGCATCCCGTTTGTCATGAGAAGAGCGAATCGTTGCGATCACATCATCTAGAATAGATAACGCCTTGATTAACCCTTCAACAATGTGCGCGCGTTCTTTTGCTTTTTTTAATTCATACTTTGAACGATTGGTAACGACCTCTTTTTGATGTTCAATATAGGCATCTAACAGTTCCGGCAAACTAAGCAGCTTCGGACGGCGTTGATGGATGGCGACCATGTTAAAATTATACGGAATTTGTAAATCGGTATTTTTGTATAAGTAATTTAAAATTCCTTCTGCATTTGCGTCTTTTTTCAATTCAATGACGATGCGAAGACCTGTTCGATCCGTTTCATCACGAACTTCTGCAATTCCTTCTAGCTTCTTCTCTGCACGCAACTCATCAATTTTTTTAACAAGATTGGCTTTATTCACTTCATAAGGGATTTCTGTAATCACAATCGCTTGTTTGCCGCCTTTTCCTTGTTCAATCGTCGCTTTACCGCGAATAATAATTTTTCCTCTGCCTGTTTCATATGCGGTTTTGATTCCTTCTTTCCCTTGAATAATTCCTCCTGTCGGGAAATCAGGTCCATGCAGCACTGTCATTAAATCATCTACTGTGCAATTCGGATGATCAATGCGCATAATGACCGCATCAACGACTTCTCCTAAATGATGCGGCGGAATTTCGGTTGCATATCCTGCCGAAATCCCAGTTGAACCGTTCACAAGAAGGTTTGGAAACATCGCTGGCAAAACGACCGGTTCTTTACTGGTATCATCAAAGTTTGGCACAAATTCAACCGTTTGTTTATCGATATCGCGCAGTAATTCAGACGCGATGGCCGATAAACGCGCTTCCGTATAACGCATCGCCGCTGGCGGGTCCCCATCGATGCTTCCGTTATTTCCATGCATTTCAATTAAAATGTTTCGCAATTTCCAATCTTGGCTCATTCGCACCATCGCATCATAAACGGATGAATCACCGTGCGGATGGAAATTCCCGATGACATTTCCGACTGTTTTAGCCGCTTTTCGAAACGGTTTATCAGCCGTATTTCCGTCGATATACATCGCATACAAGATCCGGCGTTGAACCGGTTTTAATCCATCGCGCACATCTGGAAGCGCTCTCTCTTGAATGATGTATTTACTATATCGGCCGAATCGATCCCCTAGCACGTCCTCTAAAGGTAAATCTAACACTCGTTCCGTTTGCGCCATGTTCTTATTCCTCCTCTGCTGTCATCACATGCTCATTTTCTAAAATATTTACATCGTCCTCTAATCCGAAAGCGACGTTCGCTTCAATCCACTTGCGCCGCGGTTCTACTTTATCGCCCATCAGTGTCGTAACGCGTCGTTCCGCTCTTGCCGCATCATCAATGCGCACACGAATAAGCGTGCGAGTTTCTGGATTCATCGTCGTTTCCCATAACTGATCGGCATTCATTTCTCCAAGACCTTTATAACGTTGGATGGTATAGCCTTTGCCAACCTTTTTAATCGCTTCTTGTAATTGTTCGTCAGTCCAAGCATATTCGATGATTTCCTTTTTTCCTGCCTTTTTGCTCACTTTATAAAGCGGAGGCAACGCGATAAAGACTTTTCCTGCTTCGATTAATGGCCTCATGTAACGATAGAAAAACGTAAGCAAGAGAACTTGAATGTGCGCCCCATCCGTGTCCGCATCCGTCATAATGATGATTTTGTCATAGTTTACATCCTCAAGCGAAAAGTCTGCTCCGACTCCTCCGCCAATGGCATGGATGATCGTATTAATTTCTTCGTTTTTAAAAATATCCGTCAGCTTTGCTTTTTCCGTATTAATGACCTTGCCGCGCAACGGCAGTACCGCTTGAAAACGTCGATCGCGCCCTTGCTTAGCCGATCCTCCTGCTGAATCTCCTTCTACTAAAAACAATTCATTTTTTTGTGGATTGCGCGATTGTGCAGGCGTTAATTTTCCGCTTAATATGTTTTCTTTTCCTTTTCTTTTCTTTCCTGATCTCGCTTCTTCACGCGCTTTTCGAGCCGCTTCACGCGCTTGAAATGCTCGAATCGCTTTTTTAACGAGCATTGTGCTAATATCCGGATTTTCATGTAAGAAATACGTCAACTGTTCAGACACAATCGTTTCTACAGCCGAACGAGCTTCCGGCGTTCCCAATTTTCCTTTCGTTTGCCCTTCAAATTGCAGCAGCGCTTCCGGAATGCGAACGGACACGATCGCCGCTAACCCTTCACGAATGTCCGATCCTTCTAAATTTTTATCTTTCTCTTTCAACAGGCCGACTTTGCGCGCATATTCGTTGAAAACGCGCGTCATCGCTGTTTTTGCACCGGCTTCGTGCGTTCCACCATCTTTTGTACGGACGTTGTTGACAAATGAGAGAATATTTTCGGAGTAACCATCATTAAATTGAAACGCAAATTCGACTTCAATTCCGTTTTGTTCTCCTGAAAAAAACACAACTGGATGAAGTGGATCTTTCTCTTCGTTTAAATATTCAACGAATGCTTCAATTCCGTTTTCATAATGAAAAACGTCACTCATTCCGGTCCGTTCATCGACTAATTCAATTTTCAGCCCTTTTAATAAAAAGGCAGATTCGCGTAATCGTTCGCTGAGCGTATCATATTGAAACGTTGTCGTGCTAAAAATGGTTGGATCGGGTTTAAAGTGAATCGTTGTTCCTGTTTTTGTAGTCGTTCCGATTTTCTCGAGTGTTGTTACCGGTTTTCCGCCATTTTCAAACCGTTGCTGATAAATAAAACCGTCGCGATGGATGGTCACAACAAGCCATTCAGACAAAGCGTTTACTACGGACGCACCCACACCATGTAAACCACCGCTTGTTTTATAGCCGCCTTGCCCGAATTTTCCTCCTGCATGTAAAACCGTTAAAATCACTTCAGGTGTCGGTTTGCCAAGTTTATGCATTCCTGTTGGCATTCCTCTTCCTTCATCTTGTACACTAATACTTTGGTCTTTATGTATTTTGACAAGAATATAGTTTCCGTAACCAGCTAGCGCTTCATCGACAGAGTTATCAACAATCTCATAAACAAGATGATGCAATCCTCGGCTATCGGTACTGCCAATATACATTCCTGGACGTTTTCGAACCGCTTCGAGCCCTTCTAACACTTGAATGGTATCTTCGTTATAATCAAGAAGTTGTTTTTCCGTCACACGCATTCCCCTTTCAACTTAAAACAAGAACGTTTGTTTCTGTTTTTGACTTTTTCTATTTTAACATAGATTTATAAAACGTCCATTCTTATTTTTAACACTTTTAACACATAGGAAGAAAAAGAACGACCATCTCAACATCAATGGTCGTTTTCCTTCTTACATGTGAGAGCATGTTCTACTTTAATACAACGGTCCATCACTACAGTATACCCTTTTTCAGTTAAAAATTTATACGTTTCCTCATCGGCAATCCCTAATTGTGCCCAGAAAACATCGGCATCGATTTGAACAAATTCATGCGCCAATGGCAACAAATGCTCGGAGCGTCGAAAAATATTGACAATATCGACATGCCCATCAATATCGGTTAGTTTCTTTACTGCTTTAATGCCTTCCCATTCCTCGATCATCGGATTGACGGGAATAATTTCATAGCCGGCATCTTTCATCGCTTTCGCCACCATGTACGACGTCCGTTCCGGATTGTCCGATAATCCAACAACGGCGATGCGTTTCGCTTTTCGCAAAATTTCTCCGATTTCTTCTCGGCTTGGATTTGTAATTGGCATATGCATTCTCTCCTTCGTTTTGTCTTTGCCGTACTATTTTCTCCAAGAATAAACAGAATCCTGCTAGCAGTTTTGAAATCGTTTGCAAAAAAAGAATCATTCAAACAACTGCTCGGCAACAGATTCGACGTCTGTCGCCGGCTCTTGATATGCAAAATTTTCGCACACGTACATTTCCTCCGCGGTTTCAATTGGAAATAAAGAAAAAGTTCACACTCCTTGTGAACTTTTTCTTGACGTCCGACTTTTTTCAACATTTTGGATGGTCTCTTTTTAGAAGCCCTATGGACTATGCATGATTCGTTGCCACTTGTTTTTGCAGCCACTGGTGCAAACGGACGAATACGAGCATAAATACAATCGTGATCATAGCTCCTTTCACTGCGTTAAACGGCAAGATAGCCGAAACAACCAGTGCTCTTGTTTCCGGCGCGCTCATCGCCGGGGCGCCTAGAAAGATCGTATACGCCGGCAAAAACACATAGTAGTTCAATATGCTCATCATCACCGCCATGACAACTGTACCAATGACTAAACCAGCCAGCATTCCTTTTTTCGATTTTGTTTTGTGGTACACATAATACGTCGGCAAAATAAACGTAATCCCGGCCATAAAGTTGGCGATATGCCCGACCGGAACGCCGGTGGGACTGCCGACCATGAAATAATTCAGCACATTTTTTAACAATTCAACGAACACTCCCGCCAGCGGCCCGCACAGAAGTGCAGCGATCAATGCCGGAACGTCGCTGAAATCCACCAATAAAAAGTTTGGAAATGGCGGAAGCGGAAAGTTTAACAGCATCAGCAAATACGAGATGGCACTAAATACCCCAATCAAGACAAGCGCGCGTATATTCATTTTTCTCATGTCGATTCTCCTCTCCTTCTCGTGATCCATCCTCACAAGAAGAAGGCTGCCAACTTTGAGCGTCAAATAAAAAACCCTTAAGTGTTCACACTTAAGGGAGAAAAAGGGCATGCTCAAATAGACGTTCGATCGCGCAACATTCGAACGCCGGCAAACCTTCATCTTCTCCCATCCAGACTATACTGTCGGCTCCGGACTCGCACCGGATCGTGCCTATGCGGCTCGCGGGCTGAGAAGCAAATTGCTTCATCACCGCCGGTCGGGAATTTCACCCTGCCCCGAAGATGAATCGTATTATATTTTTTTTTAATATTATTATATAATTTCTTTATGCGTTATGTCTATCATCAATGTATATAGATTCAAGTTGAGTTTCCGACACATCACATCATGAATAGAAGACCGCTTTTCTGCCATAGGCGGCAAGATTTTCCTTGCCGCCCCGGCGTGCTAGAAGCATGCCGATTCCGAACGTAAAACGCATGACAGACAAATTCATTTGTCTGATGGCGTTTTCGTTCGGAGAAGTGGCAGAAAAGCTTGTTTATGTCAGAAAATTAAGCTTACCATAATATAGTATATATTCAACATGATTTTTCATTTTTATGATAAAATAAAATAGGAAAAAGATAGTAAATAGTGAGGAGTTGACCATCATGAAAAACGAAATCATCGAACGTTTTACGAAGTATGTTCAAGTTGATACCCAGTCTGACCCAAACAGCGATACTTGTCCATCCACTCCGGGTCAATGGACGCTAGCGAAAATGCTAGTAGAAGAATTAAAAGAAATTGGCATGGAAGAAGTAACGGTAGATGAAAACGGGTATGTGATGGCAACATTGCCGGCGAATACCGATAAAGATGTGCCAACCATCGGCTTTTTAGCCCATATGGATACGGCTCCCGAATTTACCGGCGCCAATGTAAAACCGCAAATTATCGAAAATTACGATGGCAACGATATCATATTAAATGAAGCGTTACATATTGTGCTTTCACCGAAAGATTTTCCGGAACTTGCGAACTACAAGGGCCATACGTTAATCACCACTGACGGCACGACACTACTTGGCGCGGACAATAAAGCAGGAATCGCAGAAATTATGACAGCGATGGCCTACTTAATCCGGCATCCAGAAATTAAACATGGAAAAGTGCGCGTCGCGTTTACGCCAGACGAAGAAATCGGCAGAGGCCCGCACAAGTTTGATGTCGCTAAGTTCGGTGCTAAATTTGCATACACGGTCGACGGCGGTCCGCTTGGCGAATTAGAGTATGAAAGCTTTAATGCAGCGGAAGCGAAAATCATGATCAAAGGAAAAAACGTCCACCCAGGCACGGCAAAAGGCAAAATGATCAATTCGATGAAAATCGCGATGGAATTTCACGGACAGCTACCTGCTAACGAAGCGCCGGAACATACGGAAGGCTACGAAGGATTTTATCATTTGCTTTCCTTCCAAGGAAATGTCGAAGAAACAATGCTTCATTACATTATCCGCGACTTTGACCGCCAACAATTTGAAGCGCGCAAAGCAAAAATGCAGGAAATCGCGGCAAAATTGCAAGAAAAGTACGGAAAAGAGCGAATCGTGATCGAAATGAAAGACCAATATTATAACATGAGAGAAAAAATCGAACCTGTCCGTGAAGTCGTCGATATCGCCTATGAAGCGATGAAAAACTTAAATATTGAGCCGAAAATTTCGCCGATCCGCGGCGGAACGGACGGTTCGCAGCTTTCGTACATGGGACTGCCGACGCCAAACATTTTCACCGGCGGCGAAAATTTCCACGGTCGCTATGAATACATTTCCGTCGACAACATGATCAAAGCAACGAACGTGATTATTGAAATTATCAAGCTGTTCGAGCAAAAAGCGTAACATAAAAGCTGGTTCCAAGCCACTGTTTGGAACCAGCTTTGTTTTTTAATGTAGCTTTTTAGTTTTTGAATTCGTCCCTCGATGTTGATATATTTTATGTACGGCATCCATCACCTCTTCGGCTGTACGGAAAGAGTACAGATTGATTCACAATCGTCATCGTTCATTTCTTCCTTGTTAGGACTCGTATTTCTTCATCGAAAAAATAATCCTCCCTTCATTTTTTAAAAAACCATGTTACAATAAAAACATGCGATACATTGATTATTAGATTAGTAAAGGGTGCATGCCATGTTAATAAAAGCATTACTCGTGATTACAGCGTATTTACTTGGATCGATTCCATTTGCCCTGATTGTCGGAAAAGTAGGTTACGGAATCGATATTCGCGAACACGGGAGCGGCAACTTAGGAGGAACGAATACGTTCCGTGTTTTAGGTGTCAAAGCTGGACTCACGGTCACGATTGCAGATATTTTAAAAGGGACGCTTGCCGCAAGTTTGCCAATTTTATTTTCTGTTGATATTCACCCGCTGTTTACGGGATTGTTTGCCGTTATCGGACATACGTACCCGATTTTCGCTCAATTCCGCGGCGGAAAAGCAGTTGCTACGTCGGCAGGTGTATTATTATTCTATTCACCATTTCTGTTTGTGACGATGTTAGCTTTCTTCTTTTTGATTCTTTATTTGTCAAAATATGTTTCTTTATCATCCATGTTAACAGGTGTATATGCAATTGTATACTCCCTTATTTTTACCGATGATCTTCCATTACTGGTTGTCGTCACATTATTAACGCTATTTATTTTTTATCGTCATCGCGCTAATATTAAACGTATCTTAAATAAAACTGAACCAAAAGTGAAATGGTTATAGCTTAGAGGAGTGTCTTCATTGCATTTACCAGCAGACTTCATTCAAAAAATGAACACGTTGCTTCAAGAAGAAGCAGATCGTTTTTTTGCAACTTATCATGAAGAAAAAGTAAGTGGACTTCGCATCAATCCGCTAAAAATTTCGCGAGATGAGTTTTTGCGCATTTGTCCTTGGAACGTAGAAGCTGTACCGTTTTGTGAAACAGGCTTTTATTACGAAAACGATGTTCAACCTGGAAAACATCCGTATCATGCAGCAGGGCTGTATTACATTCAAGAACCGAGCGCCATGTTTGTAGCGGAAGTATTGAAGCCGAGTCCTGGGGAAAAAGTTCTTGATCTTTGCGCTGCTCCTGGCGGCAAATCTACCCAGCTAGCAGCGATGATGAACAATACAGGATTTCTTCTTGCGAATGAAATTCACCCAAAGCGAGTCAAAGCTCTTTCAGAAAACATCGAGCGCTTAGGAATTACAAATACAGTCGTCACAAATGAAACGCCTGAGAAACTCGCGACGCGTTTTGCGGGATACTTTGATAAAATTTTAGTGGATGCTCCTTGTTCGGGTGAAGGGATGTTTCGAAAAGATGAAGAAGCGATTCAATTTTGGAGTTGTGACCACGTCAAAAAATGCGCTGAAAAGCAGCGTTACATTCTCGAACATGCCTATGAAATGTTAAAAGAAGGCGGCATTCTCGTCTATTCCACTTGTACGTTTTCTCCTGAAGAAAATGAGCAAACGATTGAATCCTTTTTAAAACATCACCCGGATATGGAACTGTTGCCGATTGAAAAAACCGATGGAATTCAAAATGGCGTCGTAGAATGGACGCAAGAAGGGCTAAAAGAAATCGTTTATACCGCTCGGCTATGGCCGCACCATCTAAAAGGGGAAGGTCATTTTGTCGCCAAAATGAAAAAACATGGACCAACCAGTCCGTGGAATGGAAAAATCGCAAAGTCGAATGTATCCAGACAAATGTTGCGCGATTATGAACAATTTGCGAAAACAACATTAAAAACGTCGATCAACCGTACGATTTACGCATTTCAACACCATTTATTTGCGCTTCCTGAAGATTGTCCAAGTTTCGACGGTTTAAAAGTGATTCGCGCCGGACTCCATCTAGGAGAGCTAAAGAAAAATCGCTTCGAGCCAAATCACGCTCTAGCGATGGCTTTAACAATCGATGATGTTCAACATTACCTTCCATTATCAAACGAAGAAGCGATGAAATATATGAAAGGAGAAACGTGGCATACAGGACAGGATCGCGGGTGGTTGTTGGTTACGATTGAAGATTACCCGCTCGGTTGGGGAAAAGAAACGAAAGGAATCGTAAAAAATTTCTATCCAAAAGGATTGCGAATCGTTTAAAGCTGTCTCCTCCTACGGAGACAGCTTTTATTTAATCGTGGCAATGACTTTAAACACAATTTCATCTTTTTCGAGATCAAACCGTTCTGCTCTCACGTTATATCCTTTCTTTATGTTTACTTCATTTAACAGCACATAAACGCGCTCATTTTTCGGATCAACTTTGACCCAGTCTGGCAACGAAGCATTTTTTTGCATATATTTTAAGACATACTGTACAGGCAATTTTAATTGACCGAGTGATATCGTTGGATTCGATAATTCAATATTTCCTTGTTCAGTAACATTCGGTATAAACGTAACCGTTAAATCCATCTCTTTCTCAAATACAGGAATTTGGCTTTTAATATACACTTGATCTGCTAACTGAATTTCATACGAAAGGGATCCCGTTTTCATTTTTTGTTTAACATAGTCATTGATAATGGTATTTAAATGTTGTTTGGTTGTATGGATGATCAATTCCGCTCCTTGAGCTTCTTTCGCGTTTCCTTTCGCTTCTTCCACGTTCACGGATGGCGTTTTGGCCGGTTGGAAAAGCAAAAAGAGCACAAGCGTCAGAGCGGAAAGATTGATAAAAAGCAAACCAAAGAAAAGTTTTTTCCACTTCATCATTCACGTCTCCCTAACCATTGCTCTTCTTCTTGTTTTAACTGTTCGTGTATGCGAGTCGCAATGAGCTGGTAACCTTTATTATTCGGATGAAACTGATCATCGGATAATACATCTTCACGTTCTGCAAGCACATCGGCAATATGCACAAACATCATTCGATCATATTGAGATACCACTTGTTCGCTTCCATCATTCCATAAATCAATCACTTTTTCAACTTCCGGGACGGATTGAAACACAGATGAAAAAGGATTATACAAGCCGATGAGCACCACAAAGGCATCACGATTCATCGTGCGAATGGTTTGCAACAGATCATCTAGTCGAGAAGCAAAAGCTTGCTGTTCTTCCACAAATAATGAGTAAGATAAATCTAAAAAATGAGAGCGAACAACTTTCATCATATCATTTCCGCCAATGGTAATCAAAATAAGATCTGCTTCGCGAATCGGCTTTTTATTTTTTTGAATGATCTTTTTCAACTGTGTGCTGCGCAAGCCGCGCTTTCCAAGATTCGTCGCCGTCACTTCGCTAATCCCTTTATGTTGTTCTAAATATTGTTCTAAATAAGCAACATACCCTCCGCGTTTTTGCTCATCTCCTACTCCTTCCGTCAAAGAATCCCCAAGAGCCACGATGTTGATTTCTTTCGGCAAGAAATCATAAGGAATTTTGAAATGTTCTGATAAAAAGGTTTGTTTCAATGCACCATCTTCCACCGAGCTCGTTGGAACAGAAGAACAACTTGAGAAAAGCATCAAACAAACAACGCTGAAAATCCATTTCTTCATTCTTCTTACACCCGCTGTAAATAGTTAATGAAAGAAAAGGCAAAAATGACAAAAATCATTTTTGCCTCAAAAGTTTACTGAAGCGCTTTAATATGTTTCAAAATTTCTTCATAAGGAACATCGTTTAGTCCGCTATAATATTTGACAATGTTTCCGTTTTGGTCCACAAGATAAAAGTCGGTGCCGTGAATCACTTGATCTCCTTGTTGCGGTTTTTTCACAATCGCCTTAAAGTTCTTTTGGGCAAATGTTTCAATTTCTTGTTGCGTATAACCTGTGAGCAAATGCCAATTCGTTAAATCAGCATCAAATTTTTGTGCATATTGCTTTAACGCATCAGGTGTATCATTTTCTGGGTCCACACTAAATGAAACAAAATGAACATCTAACCCTTCTTCTTTCGCCATATCTTGCAATTTTGCCATATTTGCTGTCATCGGCGGACAAACATCTGCACATCTCGTAAAAATAAAATCAGCGACCCATACTTTTCCTTTTAAATCCTTTAAGCCAAATGGCTTTCCGTTTTGATCTGTAAAGGTAAAGTCAGCAATCGGCCAATTTTTCGCATCCGGAATCCCTCTTCCGCAGGCAGCAAGGATGATGACAAGCGCTGCAAATAAGAGCCATTTACGTTTTTTCATTTACACCACCGCCTTTTTTTTACTCTACATAATACATAAATCCAAGAGCTCCTGGGCCTGTGTGTGTGGAGATAATCGGTGTCGTATACATAATCTCTGTTTCAGAAAATCCAGTTGCCTCGAAAATTGCTTGTTTTAAGCGTTCAGCTAAATTAAGCGCATCGGCATGGGCGATGCCGACTCTTTTAATCTTCTTCCCTTTTGTATCTTGAATAAATTGATTGGTTAAATATTTTACCATTTGCGAGTGACTTCGAACTTTCGCAACAGGCGTATACACGCCATCTGCTAAAGAAGCAATGGGCTTAATATTAAGAAGCGAGCCGATCAACGCTTTTCCACGTCCAATTCGGCCACCTTTGACAAGGTTTTCAAGCGTGTCAACCGTGACGAATAAATTTGTATTTGCACGGATTTGATCGAGATGTTGGATTATCTCTTGTACTGTTTTCCCTTGTTGAGCCATTTTGGCCGCTTCAACTACTTGAAATCCTAGCGCAATGGAAATAAAACGCGAATCGACCACAGTGACATTTGCATTGGTCATCGCTGCTGCGCTCTCAGCCGAACGAACCGTTCCGCTCATTCCTCCAGTCATATGAATCGAAACGATCTCACAGCCTTCGGAACCTAGACGGTCATAAACTTCTAAAAACTGACCTGTCGATGGTTGGGAACTTTTCGGCAATTCTTCTGCTTCCCGCATTTTTTTCATAAACTGCTCGGGAGTAATATCGACTCCATCCAAATAGGTTTCGCCATCAATCGTAAACGAAAGCGGTATCACATGAATTTGGAGTTGGTCAATGACTTCTTTTGGCAAATCAACGGTTGAATCTGTCACAATTTTTACTTTTTGCATCATTTCACTTCCTAAACCAAACATTAATTTTTTTACATACGCTGAAATTATATAATAAAATCACAAAAAATGTTGCCTTTTACAAAAAATTTTTTTGCACAAAAAAGAGTCGTTTTGCTGTTTTCGCAAAACAACTCTCGGTCCTTGATCATGCGTTGTTCTTTAAAACCTCTGTTTTGAAAATTTGCTCATAAACAGGCCACTTCAGTACCTTCTTTAAATACTCTTTAAACGAATATACTCGTTTAGGATTTGGATTCGCATAAACATTTGCAATAAACGTTTGCAATCGCACTTTTAACATGAATTGATAAGTGCTATCGTCCTCCAATACCGGAATTTCGATAATTTTGACCTTTTGCCCATGAACGTTTTTAAACTCTAGGCTTTTAAATAGCAAGGTATCAATCCTCTTTTTTCACCGATTTACTTATAATTATACACCAAATTCGTGTTGAAGTATGTCATATTCCGTTAAAAATTCATAAAATTTTCGATGAAAAAAGAGAAGAATTTTGTCAAATTAGCAAATGGAACAGATTGCTGTCTTTATTCACTTCCATAAACGGAAAACCTTTTTTCTTCATACGTTCGATTAATGGTTCATAATCTTCACGACGCTTTAACTCAATTCCAACCAACGCCGGGCCGCTCTCTTTATTATTTTTTTTCGTATATTCAAAGCGGGTAATATCATCGGTTGGCCCTAACACTTCATCGAGAAATTCGCGCAAAGCTCCGGCGCGCTGCGGAAAATTAACGATAAAATAATGTTGCAATCCTTCATAAATCATCGATCGTTCTTTAATTTCTTGCATGCGCCCAATGTCATTATTCCCGCCGCTAATGACGCAAACAACCGTTTTTCCGCGTATGTGATCTTTATACAAATCTAAAGCAGCAATTGGCAAGGCCCCTGCTGGCTCAACCACAATCGCATTTTCATTGTATAGCTGCAAAATGGTCGTACATGCTTTTCCTTCAGGAACGAGCACGATATCGTCTAATATTTCCTTCGCTAAAGCAAATGTTTTTTCGCCTACTCGTTTCACCGCTGCGCCATCCACGAATGGATCGATTTCATTTAACGTCACGACCGAACCAACTTGGATTGCCTCTCTCATCGACGGAGCTCCTTCTGGTTCAACACCAATGATTTTCGTAGTCGGGGAAATGCTTTTCATATATGTACCTAGTCCTGAAATGAGTCCCCCTCCACCGATGCTTACAAAAACATAATCGATCATTTCTTCACAATCATTTAAGATTTCTACACCGACTGTACCTTGACCCGCAATGACGTATTCATCGTCAAATGGATGAATGAACGTGCGCTGTTCGCGTTCACAGCATTTCATCGCTTCTTCATAGGAATCATCAAATGTGTCACCGACTAAAATAATTTCGACCATGTCTCTTCCGAAAAATTGAACTTGCGACACTTTTTGACGAGGTGTCGTCGATGGCATATAAATTTTTCCGTGTACTCCTAACGAACGGCAAGAGTAAGCCACCCCTTGCGCGTGATTGCCGGCGCTTGCGCAAACGATCCCTTTTTGTCTTTCCTCTTCACTTAAACTTTTCATGCGATTGTAAGCACCGCGAATTTTAAACGATCGAACAACCTGCAAGTCTTCCCTTTTCAAATAGACTCGACAGCCATACCGTTCCGATAACAGTTCATTTTTTTGCAAAGGGGTGTGATGCACAACGTCTTTCAATGTTTGATGAGCAATTAAAATATCTTCTACATAAACGCCGTTTTTTCGCTTCACTTGTTGTCCCATCTTTCATTTTCCTTTCCAAACAATATGATCCATGTTTCAAAATGATTTTATTCTAAACTATACCACATTTTCCAAGAAAGAAAAGTAAATTTTCTAAAAATTAATAAAAAATTCAAACCCGCTGATGAAGCTATTTCAGCGGGTTTTTCGTTCATAAACATGAAATTCATAGCGATAAGGATTTTTTTCATCTTGAATCCCTTTTTTTCTCGAAATCAATCTCCATTCATCTTCGTTAAAAGGAGGAAAAAACGTATCGCCTTCAAATGCGGCATCGATGTATGTGATATACAAGCGATCCGCAAACGGCAAGGTTTCTTGAAACAGTTGAGCACCGCCAATAATAAAGATCTCTTCCTTTTCTTCCTCTTCTATTTTTTTGATGTCATCAACGGAATGGATGACGGTACATTGTTCACACTGGAAATCTTTCTTTCTCGTTAATACAATATTTTTTCTCCCAGGCAGAGCGCGTCCGATCGATTCAAACGTTTTTCTTCCCATGACAATCGCATGGCCCATCGTCACTTGTTTAAAATAAGCTAAATCAGCCGGAAGATGCCAAGGAAGCGCATTGTTTTTTCCGATTAAACGCTGGCGGTCCATCGCTACAATGATCGAAATCATACGATCGGCTCCTTTTATACCGATACTTCCGCTTTAATGTGTGGATGCGGATCATAATCAACAATTTCAAAATCTTCAAAACGATAATCAAAAATAGAAGCTGGCTTCCGTTTAATGACAAGCTTCGGAAGCGGCCGTGGTTGACGTGTCAGCTGTAACTTCGCTTGTTCGATATGATTTAAATATAAATGAACATCGCCGCCTGTAAAAATCAACTCTTTCGGCTCTAAATCGCATTGCTGGGCGACCATATGCGTTAACAACGCGTAGCTTGCAATGTTAAACGGCAAGCCGAGAAACGTATCAACCGAACGTTGCTGCCACATGCACGATAACGTTCCGTTTTCCACATAAAACTGAAACGCATAATGGCATGGCGGAAGCTTCATTTTATCAAGCTCAGCTACATTCCATGCACTCACAAGCAATCGGCGCGAATTGGGATTCGTTTTAATTTGTTCAATCACTTGGCTAATTTGATCAATGGTTCGTCCGTCAGCCCCTTTCCACGCACGCCACTGAGCGCCGTAAATAGGCCCTAAATTTCCCTCTTCATCGGCCCACTCATCCCAAATCGAAACACCATTTTCCTTTAAATAGCGGATGTTTGTATCGCCGCTTAAAAACCATAGGAGCTCATGAATAATCGAGCGAATATGTAGTTTTTTTGTTGTTAGAAGAGGGAATCCTTCTTGCAAATTAAAACGCAATTGTCTTCCAAATACCGAAAGCGTTCCTGTCCCTGTTCGATCTTCTTTGCGTACACCATTCTCTAAAATATCTTGAAGCAAATCTAAATACTGCTTCATCTTAGCCTCATCCTTTCCAACGTATTCCTTTCAAACATTATATATAAAAATAGGTGTAAACACTAGAAAAAATCACGGGAGCAATCCCGTGACTAACAAATGCGCGGCAATAAAAGGCCTGATAATCGATATAATCTTCGCGTCGTTCCGAGCGGTGTTCTCAATAATAGTTGACCTTTTTCCGTCGAACGTACAGTGCCAATAACAGCCGCTTCTTTTCCTTCTGGAAACGAACGAATGGCATCGAGCACATTTTGTTCGTCTTCTTTTGCAACAATCAAAACTACTTTTCCTTCATTCGCTAAATAGAGCGGATCAAATCCAAGCAACTCACATGCTCCCTGCACTTCTCTTTTTAGAGGAATCGCTTCTTCCTCTAATTCAATCGTCACTTGAAAATCTTCACAAATTTCCACAAGCGAAGTCGCTAATCCCCCGCGAGTCGGGTCGCGCATGATTCGAATGTTTTTTGATGCCTTCATTGCAGCTGAAATCATCGGATATAAAGTCGCACAATCGCTTTCTAAATGAGTCATTAATCCTAATTCACCGCGAGCGGCCAAAACCGCAATGCCATGATCGCCGACCGAACCGCTAATAATGACAGAATCTCCTTCTTGAATCGAAGCGGTTAACGGCTGCGGAACAATCCCAAGCCCTGTTGTATTAATATAAATGCCGTCGGCGGATCCGCGTTCGACCACTTTCGTATCGCCTGCAATGATTTGCACATTCGCTTTTTTCGCTTCTTCAGCCATGGAATGAACAATTTGTTTTAAATCTTTTATCGGAAATCCTTCTTCAATGATAAAACTGCACGTCATCATTTTTGGAATGGCTCCCGATACAGCTAAATCGTTTACCGTTCCTGCTACGGAAAGTTTTCCGATATTCCCGCCTGGGAAAAAGATTGGCTTCACGACAAAACTATCCGTCGTCATTGCAAGTTGACCATTTTCGATATGAAAAAGGGCTGAATCAAACTTTGCATAAGCGTCGTTATGAAAATAGGAAACAAATACTTGTTGAATGAGTTGATGCGCCAGTTCCCCGCCATCGCCATGTGCGAGCGTGATACGGTCCATCTTTATTCCTCCCTCATATACTGATAGTAAGCCGCACAGCTTCCTTCGGATGAAACCATGCATGGTCCGATCGGGTTAAGCGGTGTACATGCCTTCGCAAACAAGACGCATTCAGGTGGGTCGATGAGTCCGCGAATGACTTCCCCGCAGCGACACTTTGTTTTTCGCGGGCTTCGCATCGGGACGGAAAACTTTTCTTTGGCATTAAAATGACGATATTCCTCACGAATATCCATCCCGCTTTGAGCGATGGTTCCGATTCCACGCCATGGCTCATCACATAATGCAAAATAGCGATTCATCCAATATTTCGCATGTTCATTTCCGTCTTCAGCGACAACACTTTGATAATCATTGATGACAAGCGCATTTTGTTCCAACGCCAGCATCAGTAATCGACGCAAACTGCTAAGCAACTCAACTGCTTCAAAACCGCTAATAACCCCAGGTAAATGATACTCAGCAGCCAAAAATTCGAAATGTTTTCGCCCCATGACCATCGAAACATGACCAGGAAGAAGAAACCCATCTAACGCTACTTCTTTGTTATTGAGAAGATGCCGTAAAATCGGTTCCACTAATTTGGTCGACATCCAGATCGAGAAGTTATGAATTTGTTTTTCTTCGGCTTCTTTTAACGCAGCCGCTAAAATCGGAATGGTCGTTTCAAAACCAATTCCTAGAAAAATGACTTCTTTTTGTTGATTTTGCTCAGCAATGCGAACGGCATCGTTCGGCGAATAAACAACGCGAACATCGTTTCCATTCGCTTTTGCTTGCATCAATGTTCCATAAGAACCTGGAACGCGCATCATATCTCCAAACGTGCAAATAATTCGATTCTCTTCATCGGTGAGAGAAATCATCGCATCAATGGTCGCTTGGTCCGTCACACAAACCGGACACCCCGGTCCTGAAATGAGACGAATATGATTTTGTAATGCTTTTTTCACTCCGGTTCTTGCAAGAGCCATCGTATGTGAACCGCATACTTCCATAAATGCAGGAATGCGTTGAAATTTTTTTTGAAATTGTTTTGCCAATTTTATTACTTCATCTAATAAGGCTCGACTAATTTTCGAACTCGTATATTGATCCATCAGTTCTTGCATCGACTAGCTTCCTCCATTCTTCCAAGCTCGCTTTTGCATACTCTTCATCAATAATGGACATTGCTTGTCCAGCATGAACAATGACATAGTCGCCGATTTTTACTTCTGGAACAAAAATAATCCCTATGTTCATTTGTGAACCCATGACATCAACTAATGCAGAGAAACCATTAATTTCGATCACTTTTGCTGGAACTCCAACACACATGATTTTCTCTCCCTTCGGTTTGCGGCAATAATTAATTGACCAAGTGCTAATCCTCCATCACTGCACGGAACTTTTTGATGTGTATAAACGATAAAACCTAATTTTTGCAGTTCTTTGATCAGGTTTTTAACCAAATAGCGATTATGCATACTGCCACCTGACAAGACCATTTGACGATGATATTGCGGATGCTTTTCAATCGCTTTTCGAATCATCTCAATGGCAGCGGACACAACAGTTTGATGAAAGCGACCAGCAATGAGTTCGATGTTCTCATTTCGCTTTACATCTTCTGCAATCGCAAGCCACATCGCTGTTAAGTCAATTTCAATAATGTTTTTTTCTTTTAATTCAAACGGGTAAGGTTCGTATATATACTCTTCATTCACCAATTCCGCTAGGCGAATGGCAGCTTCTCCGTCGTATGTAGAATGCGTACAAACATGCAAAAATGCGCTCACCGCGTCAAATAAGCGCCCACACGTTCCAGCTTTCGGGGCGTGAATATCCTTTTCCATCATCTGTTTTAAAATTTGAATTTCGTACTGTTTATCAGGAAAGCGTTGCGCAGCCAGTTCATATCCTTTATCTCCTAAATAATAGCCGAGCATGCCAACCGCAGTACGCCACGGTTCTTTTATACATCGCTCTCCGCTCGGTAACGGAGTGTACGTTAAATGACCAAGCCGTTGATAATGAGAAGCATCGCCATACAGAAGTTCAAATCCCCATATATGTCCGTCTTCTCCATACCCTGTTCCATCTAAAATTAATCCAAAGCAATTACTGTTTATCCCGTTATCCTCCATACACGACACCATATGCGCATGGTGGTGCTGTACCGGAATAACCGAAACATCCCATTCTTTTACAATGTTCCATGTTTCATAGTTTGGATGCATATCAACAGCAACGACTTTCGGTTCTACTCCCATCCATGTTCGCAAATGTTCATATTCGCGCTGAAAATGTTCGACCACTTCAATATTTTGCAAATCTCCAATATGTGGTCCGAGAAAGATTTGTTCGTTTCGTCCAAAGGCAAACACATTTTTTTGTTGTCCGCCTAAAGCGGCTATTTCGTGAACATCGCTTGTTGTAAAAAATGGATCAGGGACAAATCCACGCGCTCGGCGTAAAAAATCAACGTTGCCGTTTTGAATTTGAACAACCGAATCATCAATCGGATGAACAATTGGCCGATTATGGACAAGAAAATAATCAGCAATCGACTTCAAATCTTGAAGAGCTTGTTCATCTTTATATAAGATCGGTACACCTGAACGATTCGCACTGGTCATGACTAAGACAGGGATATGCTCTTCATCTAACAACAAATGATGAAGCGGTGTATAAGGCAGCATCACTCCAACCGTTTTTAATCCCGGTGCTAGCGACGGAGCGAGCGGATACGTTGTTCTTCTTTTTAAAACAACAATCGGAGCTTCAGGCGATGTTAATATCCGCTCTTCCTCTTCATCCACCTCACACATCTGCTTTACAACGGAGAGAGAGGCGGCCATCACCGCTAATGGACGAGCTGGTCGTTGCTTTCTCGTTCGCAATTGTTGCACAGCTTGTTCATTTGTTGCATCGCACGCAAGATGATAACCTCCTAATCCTTTAATCGCTACAATCGCTCCCGATAACAACCGTTGTTTTGCATTTTCAATCGCATCCCCATCAAGCGTTTGACCATGGCGATCGATAAGCGTAACGCGCGGACCGCATACCGGACAAGCAATCGGCTGCGCGTGATGACGTCGATTCAACGGGTCTTCATATTCTTTTTGACAACGTTCGCACATTGGAAAAGATTTCATCGACGTATACGGACGATCGTAAGGCAGCTGCTCAATAATCGTATATCGCGGTCCGCATTGAGTGCAGTTAATAAACGGATAACGATAGCGATGGTCATTTGGGTCATTCATTTCTTGCAGACAATCATCACAAACAGCTGTATCGATTGGAATGACAAGCGAAGAAGCCCCTTTTCGTTCACTTTCAATAATAGAAAATTGTTCAAATCCTTGAACATCTACTTCCAAAACGTTTAACTGATCAATGCGAGATAAACGAGGAGCTTCCGTCTGTAATGAAAGTAAAAATGACTGCAGATCCTTCTCTTCTCCTTCGGCAAAAACAGTAACACCGTCCATGTTATTTTGAACCGTTCCCTTTATGTGATAACGATGAGCGAGTTGAAAGACAAAGGGACGGAATCCGACCCCTTGAACCCGCCCCTTAATTGTCACTTTTATTGATTTTTGCATCGCGCAATCCCCTCTCGAATCCAATTGAGCCATTGGTCCATCCCTTCATTCGTTTTTGCTGATAACGGAATAAGCGAAGATTGCGGGTTAATGCCTTTTAAATCGTCTTTTGCTTGCTCCACATCAAAATCGAGATAAGGAAGCAAATCAATTTTATTTAGTAAAACCAATTCCGTACGCATAAACATCGTCGGATATTTTGGAATTTTATCGTTTCCTTCAGGGACACTTAATACGGCGACCTTATGCTGTTGTCCTAAATCATAACCAGAAGGGCAAACGAGATTACCCACATTTTCAATAAACAAAAGGTCAATTTCACTTAAATCAAATTGCGGCAAAACCGCAGCAATCATTCGTGCGTCTAAATGGCACCCGCCATGCGTATTAATTTGCACCGCTTGCGCACCGAGCGCCCGAATTCGCTCGGCATCTTTTTCCGTTGCTAAATCTCCTTCAATGACACCGATCCGAAAATCTTTTGACAGTGCTTCAATCGTTTTTTCTAAAATCGTTGTTTTTCCGGCTCCTGGGGAACTCATTAAATTAATAACAAGCGTTTTCGTTTCTTCAAACAGACGACGGTTAAACTCTGCGGCGCGATTATTATTCGTTAAAACATCTACCTCTAGCGTTACTTTCATGATGTCGAACTCCCTTCATATGACAACACTCGAAATGTTTCTCCTGCGATGATTTGACCGCTTGGCAACATACACGATGGACATTGAACAAGCCGTGATTGCGGCTCATACTCCTCTTCACAAATAGGACAAAACGCTTTCGCCCGTTCAAAATGAATGATCAGCTGCGCGTCTTCGGTTAATCGATTATCTTTTTGCAACTTATAAGCATCGAATGCCATTTCTAAAGCTTCAGGAAGCGCATTGCTAAGCGCTCCCACAATCAATTCTACTTTTGTAACCGCATCGATGTTTCGCTTTGTTGCATCCTGTTCAATTAAACGAACAATCTCCCCCATTAAAGCCATTTCATGCATATAAATCCCTTTCTAGTTGAACATACCATTGGTTTTCTATTTTTTTCGTTGCGAGTAACGGCATTTTTAGCGTTCCTGTTTCTGATGCCAAATCAAATTCCCGATCGCAATACAAACAAATGAAACGATGTTCAAATTGAACGTAATGCGGCATCACACGACAATGGGAACAAATAGCCTTTCTCGCCTTTATATTGCCTTTTTGTACATAAACAACAACAGGAACATGATGAATGTTTTTCACTTCCACCCCTTTTAATTCATCAGCATCGTACGTCCCAAGAAGATGCCACGCACGATGAACAGAGAACAAAATTTCTTTCATTTTTTCCACCTCATCTTCTAATAATGGGGCGGAAGCTTCTTTCATTGTTTCAACCAAACTGTTCCGCAATTCTTTTAAAAACTGCAAGCGATTCATGAAGCTTCACACCACTTTTTCACTTGTTGAACAACTTTTTCTGCCAACTGAGGAAGTTGTGCTTGAACGATATGCGATAATTGTAATCCAAGTTCAAGGGAAGCAGGTTGAATCCCAAACATGATCATATGTTTTGGACAGGTTTCCCGAATTTTTGCCGCAGAGAGAACTTCTTGAAATCCTAATTGGTGAATCGACATTTTAACGCCAAAATATGCAGGAATTTCATCATCGACAAGCGTAATAATCGTCCCTGCATCTTTTCCTGCATGAATGGCATCAATGATAATTAAATAATCCGTTTCTTCGATGGTTCCTAACAATCTCATTCCATCTGTCGAACCTTCTAACACTTCAACGTTTTCGTAATGAGAAAGCTGTTCTTCTAATAAGGGCAAAATATGAATGCCAACTCCCTCATCGGAATAAAGCAAATTTCCGATTCCGAGAACGGTAATTTTTTTATTATTTTCCATTGTTTTCACCTAGTACCTCTTCTTTACGCTCAATCTTGTATCCTGTAAAAATGGAAGACATGGTGCCGTTTCGTTGTAAATAGTCCTCACGAAACGCCATGTAGACATGGACGACGGTAAAGACCATAAATCCCCACGCGACTAAATGGTGCCATGAACGAACAGAGAAACTGTCCCCGCCAAACAAATGAGCAACCCACATGAACATTTTTCCGTAAATGGATTCTGGTTGCGGCTCGAATAACAAATAATAGCCTGTGAGAATCATAATGATGGAACCGAGACCGATAAAAATCCAGTAGCTTAATTGGGCAAGCGGGTTGTGGCCGATATAATGTTTCTTTTTATTTTTTAAAAACAAATAATACTTAACGGTCTCCCATGCTTCTTTCCAGAAAGAGAGACGAAACGGGTTCGAAGTCGCGTGTTCGTTTCCTTTATACACCCAATACCAGCGCACCGCCAAATTAATGGTGAAAACAAACGCTGTGAAAAAGTGGATATATCGAGCCCATCCCATTAAATAAGAATAGTACGCTTCTTCTTGAATGGAAGCGGAAGCAAACGGGCGGCCGATAAACACGCCCGTAATCATTAAGATGAAAATGGACAACGCATTAATCCAATGAAAAATGCGTACAGGTAACTCCCAGACGTACACTTTCACCATTTGATCATTGAGCGGAATCGTTTTCGCCTGGCGCGATTTTTTCCAGACTACCTTCACTGTTTCTTTTTCAATTTTTGGATTTGTCGGGACCGACATCATGCTCCCTCCTACCCAATGTAAATATTGGTTGTTTGTTTTGAAACAACATCTGTTAAATGAACAGCGCATGCTAAACATGGATCAAACGAGTGAATAATGCGTAAAATTTCTAACGGTTTTTCCTTATCTAAAAGAGGTGTTCCTTTCAACGAAGCTTCATACGCACCCATTTGATTTTTATGATCGCGCGGCGAAGCATTCCACGTTGTTGGGACAACCGCTTGATAGTTTTTCGTTTTTCCGTTTTCAATTTCAATCCAGTGGCCTAAAGCGCCACGCGGAGCCTCAATCCAGCCAACTCCTTTCGCTTTTTTCGGCCACGTTTCTGGCTCCCATTTTGTACGGTCAAATGTGACCTGATCGCCATTTTTAATATTTTTCAATAATTTATCCATATCATCGCGCATCCATTTCGCAACAAGAATCGATTCTAATCCACGTGCAACCGTTCTTCCGAGCGCTGATTGCATCGCTTCAAACGGCCAATTTAATTTCTTTAATGTGTCGTCTATTAAGCTGACAAACTCTTCTCGTTTTAACGCATAGCCGACAAGCATGCGCGCAAGCGGTCCCGTCTCCATCGGATGTTCTTTCCAACGCGGAGACTTCAACCAACTGTACTTTTCATCTGTATTTAACGTTTTAAACGGAGGTTTTGGACCTGTGTAATGGAGCGATGTTTCCCCTTCCCATGGATGCTTTCCGATTCCGCCTTCTTTTCCGTCATAGGTGTACCACGAATGGTCAATAAACTCTTTCACCTGCTCTGGATCTTTCGGATCAACATCTAGCACTTCATTGAAGTTTCCGTTCAAAATCGCACCGCGTGGGAAGCGATAAAGATTTACATCGCGAATATCTCCTGTTGAGAAATCGCCATAACATAAGTAGTTATTTAAGCCGCCGCCGTATGTCCAATCTTTATAGTAAGAGCCGATGGCGAGCAAATCTGGAATATACACTTTATTAATAAATTCAATGGCTTCATCAATAATTTGTGAAACATGCATCAATCGTTCCGCATGAACCGCATTGTCACTGTTAATATCGATCGGCGTCGCCATTCCACCTACTACATAATGCGGATGAGGGTTTTTTCCGCCAAAAATCGTATGAATTTTAACGATTTCTTTTTGCCAATCGAGCGCTTCTAAATAGTGAGCCACCGCTAACAAGTTGACTTCTGGCGGCAATTTATAAGCCTTATGTCCCCAATATCCATTGGCAAAAATACCGAGCTGGCCGCTTTCCACTACTTTTTGGATTTTCGTTTGAATTTCTTTGAAGTATCCCGGTGATGATTTTGGCCAGTCCGAAATGGATTGCGCAATGCGACTTGTTTCGTTTGGATCGGCTTTTAATGCACTTAATACATCCACCCAGTCAAACGCATGCAAATGATAAAAATGAACAACATGGTCATGTAAAAACACAGCTGCATTCATGATGTCACGAATCAAATGGGCGTTTCGCGGAATTTTGATATCAAGCGCATCCTCAACGGAACGAATAGACGCTAACGCATGTGTCGTTGTACAAACACCACAAATTCGTTGCACATACGCCCATACATCGCGAGGATCGCGATCGCGAACAATCAGTTCAATTCCTCGAACCGCTGTACCAGAGCTAAATGCATCTTGAATGATTCCTTTTTCATCAACGTCTACCTCAATGCGTAAATGACCTTCAATTCTCGTTACTGGATCTACAACAATGCGCTCTGTCATTTCCGTTCACCTCGATCATGATTCTCTTGCTCTTTTTTCTTTACCGCTGTGATCGCTGCATGTGCGGCAACTCCTGCCGCTGTCACGCCAACTGCAATCGCGCCAACCGTTTCTGGGTTAATCGTCGTTTGTGATGCTGGAATTTTTGCACGGCGAACATAAAATGGTCCGTTATCCCAGAATCCTTTTTCTGAGCAGCCGATACATGGATTACCAGATTGAATCGGATAGCTTACTCCTCCGTTCCAACGCATTTCTGCACAGGAGTTGTAGGTAGTTGGTCCTTTACAGCCGACTTTGTACAAACAATATCCTTGTTTTGCACCTTCATCATCAAACGACTCCGCAAACAATCCGGCGTCAAAATATGCTCGGCGGTTGCATTTATCATGAATGCGATGACGATAAAACGCCTTCGGTCTTCCTAGATGATCCAATTCAGGTAATGTACCAAATGTAATGATATGGGCAATCACCCCTGTCATCACTTCAGCGATTGGCGGACAGCCCGGTACTAATATAATCGGCTTATCTTTCACAAAGTGCGTAATTGGTTTCGCTTTCGTTGGATTTGGATAAGCAGCTGGAATGCCTCCCCATGACGAACAGCTTCCGTAAGCGATAATCGCTTTTGCTCCTTTTGCTGTTTCGATGAAGGTTTCTTTTGCTGACACACCACCAACGGTCAAAAATGCATCGTCCATTGGCAAACTTCCTTCAACCACCAATATGTATTCTCCATAATAGTGCTTCATCACATGTTTTCGCGCTTCTTCAATTTGATGCCCAGAAGCAGCAGATAATGCTTCTGTATATTCAAGCGAGATCATATCTAAAAGCACGCTTTCCACTTTTGGATGGGTAGAACGAATAAACGACTCAGAACATCCTGTACAGTCTTGAAACTGTAACCAAATGACTGGAACACGTGCGCTTTTTTCCATCGCCGCGACCACTTTATCCGTTTCGGAGAAATCTAACCCCATTGTTGCCGCTAATGCTGTGCACATTTTTAAGAAATCACGTCTTGTAAAACCGCGATCTAAAACCGTTTCTAAAATTGTTTTTCTTTTCATGTAATTCCTCCTCTTTACTTGATAGCGTTTACATTACATTATAAGATAACATATTTTTTACCCCTATGGGTTATATAAGGAAACATTGTCACAAAATGTTCTTAAATATATTTACATCATAAAAATAGTTTTTATATTTTAAAATAGAAAAAGCGCCTCACATAAAGTGGGCACTTTCGTTTACGTGTTATTTTCTCTCTTTTTATAAACAAATTTCGAGATCGATATACTAATTTCATATAAAAGTAAAAGTGGAATCGTCACAAGAAAGTCGGAAATAAAATCAGGCGGCGTGATGGATACAGCAACAACAATAAGAACGAAATAAGCATACTTGCGAACTTTTTGGAGCGCATACGGATTAATGAGTCCGATGCTTGTTAAAAACATAACAATGACTGGCAGTTCAAATAAAACAGCGAACGGCAATGTCATATGCAGAACGAAGCGAAAATATTTTTCGGTTGTAAACATCGTCGCAAACATGCCATCTCCTAATCCAACAAGAAAGCGAAACACAATTGGCAAAACAACAAAATATCCAAAACATAATCCGAGTACAAATAAGATAAACGTAGCTGGAATATAAGAGAGCGTAATTTTTCGCTCTTTTGGCGTTAATGCAGGCTTTACAAATAGCCACGTTTGCCAAACAAATACCGGAATGGTTAATGTGATCGCAAACACACCAGCCAACATAAAATACACCCATAAAATATCCGTTGGCCCTAAAATGGTTAACTTAACATCCAAATCTTCAACAATCCAACGATAAAGATCTTGAACAAAAACAAACCCCAACACGAAAAAAGCAATCAATGCTACAGCTACAATAATGAGTCGTTTTCTTAATTCATTCAAATGCTCAACTAACGTCATTTCTTGATCTTCGTGCCATTGTTTTTCTTCCACGAGCCTAAGCACCAACCTTTATTTAAATTCCCGATTTTAAAAACGGCAACGAAAGATGTTGCCGTTTCAATCAAGCAATATTTATTTACGCGCCTCTTTTTTGTCGTCTAATTCCTCTAGCACTTCGTCGCTTAGCCCTTTTGTCGATTTTTTAAATTCACGCAACGTCTCTCCGAAAGCTCGTCCAATTTCCGGTAATTTTTTTGGCCCAAAAATGACAAGCGCAATCAAGAGAATTAAAATTAAACCAGGTACACCGATATTTGAAAGCATGGTGTCATCTCCTTCTATTTTCATTCCATATGCTTCTTTTATTTTATTGCTAATATCTTCTTTTTTCAATTAAAAATTTTTACGAGGTGTCACAAATGATCAATGAACAGCATACGATTTATGCACTATTTTTCGATTTGCACGATCCAGTCACCATTGAAGTTGGAAAGTTAGGAACGTTCTTCTTTCCAAAAGGGCATTATATTTACGTTGGCAGCGCCAAACGAAACATTCGTGCACGCATTGAACGACATATAAAAGTCGAAAAGAAAAAACGATGGCATATCGATTATCTACGTCCGTATGGTGAAATCACAAAAATTGTAACCTATTCGTCTGAATTAGAAGAATGTGAACGAGCTCAACAATTGATGAAAGAAGTGAATGGAAAAATCATTGTCAACGGATTCGGTTCCTCCGATTGCGGCTGTCCATCCCACTTGATCTATTATGCATGAAAAGGTCCGCCAATAAAGCGGACCTTTTCTTTTAACTAGCAGCCTGTTGACTAGCAACCTTTTGCTCATATTTTTCTTCTGATTTAGCGATAATAACCGCACATGCTGCATCGCCGGTAATGTTCACTACTGTCCGGGTCATATCGAGCAAACGGTCAACTCCAAGAATAAGCGCAATTGCCTCGACTGGCAAACCAACAGATGTTAGTACCATAGAAAGCATGACAAGACCAACACCAGGCACTCCAGCTGTACCAATACTTGCAAGAGTTGCTGTCAAAACGACGGTTAATAAATCGCTGAAGGTTAGATCAACACCGTATACTTGCGCAATAAACATTGTCGCAACCCCTTGCATAATCGCAGTCCCGTCCATGTTGATCGTTGCACCAAGCGGCTGAACAAACCCGCTAATACTTTTCGGCACATTTAAATTTTTTTGCGCTGTCTCCATTGAAACCGGCAATGTTGCATTGCTGCTCGAGGTACTAAACGCAACCGCCATCGCTGGTGAAAAACCTTTAATAAACTTTAATGGGTTCATTTTTCCTAACATCCAAACCGCAGAACCGTAAACAACAGAAAAATGAACAAACAAAGCTAACAAAACAACAAACATATATTTCCCCATTGCCGCAATGGCATCAAACCCTTGTCCTCCAATCGCAACAGCGATTAATGCAAAAGCACCATAAGGAGCTAATTTCATGATCGCTTCTACTAAATACATTAAAACATCGTTCGCTTGCTCAACTAATCGTTTAATCTCTTGCGCTCGATCGCCAAGACGAGAAATCGCAAATCCGATTAATACTGCAAAAGTAATCACTTGAAGCATATTGCCTTCAACCATTGCTTGGAATGGGTTTGTCGGGATGATGTTTAGAAGCGTTTCAATGACTGGCGGCGCTTCTTTTTTCTCAAACGATGCCCCTTCTAAATTAAAATCACCTACTCCTGGTTTAAAGATTGCTCCGAGAGATAACGCAATGACTAAAGCGAGGGCAGTGGTGATGAGGAAAAAGGCAATCGTTTTTATACCGATTCGGCCAAGTTTTTTTGGATCGCTAATACCGGCCGTTCCTAAGATTAGCGAAACGAGTACAATTGGAACAACAAGCAGCTTAATTAAGTTGATAAATACCATACCAAGCGGATCAAGCACATACGTTTTGGCGAGGTCAAACCATTCTTTCGGAAGGGCTAAGTTAAAGATGAGTCCAACGATAATTCCTACAAACATTCCTAGTAAAATCTTCTTCGTTAATGACATGTCAACACCTCCGTTAATTTGTGCGTCTTTTTCTAGGAACTGTACTCATTCAAAAAGGGAAAGGGGTTAAAAAGGGGCCTTTTTAATTCTAAAATTTTTTCGAAAAATTGTAAAGAAGAAAATGGACTTAATTATCAGAAAAATAAATGAATTTCTTTGTACATAAAAACTCTGCCACATTAGCTTGTGGCAGAGTTTTTATCGTTTCTTTTTTTTACGGCTGGAATCGATTTTTTCTGTTCCCGTTTCCTTTTCAGTTGTCCCCTGTCCTTGTACTTCTGGAGAACCTAAGCCAACTGTTGATGGGTCTTTGCGATGTTTTGGCATTGTTTCACCTCGCCTTCCCTTTTTATTGTGCACCTTCTTTATTTGTAACATTCATTGAAGTTCGATCGATGCAAAATGAAATTTAGCCGTTTTTCGTCGATAAACAGAAAAACCGAAGCGAGAAAAACGAGAACTTTGCCAATGATCCTTTAAGACGATGCGCCGTCGGGCGACCCTTTTTGCTTCTTCAATGACTTCCTGTGTCAAATCAGTATACAAAGCTAGCTGTTTCATTCCTTTAATTCCGTCTGATTCGAGAATTTCCGTTTCAAACATTGGATCAAAATAGACAACATCATACGATTTTGATTCACAACGTTCCAAAAAAGAGCGATAGTCTGAATGAATGACTTGAATGCGCCGCATCGCTTCGTTCATTTCTTGGATATCGCTCTCCCAATGCCGCAATCCTTGTTTCGTTAAATACGCAATATACTTGTTTCCCTCGATTCCTATGACCTTTCCTTCTTTACCAACCACAAGACTTGCAATGATGCTATCGGCGGCTAACCCAAGCGTACAATCGAGAAAAGTCATTCCTTTTTCCAGTTTCGTCGCTTGTAAAAACGGTTCGCTCTCCCCTCTTAGTATCCGTTTGACGCGAAAAGAAGCTGAATTCGGATGAAAAAATAGAGGCTCTTCACCAGAACGCAAATGAATTTCGAGTCGATTTTTTCCAACTACCATGACATCTTCTTTCATTTGTTTTTGTAATGATTGAATCGATTTTTTATTTCTAAACACATATGGAAGGTTTAATTCAAGCGCAATTTGTTTTGCTTTATCAATCATCGTTTGATCGGTTCTTCCCGCTGTTGTCACAATCATACAAATTCCTCCAAAAAGAAATAAGGATGCCGCATCCGGACATCCTTAACAATGTTTTTCTAGGGCGCTTACAATATTTTCAATAATGTTCTCGATAGAATTTCCTTCAATGTCATGACGCGGAATGAAATGAACCACTTCTTTTCCTTTTAGCAACGCCATTGATGGAGAAGATGGTTCAATTCCGATAAAGTATTCGCGCATTTTTGCTGTTGCTTCGCGATCTTGTCCCGCAAATACCGTCACTAAATGATCTGGTTTTTTTGAGCTTTGTTGAATAGCTTGAATCGCCGCTGGACGAGCTAATCCAGCTGCGCAGCCGCAAACGGAATTGACAACGACAAACGTTGTTCCTTCGACGTTTTCCATAAATTGTTCCACTTCTTCGCTTGTTGTTAATTCACGAAAGCCGCCGTTTACTAATTCATCGCGCATCGGTTGAACGACTTGACGCATATATTCTTCATAAGACATAAACATATTGTATCCCTCCAAACGTATTAACGTTAACAAGGATACAACATTGTTTATATAAAAATCAACAAATCGTTACTTTATTTCTATTTTTTCCTTTTGATCCTGCTCAAACAAATCCGTCACCGCTCCTTTAGAGGCGCAAGAGACAAGGCGCGCATATTTCGCTAGCACTCCTTTTGCTTTTAACGGCGGTGCTACCCATTCTCGACGTCGGCGTTCTAATTCCTCATCAGAAACATGAACCGTTAATTGCTGTGTCTCGCTATCGACCGTTACGATATCCCCCGTTTTTAACAAAGCAATCGGTCCGCCAACTTGCGCTTCTGGTGCAATATGACCAACGACTAAACCGTGCGTTCCTCCAGAGAAACGTCCGTCCGTTAATAAAGCAACGCTTTCACCTAATCCTTTTCCGACAAGGATCGCAGAGATGGAAAGCATTTCAGGCATTCCTGGACCACCTTTTGGTCCTTCATAGCGAATGACAAGGACATCTCCTGGTTTAATTTCATCATTTAATACTGCATTGGTTGCTTCTTCTTCAGAATCAAACACTTTTGCTGGGCCTGTCAACTTTTTCACTTTCAATCCAGAAACTTTTGCCACCGCTCCGTTTGGCGCAAGATTTCCTTTCAAAATGACAAGCGGACCCGTTTCACGAAGCGGATTCGAAAGCGGATAAATGACTTTTTGACCTTCTTTTAAATCTGGCCATTCGGCTAAATTTTCTGCAACGGTTTTTCCTGTAACCGTCAAACAGTCCCCATGAAGCAATCCTTCGCGAAGAAGCAATTTCATGACCGCTGGTATGCCGCCCGCTTCATGTAAATCTTGCATCACATAACGTCCGCTCGGTTTTAAATCAGCGATGTGCGGCACCTTTTTCTGAATGCGATCAAAATCGTCGATCGTTAAATCCACATCAACCGCATGAGCGATCGCAAGCAAATGCAAAACGGCGTTCGTCGAACCGCCAAGCGCCATCACAACCGTAATCGCATTCTCAAACGCTTTCTTTGTCATGATATCTTTCGGGAAAATTCCTTTTTCTAATAAATGATAAACCGCTTTTCCTGCTTGATAGCAATCTTGCAATTTTAAATCGGTTTCAGCAGGGTTTGAGGAGCTGCCTGGTAAACTCATGCCGAGCGCTTCAATCGCAGAAGCCATCGTATTCGCCGTGTACATTCCGCCGCATGAACCTGCTCCTGGACATGCATGGCATTCAATTTGGTGAAGTTCGTGGCGATCAATATCTCCTTTATTATACTGGCCCACTCCTTCAAAGGCTGAAACGATATCAATATCTTTTCCTTTTAACTTACCTGGTTTAATCGTTCCGCCATATACAAATATAGCCGGAACTTCTGAACGACCGATCGCAATTAAACATCCTGGCATGTTTTTATCGCAACCGCCGATGGCTACAAATGCATCAAGTCTTTCTGCACCGACCACCGTTTCAATGGAGTCCGCAATCACATCGCGGCTTGGAAGTGAATAACGCATGCCTTCCGTCCCCATTGAAATTCCGTCTGAAACGGTAATGGTATTAAAAATAAGCGGTGCTCCCCCCGCATCTTTAATCCCTTGCTTCGCTTGAAGTGCAAGCTGATCAATATGTATATTACATGGTGTTACTTCACTCCATGTGCTCGCTACGCCGATCATCGGCTTTTGGAAATCTTCATCGGTAAAACCGACTGCGCGCAACATAGCCCGATTGGGCGCTCGTTTGACATCATCGCTAATGACTTTGCTTCGGTGCCGCAAATCTTTTCCCATGGTTCATCCCCCTAAAATGGATTTTTCTAAAATAATAGTACGTTTTGTTTGATTTTTCAATCATTTTATAAAATTTTTAAAAAAACCAACAACAAAAAAGGACTGCTTCATCAAAAGCAGCCCTTTATTTTGTTCCCTTCCATTTCGCATCCAATCGCTTTAAAAATACAGTAGCTTGAGCGCGCGTTAAATAATCATTTGCACCGTAATCTTCAAACGTTTTTTTGCCGGTTCGGCCTGTGGATAATCCGTAGTCATACATAAGTTGTACCGCTTTGTGCAAATCGCTTTCACCTTTTAGTAGCGTAGAAAAAATTTGTGCCACTCCTCCTCTTGTGAGAGGTTTATTTTTCATCGCATCGCTATTATACCCATTCAGCGGTACTTTGAAGGTATGAAACACCTCATACATCGGTTGTGCCCAATGTTCCCCTTTGTTTGCTTCCCTTGTCGAAAATTTCATGTATATACATGCAACATGAAGAGTTAACTTCTCAGTCATCCTGCACACCCTAAGCGCTGCAGCACTTCCTCCGGACGTTCGTGGATGTAGTTGACAAACCGAGTAATGGCTTGAATGATATCTTTGCGATCCTTGTGAAATACATTGGCAATCACCGTATCTTTCAGCCATTTCCATAAGCGTTCGATCGGGTTCAGCTGTGGCGAATAGGGAGGAAGGTAAATAAAGTGAAAACACTGCCCTTCTTCCCGCAAAAACTCCTTGACCATTTTGGCATGGTGAATGCGGGCGTTATCCAACACCAAGACCATGAGACGGTCCGGATAGCGCTCTTTGAGCATTCTCAAGAAATCCAAGAACGTCGCGGCATTGGCAGCGGTCGTTTGATGAAGCACCGTTTCGCCATCGTGGATGTTGACCGCGCCAAACAGCGATACGTGGGCATGATGGCCGAACGTCGGCACTTGTTTTTGGCGGCCGACTGCCGACCATGTGGACCGCAAGACATGGTAAGAGCGGATATGTGTTTCATCAAGGTACAACAAGACCGAATCAGGATCCATTAAGTTTTTTTTATGAAGTCGATCTGTTTCGCAAAATTCTTTTGTCGATCCGGATCGCCTTTCGCCAATGTGTAGGTCGGCCGTGTCCACGACAGCCCTTTGCGGTGCAGGAGTTTTCGCAACGCTTCGCGGGAAATGCAAACACCGAAGTGCTTTTCGACATAGGATTGCAGGAGTTTGGTGTTCCACGCCGAAGCGACGTCCCAGCCCAGTTCTACGGGAGTGGTGGTCAACACAAGCTGTTTGATCTCTTCCTGCTGTTCTTCGGTGAGAAACGGCTCCCGCCCGGGGGCGAAATCCCGATGAAGCAAGAGCTCCAGACCGCCTTCGTTGAACAGCGACACATAATGGGAAACGGTTTGTCGGCACACGTTGACCATGGAGGCCACCTCTTTGCCCAAATAGCCTTCCATGACCAGGCGAACCGCCATCACCCGTTGGCGAAGAAGGGTGTTTTTGATTTTCCGTTCCTGTTTGCGAAGTGTCCGAGGTGTCCATCCGTGATCGTTGGTGATTTTGAGACGTTTCATGCAGAATTCCGCTCCTTTTCCATGCTTTTCCTTAGGAGCAGTATAACCGGAGTGGGCACCACTTATACGAAGGTTAACTTTTCAATGAGCATATATATAGTTAAAAATCATCGAAACAAACTGGGCTTCGGTTAAATAATCATTTGGGCGAAATGTGCCATTGGGATATCCTTTAATCGCTTTTTGTTCGTATGCCCATTGAATTTCCGAATAAGCCCAAAATGTTTTTGGAACATCAGAAAAAGGAATGGAATCGGCTTTTGCCTGTCCGATGTTGCTAAAAGAGAACACTAAGAAAATTACAAACATAAACCATTTACGCCAATGCTTCAAAACAGCTCACCCTTCTTTAACTATAGTAATTGCTTTCCATCGAAACATAATAACATAAAAGAAAATGATTCGTTAAGCTGTTTTTCAATTTCTTTCATTCGTTTATTATAAAATGTTCCATCCTACTAAAGTTTACATAATAATATTATTTAATACATCTGATGATTGCACGACGTAAGAAACAAGTTCACGCAAATCTTCAACATGATTTTCATTGACAAGTCGATGAAATTTAACGATCACTTTATTTTCATACACATTTTCACCATAGCGAAAGGAAAGGATTTGTTCAATCGTTCGCTTCTCTCCCCAAATACGATGCAGCTCCTTCCTTATTTTTTCGCATGGGTGTAAATCAGGAAGCGAAAACGAAAAGCTTACTTCTAAAACACATCCTGCCTCTGTTTCATTTTGTGACAATAACTCCGCCGCAAGATGGTTCAATCGCGCATCGAGTGATATACACGCTTCCACTTTTTCATCGTGAAACAGACGAAAGTAAATGCGGTACGTTCGAGATAAGCGAGCCAAATCGATCAAGTCTTCACGGTTCGTCACGACAATTTTTCCGTCCAAATCTAGATCATACACTTCACCTTCTAAAACAGTTTTCAAGTTATCAAAAACCGTTGGATCGAACATTTTCCTTCTTCCTTTCAATTTATAATTGAAGAATTTTCTAAAAATTTTTATAATGGATGTATTTAAATCATGTAGATGGAGGTTGATCAAGTTGCCAATCAATATCCCGCGCAATCTTCCTGCTAAAGAAATATTAGAACAGGAAAATATTTTTGTCATGGATGAAGATCGAGCCTATTCCCAAGACATTCGGCCATTAAATATCGTCATTTTAAATTTGATGCCGCAAAAAGAAAAAGCGGAAACTCAGCTTCTTCGTTTACTCGGAAACTCACCGTTACAAGTAAACGTTACCTTTTTGCGCCCGGAAACCCATGAAGCGAAAACAACCGCGAAACATCATCTCGATCAATTTTACACAACGTTTCAACACGTTAAACATCGCAAATACGACGGCATGATTATTACCGGAGCACCTGTCGAACATTTGCCATTTGAAGAGGTCGACTATTGGGATGAATTAACGGACATTATGAAATGGACAACAACGAATGTCACTTCAACTTTACATATTTGTTGGGGGGCGCAAGCAGGATTATACTACCATTATGGGATCCCGAAATATCCTCTTCCGCAAAAATGTTTTGGAATTTTTGATCATCAGCTTGAACAAAAGCATGTAAAATTAATTCGCGGATTTGATGACATTCATAAAGTTCCTCATTCTCGGCATACAGATGTTCATCGCGAAGATATTGAAGCAGTGAAAGAGTTAACCATTCTTTCTTCTTCCGAGGAAGCAGGCGTCTGTCTGATTGTGTCTAATGATGGGAAACGAGTGTTTCTCACCGGACATCCGGAATATGATGCGACAACATTAAAAGAAGAATACGAACGCGATCTAGCAAAAGGGCTAGACATTCAACTGCCAAAATATTATTTTCCAAATGACGATCCGACCAAACAGCCGTATAACACGTGGCGATCCCACGCTAACTTGCTGTTTGTAAACTGGCTGAATTATTATGTATATCAAGAAACTCCTTATATTTGGGAGTAAGTTGAATATCAACGTTCCGCCTTTCAACGGCGGAACATTTTTATTCGTTGTAAAATATTCAAATTTGAATATAATAATCTGTAATAGTATAATAACACTTATCATCATCGTTATCGTGAGAATGAGAGAGGAGTGAATGAATGATATTAAGCGAACGCCAATTGCGTTTTGTGGTGGCAGGACTTTTATTAGGGATTTTAATGGCAGCAATGGATAATACGATCGTTGCGACAGCGATGGGAACGATCGTTGCCGATTTAGGCGGAATTGATCAATTTGTTTGGGTCACTTCGGCGTATATGGTTGCTGTGATGGCAGGAATGCCGATTTTCGGAAAACTATCCGATATGTATGGCCGAAAACGTTTTTTTATTTTTGGATTAACTGTTTTTTTAATTGGTTCAGCACTTTGCGGGATTGCCCAAAGCATTACACAACTAAGCGTTTATCGAGCCATTCAAGGAATTGGCGGCGGGGCGTTGATGCCCATTGCGTTTACCATTGTGTTTGACGTATTTCCTCCAGAAAAACGAGGAAAGATGACAGGGCTTTTTGGAGCGGTTTTCGGTCTATCGAGCGTATTTGGTCCATTGCTCGGCGCGTACATTACCGATTACATTAGCTGGCATTGGGTGTTTTATGTCAATGTTCCAATCGGTTTATTATCGCTCTTTTTGATTGTCCGTTATTATAAAGAATCCGCTCAACATTCGAAACAAAAAATCGATTGGTTAGGAGCGATTACGCTTGTTGTCTCTGTTGTTAGTTTAATGTTTGCGCTTGAATTGGGAGGAAAAAAATACGAATGGGATTCCACCCCAATCATCAGTTTATTTACCATTTTTGCTCTCTTTTTGATCGCTTTTCTTTACGTGGAGACGAAAGCGGAGGAGCCGATTATTTCGTTTTCTCTATTTAAACGCCGAACGTTTGCCATCGCGCAACTTTTGGCATTTTTATACGGAAGCACGTTCGTTATTTTGACCGTTTTTATCCCTATTTTTGTTCAGGCGATATATGGCGGTTCAGCGAAAAATGCTGGTCTTATTCTTATGCCGATGATGCTCGGCTCTGTTGCTGGAAGTTCCTTTGCTGGAATCTCGCAAACGAAAACGTCTTACCGTAACATTATGTTTATTTCCATTATCATTTATGCGCTTGGGATGTACTTATTAAGTTCCATGACACCTCATACAACGCGGACATTATTAACCTTGTATATGGTTCTCGTCGGATTCGGGGTTGGATTTTCGTTTTCGCTTCTCCCAACCGCATCCGTGCACAATTTGGAACCACGTTTCCGCGGTTCAGCGAACTCAACGAATGCCTTCTTCCGTTCGCTCGGCATGACGCTTGGGATCACGATTTTTGGCTCGATTCAAACAAACGCTTTAACGGAAAAATTAAAAGAGGTGTTAGGAGAAATGGGAGAAGCCTTCTCAACGTTCAATGACCCGCGAGCATTGTTTGAAGCAAGCGCGCGCGCAAAAATTCCTTCTTTCGTCCTTGATAAAGTTGTCGATGCGATGGCATCATCGATTACATATGCCTTTACCCTAGCACTCATTCCAATCGTGATCGCTGCCATTTCCATCACCTTTATGGGCAATGAGCGATTAGAAGTAAAAAAAGCTCAAAAACAAGCGACCCGTTAAGGTGAGAAATCGATGAGTATTAAATTGGTTATTCTTGGATTGTTGATGGAAGGCGATAAACATCCTTACGAAATTCAACAAATTGTCAATGAGCGGCATATGAAGCATTACATTAAACTAGCAATCGGATCTCTTTATTATGCGTTTGAGCAGCTTGAAAAACAAGGGTACGTAGAAGTAACCGATATTATTCGCGATACAAATCGTCCAGATAAAACCGTTTATCGCATTACAGACAAGGGAAAAGAATATTTTGAGCAGCTATTGCTTGAAGAGATGGCGAAACATGAACATGTGCATCGCTCGATTTATGCCGCGTTGTCTTTTGCAGCCTATGCAGATTCACAAAAAATTAACAACGTCCTGCAAAAACGCATCGAGGAGACGAAGGCACTTTTAGAAAAAATGCGTCAGCTATATGAGCGAAAGCGAAAAGAGGAGAATGTCGCCAAACTCAAACTATATATTATGACCGGCGTTATCATGCATCTTGAGACAGAAATTCAATGGTTAGAGCAGTTGCAACAAGCAGCTGCACAAAACAAATGAAATGAGAAAGGGACAGCTTTTTTCCAATAAGCTGTCCTTATTCTTTTTGCAGCATCAATAGCCACATAAATGAAATCGCTTGTTTTAACTCTGTTGAAAGTTGATGGATGATGTGTTCCGTTACCCCTCTTTTATATACGCCTTCTCCATCGATGAACTTAAACCCGTTTTCCGTTGCTAATTGTTGAAATTCCCAAGGCATCATCGTGTTGCAAATGACGGGTTCCCCGTATAAACGCCGGTAGCTATGAACGCGAGGCGCAGCAGTCGGGCCAAGGATCCCCACGCATAAATAGCCTCCTGTTTTTAAGACGCGGTGAATTTCTTTCAACGCTTTAAGCGGATGCTCGGTCCATTCAAGACAGTTAATGGCCATAATCCCTGTAAACGTTTCATCAGGAAAAGGAAGATTCATCACATCGGCTTGTTGAAACTTCAGTCTCTCATTTTCTCCGCGTTTTTTCGCGCAATCAATCATTTCTTTTGCTAAATCAAGACCAATGACCCGATATCCTTCCTTATACAACTTGTACGATCCGTATCCGTCTCCACAGCCAATATCAGCGAGATATCCATCCTTTGGAATATGTTTGGTAAGAAACGGGACAATGGTTTTTCGGCTCCCTCTTTCCCACATTTCTTCGCTATTTCGATGCCAATGCTCCGCCCGCTCATCCCATTGTTTTTCCGCTTCTTTATGCCAATGAAACTTATGCATAAATCTCACCTCTTTTTAAAAGAATAAGAAAAGAACGTTATGTTTAACATTGTAGCAGAAAGGTGAAAAGAACATGACAAAAAAAGTGAACAAAGGAAGCGAAAATCAAAACGCTCCGACACGTGAAGGATTCATCGAAGGGAATATCGGTGACAACAGCAAAGGCCGGAAGCAAAACAAAGGACAAAACAACAAAACAAACGACTGAAAAAGTCGACGCGCTAAAAGCGTCGACTTTTTACAACTTTAATGGCTGTATTGATGTACAACGGTGCAAGATCAGAACGTTGCGGCTCACCGTAAAAACGTTCATTAATTTCAAACTCTGCAGCTACGGTTTCATCTGTTTCAGATAATGACGGACGCTCATCCATAAAAAGCTACCCCCTTTCAGAGATAGCTTTGCCAAAAAAACTTTATGTATGTAAAGCGATATCAGAAACGATCACACCATCCTCATCAACATATACATAAGATCCCGGTTTCCATTCAACATCGCCAAATTGAACGGTCACGTTACGCAATCCTTTTCCTTCTTTCTTGCTTTTTCTTGGGCATGTACCGATCGCGAGCACACCTAAAGGCATTTGCGAAATTTCCTTCGAATCACGAATGCATCCATAAACAATGACCCCTGCGAGTTTCCGATCGCAAGCAATTTGTGCGAGACGATCACCAAGTAACGCACATTGACGTGAACCTTTTCCATCAACAACAAGAACAGTGCCTTCCGCAACGCTTTCCAGCGCTTCGCGGACAAGGACGTTATCTTCAAATACATCGACTGTCGCAATCGGACCAAAAAACGCCCTTTTTCCTCCATAGCTGTAAAACGGAACGGTGCAAACTTGAACCGTTTCCCCGTATTGATCGCATAAATCCGCTGTTTTCATGACAAACTCCCCCATTCCCCTTTTTTCACCACTAGCATAGGTGAATTTTTCTGAAAAGTCAACAAATTTATTGATCCGTTTCGATGACAAACCGAAGTTGATTGTCCCGCCATTGCAGTTTGGCGTCAAATGTTTTGTCTCCTTTTTTAAATCCTTTAATCACGTTCGTTTCTCCTTCTTTTAATAGCTTTTTCATATTCGCCTGTGAAATGGTTTTGCCAAGAATCGTCTTGGAAATGGTAAAACGACAACCGTTTTTGGCATAATGGGAACAACCATAAAAATCTCCTTTATCGACAATAGTTCCGTCACAAAGCGGACAAGAACCGACGCGCGTTCCTGTCGCCTTTTTCTTCCGCCGAATGGATTGGGTATCAAATTTGGAAAAATCCCACTCGTTTGCTCTCATGATCGCATCTTGTACCACTTTTGTTGCCAGCTTTTTCGCCTGTTCAATAAATGTCGCCGCTGAAGCCTTCCCTTCTCCTATTTCGCTTAAACGTTGCTCCCACTTGGCGGTCATTTCCGGCGAAGCTAAAATTTGCTCCCCAATCGCTTCAATAAGCACTTTTCCTTTGTCGGTTGCATATACTTGGTTATTTTTAACGACAATATATTTTCTTTCCTTTAATAATGTAATGATGCTTGCTCGCGTCGCTTCCGTACCAAGCCCTTCTGTCTTTTTTAATATTTTTTCTAGCTCCTCGTTTTCAACGTATTTTCCTGCTGTCTTCATTAACGTAATCAGTTGCCCTTCTGTATAGCGTTTTGGCGGTTCCGTTTTTCCTTCCTTCACGTTTACCGATTGGACCACTCCTGTTTCTCCTTTTCGAACATGAGGAACCTCTTCCTCTTCTTGCTGTGCATGAATAACTTTTCGCCATCCTTCCTCAATTTGTTGCTTACCTTTTGTAACAAACTCAGCGCGTCCATCCACTAATGTAAAAATGGTCGTATAGTCGAAAACAGCGGGAGGATAATGGGCCGCAATTAAACGGCGCGCGACTAAATCATAGATTTTTTGTTCATCCGGCGAAAGTTTGCTCACGTTGGGCACTTGCTCTGTTGGAATGATCGCGTAATGATCCGTTACCTTCTTTTCATTTACATAACGTTTATTATGTAAAATAGATGGAATCGTTTTCGGGATTAGCTCGCGATATTCAGATATTTGCGATAATTTATGCAACACATCCGGAAACGTTTCTGCCTCGCCTTGCGTAACATATTGCGAATCGGAACGAGGATACGATACAAATCCTTTTTGATATAGCTGTTGCAACACATCAAGCGTTTTTTGCGGCGAAAATTTATACCGTTGGTTGGCCGTTGCTTGCAAAGAAGAAAGGTTAAAAAGGAGCGGCGGTAAAAATGTTTTTCGTTCTGTCAAAACATCCTTGACGGTTGCTGTTTTTTCGCGACAAAACGCGGCGATTTTTTCGGCCATCATTTTTTCCTTTACTCGTGTTTCCCCATCTTGATGCCATTTTCCCACATATCGCTTTCCTTCTATATTAAATGTTGCGACCACTTCCCAAAACGGTTCCGAGCGAAATTCAGCAATTTCTTTTTCTCTCTTCACGATAAGAGCCAACGTTGGTGTTTGCACTCTTCCGACGGAAAAAACATCTTTGATTCCTTTTTGCTGCATTAACAAACTATATGCTCTCGAAGCATTCATGCCGACAAGCCAATCCGCGCATGACCGCGCATAAGCCTCTTCGTACAACGGACGCGTTTCTGTTTCATCTAACAAACGCTGAAACCCTTCATAAATCGCCTTTTTTGTCAACGATGAAAGCCAGAGGCGCTTCATCGGCTTTTTTACGCCGCACATCTGAATAATATTGCGAATGATCAACTCCCCTTCTCTTCCGGCATCCCCGGCATGAATAATTTCAGTGACTTCTTTTTTCATTAACAACTGTTTAATCGTTTGAAATTGTTTCGCTTTTCCTCTTTCAACTTCATAGCGAAACGTATCTGGAATGATTGGCAATGTATCAAGCGACCATTTTTTCCATTCCGAACGGTATTTTTCCGGAGGAAGCAATTGAAATAAATGACCGATGGCCCATGTAACATAAGCTCCTTTCGGAAACAGTTCGTTCGGCAATATTTCGACAAATCCGTCATGTTTTTTGATTTGAAATGGGGATGCAATCGTTAAGCCTTGGTCACGCTTTTCAGCAATAATGACTTTCATCACGTTCACCTCAATTTCCAAACTGCATCATGGATCTCATCAATTCTTTGCCGCATCCATTGTTTAAAAAGTAAAGAAACAAAGCTGTAAAACTATAAAAAAGAATCGTCTCTAAAAAACTAGACGTACGGTAGGATAAAAAGAAACGATATCGCTTTCGCTGAAATGGCCATAATAAAGGAACTCCTTGCGTTGAACAATAATCAGCGAGAATGTGAAAACCGTATCCCAAACATAGACCTAACGTAAATAACGAATAATGTTGAGATAGTAAGAAAGCTGCCACGATTATGAAAGCAAGAAGGGAATGGGTAAAACCGCGATGGCCAAATGCTTTTTTCACTTGATTCGAGATCCCAAATGATCGTCTCCCAATGTATGAATTCGGTTCATCGATATCTGGGAGCAAACTTCCAATCATTAATCCTGCCGCATAACTGATTGTAAATGAGACGGGAGTATAGGTTGCAATTCCTGCTCCAAGCGCCAGCGAAGAAACGATATGTGTATGATAGCGCACAAATCCACCTACTTTCCAATGTAATCGCTTTGGTCTGCATAGACTCAAGTTGAGTTTCCGGCATATCTCATCATGAATAGAAGACCGCTTTTCTGCCATAGGCGGCAAGATTTTTCTTGCCCCCCAGCATGCCGATCCCGAACGTAAATGGCAAACAAACTCATTTGTCTGATAACGTTTTCGTTCGAGGAAGTGGCAGAAAAGCTTGTTCATGTCGGAAAATGAAGCTTATCTAATTTACAATGTTTTTTCAAAAAATCGTCACGAAAGATATGTACTTTGTGAAACTATTAGCATTATACTAATATATGATCTAATTTACAAACAAAGCTGGTGAAGGGATATGGCACAAAAACAACCGTCCGAACTGATGATGATGAAAAGTCTAGCATTTTTAGCTGTCGTATTTCAAAGTTCATTCATGTATATCATGAGTCATGGTTCACCCCATCCAGAAGAAGCGATTATGATTGGAATGCTATTTAATTTTGTGAAATTTTCTGCCCCTGTCTTCGTGTTTCTTGCAGGATTTCACATGTTTCAACATAATCAAAAATTGAATTATCGCACTTATATCGCTCATAAAGGGAAAGAACTGATGCTTCCTTATTTATTTTGGTCGATCGTTTATTTAATGATGTTTTCAAATGAAACAAGCATCACTCATCTTGTAAAAGAGTTGATTGTCGGTGACGCAGCACCGCATTTATGGTATGTGGTCATGATTATTCAGTTTCACCTTTTAGCTCCGCTTCTTTTAGCTTTTTGGGCATGGGGTGAAAAAACGATTCGATCACGGGGAAATTTCATCATGATTTTGGCATCTGCCTATGTTTTACTCATTCTTCTTATTTCTAACTATGTGTTAACAACATCGCCTATCCATTATATTGATCGCAGCTTTCTCTCCTATTCATTTTACTTTTTCTTAGGAGGAATCGCTGCAAAAACATTGCCAAAATGGCGGAATTTTGTTATGAAATCGATTCCAATCAATACGTTTGTTTTTCTAGCGTTGTTTACGTTAGTTGGTTACGAGTTGCTTTCGTTTAAAAACATTTTCTCGATCGATTTAAAAGCATCCACTTATTTAAAACCTTCAATGGTTTTATACGTTACATCAGAAATTTTGTTATTATACGGTTTGGCGATGACAATTGTCCAAATGAAGTCACCATTATATAAAATTTTACGTTTTATTAATCGATATACGTATGGAGCATATTTAAGCCATTTATTCTTCTTGTATTTGTTAGCAGCGGTTATTCCGAAGTCTACTCTTTCAATTGTACAAAGTTTTCTTCTTTTCATCGCAACAACGGTCGTGTCAATCGGATGCAGTTACATTGTGCATTCGCTGCCGATTAGCAAGTTTGTCATCGGATTAGAACAAGAACAAAGATGGTCTCCTCAGCTCGTTTTACTTAAAAATAAAAAAGGTGTCCCAAGATAAGAAAGTTGGGACACCTTTCGTTTTTAATTTTTTTACCAATTTCATGGCAAACACGATTTCAAATCTACTTCGATCAACGAGGCGTCTTCGCATAGTATTGAGCTAACTCGACAATCATCGCTCCCATTCGTTCATGCTGCGGAGCGATGACACGATCAATTCCCTCTTCATGTAAAGCCTCTGCAGTTACTTTTCCAACAGCCACCGCTAAAACGTAATCTGAAAAAGCTTGTTGCACAAGCGACAAATTTCCATGCTCTTTTACAAATGAGAAGAAAAAGCGAACTTGAATAGCTGCTGTAAAGCAAACTGCATCCACTTTTCTTTCGACAATTTCTTCGTATAGCTGCTCCATCACATGACGATCCGGTTCGACATGACGATATGGAAGAACTTCATGAGAGATTGCTCCCTTATTCAATAAAAACTGTTTTAATGTCGGAGCGGTATCGCCATACAATTGCACAATCACTCGTTTTCCTTGCCAATCAACATGTTCAAGCGCGCGCACAAGACCTTTTGTCGTTCCATCATCCGCATACACATCAGCACTCAATCCATTTTTTCGTAACACATTCATCGTTTTATAGCCACGTACAGCTATTTTTGCTTTATGTATTCGTTCAAGCAAACGATCTTTTAATCCTAATTGCGAAGCTTTCTCGAGTAATGCTTCTGTCCCAATTCCCGTCGTAAAAATGAACCAATCTGCTCCTTCTTCAACCAATCGATTTAAGTCTGCTTCTAATTCCTTTTCTGCTAAAAAAGCAGTTCCTTGCGCAGGACGAGAGAGCGGAATTCCCCCTTGCTTTTCAATTAACAAGCTCATTTCTTCAATTTTTCGTGAGGCACATAAAACGATTTTCTTATTGGCTAATGCTTTTTCCATTCGTATTCCCCCTTTCCTTTTATTCTTCATCATAACAAAAAGAAGTGAAAAAATATATCGAAAAATAAAAAAATTGTTGAACTTTGGCGTTTTATAGAACAAAACATCGAATGATTACATATTAACAAGTCTTTTTATGCTGTTTTAAAATAGGACTTGAGCTAATTCAGAAAATTTAAAAAGATAGGGGAGAAAATTTCAAATCATGTCCGATGCCAGCAAAGAAGTTTTGTTGAACTTGTTTTTCGTATTATCAGCTTTACTCGTTGTCCCCATTTTGCTTGAAGAAAGAAAAGTTTCGAGGCGTTCTAAAACGGTACTAACAACTATAGCGACTGCTTTATCGATTATTCTATGCATGACATTTCCTGTAAGAATCAACAACGAGTTTATTTATGATTTACGTCAAATCCCTATTTGGATTGGAGGATTGTACGGCGGTCCCCTTTCAGCTTTTTTTCTTTGTATCGTTACAATTACGTATCGAATGACGTTAGGTGGAACAGCTGGGATTATCGTCACAACCATTGTCTCGATCTTTCAAGCATTCATCTGCATATTTTTTTCAAAAAAATTTAAATATTTATCATCACCGAAACAACGGATCTTTTGGGTCACAACACTTTCTACTTTTTCTGCTTCATTAACGATTTTGATCGGTGGATACTGGTTACGTTACGAAGAGAAAATAGGTGATATGGTTGTCACTTATTTACCTGCGCAACCACTGGGAGCCTTTCTTGCTTCATACATAACGGAATCGCTACGAAGAAATGCTGAACTCCGTCAACGAGTGATTCGCGCAGAAAAAATGGAAGTTGTTGGCCATTTAGCTGCTTCCATTTCTCATGAAATACGGAATCCGCTCACTGTTTCACGCGGCTTTATGCAGCTGTTAGCGCAAAGCAAAGATACATCAGAGAAAAATAAACAATATATCCAAATTGCGATCGAAGAGCTTGACCGCGCTGAAGCGATCATTACGGACTATTTAACATTTGCCAAACCAGCTCCAGAACGTGAAGAAAAACTGAACGTAAAAACAGAAATCGAGCGAGTGATTGACGTTTTACGTCCCCTTGCCAACATGAGCAGTGTTGAAATTCAAACCACCCTTGTTCCATTCGCAATTAAAGGAGAACGGCAAAAATTTCAACAGTGTTTACTAAATGTAATGAAAAATGCAATTGAAGCCATGCCGAATGGCGGAACGCTTTATGTAAACGTATCGATTGAAAAAGACTATGTTTCCATCCACATCGCCGATACGGGAGTCGGCATGACAAAAGAGCAAATTGAACGGCTTGGTGAACCCTATTTCACGACAAAAGGAGCAAAAGGAACAGGTCTTGGCATGATGGTTGTTTATCGAATTATCGAAACGATGAACGGGATCATCTCTGTTCATAGCGAGGTTGACAAAGGCACAGATGTATATATTTACCTTCCTTCTTTTTATGCAGATCAAATGGACAAAGCTATCATCCAAAACAAAAGAGCGTTGATTATTTAGACGGGGCTTTCTGTTGGTCTCGTTTTTTCTTATTTTTTATTGATTATTTAGAACATAGTTTAATAAAACAAACACTCTGATCAATTAGACCAGAGTGTTTTTTCCTTATAGTTGTAGTTGCTTCGCAAAATCACGGCCAAACTTCTCACACAATTCTTTATCCTCATCCGTTGGCGTCAATTCTACTTTCAAGCCTTCTAAAACCACTTCCGCACCGCGTTCTTGCAACTTTTCAATTAAAATATCGACAGCGGCGCCGTACTTTTCATAGCTTGAATCACACGAACCGAATACGGCTGCTTTTTTACCTGTTAAATCAACTTCATCTAATTCATCGTAAAAATCTAAAAAGTCGTCTGGAAGTTCTCCATCACCCCACGTATAAGCGCCAAGCAAGATTCCGTCATATTGCTCGAGTTCAGCGGCTGTTGCATCGAGCACTTCTTTTACTTCAAGCTCAATTCCTTGCTGACGTACTCCTTCAGCAATCGCTTCAGCCATCTCCTCTGTATTTCCTGTCATACTTGTAAATACCATGATTGCTTTTGCCATTTAAATCCCCCTACACAAAAAATGATAATCATTATCACCAATTTCTATATTAAATGATAATGATTATCTTTGTCAAATGAATTATATAAAAAAGCGATCCCATGAAGAGATCGCTTCAACGATTATCCTTTGCTTTGCTGAACGCTTGGCAGCGACTTTGTTTGTGACCTTATCATCAGCGACTGAATGATTGAAAAACATCCGCCAATTACCCAATATAATGAAAGAGCTGATGGAACAGACGAAGCTCCTATAAAAATCATAACTGGCATCATGTAAGACATGATCATCGTCTGTGGTGATTTTTCACCCGTTGTCGAAGGAGAAAGGCGCAACGAAATGTACGTCGTCAACGCCGCCACAATCGGCAAAATGAAGTATGGATCTTGATGGCCGAGTTGAACCCATAAGAACGAATGTCGTTTAATTTCTTCCGTTCGTGAAATCGCGTAATAAAGCGCCATAAAAATCGGCATCTGCAATAACACTGGAAAACAACCGCTTAACGGGTTAATTCCATGTTTTTGATAGAGTGCCATCATTTCTTGCTGCAGTTTTTGCTGCTCCTGCACACTACCGTTTTTATACTTCTTTTGCAATTTTTCGATTTCAGGACGGAGCGCTTGCATTTTCATCGTTGTTTTATATTGTTTTAACATGAATGGCAAAAGCGCAAAACGAACGATGAGCGTCAATGTGATGATGGCTAACCCATAGTTGTCGTGAAACAAATGCCCTAAAACTAAAAGAAGCTTCGACATTGGGTAAACGAAATAATGATCCCAAACTCCTTGACTATTTTCCGTAATCGGTTGACGACTGCTGCATCCACTTAAGAAAAGAACCAACAGGAAAAAGATAGAAAAAATTCGTTTCAATATAATTCCTCCTTGTTTTTTCATTTTCGCACGATGAAAAAACAAGGAAGGACCTTCCTTCTTCCTCACCCTCCTGCCCGTGATCGTGAACAGGGATTTTTCGTACATGATAGACTAATAGAGAAAAAGGACGTGGCACATACATCCTTTCATTGCAATGAGAAGGACGTTCAATCATCAAAGAGAGCAACGGCAATTTTCGCTTTTGTCGTTGAATATGGAATTTAACCGAAATCAAAAATGCGCTAAATAACGATACATATAGCCATAATTCAATTGGCGTTTCCATCTTTTTTTTCCTTTCGTCAATAACTAGCTACGTTGATTATACCATCACTGATTATACCATCAAAATGAAAAAAGCGCGATGAATATTCACCGCGCCCTCCTATTCTTCTTTTACTTCTTTTTTCCACAACCCAACCATTACCGCTGTAACAATCGAACCGATTAAAATCGCAAGCACATATAATAATGGATTTCCCTTTACGATTGGGATGACGAAAATTCCTCCGTGCGGTGCAGGTAAGCCGATGCCAAACATCATCGTAAGCGCTCCAGCGATCGCGGATCCAACGATAATCGATGGAATGACGCGACCTGGGTCTGCCGCCGCAAATGGAATCGCACCTTCTGTAATAAACGAAGCTCCCATAATGTAGCACGTTTTTCCTGCTTCTCGTTCCGCTTTTGTAAATTTATTTTTAAAGAATGTAGTCGCAAGTGCTAAACCTAATGGCGGCACCATTCCTCCAGCCATAATCGCGGCATGCGGCGCATAATTTCCTGCATCAATCATCGCAATTCCGAATGTAAATGCTGCTTTGTTAATTGGACCTCCCATATCAACCGCCATCATTCCACCAAGAATGAGACCAAGTAAAACAAGATTTCCCGTTCCCATATTTTCAAGCCATGTTTTCATGCCATCATTTAACGCTTTCACAGGGTCAATGACGACGTACATCATGATCAGTCCAGTAACCAAAATACCAAATAACGGATAGAGTAGTACCGGTTTAATTCCTTCAAGCGATTGCGGCAGACGGCTAAACAACTTTTTCAACCCAACGACTAAATACCCTGCAAGAAAACCAGCAATTAATCCGCCTAAAAATCCTGCTCCACCGTTTGCGGCCATAAATCCACCGACCATTCCAGGCGCAAAACCAGGACGATCAGCAATGCTCATCGCGATAAATCCTGCTAATACCGGAATCATGAGAGCAAACGCACTGCCACCGCCGATATCCATGAGCGCTTTCGCCACTGGATGGAAGGACGGATCGTTCGGATCAAACGCTTTAATACCGAAGATGAATGAGATCGCAATTAAAATACCGCCACCAACGACAAACGGTAGCATATTGGATACGCCATTCATCAAATGTTTATAAAATCCTTTTCTCTCCCCACTGCTTCCTGTATATGTCTTCGCTTCCGATCCGCTTCCTTGATAAATGGGCGCATCTTGTTTTAACGCTTGCTCAATAAGTTGTTCTGGCTTGCGGATTGCATGAGCAACCGGAACTTGAATAACATGTTTTCCTTTGAACCGTTCCATTTCCACTTGCTTATCTGCTGCTACGATAATCGCCACTGCTTCCTCAATGTCTTCTTTCGTTAGTTCGTTTTTCACTCCGCTTGAACCATTGGTCTCTACTTTAATGTCGACATTCATTTCTTTTGCTTTTGCCTTCAATGCATCCGCTGCCATATACGTATGAGCAATTCCTGTTGGACAAGCCGTTACCGCCAATATTTTTTTCTTGGCAGGTGAAGCAGCTGTTTCTTCTCTCATGAGTTCCGCTTCTTTCTTCTCAATCGCTTGAATCACTTCTTCTTTTGTTGAAGCGTTTTCAATTTTTGCGCGGAACGATGCATCCATCAAAAGCGTCGACAAGCGAGATAACGCTTCCAAATGCGTGTTGTTTGCCCCTTCAGGAGCCGCAATCATAAAGAAAAGGTGGCTTGGTTTTCCGTCTAACGCTTCATAATCAACGCCTTCTTGTGAACGTCCGAAAGCGACAGCTGGAACGCGCACCGCTTTCGTTTTCGCATGGGGAATGGCAATTCCTTCCCCGATGCCCGTTGTACTTTGCGCTTCGCGAGCGAAAATTGCTTGTTTAAACATTTGTTTGTCATTCAACTTTCCAGCTCGATCTAATACATCCGCAAGCTCGTCAATCACTTCTTCTTTTGTTTTTGCTTTTAAATGAAGAACAATCGTTTCTTCTTTTAATAAATCGGTAATTTTCATGCGAAATCCCCCATTCGCGTAATCGTTATTTCATTTAACAATTGTTCAACTTTTACCTTCGTGCACAAATCTTCAGAAAAAGCGGTCGCACTTCCTGCTGCGACACTGTAACGGAACGCCTCTTCAAGCGATTTTCCGTTTACATATGCCGCTAAAAACCCTGCAACCATGGAGTCTCCTGCTCCAACTGAATTTTTCACAACTCCTTTAGGAACCGTTGCGAACAATGTCATATCTTTATGAAAGAAAAATGCTCCATCCCCTGCTAACGATACGATTACATGCTCAACGCCATCTTCAATCAATTTTTTTCCGTAAGTGATGATCTCCTCGTGTGAACGGATCGTTGTTTCGAATAGTTCACCGAGTTCAAATTGGTTTGGTTTGACCAAAAACGGTTTGTTCGCAATCGCTTGTTTAAGCGCATCACCGCTTGTATCAACAACGACATGCACACCTTTTTTCTTCGCTGTTTCCATCATCGTTATATAAAAGTGCGCTGGTAAAGATGGCGGCAGGCTTCCCGCTAAAACAAGAAAATCTCCTTCCTGCAAACGCTCAATTCGATCGATCAGTTGTTGTTGATCTTTATCAGAAACCAATGGTCCTTGCCCATTAATTTCTGTTTCGATTGACGCCTTTAGCTTAATGTTAATTCGTGTATCGCCATCGACTTCAACAAAATCGCAATGAATTTGTTCCTTTTTTAAAGCATCGGTGATGAAGTTTCCTGTAAATCCACCGATGAAACCAAATGCGGTATTATCAACGCCTAAACGTTTTAATACGCGCGATACATTAATGCCCTTTCCTCCTGGAAAGAAAGCTGTCTTCGTTGCCCGATTTAGTTCCCCGAAGTGAAAATCGGTCAGTTCGACAACGTAATCAACGGAAGGATTTAATGTACATGTGTAAATCATTTTTTCACGACCTCTACTGTTGTTTTTGCTTCGTACAATGCTAGCAATTCTTCATCTATTTCATCAATGATGATCGTTGCTTCTTGTAAATCAGCAATTTTTGCGAATGTGCTTTCATTTAATTTTGAATGATCTGCTAGAATGAAAGCTTGACGTGAAAGCTTCATAGCTGTTTGTTTAATCAGCGCTTCCTCAGGATCAGGGGTTGTATATCCGTAATCAATATGAATCCCGTTCACGCCGATGAAACATTTATCAAAACTATAGCTTTCCAATGATGCCAACGCCCCACGACCGATGAGCGCTTTTGTTTTCTTTTTAATCAATCCACCGACTAAATAAGTGGGAATATCTTTTTCTAATAATGCTTCTAAATGCGTAATTCCGTTTGTCACAACAACAATATCTTTTGCTTCGATATATGGAATCATCTGCAATGTTGTCGTTCCTGCATCCAAATAAATACAGTCACCATCACGGATCAAACTAGCCGCATACTTTCCAACTAGTTGCTTTTCTTGAATGTTTTTTGTCGATTTTTCAAAAACGCTCAACTCTTCGCGCTTTTGATGAAGCAGTGCTGCTCCACCATGCACTCGCTTTAGTTTTTTTTCTTTCTCTAATTGACTTAAATCACGGCGAATGGTCGATTCAGAGGAATTAGTCGCTTCCACTAACTCTTGCAGTTTAACAACTTCTTTTTCCTCTAACAGCTGTAAAATAATCCGATGTCGCTCTGGTGTTAACAAACATTCACCCCCTTAATGGGTATTCGAACCATCTGTACTTTTATCATAACGTAAACCCTTTCAAAAATCAATCAAAAACAATCAATTTTAATCAAAAAAAATCATTTTGTTTTATAAAACGTTCAAAAACAATCATATTCAGTAATAAAGTAGGTTCCCTGGAATCATGGCTTTTGCTAGAAAACATCCTCGCAAAGTCTTGACGAAAAATCCATCAATTACATTTTTGCTGAATAATGTGAAAAAACTCGTTCGAATTTACAAAAATACGAAAAGCTGTCTCATAATCGCGAGACAGCTTCAACAAAATGATAACAATTTTTTAAGACATATTCGAAGCAAAAAGTTCGATATGTAATGAATCAATTTGAGAAATAAGTAAATCTTCATATTGTTTCTGCGCCAAATAATGAATTTCCGTTTGTCCAGCATTCGGGTTTGCTTTTTTTACTTCTTGTACAATATCACCGTACACTTTGTTCACTAGCAATGTCAATTCACTGTATTTTTTCTGTTTATCCCAAAATTTTTCTTCTCCGTACTTTTTAATCATCTCTTCGGCAATTTTGTATTGCTCATATTGACGTCGCAACATGCTTACCGCTCTCTCTACTTCATCTTTAGTAACCAAGTGCCCTTTTTCTTTCGCTAGAAGAGCAATCGAATGTAACTCGATGAGATGGGTGAGCGCTGAATTTACGTCATGAACATACTTTTCTTGCCTCTCCCAATAGGTAAGCTTTTCTTTTAATTCTTTTTCATTATATTTTGTTTTATCCATTTCTTTGCTGATCGCAATATTTAGCTGACTAAACAATTGATAAAAACGGATTTCTTCCATCGTAATTTTCTTCCCATTGATTTTCGCAACCGCATCTTCTTTCTTTACGTGTAACTTTATTAACTTTTCCGCTGTTTTTTTACCTTTCTGGATATGTAGTAAAACCTCCCAATCTCCTTCCATTGGCAATTGAACCTTGCCTTCATATATTCCGCCACTTTTCTCTTTTAATTTTATTTCTATTTTCCCATGATCCATATTCACCATCTCAAATGTAGCGCGAATCGTTAATTTTTTAGCTAATCTGCCGTTTTCTTTTATTTCTACAATAAATGGTGAGGAGACTCCTTCTTTATAAAACGGTTTTGTCTTTACGGAAACTTCCCAGTCTCCATTCGCACAACCAGTTAGAAGCAAAACATAAATAAGAAAACTAACTAGTATTTTTCTCATTTCATGATCCCCTTTCTGCCATAAACATCGATTCAAACTCAGAAATAGAATATTTCGTTATTTTTCCATTTTCTAAATGAGCGATATGCGTACAAATTTTCTTTACTTCATCGTAATGATGCGACGACAGTAAGATCGTTTTTCCGCGCAATGAATGTAAGATTGAAAGAATATCCGCTCTTCCCATTGGATCTAACCCGCTTGTCGGTTCGTCCAATATTAAAATTTCCGCGTCATAATAAAGCATAATTCCCAGTCCGAGCCGCTGCAGCATCCCCTTCGAGTACTGTTTGCTTTTTCCATTCCTTTCGTCCCATAGGCCAACTAATTTAAGGATCTCTTCAATTTTTTTATTATTAATCTCTCGATTATTTAAGGATGCGAAAAAACATAAATTTTCTTCTCCCGTTAAATGAGGATATAGTTGAAATTTTTCTGGCAAGTAAGCTACATGTTTTTTCCAATGATTTTGTTTATGATCAATCCCATTAATAAAGATTTGGCCCTGCTTGACAGGAAGAAGATTTAACAAACTGTAAATAAACGTTGATTTTCCCGCTCCGTTTCTTCCAATAAGAGCACATCTCTCTTCTTTTTCAATAACGATATTGACATCATCCAACACTTTCTTATTCTTATATGCTACCGTTAGATTCGCGACTCGAATCATCCTTGTTCCCCCTTACGATAGAGCCATACTGAAACAAAAAATATAAGAATAACCCAAACGCTGATGTTCACCGCTAATAAAGCAAGAGGAGGAAATGAGAAAAATTTTTCCATTGTCCTTGACAAATAGTCTAACGAAAAGACATTCATGGACGTCTCCAAATAAAAACGTAACGTATGTAATGGATGGAGAAAATAAAATACGGAAAATAGCTTAACATTTTCATATGTTACTTTAGGAAGAAAATAAAGCAAAATAAAATCGTATAAGTACAAGAAGAAAAACAAAACAAAAATATTGGCCCCAATTAATTGAATTTTCGTGTTGCACACACTACCTAAGAAAAGTCCGATTTGATTAAAAATCAAAACTAGAATGATCACCGTTACTAAAAAATAAAGAAAATGATTCGGATGAAATTGAAACAAAAATTTTACTGGTATAGCTAAAATCAAATACCAAACCACAAATGTGGCGATCGTGATGAATTGAATAGCAACGCTTTTTTTCCATAAAAACCGCCCAAAAGAGTCGCTTTTTGCTAGCATCATAACAAGCGTCTTTAATTCTTTTTCTTGTATCATTGAAAAAGATGCAAAAAATATACATAATAATGGGATTAAATAAATGTCCATTTCGAAGAGCAACAGTAAAAAAATTTCAAAACCTTGTTCAAATGGCAGATCTTTCGCATTTAAAAATATCGAAAAAGAAGTAACGACGATGAGAGTAAGAAAAAACCAAAATGCTTTTCCTCTTGAAATCTCCAGCCATTCTTTCCAAATATAATTCATCTCAGTTAACCCCTTTTTAATTTTAGGATCATTAGAAACCCCATTCCGACCAATATCAGCCACACCACGATAAACTTCATCGATATTTCATCGTGTTCAACAAGAGGATGAGGATCCATAGCCATCACTTTGTCTTCATGTAATAATTCATTGATTTTTTCAAAAATGTGAATGCTCGGTGTATTTAAAAATAAATAAGCTAATTCATTTTTCTCGATGATTTTGTGTAATGAAGATTTATACTCAAAGGGAGATTCCCCTCTTCCGTCTTGATTGAGGTCAAATAACCGCGCTTGATCTCCCCAATGATTTCCTACGCCATGAAAACTCCATTGATTGTTCGCTTCCCCACCTAAACTTAGCACAGCCGTTACGTTCCTTGAGAATCGATTGTTCGTAAACGTTTGCTGCTGTGAACTCGCCCATAATTCCACACCAATTTGATTTTGTAAAATCATATTTCCTTTAATGAAATTATTTGTTGATTGGTCAATATACAATCCGCGTTGGTTTTGATAAAACTCGTTATTGATAATTTGATTGTTATTGGCCATTTGTAACAAAACTCCAAATGAACGCATCCCTTGGTTTAGCAAAAATTTATTATTTTTTAAAATAAGATGGTTGGAGTTCATAATAGCGGCTCCACCCGTGTTGAAAATAAACTGATTTTGATAAAACTCATTGTAATCAGAATACATATAATGAAGGCCATATCTCGTGTGAGAAACGTTATTTTGTTCGACAATGTTCTTATTGGAATAATCAAAAAAGATGCCGTCTCTAGTACCAACAATCGTATTACGAGTCAATCGGTTAAAATTAGAATAATAAATGTGCAGACCATTGCCTTGGCCAGCAATTTCACCTCCTCCTTTCCCTATTACACGCACATTTTCAATTCGATTATGATGGGCTTTGCTTAAATAAATGCCATGAAAAGAATTGGTGATCGTAATATTTTTTAAAGTATTATAGTTTGAATAGATTTTGACGGCCGCGAACTCTTCTTGAGTGCTTCGGCTTTTTCCGCTGTTCGTAATCGTTATCCCTTCAAGTACAACATGCGGTGATTGAATGGTTACAACATTTCCTTTACCGCTTCCTTTGATAACCGTATATCTTGCGCCTTTTATCTTTAGCGGTTTACGAATAACAACATCCCCGATGTACGTCTTATTTTCTAGATAAACCGTGCCGTTAGCAGGAGTTTCGTCAATTAATTGCTGTAATGTTTGTTCCGCCTTTACATCAGAAAGCGCGCCCGAAAATAAACCGAGAAAAAAAACGAATCCTACGACCCACTTTTTCATTTCTTTCGCTCCTTCCATAATGGAAACAGCATCAGCAAAAACGAAACCCCGATCATATAAGCACCGGTAGAGAAATAGCTATTTGTTACAAAATTAGCAATGCGATTTTCACCCCATATCGGTGGAACAAACGGCTGAATTTTAATCGGTGCGTTATTGTCCAAGTTCGTTCCAAAATCAACGAGCCAACGATGAATATCGTATAAGCCAAGCAACCCCGCGAAAACAAAAATGGCAATCAAAACATACAACCAGCTTTTTTTCCGCATCCAAGCCACAACAAACGTAAAAATAGACATCGCACAGATCACATAAGGTAAATACGCTAACTCGGGAAAGCTTTTTTCACTGAATGGCTTCATTCCAATATAATGATTGAGTCCGTTAATAATATCGATGTCTCCTGCTAATTTGTTCGGATAGACAACAATATCAAGTCCTTCTGGATATTGCGGAGCTATAAAATGCATTCCCCACCACGGAAAAAACAGCGATAGAGCAATTAGTCCCCCCGCCAAACTAATCATAATCGCAGATTGTAACGATAATTTTTTTGAAGCCATGTATCTCACATCCTTTTTTAAAAAGGGGAATCTATGTACGATTCCCCCTTTTTCTTATTTATTGTTTTGGTTTGACTAACAAATAGCCTGTCATTTCTTGGTGAAGAGCTGAACAGAAGTTTGTACAATAAAGCGGGTACGTACCTGGTTTATCCGCAACAAACTCTACTGTATTCGTCTGTCCCGGCTGCACTTCGATATTGATGTCATATTTGTTAATGGCAAATCCGTGTGTAATATCTTCGTCTAAGTCGATGTTTGTTAAATGAATAACCACTTTATCTCCTTCATTTACTTCAATAACATCTGGCCGTTTCGCCTTCGCATCAAAAATAAATTTTGATCTCATCGCAATGCCATACACATGAACCTCGTTACCTTTTCGAACAATTCGCGCATCTTTTTGATTATAAACAGCATTTGGGTTTTTCTCGTCTTTTTCATATACTTCAATCGTTTTAATTTTATCCGCTTTAATCATTTGACCATAATGAGGTTCAGGATCAACAGGAGCGGACTGAATCACTTCCATTTTTTCACCGCTAATATCGATTAACTGCATTGACTCTGGATGTGATGGTCCAACTGATAAATAGCTATCTTTTGCAAGTTTATTTAAAGAAACTAAATATTTACCGTCTGGGGAAACTGTATCCCCTTCTGCGGCAACAGCATGACCAGGAGAATATTGTACAGGAACGCGATCAAGCACTTCACCTGTATTTGGGTCCCATTTAACAATTTCTGAAGAAATGAACATGGTCGTATAAGCCATACCTTTATCATCAAATTGCGTATGAAGCGGTCCTAATGCATTTTCTGGGTTTACTTCTCGCTCCATTACTGATTCATATCTTAAAATTGGAATTCCGTTACGTTCACCGACAAAGTCTTTATTTTCAATCGCTTTAAACGCTTTTTCAAATGAAAATACCGTAAGTGCCGGAGCCAGTTTTCCCGATGCAATAAATCGCTTTCCATCAGGGGTTACATCGACTCCATGTGGTGATTTCGCAACCGGAACTAAATAAATAGCTCCTTTATGTTTTTCTGGAAAAATCATTTTTTGTCCGTCTACGTTGTCATATTTCCCCTCTTTAACCATCTTCTCTAACTCTTTCCAGTTAAACAACACAATAAAGTCGCGGTCTTCTTTCGAAGCGTTGATTTCTAAATTTGTCGTTGCCTCTTCTGTGTTATACGTAGTAATAACGGCCCAGTCTTTTGAAATCTTTTTTCCGGCATCAGACAAATCGTATGACCAAGGTGGTAAAGCGACTTGGTAAGCAATGCTTAGCTTTTGTTTTTTCTCATCAAATGTAACAGCACTCATGACTCCACGATATTTTTCGCTATAGTCATCCAATGATTCGTATTTATTTCCAAGCGGTACAGAAAAACGTGTTGGTAAAAATAAGTACTCCGTATTTTCTGTAACAAACGCCGCACAATGAGGACCGCTTGTATTCGGAACATTAATAATATCTTTTACTGTAAACGTTTTCAAATCCATCACCGCGGCGCGGCTGTTTGCTACGTCCGTAGCGAACATGTATTTTCCGTCATATTCTCCATTTGTTTCAGAAAAAGCAGGATGATGCAAATCTCCCCAAGTATAGCCTCCAAGCATCTCTTTCGTATGTTTATCCCAGCCATATCCTGTTGCTGAATCTAATGAAAATACAGGAACAGTCCGAATACGACGCATCGATGGTACTCCATAAATAAACATTTGACCGGAATGGCCACCTGAGGCAAATAAATAATATTCGTCTTTTTCACCAAACGGTACATATACTTTTTCCGCATTTGTTTTCGCTGCTGCTGTTGATTGCGTTTGTTCTGTTGAAAAATTACCAAAGAAAACGGTTGAAGCTAAAATTCCGACAGCTAATCCGGAAATGGCAGAAACAACTTTTTTCTTCACTCATGAACACCTCTTTATCCGTTTGTTTATTTTTCTGAGGCGGTTTTTAAAACTTGAATAATAGCAGCTCGCTCTTCATCTGTAAGCGGATTGGATTTAATCACTCCTGACATAACTGCAGACGTCGGTTCTTTTAAAAACTCTTCAATTGGTTTTCCGTGTTTGCCTTCCACTACTTTATAAGCGTTGGATAGATCCGGTCCTGTTGTTCCACCTTGCAAGTTTAACTTAGACACGGAATGGCATGACAAACAACCCTTTTGTTTAAGAATTTCCCCCTCCTTTGAACTTGTGCTAGTTGTTTGCGTTAAAGCCGTTGGTTTCTTTTGAACAGCAGCCGTTTCTTGTTTGGCGGCAGCAGTTTCATCGTTGTTTGTGAAATGAAAATATGTATATCCCCCTGCCAATCCTACAGCTACACTAACGAGAAAAATGATCGCTAAATTCTTCATTTCCTCACCTCCTACAAGATCAATTTTTTTATGATTATAAAGAAATAGATCAGATCATCAGTGTGAAATGAATCACTACTTCTATCCTCTTTTTGAATATTATGTGAATATTTTTTTATAAAATTTTGCAAGTAGTGCTTTTGAGCACACCATCATTTGTAGTGCTCGTTGGGCTAACCCCAACACCTTATGCACAAAAATGCGACTGCCCGTCAAACAAAATAAAAATTGTCTCAAAAAAGAGACAGTTTCAGACTGTAGACAACTTTGACATGAGTTGAGTCTGCATACATGTATTCGGTATTCACAAATCCGTGCTTAATAGCTTGAGAAAGGATATGGGAGAAAATCTGTTCAAATAGATTCGGGTTCTTGAAACGACGCTCATAATTCTTACCAAATGTAGAGAAGTGAGGGATCGGATCATGAAAATCAAATCCCAAAAACCAATGATATGCCACGTTGGTTTCAATTTCTTTGATGGTTTGTCTCCTGGAGCGAATTCCAAATAGGTACTGAATCAATGGAATTTTAATCAGAACAACAGGATCAATACTTGGGCGGCCTTTGTCTTCCGAATACAAATCTTTCACCAAGTCATAGATAAACGAAAAATCAATCGCTGCATCGATTTTACGCACAAGATGGTCTTGTGGTACTAACTCATTGAGAGTAACAGCCATCATCGAATGGCGTTTGTCTGTATCTTGTCGCCGAAGCATGTTTCTCACCTCAATGCACCTTACGATCTCTCAGCTATAATAAAAAAGCTTGTCGACTTTGTCGACAAGCTGGATATTTTAATAGTGAATGGAAATGGTCATGCATCATCCAATATGGACGTGCTTTATTGTCGATTATATTTTTTATTTTCAAGATTGATTATTTAGAACATAGTTTTATTTTATAATTTGAGGTGTAAAAATACCGACTGCATCGCGAGCAGTCGGTAAAAACGTTTATTTAAAAGCTCGTGCTGCTTGAACAGCTTTTTTCCATCCTTCGTACAGCTTCTCTTGTACCTCTTTTGTCATCGCCGGTGTAAAGGAACGATCAATATTCCACTGTTGAGCAATTTCTTCTTTGCTGTTCCAATATCCGACTGCTAATCCTGCCAAATAAGCTGCTCCTAGCGCCGTTGTTTCGTTTACAACTGGCCGCTCGACAGGCACCCCTAAAATGTCGCTTTGGAATTGCATAAGGAAATTGTTTTTTACCGCTCCGCCGTCAACGCGCAATGTTTTTAACGTAATTCCTGAATCAGCTTCCATGGCCATTAATACATCTTTCGTCTGATAAGCAAGCGATTCTAGTGTCGCGCGAATGAAATGTTCTTTCGTTGTACCACGCGTTAATCCGAAAATCGCTCCGCGCACATCGCTATCCCAATACGGTGTACCTAAGCCAACAAACGCCGGAACGACATATACACCGTCAGTCGATTCAACTCTTGTTGCATACAATTCACTATCTTTTGCTTCTTTAATCATTCGCAATCCGTCACGTAGCCATTGAATAGCTGAACCTGCAACAAAAATGCTTCCCTCGAGCGCATATTCTACTTTTCCATCAATTCCCCAAGCAATCGTTGTTAGCAGCCCGTGTTTCGATTGAACAGCTTTTTCTCCTGTGTTCATTAGCATGAAGCAACCTGTTCCGTACGTATTTTTCGCCATTCCTTCTTCAAAGCACGCTTGCCCGAATAAAGCCGCTTGCTGGTCTCCTGCAATTCCCGCAATTGGTACTTCTTGCCCAAAGAAGTGGTACGGAATCGTATGAGCATAAATTTCAGAAGATGGTCGGACCTCAGGAAGCATTGATTTTGGAACGTTTAAAATGCTTAATAGTTCCTCATCCCATTTCAGTTCGTGAATGTTAAACATTAACGTGCGTGAAGCGTTGGAATAATCAGTGACATGAGCACGACCGCCCGATAGCTTCCATACAAGCCATGTATCAATCGTACCAAATAAAAGTTCCCCTTTTTCTGCTTTTTCGCGTGCTCCATCGACATGATCTAAAATCCACTTTACTTTTGTTCCAGAGAAATAAGCATCGATCAGCAAGCCGGTTTTTGCACGGAATAATTCGTCATAACCTTGCTCTTTTAGTTGTTCACAAATTGGCACCGTTTGTCGAGATTGCCAAACAATCGCATTATAAATCGGCTGGCCTGTTTGTTTATCCCACACAACCGTCGTTTCTCGCTGATTCGTAATGCCGATTGCCGCAATTTGTTCAGGGCTTACGGCTGCCTCTGATAATACAGTAGCAATGACCGCTAAAATCGAGCCCCAAATTTCATTCGGATTATGCTCGACCCATCCTGGTTGCGGAAAATATTGCGTAAATTCTTTTTGAGCAATATGAACAATCTCACCTTTTCGATTAAACAAAATGGCGCGTGAACTTGTTGTTCCTTGATCTAAAGCAAGAATATATTTTTCCATTTCTCCCATCCTCCTATTATGCTGTTACATTGCGTGTAACCGCTGTATTTCTTTTTTGTTCAAATGAAAAAGTAATGACTAAAACGAGTGCAATCGCAATGAGAACATACCAAAATGCTGCTGTCATTTTTCCTAAAAAAACGGCTTTATAGAATAAACCGCCAAATGAACCGCCAAGCACTGGACCGAGAACAGGAACCCACGCATATTTCCAATTCGAACTTCCCTTTCCCGGAATCGGTAAGAGAAAGTGAGCAATGCGTGGACCTAAGTCACGAGCAGGATTGATCGCATATCCTGTCGTACCTCCGAGTGAAAGACCAATGCTCACAATGAAGAAACCAACAATGAAAGGATTTAAACCTTCCGTAAATTCATTTGCTCCAATAGCTAAGATTCCAACAATCAATACAAATGTTCCAATGATTTCACTTAACAAATTCGCAAAATAATTTGGGATTGCAGGACCCGTCGCAAAAACGCCTAACTTTGTTGCTGGATCATCCGTTTCACGCCAATGAGGGAGATAGTGTAGAAAAACAACCGTTGCACCAATCATGGCACCGAGAAATTGTGCCAATATGTACATCGGCACATCGCTCCATGGAAAATCACCAGTGAATGCTAACGCTAAAGTCACCGCTGGATTCAGATGGGCCCCACTAAATTTTCCAACTGCATATGCTGCAACCGCTACACCTAATCCCCATCCCATCGTAATGACGATCCATCCTGAATTTTGTGCAAACGATTTCTTCAAATTGACACCTGCACATACCCCCGCTCCAAAGATGATTAACAATGCGGTACCAACCACTTCGGCCATAAATGGTGTCATGATCATTCCCCCTTTGTTTTGGTGATTTGACGGAAAAAAGAAAAACCCACACATATCCCGCTTGAAAGGAACATGCGTGAGTCTCCATTTCTCCGTCACAAATATTATTAACTTAACTATAAGGTTAATAGGTTTTGAAAGCGTTGTCAATATTTTTTTCTTATTTAGGTTCAAAATGTCGCCAAAGTTCAACATTGGAAGTGGTCACCGCGATCGCTCCGGCATTAAGCGCTTCTTCCACTTCTTCAGGACTTTCAATCAATCCTCCAGCGAAAATGGCTTTTCCTGTTTTTTCACGAAGCTGGCGAATCACTTTTGGAACCAATCCCGGAAGAACTTCAATGTAATCTGGATTCGTTTTCTCTATTAACAAAATACTTCTTTCCATCGCGTTGGAATCAATAATAAACGTCCGTTGAATAGCCAGTACCCCTTTTTGTTTTGCCTTTGTAATGACGCTGCTTTTGGTCGAAATTAACCCGTATGGCTTTAGTTGTTGACATAAAAATTCCGTTGCGTACTCATCGCTTTTTAAACCTTGAATGAGATCAACATGGAGAAACATCTTTTTTTGATGTTGATTGGCGTATTCATAAACACTTTTTAACATTCCGATATGTATATCTAAAAACACACCGTATTGATAATTCATTTTTAACAATTTCTCAAAATCTTTCATGGAACGAATCGCTGGTAAAATTTTCTGTCCATGAAAATCCATTTTTCTCCCCTCGCCTTATCCCTTGATTAGTTTTACATAAAACGTACGCGTTCTCGGTCCATCAAACTCGCAAAAATAAATGCCTTGCCACGTTCCAAGCAACAGTTTTCCATTTGTAATAATGACATGTGCCGAAGCACCGACCGTGCTTGCCTTCATATGCGCTGCCGTATTTCCTTCCATATGGCGATCAAGCGAATGATGCCACGGATATACTTCGTCAAAACGTCGAATCATGTCTCTTTTAACATCTGGATCGGCATTTTCATTAATGGTAATTCCAGCGGTCGTATGCGGACAATAAATAATGGCAGCTCCTTCATCTACACGCTGTTCGGTCACAAACGACTGAACAAGATGGGTAATATCGATCATTTCATCTCGTTTTGTCGTATGAATCGTCCATTTTTTAAGCATCCTATTCTCCCCTTTCAATCGTTTTGCAATATCATCATACTCATTTTGTTCATGTTTTTCCATGTTCTTGTTTGATATTTTTCTTTCTCATTTGCCAAAATCAGAGTACAATATGTTAATGAAAAGAGACAACAGTGGTGGGAGGAAACAAATGGATTTTGAACGTGACTACTATTGTTTGATGCCATCGATGCAATTTATTTTAGATGAACGCGGATCCATTTTAGACGTCAATCATTTTGGAGCCAAATCCCTCGGCTATACGCAAGACGAATTAATAGGTGCATCGATACTTAAAACGGTTTACGAAATGGATCGATCCTACGTTGAACAACAAATGAACAAAGTATTCAACGAATGCGCACATGTCATCCATCAAATTTCATACCGTAAACAAAAAAAAGATGGTTCGATCATCTGGGTGCAAGAATATCTTCGTTGTATTCATCAAGAGGACGGTCAACAAATTTTACTTATTTCTTGCCAAGATATTTCTAAACAAAAACAAACGGAACAGCTTTTGCTTGGCCAAAAGAAAATTTTAGAAATGATTGCCAGAAGAAAAGAAATAAACGAAATATTAAATGAACTTATCATAACGATTGAACAAATCAATCCGATGACGATTGGATCCATTTTGGTGCTTGATAAAAAAGAAAATCGCCTTTATCATGCAGCTTCCCCTCATCTGCCTTCTGAGTACATACAAGCGACAAATGGTATACAAATTGGCGAAAAAGCAGGTTCATGCGGAACAGCAGCCTATCGAAAAGAAATCGTCATCGTATCCGATATTGAACATGATCCTCTTTGGGAGGACTATAAACAGATTGCACTAGCTCACGGACTACGTTCCTGCTGGGCTATTCCTATTTTTTCTTCTACTGAGCAAGTGCTCGGCACATTCGCCATTTACCACTATAATTCGGTTGCACCAACAAAAGAAGATCTTGAAATCATTGAAACATTCTCATCACTTGCTGGTTTAGCCATTGAACAAGCACGAATGCGAGAAAAGTTAGAAAAAAATCAGCAGCGTTATCAATCATTATTTAAATATAATCATGATGGCGTCTTCTCTCTTGATTTAGATGGGAAGTTTTTATCCGTAAACGAAACGGCTGAGAAAATATCTGGTTACAGTCAAACAGAACTAGCACAACTTCATTTCTCGAAACTTGTCGTTCATGAAGATGTAAAAGTTGCTGAAGATTTATTCGAACAAGCCAAACGCGGCACATCTCAACATGCCCGTATTCGCATTTACAATAAACAGCGAAATTTACTATACTTAAACGTAACCACTGTTCCGATTATCGTAAACGGTTTGGTTACAGGTGTTTTTGGCATCGCAAAAAACATTACCGAATCCATTGAAGCCGAACAAAAAATTAAGTATATGGCTTATTACGATTCTTTGACAGGGGTCGCCAATCGCCGTTTATTTCAAGAACGAGTACAAGAAACGATTGATAAAGCGAAAATGAAAAAGCAACTTTTTGCCATTTTATATATTGATTTCGATCGCTTTAAATATATCAATGACTCCCTTGGTCACTCGGCTGGGGATTTATTGTTAAAAAAGGCAGCCAGACGCCTCAGACGTTGCGTATATACAAACGATACAGTCGCAAGAATGGGTGGAGATGAATTTATTATTTTACTTCCAAACATTTCAACGAAGAAAGATGCAATTGAAACGGCCAAACAAATTTTATGCTCATTTCAAAAACCGATTGTTGTCCATGGACATGAGCTATTTTTAACACCAAGCATCGGCATTTCATTTTATCCGGATGATGGAGAAGATGCGGAAATTTTAATAAAACACGCCGATTTAGCCATGCTTGAAGCAAAGCAAAGAGGAAAAAACGGTTATTTTGTTTATTGCGATCATCAACTTCAACAAATGAGGACAAACATGCAACTACTTAATGATTTACAGAAAGCCATTCAACAGAAAGAACTATTTCTGCTCTATCAACCAATCGTTCAATTGCCGTCAAAACGAATCGCGGCTGTAGAAGTACTTGTTCGCTGGCATCATCCATCGCTTGGAGCCATACCGCCAAGCACGTTTATTCCATTAGCTGAGGAGTCAGGATTAATTGTACAGTTGGGCGAGTGGGTTTTAAAAGAAGCTTGTCGCCAAGCAAAACAGTGGCAAAAAGAAGGATTGACACCGATTCGCGTTTGCGTCAATATCTCCGCACGTGAATTGCAAGATCGCAAATACGCAAAACGGGTCGAAATGATTTTACAAGAAGCAAATTTAGAGGCAAAATGGTTAGAACTTGAAATTACAGAACGAATGATGGTTTACAACGAACCAACCATCACCCGAAATTTAAATCTTTTGAAACAGCTCGGTGTTCGCATCGCTGTCGATGATTTTGGAACGGGTTGCTCATCGCTTAGTTATTTAAAACAATTGGATATTGACACGTTAAAAATCGATCGTTCGTTTATTCAGGAATGTCCTCATTCCTATTACGAAAAAGCAATTGTCGATTCCGTTCTTTCGTTAGTTCAACATTTAAACATGAATGTCATTGCTGAAGGAATTGAAGATGAAAAACAATTTGATTATTTAGCGAAAAACGGATGCTCAGAAGGACAGGGATATTTCTTCAGCCCTCCTTTGTCCGCTGAACAATTAAAACAAATGTTGCAAAACATGAACGAACCCAGACATGTATAACGTCTGGGTTTTACTCATATACGTTTTCATTTTGAATTAAATAGTCAACGTAAATAACAGGGATATCATTTTTTTCGATGGAAGCAACGATCAATCCTAACTTGTCACTAAAAATCCCAAATTCACTTTTTTCTTGCTGAAATGCGGATTCACCAAACGATAAAACGGTTTGATAAATTTTCATTTCATCGACTTTTTTCTGTTTGACGTGCTTTCTTAACTTAATAATGACCTCTTTCCCACCAATCTCGCCACGATACACGCAGTTCTCTCCCCCTTCTTTATTCAATTTATTCTATTTTTAGTCAAAAAATACGAAAAGTCCTTTAACAAAAAAATTTTTGAAAAAATCACCTCTTCATCTTGACTCTTCCTTTAAACTCATGTATAGTTTAGATATCATCTAACTGAATATATCTCCTGCAATTCACCGAGTGATTGCTGTGAAATATATTCCGTTATATGAAAAAATTTTTTTATTAGCCATTAGTGCTAAAGGTATTAGGAGGATTCAGTATTATGCAAAACGGTAAAGTAAAATGGTTCAACAACGAAAAAGGTTACGGATTCATCGAAGTAGAAGGCGGAGACGATGTATTCGTTCACTTCACAGCAATCCAAGGTGAAGGGTACAGAACATTAGAAGAAGGTCAAGCAGTTTCTTTCGAAATCGTTCAAGGAAACCGTGGACCACAAGCTGCTAACGTTGTCAAATTGTAATCGTTCGAGATTATTCGATATATAAGTTAGCTCGACGAAAAGACCAGTGCCATGCTGGTCTTTTTTTATTTGATCAGAATTTACATATCTCTTTTTTTAAGCAGGAATACTATCTGTTGAGGAGGTGTAATTTGTGACACAAAATCCGAGAAAACCGAATCTCCAGTCAGAAAGCATCTTTAACGCTGTGACGGAAGTGAATCTCGCTGTGGAATCCGCCAAAAAAATGGTTGGGGCGGCAACAATGAGCCTCGATTCCAATATGCTGAAACACGCGGAACAAGCGATTGCGGACGCAAAACAAGCTCTCATGCAGGTAAAAAATCAAACGAAAAATGTAGAAGATTTTGTTTTACAACGCTGTGAAAAAGAGCTGGCTGATGCAGAGCACCAGCTCATGGAAGCCATGCAATGACAACGGACCGAACACATTGTTCGGTCAATTTTTATTTAACATTTTCCCATATTCTTGAATTTTCTTCCCCACTGTACATTGGTGAATGCAAAACGATTGCGCATACGTTTTGCTATATTCTTTTCGTAGCGCGCTTTTTAGAAAACACCCTTCACAATAGGTGTCGATGATTTCATTTAAATGGTCAAGAATTTCTTTTCTATTCATCGTGATCTAACGCTCCAATTGTATCGTACTTGCAATGATGATGTCATTAAGTGCTTGAGTCGCAAGATGGTGTGCTTCGCTATTTTCTTTCCGAGAAATCGGTTCATACGTGGGAATAATACCAAGCTTCTTTAATTTCTTTTCAATTCGATCGAGCCATCCCCCTTCGTCAGCAAACGCTGGCCACTCCCCTGCTAACTGATTTAAGACAACATGCGAATCTCCACGAAATGTCACTGGAAGATGATGAACACCTAACTGTTCAAGTTGTTGTACTAAAAACCAGAATGCCGCATACTCCGCTTCATTATTCGATTGCAACTCTTGTAATTGGGCATTGGCCCGTAAACGAAAAGGTTGACGGTTTTGTTTATAATAAACAACGGCTCCTACCCCTGCTTTTTTTGTTTGCCGGTCAAATCCTCCATCGAAATAGGCGATAATGTCATGAGGTTCTGTTTCTAACTCTTTTAATAACTTTATTAATTCTTTTTTCGTCCAAGCGATTCGTCGTTCATCGTAAAATATAATTTCTTTCACCCGTCCTGTTTTTTCAAAATCCTCTGCTAGGATTAGCGCTTCTTCAGCCGAAACGAAATCAGATGTAAGAACCATTTCCTTTTTCTTCGGTGTCACATATGTCCATTCGATCATGAATTTCAATTTTTTCACCTTCCGACTTTGTCATTGTTTTTTTATTATACATCTTCATTCAAAAATAATCTCGCGCAATTGAATGAATCGTTGTATAATATCGTTCGTGCTTTCATTTCTATATAGATTCGTTGAGTTTCCGACATATCTCATCATGAATAGAAGACCGCTTTTCTGCCATAGGCGGCAAGATTTTTCTTGCCGCCTCGGCATGCTCGAAGCATGCCGATTCCGAACGTAAAACGCATGACAGACAAATTCATTTGTCTGATGGCGTTTTCGTTCGGAGAAGTGGCAGAAAAGCTTGTTTATGTCGGAAAATTAAGCTTATCATATATATGTAAGGAGGAAGCTGTGTATGTTTAATGAAATATTAGGTTTGTTTTCAGCCATTGTCACCTTTTCGCTTGTATTGCTGATTTACCGCTTGTTCGGGCGTTCAGGTTTATTTGTATGGATCGGTTTTTCAACCGTTGTTGCAAATTTACAAGTCGTGAAAACGGTAGAACTGTTAGGATTGACAGCTACTCTTGGAAACGTGATGTATGGAACTTCATTTTTAGTCACTGACATTTTGAGCGAAAAATACGGAAAAAAAGAGGCTCAAAAAGCGGTATGGCTTGGCTTTTTTACGCTGATTTCGTTAACGATTGTGATGCAAATCGCTTTGCTGTTTAAACCTCATGCAACCGATTTTGCCCAAGAGTCATTAGAAACCATTTTTGGGCTATTACCACGCATCGCACTCGGCAGTTTGCTTGCTTTTATTGTCAGTCAATCGCTCGATGTTCATTTATTCCATTTTTTAAAACAGAAATTCCCGCACGATTCACAGCTTTGGATTCGCAATAACGGAAGTACAATGGTTAGTCAGTTCGTAGATACGCTCATTTTTACATCGGTTGCCTTTATCGGTGTATTTCCAATGAATGAATGGTTCCAAATTTTTATTACAACTTATGTATTAAAGTGGATTGTTGCAGCATTAGACACTCCATTTATTTACATCGCTAAAAAACTCAAACCAAAAGACATGTAATGATTCGAATAGTATGGTAAAATTTTGGTATTAGGTCATCATTCTCAATGATGACCTAAAATAATAAGGATAAGGAGATGAATAATGACGTTACAACAAAAAGCAGATGTTAGTTTACTATTCGTTGCTTTTGTTTGGGGAGCCACATTCGTCGTCGTTCAAAACGCAATTGCTTTTTTGCCGCCTCTTTTATTCAACGGCATACGCTTCTTGTTAGCAAGCTTGTTTTTATGGACATGGCTTTTTTTATTTGAACGAAAACGAAAGGATCGAATCGATCGAGAATTAGTTTTTGCTGGCGTAAAGCTTGGCATATGGCTGTTTGCTGGATATGCGCTACAAACGATCGGCCTTCTTTATACGACGTCTTCCAAAGCAGGATTTATTACAGGATTAAGCGTTGTGCTTGTTCCGTTCTTTTCGTTTTTATTGTTAAAACAAAAGCCGAGTATCAATGCCCTACTTGGTACAGGAGTTGCTGCGGTAGGACTGTATTTTTTAACGATGAACGGAAGCATGTCGATAAATAAAGGAGATTTATTCGTCTTTTTCTGTGCGATTTCGTTTGCTTTGCATATTGTATTGACAGGAAAATACGCTTCTCGTTATTCAACCTTATCATTAACGACGATCCAAATTCAAACAGTAGCCTTTCTTTGTTTTTTATTTTCTTTATTTTTAGAAGATTGGAAAACGCTAAGCTACTCTCTATTGCTTCAACTAGAAGTATGGACGGCGCTTATCATCACTGCTCTGTTTGCCACAACAGTTGCCTTTTTCATTCAAACAAACTTTCAAAAATACACATCTCCGACACGCGTCGCTCTCATTTTTGCGATGGAGCCTGTTTTTGCTGCGCTGACCGCCTACATATGGAATGACGAACGATTACACCATATCGCCATCCTTGGTGCTTTTCTTATTTTTCTCGGTATGATTTTATCGGAACTTCCACAAAATGTGCTCAATAAAAACAAAAGCGCTCGAGGCCTATAACTTCGAGCGCTTACTCAATTCCTTTTTTCTTCAAAAATTGAAAAGCCTCTTTCCGATTGGCTACTTTTTCATCTACAAGTTGTTCCAGTAAAGAAAGATAATAACTCCCGTCAAATTCTTTTTGTATTTTTAGTGTTGTTTCAATGGCAATATTGACAAGCCAGTCGCTAGCCCCTGTATATTGTTGCCCGAATAAAATAAACTTCACAGCATCTTGACGAAGTCGAAATCCTTTTGACGAAAGAAAGTCGATATATTCCTCAATCGTTTGATGGTTTTTCACCCCGTGCACTCTCCCTTCTTTTTCATCTTATCGCAATGTAAATGCTTTGACTATGAGTCTTTCGCCAGAAAATGAGCGAGAATGTCGGTTGTTACTCCGAGTAAATTTTTTAAAAAACGGGGGACAATATGCACGGAGGTGAAAACATGAGCAAAAACAATGGAAGAAATCGCGGAACAAAAGCATCAGGTGTGAACCCACAAGGATACGACGCAACCTTTACTCCAAATCCGAAAAGCAGGCTAGAAGAAGCAGCGAAAAAAATAAACACAAAATAACAAAGAGGCTGTCTCAAAAGGTCAGTAAAATGACCTTTTGAGAACAGCTCTCTTTTTTCGTTTTCCATCATATGGATTATATTTTTTATCTGAATGGAAGAGAACCCTCCTATGATCGGGTTTTCTTCTTTTTCTTTCGATGTGGATCGATGGTATAGGCCCACTTTTTCAAATTGTGGGCAGCACAAACTAGACCCCATTCCAAGGTAATTTTTGGGAGGCCTCTCAATGAAAAACGATGAAATTGTTGATTATGCTTGATTTGCCCGAATACCGGCTCTGCTTCTATTTGACGCTTTCGGTACGTTGCCATCCCTTCTTCGGTGGCCAACCGTTGCCGAATCTCCTGCCGTTGTTTTTGGTTTTGGAGAGAGACAGTGATCGTTTTCGTTTCTTTTCCTTTCGCACATTGGGATTGAAATGGACATCCCGCACAAGCCGTACAGCGATACGTACGCTTGATCGATTCATAGCCGTTCTCTGTCTTCTGCTTCCGTTCGTACACAAACACCAACCGTTCTCCTTTTGCACAAATCCACTCATCCAACTCCTCATCATACGTCATATGTTCGATTCGACCGATCTCTTTCGCCCACGCTTTCGTTTGTTCCCGATCCCATGTGTTGTATTTGATCAACGCTGTGATCTTTTGTTTTTCGCAATACGCGTAGTTCTCCTCGCTCCCGTATGCGGAATCAGCGATCACTCGTTTCGGCAGGGGGCGTCCGTATGCGGCGAACTGCTCCAAATGCGGAATGAAACAGCCTGTGTCTCCGGCACGTTGGTGTACACTAAATCCGGTGATGAATTGATCTTCCGTCCCGATTTGCACGTTGTATCCCGGTTTCAACTGCCCATTTTTCATATGATCGTCCTTCATCCGCATAAACGTCGCATCCGGATCCGTTTTTGAAAAACTATTCCGTTCTCCTAACACTTCTTGGTATTCTTCATATTTCTTTTTACGCGGAAGAAGATCTTGTTCTAATTGACGTTTCGCTTTTTTCAACGTGCGGTTCTTCGGCTCTTTCTTGAGACGCTCCTCCACTTGTTCGATCACGTCTTCGATCGCTTCCGAGGTGATCGGAGAGGCCTCTAGTTGTTCTTGAAAATCAAGCCTTTGTTCTGCCTCTTCATCTTCTTTCGTGACCTGTTCAATGGAGGCGACGATTTGTCGGAATTTCTCCTCTAACTTTTGATCGTATCGTTCCGTCGACTTGCGCCAAACGAACGTGTACTTGTTGGCGTTCGCCTCGATTTTCGTTCCGTCCAGAAAATAATCCTCTAACTTCACCAATCCTTGTTGGCGAAGCAAATCGACAATGGAAAAAAACATTTCGTAAACAACGTCCTTCATCCGTTCCGACCGAAATCGGTTAATCGTACGAAAATCCGGTGTCTGATGGCCAGACAACCACATGAAATAAATATTTTCTTTCAATTGTTTGGCGATCTGTCGGGAAGAGTAAATGCGATTGGCATACGCATACAAGATGACTTTTAACATCATTTTTGGATGATACGCTGGACGCCCTCCGCCAGGATAGAGGGATACAAGCAGAGCCGGATCCATTTTTTCCACGGCTAGATCCACGATCCGGCAAAGATGATGGGTTGGAATCAGAATTTCAAGATCCATTGGCAAAATGAGTTGATCTCGGTTATAATGAATGTACATAAGAAAACCGTCCTTTCTTGGTATGGGGTTGGGGTAACTCTATGATACCAAAAGAGGAACGGTTTTCTTATTTTTTTTTCGAAAAAAGGAGGGTATCCGAAAAGCGAACGCTTAGCGAACACTTTTGGGACACCCTCCTCTTTTTAGCGTTTTAATCTTTCGCGTTTTAATTTTTCGCGCAACACCATTTGTAAAATGCCGCCATGGCGATAATAGTCGATTTCGACTTCGCTGTCAAAGCGAACTAATACTTCAAACTCTTTCACTTCACCTGTTTCTGGATTTGTAGCCGTTACTTTTACATAGTCGCGCGGTTTTACGTTTTCATCAATATGCACTTCAAATACTTCTTTTCCTGTTAATCCAAGTGTTTCGGCATTTTCACCTTCTTTAAATTGCAGCGGCAATACGCCCATTAGCACGAGATTGGAACGATGGATGCGCTCGAAGCTTTCTGCAATAACCGTCTTAATTCCAAGTAAATATGTTCCTTTTGCAGCCCAGTCGCGAGAGCTTCCCATTCCATAATCTTTACCAGCAATAACTACAAGTCCTGTGCCATCTTGTTTATATTTCATGCACGCATCATAAATAGACATGACTTCGCCAGTTGGCCAATATGTTGTATATCCACCTTCTGTTCCAGGGGCAATTTGGTTGCGAATGCGAATGTTCGCAAACGTACCGCGCATCATGACTTCGTGGTTACCGCGGCGAGAGCCATATGAGTTAAAGTCTTTTGGATCCACGCCTTTAGAAATTAAGTATTGACCTGCTGGCGTGTTGACACCGATTGAACCAGCTGGTGAAATATGGTCTGTTGTAACAGAATCACCGAATTTTCCAACGACACGCAATCCTTTGAGCGGTTTCACTTCACCAACTTCTGGTGATAACCCTTCAAAGAACGGAGGGTTTTGAATATATGTGGAATTTTCATCCCATTGGTAAAGTGGCTCATCCGTTGTTTCAATCGCATTCCAGCGCGGATTGTCGTCAAAGACTCGCTCATATTCTTTACGGAACAATTCTGGCGTGACAGTCTGTTTTATAACTTCTTTTACTTCTTCCATCGATGGCCAAATGTCGTTAAAGTACACATCGTTGCCATCTTTGTCTTTGCCAATTGGCTCTTTTAATAAGTCGATATCAACCGTACCTGCTAGTGCATATGCAACAACAAGCGGCGGTGATGCTAAATAGTTTCCTTTCACAAGCGGATGAATGCGACCTTCGAAGTTGCGGTTACCAGAAAGCACGCTTGTCACAAGCAAGTCATTTTCCGCAATTGCTTTTTCAAGTTCAGGCGCAAGCGGTCCTGAGTTACCGATACATGTCGTACAACCGTAACCGACAATGTTGAAGCCGATTTGCTCTAAATATGGAAGCAAACCAGAATCTTTCAAGTAACCAGTAACAACTTTAGAACCTGGCGCAAGCGATGTTTTCACATATTTCGGAACTTTCAATCCTTTTTCTACCGCTCTTTTCGCCACTAAACCTGCAGCGATTAGTACGTATGGGTTCGATGTATTTGTACAGCTTGTGATTGCGGCAATCGCAATCGCACCTGTTTTCATTTTTACTTCTTCGCCATTTAACGTAACCGTTATTTCTTTATCAAGATCCGCTTCTGTTAAACCGAAGCCTTGGTTTCCTTGTGGCGCTACAACCGCTTGACGGAATGCTTCCTTCATCTTAGAAAGCGGAATTAAATCTTGCGGACGTTTTGGTCCAGAAAGATTTGGTTCAATTTCAGAAAGATTAATTTCGACAACATCTGTGAAAATTGGTTCTGGCGCATCCGGTGTATAGAATAAGCCGTTTGCTTTGCAGTATGCTTCAACGACTTGAACGTGGTGTTCATCTCGACCAGTTAAACGCAAATATTCAAGCGCTTCTTCATCAACCGGGAAGAAACCACATGTTGCTCCATATTCTGGCGCCATGTTTGCTATTGTTGCACGATCTGCTAATGGCAGCGTTGCCACTCCAGGACCGAAAAACTCAACGAATTTACCAACCACACCTTTTTTACGAAGCACTTGTGTCACTTTTAATGCAAGGTCGGTCGCCGTTGTTCCGTTTGGCAATTTTCCTGTTAATCTTACACCAATGACTTCTGGAACCGGGAAGTAAGAAGGTTGTCCAAGCATGCCAGCCTCTGCTTCAATACCGCCAACTCCCCAACCGAGGACGCCAAGTCCGTTGATCATGGTCGTGTGAGAGTCCGTACCGACTAACGTGTCTGGGAACGCTTCGTACTCACCGTTTTCCCCTTCGATTGCATGAACAACATTAGCTAAATATTCTAAGTTTACTTGATGAACAATTCCAGTTGCTGGTGGAACTGCACGGTAATTTCTGAACGCTTTTTGTGCCCACTTTAAAAACTTATAACGTTCAGCATTGCGCTCAAATTCTAAATTCATATTATATTCAAGCGCATCGTCTGTTCCCGCTTTATCGACTTGTACGGAGTGGTCAATAACGAGATCGACAGGAATTTCGGGGTTAATTTCATACGGATCTCCGCCAATGTCCGCCATTGCCTTGCGCATAGACGCTAAATCCACAACAGCAGGAACACCTGTGAAGTCTTGCAAAATCACGCGCGATGGCTTAAATGGAACATCGATCTCTTTTACCTCATCCGTTCCCCATTTTGCAAGATTTTCAACGTGCTCCTTTGTAATCACACGTCCATCTACTTGACGCAACACGGACTCAAGAAGCACCTTAATGGAGTATGGAAGGCGAGAAACTTTCCCGATTCCCGCTTCTTCGAGAGCTTGTAAACGGTAGTAGTTATACTTTTTTCCGTTTACTTCAAATGACGCACGTGCTTGAAATACATCTTGTTTTGTCATATGTATTACCCCCTTAACGCAAATAGTGAGCTATTTTCCAGCCACGTGAAAAATAGCCATCTTTCTCCCAAATCCCCAAAATTCCTACGCTTTTATCTTAATACAATGCTATACATAAGTAAATAATAATTGTTTATAAGTTTCAGATAAATGTATATTTTTTATCAAAATTACAATAATAGAATATGGAGGTGAAGAACAATGGCCAAAAGAAAAGCGAATCATGTCATTCCAGGAATGAACGATGCCAGCGCCCAAGGAAAAGGAGCTGGTTACAACGAAGAATTTTCTAATGAACCCCTAACGGAAGAGCAGCGACAAAATAATAAAAAGCGCAAGAAAAATCAATAATCCCGCACAAAGCGGGATTATTCATATTGATTCACTTCATCTACAATGGCCTGTAAATCATCACGAAATTGTTCTAGCTGTTTCCGTTGTTTTTCTGAAGCAACTTCTAATGCATTATTAATTTGTGCGAACGCTTCATTTACTTCCTGTTTTAAATGTTTTAACTGACTGCCATAATCAGCCTGATCTTTCACAAGATGATCATACCATTCTTTTGCTTCCATCGTTCCTTGCTGTGCCGCTTGAAACGCTTGTTGTTTATTTTTATGATAAGGCAATGTTCTCACTCCTTCTCTTTTTCAGACAGTATTATCGTTCCAATGAAAATCAATAAATATGCGCAAAAAAGGGGAATAAATAACGAAAAACACCTCATCTTATAAAAGAAAGGAGCGTGGACATATGAATAAAAACACAAGCAAAGATATGCGTAAAAATGCACCAAAAGGAGATAACCCTGGGCAACCAGAGCCTTTAAGCGGATCAAAAAAAGTAAAAAACCGAAATCACACAAGACAAAAACATAATTCCAGTCATGATATGTAAAAGAACTTGATCAGAAAGAGAGGGACTGACATCGTTAAGTCAGTCCTTTATTATGCTTGATTCAACATTTCTTTTTTTACATAATAAATGTTGAATCATTTGAATGAGGTGGATGGAGATGTTAACAGGTTGGTTTTTATGGTTTATTTTATTTTGGACTGTTTTCCTTCTGGTCACGATGTCCATCGGTGGCTTTTTTATGTTTCGTAAATTTTTAAAACGTTTGCCAAAAGAAGATGGCAAATCGGAATTAGATTGGCAAGAGTATTATATTGAACAAACGCGTCATTTATGGTCCGAACCCGAAAAATCATTGTTAGAAGATTTAGTCAAACCGGTTCCAGAATTATTTCGTGACGTCGCTCGCCAAAAAATTGCTGGAAAAATTGGCGAATTAGCGTTAAAAGAAAAAGCGGAGCGAATTACTGAAGATTTGGTCATTCGCGGCTATATTCTCGCCACTCCAAAGCGCGATCATAAATTTTTAATCAAAGCGTTGAAAGAAAAACAAATCGATTTGGGGAAATATGAGCATTTACTAATGAAAAAAAGCTAATCTAAAAGCTCTACTTGCTTTTAGATTAGCTTTTTTGCTTTAACTCCGCTTGTATTTTTTTAAACGATACATACATGGCAATTCGCCATGGAACAATCATCGCAAATGCTAAAATCCAAAACATCCCAGCTAACTGTCCGTAATCGATCGTTTGGCTTAAATATGTTTTTAACGCGAGACGAATGAAAACAAGGCCGATCACAATAAAAGCAAAGGCCTTTGAACGTTTCAAATAAATTTCATTATTTCGCACTTCAAATCGAGATGTTTTGATTAATAAAATTGAAAACAGTGATCCAACAATCACTGCTTCAATCAATTCAAGCGTTGTTACCCGAAACATCGGATGCAAAAACATAAGTGCTCCCGTACTCATAAAAATAGGTGGTAAAATAATTTTTTTTGCCGTTGCAGGTCTTTTTGCCGCTTTCATTCGAACAAAAAGAACGAACACCGCCATAAATAAGGCAAAGACAGAGCTGAAAATTGCCAAGGTGATCTTTCCTTTCTTTTCGTACATTTTATAGCAGAACGCGCTGAATCGCTTCGATCACACGACTTTCATCAAACGGTTTAACAATGAAATCGGTCGCTCCTGCCTCAATCGCTTCAACAACCATTTTATGTTGCCCCATCGCGGAACACATAATAATTTTCGCATGCGGATCTTCTTTTTTAATGGCTTTCACCGCTTCAAGTCCGCTCATGACAGGCATCGTAATATCCAATGTAACAATATCTGGTTTTAATGATTTATACATTTCAACAGCTTGTTGACCGTTTTCTGCTTCGCCAACAACCTCATGATTTGCCTTTTTTAAAATGTTCGATAAAGTCATTCGCATGAATTTTGCATCATCGACAATTAAAACTTTGGCCATTCATATCCCCCCTCATACCTTCCAATCGCTTACCTATTAAAAACCTGTAAACCCCCCAAACATATTTGTAAGATAGATTGTAATTTTGGTCATCCAATCAAAAAATAAAACGACTCCCATCGCTACCATCACATATCCGCCAATCTTCATAATTTTCACATGGTATTTGCGAATCCATCCCATTTTACCAATGAAAAAGGATAAAAGCAAAAACGGAATAGCAAATCCGAGCGAATAAGCGGTCATATAGATAACCCCTAAACTCGGATTGGTTGCTGCTAAAGCGATCACAGAAACTAAAATCGGGCCTGTGCAAGGGGTCCAGCCAGCTGCGAATGCCATGCCGATCAAAAACGAACCGATATATCCAGAAGGGCGGTTTTGAAACGATAAACGCCGATCGCTCATAAGAAACTTTGGTTTAAAGACGCCCGCAATAACAAATCCGAAAAAGACCATCAAAATGGCGCCAATTTGACGAATGAAATCTTGGTATGTATGAAAAAATCGACCAAGCACCGATGTGCCGAAACCAATCGAAATAAAAATAAATGAAAAACCTAATAAGAAAAACAAAGTGTGAAGAAAACTTCGCTTTTTTAACAGCGCATAGTCCGATTTCAGATCGCTGACGGATATCCCTGTAATATACGATAAAAAGGCAGGATACAGCGGCAAGCAACAAGGTGAAATAAACGACAAAAAGCCAGCGCCGAAAGCAAGAAACAATTTGATATCGACCATGGTTAGGCACTCCAATTCCAATTTTTCATTGTTTATATTTTATCAAAAAAATAGAAAAACGAGCAATAATTCATCCTTCAATTACGGATGAGCAGCATACGCAAATTTGTGAAGTGACGAATTCTCTGATACTCTCACATTTTCATTTCGCTTAGAAGAGGAAGAATTGTGATTGATAAAAAAGACACTCTTCACGAGTGCCTGCGAGTTTCTTATTTAAATTGATTGTTCATCGCTTTCATCATTTGATTAATTTTCTTTTGTGATGGAGTCATCCCCATTTGCATCATCATCATGCGAATCATTTGTTCATTAATTGGTGGATTTTTCTTCAAATAGTTCATCATCGTTTTGCGAGCGATGAAAAACCCTAGCGCAACCCCAGCAACAAGCGCTAAAATGCCCACTAAAATGGTTGTCCCCATATTTTTTCCTCCTTCATGTTGTCTACATTACAGTGTACTAAACAATAAAACATTATACAATATTTTGCGCTGAAAATATGCGCTGAAAATATTTTTCTTTTACAAAAAGAAAGGGAGAGCGCTTCTCTCCCTTTTGCTTACTTGTTTAACAACGCTTTTACACGCGCAACAACATTGTCAACCGTAAATCCGTACTCTTGCATAATTTTCTCGCCTGGAGCTGAAGCACCAAAACGGTCAATCGCTAAGATGTCACCTTCGTCGCCTGTATAACGTTCCCAACCAAGCGATGATGCCATTTCAATGGCTAAACGTTTCTTTACATGTTTTGGAATGACGCTTTCTTTATATTCGGCTGGTTGTGCCTCAAAGCGATCCCATGACGGCATGCTCACAACAGAAACATGAATGCCCTCTGAAGCCAATACTTTCTGTGCCTCAACCGCAAGGCTTACTTCCGAACCTGAAGCGAGCAATAGCGCTTGCGGATCGCCATTTTGCGCCTCTGAAACGACATAGGCACCTCTTTTCACACCTTCATAAGCACGCTCTGCTGTTGTCGCAAGCGTAGGAAGGTTTTGTCTTGTTAACACAAGGGCTGTTGGGCGGTCAGTTGATTCTAGAGCTAAGCGCCACGCGGCTGCTGTCTCGTTCGCATCAGCCGGACGGATAACAGACATATTTGGCATCGCACGCAATGATGCTAATTGTTCAATTGGTTCATGCGTTGGACCGTCTTCACCGACTGCAATACTATCATGTGTAAACACATACGTAACCGGTAATCCCATTAATGCTGCTAAGCGAATCGCCGGACGTAAATAATCGGAGAAAACAAAGAACGTACCGCCGAACACTTTCACACCGCCATGAAGCGCCATACCGTTCATCGCTGCACCCATCGCAAACTCGCGGACACCAAACCAAATGTTGCGGCCTTCATAGCTACCTGGAAGGAAGTCTCCTGCTCCTTTAATCAACGTTTTGTTTGAACCAGCAAGGTCCGCAGAGCCTCCGATAAATTGTGGAACGACTTTCGCAATGGCATTGAGCACTTCACCTGATGAAGCACGAGTAGCTAAACTTTTTCCTTCTTCATAAACTGGTAAATGTTCATGCCATCCTTCTGGAAGTTTTCCTTCCATCGCTAATTCTAACTGTTTAGCTAATTCTGGATAAGCTTGTTTGTAGCGCGCAAATAATTCGTTCCATTCTGCTTCTTTTTTCTCTCCAGCTTCTTTTACGACCTTTTTAAAATGAGCGTATACTTCATCTGGAACATAGAAATCTTCTTCAAATGTCCACTTGTACGCTTCTTTTGTTAACTTAATCTCGTCTTTTCCAAGCGGAGAACCGTGTACATCGGCTGTTCCAGCTTTGTTTGGAGAACCATACCCGATCGTTGTTTTTACTTCAATTAATGTCGGACGATCTAAATCTTTTTGTGCCTCCGCAATCGCATTGGCAATTTCTTCGATATTATTTCCGTCTTCTACACGGAGATATTGCCAGCCGTATGCTTTGAATCGCTGTTCAACACTTTCTGAGAACGATAAGCGTAGCTCCCCGTCAAGAGAAATATCATTGGAGTCATAAAGAACGATCAGGCGACCGAGTTTTAAATGTCCAGCAAGCGAAGCAGCTTCAGCTGAAACGCCTTCCATTAAATCGCCATCACCGCAAATGGCATATGTGAAATGGTTAATGATCTCAAAGTTTTCTTTGTTGTATGTAGCTGCTAAATGACGTTCAGCCATCGCCATACCAACGGCCATCGCAATTCCTTGTCCGAGTGGACCCGTTGTTGCCTCCACTCCTGGTGTATGTCCGTATTCTGGATGGCCCGGTGTTTTGCTACCCCATTGACGGAACTGCTTAATATCTTCCATTGTTACGTCATAGCCGCTTAAATGAAGCAAGCTATACAAAAGCATTGAACCGTGTCCTGCAGATAACACAAAACGGTCACGGTTGAACCATTTTGGGTTGCTTGGATTGTGGTTCATAAACTTTGTCCAAAGTGTATAAGCCATCGGTGCTGCGCCCATCGGCATGCCTGGATGACCCGAATTTGCTTTTTCAATCGCATCAATCGAAAGTGTTCGGATAGTTGCAATCGATAGTTGATCAATCGTATGTGCCATCGTTTTCATCCTTTCATTATTAAATGTTTTTCACTTTTTATCATATAGAAAAGCAGAAAAAATGTACAATGCTTCACGAGATATTTTTGTGACAAACTCGTTAAAGAAAAAAGAGAACATTTACTCTATTTATGTTCCCCATCCTCATTGGCTTAATGCAATCTTTTTCTTTTGCTTTCTTTCAGTTTTTGCGGTGTCACATCGTTTCCGTTTGGATCGATAATTTTTACAGAATGAAGCGTTTCAATCATCGCTGCTCGAAATGCCTGGACATATTCACGGCGCAATTGCGCTTGTTCTTCTTGTTCAGCTGTTGTCAATCCTTCGGTTTTCGCTTTTTTTGCCAGAAAATTGATTCGTAAAATTTTTTCTTGTGATAGCATTCTTCACCATACCTTTTTATTTATTTTCACCTGTTTCATCATACAAAAACTTTTCATCGTTGACAAGCGCTGCGCTTTGTTCCTTCACATACTCTTGATAACGTCGGTGAACGGTTGCTTTGGACACATCATAACCAAAGCCTCGCAATGTCGCAGCAATTTCTGCAAAGGTTAACTCATTTTTTCTTAAGCGAACAATTTCTTCGATCGGTACCTCTTTACGCTCTCTTCCAGCATTTTGACCCATGTTACGCAAATTTTTTTCTGGACGATACCCTTTCGAAACCGCTCGCTGCATCCCGCGCTTAATTTTTAAATTATGTATTTTTCGTTGGTATTCTTCAACAATGCTAATAATCTCTAACACCATTGAATCCGCTTCCGATAACTGCAGTTCACCTCGATGGCTTACGGTGTAAATTTTCACTCCTTCTTTTTGAAGGCAACGAAGGAGAGCAATTTTCGCATTTCCTCTTCCGAGACGCGTTTCATCTTGAACTAACAAAACATCGATATCATGTTCTTTAATCGCGCTTAACAGTTCAATGATTCCATCACGCTCGATGTCATATCCACTCGCTTGCTCCTCAATGATTTTCACAACATCCATATGATATTCAGACGCCAGCTTTTCTAATTCCTCTCTTTGTCTTTGTAAAGATGTTTCTTGCGATTCTTTTGTTGTGCTTACACGGCAATAAATAATTGCTTTCATCGTGATTCCCTTCTCTTATTTTTCTTTCCCTGCTAAAAGCGGTTCGTTATATTCCGATTTTAGCACAGGAATCACAATTTTCTCACCTGCTACAAGTTGGCCGTTTGGCAATTGATTCACATCCATGACCCATTTAATAAATTCCTCTCTCGAAAGGTTATGCTCATTTTTATATTTTTCAGCGAGATTCCAAAGAGTATCGCCTACAGACACAGTAATTTCGACGTATTTTTCTTTCTCTACAGGCTCTGTTGCATATAAAAGTGCGACTAAAAAACTAAAACTTAAAACAGAGAAAACCACATAATGAATTTTACTCATGCCAATCCTCCTAGGAATGTTTGTTCGTATTTATAATAATAAGAACCTTTGTTCGTGTCAACACTTTTTTTCGAACTTATGTTTGTATATTGTTATGAAACGTGTTATAATATAAGAAAAGATTGACAGTATGAGGTGTATAACAAAATGGTCAAATTATCTAAAAGGCAACAACAAATTTTAGAGTTTATTAAGCACGAGGTACAGACAAAAGGTTATCCTCCGTCCGTTCGCGAAATTGGTGAAGCGGTCGGTTTAGCTTCAAGCTCAACGGTCCATGGCCATTTGGCTCGATTAGAAAGCAAAGGTTTGATTCGCCGCGATCCAACAAAACCTCGTGCCATTGAAATACTAGATTCTTCTCCTTCTATTCCGAAAGCAAATGTTGTAAACGTCCCGATCGTTGGAAAAGTGACCGCTGGGCAGCCAATTACAGCCATTGAAAATGTAGAAGAGTATTTTCCGCTTCCGGAGCGATTTGTTTCACCAGATGATCAAGTGTTTATGTTGCAAGTTGTCGGCGATAGCATGATCGAGGCGGGAATTTTAAACGGAGACTATGTCATTGTCCGACAGCAACAAACCGCCAATAATGGCGATATTGTCGTAGCCATGACAGAAGACAACGAAGCAACAGTGAAGCGCTTTTTTAAAGAAAAAGACCATATTCGTCTACAACCAGAAAACTCATCAATGGAACCAATCATCGTTCAGCATGCTGTCATCCTTGGAAAGGTGATTGGTGTCTACCGTATGATTCATTAAAAAAAGCTAACGGAAAACCGTTAGCTTTTTTAATATAGTGTCATATATTGTTCGCGTTCCCACGGATGGATCGCCGTACGGAACATATCCCACTCAATTTCTTTCGCTTCAACAAAATGCTCAAATATATGTTTACCTAAAGCGTTGACAATCACTTCGTCTGATTTTAAGTTTTCAAGTGCTTCCGCTAATGTTGCAGGCAAGTCAACAATTCCGTTTTCAAGGCGCTCTTCTTTTGTCATCACATAAATGTTACGATCAACTGGCGCTGGAGGAGTGAGTTTATTTCTAATTCCGTCCAAACCAGCCGCTAACAGTACCGCCATGGCTAAGTACGGATTTGCTGCAGGGTCCACACTGCGCACTTCGATCCGTGTGCTCATGCCGCGTGACGCAGGAATGCGGATAAGCGGGCTACGGTTGCGAGCAGACCAAGCAACATAGCATGGCGCTTCATATCCAGGAACAAGACGTTTATAAGAGTTGACGATTGGGTTTGTTACCGCTGTAAAGTTTGGCGCATGCTTTAATACTCCGGCAATAAATTGAAGCGCTACATCACTTAATTGTAACTCACCGTTCGGATCGAAAAATGCATTTTCTCCATTTCTAAATAAAGATAGGTTGCAATGCATGCCTGAACCGTTTACACCGAACAACGGCTTTGGCATAAACGTTGCGTGCAATCCGTGTTTGCGCGCAACCGTTTTGACGACAAGCTTAAATGTTTGAATATCATCGCACGCCTTTACAGCATTTGCGTATTTAAAGTCAATTTCATGTTGTCCCGGTGCCACTTCATGGTGAGATGCTTCAATTTCAAATCCCATTTCTTCGAGCTCTAATACGATATCGCGGCGGCAGTTTTCGCCTAAGTCTGTCGGTGCTAAGTCAAAGTAACCACCATTATCGTTTAACTCAAGAGTAGGTTCGCCTTTTTCATCTAACTTAAATAAGAAAAACTCTGGTTCTGCTCCAAGGTTGAAATCGGTAAAACCGAACTCTTCCATTTCTTTTAATACACGTTTTAAGTTGTAACGCGGACAACCCTCAAACGGCGTGCCATCTGAGTTATAGATGTCACAAATAAAGCGAGCCACTTTTCCTTTTTCTGCTGTCCACGGGAAAATAACAAACGTGTCTAAATCCGGATACAAATACATATCCGATTCTTCAATGCGAACAAATCCTTCAATGGAGGATCCGTCAAACATCATTTTATTGTCGAGCGCCTTTTCCAATTGGCTCACAGGAATTTCAACGTTTTTAATTGTGCCGAGAATGTCCGTAAACTGCAAACGGATATACTTTACATTCTCTTCCCTTACAATGCGCAAAATGTCTTCTCTTGTGTACTTAGCCATTTCATTTCCTCCCCCAGATTCTTTCTGCTATTTATGTTAAAAATATAAAAACAAACTTAATGGAAAAATCGCGCCATGTCTCCTTGACGGAGGGTAGCACGGTTGAAACGACCTGCCTGCATCAATTCAGTACGTAAAAGCTCACGCAATTCTTCTTCTGACAAATCTTGTTTAACCACTTTTGGTGTGGCAGGTGTGTTCGATTTGTTCGGTTGTTTCGGCTGTTCGGGTTGTTCCGCTTGTTTGCGCGAAGCAAAAATTTGTTTAATACCTGCTAAATTGACTCCTTGTTCAATTAAGTCTTTAATTTCAAGAAGTCGGTCTATATCGTTAAACGAAAATAAACGACGATTTCCTTCTGTTCGTGCAGGAGAAACAAGGCCATGTTCTTCGTAATAACGAATTTGTCGTGCAGATAGACCTGTTAGCTGCATCACAATTCCAATTGGAAACAACGGCATGGAGCGTCGAATATGGCTACTCATGTCGGTTCCTCCCTCATCTCTACTTGCCTTTATTTTACACCATGTCAAAAATCATGTCAATTACATGTTATGTTTTATCACATCATTTTTTTCTGAAAATAAAGAAAAAATGAAAGGAGGATTCTTTTACAATTGAATGAGTTTTTTCTCCATCAACTGATCGATCGCAATACAAATCGCAATTTTGACATGAGAGTAGGTCAATCCCCCTTGCACATAAGCAACATATGGAGGCCGAATCGGTCCATCTGCAGATAGCTCAATGCTTGCTCCTTGAATAAATGTTCCTGCCGCCATGATCACATCATCTTCGTACCCCGGCATATAGTTCGGATACGGGGTAAAATGAGCATTAACAGGAGAGGCATGCTGAATCGCTTGACAAAACGCAATCATCTTTTCCCGGTCATCAAACTGGACAGATTGAATGAGATCGGTCCGCTTGGCATTCCATTTCGGATATGTATTCATTCCGATTTTCTCTAATAATGCTGCTGTAAATACAGCGCCTTTCAACGCTTGTCCGACCACATGAGGAGCTAAGAAAAAGCCTTGGTACATTTCTTGCAAGCTGTAAAGGGATGCCCCGGCTTCCGCCCCAATTCCCGGCGAAGTCATTCGATAGGCACATGCCTGCACGTATTCTTTTTTTCCGACAATATATCCTCCCGTCTTCGCAAGCCCTCCGCCTGGATTTTTAATGAGCGAGCCAGCGATTAAATCCGCACCAACATGGCACGGTTCCTGCTCTTCAACAAACTCTCCATAACAGTTATCAACAAACACAACCACATCTGGTTTGATGGATTTAACAAAATCAATCATCTCTTTGATTTCAGCAATCGTGAACGATGGGCGCGGGTCGTATCCCTTTGAACGTTGAATTCCGATCATTTTTGTTCGTTCGTTGATCGCATTTTTGACTGCTTGAAAGTCGACCTTCCCCTCTTCTGTTAGCGGAACGCTTTTATAACCAATATGAAACTCCTTCAATGAGCCGATTCCGCTACCGCGAATGCCGACAATTTCTTCAAGTGTGTCATATGGCTTTCCCGTAATGTAAAGAAGTTCATCACCAGGGCGAAGAATGCCAAATAAAGCAATCGAAATCGCATGTGTTCCAGAGATGATTTGCGGACGAACAAGTCCCGCTTCTCCGCCAAATACATCGGCATACACGCGTTCTAATGTGTCGCGCCCGATATCATCGTAACCATATCCAGTTGATGGAATAAAATGCGTATCGCTTATTTGATGACGTCGAAAACTTTGCAAGACGCGGTATTGATTGTAGTCAATTCGTTCATCGATTTCTTTATGAATCGAAGCAATTTGTGCTTCTACTTCTTTGACGAGTGATGCAATTTTTTCTCCGTGTTTTAAATGTTGAAACATACAACAAACCCTTTCTATTTTTGGTATATTCTTAGTTGTCCATGAAGCGGATGCGTTGGTAATACATACCCTTTGCATTCATACATGCCATTTTGTTCGTTGTAATGCAATTCGCGTAAAATCGTTTCCGTTTTTAGTTGAGAAAGCAGTTTTCCTTCAAAGGTTGGAATCAGTACATGATACGGAGTCATCAGTTCAATCATTGTTTCCTCAATAAACTGCCGCAGCTGCTGCAAATCGTGTTGGTTCAATGCGCTAATGGTAATAGAAGCGGTTTTTGAGCTTGGCACAAAATCAGGATGAACAATATCGCGTTTGTTATAAACGGTAACGATCGGAATCGACGAAACATCCAACTCTTCTAGTAATTCATAAACCGTTTGTTCATGGTGATAGTAATCCGGATTCGATGAGTCAACGATGTGTAAAATCAAGTCCGCTTCTTTCACCTCTTCAAGCGTCGAACGGAAAGCAGCCACTAATGTCGTCGGCAAGTCTTGAATAAAGCCAACCGTATCAGTCAAAAGAGCCGTATATCCGCTTGGGAGAGTCAATTTTCGCGTTAATGGATCCAGTGTTGCGAACAACAAATTTTCTTCAAACGAATCTGCATGCGTCAAACGATTAAATAATGTCGACTTTCCCGCATTCGTATAACCAACGAGAGAAATTTGAAACACATGATTTTTTTTGCGGCGCTCGCGATAACGTTCGCGATGTTCCTTAACCATTTTTAACTGTTCTTTAATTTCATCAATACGGCGATGAATATGGCGACGGTCCGTTTCTAATTTCGTCTCTCCAGGTCCTCTCGTCCCGATTCCTCCACCAAGGCGAGATAATTCCGTTCCTTGGCCGCTCAAGCGAGGCAGTAAATATTGCAGTTGCGCAAGTTCTACTTGCAGTTTTCCTTCTCTTGATCGTGCGCGTTGAGCGAATATATCTAAAATGAGTTGCGTGCGGTCAATGACTCGCGTGTTCAGTTGGCGAGAAAGATTACGGTTTTGACTTGGAGATAACTCATCATTGAAAATGACAACATCTGGTTCAAATTGTTCTACAAGCCGGATGAGCTCTTCGACTTTTCCTTTTCCAATATACGTAGCGGGATGAATCGTTTCCCGTTTTTGCGTTAGCATCATGACAACTTCGCCGTTTGCCGTATGGACAAGCGATTTTAATTCTTCCATCGAATACGAAAATCGCTCATCGTCTACGTTTGGAAGCTGACAGCCGACTAAAATGACTTTTTCCCGTTCGTTTGTTTGCAAGTCTTTCAATCTCATACCTCCTTTCTTTCTGTATAGATTGAAGTTAATTTTTCGACATATGTTATTTTTCCCCTCGATGTCGGGGATCACATATCATATGATGAAGCAAGCCTTTATTAATCATAGCAAATCTTTTTGGAAATCGCTATGAGTCGAAAATGATGGTGTGAGTCAATTTTTTGTAAAAAAATTTGGCAGACTGGGCATGCGAACCGTATGCCAATCCGAACGAAGAACACTCCACGGACCAATATATTTGTCCGATGGCATTCTCGTTCGGAAAAAGTGGCAGAAAATTATCTTCCCATAAACATGTTACTCAGCCGAAAATGATGATTGATTTTCGGATTCATTCTTCTTACAATCTTTACATGGAAAGTATATAGAAAGGGCTTTGCTTATGACGTGGGAAGTGTTAAGCATCATCGGTACCATTGCTTTTGCGATTAGCGGAGCGATTGTGGCAATGGAAGAAGAGTACGATTTACTCGGCGTGTATATTCTCGGCATTGTGACGGCCTTTGGCGGCGGAGCGATCCGCAACGTATTGATTGGCGTTCCTGTATCCGCTCTTTGGCAACAAGAATCGTTATTTTTAGTCGCGTTTATTTCTATGACGCTCGTTTATTTATTCCCGCAAAAAATGTTGCCGCATTGGCAGCGATGGGGAAATTTTTTTGATGCGATCGGTTTATCCGCTTTTGCGATCCAAGGAGCTTTGTATGCGGTAAAAATGAATCATCCGCTCAGTGCTGTGATCGTGGCCGCTGTGTTAACAGGTAGCGGCGGAGGAATCATTCGCGATGTTCTTGCAGGACGAAAACCGCTTGTTCTTCGCGCTGAAATTTATGCAGCATGGGCCATTGTTGCAGGGTTAGCCATCGGTACAGGCTTAGCTAAATCGCCTGTTCAACTCTATATTTTGTTTATCGTTGTCACCGTGTTACGCATTTTATCTTACACGTATAATTGGAAGTTACCGAATAAATCATTAAAAACAGAAACATTATAAAAAGCAGCGCAAAGTGCTTGCGCTGCTTTTCTTCTACTCGCTCCATCGCTCGATGATGGTAGCCGTTGCCATACCATGACCAATACAAATCGTTAATAACCCATATTTTCCTTGTCTTCGTTCAAGTTCATGAACAAGCGAGGTCATCAGCTTGACACCTGTTGCTCCTAGCGGATGACCCAAGGCGATGGCGCCACCGTTCACATTGACTTTCGAAAACGGAGCACCGATCTCTTTTTGCCACGCTAAAACGACAGGAGCAAACGCTTCGTTAATTTCCACAAGATCGATATCGTTGATCGTCAACCCAGCTTTTTGTAATACTTTTTTTGTTGCGGGGATCACACCATCAAGCATATAAGTCGGGTCAGATCCTACGACCACTTGGGCGATGATTTTCGCCTTTGGTTTTAATCCCAGTTGCAATGCTTTTTGAAGCTCCATTAATAGCACAGCGGCGGCTCCATCGCTCATTTGACTTGCATTTCCTGCGGTAATCTTTCCGTCTTGCTTAAAAACAGGCTTTAGTGAAGCAAGCGCTTCGAGCGATGTATCTTTACGCGGACCTTCGTCGGCGGTAACCGTGATTGCGTTTCCATCTTTATCAAGCCCTTGAACCGGTACAATTTCTTGATCAAATATTCCGTTTTCTTGAGCAGTAATGGCGCGCCGATGACTTTCATACGCATACTCATCTAATTGCTCGCGCGTCAAATGATATTTTTCAGCGATTAGCTCTGCAGAAATTCCTTGATGCACAAACTCGTATTTTTCATGTAGAGACGGCGGAATGGTCCGTTCATTTCCATCGCTTAAAATCGGTACTTTCGTCATGCTTTCGACACCTGCAGCAATCGTAACATCCATATCGCCTGATTTAATTTCCTGCGCTGCGAAATGAAGCGCTTGTTGGCCAGAACCGCACATCCGATTGATTTGTACTGCTGGCACCTCAACCGGAAAACCTGCTTCTAAAGCGGCGAGACGCCCAATGTTATACCCTTGCTCAGCGATCGGAGTGACACACCCCATCACAATATCTTCCACTAATTCTTTCGACAGTCCCGCCCGCTTCACAACTTCATCCAGTACCGCAGCTGCCAAATGAACGGGATGAACATCGCGAAACACGCCGTTTCGTTTGCCGACAGGAGTGCGCACCGCTTCGACAATGACGACTTCTCTCATGATCGTTCTCTCCTTCGTTTATTCGTTGTATGTGTAAAACCCTTTTCCTGTTTTTCTTCCTAAATATCCCGCCTCAACAAGCTTTCGTAACGTTTGCGGCGGACGGAAACGGTCACCGTATGCTTCAGTCAGATTTTCACTGACAAATAGCATCGTATCTAAGCCGACTAAATCGGCAAGCTCTAATGGTCCCATCGGATAATTTAAGCCGAGGCGAACGGCTTTATCGATATGTTCCGCAGACGCCACTCCTTCTTCGTACATGCGAATACATTCAATCATGTGCGCCGCAAGCGCCCTGGTCGTCACAAACCCTTGCATATCTTTTACGATCACCGTTTCCTTGCCAATTTCTTCGGATAATTGTTGAATCGTTTCAACCGTTTCTTCCGAAGTCGTTACTCCTTTAACGATTTCGATTAACTTCATAACCGGAGCAGGGTTAAACCAATGCATGCCGACAACTTGATCCGGACGTGTCGTCGCCGAAGCAATCGCGGTGACGCTTAATTCTGATGTATTCGTTGCTAAAATCGCCTCGCGTTTCGCATAACGATCCAACTCTTGAAAAATATTTTTCTTTAATTGTAAATTTTCTGGAACAGCTTCAATCACAACATCTGCATCTTTAACAGCGTCTTGTAAATTTGTATTGATTTGAATGCGCTCGATCACTTGCTTCGCTTCTTGTTCCGATAATTTCCCTGCTTTGACAAAACGAGAGAGGCTTTTTTGAATCGAATTCATTCCTTTTTCAAGAGCAACGTCCGAAATATCATATAAATAAACGTTTTTCTTTCCCATCGCAACGGATTGAGCAATGCCGCTTCCCATCAAACCTGCACCAATGACAGCGATTGTTTGTACCATCAAAACCCCTCCAATTGCATTGTATTATTTAACATTTGAAAAATATTCGCGCAGTTGCTCACGTAATTTTAATTTCAAAAATTTTCCGACACTTGTTTTCGGAATTTCCTTCATAAACACCACATCGTCCGGAAGCCACCATTTCGCAAACTGCGGTCGTAAAAAGTCATATAGCTCTTCTTTTGTCACGGTCTTGCCTTCTTTTACGACAACGCAAGCGATCGGACGTTCTTGCCACTGCGGATGCGGGACAGCGACAACCGCTGCTTCAAACACCGCTTCATGCGCCATTAACGCATTTTCTAAATCGACAGAAGAAATCCATTCCCCACCGCTTTTAATGACATCTTTTGTGCGGTCAACAATTTTGATAAATCCTTCTTCATCGATTGTCACGACATCGCCTGTGTATAGCCAACCATCGCGAAACGCTGTTTGGCTTCGCTCGTCATTGTAGTATTCATCGGCAATCCACGGTCCGCGCAAACATAGCTCTCCCATTTCGATTCCGTCCCATTTGACATCGCCATCTTTCCCGACGATTTTCATTTCCAACCCCGGAACAAGGATTCCTTGTTTGGCGCGAATGTCTAATTTTTCCTCGTTTGATAAGTGTTGTTGGTAGCTTTTTAGACGAGAAAGAAGAACAAGCGGGCTCGTCTCCGTCATCCCGTAAGCGTGGATAAATGGAATGCGATATTTTTCTTCAAACGCGCGAATCATTCCTTTTGGCGCTGCCGCTCCCCCGCATAAAATACGAGTCAAACTGCTTAAGTCGTAATTTCCTTTTTCCAACTCGTTCAATAATCCAAGCCAAATGGTCGGCACTCCTGCCGCGAGCGTTACTTTTTCCGCTTCCATTAATTCTGCAATCGTTTTTGGTGTAAACGACGGACCCGGCATTACTAATGTCGTGCCATACCACGTAGCGGCAAAAGGGAGCCCCCAAGCGTTTGCATGAAACATCGGCACAACCGGCATGGCGACATCCGCTTCAGATAGCGCCGCACTATCCGCTAATCCAAGCGCCATGCTGTGTAACACAATGCCGCGATGGGAGTACACAACGCCTTTTGGATTTCCAGTTGTTGCCGATGTATAGCACATTCCTGCTGGACTATTTTCGTCTAAATCTTTTACGAATGAAAAGGTTGGATTCCCTTTTTCAAGAAGCTCTTCATAATGATAAACCGGATCAAGCGTCGTCTCCGGAAGCGTTTTCTCATCTGTCATAATCACAAACGCACGCACATTCGGAATCTCGTCTTTTACTTTCTCGATGAGCGGAAGCAAGTCATCATCGACAAGCAGCACCCGATCATCGGCATGATTAATAATATAGGAAATGTGTTGCGGTGAAAGACGAATGTTAATCGTATGGAGAACGGCCCCTATTCCTGGAATCGCAAAGTACGCTTCCAAATGGCGATGGTGGTTCCAAGCAAATGTACCGACCCGGTCGCCGACTTCGACCCCGAGCTGTTTTAATGCGCTTGCAAGCCGTCTCGTTCGCTCGCCGATTTCTTTATAGGTGTGGCGCACAACACCATGTTTCATGCGTGAGATGACTTGCTTTTTCGGAAAAAATGTTTCTGCCCTCTCAAGCATTGTCGCAATATTTAATGGAACATTCATCATCGTGAATCAACCTCCCTCTATAAAATAACGATTTTCTCGTTTTTTCTTTGAATTTCTTCGATTTTCATGAACATAGACGTTTTGTAGACATCAGAAATAAGGATA
>NZ_SLUL01000011.1 GCF_004341205.1 Thermolongibacillus altinsuensis
AATCCTTACCACCTCTGTCAAAGCGTTATTTTCCTTTTATTATAACAATATTTTGTAAAAAATTCAAAAAATCAACATTTATCTTTAACAGAGCCATTTATAAAGAAGCAAATCATTTTACAATTGAAATTAAAAATCATAAAATAAAAAATATAAAATAATAATTATTATAAAATAAGGAGGAGAGGATTAGATGCGTGTGTATGATTTTATCGTCGAAAAAGCAAATGGTGAACCAATATCGCTTGAACAATATAAAGGAAAGGTATTGCTGATTGTCAATACAGCGAGCAAATGTACCTTTACTCCGCAGTTTGATGATTTGCAGAAGCTTTATGAGAAGTATCGTGATCGCGGATTTGAAATTCTTGGCTTTCCGTGCAATCAGTTCGGGGCCCAAGAGCCGGGAAGCAGTGAAGAGGCGGTTGCCTTTTGTCAACTAAACTACGGCGTTGAATTTCCGATTTTCAAGAAAATTGATGTGAACGGGGAAGGGGCGCATCCGCTTTTTACTTATTTAAAAAAGCAGGCGCCGTTTCAAGGATTTGATGAAACAAACGTGAATGCTAAGCTGCTTAAATTAATGATTAGCGATAAAAATCCGGAATGGCTTGTCGGGGACGAAATTAAGTGGAACTTTACAAAATTTTTGATTGACCGAGAAGGAAATGTCGTCAAACGATACGAACCGTTTGTGGAACCGAGCGATTTTGCCCATGAGGTAGAAGCATTATTGTAGATGGGACGTGCGCCACTCGGCACACGTCTATTTCCATCTTTGCAGCATCAACGGAAGTTCTAAGTCGTGTTGTTCTAAAAAGGCGGCATCCGTTAAAATATCGTTTGTGTTTCCATCGTATACGATTCGTCCCTTGCTTAACACGATCGTTCGCTCGCAGCGTTCAAGTACGAGATCAAGATCATGCGTGGCGATGATTTTCGTGTGCGGTAGCCCCTCCATTAAGCGGATGAATGTTCGCCGCGCTTTCGGATCAAGGGCGGCAGTCGGCTCATCCATGATGAGAATGTCAGGCTGCATCGCTAAAATCGTCGCAAGAGCAACTAATCGTTTTTCTCCGCCTGATAAACGGTAAGGTGCCCGATCTTTTAAATGAAGGGCTCCGACCATCGTAAGAGCCTCAGTAACGCGTTGTTCGATCTCATTTTCAGGCAAACGTTCGTTACGCAACCCAAAGGCGACATCGTCATAGACGCTCATCATAAATAGTTGATCATCAGGATGTTGAAACATAAAGCCAATTTTACGGCGAATGGCGGGCAATGTCTTTTTCGTCATTGTGATGCCATCGACAACAATCGTGCCTTGTTGCGGAATAAGCAATCCGACGAGCAGCTGCAATAACGTTGATTTTCCCGCGCCATTTGCCCCGATGAGCCCAATGCACTCTCCTTTCTTAATATGAAATGAAACATCGCGAATCGCTTGGTGGCCATCGGGATATGTATAAGACAGATTGGATACGTTGATCATTGAATCACCTCGAACCATGTGCTCAAAGGAAATAGGCGATAAACAGTGAAAAGAACCATCCAGCTGCATAAATAGGCAACATCGATTACATTCATTTTTTGCTGTGTCATTCCGTATTGTTCGATTGTAAAACCGCGCAATTTCATCGCATGGTAGATGCGTTCGGCCCGATCAAACGAACGAAGAAGCATTTGGCCGATCACCGTTGCCCAGATGGAAAGGCGAATCGCTTTTTCGCGCGGGGCGCGCAACGAGTAGGCATTTCGTATTCGCTTCGCTTCTTCTATTAGGAGAGAGAGGTATCGGTATGTAAGCAAAAACTGCAAAACGAGCGGTTTGGGTATGCGCAAAGCGATGAGGGCTGCGCCTATTTTTTCAGCTCCTGTCGTCGCAAATAAAAGCAATGTCGCCCAAACCGTTAAAATTCCTTTCAAAAGAAGGGTAAAAAAAATGATCCAACCAGCTGAAATCGTCATCTGTTTGAATAACGCGATGTCTCCGTCCACAAAAAAAGGCTGGGTGATTCCGATCCCTATGATGAACGGAAGGGCGAGCAGCATTTGTTTGCTGAGTGAACGGAACGGAAGAGAGGCGAGAATCGTCACTATCATCGGATAAAAAACGAGCGGGACGAGCTCGAATACATCGTATTTTTCAAATGAGGCGATGACAAAAAGATAAGCAAGCGTCACAAACAGCTTGCTGATTGGATGAAGGCGATGGATGGCGGTCGCTTGTTTTGACCGCTCATCAAACAGCCTTATATGAAAAGTCGTTTGATCGATTTTTTTCATCTCAATTCACCTAGCTCGTTTGAATTTGAACCATTTCCACATCGTTCCGACGGTAAGAATGAAGAAGAGAACAAGCAATGTCCCGAATACACCAGAAAAGCTTGTCCCGATGTTGATCAGGCCGCCTTCGCTTGCATTTTTAAAGTTGTAGTCTGGCAAAGGGGCTAATTTCTCTTGCCATTTGGCTGCTGTTTCATGAATGAGTGTGGATGCTTCTAGTTCTTCTGTTCCAGCGGTTTTGGCAATGGACCATTCAAGTCCATCTGGGTTAGAAGAAGCGAATGAAGAAACGATGCCGCCGATAAACAGAGCAACAAGAGCCAGAGCGACAAGGACCCTGTTCGCTTTCGGATGGTGTGAGTGATGAATGTTCACTAACTCCGGTCTCGCTTTTGCGATAAAGGTGACGACAGCGGCAGTCACGATTCCTTCCACGATGCCAATCGCTAAATGAATCGGCTGCATGAGAAGCGTAAACGTTGTAAACGGCAGTTCGGTTTTTCCTGATAGTACCGTTTCGACGACGACACTAAAGGCTCCTAGTTGCAAGCCGATCACAGCGGCAATAACGGAAGCCGACCAAATTCCTTTTCCTTTTTCAATCATTCGCTTATAAAGAGGATAGGCGACAAAGCATGTGTAGAAGCCAAGATTAAACACGTTACAACCAAACGCAAGCAATCCCCCATCGGCGAAAAAAAGCGCCTGAATGAATAAAATCGTCGCCATCGTTAAAAAACCTGCATACGGTCCAAGCAAAATAGCTAACAACAATCCCCCGCCTAAATGCCCACTTGAACCTGTTCCAGGGATGGCGAAGTTGACCATTTGTGCTGCAAACACAAACGCCCCCATAACCCCCATCAACGGAAGCTTATTTTCTTCGACATCGAAATTGAGTCTTTTTAACGAGTAGCCTGTGATCCCTGCAGTAGCCCCCCACATCGTTGCCGCCACGGCAGGTGAAATCAGCGCATCGGCCATGTGCATTGAAAATTCCCCTCCTTTTTCCATTATTATAAGACGACGGTAAACGTTTTGAAAGAAAAATTAGGTAAAAATGAGTGAAGATGCAACTGGAATCAATGTCGAATATTAGGTAAAAATGAGACGTTTTGTCCTATTGTTTCCATAGGCCATTACGCTAGAATGAAAGAGAAAGTTACAGCCAAGGAAACTTGGTGTCACAAAGCTATAGGGTCTAACGGCTTTTTGCCTATGACAGCCAGCTGCCATTACCATCAGAAGAAAGGAGAAGGTCGGTAATGAAACAAAACGTGATAAAAATGATTGCGGCGATCTCGTCAGTCACACTTGCCGTTTTTAGCGCTCCTGTGTATGCGGTTACAGCAAAACAAGATGAAAGCAAAGTAGAGGAAAAGCAAAATGTAGGAAAAAATCACAAAGAAGAAAAGAAAAAAGATGAAAAGAAACATGTAGGATTGGCTAAGCAATTGCGTTCGATTGACAAGCAATTAAACAAAATCGAAGAAAAGCTGCAGAAATATATGACCAAAGCAAAACAATTCGAATCCGAACAATCCATTGATGAAATACCATCAACCGAAGATAAAACGGTTGTGAATGAAAATACAGAAGAAACATCGGATGACTCAACTCAACAAGAATCAACACCGGATGGTTCTACTCAGCAAGAACCAACATCAGGTGACTCTACTCAACAAGATCAAACCACGGTTGAAGATGAACAAGCCGATGAACCAGAAACAGAAATGAACGATGAGGCGGAGAATGAATCAGAAACAGAAGTAGCCGATGATCAGCAAGAGAACCAAACAGAAGCAGAATTAGAAGATGAACAAGAGAACGAAACAGAGGAAGAAGCAGAAGATGATGTGAAAGAGATTGAAAAAGAAGTATATGAAACACCTAGCTATTATGGCAAGCTTAAAGCTTTGTTGAATCGTTTACATGCGGTTGAAAATCGTTTAGATGCGTTAACGCGTAAATTTGGCGAAACAGAAGAGATTCAAGCTCGTTATGAAAGAGTGGCAGAGTTAGAAACTAAAATCAAAAGCTTACAAGGAAAGATGGAAAAATATCAAAAAGAAACAAGAGAAAAAATGAAAAAAGCAAAAGCGATCAAAAAGAAGAAAGAACGTGTCGCTCGGACAAAGCAGTGGAACATTCAATTTAGCAAACCATTGAATGAAAAGACGATTTCGCAGCTCGATGTGATTGTGCTCGATGCAAATGAAAATCTTGTCGAGGTCCAACTTTCTTATGACAAACAAACGAATACGTTAAAAGTGGTTCCAACTCAACCATATAAATCAGGCGAAACGTATACGCTTTACATCGGCAAAGACATCGAGGGTGAAAATGGATTTTCGTTAAAACATGCAGTAAAAGTGGAGTTTACCGTAGAGTGAAGGATGTGAGCGGGGATGAAAAAGAAAATCGTTCTGTTATGTTTCATCCTAAGTCTTGTTTTTGCGCCGTTGATGCAAGTCCAGGCGGTATCGTTTAAAGACGTGAATAAACAAACATTTGGCGAAAAAGAAATTTTAACGTTAGCCAATCGAGCAATCATTGGCGGATATCCTGATGGAACGTTTCGACCAAAAGACTTGTTAGAAAGAAGACATATAGCGATTTTATTAGCGAGAGCGATGAAATATCCGCAACCAAAAAAGCTGACGTATTTTAAAGATGTTCCTTCAAGTCATATCAATGCAAAAGAAATTGCGCAAATGTATGAACAAGGCATCTTTAAAGGATCAAACGGCTATTTTGGACCAAAACAACCGATTACGCGTGAGCAAATGGCAACCGTGCTCGTACGTGTATTTCATTTAGAAGATACGGGTGAGAAGGTCACTTTTAAAGATATGTCGTCCATTTCTCCTTCCCATGTCAAAGACGTCAAAATTTTAAAACAGCATGGCATTACGGAAGCAGATGTATTCAATCCAAAAGGCCATGTGACGCGCGCTCATTTTGCGGTGTTCCTTTACCGTGCGTTAGCGCAACAAGAGGCGCCGGAAGTCGTGAGTATTCAATAGATTGCTAGCTATTTTGCCCTCGGTTACAGAGGGCGTTTTCTTTTTTGCTATAATAGTAGAAAAATAGAAAAAACAAGGGGATTGTTTATGAGAAAGCTTGTTTTCCTTTTCATGATTTGGATCATTTTTCCGAGTATGGCGCAGGCGAGCGAGCAAGAGGAATGGATCGTTCGTTTGCGAAATGAATCGGAAATCGAGATGCTGACAAACGCATATAAAACAAAGGTGCTCGATGTGGATGGAGCATTTGCGAAAATGTCATTGACGGAAGAGGAAGTAAGTGAAATAAAGCAGCTTCCATATGTTCTTCAAGTGGAGCCGAACTATGTGAAACGAGCGGCTTCTGTTCCCAATGATCCGTTTTTTTATGAGCAATGGGCGCTTCAAAAAATCGATTGGGTGTTTCCAAACTTCGCTTCTCGCAACCTGTTGATCGGCCAGACAGTCGCTGTTGATGGAAAGATGGAAACGTATACAGGGCAAACGCTTAAAGGAAAAGATTTCGTTTTCACCGTTGGAGATCAATCGGTTTCCCGGCTTTCCGTTCAATTGGATCATGTGGAAGGAACGTGGCGGCTGGAAGTGTTGGACGATGCTGGAAATTTGCTTGGATGGAATGAAGGGACGTTAGCCAAATTAGATGTACGATTGAACCGTTCTGCACCGACTATTCATGTTCGGGTTCAGCCGATGGATTGGACGGTCGAACCGACGGTTGTTGAAATAAAGGCGGTCGATCATCTTCTTGTGGCGGTGATCGATTCAGGGGTTCGTATGCATGAAGATTTCGGTGATAACATTTTATACAGTTTAAGCGTTGATTATGCAGAAAAAAAGCGATATGCGGAGGATACGTTTGGTCATGGAACGCATGTGACTGGGATTGTGGCGGCTGTCGCGAATAATGCAAAAGGGATTAGCGGTGTGATCGGAAATGCGCCTGTCGATATTTTGCCGATCAAAGTGCTTGATCATTATGGAAGCGGCGGCGATTTTGAAATCGCGAAAGGGGTTCGCTATGCGCTTGAAAAAGGAGCCGATATGATTAATTTAAGCTTAGCGGGAAAAGGGGAAACGACTGTTTTAAGATCAGCGATTGACGATGCGATTCATCAAGGGGTGCTTGTCGTGGCGGCAGCTGGAAACAGCCATATGTCGACGGCAACCGTTTATCCTGCGAGCTATCCGGGTGTGATCACCGTTTCAGCAACGAATGAACGCGATGAACCAATTTCGATTGCCAATTATGGTTGGGAAGTGGATCTTAGCGCCCCTGGCGACAACATTTTAAGCACGTATCTGAATGGCTACCGCACGTTGCGCGGCACTTCGATGGCGGCTCCTTATGTGACAGGGGCATTGGCCGTATTAAAAACGCTGCATCCTCATGAAGATGCGATTCAGTTGCGCACACGCCTGTTGGAAACAGCCAAAGATGTACATGAGCGCGGTTATGATATTTACTCAGGATACGGGCTGTTGCAAATGCAAAAAGCGATTCAATCTCCTGTGCCGTCCCAAGCGGTGGATTGGCTCGATTTTCAACACGGACAACCGATTGAAAAAGGGCGTTTATATTGGATTGGTTTTTCACCATCCTTGCAAGGGAAAACCGCGCATCTCTTTTTCGGAGGCCGTCTCGTTCATTCCTTTACGATCACCAATTGGTTGATGACGGTTCGACTATCTGATTTTATTTCTGAAAAAGAAGGGGACATCAGCGTTTTAGTTACAGACGGCAATAAAAAAGTGATTGCGTTTGAAAATCGGACATCCCCTATTCGCCCAACAACCTTTCGCGATGTGCCGCCAAAGCATTGGGCGTATAAGGTGGTTCAGCAAGCACAATCGCTTTCGTTTGTCCGCGGATACGGAGATGGAACATTTCGGCCAAACGATCGGCTTAGTCGACGTCATGGGATTATGATGATGAATCGTGCCTTTGGCTGGGAAGCTCCATCTGTTCTTTCTTCTCCGTTTCGCGATGTATCGCTCTCCTCATCTGGAGCGCTTGCCGTCTTAAACGCATCGGAGCGGCATATATTGAAGGGAGCAGATGGAAAGGCGCAGCTTGATCAGCCGTTAACGAGAGGGCAAATGGCGTTAATGTTGGTGAGAGCGCTGCAAATCGAAAATGAAACGATTCATACGTCACATCTGTTTCAAGATGTAACAACAGGAGAAGTACGGAAAGCGGTGCAGCTGCTCGCGGAACGGGGGATTGTTGCCAAACAATCTGCTTTTCGTCCGAATGATCCGATTACGCGAGCGGAATTTGCCGCCATGCTTGTGAGAGTGCATGAAAGAAAAAAATAGCCAGCGTCACGCTGGCTATTTTTTGCGTTTCATCATCCCCATAAACTATACGTCTCGTACGAAGCAGTATACATGGATGAAAAATAAAAAGCCCCGCTACAAGCGTAGCGGGGGGATGGCTTACCAACCAAAATCTTATCGCATGAGTTAGTATATCCCCTATTTTGAAAAAAATCATTACAAAAATAATAACTCTGCTTCAATGAAAAGGTGGATATTAAAGAAAATAAAAAAAATGTATAAATTTGTCGGATGTTGTCGTTATTTGTCGAAAGATGTTTTTTAGTGACAGTCTTGTTCATGCTTGAAAAGGAAATTAGTTATATACAGCCAAAATATGACCAATCTCTTATGGAAAAGGTTAGGATTGTTTGTTATGCTTAAAACTATAGAAAAAGAATTGTCGAAAGGGAGAAGAAAATGGTGGGGAAAAAGTTATTGATTTGTCTGAATATCGTTCTTCTTGCTTTCTTTTCTGGTGTGTATAGTGCATTTGCGAATACGGAAATGAAGCAAGGCGAGCGATTTGTCGATGTGCCGGATAATCATTGGGCAAAAAGTGAAATTGAATATTTAGCCGCTCGAAACATTGTTGCTGGATATGATCAAGGAAGTGTGACAGAGTTTCGTCCAAACAATCCAGTGACAAGAGCAGAGGCTGCCAAAATGATTTTGATTGCGCTTGGTCAAAAGGAAGCGGACGCGTCATCATTACCGTTTACAGATGTAGATTCCAATCACTGGGCGCGCGGTTGGATTGCTCGTGCCATGCAGTTAGGTTTTATGACAGGATACGATAATCAAACGTTCCGTCCGAATGAAGGGCTTTCACGCGCGGAGATGAGTAAAGTGCTTGTTGAAGCCTTTTCGCTTGCGAGCAAAGATGCTTCAGCAGAATCAGCCCCTGTTTTTAAAGATACGGCTGGTCATTGGGCGCTCGCCTATATTAATCGCCTTTATTACTATGGAATTGCTGTCGGTCGTAACGATCAATTTTTCCCGAATGATTCCATATCGCGCGCAGAATTTTCTGTGTTATTGACGCGAACGATCAATGAGCAATTCCGTCTCCCTTTACCTGAATTGGTGTATAATAAGGCGAAAACGAATGTTCAAGGAATCGTCACGGCGTCGATATTGAACGTGCGCTCCCAACCTTCCGCCACTGCTCCGCTTGTCGGAAAGCTGCAAAAAGGTCAAATCGTTGATATTTATGACATAAACGGCTTTTGGGCAAAAATTAAGTATAACAATCAACTTGCGTACGTTCATAAAACATACTTAAAATTAAGAAATGTGACAGGTTCTCCGGTTCAAGGACGCATCATCGTTGTGGATGCGGGGCATGGCGGTAAAGACACTGGAACAATTGGGGCAGGAACGACCGAAAAAGTCATCACGTTGGCAGTGGCGAAAAAGCTGAAAGCGAAGCTTCAAAAAGCGGGAGCGACCGTCATTATGACACGTGAAACGGACGTGTATCCAACGCTTGAGGATCGTGTCAATATAGCTAAGAGCAAGTATGCGGAAATGTTTATCAGCATTCATGTCAATTCGGCTGCAAAAACATCTGCGAAAGGGACGGAAGTGTTTTACGATACGTCGAAAAATGCGAATGGGGAAGAAAGTAAAAAGCTTGCCCAATTTATTCAACAAGAAATTGTTAAGCGGGCGAATATGGTTGATCGAGGCGTGAAAGATTACGATTTCTATGTTCTCCGCAATAACAATATTACGAGTGTGTTAATTGAGCTTGGTTTTATTTCGAATTCCGATGATGCTAAAAAATTAACCTCACCGCAATATCAAGAGATTTATGCTGAGGCTATTTACCAAGGGATTATAAAATACTATACGTCTCAATGAATGATGAACGGACGCGTATAGCGGTCCGTTCATTTGTGTAAGAGCTTGATTCGCTTTTCGTAGGCGAAAAAGGGGGAATCGTAGTAATGAAAAAATATATGGTTTTATCTATGTGTGTAGGTGCGTTGCTTTTCAATGCAGCCTGCGAGAAGAAAAATGAAAAAGTTGATGCGGTCGAAGAAAAAGAAGTAGCATCGGCCGACTGGGTGGAAGATCAGCTGTCGGAGTCGAACGAAAAAGTAAATGAAATCGATGCGAAAACGAAGCAACTTGAACAAGAAATTGCCAAGATTAAATTGGCTGTTGAGAATCAACAAGTATTTAAAGATGTACCTATTGATCATTGGGCTTATGTGTACGTGACAAGCTTGTATCATCAAGGAATTGTCGGCGGGGTTGGAAATAACTTGTTTGCACCGAGCCAATCGATTACTCGTGCGCAAGCAGCAGCCATGCTTGTGAGAGCATTTCAGCTTCCGCTTTCGTCCAAACCGTCTGTTTTTTCAGACGTTCCAGATGACCATCTATTTGCACGAGAAGTGATGACAGCGTATGAAGCAGGCTTTTTCGGCGGATATCCAAACAATCGATTTATGCCGAGCGAGCCGATGAAACGAAAACATATGGCAATGGTTCTTCAACGTGCATTTAAGCTTCAACCAAACAGCAGTATTCCATATTCAGGATATAAAGATGTGAACGAAAAAACAGAAGGAGCAGAAGCGATTCAAATCATTTCCCAATATGGAATAGCCCAAGGCAGCAATGGGTATTTTTATCCTGATCGAGCCACGACCCGCGCTGAATTTGCTACTTTTATGTATCGGGCGTTAAATTTACAAAAATAAGGGTGTCCAAAAAAAACGGACACCCTTTTTTAATTTAATTTTTTCACTTCGATTCCTTTGTAGTAATGTTTTAAAATTTGGTCATACTTAAATCCTTTCTCTGCCATGCTGCGCGCTCCCCATTGACTCATGCCAAGACGATGTCCCCAACCGTTTCCTGTGAATGTGAATTGAGTTGGAGAAGTTGGATAATAAATGGTTGTGTCCTTTGTTCGAACAGAGATGTTTAAATCATTAATGGTTGTTTCACCGCTAACCGTTTGCAGTTTGTATCCAGCGACATGATCAACGGTTTGTTCAGAACCGTCCGCTCGTTTAATTTTCACATTCGCATTTCCTTTTATATTAAAAGAGATGCTTTTTAATGTGACTCCAAAGAATGAACGAAACGAGTCTGGGGAAGATACGAATGTCGTTCGAGTGTTTATGGTTCTTTTTTGTGCGGTTGTTGGATTGTATGCGATCGCTTGCACTTGCTGTACGCTTCCTGCCTGTGTTCGTTCTGTTACGCGCAAGGCAACAAGCCGTTCATTGGTTAATTTAAACTTTGAAGCAATCGTGCTTGAATCAGCCGATGCTGTCCATCCGTAGTGCGGATTGCTCGGATGTTGATCGTATGGATCGGCAACCGAACGAATATATGGCACGACACTGCTCCAAACGTTTTCGCTATTTTCTGTATAGCCGCCTGAACTTGAATGAAAGTAGGCAGCAATGGGTTGATTGTTGTATGTAGCATAGATGCCAGCTGTTTCGCTAACGGCAGCGTTCGTGTTAGAGTGTTCTTTTGATTTTCCCCCATAAACTTGGCTAGCGACCGTCATTTGCAAATAGGAGGTTTTTTTCATTTGAGTATACGCATAGCTGCGCGCTGCCACCGCTTGCGCTTTTAATGCTTCTTTTGGCCAAGAAGCTGGCATTTCCCCCGGCACGACACCTTTTAAATAATCTTCTATATCGAGCGTGTTGAATAGATCAGGAGAAGTTGCACCTGGAACGATTGTAAAAGAACCGCGGTACTTCACTGCAACGGAACCTTTTGTTTGCTTGATGTTGCTAATGGTTACTTCGTTAAGATCACTTCGTGTTACTTCATCGATCATAAATCCAGATGAGGATGAATACGTCTTTGTTCCAGTTGTGGCAACGACTTTCCCGTTGCTTTGCGAGAAAGAAATCGGGTTTGTAAATGAGATGGCTTGATTTGAATCAAGGTTAATGAGCCGGTAATTTCCTGTGACCGTTGCTGAAAAAGTCGTTGTTGGAAGAAGTTTAACTTTCACTGGTGTCGGGTATGATGCCGCTTCCGTCTTTATTGGTAACAAGAAAAGAAATCCAATGAGTGAAACGATCCACCACTGTTTCAGCCTTTTCATTTTTTACTTTGTAGCCTCCAATTGTTGTTTTAGTTTTTGCACTTCACTTTCAAGCTGCTGAACGCGTTGTTCAAGTTTTGTGACCCGTTCATTTAACGGATTGATTTTTGCTAACACCCATTCAACGCTCGCAAGCACAGGTTCATCATCCGCTAACGCTTTTGGAATGGATACGAAAAAAAACGCAGCGAGCAGCAAAAGGAGAAGAGTGCGTTTTTTCATAGGAAATGCCTCCTTACTCTATTTTTCTATCTGCTATTATAGCAAACTTTGCCTTATAAGTATGAAAAATTAACAAAATTTGTGTAGAGTAAAACGATAAAAATGTTAGTATAATTGGAAATGTTGTAGCCTTTTTCTCTATGGATCTATTTTTTCTTTCTTTATTTGAAAAATTTGTGCTATAATGTCTGATAGGTTTGTGAGAAAATCAAATGGTAGAAAGTGCTATTTGGATATGTATGCAACTTTAAACAATTCGGGAATGCTAACAATTAGGGAGGTTCCTTATGATTTATTTCACCTTGTTGATCTGCTTTATAATTGCAGTGTTAATTACGCCAGCTGTGAAATGGCTTGCTTTTAAAGTCGGTGCGACAGACAAACCGAATCAACGAAAAGTGCATCAAAAAATTATGCCGCGTTTAGGCGGATTGGCTATTTTTATCAGCTTCATGATTGGATACTGGATTTTAAAACCGGAAAGCCCGTTTGCGACTGCGATTTTGATTGGAGCTGCTGTTGTTGTGTTAACAGGTGTGCTCGATGATATATATGAATTGCCGCCAAAATTAAAATTGCTTGGTCAAATTATTGCCGCGGTTGTCGTTGTTGTGTATGGCGGTGTGCGCATTGAGTACATCAACTTGCCATTCGGCGGTCAGTTAGATTTTGGTATTTTAAGCATTCCGATTACGATGTTTTGGATTATTGGAATTACGAATGCGATTAACTTAATTGATGGATTGGATGGACTTGCAGCAGGCGTTTCTTCCATTGCGCTTGTGACGATTGCCAGCATGGCTGCGACAATGAGCAACACCTATGCATTTGTGTTTGCGATGAGTTTAATTTTGCTTGGAAGTACGCTTGGATTTCTCATCTATAACTTCCATCCAGCCAAAATTTTTATGGGAGATACGGGTGCGCTCTTTTTAGGCTATATGATTTCAGTCTTGTCATTGCTCGGGTTTAAAAATGTAACAGTTTTCTCGTTTGTTATTCCGATCCTTATCTTAGGTGTGCCTATTTCTGATACGTTCTTTGCGATTATTCGTCGCATTGTCAATAAACAACCGTTATCTGCACCGGATAAGTCGCATTTGCATCATTGTCTTTTGCGTCTCGGCTATAGCCATCGTCAAACGGTGCTCATCATTTACGGAATGGCAGCGATGTTTGGTTTAGCTGCTGTGCTTCTTTCTAAAGCGACGATGTTTGGTTCACTTTTTGTCATTACCGCAATAGTTCTCATTGTTGAATTAATTGTTGAGAAGGTTGGATTGGTTAGCAAAGATTATCGTCCGCTTTTAAAAATCGTGCGTGGAATGCGTGGAATGAGAAGAATATCATGAGGGATAGAAAAAGGCGTTGCTTCATGGCAACGCCTTTATTGCTCTTGAGCTAGCTGCTCTGTTTTGGCATGATAAGAAGATACGTCTAGATGGTCTTTTAACGTTTGTTTAATTTCATCTACATTTGCTTCATCCAATTGATAGTAATAGACACCGCTGATTGTCGTGTCCTGTCCTTCTAGGTGCAATGTTTCGATATCTGTTTTGCCTTTGGTTACGTAGGCAAGGAAGCCCATGATTTCATCAAATGTTAAGTTCGTTGTCATATTTTTTCCAACTGCTTCAAGAATGTCATCGTACTTTGTTAATGAATGAATCGTGGTCGCTTTTTTAAAGATCGCTTTAATGAGTTCTTGTTGCCGTTTGCCTCGTTCGATGTCACTGTCATATTTTCTTGTGCGGGCTAATGCCAGCGCTTCCTCTCCGTTTAATGTTTGTAGACCCGGTTTTAGATGAATGGCGTCACGTCGGTCTTTTGAATCCATTTCGTATAATTCGTAAGGAACGTCATACTCGATTCCGCCTAGTTCATCGACAACATCCACAAACGCTTCAAAGTTCATTTTCACGTAGTAATCAACAGGAATATCTAGCAGTTCTTCAACGGTTTCGACCGTTGCTTTCACCCCGCCGTAAGCATGAGCATGCGTAATCTTGTCATACTTTTTTTCCTCTGGAATGTATACGTACGAATCGCGAGGGATGCTCAACAATTTGACCGACTTCTCTTTCGCGTTAAAGGTTGCCAAAACGAGCGCATCGGAACGCACAGCTCCCATTGAGCGTTTTTGACGCACATCGCTATCATCAACACCGATGAACAGCACGGAAATATTATCAGAATTCGGGTCTACTTCTTTTATGCGTGGTTTTTCCCGGCCTTCAATTTCTTCAAACGAGTTTTGAATGACCGACTGTGCTTTGTTTAATAGAAAAGATGCATAAGTGGCTCCGCCGATGATGATCGCCAGCAACGGAAGCAAAATGAAAAATAATGCTCTTCTTCGCTTTCTTTTCTTTCGTATGATTTTATGCATACGTCTATTTTGCATAGTCGTTCTCCTTTTTCAAATGATTCAACAAATCTCGACATATAAACAACCTTCATTTTACAAAATTTTTATTTATTCGTAAATGAAAAATTTTTGTTATCCTTTCACATCTTCTTCTAAATACGTAACGTCTCCTTCAGTAATTCGGCTTTTTCCATTTGTTAATTCGGTCATCCAAGCGATGAATGTTTCTTTCTGTCTTTCTTCCACATACGTTTCAATGGTCACTTGATCGGTATAATGAATGTCTTTGATGCGATAAACAGAAGAACGAAGCTCGTTTTCGACTTTTCCAAGCCACGTATAGTCGATCGTCGTCTGCATGATGCGCATCAGTTTTCGTTCGACGATGCCTGTCGCTTTTAATCCTTCCGATACCGCTCTGCCGTAGGCGCGTACGAGCCCGCCTGCGCCGAGTTTAATTCCGCCAAAATAACGCGTCACGACGACAACCGTATCTTTTAATCCTTTCTTTTTTAATACTTCGAGCATCGGAACTCCTGCGGTTCCGCTTGGCTCGCCGTCATCATTCGCTTTTTGAATTTGGTCATGTTCGCCGATTAAATAGGCGGAACAGTTATGGGTGGCGTCCCAATGCTTCTTTTTAATTTCTTGAATAAAGCGAATCGCTTCTTCTTCTGTCGTTGCCCGATTGACGTAACAGATGAATCGTGATTTTTCAATGACGATTTCAGTTTCTCCGTATCCTTTTACGGTATAGTATTTCTCCAACAATGATCAATCACCTCTGAGTATGATTTGAAAATGTTCTTATTTGATGCATATTCATGAAAAAACTGATGCAAATCATTGAAACATGCTATAATAAATTATAAAACGACAAAATTATACATGAAAAGGTATGATGTCGAACAAGTGAAGAAAATGTTAAAATAAATATCGGGAAAATTCCCTATCGTAGGTCAATTTTTCTTCAGGTGGTACATATGTCCAATAAAAAATTTGATTCTAAATCACTCGATCAAATTGTTGAGAAAATGATCGAAACGGTCGATCATAGCAAAGATGAAATTTTCCAAATCGGCGAGCAGTCGCGCAAAGAACATGAGCGATTGCTTGAGGAATTGCACGAAGTAAAAGAAAAAGTTCGTCGAGTGATCGATCAATCCGATCGTTTAGAAGCAAAAGCGCGCCTCGCTCGGCAACGCTTGTCCGAAGTGAGCAAGAATTTCTCAAACTACTCCGAATCTGAAATTCATGACGCTTACGAAAAAGCGCATATGTTGCAGATGGAATTAGCCATGATGCGCGAAAAAGAAAAACAGTTGCGCCTTCGCCGCGATGAATTGGAACGGCGGATTTCTGGAGTAAAAGAAACGATCGAACGCGCCGATCACCTGATCGGTCAAATTACGGTCGTATTAAACTATTTAAACGGAGATTTGCGCCAATTAAGCGAATTTATCGAAGGAGCCAATCAAAAACAAGAATTCGGTTTGCGCATTATCGAAGCGCAAGAAGAGGAGCGAAAGCGATTGTCGCGCGAAATTCATGATGGGCCGGCGCAAATGTTGGCCAATGTTATTATGCGCTCAGATTTAATCGAGCGCATTTATCGCGACCGCGGTGCGAAAGAAGCGCTTAAGGAAGTGCGCGACTTGAAAGAGATGGTTCGTTCCGCATTGTATGAAGTGCGGCGCATTATTTATGATTTGCGGCCAATGGCGCTTGATGATCTCGGTTTAATCCCAACATTGCGGAAATATTTACAGACAATCGGAGAGTATCATCGAACGAAAATTACGTTTACAAATATCAGTGAATGTCAACGTTTGCCGAACCGCTTAGAGGTTGCTATTTTCCGACTGATTCAAGAAGCGGTCCAAAACGCATTAAAACATGCTGAGGCTACGGAAATTCAAGTGAAGATTGAAACCAAACGCCAAAATTTGTTCGTTGTTGTTAAAGACAACGGCAAAGGATTTGATCCGAACGAGAAAAAAGAGAAAGCGTTCGGATTAATAGGGATGAGAGAACGAATCGACCTTTTGGAAGGACAAATGACGATTTATTCACAAAAAGGGATTGGAACGATTGTCAGCATGCAAATTCCACTTCATATTGAGCAGTAAAGAGAGGGGAAACAGCGATGAAGACACGCATTGTAATCATTGATGATCATAAATTGTTTCGAGAAGGAATTAAACGCATTTTAGATTTTGAAGAAGAATTTGAGGTTGTTGCAGAGGGGAGCGACGGAGAAGAAGCCCTCGAGCTTGTTAGACAGCATAGGCCAGATGTTGTCCTCATGGACATTAATATGCCAAATGTCAATGGCGTCGAAGCAACGCGCCGTTTAATTGAAGCTTATCCAGATACGAAAGTGATCATTTTATCGATTCATGATGATGAAAACTATGTGATGCATGCATTGCAAACAGGAGCAATGGGCTATTTATTAAAAGAAATGGATGCGGACGCGCTCATTGAAGCGGTCAAAGTAGTTGCAGAAGGCGGTTCGTATTTGCATCCGAAAGTAACGCATAACTTAGTAAAAGAATATCGCCGCCTTGTTTCTGGGGATCAGCCAGAACAAGAAAAACAAAAACAAGAAGTACGCATGCCTTTCCATTTGCTCACACGGCGCGAATGCGAAGTATTGCAGCTGCTTGCGGATGGAAAGAGCAATAAAGCGATTGCCGATGCGCTATACATTAGCGAAAAAACGGTGAAAAACCATGTAAGCAACATTTTACAAAAAATGAACGTCAACGATCGCACGCAAGCGGTCGTAGTGGCGATTAAAAATGGCTGGGTGGAAGTACGCTAAGGTTGTCGAGGGAATTCGACAACCTTTTTTACTGCAAAGATGAGAGCTTCTATAGTAAAATAAAAAGAAGAAAACTTTGGGACAAGGAAGGTACTGAACGATGAAAACGGCGATTTTAACGGATAGTACAGCTTATATTCCGCAAGAAATCCGTGAAAAGTTAAACATACATATGATTCCGCTAAGCGTGACATTTGGAACGGAAACGTATCGAGAAGAAATCGATTTAACGGCGGAACAATTTTTTGCGAAAGTGAAAACGCATAGCGAATTGCCGACGACGTCCCAACCGCCGATTGGACTGTTTGTCGAAATGTTTGAACAATTAGCGAAAGAATACGATGCGGTCATCAGCATTCATTTATCGAGCGGCATTAGCGGGACGTATCAAGGCTCTGTGACAGCGGGTCAAATGGTTGAAGGAATTAAAGTCTACTCGTACGATTCTGAAATTAGTTGCATGATGCAAGGATTTTATGCGATCGAAGCGGCAGAAATGGCGCAAGCGGGCAAAAGCCCGGAAGAAATTATTGCCCGTTTAGACGAAATGAAACGTTCGGTGCGCGCTTACTTTATGGTTGATGACTTGTCTCACTTACAACGCGGCGGCCGCTTAAGCGGGGCGCAGGCGCTGATCGGCAGCCTTCTTCAAGTGAAGCCGCTCCTTCATTTCGTGGATAAAGTGATCGTGCCATTTGAAAAAATTCGCACGCGCAAAAAAGCGCTTAAGCGAATGGAAGAATTGTTTGCGGAAGATGCGAAGCTCGGCGTGCCGATGCGTGCGGTCATCATTCATGCCAACCGTGAAGAAGAAGCCCGCGCATGGAAAGAAGAGCTTCAACAAATGTACCCGCACGTTGAATTTTTCCTCAGCTATTTCGGCCCTGTCATCGGTACGCACTTAGGCGAAGGTGCGATGGGGTTTGGCTGGTATAAAAAATAACGAAGGCGCCGCATGAGGCGGCGTCTTTTATTGGAGGTTATTATGAATGATTGATTATCGAGCGCTTGGCGGCTTGCCAAAGCAACCTCTTCATGAACATTTTTCCCCGTCTTCTTCTCTCCTTTCTTTTCTCGCTGGAAAGCAGCTCCTCCTTTCTGAGCTTCCATTTCCGTTTGAAGTCGTTCATCAACATTACGAACACGGCTATATCGTCTACAAACCAAGCATTGTGCAACATGAAAATCGTTATGTGTGTGTGCGCTGCGGCAATGAAGATCCGCATCTTTTTGCCTCTTTTCCATGCGCCCGCTGCGGCGAAGCTTGCGTCTATTGCCGCAAATGCATCAAGATGGGACGAGCCAGCCAATGCAATCCGCTTGTGTCTTCCACACAAATTCCACCTTCCTCGCCTTTTTCTTCTTCCCTTTGCTGGCAAGGAACTCTATCACCCGCCCAGCAACTCGCTTCAGATGCGGTTTGTGAGGCGATTCGTCGCGACGGACATCTTCTCGTTTGGGCCGTATGCGGCGCTGGGAAAACGGAAGTGCTGTTTCACGGTATCGAGCTTGCTCTGTCGCAAGGGAAGCGTGTTTGCCTTGCCGCCCCACGCACCGATGTCATTTTAGAACTGGCCCCGCGCCTCAAACACGTTTTTCCGTCTGTTGATGTCGTTGCGTTATATGGCGGCAGCGAAGATCGCGGCAAGCTCGCTTCGTTGACGCTTTCGACGACTCATCAGCTTCTTCGTTATCACCAAGCATTCGATGTGATGATCGTTGATGAAGTCGATGCGTTTCCGTATTCGGTTGATGCGACGTTGACGCATACGGTTGAACAGGCGCGCAAGCCAATCTCCTCGCTCATTTACTTAACAGCTACTCCAAATGAAACGTGGCAGCGAGAAGTCAACATAGGGAAGCGTCATGCTGTGACGATTCCTGCTCGCTATCACCGTCATCCTCTCCCTGTTCCCGTTTTTGAATGGTGTGGAAATTGGAAAAAGCTATGGAAGAAAAAAAGACTTCCTGCCAATGTGATCAATTGGATTCACTTACACCTTGAACAGAAGAAACAAGCGTTTCTTTTTGTTCCTCATATTGATTTCCTCGAACAAATCGTTCCGCTCTTGAAATCGTTTCATCCCTCGATTGAAGGTGTTCATGCGGAAGATCCTTTGCGAAAAGAAAAAGTGCAACAATTTCGGCAAGGACACATTCCGCTTTTAGTGACGACGACCATTTTAGAGCGCGGCGTGACCATTCCGAACATTGATGTTGCGGTCTTGGGTGCCGAACAAGCGATTTTTACTGAAAGCGCGCTCGTGCAAATCGCTGGCCGCGTCGGCCGCAGCGCCCAATATCCGAACGGCGATGTCCGCTTTTTCCATTACGGCAAAACGCAGGAAATGGTCGCGGCGAAACGGCAAATCGAAAGAATGAACAAAGAGGCGGCGGAAAGGGGGCTGTTGAAAACGCAATGAATTGCCTGATTTGTCATACGCCGTACAATCCAACGGTGAGTTGGCGGTATTTGCTGACATTAAAAAAAGTGGATTGTCTTTGTTCGAAGTGCCGCAATGCTTTGATGAGAATTGACGGAGAAATTTGTGATAGTTGCGGCCGTCCGTTTGCTGGTCTTGAACCATTGCATCGTCAAGGACGATTATGCACGGACTGTGTTCGCTGGCAAGAGGACGACGAGTGGAAAGATGTGTTGACGAAAAATCGGTCCGTGTATATGTATGATGAATTTATGAAAGAAGTGGTTGCGCTTTGGAAATTTCGCGGCGATTATGCGATCGTCCAAGCGTTTCAAGAAGAGTTTTGCCATGAATTTGATCGCTATTTTGACCATACCTTTCTCATCGTTCCGATTCCTCTCAGCGCTGAGCGGCTGTATGAACGCGGATTTAACCAAGCAAAGGCGCTGGCTGAGCTGCTCGCTCTCCCTATTCATGAACTGCTTCATCGTCATCACCTCGAAAAACAATCAAAAAAATCGCGACGTGAGCGCTTGCGAACAGAAAATGTCTTTCAGTTGTCGGAAAAAACGTCTTTACAAGACAGGCATATTGTGTTGATCGATGATATTTATACGACAGGGACGACGTTAAGACATGCGGCGAAGGTGTTGCTCAAGGCCGGCGCCGCTTCTGTTTCTTCGTTCACATTGGCGCGAGGTTAAGATCGAGGACAAACATGCCGATATTAAAAATAGCAAGAATGGAGCGGAGCGTGAAATCAATGCAAATTCGCAACGATTGGATCCTAAACGAGTCAATGACCAATTCATTTCCGTTTTCCTTGAAAGAAGGGGAAACATTTTTCGCGACAATGAAGGAAAAATTAAGCAACCATGAAGCCATTGTAACGATTAAAGGACAGGATGTACGCGTTCACTTTCAAGGAGAAATCCCAAACGAAGAGCAATTTGCTGTAAAAATAATTGGAATAAAAGATCATGTTTTACAAGTGCAAGCCGTACCGAAAACAGTGGCGAAAGAGGCGGCCACCGGGTCGCTCCCTGTCAGTGAATTAGAGAAAGCGGAACAAATTTTGCTAGCGCAAGGAATTCGCCTATCTAAGGAAGAAAAAGCGATATTAAAGCGTTTTTTCGAAAAAGCAAAGGGGACGCTGAATGAAAAACTGGAAACGATACAGGCACTTGCGAATAAAAAGCTTGAAGTGACCGAGTTGCATTTACAGTCTATCCATGAAGCGTTGCATGGCGAGCCATTCGGTGAGGTATTAACGCAGTTGGCCGATCATCTCGATCTCTTGCCGCATTTACAATCTTCAAAGGAGAACAATAGGGATTTTGTTGACACCGGAAAGAGAATGTTCAACTCTCAAACCGAAACAGATTTAGACGAAAAGAAGATGTTTCATTCTCAAACTGAAACAGACTTATTAGAAAAAGATCAATCAATCTCGCAAAAAGATCGCATTTTGGCAGGGGCAGAAGCAACGAACGGGCAACAAACGGAACTGCCATATTGGAACGAAGAATGGGCTCGAAGCATCCCTGTCCAAGCCAAAGATATAATCGTGAAGACGGTGACGGAAAAACTTTCGCAAGCGGCGCTTGATTTTAAAAAGCTGCAAATCGAGATGAATAAGAAGTTAGAAAACGCGGCACTTTTGTTGAACAGAGGACAAGCATTGGCGCGCCAGCAGGCAAAACAATTTGTCGAAGCCGTCATTCATACGTTAGACCGCGCCATTTTGCAAGGAGAATTTATGCTTTTTACCGACATGAAAACGGAGAAGCAAATGCTTCAGGCAAGCGCAAAATTGGCGGAAGCGAAGCAACTGCTTACGGAGGGAAAGCCGAGCGATGCTTTAAAAATCGTAAATGAAGTGAAGAATTTGCTTGGAGGTCTTCGCTTTCAGCCGGCAGACGTCAAAGTGAAGCATTTTGTTTCTGCTCTTCATTTAAACGAGCAAGAAACAACGCCAAAGCAGCAGCTTCTTTCGCAACTCGCAAAAACATTAACACTTCCGCTTGGCGAGGAAGTTTCGGCGCGAAATACGTTTGAGCAATTTCGGCAATTAGGGTTTCATCATGAAAAAGATGTTTCCCGCGCTTTATTGTTTAAACAGCCAGCCATTGAGCCGCAAAATATAAAAGCGTTGTTAATGAAATTAAGCCAAGGAGAGCCTGGCATGATCGTCCAGCAAGCCGAGCACGCTTTAGCGAATATGACAGGTCAACAGCTGTTAAGCAAATTTGAGACCAACCAACATACGCAAACGATGTTTTATCAATTGCCATTGTTGATGCAGGGGAAAATTGAAACGGTCAACATTTATTTAAATTCCCGAAATGATGGAGGAAAGCTTGATTGGGAAAACTGCAGCCTGTACTTTTTACTGGATACGGAAAAGTACGGGAAAATCGGCATTTTGCTTCAGGCATTGGAACGAAATTTAAAGTTGACCATTAAAACGAACAATGTGAAACTGACCGAAGCTTTGAAATCGTTAACGGAGATGGCTAAAGAGAACTTGGAAGCCATCGGCTATAATGTAAAAGGAATTACGTTTGCGAAAATGAATGAACAAGAAGAACAAGAAACAGTTGCCGAAACAACGAAAACGAAAGAAACAAACAGCGAGAAAGGTTATGATTGGACGGTATGAAAAACGGTTATCAACATTATTTTTCCGCATTGACAAGTTATGAAAAAGGAGCCGATCAACTATCGGAGTCTAAAACCAATACGGTAAACGAAATCATCAAGCAAGCACAACAACAAAACATTCCCATCCAAACCGATTCGTCGCTTGTCAAGCATTTAGCTGATGCGGAACATCGCGTTCCTTCACAGCTCTATGCCGTCATTGGAGAAATTTTAAAATTAATTAAAAGTATTGAACAACAATAGGGGAGATTCATGTGGAAATTCAAAAAATCACAAAAGCAAACATGATGAACGTAAGGAAAAAGGAAGCAACAGCCTCGGCGTCTGTATCGTTTGCAGAAGTTGTAGCGAAGCAAAACGAAGAACTCGCTCTCGAGCGCTTTCAGCAACTTGCGAAAGAAATCGAAGAACAAGGAAAAATTTTAGCAGAGTCGCGTTCGGTAGAAGATTTGCGAAAATATAAAAAGCTTGTTAAACAGCTGCTTGACGATGCGGTAAAAAACGGTTTGCAATTATCCGAACAACGCGGCTTCAATTGGAGCGGGCGTTCGCGGTTGTATAAAGTTGTGAGAGAAATAGACAAAAGGTTAATTGATTTAACAAATGCCGTATTGCAAAAAGAAAAACAAGGAATTGACCTTTTAAGCACCATCGGGGAAATTCAAGGATTAATTATCAATATTTATACGTAAGCGCTCTTTATTTGTCTTATAATAGAAAGAAGAAAGAGAGAAGGATTGGGGAGGGGAACAATGAATTTAGAAAATTGCCCAAACTGCGGACGCCTATTTATAAAAAGTCAGTTTCACGATATTTGCCAGAGCTGTTATCGCGAAGAAGAAGAGGCTTTCGAGAAAGTTTATCATTTTTTGCGCAAAAGGGAAAATCGCATGGCGACAATGGCGCAAGTGGTGGAAGCCACAGGGGTTAAGGAATCGCTGCTGATGAAATTCATTAAAAGCGGACGTCTAAAACTTGCACAATTCCCGAATTTAGGATATCCTTGCGACCGCTGCGGCACGCTGATTCGCGAAGGAAGACTGTGTGCAAACTGTTCAACAGACTTGAGCAAACAATTAGAAATGTTGCAAAAGGAAGAAGAGATGAAAAAACGCCGTCATATGGAAAGAGTTTATTATACGAAAGAGGATGACGAGAATTAATTTGAATTTCTTGTAAACAATTTTTTTTGGTTTGCCGATAATATAGGTAGGAGATACGGAAACGGCATAGAAAAGGAGGGATTTTCATGAGAATTCACAATTTCGGCTCGATGGGCGTGAATCCTTACAGACGTCAGTTCGACCAAGAGATGCAGGCGAAAAAGCCTGTAGTGAAGCAAGGTCAAGATAAAGTGGAAATTTCCGCGACGGCGAAGGAGTTGCAGCAAATTTCTCAATGGACGGTTGAACATCAAGAGAAAGTGCGCAAGTTAAAAGAACAAGTGCAAAACGGAACCTATCAAATTGATCCCGCTGCCATCGCGAAAAGTATATACAAATTTTACTTTGAAAATTAAATCAGTATTCCCATCATACTGATTTAATTTTTATGTACGTTTAGGGAGAGATTGGATTGTATGCCAAAAAATTGATAAAGCTGCTAGAAAAGCATGTGAAACTGCATAAAGGCTTGTTGGAGTTAGCAAAGAAGAAAACGGAAGCGTTAAAGAAAGGCGACATGGAAGCCCTCAGCGAAATGATGAAAGAAGAACAAACGTATATTGCGGCCATTAATCAAGTTGAGCGGGAGCGGATTCGTGTTGTTGAAGCGATGGTGGGCAAGGAGGACGAGCGGACGTTAACAGCATGTATGGAACGAGTGGACGAACCAGAACGTTCAGCTTTAGAAAGATTGCGAGACAATTTGGCGGCGGTTGTTGCCGAACTTAAAAACGTGAATGAATTAAATCAACAGCTTCTTCAGCAATCGTTGCAGTTTGTCAACATGACATTGGATATGATCATGCCACAGCCGAAAGAAGTGAATTACAGAAAACCAAACATGGCGCCATCTTCCTATGAAGGTAGCCGCTCGTTATTCGATTCAAAAGCTTAGTTTAAAGCATTGGGGGAAAATGTGATGCGATCAACGTTTCATGGCTTAGAAGTAGCCAAACGAGGCATGTTTACGCAGCAATCAGCGTTATATGTAACCGGACATAATATTGCCAATGCGAATACACCTGGTTATTCGCGCCAACGCGTTAATTTTGTGCAAACAGAACCATATCCGCCGGCTTCGATGAACCGTCCGCAAATTCCGGGACAAATGGGGACGGGAGTCCAAGCAGGTTCCATTGAGCGGGTGCGTGAAAGCTTTTTAGATATTCAATATCGCGGGGAAAATAACAAGCTTGGATACTGGGAAGCGCGAGCAGATGCCCTAAAAAAAATGGAAGATATCATGAACGAGCCATCAGACAGCGGTTTAGCGAAAACGATGGATCAATTTTGGCAATCGTTGCAAGATTTAAGCGTGAATCCGGAAAATGAAGGGGCGCGTTCGGTCGTTCGTCAACGCGGGTTGGCGGTTGTTGAAACGTTTCATTATTTACATGACTCGTTATCGCAAATTAAAAAGGATTTAGGACACGAAATCGGTGTAACAATTACAGAAATTAACTCTCTGGCAAAACAAATCAGCCAAATCAACCAGCAAATCAGCGAAGTCGAGCCGAACGGCTATTTGCCAAATGATTTATACGATGAACGCGATCGTTTGGTTGACGAACTGTCAAAATTAGTGAACGTGCAGGTTGAGAAAGTTTCAAGCGGCGGAAATGCGTTAAAGATTGCTGAAGGAACGTATAATATTTATCTAGTGGATAGTAATGGGAATCCGATTTTAGATAGTAACAACCAAAAAATTTACTTGGTTCAAGGAAATAATACGAATGCATTTTCTCTTCCAAATGGAATCGGAAGCGATATTGACGGAGATGGTGTTAAAGAAACTCCGACAAGTGATATTGGCAATGTGCAAATAGGCGGTGTTTCCATTTCAATCACATCGTTTCCATCTGGAAAATTACTAGGATTGATTGAATCGTTTGGTTATAAAGATGCTTCAGGAAATGTAAAAGGCATTTATCCAGAGATGATTAACAATCTAGATAATCTAGCGTATACGTTTGGTACGATATTTAATGAGGTTCATAAAAAGGGAAAAGGGGTGGATGGCAGTACAAATGTTAATTTTTTCGTTGGATTAACAGCTACAGATGCTGCTAAGAACATTAATTTATCACCAGTAATCGACGATCTTTCGAAAATTGCGGCATCAACGGATGGCAAACCGGGAAATGGAAACAATGCTCTTAACTTAGCAAGTGTTGGACAAATACTTTTATCTTCTTTATCTTCTGGAGCAGTAACATTATTAGATAATATAACTGTAAACTTATCTACACTTCCTTTAACGAGTGGTACAATTAAATCTAACTACGAGGGTTGGATTGGAAAGCTTGGTGTGGATGGACAACAAGCGGAACGTATGAAAAACAACAGCGAAGTGTTGCGGCAATCCGTAGAAGAGCGTCGCCAATCAGTCAGCTCTGTCTCGCTTGATGAGGAAATGACAAACATGATTAAATTTCAACATGCATACAACGCAGCGGCACGTCAAATTACTGCCATCGATGAAATGCTCGATAAAATTATTAACGGTATGGGCATTGTAGGAAGGTAGGTGAACTAAGATGCGCGTAACGCAAGGAATGTTAACAGGGAATATGCTTAGAAACTTAAGTGCCAGTTATGCGCGACTAGGCAAATATCAAGATCAACTGGCAACAGGGAAAAAAATTAATCGTCCTTCCGATGATCCAGTTATCGCGATGAAAGGAATGGTATATCGCACGAACCTAACGGAAGTTGAACAGTATAAACGAAACTTCTCCGAAGCATACAATTGGATTGAAAACTCAGATGCAGCGCTTGATAAAGCGACGCAAACACTACAACGCATTCGCGAGCTTGTGGTACAAGCGAGCAACGATACGTATGAATCGAGCCAACGTGCAGCGATTGCGCAAGAGGTTCAGCAGCTGACAGACCATCTCGTTTCGATTGCAAACACAAAAGTTGGAGATAAATACATTTTTAATGGAACTGATACACTTACAAAGCCTGTTGATTTAACCCAGGCTTCTCCGGTTACATCAAATAATACTAGTGAGGTAAAAATTGAATTATCAAAAGGGATTTATATTCCAGTAAACGTCAATCCGACAAAAGTATTTAATTACGACAATACGGCAAAAGGAAAAGGATTATTTAGTGATTTAGAATTTTTAAATAATGACTTAAATGATGCGACAAAATCAGGAAAAGATATAAGCCAATACCTTGGTTATATTGATCAGCATATTAATAATTTGCTTAACGCTCGTGCAGAATTGGGTGCTCGTTTGAATCGAATTGAGTTAATGGAAGAAAGAATTGACCAACAGGAAGTCATCGCCAACCGCATTTTATCGGATAACGAAGATGCTGACATTGAACGTGTGATCACCGATTTAAAAACGCAAGAAAGCGTGCATCGCGCTGCGCTAGGTGTCGGTGCCCGCATTATTCAACCGACGCTTCTTGACTTTTTACGTTAAGCTATCTTGTGAGGACAAGATAGCTTTTCCTCTAGGAGGGAATGAAATATGCAGCTGCCGCAAATTCGTTTACAATCTACCTTTGCAAAAATCGCGATCGAGACAACGCCGCCTGTGCAGGAAATTAAACAGCCGCCAGCCGAGCTTGACCTGCATCAACCTCCGACGGAAATGAAGATTGAAACGACACCAGCCAAACTAACCATTGACCAAACGAAAGCATGGGAAGATATGGATTTGAAACATATTTTCCGCCGTATTGAAGAATTTGCACAACAAGGTTATGAAGACTGGTTGGAAGGCATTGCCCGCGTGTCTCGACAGGGCGATGAATTAATGAGGATTGAAGACGGCGGTAATCCGATCGCCGAGCAGGCAAAAGAAAACGGTGAGGATCCAATATATGATTTCAATATTGGCTGGATTCCTTCTCTCTTCAGTGTAAAAACGCATTTTGAACCAGCGAAAGTGCACATAGATGTCAAAGTCAATAAACCGATTAATAGCACAAAAATAAACAAGCCGATTATCAACTATACACCTGGAAAAGTGACGATCGATCTTGCGCAGCGCAATTCGTTAAAAATTGATTTCGTCAACTTACGATTTGTTGGTACTAATTTTGAAATTTCAATTTAATAAAAAGGTGTGAAATGATGAAAATTAGCACAAAATATCATGGTGAAGTTGAAATTAATGAAAAAGATATTTTTGATTTCGTGTATGGCATTCCTGGTTTCTTAGACGAAAAACAATTTGTCTTATTGACGATTGAGGATAGCCCGTTTGTTATTTTACAATCAGTTAAAACGCCATCACTTGGTTTTGTGATGATTGATCCATTTACATATTTTAAAGATTATGACTTCGAGCTTGATGAGCAGTCAGTTGCCCAACTGCAGCTGTCTTCGGAAAGAGAAGTCGCGGTATATGTCATTCTCACTGTTGCCGATCCGTTTGACAATACAACCGCCAACTTGCAAGCGCCGATTGTGTTGAACTATGAAAAGAAACTCGGCAAACAGGTAATTTTAACAAACACACCGTACAAAACGAAACATCGTCTCTTTCCAGAAAAAGTGACGAAATAAAGGAGGCGGGAGCAGATGCTTGTTTTAACACGCAAACTAAAAGAAGCGATTCAAATCGGTGATGACATCGAAATCACCATCCTCTCCATCCAAGGCGATCAAGTGAAGCTTGGCATCAACGCGCCGAAACACGTCGAAATTCATCGGAAAGAAGTTTATCTCGCCATTCAAAAAGAGAATAGTGAAGCGTCTCTCGCCTCTAAAAATTTACTACAAAAATTAAATGAACAAATAAAACGATCCCTCTAACAAAACTAGAGGGATTTTTGTTTTTATACAAAAATGGACAATTTTTTATAAAAAAATTCTATAAAAGTATTAAACAAGGATAATTTACTGACGATAATAAAAGTGGAAGCAGGATAGAGACGAAAGGCGGCCGACTTTCTTCCTATCCGCAAATCTATCATTCCACAAGGATGTGGAAGAAAAAATTTCAAGGAGGAAAAGGATATGAGAATTAATCACAATATTTCAGCGTTGAACACATATCGTCAATTAGCGTTCAACAATACGCAAGCAGCAAAAAACATGGAAAAACTTTCTTCTGGTCTTCGTATTAACCGCGCTGGCGACGACGCGGCAGGTCTTGCGATCTCGGAAAAAATGCGCGGGCAAATTCGTGGATTGGAAATGGCTGCGAAGAACTCACAAGACGCAATCTCGTTAATCCAAACAGCAGAAGGGGCATTAAACGAGACTCATGCAATCCTGCAACGCATGCGTGAGTTAGCGGTTCAAGGTGCGAACGACACAAATACTACTGCAGACCGCGACAACATCCAAGACGAGTTAAACCAATTGCTGTCTGAAATTGACCGCATTGCTAATACTACAGAATTTAACACGAAAAAGTTATTAAACGGTGGTTTCAGTGCTACATTCCAAGTAGGTGCAAACGATAACCAAATCATTACGTTGTCTATTAATACAATGAACGCTTCGTCACTTACGATTTCCGGTATATCTGTTGGTTCAAACTCACTAGCTAGCCAAGCTATTGCATCTATTGATAGTGCAATTAGTGCAGTATCTAAAGAACGTTCTAAACTTGGTGCATATCAAAACCGTTTAGAGCACACAATTAATAACTTAGGAACATCTGCAGAAAACTTAACAGCTGCTGAATCTCGTATCCGTGACGTTGATTATGCCTTAGTTGCCTAAGCAGCGACAGGCACAGTCGTCCTAGCTGGAAACGGCTAGGAGTATCACCGGGTGAATTGCTGGAAACCCCTTAGAGCCTTTGACGCCACAACGTAGCTGGAAACGGCAAGCGTGATGGCTTGAGAAGTCAAAGGATTGGGCAACCAGCAGCCAAGCTCCTGTCCCGAAAGGGTGGAGAAGGTTCAACGACTAGGACATACCGCCTAAGGCGAGAAGCTATGGCGATGAAGTCCGTAGGGTGGACAGGATTCCTCCATCGTCCTGTATCATCCGAAGCGCCCGGCCCCTAACAGGTAAAGCTGAGGGTGAAGATGTAGTCTTGTCCCTACACGAAAGTGAGGGTGGCACGATGGCCAAAGAAATGATGGAGTTCACGAAGAATAACATCCTTACTCAAGCAGCACAAGCGATGTTGGCTCAAGCAAATCAGCAGCCACAAGCAGTTCTTCAATTACTTCGCTAATATAATCAAGTCCCTCTTCTTAGAAGAGGGACGTTTAAAAAAGTATCGTGTCTTTCCGACGATAAGAATGACACGATATTTTTTTAAGCGAGTTAATTAAAAAAAGGATGTGTACCATGAAACCGTTATTATCGTTATGTATGATTGTGAAAAATGAAGAAAAAGTACTAAAACGTTGTCTTGATTCTGTATATGGTATTGTTGATGAAATCGTTATTGTTGATACTGGCTCAACTGATTCTACAAAAGAAATTGCTCTAAAGTATGTAGATAAAATATATGAATTTGAGTGGACAAATAGCTTTGCAGATGCCCGAAATTACGCACAGAAGCAGGCGAATGGAGAATGGATCTTGGTTCTTGATGCAGATGAGTATGTTGATAGGGAAAGTTTGCAACAATTAATAACGATATTAAAAAACTCAAAAGAAGATATAGATGGTTATGATGTAACAATCTATAACTTTATGGGGACGTATGGAGAGCGTGTTCTTCAGCACAATAGTACAAGAATATATCGAAACGCTCCGAATATTTCTTATTACCGTTCGATTCATGAACAGCTCAAAAAAGAGGGGGAAGAAGGTCTAATAACGGAATCAATTCCTTTTATTATTTATCATTCGGGATATATGGTTCAAACTGTTAAAGAAAAGAATAAGCATGATCGAAATGCACCGTTGCTTGAAAAAGAGCTAAGTTCTTCTGAAAGTGGATTTGATTACTTCAATCTAGCTAATGAATATATTTCCAAAGCAGAAGTTGAGGAGGCGTTAAAATATTATTTAAAGGCCTATAAGTTGAAGCCCGACTTTAGGTTTAACTGGGTTTCTATGTGTGTTGTTCAAATTATTTTGTGTTTGAAATATTTAGAAAGATTTCATGATGCTTTGAATGTGATAAGTGATGCTGAGAATATTTACAGTGAGACTCCAGATTTTAAATATTTAAGAGGTGAAATTTACTACCTGCAGCATAGATACGATGATGCCTTAGAAGTTTTAACAGAGTTAGTAAACAATAAACATAAATATCAAAAATTTATAAAGAGCATCGAGTATTTAGAGTATGATCCGCACATTTTACTTGGGCATATTTACAAATATAAAGGAAATATCCAAGAGGCTGTTCGTCATTATACTAGTGCGTTGTCTATAAATAATAAAAGCTATGAAGCGTTATATAATGTTTTAGGGTTATTGGCTAAATTTCATTCTGAAGATGAGATTATCCAATTCCTAGAAAAAAGAAATTGGTTTATTAATGAAAGAGATATATCACTGCTGTTAAGAATTGTCCTTAGCCTAGGTCTGGAAACGGTTGCTGAATATTATATTTCCAAGTTAAAAGAAGAGACACTTAGAAAAGGATTTCAAATTAAGCTAAATATTATAAAAGGGGAATACGAAGAAGCGATTAAACAATTAATGAGCGGTTCTTTATATTCGTTAGAAACTTATATAAAGAATGGTTGTTTAGATTTATATGATATTTTAATTGCTTCCCTAGGCGCTGGAAAATCAGAGGTTATTCGGCTGTTAATCCATATTGTTCGTGATGAAAAAGAAAAAGAATTTTTATTATTTATCATAAATGAAACAGATCATATCCCAGAACAGACTTTTTATTTGCAGCTGATTGAACGAACGCTCCAGCTTAAAAAGTATGATTTATTCGAACAATTAATATCCCTAAAAGATAAGTTTGAAAATAAAATTAATCTTTATCTCGGTCATCTGCTTCATCGTTATGAATTTATTGAGGTCGCTCTGGACTTTTATCAAAGTGTTGAGGATTTTAATGATTTAGATGCGCAAGGTTTTGCAAATATTATCGAAGGATTAGCAATCAGAAACCAAATTACAGAGGCGATCCAGTACGGATTATTAGGAATTAATTTTGGTCATAACGATTTTCGATTATATAAATATGTATTAGAGTTAATGAAACTAAACGGAATGACGTCGGAAAGAAACAATATATTGGAAAAAGCAAAAAATATTTACCCTGATAGTAAATGGTTGATGCAACAGGGGAATTAAGAGGGAGACTTACATGAAAACTAGTATTATCATTCTCACTCACAATCAATTGGATTATACAAAACAGTGCATAGAAAGTATTGATAAATATACAAAAGAAGGAAGTTACGAAATTATTATCGTTGATAACCACTCTACTGATGGTACGGTAGAGTGGTTAAAACAACAAAATAACTTGAAGGTAATCTTCAATAATGAAAATCTAGGTTTTCCAAAAGGATGTAATCAAGGAATTGAGATTGCGACGGGGGAAAACATTCTTCTTTTAAACAATGATACGATAGTCACGAAAAATTGGTTGGATAATTTATTGACATGTTTATATAGCTCTGATGATATTGGAGCAGTAGGACCAGTAACTAATTCGGCGGCTTATTATTCAACCATTCCTGTAAACTATACGTCGATTGATGAAATGCATCAATTTGCTGCAAGTTATAATGTATCAGATCCTAATAAATGGGAAGAACGGTTAAAACTCATTGGTTTTTGCATGCTGATTAAAAAAGAAGCGGTTGATAAAGTCGGTTTACTTGATGAACGGTTTACACCAGGGAATTTCGAGGATGATGATTATTCTGTTCGTTTGCGTAAAGCAGGATACCGTTTAATGCTTTGTAAAGATACGTTTATTCATCACTATGGGAGTGTATCCTGGGAAAAGTATGCAGATACATTTAACAGAGTTTTGCCTGAAAACGAAAAAAAATTTAAGGAAAAATGGGGGACAGATGTAAATTCATACAGAATTGAGCACGAAATGGTTGAGTTGATTACTGCTTCTAAAGAAAAAGCCATTCAAGTTCTCCACATTGGTTGCGGATCGGGTGGCACTTTATTAAAAGTGAAACATGAATATCCTTTAGCACAATTATATGGTATAGAGAACAATCCCTTTTCAATTGAAGAAGCCAGCCGATTTGCTAGAGTTACTAGCAGTTTTGAGGATGAGGAGATACGGGAAAGAAAGTTTGATGTCATTTTATTTAGTGATAATGATAATGACTTTAAGATAGATGAATCGTTATTAAAATTTGTTAAAGAACATCTTAAGAAAAATGGGATATTTATTGCTAAAGTTCCTAATATTGGCCACTATCTAGTGATTCAAGATTTGTTAAATGGTCATAATCCTTGTGAGAAATGTAACATGTATAGTTTTTCACAAATTAAAAATTTACTAAAGAATGCTGGTTTTAAAGTTTCAATATCTGGCTTAAAACCTTTTATTAGCGATGATCAACAGCAATTTATCAATAAACTTATTGCTGTGCGTGGCGATGCTATTCGCCCGATGTTAGAATCAAGCTACTTTTTAGTTTCTGGTCAATTAGAGAATGGGCAACTTTTGTCTTTACTAAATAAATTAGCTTCGGAACAAAGTAATGACTCAAAAGTATTAGAAGAGTTAAATCATTATCCAATGGAACACATTATTACTACAGTTAAAGAAAATTATCATTCATCTGTTACCATGCTTAATAAAATTGCTATTGAAAATTTTGCGGCAGGAAATCATGAACACGTTCTTCCTTATCTGCAAGCTGCTTTTGAGGAAGAACCAGATAATACGGATACTCTTTATAACTTAGCGTTTGTGTTAAATGCATATGGAGAGAAAGAATTAGCTAACCGATATCTTTCTCTAATTAAGAATCCGGATGATGAAGTACAAAAATTATTTGAAGAAATAAATGAAAGACCATTAAAAAAGATTCAAGAGCTAAAATTTTTATTGCGCCGACTAGAATTCGACATAGATTTAGAAGAAACAAAACAGATGATTGTTCATAAACTTACGCAAAATGAAATAGAAGAACAATTAATTAAAGAAGTGATAAATACAAGTATCATTGACAAAATCAAAGTATTGCAATCGATAGCCATTATCTGTTTTGAGCAGGGACTTCATGAGCAAGTATTACCGTATTTGCAAGCAGCTTATGAACTCGATAAAGCTAACGAGGATACTCTCTATAATCTCGGTTATGTATTGTTATATTATGGAGAAAACGAATTGGCAGAAAGATTTTTACAGCAAATTCAGCAACCTGACGAACAAGTATTAGATTTATTAAGGGTTGCAAGAGGAGAGTCTTTGTGATGAATGACAAAAAAATTGCGTTTATTTATTGTGTTAATAATCGAGCTTTATATGAAGAATCTGTTCGTTATGTAAAATCTCTTCATGTGCCAAAGGGATATGAAATTGAATTTATTGCTATCGAAGGTGCTTCAAGTATTACTTCAGGGTACAACCAAGGAATGAGGAAGACTGATGCAAAGTATAAAGTGTATTTGCATCAGGATGTGTTTATAGTTAACAAAAATTTTATTATAGATATTTTAGACATTTTTCAAAAATATTCCGAAGTTGGAATGATTGGTGTTGTTGGATCACAATCCGTACCTTTTAATGGTATTTGGTGGGAAAGTGAAAAAAAAGTTGGTAAAGTTTATGATAATCATAACGGTAAAATGGAATTATTGAAATTTACAGACATAGAAGCAGAATTTTCAGAAGTTCAGGTTATAGACGGATTAATAATGATTACTCAATATGATCTCCAATGGAGAGAGGATTTATTCAAAGGATGGCATTTTTATGATGCATCGCATAGCTTGGAGTTTATAAGAAAAGGATATAAAGTGGTTGTGCCCAGTCAGTCTGAACCTTGGTGTGTGCATGATTGTGGGATTATTCATTTAAAAGATGATTACGACTATGATCGAGAAATATTTTGTCGAGAGTATTTATTATCTAAAAGTTTAAATTTTGATAAAATTATGAAACCTATTATTTCAATTTGTATTCCGACTTATAATCGCCAAAAAGAAATTGAGAAAAGCATTATTTCTATTGTTTCTCAAATAAATGATGAGCGTGTTGAGATTATTGTATCGGATAACGCTTCTACAGATTCCACTCAAGAAATCGTCCGATTTTATTCTAAAAAATATAAAAACATTAAGTATGTTAGGAATGAGCAGAATTTAGGTTCGGAGCGAAATATTATTAATGCACTTAACCAAGCTTCAGGAACTTATATTTTGTTACATGGAGATGACGACTACTTTAAGCAAGATTCATTATGTAGATTACTTAATATTGTAACCAATAATCCACAATGTTCGCTTTTTTTCATTGATGTTTTAAATGATAAAAAAGATGTAACTTTTGGCAAAGGGTTGGATCAATATTTAAAAGAAACATCGATTTATTCAACTTTTATATCTTCTATTATGTTTAAGAAAGAATATTATTTAAATATTAAAAACCCTACTTTGTTTATAGGAAGCTTTATTAATCAAGTATATATACAGTATAAAATTTTGCAACAAAATCCGCATTTTTGTATCATTCGAGATGCTATTTTTACACAAGAGGGCAATGATATTATTGGCTACAATTATGGAGAAGTATTTATTAAAAATTACTTAGATATTTTACACTATTTTAAAGGTGACAATTCGGTGAAATTTTTAACTGAGGAAACAATTAAACAGGAGAAGAAAAAAATGTTGGAAACTACGATTTTCTATTGGTATCGCTACATTTTGCGTAATAAACCACCTGTGAGTCTTGACTATTTTGACGATATATTTGTTGAGTATTACAAAGATGAACCGTATTTCGTAACAGCAAAATCCATTTTTGAAAGAATCAAATATGAAGAGATGCAACATTAGAATCATTTTAGAAAAGGAGTACTTGAATAATGAAGGTTGTAATTTTAGCAGGTGGATTCGGTACTCGTATTAGCGAAGAGTCACATTTAAGACCGAAACCTATGGTTGAAATTGGGGGAAAACCTATACTTTGGCATATTATGAAACTATATTCTTATTATGGGTTTAATGATTTTATTATTTGTCTGGGTTACAAAGGTTATTATATTAAAGAATATTTTGCTCATTACTTTTTACATGAGTCGGATGTAACCTTCGATTTTAGAAATAATAATCAACAAATCATACACAATCATTCAGCAGAGCCATGGAAAGTTACCCTTGTAAACACAGGAATTAACACAATGACAGGTGGACGAATTAAAAGAATACAAAACTATATTGGGAACGAAACATTTTTGGTTACATACGGAGACGGTGTATCTAACGTGAATATTCAAGAGTTAGTGTCTTATCATAAAGAACACGGAAAATACGCGACTGTTACCTCTGTTCAGCCTGCTGGAAGGTTCGGAGCACTTAGTTTATCTGAAAAAAATGAGGTTCTCGGTTTTCATGAAAAACCAAAAGGGGATGGGCACTGGATTAATGCGGGCTTCTTTGTGTTTGAACCGGAAGTGTTTGATTATTTAAAAGATGATAATACTGTTCTTGAATTAGAACCGTTACAAAATTTAGCGTTTGATAATCAGCTTATTGCGTACAAACATTATGATTTTTGGCATCCAATGGATACTCTTCGTGATAAAAAACATTTAGAGGAGTTATGGGATAGCGGTAAAGCACCTTGGAAAGTTTGGGGTTGATAAATATGTATTACGATTTTTGGAAAGGAAAAAAGGTATTTATTACAGGACATACAGGGTTTAAAGGAACTTGGCTATCTCTATGGTTGACAAAATTAGGGGCTCATGTTACCGGATATGCTTTACCACCTGATGAGGAAAATTCTCTTTTTTATTTATGTAAAACGGATCAGATGGTTGATTCTTATTTTGGCGATGTCCGTGATTATGAGAAACTTCAAACTTGTCTCTTGCAAGCAAAACCAGACATTGTTATACACTTAGCTGCTCAGCCATTAGTAAGAGAATCTTATCGAAATCCGGTTGATACTTACTCTATCAATGTGATGGGAACAGTTCATTTATTAGATTCTGTTAGGAAATGTGATTGTGTAAGAGCTGTTGTCAATGTTACTACAGATAAGTGTTATGAAAATCATGAATGGCTTTGGTCATATAGAGAAAACGATGCGCTAGGTGGCAAAGATCCGTATTCTAATAGTAAAGCATGTTCAGAGTTTGTAACAAACGCTTATCGCAATTCGTTCTTTTCACCTAAACAGTATGCTAAACATGGGGTTGCCCTTGCTTCTGCAAGAGCAGGAAATGTTATCGGAGGGGGAGATTGGGCAAAAGAAAGGCTTATACCAGACTGTTTTAGGGCTATTCTTAATAAGGAAACGCTTGTGATAAGGAATCCAAAGGCTATTCGCCCTTGGCAGCATGTTTTAGAACCTTTAAGTGGATATTTAATTCTTGCAGAATACTTGTACGAGTATGGACCTGATTATGGCGAGGCATGGAATTTTGGACCAAAAGAAGATAATCGAACAGTTGAGTGGATTGTTCAATATATCAGTAAAATATGGAAAAATGAAATAGACTATAAAGTTATCGAAGATGAAAAGCAATTTCGTGAGGCAACATACTTAAGGCTTGACTGGGCTAAAGCTAAAAATCGGTTAAATTGGCAGCCAAAATGGCAAATTGAAAGAGCTTTAGACATGACAATGAAATGGCTTGAAGCTTATATAAGAGATGAAGACATTGCAACAATATGCTTTAAGCAAATCGAAGAATACATGAACAACTAAATAGAAGGTGAGAAAGATGAATTTTGACAACAAAGAAGAAGAGCTTAGAAAGCAAGTTATTAAAGCGGCAGTGCAGTACTATAATGAAGTTCATAAAAAAAAGAATTCATTTAAATTTAAATCAGGTGATACAATCCCTTACGCAGGAAGAGTATTTGATGAGAGGGAAATTGTTAATTTAATTGATGCTTCTCTCGATTTTTGGCTTACAACTGGACGTTATGCGAGACAATTTGAAAAAGAGTTTGCTAAATTTTTGGGTGTAAAATATTGTTTGCTAACGAATTCTGGTTCTTCTGCTAATCTCCTTGCTTTTATGGCTCTAACGTCTCCGCTTTTGGGGGAAAGACGTATTAGGAGAGGGGACGAAGTTATTACAGTAGCTTGTAGTTTTCCAACTACTGTTGCCCCTATTATTCAATATGGAGCAGTTCCTGTTTTTCTTGATGTTGAACTGCCTAGTTATAATATTGATTGTTCAATGTTGGAAGAGGCCTTATCTGAAAAAACGAAAGCTGTTATGATTGCACATACTCTTGGAAATCCATTTAATTTACAAATAATTAAGGAATTTTGCGATCGACATGGTTTATGGCTTATTGAAGATAACTGCGATGCTTTAGGATCACGATATTATTACGATGGAAAGTGGCGTTATACAGGAACAATAGGTGATATAGGGACTTCAAGTTTCTATCCTCCTCATCATATTACAATGGGAGAAGGAGGGGCAGTTTATACGAATAATCCGCTACTTAAAAGAATTATTGAATCTCTTAGGGATTGGGGGAGAGACTGTTGGTGTCCTTCAGGAAAAGACAATACTTGTTGTAAACGATTCGAACAACAATTAGGAGAGTTGCCTTACGGCTATGATCATAAATATATATATTCTCACTTTGGCTATAACTTAAAAGTCACTGATATGCAAGCCGCCGTTGGTTGTGCTCAAATCGAGAAAATTCCACAGTTTGTCATAGCACGAAAACAAAACTGGGAAAAATTAAGAGAAGGTTTAAGGTCATTGAAGCATTACTTTATATTGCCAGAGCCTGCCGAGAATTCTGATCCGAGTTGGTTTGGATTTTTGCTGACAGTCAAAAAAGATGCTCCTTTTACAAGAAAAGAAATTATTAAATATTTAGAGTCTAATGGTATTCAAACTAGAATGTTATTCGCTGGTAATATTGTTAAGCATCCGTGTTTTGATGAATTACGCGAAAGTGGAACAGGTTATAGAATAGTTGGTGAGCTAAAAAATACAGATTATATTCTTAATAATACATTTTGGATTGGAGTCTATCCTGGATTAACAGAAGATATGATAAATTTCATTGTTTCGAAGTTTTATGAATTTACTAATGTATTCAAGGGGGAACTCAAGTAATGAATAAAGTTTTAGAACAAGATTTTCTTGAGATTCTCCCGTATATTGATAAAAAGGCACTTTATCGTTCAAAGTGGTTAATTACGGGAGCTACAGGAGTAATTGGGGCTTATTTAGTAGCTTTTTTAAGTTGGTTAAATGAATATGAGCAGAATAATGAAATGGAAATTACGATAGTACATCGAAGTGATGGTATAGAACAACATCCAATTATAGGTTCTTTATGCGATAGGGATTATATATCTTTTTGGAAAGCGGATTTAAGCAGAGAATTTATTGTACCTAACTTAGAAAAATATAATTATGTAATCCATGCTGCATCTAATGCAGCGCCTAAAGCATACTTGAATGACCCAATTGGTACGATTAATGCTAACGTTAAGGCAACTGAATATTTTTTAAACGGATTGAAAAACAGTAAACAACTTAAATGCTTTTTATATGTGAGTTCAGGAGAAATTTATGGGGAACCAGAAATTGTTCCTACTCCAGAAGAATATATTGGAAAAACAAACCATTTGCATACAAGATCATGTTATGTGGAGGCAAAAAGATTTGCTGAAGTACTATGTATAAACTATTATCGTCAGTATAAAATACCTGTTAAAATTATTCGTCCTATTCATGTATTTGGACCAGGTTTTAAAAAAGATGATGGAAGAGTGTGGGCAGATTTTATTAACAATGTAGTGAATGGGGAAAATATTGAAGTGTTGAGTAACGGAAGAGCTGAACGAGGCTTTTGTTACATTGCTGGAGCCATAACTCAAGTATTTGCTGTTATTCAGAAGGGACAAAATGGAGAATGTTACAATATCGGCAGTGATAGGCTTGTTTCTATTAAAGAATTGGCGCATATCATTTCTAAAATTGGTGCTTTTGTGCTTGGGAAAAATACACAAGTTGTGATAAAAAAACAAGTGCTACCTCATCTTTTGGGTAGTCCAAATATATCATGCCCAAATATTGAAAAAGTTCAGCAACTTTCGCCAACCTTGAATATTGATTTACAAGAAGGTATTACCAGAATTCTGAAATGGATGTTGCTTGAAAATCAGAAAAGGAGAGCTTAAAATGAGTAACTATCATTGCATAGAAGTATGTCGAGCTTGTCAAAGTGACCTTTTATTTGAAATATATAAAAAAAATGACATTCCTATTGCTGGAATTTATACAAATCAAGACAATTATGTTAATATTCATTCTCCGATAACCATTATGATATGTGAACACTGCAGGCTTGTTCAATTAAAAGAAACAATTGATTCAAGTGTATATACAGAATACCATTTTGTTGGTAACTCTTCTTCTTCGTATGAATTCTATTTGAATCAGTTAGCTCGTCAACTTGTGGAACAGTTTTATTTGAAGGAAAAAGATATTTTTGAAATAGGAGCAAGCAATGGTGTATTGTTAAAGTATTTAAGGAGATACGGAGAAAATAATGTTTTTGGAATTGAGCCCTCTATTAAGTTGTGTGAAGACGCAAAAGGTTTTGATATACATTTAGATCAAGGTTATTTTGACCGAAGTTATGTAAATGAGCTAAATAACAAATATGATTGCGTGATTATTAGACATGTTTTAGAGCATATTGACCATTTACGAGAAGTTATATTTCTAATTAGCGAAATTTTGAAGGACGATGGAATTGTTGTTGTGGAAGTTCCAAGTATCAATGAGATGGTTCGAAAAAGAAATTACTCTAACGTTTTTCATGAGCATTTGAATTACTTTTCGGAACAAACACTAAATTATTTATTTACAAAAATAGGTTTTGAACCGTTTTTTACTAAAAACGTAGATATTCATGGTGGAGCAATATTTTCCGTATATAAAAAAGCACAAGATTTCATAAAAGTAACAAACGAAACAGCACAAGTAGAGATAGATGAAATAATATCTTTTTTTGTAGAATCCGACCAATATTATAAAGATATAAGAAAAATAGTTTTAGACTTAATAGAAAAAGGTAAAACTGTCCATGGATTTGGAGCATCTCATCGGACATTTACTATTTTAGGATACGCAAATCTTGATAAAGGGCATATACCATATATATATGATAATAATTCATTATTACATGGAAAAGTACTAAATGGATTTGGAAATGTTATTGTGTCTCCTACTTTTATCCAAAAATTTTCTCCAGATGCTATCGTTATTTTTGCCACTTCATATGAAAAGGAAATTAGGGAAGAATTGAAAAATAAATACGGATATAAGGGTGAAATAATATCTATCAGACAAGAGGTAGTATCTAAATGAATATGTATGTGAGAAATATCCGAAAATCGATATTGGATATGATGTACAGATCTAAGTCATCTCATATTGGCTCGTGTTTTTCTATCGTCGAGATATTGTATACCTTGTACTTTAAAGTTTTAAACATCCAAGGATCAACTTATAAATTAGAAGCAAAGGATAAGTTTATTTTAAGTAAAGCGCATGGAAGTGCTGCATTATATGCTACATTAGCAGAAAGAGGATTTTTCAGTAAGGAAAGATTGCGGGAATATTATGTAGACGGTGGTTCACTTCCTGGGCATTTAGATATGTTGTCTGTGCCAGGAGTAGAAGTTTCTGCTGGCTCACTTGGACATGGACTATCAATTGGAACAGGGATAGCAATTGCAAAAAAACAAGAATGTAAAAGCGAGCATGTATATGTGTTATTAGGGGATGGAGAATGTAATGAGGGGAGTGTTTGGGAGGCAGCTATGCTTGCTGCGCATCTGCAGCTGACAAATTTAACTGCTATAGTGGACTATAATAAATTTCAAGGATTTGGAAAAACGAATGAAGTTATTAATCAACGAAATTTAAATGAAAGATGGCTTGCTTTTGGTTGGGAAGTAATAGAAGTTGACGGACATAACATTGAAAAGTTAGAGGAGGCACTTAAAGCTGTTCAAAAAGGGCCAAAAGTTCTTATTGCCCATACTATCAAGGGTAAGGGAGTATCTTTTATGGAAAATAAACTCGAGTGGCATTATAAATCGCCTAATGATCAAGAATACTTATTAGCATTAAAGGAAATGGAAGATATGTTATGAGAAATGCATTTATTCATTCATTAATCGAAGAAGCTCGGAGAAATAAAGATATATTTTTAATTACTCCAGATCTCGGTTTTTCGGTACTGGAAAAATTCGCAGAGGAGTTTCCAGATAGATTTCTGAATGTTGGAATTGCTGAGCAGAATGCTATTGGTGTAGCATCAGGTTTAGCGATTTCAGGAAAAGTTGTTTATGTATATAGTATTATCCCGTTTGTGACAATGAGATGTTTTGAGCAAGTAAGAATCGATGTTGCTTATATGAATTCAAATGTCCGATTAGTCGGGGTGGGAGCAGGTTTGTCTTACGGACCATCAGGAGCTACTCATCATGCTATAGAGGATATTGCGATTATGCGAGCTTTACCTAATATGACAGTTTGTTGTCCTGGAGATCCTTTAGAAGTGAGACAAATTTTAAAAGAAAGTGTGCAGTATCAAGGACCAATGTATATTCGTTTGGCTAAAAGCGGAGAACCACAAATTCATTCGAATGATACAGAAGTCAAAATTGGTAAAGCGATTGTTGTCTGTGAGGGAGAGGACTTAGCTATTTTGGCAACGAGTAATATGCTTGAAACGGCATACAAGGTAACTTGCTCGTTAAAGGAAAAAGGAATTCATTGCTGTCTTATCAGTGTTCCTACACTAAAACCATTCGATTATCAAACAATCAATGAATTAATTAATAGAAATATTCCTATAGTTACATTGGAAGAGCATAGTGTCATTGGAGGACTAGGAAGCATTGTGGCTGAACAAATTGCTGAAAGTGGAAAAGGTGTTAAATTTAAGCGGCTTGGAATTCCAGACAGTTACTCTCATTATGTAGGAAGCCACGTATATTTGAGAGAAAAATTTAGATTAAGTGAAAATCAAATCATTACAACTCTTGAATCGTTCATTTATAAAAAAACTCTATAAGGAAGAGGTTATCTAGTTTATGAAAGGCATCATCCTCGCAGGTGGGACGGGCTCTCGTCTTTATCCGTTAACAAAAGTGACAAATAAACACTTGCTACCAGTCGGCAAATATCCGATGATTTACCATGCAATTTATAAACTGAAAGAGGCTAATATTACTGACATTCTAATTGTAACCGGTCGTGAACATATGGGGGATGTTGTGAATCTTTTAGGAAGTGGTTCTGAATTTGATGTTGAGTTTACATATAAAGTACAGGATCAAGCTGGTGGAATTGCGCAAGCGCTAGGATTATGTGAAGCGTTCGTTGGCAATGATTTAATGACAGTTATTTTAGGGGACAATGTATTTTCTGACAGCATTGTTCCTTATGTTGAAAACTTTAAAAAACAGGCAGCAGGAGCGAAAATTTTAATTAAAGAAGTTAAGGATCCTGAACGATTTGGGGTACCTGAACTTGAAGGTGATCGAATTAAGAGTATTGAAGAAAAGCCAAAGAAGCCTAAAAGCCGGTATGCAGTTACGGGAATTTATATGTATGATGCTAAAGTATTTGACATTATTAAAACGTTAAAACCGTCCGCACGCGGCGAATTAGAAATTACGGATGTGAATAATGCTTACATTGAACGAAATGAACTTACGTATGATATTTTGAATGGATGGTGGACGGATGCCGGTACGCATGCATCCTATTTGCGAGCCAATGAACTTGCTAAAGATGTCGATTTCGGTAGCTTGTTTAATAAGAATATGAAAATAATTGAAGGATGAAACCATATGAGGATTATTCAAACCGAATTGGATGGAGCAGTTATATTTGAGCCTACTGTATATAAAGATGAGCGCGGTTTTTTTATGGAAAGTTATAACGAACAAACATTTCGTAAATTAGGTTTCGATATCCGATTTGTGCAAGATAACCATTCTCTTTCCGTAAAAGCGGGAACGATTCGTGGGTTACACTATCAATTAAATCCGAAAGCCCAAACAAAACTTGTTCGTGTTACTCGCGGTGTTATTTATGATGTGATCGTTGATATTCGGAAAGGGTCACCGACGTTTGGAAAATGGCAAGGATTTATTTTGAGTGCGGACAATAAACGACAATTGTTAGTTCCTAAAGGGTTCGCACACGGTTTTTGTACATTGGTAGAGAACACAGAAGTTCAATATAAAGTTGACGAATATTATTCACCTGAGCATGATCGGGGAATTCTTTGGAATGATCCGGCGTTAGGGATTGATTGGCCAGTAACTGATCCTATTCTTTCGGAAAAAGATGCAAATCATCCATTGTTAGCGGATGCAGAAATTAATTTTATGTGGGAGAGAACTCTATGAATCTTTTAGTAACCGGTGGAGCAGGCTTTATCGGTAGTAATTTTGTGCGTTATATGTTGAAAAAATATCCTGAATACAAAATCGTTAATTATGACTTATTAACTTATGCTGGTAATTTGGAAAATTTAAAAGATATTCAAGAAAATCCACAGTATGTCTTTGTTAAAGGTGATATTAGAAACTATCAACTTGTTGATTATATTGTAAAGTCTTATCATATTGATGTGATTGTTAATTTCGCTGCTGAATCACATGTGGATCGCAGTATTTCTGACCCAAGTATTTTCGTTAAAACGAACGTATTGGGGACTCAGGTATTGTTAGATGTCGCAAAGGCGAACAATATTCAAAAGTATGTCCAAATTTCTACCGATGAAGTGTACGGAAGTTTAGGAGATACAGGTTATTTTACGGAAGAAACTCCGCTTGCTCCAAACAGCCCTTACTCAGCAAGCAAGGCTAGTGCGGATTTGCTTGTAAGGGCATATCATAAAACATATGGATTAAATGTGAATATTACACGTTGCTCGAATAACTATGGACCATACCATTTTCCTGAAAAGCTAATCCCTTTAATCATAACAAACGCATTAGAAGGGAAAGAGCTTCCTATTTATGGTGATGGTCAACATATTCGTGATTGGCTTTATGTTAAAGACCACTGCGCCGCTATTGATTTAGTTATTCATAAAGGCAAGCCAGGGGAAGTATATAATATTGGTGGGCATAATGAGCGGACAAATAACGAAATAGTCCATTTAATTGTTGAAAAACTTGGGGTTTCAAAGTCGTTAATTAAATATGTAAGCGATCGCCCAGGGCATGACCGTCGCTATGCAATCGATCCTACAAAAATTATGACAGAACTCGGATGGAAACCACAATATACGTTTGACAAGGGAATTGAGGAAACGATTCAATGGTATATCAATAATAAAGATTGGTGGAAACGTATTAAGTCCGGAGAGTACATGGCTTATTATCAAAAGCAATATGGTGAAAGAGAATGAGTAAACAAAAAATATTAGTTACTGGTGCGAAAGGGCAATTAGGCACAGAAATGGTCAAATTGTTAAAAGACATGGAATATGAAGTATATGGATATGGACGAGCAGAACTCGATATAACGGATTTTCAGCAAGTGAAAAGTGTTATTGACCATATCCATCCTAATGTTGTTATTCACGCTGCTGCCTATACAAAGGTAGATGCAGCAGAGTCCAAACCAGATCAAGCATTTTTAGTGAATGCATACGGAACAAGAAACATAGTCGTAGCGTCAGAACATATAGGTGCTAAGTTGGTTTATATAAGTACCGATTATGTGTTTGACGGCACCGCAAACGTACCTTATAACGAGTTTGCTGTTACGAATCCGATAAGCGTATATGGAAGAAGTAAACTAGCTGGTGAACATTTTGTAAGAGACTTTCACTCTAAATTTTTTATTATTCGAACATCGTGGGTTTACGGGAAACATGGAAATAATTTTGTGAAAACAATGTTAAAACTTGCACAAGAACAAAAAGAATTGTTTGTCGTTGATGATCAAATTGGATGTCCAACTTATGCAGTTGATTTAGCTAGCTGCATTTTTCAACTTATTCAGACTGAAAAATATGGAGTCTACCATATTTCTAATTCAGGCCATTGCTCTTGGTATGAATTTGCAAAAACCATTTTCGAAGAGGCTAATGTTAATATAGTAGTTAATCCATGTAAAACAAAAGATTATCCAAGACCTGCTCAACGCCCTCTATATTCTGTATTGGATCATATGGCTCTACGATTAAATGGATTTAAAGAATTAAGGCATTGGCGAGAGGCGTTAAAGGAATTTATTAAAGTTTATGGGGTGAAATCTTGACGACATTAGCATTAGTCATGATTGTAAAAAACGAAGAGAGACATCTTAGCCGTTGTCTGCAAAGTGTCAAAGATATTGTTGATGAGATGATTATTGTCGATACAGGATCTACAGATCGTACAAAGGAAATAGCTTATTCATTTGGTGCCAAAGTATTTGATTTTGTGTGGGTGAATGATTTTTCTGCCGCTCGGAATTACGCACTTGAAAAATCCTCAAGTGATTGGAACTTAGTATTGGATGCAGATGAATATATTATTAATAACTGCGGAAGCATTATACGTAACTTTATAGAAAAAAATGACAAAGTAATTGGTCGGATTAAAAGGATTGATGAGTTTATTCAAGATGGCGAGAAGAGGTATGCACAGTCTTATTTATCTCGATTACTGCCTAAAGGGGTAAAATATGTCGGAAGAATTCATGAGCAGGTAGAATCTAAATTACCAAGAGAAAACTTAGATATAGAAGTATATCATGATGGATATGTTTATACAGATAAAACGGATCGAAACCTCAAGTTGTTGTTGCTAGAGTTGGAAAGAGATCCTCTTAACGATTATGTTTTGTATCAAGTAGGAAAACAATACAAGTTGCAGCAACAACTGCAACAAGCAGAATTATATTTTGAAAAAAGTTATCATCTTGCCCCATTGGGATCATGGTACCGCCATAGTCTAATCATTGATTATTTATATACGATTATAGGAAATAAATCGTTCGAAAAAGGTTTAAAATTAATTGAAACCGAGCGGGACCGATTTGCCGATTCTCCAGATTTCCATTTCGCATGCGGTTTATTTTATATGGACTTAATTTTTAGCAATGTCAATAAATATATTCATTTATTTCCGCTCATTGAACAATCTTTTCTTCGATGTTTAGAAATAGGAGATACGGATAAGTATGACAGTGTGAAAGGAACGGGAAGTTTTCTTGCTTCTTATAATTTAGGAGTATTCCATGAGATTCTTGGCAATACAGATAAAGCTATTTCATTCTATCAACAAGCAGCAAATGAACAATATGAAAGAGCTATAAAACGCTTAGAACTTTTAAGGTAGTTCTTATTGAGTGGGTATCCTAATTAGTATGTTACAAGCATCCTCGAATTACTTTTGCTGATGTCATTGAAGTGAATAGGTATCTGTTTAGAAAATAATAAATCAAAGAGTCTACTAAATTAGTAGGCTCTATTTTTTTAGGGTTTAACAGAACATATATTCGTATTTGTGTTATAATGAATTAGAGGTGATCATATGGATTATCTAAATTATTATCGAAGCATTTGTCATTCCGAGTTATCTGAATTGCCGATTGTGAACTTCTATAAGGAAATCATCAGCGGAAAAAGAAAGGTTCTTCCTCCAGGAACGTGGGAAAAAGGCGAAAACGTAATCATTATTGTTCGTTATGCATTAGAAGTACATCTTGGCTTGAAGAAGGAGCAAATACCCAAGATCAACAGAGCTGTCATAAAAGAACAGAAGCTTTGGGGAGCTTTAAACCGTTTCAAGTCTATTCCTAAATTAATTCAATTTGTATATCCCGGCCGATATAATGAGTTCGATTTCAGTCGAGTGCCGATTAATTACTGGAACAACACTCAAAATATACGAGATCGATTAGAATGGCATTTGCAAAAAGAGGGGATAAGGATAGAGGAGATACCGCAAAAGGTTAATTATGATTTGTTAATTAAATGGAGATTTTCTAACCCGCTAAAGCGATATGGTGATTCTCCGTTTCGCTTGATCGATACTTTATATCCTGGTGTATTTAAAGAAACAGATTTTAAAAAAATTCCCTACCACTATGCAAACAATAGCAATTTTTTGAGAGAACAATTCCTTGAGATGTTAGAGAGAGAAAATATCTCCTTAGAAGATGCCCCTAAGAAAGTAACGCAACAGATGTTGATCAAATACCGTTTTAGCGCTGCACTAAAAACTCACCAAAATTCCCCATCGAAATTGATATTATCTCTTTTTCCAGGTTCATTCTCTGCTGATAGCTTTCATATGAGACCAAATGGATATTGGAAGGATATTTCTAATGTGAAACGTTCCATCATGGACTTGATTGAAAAGGAAGGGATAGCGGAGGAGGATGTCCCAAAGGTTATTACGAAAAAAAGATTAATGCAAGAGGGATTAGGGGGACTGTTAAATGAATATAACGGTTCGCCAATCGAAATTGTGAACGCTGTTTTTCCAGGTAAATATGACATTACAGAGTTCCAGCGGGTACCAAATCAATATTGGCACTCTCAAAAGAACAGAGTGCAAGCATTAAGAACTTTTTGTGAAAAGAGAAAGATTGGCAGAGAATCGCTTCCACTTTTAAATCGAGCCTATTTTCGAAAACATTTCCCGAGATTTATCAGTATGGTTGATCGGCATTATGATAGTAAATTTTATCGTTGGATTATGGAATCATTCCCCGAACATACATTTCAGCCTGAGGAATTTAATTTGCTAGTTGGGATTGACGGACAATTGTGCGATTCAAAAGAAGAATTGGCGATCCATAATTTTTTAGTTCAGACCATCGTTTCAGCGAAAGTAGAGAGAGAAAGCCAGCGCTTTATGAACAATCGGTATGAAGAAGTGTATATTCCTGATTGGGTTATCTATCAAAATCATCGGAAATTCATAATCGAGTATTTTGGTTTGTATGGTTCGAATCGTTATAAAACTTATACAGAAAAAGCGGATAGAAAAATGGAATTTTTTCAGTCGTTGAAAGACTACGAATTTATTGCTATTATGCCTGATGATTTTCGGGAAAAAGGATTTCGCAGAATTGTGTCCCTTTTGATTAGTAAGGGGGTGCAGCTTAATGTTCATAGCTCTTATTGTTACTGAATTTGTCGAAAGGCTACGAGGATAGCAAGGAGGATATTCAAATTTTGAAATTATCTTCCTGATTTTTGTTATTTCCTTTCCCTCCCCCTTCACAACTCCCCATCTCCATCCGATATAAAACATAGAAAGTGTTCATGCAAAGGAGCGAGCACAATGACGGTGGAGCGGGTTTCTTCCCATTCTCTTTCTTATTTGTATGAGAATGTTCGCAAGGAAAAAGTCAGCAGCATGATACAATCGCCAACACAGAATCAGAATGATACGGGCACCTTCGAAACTCCGCAGCAAGACATCCCAAAAGAAAAACTAGAAGAAGTTGTCAAAGGATTAAACGAATTCCTGCAGCCAAGCCATACGTCCATCAAATTTGAGCTGCATGATGAATTGAAGGAGTATTACGTGCAAATTATCAATGAACGGACGAATGAGGTCATTCGCGAAATCCCGCCGAAAAAGTTGTTGGATATATATGCGGCGATGATGGAATTTGTCGGTTTAATTGTCGATAAAAAAATTTAACGGTGGTGAGTGGAAATGGCAAGTACAATGCGTATTGGCGGTCTTGCGAGCGGAATGGACATTGATCAGATCGTCAAGGACTTAATGAAAGTGGAGCGAATGCCGCTTGATAAGCTGTATCAAAAAAAGCAACTTCTCGAATGGCAGCGCGATGATTATCGTTCGATGAATACTTTATTGCAAGATCTTGATAACTATATTTTTAACAATCTAACATTGCAAAGCAGCATGTTAAAAAAGAAAGTCACAAGTTCAGATGAAAGTGTCGTCACTGCAACAGCGAATTCTTCTGCTGCGAATATAAGCACAACTATAAACGTAACGCAAATTGCGACATCAGCGACTTGGATTTCTTTGGATCGTGTAGATAGTATAACCGTTGATACGGATACAACGTTGACTATCTCTGTTACTAACGGCGATGGGAATCCCCTTGCCACCAATCCGGTGACGATTACGGTAAAAGCCGGTGCTACACTAGATTCTGTCATTTCGCAGTTAAATAACGATCCTAACTTAGGAGTTACAGTGTTCCGAGATACGCAGACAGGTAAAATTGTTATCACAAAGAAAGATACTGGGTCAAAAGCAAGTTTAGTTATTGGTGACAATATTACGGCTGAATTTTTCAAAAAGCTTGGTTTTATCAACGCTGCTAATGGACGTAAGCTTGAGGATACCGATGGTGACGGGGATGTTGATGCACAAGATAGCTTCATTGCGGGAACCGATGCGCAATTTACGATTAACGGTTTTACAACAAGTCGTTCCACGAATACGTTTACGATCAACGGTGTTACGTATACGCTGAAAAAAGAGGGTACAGCGACTATTACGACGTCCAGTGACACCGATGCGATGTTTAACGTGATTAAAGGGTTTGTCGACAAATACAACGAAGTCATCGACAAAATTAACGCCAAGCTGAAAGAAGAGCGCTATCGCGATTATCCGCCGCTTACCGATGAACAAAAGCAAGCGATGACGGACAAGCAGATTGAGCTTTGGGAAGAAAAGGCGAAAAGCGGTCTTCTCCGCGGTGATTCGATTTTATCGAGCGGTTTAAACAAAATGCGAATGGACCTTTACACGAAAGTAGAAGGTTCTAATATTACGAGTGGATTTTCTCAGCTGACGGAAATCGGTATTACTACCTCGCCTAACTATTTAGATGGCGGTAAATTAATTATTGATGAGACAAAGTTGCGCGAGAAAATTCAAGAAAATCCGGATGCGATTTACCGCCTATTTAATAACTACAACACCAATGATAAAACCAAAACCAGTTACTCCGAAAAAGGGATCACCCTCCGTTTACGTGATACAATTAAAGACACCATTAGCAAAGTCGAACAAAAAGCTGGTAAGACGATTTGGACGAATCAGCAGTTCGCCATTGGCCGCGATTTAAATAATATTAACGACCAAATTAAACGTTTTGAAGACCGTCTCAAACAAATCGAGGATCGCTATTGGCGTCAATTTACCGCAATGGAGAAAGCGATCCAACGCTCGAACGAGCAAAGTATGTATTTAATGAACGCCTTTTTCGGTGGAGCGCAATAAAGTGAAGCAGGTAAAGGAGTGAGATAAATGGCAACGAACAATCCGTATCAAAACTATCAGGTGAACGCGGTGCAAACAGCGTCTCCGGGTGAATTGACGCTGATGCTTTATAACGGCTGCTTGAAGTTTATTCTGCAAGCGAAAAAGGCGATTGAGGAGAATGATGTTGAAGCTCGCAACACGAATTTATTGAAGGCGCAAAAGATTATTCAAGAGCTGATGGTGACGCTCAATATGGAATATGAAGTGGCGAAGTCGATGATGACGATGTATGATTACATTTACCGCCGGCTTGTCGAAGCGAACGTTAAAAATGATGCGGCGATTTTGGACGAAGTCGAAGGATATGTGACTGAGTTTCGCGATACGTGGAAGCAAGTGATTCAAATCAATCGTCAACGTCAATATGCGCAAGGTGGACAAGCGTGATGAGCGTTGTTTTTACGCTGTTGGAAGCGACGAGGCAGCTTGCGAATGTGTTGCGAGAGCCTGTATCGAAGGAGAAGCGCGATGAGGTGATCGCTCGGATTGAGCAGTTGCTTGAGGAGAGGGAGCGGTTGCTTGCGGAGCTCCCTTCTTCTTTTACTGCGGAAGAGCGGAAGATGGGGCAAGAAATAGTGACATTGAATGCCGAGATTGATGAAAAGTTACAGCAATTGAAGCAACAAATTCAGTTCGACTTGAAGCAAACGAAAAAAACGAAAACGGTTGTTAAACATTACAATCATCCGTATGAACCACTGTCTATTGATGGCATGTTTTATGATAAGAAAAGGTAGGTATGAAAATGGTGAAATTATCGCATGAACAATTAGCAGTTATCCAGCAGTATGTGGCGCTTTTAGAGACGATTGAAGAAGGATTTGCGTATGTATGTGAAAGTTTTACAAACTATGAGCGAACGCAAGGAGATGTTGTGCTTGCGGATATTTTTATGGCGTTCGGACAAATTGATGAGACGAATCGGAGTTCGCTCGCACGCTTTTTTGCGGATGATCGTGCGGTGTTAGAGGAAATTGCTCGTTTTTCTGCGGTAGCCGATGAGGCGTGGAAGTTGGATGGGAAGCTAGATGACCCGAATGCGAAGCAGGAAATCGTGGAAAAGCATTTAGCTCCTGCGTTTGAAGCGTGGAAAACGGGAATGATGGCGCTGTTGCGCCCATATGTTGAGCATTAAAACCCCCTCGCTTTGGCGAGGGGGTTTTAAAATGCTTCTACAATGGTCACGTTCACTTCTTTGCGCAGGTCGATTTCAAACGGTGATTTAATCGTTTCGCCGTACGGATTTTTTAAAATGCGGACGAAGGTTTTCAAACGTATTTGTTCAATGTTTTGTCACAAAAAGTTTGCCGTTTTAGAAGGAGTTTTGTAGGGAATTGTAGAAATATATAAACAACCTTTTACAAAAGGAGGCGCAGCGTATGAAGTACAACATCCGCGGTGAAAATATTGAGGTTACACAAGCATTAAGAGAATATGTTGAGAAAAAAATCGGCAAATTAGAGCGTTATTTTGAATCAACGGAAGGAGTTCATGTACACGTTAATTTAAAAGTATATAACGATAAACAATCAAAAATTGAAGTGACGATTCCGATGCCGCAATTATTGTTGCGTGCGGAAGAGCGCCATGACGATATGTATGCGGCCATCGACCTTGTCGTTGACAAGTTAGAGCGACAAATTCGCAAACATAAAACAAAAGTGAATCGCAAATTCCGCGAAAAAGATGCGAAAAGTTTCTTTGTATCAGCGAGCGCCCCTGTTGCTTCTGAGGAAAAAGAAGAAGAGGAATTCGAAATTGTGCGCACGAAGCGCTTTAGCTTAAAGCCAATGGATAGCGAAGAAGCGATTTTGCAGATGAACATGCTTGGTCATAACTTCTACGTATTCATCAATGCGGAAACAAATCGTACAAACGTCGTTTATCGCCGTAAAGACGGCAAATACGGTTTAATTGAGGCGAACTAACTCTCCACCCCCGCGACATGCGGGGGTGTTGTGTTATAATGGTTGAAAGGAGGTGAAAACATGGAGGCGATTTTGCGGCAAATTTTGTCGAAATTCGATCAAATGGAAACGCGTTTTGAACGATTGGAAGGAGAAATGCGCGATCGGTTCGATCAGATGGACAAGCGTTTTGCGCAAATCGATGAACGCTTTGAGCAGATCGATGAACGTTTTACTCAGATTGACGAACGCTTTGCGAATATGGATGCACGCTTAAGCGGTCTAGAAAAAGAAATGGCAGATGTGAAAACAGCGGTCTCTCAAGTCGAAGGCCGCCTCGATCGCGTTGAAGGTTGTCTTGATCGCATCGAGAGTCGTCTTGACCGCGTTGAAGGCCGTCTTGATCGCGTTGAAGGTCGTCTTGATCGTGTCGAGCAAGAAGTATCTGAGGTGAAAGGGGCTGTTTTCCGTTTAGAAAATCAGCTTGCCGATGATATTTATACGTTGTTGCAGAATATGGATCGCAAGCTGGAAGAAAAAAGCTTTGAAATGTATGCGCTCAATAAGCGCGTTTTGCATTTGGAAGGGGCCGTTGAAGCGATTCGAAGCAAAATGTGATGAATTCCCCCAGCTGGAAGGCTGGTTTTTTCTTTTCCTCTTGGTCCTCTCTTCCATTTCCCCACGTCTCAGTTGTCACCCATTCGTGTAAGTGATATGATGTAAACTAGGTGATTCTATTGAAACAAGGAGCGTTCATACCATGTTTGGAGTATTGAAAAAGGTGTTTGACCCAAACAAACGCCAAATTGCTAGATTGGAAAAAATCGCGGATCAAGTCGATGCACTCGGTCCGGAGATGGCAAAGCTTTCGGATGAGGAGCTGCGCAAAAAAACGGACGAGTTTAAAGCTCGCCTAGAAAAAGGCGAAACACTGGATGATTTGCTGGTCGAAGCGTTCGCTGTAGTGCGCGAAGGTGCGAAGCGCGTGCTCGGCTTGTATCCATATAAAGTGCAAATTATGGGTGGAATCGTCCTTCATGAAGGCAATATTGCCGAAATGAAAACAGGGGAAGGAAAAACGTTAACAGCGACGATGCCTGTGTATTTAAATGCGCTCACAGGCAAAGGCGTGCACGTCGTAACGGTCAACGAATACTTAGCGAGCCGTGACGCGCACGAAATGGGAAAACTATACGAATTTTTAGGCTTAACGGTTGGTTTAAATTTAAGCGGCATGTCGCGCGAAGAAAAACAGGCAGCGTACAATGCGGACATTACGTACGGAACGAATAACGAGTTCGGATTCGACTATTTGCGCGACAACATGGTTCTTTATAAAGAACATATGGTGCAACGTCCGCTTCACTTTGCGGTCATTGACGAAGTTGACTCAATTTTAATTGACGAAGCGCGTACACCGCTCATCATTTCCGGTACAGCGCAAAAGTCGACAAAGCTTTATATTCAAGCCAATGCCTTTGTGCGTACGCTCAAGCGTGATGTCGATTACACATACGATGAAAAAACGAAAAGCGTGCAGCTCACGGAAGAAGGAATCAACAAAGCGGAGCGCGCATTTGGAATCGATAACTTATTCGATCTCAAACATGTGACGCTCAATCATCATATTAACCAAGCGTTGCGTGCGCATGTTGTCATGCAGCGCGATGTCGACTATGTCGTGGAAAATGGCAAAGTTGTCATCGTTGACCCGTTCACAGGGCGATTGATGCACGGACGTCGTTATAGCGACGGATTGCATCAAGCGATCGAAGCGAAGGAAGGGCTTGAGATTCAAAACGAGTCGATGACGCTGGCGACGATTACGTTCCAAAACTATTTCCGCATGTATGAAAAATTAGCGGGAATGACGGGAACAGCAAAAACGGAAGAAGAAGAGTTCCGCAACATTTACAACATGGAAGTCGTCGTCATTCCGACGAACAAGCCAGTTATTCGTGAAGACCGTCCAGATTTAATTTATCGGACGATGGAAGGCAAGTTCCGCGCGGTTGTTGAGGATATCGCCCAGCGCCATGCGAAAGGGCAGCCTGTGCTCGTCGGTACGGTGTCGATTGAGACATCTGAGCTTCTTTCAAAAATGTTGACGAAGCGCGGCATTCGCCATAACGTGTTGAACGCGAAAAACCATGCGAAAGAAGCGGAAATTATCGCTCAAGCCGGTCAAAAAGGAGCGGTGACGATCGCGACGAACATGGCTGGTCGCGGTACTGATATTAAGCTTGGTGAAGGGGTGCGCGAGCTTGGCGGATTGGCCGTGATCGGTACGGAGCGCCATGAAAGCCGCCGCATCGACAACCAGCTTCGCGGTCGCGCGGGCCGTCAAGGTGATCCGGGCGTATCACAGTTTTATTTGTCGCTTGAAGATGAACTGATGCGCCGCTTCGGTTCAGAAAATATCATGGCGATGATGGATCGACTCGGCATGGATGATTCGCAGCCGATTCAAAGTAAAATCGTTTCGAAAGCGGTTGAATCTGCGCAAAAACGCGTTGAAGGAAATAACTTCGATGCGCGCAAACAGCTGTTGCAGTATGACGATGTATTGCGCGAGCAGCGCGAAATTATTTATCGTCAACGCTTCCAAGTGCTTGATTCAGAAAACTTGCGCGACATCGTTGAAAAAATGATTCAATCCGTCATTGAGCGCGTCGTTCAAGCGCACACGCCAGAGGAAGAAGCGCCGGAAGATTGGAACTTAAAAGGCATCATCGACTATGTCAATGCCAACCTTCTTCCTGAAGGAGACGTAACGGTCAACGACTTGCGCGGCAAAGAGCCAGAAGAAATGATCGAGCTCATTTGGGAGAAAGTGAAGGCGCGTTATGATGAAAAAGAAAGCCGCATTCCAGCTGAACAAATGCGCGAATTTGAACGCGTCATCGTCCTTCGCGCGGTCGATATGAAGTGGATGGAACATATTGATGCGATGGAGCAATTGCGTCAAGGAATCCATTTGCGCGCATACGGTCAAATCGATCCGCTTCGTGAATATCAAATGGAAGGTTATGCGATGTTTGAAAACATGATTGCCGCGATTGAAGAAGAAGTGGCGCGCTACATTATGAAAGCGGAAATCCAAAACAACTTAGAGCGCCAAGAAGTGGCCAAAGGGGAAGCGGTTCATCCGAAAGAAGGCGAAGAAAAAGCGAAACGGAAGCCGGTGAGAAAAGCGGTCGACATCGGCCGGAACGATCCGTGCATTTGCGGAAGCGGCAAAAAATATAAACATTGTTGCGGACGTTAAGTGAGGGAGAAATCCCTCGCTTTCCTTTGTTGCTTCTTTGCGATGATTTGAATACAATAAGTACCGAGGTGACAGAGCATGATTGATTTAGTGGAAATTAAGCAAGAGCTTGAGAAAATGGCTAAGCGATTAGCGGATATTAGGGGGTCTCTTTGACCTCGCAACGAAAGAAGAACGCATTCGTGAATTAGAGGAACAGATGGCGGCGCCGAACTTTTGGGATGATCAAAAAGCGGCGCAAGCGGTCATTAGCGAGGCGAATGCGTTAAAAGATTTAGTGAACGAATTCCGCCAATTAGAAGAACGGTTTGAAAACTTAGAAGTGACGTATGAACTCGTCAAAGAAGAGCCTGACGAAGAATTGCAGCAAGAGCTTGTGGCGGAAGCGAAAAAGCTAACAAAAGATTTTAGCGAATTTGAGCTGCAGCTATTGTTAAATGAACCTTATGACAAAAACAATGCGATTTTAGAACTTCACCCAGGCGCAGGCGGAACGGAGTCACAAGACTGGGCATCGATGCTTTTACGCATGTATACGCGCTGGGCAGAGAAAAAAGGCTTCAAAGTTGAAACGCTTGATTATCTTCCGGGCGAAGAAGCAGGAATTAAAAGCGTTACGTTGCTCATTAAAGGGCATAACGCTTACGGTTATTTGAAAGCGGAAAAAGGAGTCCATCGCCTTGTGCGCATTTCCCCATTCGACGCTTCCGGCCGTCGCCATACATCGTTCGTTTCATGCGAAGTGATGCCGGAGTTTGATGACAATATTGAAGTGGAAATTCGTCCGGATGAAATTAAAGTCGATACGTATCGCTCAAGCGGTGCGGGCGGACAGCACGTTAATACGACCGACTCGGCTGTGCGCATTACACACATTCCGACCGGCATCGTTGTGACGTGTCAATCCGAGCGTTCGCAAATTAAAAACCGCGAAAAAGCGATGAATATGTTAAAAGCGAAGCTATATCAAAAGAAACTGGAAGAACAACAAGCGGAACTAGCTGAAATTCGCGGTGAGCAAAAAGAAATCGGATGGGGAAACCAAATTCGTTCGTACGTGTTCCATCCGTATTCGCTTGTGAAAGATCATCGCACGAATGTCGAAGTCGGCAACGTGCAAGCGGTCATGGATGGAGAAATCGACGTATTTATCGATGCATATTTGCGTTCAAAGTTAAAGTAAAGGGTGGCGAACAGCCATCCTTTTTGTTTGGAAAAGGCATGTCCATCGTCTTGATATATGGTACAATACGACCAAGGGGGTGAGCGATATGGAAAAGTTATTAATGAAATTGTTAAAAGGCCAAGAGGAAATTCATCACCGCTTAGATGGGATGCAGCAAGACATCCAAGGCATGAAACAAGAGATGCAGGTGATGCAGCAAGACATCCAAGGCATGAAGCAAGAGATGCAGGTGATGCAGCAAGACATCCAAGGCATGAAACAAGAGATGCAGGTGATGCAGCAAGACATCCAGGGCATGAAACAAGAGATGCAGGTGATGCAGCAAGACATCCAGGGCATGAAACAAGAGATGCAGGTGATGCAGCAAGACATCCAAGGCATGAAGCAAGAGATGCAAGTAATGCAACAAGATATCCAAGGTATGAAACAAGAGATGTGCGAAATGAGACAGGACATTCGCGAGCTACAGGAAGATACGCAAGGCATGAAACAAGATATACGGGTCGTGCAACAGGATATTCAGCAACTACAACAAGATATGCAACATGCGAAGCAAGATGTTCAATTCATTAAGGAAACGGTGCAACGCATTGAAGTTCACCAAGAAGAGACAATTATGGGGATGTTAACTCATATTAAGAAACAAGTGGATGTAAAAGAAAGCCAAATTCAAGTGTTGAACAAAAGGCTGTTTGATGTTGAAACAAAGACCGCAAGAATCGAACAGTAATAGAAATGAAAGCCTTCGATCGACCAATTGTTGTCGGTCTATTTTTTTGGTTCAAAAGGCGCACGTAGCGCTTTTTTTATTTATCTTGTTAAATCATTATTGCGTTAACCCGTTGGCATTTACTTGATAAAAAGGGAATGCTATACTCACAAAGGAAGGTGGGAACATCATGGCAAGAAAGGGAGCAAGAACGATTCATCCAAAAGTTGAGCTTATGATCGAATACGGATACATTTTGCTTGGTTCAGCGATTGTCGCGATTGCGTTTAATCTTTTTTTATTGCCGAATCGTGTCGCTTCAGGCGGGGTGAGCGGGATTAGTACGATTTTGCATGCCACCCTTGGCTGGCAGCCGGCATATGTGCAATGGTCGTTAAACATTCCGCTCTTTATCGCCGGTGTCGTGTTGCTTGGAAAACAATTCGGCGTGAAAACATTAGTTGGCACAGCTTTTTTGCCGTTTGTCGTTTATTTGACGCACAATGTTGCTCCAGCGACGAATGATCCGCTGCTTGGCGCGTTGTTTGGCGGAATTGGCGTCGGAATGGGGCTTGGCATTGTGTTTCGCGGAAAAGCATCGACGGGCGGAACCGATTTGGCCGCGCAAATTATTCATAAATACACAGGTTTGTCGCTCGGAACGTGCGTCGTGTTGATTGACGGATTAATCGTGTTAACAGCGGCGCTTGTGTTTGATATTGAACGAGCCCTTTATGCGCTCATTGCGTTATTTGTCACAAGCAAGACGATCGATTTCGTTCAAGTTGGCTTCGGTTATTCGAAAATGGCGATGATTATTACAAATAAAGAAGAGGAAGTTCGTCATGCCATTTTGCATAAAATTGACCGCGGAGTGACAAAACTATCTGCATACGGAGGATATACCGATTGCGAGCGGCCGGTCTTAATGTGCGTCGTTGGACAAGCGGAGTTCACAAAATTGAAACAATTAGTGAAAAGCATTGATCCGTCTGCATTTGTCGTTGTTATGGATGCGGCAGAAGTGCTTGGCGAAGGATTTAAACGTGTTTAACATGGAAATAATGAGATATAATACAAATGTATGAAAATGTTTACAAGGGGGAAGTGTTCTAATGAAGAAAAAGCTGTTTGGCTTATTGGCAGGTACAGCGTTAGTACTTGCGGCTTGCGGAGGAGGGGACGACGCAAGCGACAAAAAAGACGGCGGCGCGACACAAACGGCTTCAGCAGCTGAAGACATTTACAAAAAATCATGTGCGAGCTGTCATGGACAAAACTTAGAAGGCGGAGTTGGTCCAGCGCTTGACAAAGTCGGCAGCAAATATTCGCAAGACGAAATTAAAAACATTATTGCCAACGGTCGAGGCGGCATGCCTGGCGGCTTGATCCAAGGCGAAGATGTTGACAAAGTGGCTGAATGGCTTGCTTCGAAAAAATAATGTTCAAAATCCGGCATGAGACGATGCCGGATTTTTTGTTTGTAACATTCCTGAAATATAAATGTAAATAAAATACGGCTTATTTTCTTTGCGGATAATGTTATAATGAACAATGTGGAATTTTGTATGACTGTGTAGGATATACTCGAAATCTATTCGACAAAAAGCTTCAGGTGATTGCACATGATTGAAATGCAAGATGTATATAAAACGTATCCAAATGGTGTCGTTGCATTAAATGGGATTAGTGTTCGTATTAAACAAGGAGAATTTGTTTATGTCGTCGGTCCGAGCGGAGCTGGGAAATCGACGTTTGTTAAGATGATGTATCGCGAAGAGAAGCCAACGAGCGGCTCGATTATGATTAACGGCGTCAACCTTGCGAAATTGAAGGAAAGCAAGGTGCCGCTATTACGTCGAAACATCGGGGTTGTTTTCCAAGACTTTAAGTTGTTGCCGAAGTTAACGGTATATGAAAATGTCGCGTTTGCCCTTGAAGTCATTGAAGAATCGCCAAAAAATATTAAAAAACGCGTCATGGAAGTGCTTGATTTAGTTCGCTTAAAACATAAAGCGCGTTTTTATCCTGATGAACTTTCAGGAGGAGAACAACAACGTGTATCCATTGCGCGTTCGATTGTGAACTCCCCTGCGATTGTCATTGCGGACGAGCCGACAGGAAACTTAGACCCTGATACGTCATGGGAGATTATGGACATTTTCGAGCGCATCAATGAGCGCGGCACGACGATTGTGATGGCGACGCATAACCGTGAAATCGTCAATACGATTCGCAAGCGCGTCATTGCGATCGAACGTGGAAAAATCGTTCGCGATGAGGTAAGGGGGGAATATGGTTATGACGTTTAACACCCTCAAACGCCATTTTCGCGAAAGTTTTAAAAACCTCGGGCGCAATGGTTGGATGACATTCGCTTCCATTAGCGCTGTAACCGTCACGTTGTTGCTTGTTGGCGTGTTTCTCGTCGTGATGTTAAATATTCAACACTTCACAAAACAAGTTGAAAAGGATGTCGAAATTCGTGTTCATATTGATTTAACCGCAACGGACGCTGATAAAGAGGCGCTGCGCAAGCAAATTGAAGCGATTCCTGAGGTGGGAAGCGTCACTTACTCTTCTAAGGATGAAGAGCTGCAGAAATTGATCAAAAGCTTCGGCGAAGAAGGTTCATCGTTTAAGCTATTCGAACAAGACAATCCGTTAAGCGATGTCTTTATCGTGAAAACGAAAGAACCGACTGACACAGTGAAAGTGGCAAAGAAAATTGAAAAGTTTAAATTTGCGGATAAAGTGAAATACGGCCAAGGACAAATCGAAAAGTTATTTGCAACAACGAAAGTCATTCGCAATATCGGCTTAGGGTTAATCATCGGTTTGTTGTTCACGGCCATGTTTTTAATCTCCAATACCATTAAAATTACGATTTTTGCTCGTCGACGCGAAATTGAGATTATGAGATTAGTAGGAGCGACGAACGGCTTTATTCGCTGGCCGTTTTTCCTTGAAGGACTTTGGCTTGGCGTGCTGGGAGCGCTCCTTCCGATTACGGTCGTTCTTTCTGCGTATTCGTATGTGTTTGATCTTTTACATCCAAAGCTTGAAAATACGTTTGTGCAGCTATTGCCGTTTTATCCGTTCGCATGGCAAATTGGCGGAGTGTTGCTTTTGTTAGGGGCATGCATCGGCATTTGGGGAAGCATGATGTCTGTTCACCGTTTTTTAAAAGTGTAAGAGAGAAAAAGGAGAGGGGTTAACGTGAAGAAGAAGTATGTTGCGCTTGCCGCAGCGGCGGCGCTTGCGCTGACAAGTTTTGTTGTGCCTGCTCTTGCGGTGACGAACCGCGACATTCAACAAAAACAAAGTGAAATTCATGCCGTAAAGAGAAAACAATCGGCCGTACAAAGCGAAATGAATCAAGCGCAACAAGAAATCAATCGTTTGCAAAATGAGCAAGCGAAGGCAGCGGCTGAAATCAAGCGCTTAGATTTAGCGGTTGAAGAAACGAACGGAAAAATTCGGATGAAGCGCCAAGATGTTGAAGCAACCAAACAAGCGATTGCGACGTTACAGCGCGAAATTGCCGAATTGAAAGCGCGCATTGAGCGCCGTAACGAATTGTTGAAAGAGAGAGCGCGCTCCTTGCAAGAAAGCGGTGGAGTTGTTAGCTATTTGGATGTATTATTAGGAGCGCAAAGCTTTAGTGATTTTATCGATCGCATGAGCGCGGTTGCGACCATTTTTGAAGCGGATCGACAAATTATTAAAGAACAAGAAGCGGATAAAGCATTAAAAGAAGAAAAAGAGAAACAACTTCATGATAACCTTTCGAAACTAGAACAGAGCTTAAAAGAATTAGAGCAGCTCAAACAGACATTAAATGAACAAATCGCGGCGAAAGAACGTTTAATGGCGCAGTTGAAAGAACAAGAAAAACATGAGCACGAGAAAAAGTTAGCATTGCAAGAAGAAAAAGAATTGCTTGAAAAACAAGAAGCGGCGATGAGAACACAATTACAAGAGCTTATCCGCAGAAAAAAAGCAGAGGAAGCAGCACGCAAAAAGGCGCCTTCTAGCCGCGGGTCATCCGCAAGCGTATCTTCTGCAGGCTTGCCGCCTGTCACAAGCGGAGCGTTTATGCGTCCTGCGAATGGACCGATTACATCCACGTTTGGCCCGCGCTGGGGAGAATTCCATGCCGGCATTGACATCGGCAAACGCGGTTCCGATGTTCCAGTCGTTGCGGCGGCGGATGGTTACGTATTCCGTTCCTATTATTCTGAAAGCTACGGCAACGTTATTTTTATCACGCACTACATTGATGGCCAATTGTATACAACCGTTTATGCTCACTTAGAGTCACGGCTTGTCGGTGAAGGTCAATTTGTCAACAAAGGACAACTCATTGGCTACATGGGCAACACCGGTTACTCCACTGGTCCTCACTTACACTTTGAACTGCATCGCGGCCCATGGAACGCCGCAAAATCCAATGCCGTTAACCCAATGGCGTATATTCCGTTTTAAAAAACGGAATAAAAATTAAATATTCAGTAAAAAATACACAACTTGTCTAGACTTTAGTTTAAGCAAGTTGTGTATTTTTTTTTAGATAGCGTCAAAAATTTTATGAAAACTCATTCCGAGTCATCAATTGAAGGAACATAAATGAAAGCATAAAACCCTATTCGCCCTTGGCCAATACTGGCCAAAGGATAAAAAGGGGAAGGGCGGAAAAAAGGCATATGTAGCAGTCCTTCTATATAGACTCAAGTTGAGTTTCCGACATATCTCATCATGAATAGAAGACTGCTTTTCTGCCATAGGCGGCAAGAAAAATATTCAGCCTGTTTTACCATGGGGCTGAATGGTTAACAAAAAAATTCAATCATATTTATTGACAAATAAAACATATTATATAATAATAGATATCGAATAATAATTATTATAATTTAATGAATAGTTTTGTGTATATCTTGAGCAAGCTATTCATAATTCTAAAACTATATTTAGGAGGATGATTCATTATGTCTCTAATTGGAAAACAAGTACAACCATTCAAAGCAAAAGCGTACCACAACGGTAAGTTTATCGATGTTACGGAACAAGACTTTAAAGGTAAATGGAGTGTAGTTTGCTTCTATCCGGCAGATTTTACATTCGTATGCCCTACTGAACTTGAAGACCTGCAAAATCATTACGCAACTTTAAAAGAACTTGGTGTTGAAGTGTATTCTGTTTCAACAGATACACATTTCACGCATAAAGCATGGCACGATACGTCCCCAGCAATCAGTAAAATCGAATACATTATGATCGGCGACCCTTCACAAAAGCTATCTCGCATGTTCGATGTACTAGATGAAGAAACAGGTCTTGCTCAACGCGGTACTTTCATCATCGATCCAGACGGTGTCATCCAAGCTGTTGAAATTAATGCTGACGGTATTGGCCGTGATGCAAGCACTCTTATTAACAAAATTAAGGCTGCACAATATGTTCGCAACCATCCAGGTGAAGTTTGCCCAGCTAAATGGCAAGAAGGTGCTGAGACACTTAAACCAAGCCTTGATCTTGTAGGCAAAATTTAAGGGGAGGCGGCCATGATACTGGATGCAGAAATAAAAGCACAATTAGCCCAATATCTGCAATTGATGGAGGATGATGTAGTTCTAAAAGTCAGCGCGGGATCCGATAGCGTTTCCCGCGACATGCTGGCTCTAGTGGATGAATTGACCACAATGTCATCCAAAATTAAGGTAGAGAAAACGAAATTGCCGAGAACGCCAAGCTTTAGCGTTAATCGCATCGGCGAAGACACTGGTGTAACGTTCGCCGGTGTCCCTCTGGGGCACGAGTTTACTTCATTAGTGCTGGCTCTGCTTCAGGTAAGCGGAAGACCTCCAAAAGTTGATCAGAAGATAATTGATCAAATTAAAAGTATCAAAGGCGAATATCATTTCGAATCTTACATTAGCTTGACATGCCATAATTGCCCGGATGTTGTACAAGCGTTGAATTTGATGAGTATACTGAACCCTGGCATTACACATACGATGATTGATGGTGCGGCCTTCAAGGATGAAGCAGAAAGCAAGGGCATCATGGCAGTTCCGACAGTATTCTTAAATGGAGAATTGTTTGGTAGCGGACGGATGTCGCTTGAGGAAATTCTTGCTAAGATGGGAAATGCTCCGGATGCATCGGATTTTGCTGAAAAAGAACCGTTTGATGTACTTGTGATCGGCGGCGGACCAGCTGGTGCAAGCGCAGCGATTTATGCGGCACGTAAAGGCATTCGCACGGGCATTGTTGCTGAACGTTTTGGTGGTCAGATCATGGATACATTGGGCATTGAAAACTTCATCAGCGTGAAATATACGGAAGGTCCTAAGCTTGTAGCAAGTCTTGAGGAGCATGTCAAACAGTATGATATTGATGTTATGAACTTGCAGCGTGCGAAGCGTTTAGAAAAGAAAGACCTTATTGAAATTGAACTTGAAAACGGTGCAGTTTTAAAGAGCAAAACGGTTATTATTGCAACAGGTGCTCGCTGGCGCAATCTTGGTGTACCAGGCGAGGCAGAGTTCAAGAACAAAGGTGTAGCATACTGCCCTCATTGTGACGGTCCATTGTTTGAAGGAAAACATGTCGCAGTTATTGGCGGTGGAAATTCCGGTATTGAGGCAGCCATTGATCTAGCGGGGATTGCAAAACATGTAACGGTTCTCGAGTTTATGCCGGAGCTGAAAGCTGATGCTGTCCTGCAGGAGCGTCTTTACAGCCTTCCTAATGTAACGGTCCTAAAGAACGTTCAAACTAAGGAAATTACTGGAGATGACAAAGTGAACGGCATTTCTTACATTGATCGTGAGACAGGAGAAGAACATCACATTGAATTGCAGGGCGTATTTATTCAGATCGGCCTTGTGCCAAATACCGATTGGTTAGCTGGAACGATTGAACGCAACCGCTTCGGTGAAATTATCGTAGATAAGCATGGTGCTACAAACATCCCTGGAGTGTTTGCTGCAGGTGATTGTACGGATAGCGCATATAAACAGATTATTATTGCAATGGGGTCGGGTGCTACAGCAGCCTTAGGTGCATTTGACTATCTAATTCGAAATTCATGAAGGAACATGAATAACAATTCATATCATGATGCTCTACAACTATATGCTAACTTTCGAAAGTCGCTTTACTACTAGACCGCTGATCGTAAAGCGGCTTTCATTTTTTTAGAGTTTGTCTTTTTAGTACAAAATCCGCCATTAAAGCGCGTTATTATCCCCATGCTAATTCTTATCCATAGCAATATTCTGCCTCTACAACTTGTTTCTCAGAATTTAACATGTTCACCGAGAAGTCTCCCACCTCTAAACAACGTGTAGGTGGGAGAGGTTCATAAACTAAATACTACCTAAAAATCGAATTTCTAGAAAAATCTTCCGCAAATTCTTGACTCATCGTGCTTTACGTATTTGTTGAGAAAATTTGCGGTTCGGTGTAAAATAAATACATCTCCCAACGGTCATTAACGGTACAAGCTGTTCATATATATAGAAACGGAAGAGGCATCGCACGAGGTGTGATGCCTTTCCTGTATAAGAGGGTGAGGAGGCAGAAAATGAACAAGAAAACAACAGCAGCATTAATGGCATTATCCATGTTCATCGGTTCAGGAGCAACGTATGCCGGAATGCATTTATTCGCGAATCCATCAAAAGAAGAGAGCACGATTAGCATTCAATCGCCGGCAATCGGAACATCGTCTGAGGAAGAACTTGAAAAAGTTGAGCAAGCATATAAATTAATTAAAGAAAAATATGTGGAGAAAGTGGATGACGAACAGCTGATCGAAGGTGCCATTCAAGGCATGCTCGCTACGTTAAAAGATCCGTATTCGGTGTATATGGATCAAGAAACAGCGTCACGGTTTAATGAGTCTCTTGATTCTTCATTTGAAGGAATCGGGGCGGAAGTGAGCATGGTCGATGGAAAAGTGACGATCGTTGCTCCGTTTAAAGGATCGCCAGCGGAAAAGGCAGGATTGCGCCCGAATGACCAAATTATTAAAGTGAATGGAGAAAGTTTAGAAGGATTGGACTTATACGAAGCGGTATTGAAAATTCGCGGGAAAAAAGGGACAACCGTTCGATTGGAAGTGATTCGTCCTGGCGTAAGCGGAGTATTGAAAATTGATGTTGTCCGCGATGAAATTCCGATTGAAACGGTGTATGATTCGGTCAAAACGTATGAAGGGAAAAAAATCGGCTACCTAGAAATTACATCGTTTGCGGAAAAAACAGCGCAAGATTTTAAAGAAAAATTAGCGAAATTAGAGAAACAAGGAATCGAAGGGCTTGTGCTTGATGTTCGCGGCAATCCGGGCGGTTATTTGCAAAGCGTGGAAGAAATCTTAAAAGAGCTTGTCCCGAAAGATAAGCCGTATGTGCAAATTGAAGAACGAGATGGCAATAAGCAGCGTTATTTCTCTACCTTGACGAAGAAAAAAGATTATCCGATTGTCGTACTTGTTGATAATGGCAGTGCGTCCGCATCAGAAATTTTAGCGGCGGCGTTAAAAGAAGCGGGCGGTTATCCGTTAGTCGGCGAAAAAACGTTCGGAAAAGGAACCGTGCAGCAAGCGGTGCCGATGGAAGACGGTAGCAATATTAAATTGACGCTTTATAAGTGGCTGACGCCAAACGGAAACTGGATTCACCAAAAAGGAATTAAGCCGGATGTTGAAGTGAAACAGCCTGACTTTTTCTACGCTCATCCGTTGCAAATCGAACAAGCATTGGCGTATGATATGAACAATGAACAAATTAAAAGCGCTCAGCAAATGTTAAAAGGGCTTGGCTTTGATCCGGGACGGGAAGATGGATATTTCAGCAAAGAAACCGAACAAGCGGTAAAAGCATTCCAGAAAGCCAACGGTCTTCCTGTCACAGGAAAAATTAATCAAAACACGGCATCCGTTTTACAAACGAAAGTGATGGAAGCGGTTCGTGACGAAAAGTATGATGAACAATTGAAAGAAGCGATCAAGCTTGCGGCCAAAAAGTAAAGGGTTCAGCATCATCTGAACCCTTTCTCCCTTTTTGAAGAATCGCTAAATAAATAGGCTGATGATGCCGCGGCGTTTCGTTTTTTTCGGTTCTTCTTTCGGGATGTGGACCGTTTTTTGTTGTTCGAGGTTGGCGAGGCGCTGTTCAAGTTGTTGGAGCTGCTCTAGCATTTCTTCCATTTCTTTGCGGTGTTGCAAAAGCTGAAACGAGACGACATCGTCCGCTTTTTGATCAATTTTTTGCTCGAGTTGATTCAGCCGTCCGTGAATTTTCTCGATTTGCTCGGCTTGTTCGTTTTCCTGTTCGTCAACGCCTAAAAATTTAATTTTCTCCAGTTTCGTGACCGCTTGTTCATCAAATACGTAATGACCTGCCTCATTTTTTTCACACGGAATGTCGTATTTTTTCACCCATCGTTGAATCGTTTTGGCTGAAACGCCAAGCCGTTTGGCGACCGTGCTCGTTTTTAATTCCATTCTCCCACTCCCTCTCATTGAATGTTATGTAATCATTTAGACAGCCGTTGTCTTTTTCCTCTCACGTTGACAAAACTAGTGTTCATTCGGCAAAGAAAGTGGATTTTCGTAAATATTTGTAAACAAAACGGGCTTGAAATTTGTTACAATGGACAGTAGATGAATGTTGGAGTGAGGATGATGCTTGTGGAAGCATGGGGTTTGGAATTCATAAAAGGTTTTGGTCGCTTTTTCATGCAGCCGCTTTTGTACTACGCTATTTTTTTAGCGTGGCTTTTTGGATTATTGCGGGTGAAGCGAGAACGAAAAGACTTCCATGTTCGCGTATATGATGGATGGCTGGATATACGTTCGCTTTTTTCATCAGGAATTTGGTTAGGGATGTTGCTTTCATTGGTGGCGATCGGTGCCGGAATGGTCGTCACGAAGGACGTGATTGCTCTCATTGCTTGGAGCACGGTTTTGTTAAGCTTGACGTTGCAGGCGCGTTTCTTGTCTCCGGCTTATACGTTAAGTGTGGCGATTTTTGGGACAAGCTTTCTTGCTCGTTCGGAATGGACAAAGCCGCTTTTTGCTAGCTGGTTTCCGACATTAGCGGAGGCAAATGTGACGACGGTTGCTTTGCTGTTGAGCTTTCTTTTAGTGATCGAGGCGATCCTTATTGAAAAATATGGCGGCCAAAAAACGTCGCCGCGTTTAACCGTCAGCAAGCGCGGGCTCGTGATTGGCGAGCATCTCTCTCAAAAGCTGTGGCTCGTTCCGGTTTTGCTGCTTGTGCCGGGAGAAGGCATTCGTTCATTTGTTTCATGGTGGCCGATTTTTTCGATTGGAGAGCAAACGTATTCGCTCATGCTCGTTCCGTTTTTGCTCGGTTTTTCGCAGCGGACGCAGACGATGCATCCAGCGGCCTTAGCCAAATGGACGGGACGCCGTGTTTATCTGTTGGCTGTTTTGCTTTTGCTTTTAGCCGTCGGCAGCTATTGGTTTCAACCGCTTGCCATTGTTGTTGCGGCGCTGGCGATCATTGGGCGAGAGTGGATTTCGTTGGCGGCTCGTCTATACGAACAACAACGCACTCCGTATTTTACAAAGCGAAAAGATGGGTTGGTCATTTTAGGAATTTTGCCGGCGACACCTGCGGAAAAAATGGCATTACAAGTCGGCGAAGTCATTGCGAAAGTGAACGGAATCGCTGTGCGAACGGAGACGGAATTTTACGAAGCATTGCAGCGCAATCGCGCCTTTTGTAAGCTTGAAGTATTGAATGAAGCCGGCGAAGTCCGTTTCGTGCAATCCGCTTGGTTTGAAGGAGAGCATCATGAGCTTGGCTTGTTGTTCGTGCCAAATGAGCACATGGATGCAAACGTTGGATAAGAGGGGATTATCATGTGGTTTATTCTTGCACTGATTGTGCCAGCTTTACTAGTGATTTTATTTACGCGTGTGACGTATAATCATTACGTTGGGACGCTTTTAACAGTGGCGCTCCTTGTCGCGTCTTACGTAAAAGGATATACAGATGAATTGTATGAAATTGTTGCTGACATTGCATCGCTGATCGTTGGTTTTTTGTATTCAAAGCGAATGGTTGAAAGGCTGAAAAAGTGAGGTACCTGTCCGATGGGCAGGTATTTTTTGTAGAATGTTTGTTCGTATTTTTCGCTTTTTTTGCTTTTGATGTGGTAAAATAAAATTACGATTTTCAGAATTGGGGGCTTGTTGTGTGAAAGATCGGTTTGAGTTGGTTTCTGATTATCAGCCACAAGGCGATCAGCCGAAAGCGATCGCCAAACTTGTCGAAGGCATTCGAAACGGAGTGAAGCACCAAACGTTGCTCGGTGCAACGGGGACGGGAAAAACGTTTACGATTTCCAATGTCATTAAAGAAGTGAACAAACCGACGCTAGTCATCGCGCATAATAAAACGTTAGCGGGGCAGCTATATAGCGAATTTAAGAAATTTTTCCCGAACAATGCGGTTGAGTATTTCGTTAGTTACTACGATTATTACCAGCCGGAAGCGTATGTGCCGCAAACGGATACGTACATTGAAAAAGATGCGAGCACGAACGATGAAATTGATAAATTGCGCCATTCGGCGACATCGGCGTTGTTTGAACGCCGCGATGTGATCATTGTTGCGAGCGTTTCATGCATTTACGGTTTAGGTTCGCCAGATGAATATCGTGAGCTTGTCGTGTCATTGCGCGTCGGTATGGAAATGGAGCGCGATCATTTATTGCGCCGCTTAGTCGATGTGCAGTATGAGCGCAATGACATTGATTTTCGCCGCGGAACGTTTCGCGTGCGCGGCGATGTTGTGGAAATTTTTCCGGCATCGAAAGACGAGCATTGCATTCGCATTGAGTTTTTTGGCGATGAAATTGAACGCATTCGCGAAGTGGATGCGTTGACGGGACAAGTGATTGCCGAACGGGAACATGTAGCGATTTTCCCGGCATCGCACTTCGTGACGCGCGAGGACAAGATGAAGATTGCGATCGCCAATATTGAAAAAGAATTAGAAGAGCGATTGCAGGAGTTGCGTGAACAAGGAAAGCTATTGGAAGCGCAGCGGCTTGAGCAACGGACGCGCTACGATATTGAAATGATGAGAGAGATGGGATTTTGTCCAGGAATTGAGAACTATTCGCGCCATTTAACGCTTCGTCCGCCTGGTTCTACGCCGTATACGCTTCTTGACTATTTCCCAGATGACTTTTTAATTATCGTCGACGAGTCGCATGTGACGTTGCCGCAAATTCGCGGCATGTATAACGGCGACCGCGCGCGCAAAGAAGTGCTTGTCGAGCATGGTTTCCGTTTGCCGTCCGCGCTCGATAACCGTCCACTTACCTTTGAGGAGTTTGAACAAAAGGTCAATCAAATTATTTACGTCTCAGCGACGCCTGGCCCGTATGAACTTGAACATTGCCCAGAGGTCGTCGAGCAAATTATTCGTCCAACGGGATTGCTCGATCCGACGATTGATGTGCGTCCAATTGAAGGACAAATTGACGATTTAATCGGCGAGATTCAAGAGCGCATCGCCCGCGATGAGCGGACGCTTGTGACAACATTGACGAAAAAAATGGCGGAAGATTTGACGGACTATTTGAAGGACATTGGCATTAAAGTGGCTTATTTGCACTCTGAGATCAAAACGCTTGAACGAATGGAAATTATTCGCGATTTGCGCCTCGGCAAATACGATGTGCTCGTTGGCATTAACTTATTGCGTGAAGGATTGGATATTCCAGAAGTGTCGCTTGTGGCGATTTTGGATGCGGATAAAGAAGGATTTTTGCGCTCAGAACGCTCGCTCATTCAGACGATTGGCCGAGCGGCGCGAAATGCGAACGGTCATGTCATTATGTATGCTGATACGATCACCAAATCGATGGAAATCGCCATTCAAGAAACGAAGCGGCGCCGGGCGATTCAAGAAGCGTACAACCGCGAACATGGCATCGTGCCAAAAACGATTAAAAAAGAAATTCCAGATGTCATTCGGGCGACCTATGCAGCAGAAGAAACAGAAACGTATGAAGCAAAGAAAGATTATCGCCATTTAACGAAAGAGGAACGTCTGCAGCTCATTGCCGATTTGGAGAAAGAAATGAAAGAAGCGGCAAAAGCGCTTCATTTCGAACGAGCGGCAGAGTTGCGCGATTTAATTTTAGAGTTAAAAGCAGAAGGGTGATGGCAGTTGACAATGGAGCATATTGTTGTGAAAGGAGCACGTGCCCATAATTTAAAAAATATTGACGTGACGATTCCGCGCAACCAGCTTGTCGTGTTGACAGGGCTTTCTGGTTCGGGAAAATCGTCGCTTGCGTTTGATACCATTTATGCGGAAGGACAGCGGCGATATGTGGAGTCGCTCTCCGCATATGCAAGACAGTTTTTAGGGCAAATGGATAAACCGGATGTCGATGCAATCGAAGGGTTATCTCCAGCGATTTCGATCGATCAAAAAACGACGAGCCGCAATCCGCGTTCAACGGTCGGCACGGTTACCGAAATTTATGACTATTTGCGCTTATTGTTTGCGCGCATCGGGCGTCCTGTTTGTCCAGAGCATGGCATTGAAATTGCGTCGCAAACGATTGAACAAATGGTCGATCGCCTCATGCAATATCCGGAACGGACGAAGATGCAAATTTTAGCTCCGATTGTATCAGGTCGGAAAGGGACGCACGCGAAAACATTGGAGGACATTAAAAAGCAAGGGTACGTTCGGGTGCGCATTGATGGCGAGATGCGCGATCTATCGGAAGAAATTGTGCTAGAGAAGAATAAAAAACATTCGATTGAAGTCGTTGTCGATCGCGTCGTGATGAAAGAGGGAATCGCCTCCCGTCTTGCCGATTCGCTTGAAACGGCGCTGAAGCTCGCGGATGGAAAAGTGCTTGTCGATGTCATTGGCGAAGAAGAGTTGCTGTTTAGTGAGCGTCATGCATGCCCGCATTGCGGTTTTTCGATCGGCGAACTAGAACCGCGCCTGTTCTCATTTAACAGCCCATACGGTGCTTGTCCGGCATGCGACGGTCTCGGTTCAAAGCTTGAAGTCGATGTTGACTTAGTCATTCCGAATTGGGACTTGACGCTTCGCGAGCACGCGCTTGCGCCATGGGAGCCGCAAAGCTCGCAATATTATCCGCAGCTTTTGGAGGCGGTTTGCCGACATTACGGCATTGATATGGATGTGCCGGTGAAACAACTGCCGAAAGAGCAACTGAATATATTGTTGTATGGAAGCAATGGCGAAAAAATTTATTTCCGCTACGTAAACGATTTTGGTCATGTGCGCGAAACATATGTGGAATTTGAAGGAGTCGTTCGCAACGTCGAACGGCGTTATCGCGAAACGACATCCGATTATGTGCGCGAACAAATGGAAAAATATATGGCGGAGCAGCCGTGTCCGACGTGTAAAGGAAATCGCTTGAAAAAAGAAAGCTTAGCCGTTCTTGTCGGCGGAAAACATATCGGCGAAGTAACGGCGATGTCAGTCACAGAGGCGCTTGCCTTTTTCGAGCAGCTTGAGTTGTCGGAAAAAGAACAAAAAATCGCTCATCTCATTTTGCGTGAAATTAAAGAGCGCCTCGGCTTTTTGAAAAATGTCGGCTTGGACTATTTAACGCTCAATCGCTCCGCAGGAACGCTTTCCGGTGGAGAAGCACAGCGCATTCGTTTAGCAACGCAAATCGGTTCGCGTTTGACAGGAGTGCTTTACGTATTAGACGAACCATCGATTGGATTGCATCAGCGCGATAACGATCGGCTCATCGCCACATTAAAAAGCATGCGCGATCTTGGCAATACGCTATTAGTGGTTGAACATGATGAAGACACGATGCTCGCAGCGGATTATTTAATCGATATCGGTCCGGGAGCGGGCGTTCATGGCGGACAAGTGGTCGCGGCTGGAACGCCTAAAGAAGTGATGAACAATCCAAACTCGCTGACCGGACAATATTTATCAGGAAAAAAATTCATTCCTCTCCCTGTGGAGCGTCGTCAGCCAGATGGCCGCTGGCTTGAAATTGTTGGGGCGCGCGAGAACAACTTAAAAAATGTTTCGGTGAAAATTCCGCTCGGAACGTTTGTCGTGGTGACGGGGGTATCCGGTTCAGGAAAAAGTACGCTCATCAATGAAATTTTGCATAAAGCATTGGCGCAAAAGCTCCATCATGCGAAGGCAAAGCCTGGGGAACATAAAGAAATTCGCGGCATTGAGTATTTGGATAAGGTCATCGATATTGACCAATCGCCGATCGGCCGAACGCCTCGTTCCAACCCGGCAACGTATACGGGCGTTTTTGACGATATTCGCGATTTATTTGCGGCGACGAATGAGGCGAAAATGCGCGGCTATCAAAAGGGACGCTTTAGCTTTAACGTCAAGGGCGGCCGTTGTGAAGCTTGCCGCGGCGATGGGATTATTAAAATTGAAATGCATTTCCTGCCGGATGTATATGTTCCTTGCGAAGTTTGCCACGGCAAACGTTACAATCGCGAAACGCTTGAAGTGAAGTATAAAGATAAAAACATTGCCGAAGTGCTTGAAATGACGGTCGAAGATGCGCTCAAGTTTTTTGAAAACATCCCGAGAATCAAGCGAAAGCTGCAGACGCTTTACGATGTTGGCTTAGGCTACATTCAACTTGGCCAACCAGCGACGACGCTTTCAGGCGGAGAAGCGCAGCGGGTGAAACTTGCTTCTGAACTTCATCGTCGCTCGAACGGCCGTACGCTCTACATTTTAGACGAGCCGACGACAGGTCTTCATGTCGATGATATTTCGCGCCTGTTAAAAGTGTTGCAGCGGCTTGTCGACAATGGGGATACAGTGCTTGTGATTGAACATAATTTGGATGTCATTAAAACGGCTGACTACATTATTGACCTCGGACCAGAAGGAGGAGATGGCGGCGGTCAAATTGTGGCGGTTGGTACGCCAGAAGAAGTGGCGGAAGTGGAGCAGTCGTACACCGGACAATATTTAAAACCGATTTTAGCGCGCGATCGCGAGAGAATGAAACAACGATACGAAGTGCCGAGCGTGTAACGCTCGGCTTTTTTCAACGTTGAAACTTTTTCCAATGTTCTCCGTATGTATAGTGTAGAAAGGAGAGGTGGAAGATGAATTCAAATAAACTATTATCGTCGCTATGCTACTTTAGTGTATTGTTTGCGCCGTTTCTTTTTCCGATTATCGTTTATTTCGTCACAAACGATGAAGTCGTCAAAGGACATGTAAAAAAGGCGCTTCTTTCTCACTTGATTCCGTTTGGAACCGTTTTAGTTCTTGGTGTTTTGGCGATCGGCTCAGCATTTTGGAATGCTGATACGGTTCCGGTTTGGTTTTTTGCTGGCATCGCGCTTAGCGGCATTGTGAATATCGTCGTTGTCATTTGGAACATTATAAAAGGAATTAAAGTGTTACAAGAAGAATAGAATGGAAGTGGAAAAGATGAAAAAATTAGTTCGGCCTTATCATGATCGGAAATTAGCAGGCGTGCTCGGCGGAATTGCTTCCTACTTTAATGTTGATTCAACCATCATTCGTCTCATTTTTATTGCGCTCCTTGTTTTTACCGGTATTATGCCGCTGGCGCTTATTTATCTCATTGCGGTTTTTGTCATGCCAAATGAGGGAATGAAGCCATGAGATGGTTGGCGCGTATTCTCATCAATGCGGTGCTGTTGCTGGCGCTTGCCGGCTATTTTGAATCGATTTATTTGTCCGGTATTGGCGCTGCCATTTTTGCGAGTATCTTGTTATCGATCTTAAATACATTTGTAAAACCGATTTTAGTTTTGTTGACGCTTCCTGTCACGATCTTAACGCTCGGCTTGTTTTTGTTTGTCATCAACGCGTTGACCCTCCTGATGACCGAGTGGCTCATGGGAAATTCATTTAATATTGACGGATTTGGTGCAGCCTTGTTGGCTTCCTTAGCCCTTTCACTTTTTCATATGATGATGGAAGCGATTCGTGACAAACGATGAAACGTTCCGCATAGGCGTGAACGTTTTTTCTTTTTTCACATGCGGTTGGAAAAGTGCTACAATGAAAAAAGTAAAGGAGGGTTTCTGCATGCCGAAAGTGCGCACAAAAGATTTGATTGAAAAGTTCAATTTAGAGTTAGTCAGCGGAGCGGAAGGCATTCATCGTCCGATTACGACGAGCGACTTGTCGCGCCCAGGCATTGAGATGGCAGGGTATTTTACTTATTATCCAGCCGAGCGCGTACAATTGCTCGGAAAGACCGAGCTTTCCTTTTTTGAACGGTTAACGCCTGTTGAAAAGCGATTGCGAATGGAAAAGCTTTGTACGGATGTTACGCCGGCCATTATCATTTCGCGCGGGTTAGAAGTGCCGCAAGAGTTAATTGAAGCGTCGGAGCGTAAGTCCGTCCCGGTCATGCGTTCACCGATGAAGACGACGCGCTTAGCGAGCCGTTTGACGAACTACTTAGAAAGTAAATTAGCGCCAACGACGGCTGTTCATGGGGTGCTTGTTGATGTATATGGTGTCGGGGTGTTAATTACAGGAAAAAGCGGCGTCGGAAAAAGCGAAACAGCGCTTGAACTTGTGAAACGCGGACATCGTCTCGTTGCGGATGATTGCGTCGAAATCCGTCAAGAAGACCAAGATTTACTGATCGGCAGCGCTCCAGAGTTAATCGAGCATCTATTAGAAATTCGCGGGTTAGGCATCATTAATGTCATGACATTGTTTGGAGCAGGAGCGGTTCGCCCGCATAAGCGTATTTCGCTCGTCATCGATCTTGAGTTGTGGGATCCAAACAAGCAGTATGATCGTCTCGGCTTAGAAGAGGAGAAGGTCAAAATTATTGATACGGAAGTTCCGAAATTGACGATTCCTGTTCGTCCGGGCCGAAACTTAGCCGTTATTATTGAAGTAGCGGCCATGAATTTCCGTCTCAAACGAATGGGTGTGAATGCAGCGGAAGAATTTTCAGCTCGTTTGGCAGATGCGATTGAAGATGCGGAACACGACTACGAATAAGGAGGTGATTCGATGACGTTGTTAAACATTCAACCGCTTGATCGCGTTTTTTTACAACTTGGACCGATCACCATTTATTGGTACGGTGTCATCATTGGCACAGGTGTCCTTCTCGGTCTATGGTTAGCGACGCGAGAATCGGAGCGGCTTGGCCTTTCGAAAGAAACGTTCGTTGATCTCGTTTTATATGCGGTGCCGATTGCGATTTTGTGTGCTCGCATCTATTATGTCCTTTTTCAATGGGATTACTATTCACAACATATCAGTGAAATTCCAAAAATTTGGCACGGCGGGTTGGCCATTCACGGCGGTTTAATCGGCGCGATTGTGACAACAGTGGTATTCGCTCGAAAACGCGGTCTTTCGTTTTGGAAGTTAGTCGATATTGCCGCGCCAAGCATCATCTTAGGGCAGGCGATCGGCCGATGGGGAAACTTTATGAATCAAGAGGCTCATGGCGGTCCGGTTACGCGTTCCTTTTTAGAAAGTTTGTATTTGCCTGATTGGATCATTAATCAAATGTACATAAATGGACAATATTATCATCCGACGTTTTTGTATGAATCGCTTTGGAACATTGTTGGTTTCATTTTATTGTTGTTATTACGGAAAGCGAATTTGCGCCGCGGAGAATTGTTTTTAAGCTATGTCATTTGGTATTCAATCGGGCGGTTTTTTATCGAAGGGTTGCGAACAGATAGCTTGATGTTAACGGAAACGCTCAGAATGGCGCAATTCATTTCTATTGTGCTCATTATTAGTGCCATTGCCATTTGGACGTTTCGAAGAGTGAGAGGATTGGCAAACGAGCGTTATAAAGATTAAACAAAGGGGAGAACAAAAGTGATTGGTACGCTGAAAAGGGGATGGGGCGTCGGTTTAAAAACGACGTGGACGCTCGGCAAAGTGATTTTTCCGATTACGGTCATTGTAACGTTGTTGCAATACTCACCGATTTTGCATTGGTTGATTGCCAAAGCGGCGCCGCTTATGAAGTGGATCGGCTTGCCGGGAGAAGCAGCGATCGTGTTAGTGCTTGGCAATTTCCTTAATTTGTATGCGGGCATCGGTGCGATGTTTACACTTGATTTAACGGTGAAAGAAGTGTTTATTCTAGCGGTGATGCTTTCGTTTTCCCATAACTTGCTTGTGGAGTCAACAGTCGCCGCGCGAGTCGGTGTAAGCGTCGCGATGACGGCGGCTGTTCGCGTTGGGTTGGCGTTGCTTTCTGCTTTTGTCATCCATCTTGTGTGGGATGGAGGGCAAGAATTGGCGCAATACGGATTTGTTCCGCAAGCAGCGGATGCGCCGGAGACTTGGGGAGAGATGATATTAGCGGGAGTGGAAAAGGCGGCATACGGGGTCCTTCAACTAGCGCTTATCATTATTCCGCTTATGATCGCCATTCAATTTTTAAAAGAGTTAAAATGGCTCGACACGTTTTCGCGTTGGATGGCCCCTTTCACCAAGCTGTTAGGCATGCGGGAAAATACATCGCTGACGATGGCAGCCGGTTTGTTGTTCGGGCTAGCGTATGGAGCGGGCGTCATGATTCAAGCGGTGAAAGAAGATGGAGTGGCAAAAAAAGATTTGACGCTTGCGTTTATTTTTCTGGTCGCTTGTCACGCTGTCGTTGAAGATACGCTTTTATTCGTCCCGCTCGGCATTCCTGTTTGGCCGCTTTTAGTGATTCGCCTTGTCACGGCGATCTTGTTAACAACCATCGTCAGCATCATTTGGAATCATTTCGAACATCGTGAAAGAAAGGAAGCGACGTATGAACATTAATACCGTGTTATTTGATTTAGACGGAACATTAATCAATACAAACGATTTAATTATTGAGTCGTTTTTGCATACGCTGAACAAATACTATCCAAACCAATATACGCGTGAAGATGTGCTCAATTTTATTGGTCCGCCTTTATATGATACGTTTGTCGCAATCGATCCAGAGCGAGTCGATGAAATGATTGAAACGTATCGGGCGTTTAACCATGCGCATCATGATGCGTTAGTGAAAGAATATGAAACGGTCTATGAAACGGTTAAAACATTGCGCGAAAAAGGATTTAAACTCGGAATCGTGACAACGAAAATTCGTCATACCGTTGAGATGGGGTTAAATTTAACAAAGCTTGCTCCGTTTTTTGATTGCGTGATTACGCTGGATGATGTCGAGCACGCGAAGCCGCATCCAGAACCGATTCAAAAAGCGCTCGCACAGTTAAAAGCGAATCCGGAAGAAACGCTCATGGTCGGCGATAATCATCACGACATTTTAGCTGGGAAAAATGCAGGAACGAAAACAGCAGGAGTTGCATGGACGATTAAAGGCCGGGAGCATTTAGCGAAGTATGAACCGGATTTTATGCTTGAGAAGATGAGCGATTTGCTAGAAATTTTAGGGGTGACGCGTGATTGAGACGGACGACGAAATATGCGGTGAGCGGCGCGAATTCACTTTGGCAATTATACAAAACCGTTTCGTTTTGGAAAGTGTTGAAAAATGTAATCGTCATTCAAATTGGACGCTATACCCCATTTTTTTCGATCAAAAATTGGCTGTATCGAACGTTTTTAAAGATGGAAATTGGCGAAAAAACAGCACTCGCCTTTATGGTCATGCCGGATATTTTGTTCCCTGAAAAAATTAAAATTGGCTCCAATACGATTATCGGTTATAATACAACGATTTTAGCGCACGAGTACTTAGTGGAGGAATATCGCCTCGGCGAAGTGATCATTGGAAATGATGTCATGATCGGAGCGAACACCACCATTTTACCGGGCGTCATCATTGGTGATGGTGCGGTCGTGTCCGCGGGTACGCTCGTTCACCGCGATGTTCCTGCCGGAGCGTTTGTCGGCGGCAATCCGATGCGCGTCATTTATACGAAAGAAGAACGAACGCGTCTTAGCGAAAGCTAGGGCGCGATTTTTTTATGGGAAAAGGAATTTTTGTTTATCTTCACGAACCATTTCCTAGTTGACGAAATAAAAAAGGCGGAGTAAACTACAAATAACAAACTTCACTTTGCTAATATGCTAATATATTAGCGAATTAAAGTGAATGGACGAAAGGAACGGAGGAAGATGGCGCGACTATTTATGTTTGAAAAACCGCTTGGCATGCGAGATACGTTGCCCAATGTCTATAAAGCGAAAAGAGTTCTTCGAGAAACCATGATGAATGAAATCGAGCGTTGGGGATATGAGTTCATTGAAACACCGACGCTAGAATATTACGAAACGGTCGGTGCAGCGTCAGCGATCTTAGATCAACAACTATTTAAGCTGTTAGATCGCGAAGGGCATACGCTCGTATTGCGCCCTGATATGACCGCTCCGATTGCGCGGCTGGCGGCGTCAAAATTGTATACGGAAGGATGTCCGCTTCGTTTAGCGTATGCAGCCAATGTTTTTCGCGCTCAACAACGCGAAGGAGGCCGACCTGCCGAATTCGAGCAAGTGGGGGTCGAATGCATTGGCGATGGGACGATGAACGCCGATGCGGAAGTGATTAGTTTAATGATTTCAGCGCTGAAAAAAGTCGGATTGTGTCAATTTACGGTTGCGATTGGACATATCGGCTATGTCAATGCGCTCTTTTTCGACATTCTTGGCAACGAAAAGCGGGTACAAACATTGCGTCGTTTCTTGTATGAGAAAAACTATGTCGGTTATCGCGAGCATGTCAAATCGCTGTCGCTTTCCTCGATTGACCAAGATCGTCTTTTGCAATTGTTAACATTGCGCGGCGGCGAAGAAGCGATTGATCGAGCGGAAGAATTGACGCAAACGGAAGCGGGATTCAAGGCGGTTTCTGAATTAAAGCAATTGTGGGCGAATTTGCAAAAGTATGGGGTGACGGAGGAAATCAAAATCGATTTGAGCCTCATCAGTCATATGAGTTATTACACGGGCGTGCTATTTGAAGTATATGCCGAAAAGGTTGGTTTTCTGTTAGGAAACGGCGGGCGTTATGATGAATTGCTCGAAAAGTTTCAACGCTCTTCTCCTGCGACAGGGTTTAGCGTGCGCCTCGATCGATTAATGGAGGCAATTGCAGAGAGAAAAAGAGAAGAAAAGCGCACGTGCATCATCTTTAGCCAAGAACGTTTTTCAGAAGCGTTTACGCTAGCGAAAGAAAAGAGAGAACAAGGAGAACACGTTGTGCTTCAGCACATTGCGGGCGTGCGAGATATGGATCGTTACACAGCGATGTTTGATGAAGTGAACTATTTATTAGGCAAAGCGGGAAAGGATGAACCATCATGTTGACGGTCGCCATGCCAAAAGGACGTATTTTCTCGGAAGCGATTGCGCTGTTAAAAAAGGCTGGATATGACCTTCCAGCTGATTTAGAAGATTCACGAAAACTGATGATTGATGTTCCGGATGAGCAACTGCGCTTTATTTTAGCCAAACCGATGGATGTTGCGACGTATGTTGAGCATGGTGTGGCGGATGTCGGAATTGCGGGCAAAGATGTCATGTTGGAAGAGGAGCGCGACGTGTATGAAATTTTAGATTTAAACATTAGCAAATGCTATTTAGCGGTTGCTGGCTTGCCGAATAGTCAAGTTCATGATGTTGCGCCGCGCGTGGCCACGAAATATCCAAACATTGCGTCGACTTATTTCCGTGAACAAGGCGAACAAGTGGAAATTATTAAGCTAAACGGCTCGGTTGAGCTTGCGCCGCTCATCGGCTTGGCGGAACGCATTGTCGATATCGTTTCAACAGGAAGAACGTTAAAGGAAAACGGGTTGGTTGAACTGGAGCGGATCGTTGAGGTAACGTCGCGCTTTATCGTCAATCCAGTAAGCTACCGCTTAAAAAACAAAGCGATTGATGAAATGGTCGAACGATTATCGCACGTCATTGAAAGGAAGGGAACAAGCGATGAAAATTGAGCGCGTGCAAGGAACGTTGTCGTTGCGAAGAACGATTGAAAGCGGAACAGAAGAGCAGCGGAAAGCGGTGAAAGAGATTATTGAACAAGTACGAAAAAACGGGGATGCTGCGCTTAGGAAGTATACGGAACAATTCGATGGCGTTCGCCTCGATTCGCTTTGCGTGTCGCAAGAAGAAATTGAAGAGGCTTATTGGATCGTTGATGAAAAAATGATTGAAATCATTCGCAAAGCCGCTCGAAATATTCGCGAATATCATGAACGTCAAGCACAAACGTCTTGGTTTATGACGCGCGACGATGGAACGATGCTCGGCCAGAAGGTGACTCCATTAGATGCGGTCGGCTTGTACGTACCAGGCGGGACGGCGGCTTATCCTTCTTCTGTTTTAATGAATGTCATTCCAGCGCAAGTGGCGGGGGTGAAGCGAATCGTCATCGTTTCGCCGCCAAATGAGCGCGGAACGCTGCCTGCCTCTGTCATTGTTGCCGCTTGTGAACTTGGGGTAGAGGAAATGTATAAGGTCGGCGGAGCGCAAGCCATCGCGGCGCTTGCTTACGGAACGGAAACGATTCAGCCTGTCGATAAAATTTTTGGCCCAGGAAACATTTATGTCGCTCTGGCGAAGCGGGAAGTATTTGGCCAAGTGGCAATCGATATGATTGCCGGTCCGAGCGAAATTGTCGTGTTGGCGGATGAAACGGCACGCCCAAACGAAATTGCCGCTGATTTGCTATCGCAAGCCGAACATGATGAACGAGCGTCGAGCGTGTTGGTGACTCCGTCGCTGAAATTGGCGCATGCGGTCGAAAAAGAGTTAAAACAGCAGCTGGCGACGTTGCCGCGCCGAGCCATTGCAGAGAAAGCGCTTGAGCAATATGGAGCGATTTATGTCACGGATACGCTCGATGAAGCGATTGAAGTCGTGAATGAATTGGCGCCTGAACATTTAGAAGTGATGACGGCCAATCCGCTGCAGCTGTTAGGAAAAATTCGTCATGCCGGTGCGATCTTTTTAGGAAGATACAGCTCGGAACCCGTGGGCGACTATTTTGCGGGAGCCAATCACGTTTTGCCGACAAACGGAACGGCTCGTTTTTCATCGGGGTTGACCGTCGATGAATTTGTGAAAAAATCGAGCGTCATTTTTTACAGTAAAGAGGCGCTGCAAAAAAATGGCGAATCTATTGCGGCCTTTGCTCGGTTAGAAGGGCTGGAGGCGCATGCGCGCGCCATTGAAGAACGGTTGAAAAAGTAAAAGAGGGGATGGACGATGCGAAGCGGAACCGTGAAGCGAACAACGAATGAGACAGATATTCAGTTAACATTTGCAATCGATGGGGAAGGAAAAACGAATTTAGAAACAGGCGTCCCGTTTTTAACGCATATGCTTGATTTATTCGCCAAGCATGGCCAATTTGATTTGTTCATTGACGCCAAAGGGGATATCGAGATTGATGATCATCATACGACGGAAGATATCGGCATTTGTTTAGGGCAGGCGCTACGGGAAGCGCTTGGCGATAAAAAAGGAATTAAACGTTATGGAAATGCGTTTGTACCGATGGATGATGCGCTGGCGCAAGTCGTCATTGATTTAAGCAACCGCCCGCATTTTGAGTTTCGCGGCGAGTTTCCGAGCGAGAAAGTTGGGACGTTTGATGTGGAACTGGTGCATGAATTTTTATGGAAATTGGCATTAGAGGCGCGGATGAACTTGCATGTGATCGTTCATTACGGACGAAATACGCACCATATGATTGAAGCGGTGTTTAAAGCATTAGGACGGGCATTGGACGAAGCGACGATGATTGATCCGCGCATAAAAGGCGTACCGTCAACGAAAGGGATGTTATAAATGATCGGCATTATCGATTATGGAATGGGGAATTTATACAGCGTCAGCAAAGCGTTAGAACGTTTAAACTATGAATATTTGATTTCCGATGACCCTAGACAATTGAAAAAAGCGAAAGGTCTCATTTTGCCGGGGGTTGGTTCCTTCAAAGATGCGATGCGCATTTTAAATGAAACCGGTCTGTCCGAATTTATTCGCACCGCTGCAACGGAAGGAACGCCTCTATTAGGGATTTGCCTTGGCATGCAGCTTTTATTTGAAGAAAGCGAAGAAAACGGGCTAACGCAAGGATTGCGATTATTGAACGGACGCGTTGTTCGTTTTCGAGGGGTGAGCGCAAACGGAGAAAAATATAAAGTGCCGCATATGGGCTGGAATCGCCTTTCCTTTCATCGCTCTTCTCCGCTCCTTGACAACGTCGAACAGGGACATGTTTATTTCGTTCATTCTTATTATGTGCAAACGAATGATCGGGATGTTGTTCTTGCAAGCAGTGAATACGATGTGGATGTTCCAGCTGTCGTTGGAAAAGGAAACGTGTTTGGCACGCAGTTTCATCCAGAAAAAAGCGGAGCGATCGGTATGCGCATTTTACAAAACTATGCGTCGATCGTCGAAGGAAGGGGGAATGAGTGATGGCGGCTTTTACGATTTATCCAGCGATTGACATGCGCGGCGGCAAGTGCGTTCGCCTGTTGCAAGGGGATTATCAGAAAGAAACGGTATATGGCGACTCCCCATTTGAGATGGCGCGTTTATTCGTTGAACAAGGGGCGGTATGGATTCATATGGTGGACCTTGATGGCGCAAAAGAAGGAAAGCGCATCAATGATCGCTTCGTGCTTGAAGTAGCGAAAAAGCTGAACGTGAATGTGCAAATTGGCGGCGGCATTCGCACGGAAGAGGATATTGTTTATTATTTGGAAAATGGAGTGGCTCGGGTCATTTTAGGAAGTGCGGCCATCGCTAATCCGCCGTTTGTAAAAGAGATGTTGAAAAAATATGGCGAGCACATTGCGATTGGCATTGATGCGAAAAACGGTTTTGTCGCTACGGAAGGATGGCTGAACACATCGCATGTAAAGGCGACAGAACTTGGGAAAGAACTAGCCGAAGCGGGAGCCCAAACGTTTATTTTTACGGATATTGCCACCGATGGGATGCTGTCGGGACCGAATGTACAAGCGGCTGTCGAAATGGCGCGTGTGACAGGAAAAAACGTCATTGCATCAGGCGGGGTGCGCTCGCTTGCTGATGTAAAAATATTGCAAGAGTTTGCGGAAGATGGAATTGTCGGTGCGATTGTCGGCAAAGCGCTCTATACGAACCAATTTACGCTTGCACAGGCGTTAGAGGCGGTGAACGTATGATTACAAAACGGATCATTCCTTGTTTAGATGTGAAAGACGGACGTGTGGTCAAAGGAGTGCAATTTGTTCAGCTGCGCGATGCAGGCGATCCAGTTGAATTGGCGAAATTTTATGACGAGGAAGGAGCGGATGAGCTTGTCTTTTTAGATATTTCCGCTTCCTATGAAGGACGAAAAACGATGATTGAAGTCGTCGAACAAGTAGCGGCACAGTTGGCGATTCCGTTTACGGTGGGCGGCGGAATCCGCTCTCTTGAAGAGATGAAGGCCATTTTGCGCGCGGGTGCCGATAAAGTTTCGCTCAATACAGCTGCGGTTTTACGTCCGGAGTTGATTACAGAAGGAGCGCAGTTTTTTGGTTCGCAATGTATCGTCGTTGCCATTGATGCGAAATATGACGAATCAATGCGGTCGTGGCGAGTCTATACGCACGGCGGACGGCGCCCAACGGAATGGGAAGTCGTTGCATGGGCGAAAGAAGCCGTTAAAAGAGGAGCAGGAGAAATTTTACTAACAAGCATGGACTGCGATGGCGGGAAAAATGGATTTGATCTTGCGTTAACGAAAACGGTGAGCGAAGCGGTTGATGTCCCTGTGATTGCATCAGGCGGAGCGGGGAGTGCCGAGCATTTCGCTGCCGTGTTTCAAGAAGGAAAAGCCGATGCCGCATTAGCCGCGTCCATTTTTCATTATAAAGAAACGTCCGTGAAAGAAGTGAAAAGCTATTTGCGCCAACAAGGAGTGAATGTGCGATGAAGTTGGAACGCATCCGTTTTAATGAACAGGGGCTTATTCCAGCGATTGTTCAAGATGCGCAAAGTAAAGAAGTATTAATGCTTGCCTATATGAATGAACAATCGTTAAAAAAATCGCTGGAAACGGGAGAAACATGGTTTTATAGCCGCTCTCGCCAACAGTTATGGCATAAAGGTGCAACGTCGGGAAACGTGCAAAAAATTGTCGAAATTCGCTACGATTGCGATCAAGATGCGCTCCTTGTGCTCGTTGAACCAAAAGGACCGGCTTGTCATACAGGCGAATATTCTTGTTTTCATCATTTATTAGAAGGAGAAAAGGTACACGCTCAACCGGATCGTTTTCAAATATTAAATGTGCTTGAAACGATCATTGCCAAACGAGAAGCAGAACGCCCTGAAGGTTCGTATACGACCTATTTATTTGAAAAAGGCATTGATAAAATATTAAAAAAAGTGGGCGAAGAGGCGGCTGAAGTGATCATCGCAGCGAAAAATCGGTCAGCTGAAGAGCTGCAGTGGGAAGTAGCGGATTTGCTTTATCATTTGCTTGTTCTTTTGCGAGAGCAAAACGTATCACTCGATGCGATTATGCGCGTTCTTTCCGAGCGCCACGCTCGTCCGTAAGCAAATGTTTTTCGCCCATCCATATTGTGCCGAAGGGAAAATATGATATACTTTCTTTCGGTGAATGAAATCAAAATGGAGGGCTCAATGGAGAAACATATTAAACAAGAAATGGGGAAAATTATCCCGTTTATTCAAGATGGAACGTATTACTTTACAAAAGGATTATCATTTTATCGCCGGCGCGATTTGCATAAAGCGAAAAAATATTTGCAGCGTGCTGTTCATTTAGAGCCGAAGCAAGCGATTTTTTTATGCCAATTGGCGATTGTTTTAGGGGAATTAGGAGAGTATCAAGCATCGAATGAGCTGCTTTTAAACATTGTAGAAAATATTGATGAAGATATGAATGAATGCTTTTATTTTATTGCGAACAATTACGCTCATTTAGGGTTATTTCGCGAAGCCATGAAATATGCGGAGCTATATATGGAACGGGAGCCAGACGGAGAGTTTGTTGAGCATACAGAGGATCTTTTGGAAATATTAACGATTGAGCAAGAGGACGAAGACGAACAATGGTTTGATTCCGATGATATATTAATGAAGCAAGAACAAGCGCGATTGTTGCTTGAAAAAGGGGAATTTACAGAAGCGATCGCTTTACTAAACGAAATGGTTGAACGCTATCCAGAGCATTGGTCTGCCTATAACAATCTGGCGCTTGCCCATTTTTATAAAGGGGAAGTGAAAAAGGCCAAAGCGTTAATTCACTATATTTTGCAGCACAATCCAGGCAATTTGCATGCGCTTTGTAATCAAGTTGTCTTTTCCTACTATTTGCATGAGGAGCAGCAATTAGTTCAGCTTCTTCAAACGTTGCAAAAAGTGCATCCGATGTCATTCGAGCATCGCTACAAATTAGGAGTGACATTTGCGCTTGTCGGCCGCTATGATTTGGCGTTTAAGTGGCTTCGTCAATTATACAAAGCCGGCTTTGATGGAGACGCTCCATTTTACTATTGGTTTGCTTACGCCGCTTATCATATGGGGTATCGATCGTTAGCGGAAACAATGTGGAAGAAATTAGTTTCTATTCATCCGGATAAAAAAGGGAGCGAGCCTTGGCTTTATCGAGAACGAACGATTCAACATATTCAATCTTTACTAAGCGGCAATAATACAGCTCAAATTTTTTATGGCTTATATTTAATGAGTAAATCGTTGCAAAAATCTGAATGGCCAATCGAAGGACAAAAATGGTCTCATTCTCTTTTGCGCCAGTTTGTTGATTATTTGATGGGAAGCGATTTGAATACATTGCCGCGCTATATTTCGGATGGGTATGCCATCGTCGATTTGCTCGCGCAAAAAAATGATTTTCAACATGAGGATTTATACGTCACATGGTTTTTCCTTTATCAAAAAGCGTTGACAGAACAATGTCCATTGACGAATCATTCCGCTTGGGCTGCTGCGGTTGAGTACGTTTGGCGGAAAGAAAAGGGCGAACGTGCAACGCAGCAACAAATGGCAGAAAAATACGCTGTTTCGCCAGCAACGTTACGAAAATATGGACGTATTGTGAAAAAAATATGGCAATGAGCAAGTTAATGGACGCTCTTTCCACTGTTGTATTACGATAGAAGTGGGGAAACGATAAAAAAGAATGCAACCGAATTAAGAAGGGGTGGAAAAGCGTGTCAGAGGAAAAAATTTATGATGTCATTATTATCGGGGCGGGGCCTGCCGGAATGACGGCTGCTGTTTATACGTCACGAGCAAATTTATCTACGCTTATGATTGAACGCGGCGTTCCGGGCGGGCAAATGGCCAATACGGAGGACGTGGAAAACTATCCGGGATATGAGCATATTCTCGGGCCAGAACTTGCAACAAGAATGTTTGAACATGCGAAAAAGTTTGGTGCCGAATATGCTTATGGCGATGTAAAGGAATTGATTGATGGAGAAGAATATAAGACGGTTGTGACGAGCAATAAAGAATATAAAGCTCGCGCTGTCATCATTGCAACAGGGGCAGAGTACAAAAAGCTTGGTGTGCCTGGAGAGAAAGAATTAGGGGGACGCGGTGTTTCTTACTGCGCGGTTTGTGATGGTGCTTTCTTCAAAGGGAAAAATTTAGTGGTCGTCGGCGGCGGAGATTCTGCGGTAGAAGAAGGCGTATATTTAACTCGTTTTGCGAATAAAGTAACGATCGTTCATCGCCGCGATGAATTGCGCGCACAAAAAATCTTACAGCAACGCGCATTCGCAAATGAAAAAATTGATTTTATTTGGAGTCATACGGTGAAACAAATCAATGAGAAAGACGGTCGCGTCGGCAGCGTCACGCTTGTTAGCACGAAAACAGGCGAAGAGCGTGAATTCCCGTGCGACGGTGTATTTATTTATATTGGCATGGTGCCCCTATCTAAACCGTTTGCTTCGTTAGGAATTACGAATGAAAATGGTTATATTGAAACAAATGAATTAATGGAAACGAAAATTCCGGGGATTTTTGCTGCAGGCGATGTACGCGAAAAGTCTCTCCGCCAAATCGTGACAGCGACAGGAGATGGAAGCATTGCCGCACAAAGCGCGCAACATTATGTAGAAGAGTTAAAGGAAAAGCTTAATATTAAGTAATGAAAACGTAATACAGCTTTAATTCAACTGTAACATCATTGAAATAGTGATGAATTATGATAAAAGTAAGTAATTGACCCCCTTTTAATATATACATGTTTTTGGCACGGGCGCATCTCCCGTGCTTCTTTTTTGTGTTTTTTGTAAAATGAAAACGTTTCAAAAATTATTCTTTGTGGCGTTTTGTAAGAAATAGTATAATGAAAAAAACCGGATTTTGAGGTGAATACGTTGCAACGAGTGACGAACTGTGTGTTAGTAAAAGACGGAAAAGTACTTCTTCTCAAAAAACCTCGTCGCGGTTGGTGGGTAGCGCCAGGAGGAAAGATGGAACCGGGTGAGTCGGTACGCGAAGCGTGCATTCGTGAATATCGTGAAGAAACAGGAATTTATTTAAAAAACCCACAATTAAAAGGCGTATTTACGTTTGTCATGAAAAATGGGGCAGAAGTGGTTTCGGAATGGATGATGTTTACGTTTTTTGCGGAACAATTTGACGGCGAAAACGTATTACAATGTGAGGAAGGCGAGTTAGCGTGGCATTCGATCAATGACATTCATCGACTGCCAATGGCGCCAGGTGATTATCATATATTAGATTACGTCATTAAAGGAACAGGTGTCATTTATGGAACATTCACGTATACAGAGGATTTTGAGTTGTTGTCTTATCGACTAGATCCCAGCTAATAAGGGAAGGGAGTGGGAATGATGAGCACTGGTTCGACAGACATTCAAATGGTCATTATTACGGGGATGTCAGGAGCAGGAAAAACGGTAGCGATGCAAAGCTTTGAAGATTTAGGCTATTTTTGTGTCGATAATTTGCCGCCCACGCTTTTGCCGAAGTTTCTTGAATTAATAAAAGAATCAGGAAATAAGATGAATAAAGTAGCGCTTGTGATGGATTTGCGCAGCCGTGACTTTTTCGACAGCTTGTTTACAGCGCTGGATGAATTGGCAGAAACATCTTGGGTGACGCCGCAAATTTTGTTTTTAGATGCAAAAGATGCGACGCTTGTCACCCGTTATAAAGAAACGAGACGTTCACATCCGCTAGCCCCGAATGGGTTGCCGCTTGAAGGAATTAAATTAGAGCGAGAACTGCTTGAAGAATTAAAAGGACGGGCACAAATTATTTTTGATACATCGGATTTGAAACCGCGTGAATTGCGCGAAAAAATTATTCAACAATTTGCAACGCATGCCAACGAGACGTTTACGGTCAATGTCGTATCATTTGGCTTTAAATATGGGATTCCGATTGATGCCGATCTCGTTTTTGACGTTCGCTTTTTGCCGAATCCGCACTATATTGAACATATGCGTCCAAAGACGGGATTGGATGAAGAAGTTTCCTCTTATGTGTTAAAGTGGAATGAAACGCAAAAGTTTCTCGAAAAATTAATCGATTTGTTATCGTTTATGCTTCCGCATTATAAACGCGAAGGAAAAAGCCAGCTTGTCATTGCGATCGGCTGTACAGGTGGACAGCATCGCTCCGTTACATTAGCTGAGTATATTGGACGTTATTTTGCGAAAGAGTATAAAACACATGTTTCGCATCGAGACATCGATAGAAGAAAGGAAAAACATCAATGAAAAAGAAAATTGTGGTGATTGGTGGAGGAACGGGGCTGCCCGTTTTGTTGCGCGGGTTGAAAGAATATGATGTTGATTTAACAGCCATCGTCACCGTTGCTGACGATGGCGGGAGCTCAGGACGCCTGCGCGATGAGTTAGACATTCCGCCGCCAGGAGATATTCGCAACGTGCTAGCGGCCCTTTCGGATGTAGAGCCGCTGATCGTTGAGCTGTTTCAACATCGCTTTCAAAATGGAAATGGGTTATCCGGCCATTCGCTTGGAAATTTAATTTTAGCGGCGATGACATCGATTACAGGTGATTTCGTTCACGCCATTCGCGAAATGGGCAAAGTATTGAATGTGCGTGGAAAGGTGTTGCCAGCGGCGAATCAAAGCGTCGTGTTGCACGCCGAAATGGAAGATGGAACGATTGTTTCAGGTGAATCCAAAATTCCGTATTCGGGAAAAAGGATTAAGCGCGTGTTTCTTACACCGGATCACATCGAACCGCTAGAGGAAACGATTGATGAACTTCGCTCTGCCGATTTAATTGTGATTGGTCCGGGCAGTTTATACACGAGCATTTTGCCAAATTTGTTAGTTCCAAAAATTGGCGAAGAGGTATGTAAATCAAAAGCGAAAAAAATATATGTATGCAATGTCATGACGCAAGCGGGGGAAACATTAAATTATACGGCAAGCGATCACGTGAAGGCGTTGTATGATCATCTTCAATGCGCCTTTTTAGATACGATTATTGTGAATAATGAGCCTATTCTGCCGTCGACAAAGGAACGGTATGCAAAAGAACTAGCAGCTCCAGTTGTTTGTGATACGGAGCGCTTAAAAGAGTTAGGTCTTCATGTCATTTGTGATTCGCTTGTCAGCGACCAAGGCGGAACCCTTCGCCATGATACGAAAAAAATTGCCGCATTGCTTATTTCGCTTTTAACACCTCCTTCGCTATACTGATGACGGAAGATTGGAGGTGGAACGGGTTGTCTTTTGCATCCGAAACAAAAAAAGAGTTAACAAACATTGAAGTGAAACCATGCTGCCTAAAGGCGGAACTATCTGCGCTGATTCGAATGAATGGATCGCTTTCGTTTTCCAATCGACGCCTTTTGCTCGATATCCAAACAGAAAACGCAGCGATCGCAAGGCGAATTTATACATTAATTAAAAAGGGATACGAGGTCACAGTTGAATTGCTCGTCCGCAAAAAAATGCGGTTAAAGAAGAATAACGTGTATGTTGTTCGCGTCGTTGAAGGGACGCGTGAGCTGTTAGAAGATTTAAAGATCATCGGAGAAGGTTTTTCGTTTATTCGTGTAATCTCGGCTGATTTAGTAAAAAAGAAATGCTGCAAACGTTCTTATTTGCGCGGTGCTTTTCTTGCAGGCGGTTCAGTCAATAATCCAGAGACATCCTCGTACCATTTAGAAATTTTTTCGCTCTATCGCGAACATAACGAATCACTATGTGAATTAATGAACACGGCTTTTTATTTGAATGCGAGAACGCTCGAGCGAAAAAAAGGCTTTATTACGTACTTAAAAGAAGCTGAAAAAATTGCGGAGTTTTTAAATATTATCGGAGCGCATCAAGCGTTGCTTCGTTTTGAAGATGTGCGCATTGTACGCGATATGCGCAATTCCGTTAATCGTCTCGTCAATTGCGAAACAGCCAACTTAAATAAAACGATTGGCGCAGCTCTTCGCCAAGTGGAAAACATTCGTTATATTGACGAAACGATCGGATTGGATTCATTGCCTGAAAAATTGCGCGAAATTGCGAAACTGCGCATCGCTTATCAAGATGTGACATTAAAAGAATTAGGTGAAATGGTTTCAGGGAAAATTAGCAAATCTGGCATTAACCATCGCTTGCGTAAAATCGATGAAATTGCCGAACGACTCCGAGCAGGTCAGCCGATCGATTTTCATAAATCTTTATAGAGAAGACAGATAAGGAGGAATGCATGATGGTCGAAAAGCAAGTAGAAGTGTTGTTAAAAACAGGGTTACAAGCGCGCCCAGCTGCATTATTTGTGCAGGAGGCAAACCGTTTCAGTTCAGATATTTACATTGAGAAAAACGGGAAAAAAGTGAATGCGAAAAGCATTATGGGGCTGATGAGCTTAGCGATTAGTTCTGGTTCGGTCATCACGATCATTGCCGATGGTCCAGATGAACAAGAAGCGCTTGATACATTAGTGAAATATGTTCAACAAGAAGATAAGAGTCATTGAAGTTAAAAAGGACGGTCTCCGCAGAGATCGTCCTTTTGCATGAATTTTTATCATTTCTCGTCAACGCGAGTTAAAATGCGGTCGATAATGCCATATTCTTTCGCGCGTTCCGCTGTCATAAAGTTATCGCGGTCTGTATCGCGCTCGATTACTTCGATTGGTTGACCTGTGTTTTCAGCAAGGATGCGATTTAATTTATCGCGCAAGAAGAGAATACGTTTTGCAGCGATTTCGATTTCAGTTGCTTGACCTTGCACGCCGCCAAGAGGTTGATGAATCATAATTTCGCTGTTTGGCAATGCAAAACGTTTTCCTTTTGCTCCTGCAGCAAGCAAGAATGCTCCCATTGATGCAGCCATTCCGATACAAATGGTTGATACATCTGGTTTAATAAATTGCATTGTGTCATAAATCGCCATTCCTGCAGTAATGGAACCACCTGGGCTGTTAATGTAGAGCGAGATGTCCTTTTCTGGATCTTCTGCTGCTAAAAATAAAAGCTGGGAAACGATCGAGTTTGCAACATGATCATCGATCGGGCTACCAAGAATGATGATGCGGTCTTTTAATAAACGTGAATAAATGTCATATGCGCGTTCACCACGACTCGTTTGTTCAATAACTGTAGGGATTAAATTCATGCCATTTCCTCCTTTTTTAAAATAACTGTATGTACTTTTATGATACAAAAATGGTCAATAAAGGTCAAATAAAAGACCTTCCTTTATGTTTATTCGTGACTCCACTGCTTCATCCCTTCTTTCATCGTTTCCCCTTTCCTAAATTTTAAACGCCATTTTGCTTGCAATTTTTCTTTTCCTCTTCTATAATGATAGGTGCATTCATTCTATATGCCCTCGTAGTGTAGTGGATAGCACGAGAGATTCCGGTTCTCTTAGCGTGGGTTCGAATCCTGCCGAGGGCGTTAAAAAAGACCTGCTTGCAACATGGACATATCCCTGTCAAGTAGACAGTGTTTAAAAAGACCCTCTCATCAGCTTCATCAATCATAGTTGATTGGGCTTTGTCAGTGTCAAGGAAAT
>NZ_SLUL01000012.1 GCF_004341205.1 Thermolongibacillus altinsuensis
CCATTCGGTCCGCTCGACTTGCATGTATTAGGCACGCCGCCAGCGTTCGTCCTGAGCCAGGATCAAACTCTCCATAGAAAGTTTTCTCACTAGCTTTCACGCTTCCGTTTCGTTCAGTTTTCAAGGAACATTGATCATCACCGTCAACCGACGGCTCGTTCATTTTATCATCATCAACTTAACGTTGTCAACACCTTTTTATCAGCTTGTGCCGTTTCATCAACGACGTATTTTTATCAGTTCGTGTCGTTCCATCGACGACACATGAAAATATATCATGTTTATTTTTAAAATGCAACTACTTTTTTCTAAAAAAATTTTTTATCACCTATATATCCGTTCATAAATAACAAAATGAGCCCATACATTTTTAAATAAGTTCAAAAACGAAGCGTAAAGGTTGTGTAAATCATTATGATTAAAATCGGTCTAATGATTTTGAAGCAGCAAGAGGATTTCACTGGTGTTTTCTCACCAACCGAACGAATGATTTTAAATCACTTATTAAAAAATGAAAAAGTGTACGAATTCCCTAATATGCTCCATTTAAAATTTGAACTCTTTGGACGTCAACAAATTATACAAGCCGCAAAAGATCTAGCACATAGTCAAGCAAGATTTACAACCTTTGAATATTCGCGATGCAATGAAAAATTTTGGTCTCGCACTCCTAACGGCGGCTTTCTATTAAAAGAAAACCATAAACCTTCTATCGCAATTGAAGATATCTTTCTGAACAGCCATCTCTATGCGTTTGAATGTGCTACAGCAATCGTTATTATCTTTTATAAGGCTGTACTTCATTTAATTGAGAAAAAACATTTCGATCACCTTTTTGCTAATGTTTATTTGTATGATTGGCACTACGATCAAGATTTGAGCATCAAAACACGCTATGGAACGGATTACATCCCTGGTGACTGTTTATATTTCGATAATCCTGATGTTGATCCAAAAACACCTCACTGGCAAGGGGAGAATGCGATTTATTTAGGTGAAGATCTGTATTTCGGCCACGGGATTGGCATTCGTTCCAAACAAGAAATGATTAGAGTATTAAATCGACTTCGAAAACCAGGTGCCACCAAGTCTGCCTATTTGCTTGAACAAACGACACGTATTCAGTTTTCATCGCTCTTCCCGTTTGCTCATCCTTCACTTCATCGCTTCATCGTTGCTGCTGTCGGAAACAACTTGTTTTTGTATGAATGAATGTTTCTTATGTTGAGCAAATAAATAAATCCCCACTCCAACCATAATGCAAAACGCTCCGATTGTTTGCGAAAGCTGAACGGTTTCTCCTAATAATATGTAAGCTAAAATAATGGCACCGATTGGTTCAAACAAAATAGCCATTGAAACCATTGCTGCACTCACCCATCTCATCGCCCAATTAAAAAGAGAGTGCCCCAATAGCGTTGGAACAATCGCCAAAAGAATAAAACATAGCCAATCTGTTGGGCGATAAGACAAAAACGAATACTGAAATAAAAGAGCATAGACACATAAAATAGCCGCGGCCATTCCGTAAACGATATAAGTATAAGCAATTAATGAAAATCTTTGCCGCAAGTTTTGGCCAACCAACCAATATCCCGTCACCATCGCGCATGCAAGCAATGCTAAAAGATCTCCATATAAAGCTTTCCCGCTTACCCGGAAATCTCCCCAGCTAATCAAAACGCTGCCTCCAATCGCTAAAAAAACGCTAAGTAAAGCACTTTTTGTAATCGGTTCTTTAAAAAACAAATAAGCGCCTATAAAGGCAAATAAAGGCTGTAATGTTACTAAAACGACCGAGCTGGCAACAGACGTATAACGAAGCGACTCAAACCAAAAGATAAAGTGAAAGGCTAGCAACGTACCGGAAAGGAACGAAAAAAGCCAATCACGTTTTTGGAACGTGCGAATTTCAGAAATATTTTTTACAATAAAGAAAGGCGTCATAAAAAGAACGGCAAAAAAAAGACGATAAAATGCTGTAATCGCTGATGGAGCATCTGTCCATTTTACCAAGATCGCTGATGTCGAAATTGCAAAAGCCCCAACGGCTAAAGCAACGTACGCTTTCAATTGCATTGTTATTTCTCCTTTCTAGTTTTTCGATTAATGATTAAAGGATAAAGGGGGTAAGGGATATGGAAATGCATACCTTCATAAAATTGGGTATTTCTGCTATTTTAGGATTAATTATCGGACTTGAACGCGAGTTGAAAAGAAAGCCGGTCGGATTGAAAACGTGCCTCGTCATTTCGATTGTCAGCTGTTTGCTAACGATCGTTTCAATCGAATCCGCTTACATTTTCCCAAAGCAAAGTCATATCAATATGGACCCGCTCCGCCTCGCTGCGCAAATTGTTTCCGGCATCGGCTTTTTAGGAGCTGGCGTCATTTTGCGCCGTGGAAACGACAGCATCTCCGGATTGACAACAGCTGCGTTAATTTGGGGAGCTGCTGGAATGGGAGTAGCTGTCGGCGCTGGATTTTATGTAGAAGCCATCATTGGAGTTATTTTGTTAATTGCTAGCGTCGAGTTCATTCCTCTTGCAACGAACGTATTCGGTCCGAAACAGTTGCGCGAAAAAGAACTTTTTTTGAAATTAATCGTCTCTGATATAAACAAAATCGCTGAAGTCATCGCTGCGATTAAAATGCGAGAAATTAGCATTAAAACCGTTCGAATCAAAGATTTAGACGACGGCAGCCATTTAATCGAATTAAAAGTCTCCGTCGATCAAAAACGAGCGACGACAGATGTTTACTATTCAATTCACCACATCCCAGCCGTTCGCAGCATTGACATTGAAAACATCTAGATATTCTATTTGACAAAGATTCTCATTTTCATTAATATATGTATAAAATACTTTGAACAGGTGGCGAATATGTATGTCATCTTCACTCAGAAACATGGAACTATGCCTTTTGATGCGTCAGCTTTGGCAAAAAGATGAATTGACGTTCCTTCATTCTTATCGCGTGACGAAAATCGCTCTTTCTTTCGCATCATTGTTGCGACTGTCTCCGTTTGAGCTAAAAGATTTAGAGCTCGGAGCGTTAATTCACGATATCGGAAAAATGAAGATCCCTGCCTCTATTTTAACAAAAAAGGGAAGCTTCTTGAAACAGAATTTCTTGAAATGAAAAAACATCCGCAGTTTGGCGTTGAAATTTTACGAAATTATCATGTAAACAAACATGTGATGAACATTGTATTACATCATCACGAGCGATGGGATGGAAAAGGTTATCCATATGGATTAAAAGGAGAGGAAATTCCTGAATTCGCACGTATTTTAGCGTTGGCGGATTCGCTTGAGGCAATGACCGGGATTCGCCCATACCGCTCGCCATTAAGCTGGGAAGAGGCTTATGATGAAATCAAAAAAGGAAAAGGAACACAATTCGATCCATCGTTAACAACTTTATTTTTAAAATGGATGGAAGAGCATACGATCCCGATTCATCGCGATAGCCAATCCATTTTGCAAAACATCCCCCTCATTTCGTGAGCATCATTTTTTATGCTCACGAATACAGCAATTGACGAATTTGTATAAAATTTTTAAAATGATATTGTACGGGGCATTAGCTCAGTTGGGAGAGCGTCGTGCTGGCAGCGCGAAGGTCACCGGTTCGAGCCCGGTATGCTCCATTGAAAAAACCCTTGCTATGCAAGGGTTTTTTGTTTGCCCTCACAAGGCATTTTTTAGTGAGTTGTTGACGAATTAGTTTTTAGAGCGTTGATGTTCGTCTAATAAAAGGCCTTCTCTATTTAATAATTTCTTAATCCCAGCGTCAAGGCCGACGGGAAACGCCGACAACGACGTTCTTAACTTGTAACGGCCCTGCACACAATTTGAAATTGTGCATGAAAAAAGGGAGGTCTAATCAACCTCACTTTGCTAATCGATGTCACCCATCGACTTGATATTTTAGATCACTTCGGTGTCATTTAAATTATTTTCGTCCTTTTCCTTGAGTTCCTGTTCCTCTATGTATTTATCTACATCTTTCTGCCTATTATCCATAAAATCAACCCTTTTATTAGTATCTTTTCAAGTTATCTCTAAAAAATGCACACACGCCCGAAAAATTTTCGAAAACACGAAAGCGGCTCGTAACGCAACGAGCCACCTTTTTATTTTCCGACGTAACTTGTCGAGTAATTTTTTCGTCGTTTTTGACTTTGACTTTCGATGATCTATTACGTGATTCTTCGACTTCATGTTCCGCTCTTTCTCGTCGTTCTTGCTCTTCTTTCAGCGCTTTCTTAACTTCTCGCAGTTCTCGAACGGTCATTTCGTCAATCGTCTTTTGTTCGTCCGTGTTTGGAATCGTATGTTTTTGTTCGAGGAATTGCTGGCCTGACAAAAAAGAGGCTGACCCATCTCTTTTTGGGCAGCCCCTTTTGTTATACCTCTTGTAACGCTTCCACAGGCACGGTATACCTCTCTTTTTCATTTCCACGCATATGTACAGTGGCGGTATTTCCTTGTTCATCATAGCTGTCAATCCACACTGACACGCCATTATAATGAACCGTAATCTCCTGCGGTGATGAAAGAATTTGTTTTACTCGTTTCATATCCATGTTCGTTCCCTCCTTTGCTTCGTTTCACTGTTATCATTTCTTTTTTTAGAAAAAATATGCAAGAAAATCGTCAGTCTAGACTAAACTATAGGATAACCATTCCGCTTCGGAGGATGTTATATGAAACGGTATTTTTTTCTTGCTTCCTATTGGCGCCTATCGCCATTTGTTCGCATTTTATCAACGATCACTCTCTTCATTTTGTTGTTTGGTGGAGTCATTCATATTATTGAACCAACCACCTATCAAACGTGGTTTGATGGGATATGGTGGGCGTTGATTACAACGACTACCATTGGCTATGGAGATCTTGTCCCTCATACATTGTTAGGGAAAATCGCTGCGATTGCCCTTATTTTGCTTGGGACAGGCTTTGTTTCCACTTATTTTGTGACATTATCAGCGAAGACCGTTTCGAGAGAAAATGCTTTATTCGCTGGTGAACTTCCTTATACAAAAAATAACCATATCATTCTCATCGGTTGGAACGAGCGTGTTCGAGAATTATTAAAGCAAATTTCGGTCATTCATCCCGAAAAACCATGCGTCATCATTGATGAAACATTAAAACGATGGGAAGTTCCCAAAAATATTCATTTTATAAAAGGGAACCCGACCCACGATGATATTTTGCGTAAAGCAAACATTCATGAAGCTCATTGTGTGATGATCACGGCGAATCAGCATAAAAACGAAACGGAAGCCGATTTATCGTCGATTGTTACACTACTCACGATTAAAGCGCTCAATCCTTCCGTTTATACGGTTATTGAAATTTTAACCGCTCAACAAGTGGAGAATGCGAAACGAGCAGGCGCAGACGAAATTGTTCAAACCAATAAATTAACAAGCTTTATGTTGGCCAACAGCATTGAAGCACCGCGTGTCGTCTTCGTGCTGGAACAATTGCTTAATCAACGAGAAGGAAACCGTTTTTCCTTTTTAAAAGCAGAGGAGGAATGGATCGGAAAATCGTTTGATGAAGCTCTTTCTCTTTTGCGTTCCAATCGCATTTTGTTAATTGGCGTTATGCGTGAAGAAGAGCTATGGATCAATCCTTCTCCTCCTCTTCTCATCGAGAGAAACGATCAACTTTTCGTGCTACTCGATTAATCGAGCCTCTAGCTCGCGGACAAGCGTTTTGCCAACGGAAATATATTTTTCTGGAAACGTTGCATCCGGATCTTCCGGTTCTGAAAACTGGTTAACCGATGCATTCATATTTCCAACGTGCGCATGATCATCCAATCCTCTTTGATATTGATGCGATAGCAAATACGGCCGTCCTAATTCGACTGTTGCGCCGTTTGAATCCAGTTGCCCATCCACTGCAACAAATGGAATGCGCAAAAATTGATAACCGCCATCATCCGCCATTTTGTAATCAAACGAACCGTGATCATAATCCCAATTGCCGCCAATGACATAGCCAAGCGGTTTTAATTGTTGCTCGAGCGTATACAACTTAAAGGTTTGTCCTTCTAGCTTTGAAGGAATTTCAATCATATAGATCCCTCCTTTTTATGTAGAATACCCAAAAAAAAAGAGCTTTCCTCGCAAAAAGGAAAGCTCTTCTGCATTATTTCAAGCGTTTTTCAAGCTCCGCTTTTTTCTCTTCATATCCAGGTTTGCCTAAAAGGGCGAACATGTTGACTTTGTATGCTTCAACCCCTGGTTGATCGAACGGATTCACACCTAAAAGGTAACCGCTCATTGCGCATGCTTTTTCAAAGAAGTAAACAAGATAACCGAATGTATACTCATCTAATTGCGGAAGAGTGATGACTAAGTTCGGTACTCCTCCATCTGTATGAGCTAACAACGTTCCTTCAAACGCTTTTGTATTGACGAAATCCACTGTTTTTCCTGCTAGATAGTTCAAGCCGTCTAAATCGTTTTCTTCTGCTTCAATGACTAATTCATGGCGCGGTTTTTCCACTTTCAATACCGTTTCAAATAAGTCGCGGCGACCTTCTTGCACATATTGGCCTAATGAGTGAAGGTCTGTTGAGAAGTTTGCAGATGCTGGGAAAATTCCTTTTTGATCTTTTCCTTCACTTTCGCCGAATAATTGTTTCCACCACTCCGCGAAATATTGCAATGCAGGCTCATAGTTAACGAGCATTTCAATCGTTTTTCCTTTGTTGTAAAGGATGTTGCGCACCGCTGCGTATTGATACGCAATGTTTTCTTCCAGCTCAGATTTGCTGAAGTCTTCGCGCGCTTGCGCTGCCCCTTTCATCATTTCTTCAATGTTTGCTCCGCTCACCGCAATTGGAAGAAGACCGACAGCTGTTAATACGGAGTAGCGTCCGCCGACATCATCCGGAATAATAAATGTTTCGTATCCTTCTTCTGTCGCCAATGTTTTAAGCGCTCCACGCGCGCGGTCTGTTGTTGCATAAATGCGTTTGCGCGCTTCTTCTTTTCCGTACTTTTCTTCGAGCAGCTTGCGGAAAATACGGAAAGCGATCGCCGGTTCCGTCGTTGTGCCTGATTTTGAAATAACGTTAATTGAAAAATCTTTTCCTTCTAATAAATCCATGACATCGCGCATGTATGTGGAGCTAATGTTGTTACCAACGAATAAAATTTGCGGCGTTTTTCTTTTTTCTTTTGGTAGCGCGTTGTAAAAAGAATGTTGCAACATTTCAATCGCCGCGCGCGCACCTAAATAAGAACCGCCGATTCCGATCACAAGCAACACATCAGAATCAGATTGGATTTTCTTTGCCGCTTTTTGAATGCGGGCAAATTCTTCTTTATCGTAGTCTACAGGAAGATCAATCCAACCTAAAAAATCGTTTCCTTGTCCCGTTTTTTCATGAAGCGCATGGTGAGCCACTTTTACAGCGTCACGCAGATATGTAAGTTCATGTTCGCCAAAAAACGATAACGCTTTTGAGTAATCAAAACGAATATGCGTCATACATTCGTTCCTCCAAATCATAATGGTTTTACCACTTCCACTTTAACGAAACGAACAACGATAATCAAGTTGACACGAAAAATGTAAACGGATTCATTATGACATTTTTCTTACTTTTTATTACAAAGATGCTTTCAAGATGGCAAGAACATCTTCACGATGCAGCTTCTTGAAATTGCCGAACGGTCCAAATGCCATCGCTTTATCAGCAATTAATTCGAGAGACTCCTCGCCAATTCCGTAATCCGCTAGACGTGAAGGCGCACCTAAACTACTCCAAAATTTGCGCAGTCTTTCAATTCCTTCGAGAGCAATTTCCCGATCGCCTTTTCCTTCAGGATAAACGTTAAATACGCGGACCGCTAACTGTTTAAAGCGCTCAACATTTTCATCAAGCACGTATTTCATCCAGTTTGGAAATAAAATCGCTAATCCTCCTGCATGAGGAATGTCATACACTGCCGAAATCGCATGTTCAATATTATGCGTCGCCCAATCACCGCGCAAGCCCATTCTTAAAAAGCCGTTTAACGCAATCGTTCCACAATATAAAATCGTTTCGCGCAACTCATAGTTTTGCAAATCATTGACTAGTTTCGGAGCGGCTTCCATCACTGTGCGCAACACAGCCTCGCCCATTTGATCTTGCAGCGGTGTATTTGGTACATGGTGAAAATATTGCTCAAGCACGTGAGCCATCATATCAACAATTCCGTAAATCGTATGATCTTTCGGAACCGTCATGGTATAGGTCGGATCCAGAATCGAAAATTTCGGGAATACCGCCGGACTGCTCCATCCATACTTTTCTTTCGTTTCCCAGTTTGTAATAACGGAATTCGCGTTCATTTCTGAACCTGTCGCGGCCAACGTTAACACGGTTCCGAATGGCAGCGCTTCTTTCACCGTTGCTTTTCGAGAAATAAAATCCCATGGATCTCCATCATATTTGACTCCAGCCGCAATCGCTTTTGTGCAATCGATAACGCTTCCGCCGCCTACGGCTAATAAAAATTCAATATTTTCCTGCTTACAAATTTCAATTCCTTTTCGAACGGTTGAAAGGCGCGGATTTGGCTCGACACCTGATAATTCAACCCATCTTACATTCAATTCGCGTAAAATTTCTACCACTTCGTCATACAATCCATTTCGTTTAATGCTGCCTCCGCCATAAACAAGCAGAATTTTTCCGTATAACGGAATTTCTTTTTTAAGTTGTTCAAGTTGTCCTTTCCCAAAAATCAGTTTCGTTGGATTATGAAAAATGAAATTTTCCATAAAATTACCTCCTTTTCTTCATTATTGACAATAAAACATGGAAAAGTAAAGCGACTTGCATTTTTTCTCAATTATTGATGTATATTTTTTCCGTTTGCCACTCAACCTATAAGTGAACGCTAATCTAAAAGGAGGACTATCATGAGCACACTGCAACGAATTGCACTATTACTTACTATTATTGGAGCGATAAATTGGGGACTAATCGGCTTTTTCCGTTTTGATTTAGTCGCAGCGATTTTTGGAGGACAAGATTCCGGATTAGCCCGCATTGTTTACGGTCTTGTCGGAATCGCGGGTTTGATCAATCTTGCTATTCTATTCAAACCAACTGAAGAACTCGGGCGAACAGAGCCAAAAGCTTCAAGAACATAACATAAAAACTCACCTGAGTCTTTCGGGTGAGTTTTTACTGTTTTTCCTTCTGAGCTTGTTCAATCCATTGTTGCAATTTCTCTTTTAATGTTTGAAATCCTAAAGAAGTTTCTATTTTCTTATGACGGATCATGTTAGCCTCTTTTAACGAAAGACTAATTCTATTTGTTTTTTCATCGACTGCAATCACCTTTACATTCACTTTCTCGCCAATTTGCACATAGTCGTAAATGTTTTTTACAAATCCCTCTGTAATTTCAGAGATGTGGACCAATCCTTGTGTATGCTCATCTAACGAAACAAACACACCATATGGCTGAATCCCTGTTACTTTCCCCGTTACAATCGCTCCTACCTTCCACTTTACCAACAAAAACACTCCGATCATAATCATAATCCAAATATCTTTTTGAAAAATTGTAACATAACAAATAAGAAAAGTGTTAATTTTCTATACAAATATTTAAAAAGAACATGGTATGATAAATACATAAATATTGCAGCGAGGTGGGAGAAATGATGAGCACAATCGGCGAAAACATTCGCATGTATCGCGAGCAACGGAAAATGAGCCAACAAGATTTGGCGCTGAAAGTACGCGTAGGGGTAGCGACGATTCAAAAATATGAGGCAGGCGAACAAATCCCTGACACGTCAACCATTTTAAAAATATGTACAGCTCTTGATGTCCCAGCATCGGAACTGTTAGAAAGAGCCGATTTATCGAATCCATCCGGAATCGATCCAGAAATTGAGTATTTAATAAAGGAAATTGGCGTAAAACGAGCAAAGCTCATTTTAAGAAAAGCAAAAGAATTTAGCGAAGAAGACTTTTTACGTGTGATGCAAATGCTTTATGAACTAAAATATAACAAAGACCAAAAGTGAACAAAAAAGCTGACACATTGGTCAGCTTTTTTATGTTAAAGCCGCTCTAAAAATCGCTTCATGCGACGAATGGCCTCTTGCAATTGCTCCATGGATGAAGCGTATGAGCAGCGAATATACCCTTCTCCGCTTTGCCCAAATACGTTTCCTGGAACGACAGCCACTTTCTCTTCCATCAGCAACCTCTCAGCAAATTGTTCGGAAGTGAGACCTGTTGACTGAATGGATGGAAAAGCGTAAAACGCTCCCCCTGGCAAATGACAAGAAAGCCCTAGTTCATTTAATGATTGAACAAAATAGTTGCGGCGGCGGCGATAACTTTTCTTCATTTCCTCAACATCGCTTTCACCGTTTTTCAACGCTTCGATGGCGCCATATTGCGCCATGGTTGGAGCACACATCATCGCATATTGATGAATTTTAAGGATCGCTTGAGCAAATTCTTTCGGCGCAGCAATAAATCCGAGGCGCCACCCCGTCATCGCAAACCCTTTCGAAAAACCGTTTACTAAAATCGTTCGTTCTTGCATATGAGGAATGGACGGAAAGCTTGTATATGGCTCATCATAGGCTAATTCCGCATAAATCTCATCGGAAATGACAATCAAATCATATTTTTGCACAATGGCGCTGATCGCCTCAAGTTCTCGCCGATTTAGCACCGTTCCTGTTGGATTGTTCGGCGAACAAAGAATCATCGCTTTCGTTCGCGAAGTAATCGTTTTTTCGATTTGTTCAGGTTGAAGTTTAAATTCTTGTTTTCCATCGGTTTGTACGAAAACAGGAACGCCTCCCGCTAAAGAAACAAGCGGTGCATAAGAAACAAAGCTCGGCTCAACAACAATGACTTCATCACCTGGATTGATGATCGCTCTTAATGCTAAATCGAGTGCTTGGCTTGCCCCAACCGTCACAACAATTTCGCTATTTGGATCATATAAAATTTGAAAGTTACGCGCTAAGTAGCGGCTAATTTCTTCGCGCAACTCCAATAATCCCGCATTTGCCGTGTAAGACGTGTAGCCTTGTTCTAATGATAAAATGCACGCTTCACGAACGCTCCAGGAAGTAACAAAATCTGGTTCACCGACCCCGAGTGAAATGACTCCCTCCATGCTCGCTGCTAAATCAAAAAAGCGGCGAATGCCTGATGGCTTTAAATTCATGACCGTTTCAGATAAGTACGTTTTCGTCTTTTGCATCATGGCGCCACCACAATCCGTCGATCTTGATCGCCTTGTTCAAACACCGTGCCGTCATGTTTATATTTTTTCAAAATAAAATGGGTCGTCGTTGAAATGACGGAATCGAGCGTCGACAATTTTTCAGAAACGAAATGAGCAATTTCAGACATGGAGCGTCCTTCAATGACAACCGATAAATCATATGCTCCTGACATTAAATACACCGATTTCACTTCTGGGAAACGATAGATTCGTTCAGCGACTTCATCAAAACCGACGCCGCGTTTCGGTGTCACTTTCACATCAATCATCGCTGTTACCCCTTCATGTCCGTCAATTTTGCGCCAATCCACAATGGTCGCATACTGAACGATCACTTTTGCTTCTTCTAGTTTTTTAATGATCTGCTCCGTTTCTTCTACCGTCAGCGACACCATTTTGGCGATAGTTTCAACCGGGAGCCGCGCGTTTTTTTCGAGAATTTCGACAATTTCAATTTCTTTCTCCGATAATTTCATGTGAATCCCCCCTGCCATAAATTTTCACATAATTTAAATAAATTTGCACGAAAAATTTTCATAAAATTCACGAAGAAATACATAAAGAATATAAGCAGCCGTTTTACGATGCACAAATGAAAAAAGGACTGACCCATATGCCTGACCTCACGCATGCACAATATATCCCCTATATATTGTGCTCTGGGTCTGACAATTTTGGGTCAGCCTCTTTTGGCTTTTTACTCTCTCATTGTTCAATGATTTCAGCTAATGATAAAATTATAATGTATAAAATAAAACTGGCCGATAAGCACCTGTCTAGCCCCACGTGAATTTCACAATATTTATTTGCTATATATTTTGTGTTTGCCCGTCTTTTTCATAAAAACAGCTTAAAATTTGCCATTGCTCATGGGTTAAATACAATCACTTTCTGCTATAATTCATCCCATCTTACTTTAAATCAGTTATAGGTCAGAACCCACATTCTACTTCATTTTTCGCTTTTAGTAATTGTTCAGCCATCTTTACACATTTTTCAAAAGGAATAACTTCCTCAAACGAAAATTCATAAATAGCTTGAATTTTTTCGGCTAATGGTCTAATTTCATCGTATTCATGAACGGCTTGCAAAACGTCAACCGCCTCTGTTTCGTAAGCGTCGCTGCCGTAACCAAACGGATCCCAGTGTTGAATCATGTCTAATAGCATCATATTCATTTTTTGCATATTCATATTCATCTTCATCACCTTAGCATATGAGAATGGAGAGATGTTTGATGTATTCGTTTGACGATTTTATTGAACGGCGAAACACTTATTCTGTCAAGTGGGATGAAACGGAGCGCATTTTTGGTGTAAAAGATGTGTTGCCGTTGTGGGTAGCTGATATGGATTTTAAAGCTCCTGCGGAAGTGCTTGAAGCTTTGGCAAAAAGAGTGGAGCATGGCGTTTTTGGCTATACTTCCATTCCTGCTTCGCTAAAACAAGCTGTTTGCGACTGGATGGTCAACAAGCACGAATGGCAGATTGACAGCAAATGGCTTTCCTTTTCTCCCGGAGTTGTACCTGCTTTAGCAACGGCGATTCAAGCGTTTACCTCTCCCGGTGATAAAGTGATCGTACAGACTCCTGTTTATTATCCGTTTTTTCAGCTCGTCGAGAAAAACAACCGTGAACTTGTACTAAACCCGCTTCAGCTGATAAATGGAAAATATGAAATGGATTTCGCTGACCTGAAAGAAAAGATAAAAGGAGCAAAATTGTTGTTGCTTTGCAGTCCGCATAATCCCGGGGGACGAGTATGGTCAAAAGAAGAGTTGACTAAGTTGGGAGAGTTATGTTTGGAACACAATGTCATTGTCGTTTCCGATGAAATTCATTCCGATTTAGTTTTTTCCGGTTCCCGTCATACACCGTTTGCTTCGATTTCCGAGGAGTTTGCCCAAATATCCGTCACCTGTATCGCTCCAACAAAAACATTTAATTTAGCTGGTTTACAATCCGCGATCTCGATTATTCCAAACCGGACATTAAAAAAACAATTTGATAGCGTTCAACAGCGGCAAGGTTTTTTCACCCTCAATACGTTCGCAGTCGTCGGGACAGAAGCAGCTTACCGGCACGGCAACCAATGGCTTAACGATTTATTGAAATATCTTGCGGAAAATGTTGAATTCACTTGTTCCTTCATCGAAAAACACTTACCAAAATTGAAGGTAATCAAACCGGAAGCCACCTATCTTGTTTGGATTGATTGCCGCGAGCTGCAAAAAAGCGATCAAGAACTAAAACAGCTTCTTTTACAGAAAGGGAAAATTGCTGTTGAACCAGGAAACAAATTTGGTGAAGGCGGCACCGGCTTTATTCGTTTAAATGTCGCTTGCACTCGGGAAACATTGCAAGAAGCATTAAAAAGGTTAGCAACAGCACTGGGGGAGTTGTAGATCACGAATGTTGATTTCTCGGGGATTCATGCTTTTCTGCTGTTCGGGTTCATACAGTCAGCTAAGCAAAACGCTTAGCTGACTTCAGCAGGAAAGCTACTTATGAGTTTTAGATATAAATAATGAATAACAGATCTTCTGTTCTTCTTTGCCAGCTTTACTTTCTCCTGCTTTTTCCCGCTCTTGTTTCTATTCTTTGCTTTTCTTTATGACTCCGCAGGCAATACGATCTCCCGCATCTCCCGCCGGCTGTGACATTCCGTCATCCTTTCCTTCGTGAATGACAAGAGAAGTTCCTTCTCGAGTCAATAATGTTCCTTTCCCTTCCGTTAAACTCACTTTTGGTGCCATTAATTCTGCCTTAACCGTTCCATCATCTTTGACAATTAAATTAGGCAAATCCCCTGCATGAGAACCTTCCGGATGAAGAAGTCCGTGCTTTTTATCTTCAGGATTGAAATGGTTTCCTGCTGAAGTGAAGTCAGGCGGATCACATTTTCCTTTTTCATGAATGTGAATCGCATGCTCTCCAGGCGGAAGCCCTTCAAGGTCTAATTCAATTTTGACTCCTTCTGATTGTTGTGATAATTTGGCCGTTCCTAATGAATCGCCGACGCGATTGAAAATCTTAACATCTATTTTTGTTGGTTTTGCTTCAGCGCAGCCGCCAAGCAAAAAAAAGCTTGATACTGCAATCAACGCACTTCTCCGCACAATAAGCCCTCCAAAACGAAACATTTTTAAGGCTTATTGTTTCCAAATTGGCGAAGGTTTATAACGGCTTATGTTCATCCGTCAACCACTTTTCTTTCTTTAGTTGCTCCTCCAGTTGCTTCGCTTTTTCCTCTTGACGTTTTGAAACTTTAATAATCAGTCGCATCGTCAAAATAGCTGCAATAAAGAAAATCGTAAACGAAATGGCTGCTGGAATATACTCGGTTTTGTCTTCGGGGAAATATAAAAACAATCCTAACACACCGTTGATCATAAACTCAACCTCTCTATCGATTGTTATATCAATTATATATGATAAATGGAATTGTGTCCTTTGGCAAAAAACAATATAATTTATTCATAAACTATAAAAGGGGGTAAGGGAGATTGAAAAACGTCATTATTCACAAAGTGGTTACGTTTGTATTTACAGAGGAACAATTAAGGGGATATTGGAATCGACAAAAGCAGCAAATCCCATTTGAATCGCTTACATATGAACAGCTTATGACATTAGCGGAAACTATGCTTCAAAATTCATCACATAGCCAATTAGAGCAGCACATTTTAAACCACGGATGGCGAACAAAAGAGGAAACGGAAGGATTTGTCCTCGCTGAAGATGAATCGAGAGAAGATATTCATATTGAAGTCATTGATACAGAGAAAACAGGACAAAAATCAACGAAGCTATTTATCGATCGTCTATTGCAAATTCAGTGTCAAAATTGTAGCTTTTCTTTCTACATTCGCAATGTAAATGTTGACACAAGCCATCTAAAATGCCCTAATTGTTCTAGCACTGATTTAACATAATAAAGAAAGGAATGAGAAACCTTGCATGAATCTGTCACACATGAAATAAGCAACTTCCAGTATTACTTAGCAATCGCTATTTTCCTAGGGGCCTACGCAATTATCATTTCTGAAAAAGTGAACCGTGCCATCATCGCCTTACTCGGCGCAGCACTCATGATTATTTTCGGTATTGTTGATCTTCATAAAGCGTACACCCATCATATTGAATGGGGAACGATTACACTTTTAATCGGCATGATGATTCTTGTTGGAATTACGAGCAAGTCGGGTTTTTTCCAATATGTAGCCGTTAAAGCAGCGAAAATGGCGAAAGGAAATCCGATTAACATTTTAGTGATTTTATCGCTTCTTACCGCTTTTCTTTCAGCATTCCTTGATAACGTCACAACCGTTTTATTAATTGTGCCGGTGACATTTTCAATTACGCGCATGCTCCATGTCAATCCGGTTCCGTTTTTAATTTCTGAAGTGCTGTTTTCGAATATTGGCGGAACGGCCACATTAATCGGTGACCCGCCAAATATCATGATCGGTTCCGCTAACAAACATTTGGATTTTAATGATTTTTTAGTTAATTTAGGACCGATTGTTTTAGTGATTATGGCTGTAACCATCGTCATTTTATATTTTATTTACCGTAAACAGTTAAAAACAGACGCAAAACTTATTGAACAACTAATGAAACTCGATGAAAAACAGTACATTAAAGACGCTGTCCTCTTAAAGAAATCGGTTTCCGTGCTTGGATTGACGATTTTAGGGTTCATTCTTCACTCGCTCATTCATGTAGATGCTGCTGTCATTGCCATGACAGGCGCTATTATACTCATGTTAATCGGCGTGAAAGAGCATGATTTAGAAGATGTGTTTGCTTCGGTTGAATGGGTGACGATTTTCTTCTTCGCCGGACTATTTACGTTAGTCGGCGGTTTAGTCGATATCGGCTTAATTAAAAGCCTAGCGGAGAAAGCATTAGAGGTAACAGGTGGCGATATCGCCGTTGCATCTTATCTCATTCTCTGGGTGTCTGGGGTCGCTTCAGCAACCATTGATAATATTCCATTCGTCGCGACGATGATTCCGCTTATTCAAGATATGGCGGTTGGAATGGGATTATCACCGGATTCTCCTCAAATCGACGTATTATGGTGGTCATTAGCGCTCGGAGCATGCTTGGGCGGAAACGGCACATTAATCGGCGCTTCAGCGAACGTGATTGTAGCGGGAATGGCTTCACGTGAAGGCCACGGATTTAGCTATTTTGATTTCTTAAAAATAGGAGCGCCACTTACTTTCATTGCTTTGCTTATTTCTCACGCCTACATTTTCATTCGCTATTTAATGTAAAAAAACGCTCAAAGCGGGCCGTGCTCGCCTTGAGCGTTTTTTTTCTGCACAACATATACTGTGAAAAAAGGAGTGATCCCATTTGTATCCAGAAGTAGATGCAACGTTGTTTACTAAATCGGCTACTTCTATGCCAAAACTTTTAAAAGACGCTGCCTCGATTACAAATAAGCTAGCGACATCGCCATCGTTTGCCCGTCAAGTGATGTCTGCAGCTCAACAATCAAAAAAAGATGAAGTCAAACGTCTTCTTCGCTCCGTCGGCATTCAATCGGAGCTGGAAGTTTCATTCAACCCAAATACCATTCATGTTACGTTGTCGCCGAAAAAAGGGGAATTTGCTTGTTGCCAACTCACCTTTCTCCTTTATTGGCGATAATTAGGAGATGACATTTGCTTTTCACCAATTTGAGCTGCATCGCGCAAATCATGGCCATCATCTATTTCGCTTATATGAATGATATCTTCTTTTGCCCCAAGACGATTCGCGCGAATAAGTTGTTGTTCATCACGTTCATTGACCATATTCAAATTCCTCACATTCATTGAACTTTTTATTTATCTTGTTCAATAAAAAAATGTTTATGTATGAACACAAAAGAATATATTGACATTTTTTACACGATTCGTTACGATTTTGTTAACTTACTATTCACAGGGGGTTTACAAATGACAAAAACGAAATTTCGTACGATCGATCTTACCTTCATTGGAATGTTCGCGGCACTAATGGCCATTGGCGCAAACATCACCTCGTGGGTTCCGTTTCTTGTCATCGGTGGCGTACCGATTACATTGCAAACCTTTTTTTGCGTTCTAGCTGGCGCTTTACTCGGCCGAAGAATCGGTGCACTGGCAATGACTGTCTACATGCTGATCGGTCTTTTTGGCGCTCCTGTTTTTGCGCGACTTGATGGCGGATTTTCAAGCGTGATGATGCCAACATTCGGTTTCATCTTGTCTTTCATTATCGCTGCTTATGTAACAGGATTCATCATCGAAAAAAGCAACGACACTCCTTCTGTCGCTCGCTTTATCGTTGCAACGCTTGTCGGAATGGCGATTAACTATGTGATCGGTACAAATTGGATGTATGTTGCGTATCGTTTTTGGGCAGAAGCTCCAGAAGGGTTTTCGTACGCGATGGTATGGAGTTGGATGCTTGTTCCGCTGCCAAAAGACATCATTTTATCGATCATCGCCGGAGTCATTTCTCCACGCATTTATGCAGCATTACAAAAAAGCTCTTCCTATTCACAGCGAACCGCTTGAATCTCGTTTAGAATTCTGAAAACGAAGAAAGGTGCGCAATTCGCTGCGCACCTCTTATTTAAAAGAACAAATGAAGCAGTTGATATACAACCCCAGCAATAATCGCAGACGCTGGTAATGTAATAATCCAAGTCATGACAATACGTTGAGCGACTCCCCATTTAACTCCTCTAACACGCTGTGCGGCACCAACCCCCATGATCGCTGAAGAAATAACATGTGTGGTGCTGACAGGTAAGTGCAACGTCGTAGCTGAAAAAATAATGAGTGCCGATGATAAGTCCGCTGCTGCACCATTAATCGGTTTGATTTTCATAATTTTTCCGCCGACTGTTTTGATAATTTTCCAACCGCCAACCGACGTTCCAAGTCCCATCGCAACAGCCGCGGAAACACGAACCCAAAGCGGAATGTCAGTGGAAGTGTGATATCCTCCTGCAATTAATGCCATCGTAATAATTCCCATTGCTTTTTGGGCATCATTCGTACCATGTGTATAGGCTTGCATAGCGGCCGTTACAATTTGAAATAAGCGAAACCCTTTATTTGTTTTGGACAAGTTGGAGTTTTTGAAAAGGAAACGAAAAATAAACATCACCAAGAAACCGACCCCAAATGCGAGAAAAGGCGAGAGAATAAGAGATTGTAAAATTTTTAAAAATCCTTTGTAATTTAAAATATCTAACCCTGCAGCAGAAATCGCTGCACCTGCAATCGAACCAATCAGTGCATGCGAAGAACTGCTCGGTATTCCATAATACCAAGTAATAAGGTTCCACGCAATTCCAGCAATCAACGCTGCCAAGATGACAACTGAACCATCGTGAAGCGTATATGGATCCACAATATCTTTACTAATGGTTTTGGCTACACCAGTAAACGTCAAAGCACCGATGAAATTCATCACCGCTGCTAATATGATGGCTTGTCTCGGTGACATCGCCCGCGTTGAAACCGATGTCGCAATGGCATTCGCCGTATCATGAAACCCGTTAATAAAATCAAATGCTAGCGCAAAAATAACAATTAAAATCGTTAATATTAATACTGTATCCATATCTCCTAAGACCCCTTACGCATTGCGCATAATAATTGTTTCGATTGTATTTGCGACATCTTCACAGCTATCAGCGATGCTTTCCAACATTTCGTATAGTTCTTTATACTGAATAATTTTGATTGGATCTTTTTGAGTCACAAATAAATTTTTAATCGAAGCACGTAAAATTTCATCACATTTTGTCTCGTAATCCTTAATTTGAATCGCGTGTGTTCTCATGTCTAATAATTTTTTATCCGCAAGCAACTCCAACGCTTTGGCAATTTCAATTGTGCTTTTGTAGGTTTGGTCAAAAAACTTCTTCATATGTTCATCAATATCGGTAAATGAAAACATTTCTAAACGGGCAGCAAATTGTTCAAATCCATCTAACACATCATCCATTTTCATCGCTAATTGATGAATATCTTCTCGTTCAATTGGCGTAATAAACGTTTTATTTAAAGCAACGATCAGCTCGTGGATATACGAATCGCCTTTCTTTTCGTATTCCTTCATCACTCTTGTAAATTCTTTCAAATCGCTTAAATTATTAATTTTGAAATCGACAAAATATTGAGCTGCCTCTTTTACATTTTCAGAAATGGTAAACAGAAGTTCAAAAAATACATCTTTTTTTGGCGAAAAAATCATATGAAAACCCCCATCATTTTTAATTTTCTAGAGCCGCCCTGTCCTATTTTATCAACTTTTGTCGAATTTACAATTCGTTGAAATAAAATTTACACAAACTTAACAAAACATTTACATTCATATAAAAAACGGAGTAAGGTTTCATAGCCCTACTCCATTTTCATCTTTTTTTCGAATGTATTGTTGACGAAACACTTGCATCGCTTCATTTTCATTTAGACGAATAAGCTCTTGCTCGGACAACGTTCCTTCTCCTCGCTTCACGACATACACATCCAGCTTCTTTTTCCCCCAATACCTATAGACGTCTTCAACCGTTTCATAATACAAATCAATTTTGTTTCCTTTAATCGCTCCACCTTTATCAGCAACAACACCGTAGCCGTATCCAGGAATAAACAAAATGGTTCCAATCGGAAATACATTTAAATCAGCCGCGATCGTCGAGTACAAATCTCGCTTCACTCGCACTCCTGAATACGTAATTCCATAGCTAGGGTGATCTGGGGTTTTTCCTGTTGATTCCACTCCAGCTGTATATCCAGTCGCAACGACCGTTGTTGATGGATATTTTGACCAATCAACGGCCTCTTCCAACGTCAATGATTCATTTAATGTTTGTTGAGAAGAAATTTTTGTTTTTGCTTGCTGTTTTCGTTGAAAACGCTCTAGCGCATGGTCATATAAATCATAAGAAAAGATATACTTAGGAGAAAAAAATGAAATGCGAGAATGCGCTAGCCAATCCGAAAGTGCTTTCGCCTCAACTCCTGATAGTGATTGGAAAGTCGTCAACAAAGCGAAAACAAACAATACGACCATCGTCGTTCGTCTTAACCAAATGCATAAAAAACTCATTACCTCACTCCTCCCACGGTTCTATTTCTTTCCAACATTGAAAAGAAATATACATGAACCGCTAGGAGAATAAATAAAAAAGCCTTCACCAACATCGGTGAAAGCTTTAGAACATTCGATATCCTTTTGCCCGTAATGCTCGAATAACGAGCCCTGAAGCAACAGCTCCAACAAATCCGCTGCTTAAAATGAGCAAATCAGCTAAAGCAAGTGATAATACTCGTTCTTTCACGTGACCAAACGAAGCTACAGGAGCGGTGAAATATTCAACAAATGGAATTTGGTCAATAAAAAAAATAAAGACAAACGGACTCAAAACAGCCATTGTCCAAGTTGTTCGCAAAATCATGTTTAACAAAAAGCCGATTCCAAAAAACAAAACGAAAAATAATAACATCGAAATTAGTAAAACAGGAATGCTCATTTCCATCCGAATCACCTCCAGTACACCAATCTAAGTGTACTGAATCGGAAAAAATGAGTCAATCTTCACTTCGTGACCGCTTCCACTTTTTGCTGTTCAACCCCTGTTCCTTTACAACAATAACATGTTTCTGAACCTCCTAAAACAACGTACACATATCCGTTTCCGGAACAATAAGCACACGGTTTACTTTCGTGCATCATCATTCACCTCTTTTTTCTTAATTTTCTGATAAATATAACAAAAAAACAATGATGATGCAATACGTTTTTTTAACCTCCATCTTTCATAATCAATGTAATTTATTATTTATTGATATAGATTCAAGTTGAGTTTCCGACATACCTCATCATGAATAGAAGACCGCTTTTCTGCCATAGGCGGCAAGATTTCTCTTGCCGCCCCAGCATGCTAAAAGCATGCCGATTCCGAACGTAAAACGCATGACAGACAAATTCATTTGTCTGATGGCGTTTTCGTTCGGAGAAGTGGCAGAAAAGCTTGTTTATGTCGAAAAATTAAGCTTATCATATATAATCACACAAAAAAGAGCAAAGGCACAAACGCCTTTGCTCTAAAAGAGTTAGAGAAGATTGAATTTTCCTTTTTTCGCTACAAGCGTTGGACCGCCAATTAAATATAGGGCACGGTTGTCAATCATTTTCTTCATGAAGCTTGCTTTTGTTCCCCAAATTTTCTTACCGAATACCACGCCAATCGCATCATCGTGTCCAAGCGAACAAACAGTTCCTTTGATATCTGGTTTAAACGGCTGAAGTTCACCTTGTCCGCGAATGAGCACAGCTAAGTTCTTCGCACATGTTTCTCCTTGCTGCATCGCAATTTGCGCAGTTGGTGGATATGGACGATTTGTTTCTTCATTAATAATTAACGCGCAGTCACCAACAATAAATACATCGTCATAACCTGGCGCGCGCAAGAACGGGTCGACTTTTACACGACCGCGCATCGCTTCAAAACCAGACTCGTCAATGACATGGTTACCGCGCACACCCGCTGCCCAAACGACCGTACCAGCTTTAATTTCCTCAACTTGATCATCTTTCGCAACGATAATTCCTTCTGGCGTGCATTCTTTAATCGCTGTACCAACTTTGAATTCGACACCTTTTTTCTCTAATACATTTACCGCATATTCAACAAGTTCAGGATCAAATCCAGGAAGCACAGTTGGAGCGGCTTCCACACAGATAATACGCACTTTATCTGGATCCACATCATATTCACGGCAAAGTTCAGGAACGCGGTCTACAAGTTCGCCAAGGAACTCAATACCTGTGAATCCAGCACCACCAACAACAATCGTTAAGCGCTCCTCACGTTTTTCTTCTTCTGTGCTATACGTCGCAAATTGATATTCAATGTGCTCGCGAATTTGACGAGCAGCATTGACGTTTGCGATCGCAAATGCATATTCTTTCAAACCTTTAATTCCAAACGTCTCGGATTCAAAACCAAGCGCAACAACTAAATAATCGTACGTCAATTCGCCATTATCTTGCAAAAGCACACGCTTTTCTTGCGGAACAATTTTGACAACCGTATCTTGAATGAATTGAACTTTGTTGCGGTCAATCACATCCACAATTGGATAACGGACACGGTCGTGATGCAGCGTACCTGCTGCCGCTTCATGTAACCATGTTGATTCGTAATGGTAATCATATTTGTTCACTAAAATAATGTTTGCTTCATTGACGCCCACCATCTTTTGTAGGCGTGTCACCGTCATAAGACCACCGTAACCAGCACCTAGAACAACAACATTTGGCTTCTTCAAGTGAATCACTTCCACCTTTTCTTAATTTTTTGTTTGTTTAGCTTCTGCTCTTTGCAATTTTTTATCATTTCAAAAGTTTGTGAATTCATTCACGAATAATCTCAAAAAAATACAATAATTTGTAAAAAAATTGTCATAAAATCTTAACAATCTTTCTACTTTAACATCTTATTCTTTTTTTTAATGTTTTTCAAGAGGAAAAACTCATTTTTTAAACTTCCTTTTTCCCAAAACGACATGTCCGAATTTTCGAAATAGGAGACGATATTCTCTTATTTTTATGGTATGATAAATGTATGAAAAATTACCTGTTTAGGAGGAATAGACGTGAAAGAAGATCAAAAAGTGTATGATATTACGATTATTGGCGGTGGACCAGTAGGCATGTTCACAGCATTTTACGGCGGCATGCGGCAAGCGAGCGTCAAAATTATTGAAAGCCTTCCACAGCTAGGTGGTCAATTATCTGCTCTTTATCCTGAAAAATACATATATGACGTAGCAGGATTCCCGAAAATTCGCGCCCAACAATTAATTGACAATTTAAAAGAACAAATGTCGAAATTTAACCCAACGATTTGTCTAGAACAATCCGTTGAGAAGCTTGAAAAGTTAGAAGACGGGACATTTAAATTAACAACCAATAAAGAAATTCACTATTCAAAAGCAGTCATTATTACCGCTGGAAACGGTGCATTTCAGCCGCGTCGTTTAGAATTAGAGAACGCTGCGCAATACGAAGGAAAAAATCTGCACTATTTTGTCGATAACTTAAATAAATTCGCCGGACAAAAAGTGCTCGTATGCGGCGGCGGAGATTCCGCGGTTGACTGGGCGCTTATGCTCGAGCCGATCGCTGAAAAAGTAACGATCGTTCACCGCCGTGATAAATTCCGCGCTCATGAACATAGCGTTGAAAACTTAATGAAATCCTCTGTTGAAGTGAAAACACCGTTTGTTCCAGTTGAACTCATCGGCGATGAAGATCGTATTAAACAAGTTGTACTTGAGGAAGTGAAAACAGGAAAACGCGAAACGATCGATGTCGATGCGGTCATCGTCAACTACGGATTCGTTTCTTCGCTTGGTCCAATTAAAGAATGGGGCTTGGAAATTGAGAAAAACTCCATTAAGGTCAACTCAAAAATGGAAACGAATATTCCTGGTGTGTACGCAGCAGGGGATATTTGTACATATGAAGGAAAAGTAAAACTAATCGCTTGCGGCTTTGGAGAAGCTCCAACAGCTGTCAACAATGCCAAAGCATACATCGATCCAAACGCAAAAGTACAGCCGCTTCACTCTACTTCTATGTTTGAATAAAAAAGGGTGCCAACGCGCACCCTTTTTTTCAATGTTCTAAAGGAGGATCCGCAACCGCAAGAAGCAATCGCATTCGAATTGTTGATCGTGAATCCGCCGTTATGTTTAGCAGATTTTCCTATCATCAACCACTGAATTGCATTTGACTCCGTACTTTGCCCACAAGTAACTCATTTTTATTCTCCGCACCTTCCATTTATCACAGTTATTCCCATCTTTATTTTTGTCAAAAATATAAAAACTAAGGGTGTAAAAATACTACCTTTAGGAGGTGTTACGATTGATAAAGAAAATGACTGGCTTTCTCGCAGCTTTTTTCCTAGTAATGGGACTTACAGCGTGCAACGCAATGGATACAGGCCGTAATGACAATGATGATAATGAAAACATGGATATTTCAGCTTCGTATACATCGCTATCAAGCGACAACTATCCTTATACAAGAGCCGTACTGGTCCAAGATGCAAAGTACAAATTTGTCCAAATAGACCCTAGACAAGCAGCTGAGTGGCAAGCAAGAATTCAGCAACAATTGAATCAGCAGAGAAGACAATATACAATGCCACCAAATCAAATACAAACGCCAACACAACAGCAACAAACGCAAAGGCCAATACAACAGCAACCAACTCAACCTAGACAGCAGGCACCGACTCAGCAACAACAAACTCAGCCTTCCGCAGGGATCAGTCAATATGCTCAACAAGTCATTGACTTAACGAACAGAGAAAGAGCTCGAGCGGGCCTTCCTGCTTTAAGAGCGGATACTCAGCTAAGTGCTGTGGCTCAAAGGAAATCCCAGGATATGCAACAAAACCATTATTTCTCACATACAAGCCCGACTTATGGTTCTCCATTTGATATGATGAGAAACTTTGGGGTTACTTACAAAACAGCGGGTGAAAACATTGCCCAAGGCCAACGTACTCCGCAAGAGGTTGTTACAGCTTGGATGAATAGCCCTGGTCACAGAGCAAACATTTTGAATAGACAATTTACTCACATTGGAGTAGGTTTTGAACAAGCTGGAAAACACTGGACACAAATGTTTATCGGTAAATAATGAATGGATCACAAAATGGGAGCCAAAATATACTTTGGCTCCCATTTTTGAACACATGCCGAATAAGGTTCTTCGGAATTAGCAAGCGAAGTCGCGTCTTTACCCATTAATAACTCACGCTGATGCTGCCGTCATCATGTCTTTCGAATCAATCTTGAAAATTATGTAAATAGAGGTAAATGAGACCAAACTACATTTTTCGATTGAGTGCCGTTCCGGTTAACGCTAAAATCTATATAAGTCGGAATAAAAGGGAGAATGAGACCGGTGCAATACACCATCACAAGGAGCCAATTAATAAAAACAACGGGTTGTCCACAAACTGCATCTGCTGATTGGATTGACGGAACATATTCAGAGTATTTCCGTTTCAAGCGCGAAGGAAAGAACGTACTTCATGATCCGTTTGACGTTTACATACTTGCATTCATTCACAATCAACTTAAAGCAGCTAAGCTTCCGCCCGAAAAAGTTAAAGAAGATCTTGAATCTCTTAACGCACTTCGCTATTTAAAAGAACAATTCACTGAAATCGCTATAATCATTAACCGTCTGCAACTTGCGTCTTTTTATGGCTTTACGTCAAGGCCGACGGACTTATGATGGCTCTTGCACAACCGCGATTGTTACTACAATCCACGGCTCCACGAAGGGGGCACCGCCAATTATGCCGATGAGCTTGCGCACCCGCCCCTATGTGCACGAACGTTCCAAGCACCTTAACGCTAATTCACTCACATTGAAGTAGGTTTTGAACAAACTGGAAAACACTGGACACAAATGTTTATCGGTAAATAATGAATGGATCACAAAATGGGAGCCGAAAGATTCGGCTCCCATTTTTGAACACATATTATATCGCCTATTATATCGCCGTTTAACATTCCTCCGGCTTCCCTGCATTCGTTGCCGTTCTAAAGGAGGAGCCGCAACCGCAAGAAGCAATCGCGTTCGGATTGTTGATCGTGAATCCGCCGCCCATTGCTGCCTCCTTATAGTCAATAACCGTTCCTTTTAAAACGAGTGCGCTTTCGTTATCGACTAAAATGCGGACGCCATGTTGGACCGATTCATGATCTTTTTCCCTTTTTTCATGATCAAAGCCCATCGCATACGAAAGGCCGCTGCATCCTCCACCGTAAACACCGATTCGAAAATAAGCGTTTTCCTCTCCGCTTTCTTTCATCATTTGTTTAATTTGTGATGCCGCTGATTCCGTTAAAATTACAATCTCGCTCATTTTGATTCCTCCTTGTTTAATAATAATAAATTCCTGTACAAATCGTTTCGGCTGGTCCTCTCATAAGCACATTTCCTTCTTCCGTCCAAGTGATATATAAATCGCCTCCAGCCAAATGGACCACGGTTTCTTTATTCCGTTTTGTTTTTCCATTTAAAACGGAAGCAACCACGGCTGCACAAGCTCCTGTTCCGCATGCTTGCGTCACTCCTGAACCGCGCTCCCAAACGCGAAAATGAAGCTCATCATCGCTCACGACTTCCACAAATTCAACATTAATTCCTTCTGGAAAACGCTCATCCTTTTCAACAATTGGGCCGAGCGTGGTCACCGGAGCATGATCAATATTTTCTACGTAAAATATCGCATGCGGATTTCCCATTGATACCCCTGTCATTCGATAGGTTTTCCCCGCAAATTCAATTTCTTCATTCACAATCATATCATTCTCGTTTCCAACCATCGGCAAATCTTTACGATATAAACGAGGTTCCCCCATATCAACGGTTACACTTGTCACTTTTCCATTCTCGACAAAAACTTCCGCCTGAACGAGCCCAGATAACGTTTCAATGAAAAATGTTTTGTCTTTAACGATTCCATGCTCATATGCATATTTAGCCACACAACGAAGTCCGTTTCCGCAATTTTTTCCTTCGGATCCATCGCTATTAAAAATGCGCATTTTTACCGGTGCTACATCAGAAGGACAGATTAAGATTAATCCATCAGAGCCGATCCCTGTGTGAACATTCGACACGTTGACCGCAATTTCAGACAATTTCTCCTCTTCTAGTTGCTCCTCAAACATATTGACATAAATATAACTATTCCCTAACCCATGCATTTTTGTAAACGCAAAACTTCTCATAAGCGCCTCCAACATTTTCTTTTGCTTTGAGTATACCGATAATAAAACATGGTGACAATATATATATCCCCCAAACCGTAAAAGCTTCTTCTTCATTGAAAAGCTTTTGCGGGTTTTTTTGTGAAAAATGTATGTTATTAACCAAAAGTCATAGAACGTTTATCACAAAAAAGTAGTATAATAGAACCAGGATTATCACAATAAAAAAACAATCAACATCAAGAGGTAGGAGAACGATGGACGTTTTATATGACCGCAACGTAACATGTCTTGTTTGTAAAAAAAACTATACGACAAAAAAAGTACGCTCTCGTTTTATTCGTCCCATTCGGCACGATACAGATTTTTGTTCCTATTATGAAAGCGAAGAAACCAATCCGCTTTTATATTATGTTCATGTTTGCCCGCATTGCGGCTTTGCAGCGACGGAAGAATTTTCACCTTATTTTCCGCCAACGACGCTAGAAACGATTGAAAAGCAAATTTGTGCCCAGTGGTCTGGGAAAAATTACGGAGGAAAACGAACATTTCAAGAGGCAACCAATACATATAAACTCGGCATCTATTCTGCTACATTAAAAAAAGAAAAGCATATTACAATCGCAGGATTATATATACGTCTCGCTTGGTTATACCGTTCTAAAGAAATGAAAGCTGAAGAAGAGCGGTTTATGCGCCTAGCGTTAGAAGAATACCTCGCCTCTTATCAAACGGATGATTTCGCCCATACACATATGTCTGAAGTGCGCCTTCTTTATTTAATCGGAGAGTTGTATCGCCGCTTAAATAATGAAAAACAGGCGATTTTGTATTTTTCAAAAGTCATCGGCAAACGAAATGAAACGATCGAAAAAGGAATTGTCAACATGGCTTACGAGCGTTGGCAAGAAATTCGCGAAGCTCGCCAAGAATAAAAGGGCACGCTTCTGTGTGCCCCTTTAAAACATTGGGTTCTCTTCTAAATATTCGTACACTCGCTCCACTAACTCCTCCGCTGTTTCCGCAGTCACTACATCCCCGTTGACCAACGCAAACAGCGATTGAGCACATTTTCCGCAGTATCCTAAACAGCCGTATTCGATAATATCTAAATTTGGATCTTTTTCGAGCTTTTCTAGAGCGCGTTGAGATCCATTAGCTAAATTGCTTATACAAAATTCAACGATTGGTTTAATCAAAACCGTCACCTCTATATCATTTTCTCAATCTTATTATTATATCATTTTTCAAAAACAATATGTAACATTTATTGAGATCTTCCCGGTTTATTATCACTCTTTTTCGAAAAATTGTTGTTATTTTGTCACAATTTCGCTATACTTTTAATGGCGAATTTGAGTGAATTTTAATAAAAGGGGAAAGCTTCCATGAGAAACCTCGTACTGCTCGGTGGCGGATACGGAAATATGCGCATTTTGCTCCGCCTACTTCCAAACAATTTACCAGAAAATGTACAAATTACCCTTGTTGATCGTGTTCCTTATCACTGTTTAAAAACAGAATATTATGCGCTTGCTGCTGGAACCATTAGCGACCAGCATATTCGTGTTCCTTTTCCTGAACATCCTCGCCTTCAATACGTTTTCGGCGAAGTGACTGAAATCGATTTACAACATAAGGTTGTTCATCTGCAAGATGGCACTCGCATCTCTTACGATGATTTAGTCATCGGCTTAGGCTGCGAGGATAAGTATCATAATATACCAGGCGCAGACGTTTTTACTTATAGCATCCAAACCATTGATAAAGCAAGAGAAACGTATCAAAAGCTGAACAATCTTCCGCCAAATAGCATCGTTGGCATTGTTGGAGCGGGCTTAAGCGGTGTCGAATTAGCAAGCGAGCTCGTCGAAAGCCGGCCAGATTTACACGTAAAACTATTCGATCGCGGCAAACGAATTTTATCCATGTTTCCAGAACGATTAAGCAATTATGTCGAGAATTGGTTTGATTCGCATGGCGTCGAAATTATTCGGGAATCCAACATCACAAAAGTGGAAGAACATACCGTGTTTAACCATGGCCAACCGATTCATTGCGATGCCATTGTATGGACCGCAGGCGTTCAGCCAAACAAAGTTGTTCGTAAGATGAATGTCGAAAAAGATGCACAAGGACGAGTGGTTTTAACACCTCGTCATCACATTCCTGGTTATGAAAACGTATACGTTGTCGGGGACTGCGCAAGTCTTCCGCACGCACCAAGCGCCCAACTTGCAGAAGGCCAAGCCGAACAAATCGTTCAAGTGCTTCAAAAGCGGTGGAAAGGGGAAGAGCCTCCTAGCGAATTCCCGCCAATTAAACTAAAAGGCATTCTTGGCTCTCTCGGCAAAAAACATGGATTTGGCTTAGTCGCTGACCGTCCGTTGACCGGTCGCGTTCCTCGACTGTTAAAATCGGGCGTTCTTTGGATGTATAAATATCACAATGGTTATTAATGATCCTTGGTGAATGCGAAGGAATCATTCAACAAGTATGGAAACGTCCACAAAGAAAGCGAAAAATGCTCGTTTGAGGCTAAACAAGAAAAGGGCAAGATTTCTCGCCCTTTTCACGATTTATATCCATATTTCTCCATCTCTTCGTAAATGGTTTTTAACTTCGGATTCCCTTCACCGACGATTTTTCCTTCAATGACGACAACAGGATAAAACAAATCTTCATCGATCACCTTCTGAGCAAACCGTTTCTTCTCTTCCTCTTCTGGTGGATTAAAAATATCGATGTATGAAATGCGAAACGATTGATTTGGATATTTTCGCGAAATAGCCGCTTCTAGCCATTCATATGTTTCTTTTGCTGACGGCAATTGAACGCAAGAAGCGCAAACGGTTTCAGCACCGTACACACATATTTCAATTGTTTTCATCCTCATCCCCCTTCCATGGCTGGAAAAAAGTTAAGCCGTGTCAATAGATTTTTTTCTTTATCATGATTATAATAAAGTTAACGAAAGGAGTCGATTGAAATGTCAGATCAAGATATCAAACAACAAGTACAAGAAGTATTAGACAAACTTCGCCCATTTTTGCTTCGCGACGGCGGAGATTGCGAATTAGTCGATGTTGAGGATGGCGTTGTCAAACTTCGCCTTCTTGGCGCATGCGGAAGCTGCCCAAGCTCAACCATTACGCTCAAAGCTGGAATTGAGCGCGCGTTGTTAGAAGAAGTGCCTGGCGTCGTTGAAGTAGAGCAAGTATTTTAAAAAATAGGCTAGCTTTCTTTGGAAAGCTAGCCTATTTTTCTAATGCCATTTTATATAATCGACTTCCCTGTGTTTCAACAGATAGCTGCTCAACTTGGTGAGTTGGAAACATCGTTGCAAGCTTTTCATATAAACGAGCACCATTCCCTTTTTCCGCAAAGCAAATGACCGTTGGACCTGCTCCACTTAACGCCACTCCAAACGCTCCATGTTGTTTTGCCACTGCCCGAACGCTGTCAAGCTCAGGAACAAGCGGAGAGCGATAAGGTTGATGAAACAAATCAAGATCCATCATTTTTCCTGCTAACTCCCAATTTCCCATCAATAACGCAGCGACTAATACGTTGCTCACAGCGCTTGCTTCAACCGCATAAGAGCGAGAAAATTCATTTGGTAGCACATTTCGCGCTTTTTTTGTCTCCATTTCATAAGGAGGGATCACGACAACAAGATCTAAATCAATCATCGGAACATGGACAACATCTGTTTCATCTTGGCGGTGGCTGCCGATCACAAGCCCGCCATATAGCGATGCTCCAACATTGTCAGGATGCCCTTCATACTCGCTAGCAAATCTTAGCTTCTCTTGCTGTGACAAGCAAAGACCTCCAAGCTCATTCGCCAACTCAATTCCTGCCACGATCGCCGCTGCGCTGCTTCCAAGCCCGCGTGTAAAAGGAATATTGCTATAAACATAAACAAGACACGGAGGAAGCTCTACGTCGTATTGTTTCGCCAGCTTGTCTGCCACTTTGAAAATCAAATTTTCTTTTCCCGTTGGAATCTCTTTCACTTCGTCTGTTTTCGGAACAAACTCCCACTTGTTGCTCAACATCACTTCCAATGTTAAATAACGTGAAACAGCTAGACCGATGGAATCGAATCCCGGGCCTAGATTCGCCGTACTAGCAGGAACAACGATTTTTAACATCTCTCCTTCTCTCACTGAAAAACAACCCCTTGAATGTGGGAAAACACGACTTTTTCATCATTTGGCAACACGATTGGCTGAATCGATGTCGCCTCCATTGCCACCGTCGGATCTTTTAAGCCATTTCCCGTTAAAACGGCAACCACTCGACTTCCTTTCGCAATTTCTCCACTTTTCCGTTGTTTGATCACTCCAGCAATCGACGCGCATGAAGCGGGTTCAGCAAAAACGCCCTCTTCGCGCGCAAGCAAACGATACGCTTCTAAAATTTCTTCATCTGATACTTCATCGATCTTCCCATTTGATTCATGGACAGCGCGAACCGCATGTTCCCAGCTTGCTGGATTACCGATGCGAATGGCCGTTGCGATCGTTTCAGGATTTTCAATGACCTGATTCCGAACGATTGCCGCCGCTCCTTCTGCTTCAAATCCGCGCATTTGCGGAAGCCCCGTACGGTGTTTTTCGTGATATTCTTTAAACCCTTTCCAATAAGCGGTAATATTTCCAGCGTTTCCGACTGGAATCGCTAATACATCCGGTGCTTGCCCAAGCTGTTCACAAATTTCAAAAGCGGCTGTTTTTTGTCCTTCGATTCGATATGGATTAACAGAGTTTACAAGCGTGATTGGAGCGATTTCACTTAAGCGTCGCACCATCTTTAACGCGTGATCAAAATTTCCTTGAATCGCAAAAATTTCTGCGCCGTACATCACTGCTTGTGCCAACTTGCCCAACGCGATCTTGCCATCTGGAATGACGATGATGCATCGCATCTTTGCTCTCGCTGCATAAGCGGCTGCGGCAGCAGAGGTATTTCCAGTCGAAGCACAAATAATCGTGTTGCTTCCTTCCTCTTTTGCTTTGGCGACCGCCATGACCATCCCGCGATCTTTGAACGAACCTGTCGGATTGGCACCTTCCGTTTTAACATAAAGCTCAATCCCGAGCTTCTCGGACAGATGCGGAAGGGGAATAAGCGGCGTATTCCCTTCATTTAGCGATAAAGGCGGCGTATTGTCCGTCACAGGCAAATAGTCGCGATAATGATGAATAAGACCTTTCCACATTATAAAACACCGTCCCCTTCCACACGATACGAACTTTTCACTTCAGCAACCACTTCCAAATCACGCAATTGTTGCAATACTTCTTCATAGTCTTTGAGCGACGCTTTATGTGTGACGAGTACAATTTCTGCTAAATCCTTCTCTTTTAATGGCAATTGTAAAATCTTCTCAAAACTTACCCCGCGTTCAGAAAAGAGCGATGTGATTTTGGCAAAGGCACCGACTTGATCTTTGACATGAATGCGCAAAAAATATTTCGAGAAAATTTCGCTATTCGTTTTTAACTTCTTATTATACTGCGGCATGACGGCACTTCTTCCATTTACCCCAAGGCGCATATTTTTCATGACAGCAACTAAATCCGATACGACCGCCGTCGCTGTTGGCAAACTGCCTGCCCCAGGCCCGTAAAACATCGTCTCGCCAACCGCTTCACCGTAAACATAAACCGCATTGTACTCATCATTCACGGAGGCCAACGGATGTGAATCCGGCAATAACGTTGGCTGCACGCTCACTTCTACTTTCTCGCCGTCGCGATGAGCCATGCCGATGAGCTTCATTGTATAGCCTAATCGTTTGCTGTAATTCAAATCTTCTTCCGTAATCCCTGTAATTCCTTTAACATACACGTCTTGTAAATCGATATTCATCGAAAAACCTAAGCGGGCCAAAATGGCCATTTTGCGTGCCGCATCCAATCCTTCGACATCGGAAGTCGGGTCCGCTTCCGCATAGCCGAGCGCTTGCGCCTCCGCCAATACTTCTTCATACGCACGGCCGTACTTGCTCATTTTCGTTAAAATGTAGTTGGTTGTTCCGTTGACAATTCCCATCATCTTTGTAATGCGATCGGATGCTAATCCATCCACAAGGCTGCGCAAAATTGGAATTCCTCCTGCCACGCTCGCTTCATAAAATAAATCGCAGCCATTTTCCGATGCGACGGCTAGCAACTCGGTTCCATATAGCGCCATTAAATCTTTGTTTGCCGTTACAACATGTTTTCCGTTTTTTAATGCTGTCAACAAATATTGACGCGTTTCTTCGACTCCGCCCATAACTTCGATAACAACATCGATATCAGGATCCTGAATGACCTCATTGACATCTGTCGTTAACAACGATGAATCCAATTGAACTTCACGCTTTTTATATAAATCTCTAACTAATACTTTTTTTATTTTCACTGGGCAGCCCACTTGGTGAATGAGCTGATCTTGATGATTTTCAATAATTTTCACGACGCCGCTGCCAACCGTTCCTAATCCTAAAAGTCCTACTGAAACGTGCTTTGCCATCCTCTCCACCCCTTGTGTTTATCTGTAATAAACATTTGTTTTTGTATAGTAGACATTATAGAGGATATCCATCGTTTTTACAATCCTCATTTTTACTATCATACCATTTGAAAGCTCTTTATGTCTTATTTTTCTAAAAAATTAAAAATGGAGCCGCTTAACGGCTCCATTTCCATTCCTCATTGACGAGTGTTTCTGGATGTTCTCCTTGTAAAACAGCCATAATATTCCGGCAGCATAAATCCATCATCGCCAAGCGCGTTTCTGTACTTGCGCTGCCGATGTGCGGCAAAGCCACCACATTTTTTAATTTTAATAAAGGATGGGTTGGATCGATTGGTTCTTGGACGAAAACATCCAATCCAGCAGCAGCAATTTCTCCGTGAACGAGCGCCTCATACAGCGCTTCTTCATCGACAACCGCACCGCGAGCAGCATTCACAAAAATCGCGGATTTTTTCATCATTCGAAACGCTTCTCGATCGAACATTCGGTACGTCTCTTTTGTGAGCGGCGTGAGACATACAACGAAATCTGAGCGCTTTAACAACTCTTCAAACGAACAATACACAGCTCCCAATGTCTGTTCAGCCTCGACGTTTCGCGAACGATTATGGTATAAAATTTCCATATCAAAGCCTTTTGCCCGCTTCGCCACGGCTTGACCAATTTTTCCCATTCCTACAATTCCAATCGTTTTATGGTGAACGTCATGTCCGGCTAAAAGAAGCGGACTCCAACTTTTCCATTCTCCAGCTTTGACAAACTCTGCTGCTTCAATGAGTCGTCTTGCCGTCGCCAAAAGAAGAGCAAACGTTAAATCAGCGGTTGTATCTGTTAACACATCAGGCGTATTGCAAACGGCGATCCCTTTTTCTGTTGCTGCTTGAATATCGATATTATCAAAGCCGACCGCTAAATTGGCGATGACTTTTAATGTTTCGCTCGATTCTATTACTTCGCGATCGATTCGATCCGACAGCATCGTTAGTAACGCATCCGCTTTTTTCGCTTCCTCCAAAAGCACATCTCGAGGAACAGCGATATCCTCATGTGGCCACATATGAACGTTATACTTTTCCCGTAGTGGCGCGATTGCTTCTTCAGGTAGTTTTCTCGTAATAAAGACGTATGGTTGATTCATTGCTTCGACCCCTTTCGCAACCAAAAAATGTCACAATGTAATTTTACCATAAAAAGATTCATTTTTTCTTTTTTTCGCTTACATTAGTTTTTCAGCCAATGAATGGTAGGAAGATGAAAGCTCATTGCACGATGTTTCAACAAGTCATGAAAACGACCTAAACAACGCTCGTATTCATTTGTTTTGTCCAAGATGTTATAAAGCTCGATTTCGTATCTTTTCCGTTCCCTTTCATCTTTTGCTAAGTAGTATCCTTCGACACATTCAAAATAATGAAGCGGAAATAGCAAACGAGCATAGATTAACCGCCAAGAAAAACGACTGAGCGGACTGATTCGTTCATAGTCGCTCAAAAACGAATGAATCTCTGCTTCATCGCTCGAATGCAGCCATTGCTCGCGAATCCACTCGCTTAGATCGCGCGCGCAGTGATCATATACCCAATCAAGCGGAATTTTTACAATCATGTCTTCCCATATAGAAGAACGAAAGCGATGGTGACAAATCGTTGCTGAATCAACAGGTTGCGGGAAATCATCTAATTCTGTATCGACTAAATATTGAATGGCATTTTCTGTTAGACCTAAATAGTATGGAAATGATTCAAAAAACTGTTTGTCAAACTCATTTTCTGGATGTTTTTTCATTTTATTTTTCCAAAACTGTTCAAGTTGATCTAAGCGACGGCTCCATAAATCCTTCCACTCCCCGATGCGCTTGTGAAACTGAACGGGATAAGGATAGGTTCGACCGCGTTGATGAAGTTTCGCAAGCTCTTTAGCCATTTGTTTATTTCTTTCATGTACAGATCCTTTCCAAAGCGTGACCGTTTCTCCATTCACCTTTCCTACCATATTTCCTGAACGTGTCGGCAAGAGTGAAGCAACGGTATGATCTCCTTTCATAAGCAAATACGTTCCCATTTGCCAAAGTTCCTGCAATTCCATTTCGGATTCTGTTGTTGGTGCGATGATATATAAAGCATTGCCTTGAGTAAACGTCCTATAGCGTGCTCGGTTTTCGATCTGTCGTACGCGCAATCCATATTGTTGTTCAATCTCTTTGTTCACCTTTCTCCCCCCTCTTTTATCCCATGTATATGACAGAAAAATAAAAAATCTGTATAAAGTTCTTTTCAGAGGCAAAGATGAAAAAAGAGAACGTTTCTTATCTTTTTTACATAAACTTAAACTATGGAAAGTATAATGAATGAAATAACAAGAAATAGGTGAAGCGAATGAAGGAAGAAAAAATGGGCAAGATGGAGCAAATCGCAAGACAATGGCTTGCCGAACGCGGTGTGACCATTGAGGATATTGCGGATTTAGTCTATTATTTACAGTCAAAATACCATCCGAATTTACAAAAAGAAGAATGTATTCATAACGTGAATCGCGTCATCGCAAAGCGTGAAGTACAAAATGCACTATTCACTGGCATTCAGCTTGATCTTTTAGCAGAAAAAGGAATGCTTCATGAACCATTGCAATCATTTATCGCGAAGGATGAGGGATTATATGGGGTCGATGAAATTTTAGCCTTATCAATCGTCAATGTGTACGGATCCATCGGATTTACAAACTACGGATATATTGATAAACAAAAACCAGGCATTTTAAAATACTTAAACGATAAATCAACCGGAAAATGCCATACGTTTTTAGATGATATCGTCGGTGCCATCGCAGCGGCTGCATCGAGCCGGCTCGCTCATCGCGCCGCAAATATAGAATAAGGTGTCTCCTTTTGGAGACACCTTTTTAAATTCGATCCATCCATTCTTTTAATGAATCTACAACATAGGTTGGCTGCTTTTCATATGTCTTTAACATTTCTTTTGTTGTAACACCTGTATGAACGAGCAGCGTATCAATTCCCGCATTCATGCCCGCCATAATATCCGTGTCATAATTATCGCCGATCATTAATGTTTCTTCTTTTGGTACACCAAGCACTTCAAGCGCTTGTTCCATAATAATCTTTTCTGGTTTTCCGATAAAAATTGGTTTTGTTTGCGTTGACACAGCCACAACAGACGTAAGTGAACCGTTTCCTGGCAGCAATCCTCGCTCCGTCGGAATCGCAATATCGCCATTGGTTGAAATGAATGTCGCACCGTTGCGAACGGCTAAACAAGCAATGGCCAATTTCTCATAGTTAATGCTTCGGTCAATTCCCATCACAACAAATTCGGCATCTTCATTGGCAAACGTAAACCCTTTTTCTTTAAGCGCTTGGCGAATGCCGTCTTCGCCGATCACATAAACCGTAGCATCCGGCTTTCGTTCAAAAATATAGTTCGCTGTTGCTTGGCTCGTTGTAAATACTTGATCTTTTGTTGCCGGGATGCCAAACTTACGCAATTTCTCTGCTACTTGTTCAGGTGTCCGTGACGAATTATTTGTCACGAACAAATAAGGAATTCCTTTTTCATGAAGTACTTGAACGAATGCACAAGCCTCTTCAATTCGCTCTGTGCCTCGATACATTGTTCCATCTAGGTCAATTAAATAGCCTTTATACGTTTTCACGACCCACACTCCCTTTGAAAACATGCACGTTTCAAACTTTAGCGCAAACCGTCTTTGTTGTCAAAAAATGAACGGGAGTGTTCAATGATTGTTCATTTTTTTCGCTTAATATCGTAACGGCACGCATCATCGCCGGCCGCTAAACACGTTTTTGGCACAACCTCCGCTTCATGAATCAACGTTTCAAACAATCCTCGCTCGCATTCGCATGCAATCGGATAAACCTGAGCCAATTCAGCGATCGGACAATTATGTTCCACTAATTCAAATAGATCATCCGACTTTTTTTTCAATTCAGTCATGTAGCCATGCTCGTTCTGTAAATCGACAAGCTCTTTTACTTTTTCTGCAAATGATTTATTTAAAAAATTGGCTTCATACATTCGCTTCATTCGTTCTTGTCGATTTTTAAACAGTTGATCAACCATTTCCTTTCCAGCCATTTGCTCAAGATCTGCCAAAAAGTCGATCATCGTCTGTTGATAATGGCGTGGAAAGCGCTGTTCTCCTTTAGTGGTCAATTCATAAACGTTTGTCGGCCGCCCCAGCGGTTGCCGAACAAGCGTTGTTTGTACTAACTCATCGCGTTCTAATGCGTTTAGATGACGGCGTACAGCCATTTCTGTAATGTTCAGCTGTTTGGCCATCTCACTAACCGTTAAGCGCTTTTGCACCTTTAACATCTTTAAAATTTGCTCTTTTGTGGAAGAGGTCTTTTTTCTCATTGCTTTCACCCTCTTCCATTTTATCCTATTTCCCCTATTGAGACAATTTATAAACAAATTAATTTCGAAAAGCGGAAACAGGACCTAATTCGTTATGCAAATACGTTCGTACTGCATTTGGAAATGATTGAAGAGCAGCTAAATTTTCTCGCAATATGCTGAGCAGCTGTTCGTGCGAAACATGAATATATTGTTGAACGAGATTTTTTCGATGCTGAACAATCGCTTTCAATTGTTTTGCTTCTTCCGGACGAATGACCTTTTCATCCGTCAAAATGTCAATAATATCTTCGTAGCTTCCCGGATCACGCATGATGAATCCATCGATCATCGCATTTCCAACATCAATGATCGCTTCGATTAAGACGTGAGCCAATCGCTCTAACGCCAATCTTTCCAGATCGGTTTGAAAGGATGTTTCTTTTTGTAAATAGGTCATCATTTTCTCCATATACTGTAATGTTTCTTCTATTTTTCGCCGATCGACAAAATACATCCCGATCTCCCCTTTATCACGTTTGTTTTCATTTTACCATATGGCGTTCTTTTACACATACGTTCGAAATTTGTTAAGATAAAATGGTAACATCATCAAATGGAGGGATTTCAATGGAAGAAAGACTATTTTTATATGACGATACGGTTGATACGAAAACGCGCTTCGTTAGCTTTGTCGGAAAAAATCAGCGATTCGACTTAGCCATTTTGCATACCGATCGCTTTTATGGAAAATTACTCGTTCTTGATTTACAAAGCAATCGCTTTGCGATTATCGGTTCAGACGACCTCGATGAGCCTGGATATATTGAACATGCTTACGGCTTAAATGAAGAAGATGCGAATGAATTGCGTTCATTTCTTTACGAAATCGTCGGATGAATTTTTGAATCGGTGGAAAACTACGCAAAAAAGAGAGGAAGAACCATCATGACTGAAGAAAAATATAGCGATTTTTCCACCGTCGAAAAGATAAAAAATTTTCTTGTTCCTGAAACGTTTCCAGAAGGTCCATACGGGGCACCACGCGGGAAAGAGGAACCTGTTCAAAATAAAAGCACCCCTTGGCAAAAAGGACAGCGGCATTACAGCGCATTCAACTATGAATATAAATCGCTTCACCAAGACATTCCGCGACAAGATCCTGGATCCCATCCTGTTCATGACGATGAAGAAAAAAGCGGATCATATTGAATAAAAAATAGGTCAGAGCAATCTCTGACCTATTTTTTCACTTTCCGCAACACAAAATAAGCGCAACCAAAATTACAATATTCATACAAATATTCCGAAAGCGTACTAATTTTCGTATCGTACGTTGCTTTTTGATTATGATCGTCAAAAAAACCGCGCAAGCGCAATTGATTGTATCCCCAGTCTCCAACGATGTAATCATATTTATTTAAAATGTCGCTATATCGAGCGCGAAATGCCTCTTCATTAAATCCATTTCTAAAATTTTCCACCAATTCATAACACGTATTATTAATCCAAATCATCGCTCTCACCTCTTCTTTCCACTTTTATCATAAAGCATGTCCGATTCCCAAGCAATCACTATTATGAGCGAAAGAAGATAAGGAATGCTAAAGATAAGGGGGGATTCATTTGCGAAAAACATGGATGGTGATTGGCTTAAGTTTTGCCGCTCTTTTATCGGGTTGTGCTTACGGAATGAATGAATCGAAATCATTGTATGAGCGAAATGGAACAACGATTAATGTTCGAGATCGAAATGATTTATATAACACACAAGGAGTGCGTAATGGAACGGACTCTCGTCTGACCAATTTTGGCTACGTTCGTCACCAAGGAAGTCCAATTCCTGGAAATAGGACTCAATATGGAACAATGCCAACATTAAATCGTGAAAATGTCGCCGACTTAATTAGCAAACTGTGCACGCAATTGCCAAACGTTCATGATGTTGGAACGCTCGTTACCGATGAAGAGGTGCTAATCGTTTACAAAACCGATTCAACGAATCGTTTTGAAACGGCAGATCAAGTGAAAAAGACGGCCATTTCCGTCGTTCCGAGATACTATCATGTGTATGTTTCGGATAACCCGCGCATGTTTCAAGAAATTGAGCGGTATGGCCGTCTAGACTCCAACAGCCGCAATATTGATCAAATCATCGATCCAACGATTAAAGAAATGTTAAAATCGCCGCAAGGGCGTAAGTTGAATAAAGGAGAAAATGAAAACGGCGAAGCAATCGGTGAAATGAACGATCGACTTGATCGCGATTTCCGCAATCGGACAGCGCAATAACAAAAAGGTCCTAATCCTTTGACGTGGGTTAGGACCTGCTTTTCTTATCCGTTCAATTGCTTCGTTGCCGCCTGCACTTGTTCATCGGCATGATACGAAGAGCGAACAAGCGGCCCTGCCTCACAGTGGCTAAATCCTTTGCTGAGGGCGATTTCTTTCAGTTCCATAAACTCGTGTGGATGATAGTACTTTTCCACTTTTAAATGCTTCTTCGTTGGCTGTAAATATTGACCGATCGTTAAAATATCCACATGGTTGGCACGCAAATCATCCATCGCTTCAATAATCTCTTCTTTCGTTTCGCCAAGACCGACCATGATACTGGACTTTGTCGGGATATCAGGCTGCAATTCTTTCGCACGGCGCAAAAACTCAAGCGAACGTTCATACGTTGCGCGAGCGCGAACGCGCGGCGTTAAGCGTCGCACCGTTTCGATGTTGTGGTTTAAAATATCAGGTCGAGCATCCATTAAAATTTTTAAATTTTCATATACCCCGCCCATGTCGGAAGGAAGAACTTCGATCGTTGTAAACGGATTTTTGCGGCGAATGGCGCGGATTGTTTCAGCGAACACAGCTGCCCCGCCATCTTTTAAATCATCGCGCGCAACGGCAGTAACGACGACATGTTTTAAGTTCATTAAACGAACAGATTCAGCGACTCGCTCTGGCTCTTTCCAGTCCAATTCCGTCGGCAATCCTGTCTTTACTGCACAAAAGCGGCAAGCGCGTGTGCAAACATCCCCTAAAATCATAAACGTTGCCGTTCTTCTTACTGCCCAGCATTCATGAATATTTGGACAACGCGCTTCTTCACATACCGTATGCAGTTTTTTTTCGCGCATCATCTTTTTTAAGCCTATATAGTTCTCGTTTGTATTTAACTTTATTTTGAGCCATTCCGGTTTACGCATATGTTGCTCTTTTGTTGACATCTTTTTCACACTCCAATGATTAATGTACATCTTCATTATACGGATTCTACAAACACAATACAAAAAAGTTTGTTTTTCATCATCATTTCCAACATTTTTTGTTTATGAAAACAAATAATTTCCTCAAACTAACGATATGAGCTTTGTTGAAAGGAGCGTCTCGTGTGAAAAAGTTATTGTTCATTTTTTTACTCATCATCTTTCCTCTTCCAGTATTTGCGGCAGAAAATGAGGATATATACGCGAAACGAATGGAGCTATATCAAAAAGCGGAAGCCGTTTCGCTCATTCCTTGGTATTATTTCGCAGCAATCGATCAGTATGAGCGAAATATCCGTCAAGTGCGACGGGATCTTCCTGAAGCCAAAGGAATCATAAGCATTTACATTCCCCCAGAGCGTTGGGCAGGTCCGCTCAACAAAAATAAAGAAGATACAAACCCATTTACCATCTCCCAATTTGGCGGCATGGGGACGGACGGAAATGACGATGGCATCGCCGACCGAAATAATGATGAAGATATCCTTTTTTCTATCGCTCGTTTTCTTCGCTCTTACGGCAATGATCACGCTGACTTAAAAATCGCATTATGGAATTATTATGAGCGAAGCAAAACCGTCGACATTATTTTAGGGAAAGTAAAAATATATAAACATTTCGGACGGTTGAATCTTGAGGGTCACGCCTTCCCAATTCCGATTCGCTTCAACTATAGTTACAAAAACACATGGGGTGATGCGCGCGGATGGGGAGGACGCCGAATTCATGAAGGGACAGATATTTTTGCGAATTATGGGACGCCTGTTCGTTCAACTTGTTATGGGATCGTTGAATTAAAAGGATGGAACAAATACGGAGGATGGCGTGTCGGCATTCGTGATATTAATAATACGTACCACTACTTTGGACATTTAAACGGCTTTTCGAAAGACTTGCATGAAGGCCAAATGGTGGAACCCGGCATGCTCATTGGCTCCGTTGGAAGCTCGGGCTATGGGCCTCCTGGCACATCGGGGAAATTTCCACCTCATCTTCATTACGGAATGTATAAAGACAATGGATATACAGAATGGTCGTTCGATCCATATCCTCACTTAAAACATTGGGAACGGTTAGAACGTTTAAAGAAAAAATGAGACCTCGCTCGGTCTCATTTTTTCATCTATGATGATTTTGCCTTGCTCTTTTTCACAGCATGAGCAACACTGCCAATAAACCCGCCCCAAATCATGAACATTCCGACAATCATCATCCATTTGCTCCCTAGGTATAACCGTTTGTTTATTTTCAAATAGAATTTTCTATTCTGAAGGGACCTCAAATGACGGATTGACTCCATCATTATTATTGTAAAAATCAGGAACTTCTCCTGGGATAATTTGTATAGCAACTGGAATATCGTTTTGTACCGTTGCTGTTTTCGTCGCAAACGGAATAATAATTTGGATATTCACCTCAATATGAATAGATATTTCCACTAAAGCATTATTGATTCCAAATGGCTGTATATTTTTTTTCACATCCGAATTTACATCGCCAATGACATAGAAACGGACAGGAATGCGCGGTCCTAAGTTTCCTAGTAAAATATTATTTGTTGCTTGTCCAAGCGGAATATAATAAATAATTCCTTTGTTTTTTGCTTGGTTTGTTTCAATTTGTACATCTGGAAATTCTAATTCTGTTAAATTTCCTGCTGCTGCTGCTTTCAAATTCTTTTGTACTCGATTCGTTGTCTTTGCTAATACTCGATTGACAACCGCGGTATTAAAATCGACAAAAGAAATTTTTCCACTTTCATCTTGCTGAACCTTAATAAAGTTCTCAACATCGAAATCGTCTTCCGCAATTTGTTGATTAATAGCACTGGTGATCACTAAATTGGCTAACCGCCTCGTTTCCTTTTCCGCGATCGCCATTAACGTTGGTTCAATTCCTCTATTAATCACCCAAAGGCTAACGGCCGTCGATAAAATAAAAAAAATAAATGTCAATAAAAATACGTAGCGAATCGGCAAAGGCCTTCTTCGCAATAAGCGACCGCGAAACGTTGCCAATCGAAATCCCCCCTCTACAGTTTATATGTATGCCGTAAAGGGGGGAATTATTAGGCTTATTTCATGCGCAGCAGCGCATCTTTTCCTTTCATGCCTGGGTAAATCCCTAACTGTTCAGCGGCAACAGTGACCGATTCTAATGGCGCTTCAAGAAGCTGGTCAATCGTTCTTACTCCGATCGCCCTCGCCGCAACAATGCCGCGATCTTTTAATTTTTCATTTAAAAGCGCAACATCTAATGCCCCGCACATAATATAGCCTTTTTCACTGGCAACAGCGAGAAGCGTCGTTTTGGGAAGTTGTACGGAAATGGCTGTAAACGACTCTCCATCAATCAACAGCGGTGTCATATGAATCATTTGATCACGCTCCTTTCCTCTATTCAATGTATGAATAGAGAAAAAAAGCGTGCCTAGCAACCATACAGTTTTTTCAGTTTCCACTCCAATAGATCGCGCAGCATTTCAGGCATGTAATACGTTTTTTTCGCTGCCCGATAAATTTCTGGATACAAATGTCCAAATGTAAACATATCAATCGTTGCGACCGCATATAGTTTTTGTTCTTGTAAAGGCTCATGATCGACAAAAATGCGGCGAATATGTTCCGAGCCGTCACTCAATATTTCTGTTTCGATTTGTAAACGATCGTATACCATCTGTCCCATCACTTTGCCGCGAAAACCAAAGCCTTTGATTTCTAATCTTTTCATTTTTTCCGTATTCGCTTGTAAAACGACTTCTTTTAATTCACTGCCGCGTAAATATACTTTGCACGGATTGATCGGATGAGGGCAAATGCGATGTAAATCCTTTTTTGTCACGATTCCTTTTTGCAGCGGCTCTAACAATACCCCTGCATTGACCATCGCTACATCTCCTTCGCACCATTCATTCAATGCCTCAGCAAGCAAACTCGCAAAAGGAGATGGAGCAAACCAGTCAAGCGCTAAATCATGCGGCAAGTACACGATTGGTTCAGAAAGAATGACCTCGCTTTCTTGCTTAAAACGCCGCAATGTTCTTTTTGTTTCTTGACACTCACCGACTAAATTGGAAACAGGAATGACAAACGCTTCCTTATCCACTTTTTTCTGTTCAGAATCAATCATAAGCTTGACGCCGCCGACGTAACGGCCGAATTTTCCCGCTCCGCATAAAAGAGTGGAACCGATCATTTTTCCATTTTCTAAAAGATGGTGAGTATGTCCTCCAAGAATAAGCGAAACTTCCGGAAATAATTGAGCAATTTTTTCATCTTCATTGATTCCGAGGTGGGAAAGCAAAACGATGACATCCGCTTTTCCTTTAAGTTCCGATAAGATTTCTTTCAATATTGCAAAAGGGTCTTCCACACGCCAACCGAGAAGTTCGTAAAATTTTTGGAATGGAACCGTTAAGCCAATCACGGCGAGACGAACATTTCCAAGCTTAAAAAGTACGTACGGCTTTAACCACGGCGGACGTTCGCCGTTTGGATAAAACAAATTCGCAACAAGAACAGAAAAGGTTGCTTGTTCATATAACGTATTCAAATGTTCGTGAGGCAATGTAATCCCTTCGTTATTGCCGATCGTTACCGCATCATACGGAATATCATTTAACAAATGGACATTCGCCTTTCCATTTGTCGCTTCCGTAATCGGATGAACACGATCGACAAAATCGCCAATGTCGAAAATGAGAACATGTTCATTTTTTTGTGTATGTTCCTTTCGTTTTTCACGCAACAAATGAGCGATTTTTGGCCAATGTTTAAAATGACTGTGAACGTCGTTGGTATGATAAATATAAACGATTTCCTTCAATTTTGGTAACACACCTTTCACTGTTACGATACGATTCCTTGATAAATTAAACGAACGCCAAGCAAAATTAAAACGATTCGCAATACAGTTACAACGGTGTTTCCTTTTAATTTGCGGTTAATCCATGCACCGCATTTCGCGCCAAACCATGCGCCCGGAATTAATGCGAAAGCAAATAACCATGCGACATTTCCCATCGCGATGTGCGTCAACGAACTAACAAGCGCTGATAAAAAGACGATCAACATCGACGTAGCGACAGCGACATGCGGCGGGAATAAAAACAGCAAGATCATCGCCGGAACCATTAATGAACCGCCGCCGATGCCAAATACCCCCCCAAAAAAACCAACAGCAAATGCGATCGAAATCGCCATCCATGGATGATATCCATAAACGATTTCTTCTCCTTCATTCGTTATATAGGTGCGTTTTACTTTAAATTCTTTCTGACGCTGAAGTGGAGATAAGCGCGATCTGATCATTAACAAAAAAGATGTAAAAATAAGAAATAGACCGAAATAAAGCGAAAAATGATGAAGATGCAGCTTTTGATTGATCCATGCCCCAAAAATGCCTCCAGGGCCGCTGCCGATAAAAAATGCTAATCCGCTTTTATAATCAACCATTTTATGTTTCATGTACGTTAAAGTTGAAGACAATCCATTAAAAATGATGACAACAAGCGACGTACCAACCGCCACTTGTGGAGAAATCGATGGCAAAATATGAGCAGCGCTTAAAAATAATAACGATGGAACAATAATGACCCCTCCCCCTAAACCGACGAGGCTTCCAATGGTACCTGCTAAAAAACCGATGACGATCAATAGTGCATATTCCATTTCAAACAATCCCCCATTATGAAAAGAAATCTAATTGTCGCGGTGCAAGCTCTGTATATTCAATGTTTAAAAGCTGTAAAAATTGCTTCGCATTATCAGCAGCGTCTCCCCCAGAATTGTTATTAAATAACACATAAATATGTTTACATGTTTTCTGCAATGTTTGCACGTGTTCGACCCATTCGCTCAATTCTTTTTCGTTATAACGATATAAATAGCGGACAGACCGCCAATTTTCTTCATCGCGCTTATTCCAGCCGTATACGTTGCGTCCATGCAAACGGACCAACGTTTTTTCACGATCTGTTGGATGAAGAACCGTTGGAACGGAGCCTTCTCCCGCTTGCGGTTCATCACAAATGCTATGAATCCATCGCTCCTCTTCCATAAACTTCAACGTTTTTTCATAAAATGATGGAGAAAACCAAGAGCGATGCCGAAATTCAAGGGCAACCGGAATGTCGCCCATTTTTTCACGACACCAGCGCAAGTAACGCACATGGTCTTTTTTGCAATCGAACCAAGGCGGAAATTGGAAAAGAACCATGGCTAGTTTTCCCGCTTCCATAAACGGTTGAATGGATTCCAAAAACTCAGCAAACATTTCTTCTTTGCTTTCGTATGGGATTTCACCGCGCTGATGCCCTGTCATTCCTTGATAAGCCTTCACAATAAATTGAAACGAACGCGGCGTTTCTTTCACCCATTTCTCAACGTTTTTCCGCGGCTGAATCGCATAAAAATAGGAATCTACTTCCACTGTCGGAAAATGTGCCGCATATGCTTGTAGTTTATCTTTTGCCGCTAGGCCAGATGGATAAATGGTAGGATGATCCCCCCATCCGGTTAATCCAACATAAATCATTGCTATCACCTACTACTTCCATCTTATCACAATTTGAGCACGTGATGATAAAAAGCCGATTACCCGCTCCCTGCGAATAATCGGCTTCTTCATTATCCGATTGAACCTTCCATCTCAAATTTGATCAGACGGTTCATTTCGACTGCATATTCCATCGGTAATTCTCTTGTAAATGGCTCGATGAAGCCCATTACGATCATTTCTGTCGCTTCTTGTTCAGAAATGCCGCGGCTCATGAGATAGAACAATTGCTCTTCAGATACTTTCGATACTTTTGCTTCATGCTCTAATGAAATATTGTCATTTAAAATTTCATTGTATGGAATCGTATCTGAAGTGGATTGATTATCCATAATGAGCGTATCGCACTCAATGTTTGAGCGTGAACCTGATGCTTTACGGCCAAAATGAACAATACCGCGATACGTTACTTTACCGCCTTGTTTCGAAATGGATTTAGAAACGATCGTCGAAGACGTATTTGGCGCAAGATGAATCATTTTCGCACCAGCATCTTGATGCTGGCCTTTTCCGGCAATCGCGATTGAAAGCGTGAGACCGCGTGCGCCTTCTCCTTTTAAGATCACAGCTGGATATTTCATTGTTAATTTCGAACCGATGTTTCCGTCAATCCATTCCATCGTTGCGTTTTCTTCGCAAACCGCACGCTTCGTAACAAGGTTGTAGACGTTGTTCGCCCAGTTTTGAATCGTTGTATAGCGGCAGTAAGCGCCTTTCTTAACAATGATTTCAACAACGGCACTATGCAGTGAGTTTGTTGTGTAAACCGGCGCCGTACAACCTTCCACGTAATGAACGTGCGCTCCTTCATCGACAATAATTAACGTGCGCTCAAACTGTCCCATGTTTTCAGAGTTAATACGGAAATACGCTTGCAGCGGCGTATCAACTTTGACTCCTTTTGGAACGTAAATGAACGAACCGCCAGACCAAACGGCTGAGTTTAGAGCGGCAAACTTATTGTCTGTTGGCGGCACCACTTTTGCCCAATGTTCACGGAACAGATCTTCGTTTTCTTTCAACGCTGAATCCGTATCTTTAAAAATAACCCCTAATTTTTCAAGATCTTCTTTCATGTTGTGATAAACGACTTCGGATTCGTATTGGGCCGATACACCTGCTAAATATTTTTGTTCCGCTTCTGGAATACCAAGTTTATCGAATGTCGCTTTAATCTCAGCAGGTACTTCATCCCACGAACGCTCAGACTTTTCCGTTGGTTTGACATAGTACGTAATTTCATCGAAATCTAAACTAGATAAGTCGCCACCCCATTGCGGCATCGGCATGCTATAGAAAATATCCAATGCCTTTAAACGAAACTCTAACATCCACTGTGGCTCATTTTTCATGCGAGAAATTTCTTCTACGATTTCTCTCGTTAATCCGCGTTTGGCGCGGAAAATGGACACATCCTTATCGACAAAACCATATTTATATTCACCAATTTCCGGCATTTTTTTCGCCATTTCGTTTCCCTCCTTTTGATGCACTACTCTTCCGTACGCAATCCTTTTTCCATCGCTTTCCATGCTAACGTTGCACATTTAATGCGTGCAGGAAATTTCGATACTCCCTGCAATGCTTCAATATCCCCTAAATCGAGTGAATCGTCGTAACCTTTTCCTTGCATCATATCGGAAAAAACTTTCGAAAGCTGTAACGCTTCCTCGATCGTTTTTCCTTTAATCGCTTCCGTCATCATCGAAGCGGAAGACATCGAAATGGAACAGCCTTCCCCTTCGAATTTCGCATCGACAATTTTGCCGTCTTCCACTTTCATCGTTAAATGAATACGGTCGCCACATGTTGGGTTATTCAGATTAATGTCGACACTTTCATCTTCAAGCACACCGCGATTGCGCGGATTTTTATAATGATCCATAATCACTTGACGATAGAGCGTGTCTAAATGATTGTTAAAAGACATGGCTGAAATACTCCTTTGTTTTCTTTAATGCCAAGACGAGTTTGTCAATTTCTTCTTCTGTATTATAGAGATAAAAACTTGCACGGGCTGTCGCCGTAACGTTCAACCATTTCATCAACGGTTGAGCGCAATGATGACCTGCGCGGACAGCAATTCCTTCCGCATCCAATACCGTTGCGACATCATGCGGATGAACGTCATCGAGGTTAAATGTAACGAGTCCCGCCCGCTCTTTTGGACCATAAATCGTAATTCCTTCAATTTGCGACATTTGCTCTAATGCGTATTGTGCTAGTTTATGTTCATGCTTAGCGATTTGATCTAATCCAACTTCCTCAAGAAAATCGATCGCCGCACCTAATCCAATCGCTCCTGCAATAATCGGAGTACCGCCTTCAAATTTCCAAGGAAGTTCCTTCCATGTAGACTCGTATAATCCGACAAAATCGATCATTTCCCCGCCAAATTCAATAGGTTCCATTTTTTCAAGCAAGGCTTTTTTTCCATATAAAACGCCGATGCCAGTCGGTCCACACATTTTGTGGCCTGAGAACGCGAAAAAGTCACAATCCAACTCTTGAACGTTAATTTTCATATGCGGCGTGCTTTGCGCTCCATCGACAACGATCACTGCACCGTTTCGGTGAGCAATTTCCGCGATTTGTTTCACAGGATTAATCGTTCCTAACACGTTTGAAACGTGCACAACCGCAACAATTTTCGTATTCGGCGTTACGGTATTTTCCACATCTTCAAGACGAATCGTTCCATCTTCTTGAAGCGGAATGTATTTCAGCGTTGCTCCCGTTTGTTTCGCAACCTGTTGCCATGGAATGATGTTGCTATGATGCTCCATATACGTAATGACGATTTCATCGCCTTCGCGCAAATTCGCGCGGCCATAACTTGCAGCCACCAAGTTTATTGCGGTCGTTGTACCGCGCGTAAAAATGATTTCTTCCGTCGATTTCGCCCCGATAAAACGGCGCACTTTCTCGCGTGCCCCTTCATAAGCATCTGTTGCCTTCGTTCCAAGCGTATGAACGCCGCGATGGACGTTCGAATTGTATTCGCGATAGTAGTTGTTCACCGCTTCAATAACAGGAAGCGGCTTTTGAGAAGTGGCTGCACTATCCAAATAGACTAAAGGCTTACCGTTCACTTCTTGATCTAAAATCGGAAACAGTTTACGAAGCTCTTTTACGTCCATCATTTAACTTTCCTTTCGATCACTTCGATTAATTGTTTTTGCACGCTTTCAATCGGGATTTCATTCACGACTGGCGCTAAGAAGCCATGAATGATTAAGCGTTCTGCCTCTTCTTTTGGAATGCCTCGGCTCATTAAATAGTACAATTGGTTCGGATCTACACGACCAACGGATGCGGCATGTCCAGCAGTAACATCGTCTTCGTCGATTAAAAGAATTGGGTTTGCATCTCCGCGTGCGTGAGGGCTTAGCATTAACACGCGCGATTCTTGTTCCGCATTTGATTTGGAAGCGCCGTGCTCAATTTTTCCAATTCCGTTGAAAATCGATGTAGCTTTATCTTTCACAACACCATGTTTTAAAATGTAACCTTCTGTATGCTTTCCGTAGTGAATAACGCTTGTTGTAAAGTTTTGGATTTGTTCACCGCGGCCGACAACAACCGTTTTCGTATCACCGTATGAACCGTCACCGATCAGGCGAGTAATATTTTCAGATACCGTATTTCCATCATTCATTAAGCCGAGCGCCCATTCAATTCGACCGTGACGCCCTGTGATTCCGCGGCGGTTCACATAAGTAGTGACCCCTTTTGCTAAACTATCTACCGCGCCGAAAAAGACGTGTGCATTGTCATTGGCAAACACTTCAGCAACAATGTTAACAACCGAATTCGCTGTTTCACATGTGGAAATGTAGTTTTCCACGTATGTGACTTTACTTCCTTCATCTGCAACGATGATAACATGATTAAACAACGCTTCCGCACGTTCATGAACATATACGGCTTGAAGCGGTACATCGACTTGAACATGTTTCGGTACGTAGACGAACACTCCGCCATTGAAAAGAGCAGCGTGAAGAGCAGCAAGACGGTGTTCATCCACTTTCACACCATCCATAAAATATTTTTTCACAAGGTCGCTATGCTCTCGTACCGCCGTAAAAATATCTGTAAAAATAATGCCTTTTGCTTTTAAATCTTCTGATAAGGAAAGGTAGGCTGGGGTGTTATCGCGCTGAACGTATAAGTTTTTTTGCTCTTCATTTAGGTTGATGAGTGCTTTCACCGCTTCTGGAAGTTCTTCTAATGATGAAAGCGGAGCGCTTTCGACAACATGGTTCGTAAACTGCGTAAAATTCCATTGATCGATTTTCGTTTTATCTGGCTTTGGCAATGGCAACTCTTCTGCTTTCGCAAGAGCTTGTAAGCGAACGTTTAAAAGCCAGTCTGGTTCGTTGCGTTCCGTTGAAAACGAACGCACATATTGTTGGTCAAAAGGTAGTTTCGTTTCAATCATCGTTTAATCCTCCTAACGCTTACGCTTCTTGCTCAACGACTTCATCTTCAATGCCTAACTCTTTTTTAATCCAGTCATATCCTTCTGCTTCTAAACGCTGTGCTAATTCTGGTCCACCAGATTTGACGATTCGGCCTTGCATCATGACATGAACATAATCCGGAGTAATGTAATTGAGCAATCGTTGATAGTGTGTAATGATTAAACAGCCAAAATCGTTGCTGCGCATTTCATTGACGCCTTTTGCCACGATTTTTAATGCGTCAATATCTAAACCAGAGTCAATTTCATCTAAAATTGCAATTTTTGGCTGCAACATCATGAGTTGAAGAATTTCGTTGCGCTTCTTTTCACCGCCAGAAAATCCTTCATTTAAGTAACGATGCGCCATATCTGGATTCATTTCAAGAAACGCCATTTTTTCGTCTAATTGACGGATAAATTTCATTAATGAAATTTCGTTTCCTTCACCGCGACGAGCGTTGATCGCTGCACGGAGAAAGTCCGCATTTGTCACACCGCTAATTTCGCTCGGATATTGCATCGCTAAGAAAAGACCTGCGCGAGCGCGTTCGTCTACTTCCATTTCTAACACGTTTTGTCCGTCTAACGTGATGCTTCCTTTTGTTACTTCATATTTTGGATGCCCCATAATCGCAGCAGATAGCGTTGATTTTCCTGTTCCGTTTGGTCCCATAATGGCATGGAATTCGCCGCCTTTAATTTCAAGGTTAACCCCTTTTAAAATTTCTTTTCCTTCAACCGATACGTGAAGATCTTTGATTGTTAACACTGCCATGCAAAATACCTCCAGTTTTACAAAAAAATTTGTTTATCTTATGGACTTGCATTCTATTCTCATTTTATTCTCATTACAATCTTATAACAAATGAAAAGTATTAGCAACCATTTACAAACATTTGTATACATTTTTGTTTAAAAAGTATGTAATCATTATCACACATAATGAAAAAGGATAGAAAAACTTCTATCCTTTTTCTAATGAATTGGCCGAAATTCGTTAATGCATTCTTGAACAATTGTCACCGCTTGGCTCATGGTCGCTCCCCCTGCCAACGCAGCCGCGACCGCGCATGCTTCTAAAATTTCTTGCTCGGTTGCCCCTTGATCAAGGCATCCTTTCGTATGATAAATGGTACAATATTCGTCTTGCTGCGCTAAACTAATTCCAAGCGCAATCAATTGTTTGTCCTTTTTCGACAGTGTTCCCTCGTCAAAACATGCCTCTGTAAACGCGTTAAAGGCTTGTGCGACTTGCGGTAATTTTTGCGTAAACGTTCCTAATCCTTGTTTATAATGACGCAACGCTTGTTCAGTCGATGTTTGCATCCCATTCCCTCCTCGCTTAACGGCATTTCATCATTAATATGTATCGTTAAGCGTAAAATTATAAAAGTGCCTCGGTGATCGAGGCACTTTTTCGTTTACTTCGCTGCTGGGATGACAGCACCATTATATTTTTCTAAAATAAAGTCTTGGATTTCTTTTGATTGCAATACCTCAACAAGTGTTTTAATTTCTTTGCGATTTTCATCTCCTTTGCGCACCGCGATGATGTTGACATATGGGTTGTTTTCTGGAGACTCAATCGCAATCGGATCTTTCGCCGGATCTAATCCTGCATCAAGCGCATAGTTGGCGTTGATAAGCACCGCATCTCCTTCGTTGTTTTTATACACTTGCGGAAGCAATCCAGCTTCAACGTCTGCTTCAAATACAAGTTTTTTTGGATTTTCAACGATATCATCAATCGTTGCTTTTGTTTTATCAACACCTTCTTTTAACTTAATAAGTCCTTTTTCTTCAAGCATTGATAAAATGCGGCCATGATCGGCGACAGAGTTGCTCATAATGATTTTTGCGCCTTCTGGAAGCTCTTCAAGGCTTTTATATTTCTTTGAATACACCCCGATTGGTTCGATGTGAATGCCGCCAGCGTTCACAAAATCATAACCATGCTCTTTTTTCTGTGATTCTAAGTAAGGAATGTGCTGGAAGTAGTTTGCATCGATTTCTTTATCTGCTAACGCTTTGTTTGGCAATACGTAATCTTGGAATGTGACAATTTCCAATTCAATTCCTTTTTCTTTCAAAATCGGTTTTGCTTGTTCCAAAATTTCTGCATGCGGTACATTCGATGCTCCAACGACAAGCTTATTTGTTTTTTCTTCTGCGTTTTCTTTTTGACCGCACGCAGCAAGCGCAACGAGAATCATTGCTGCTACAAAAAGAGAAAACCATTTTTTCATAATCTCCCAACCTCCTTGATTATCGTTTATCTATTTTGGAAGTGACAAAGTCACCTACAAACTGAATGACAAAAACAATGATTAAGATCAATACAGTCGCAACGAACGTGACATCGTTATGGTTGCGTTGAAATCCTTCTAAATACGCTAAGTTTCCAAGTCCGCCCGCGCCGACAACTCCTGCCATGGCCGTATAACCAACAAGGGCGATCGCTGTCACCGTAATCCCCGAAACAAGGGCAGGCAGTGATTCGGGAATGAGCACTTTAAAAATAATCGTGGTTGTTTTCGCTCCCATCGCCTTTGCGGCTTCAATGACGCCTTTATCAATTTCTCGAAGCGCAATTTCTACCATCCGCGCATAAAACGGAGCCGCACCAATGATTAACGCCGGCAATGCTGCATTGGCACCAAGAATAGTACCGACCATAAGATTGGTAAACGGAATAAGCAAAATAATTAAAATAATGAACGGGATCGAGCGAAAAATGTTTACAAACGATGCAATAACCGCGTTGATCAATCGGTTTTCCCAGATGTTGCCCTTTGACGTTAAAAAGAGAAGCAAACCAAGAATGGTGCCAAGAATAAAGGTGGCAATGACCGAAACTCCCGTCATATATAGCGTTTCAATGGTCGCTTCCCAAATTTTTTCCCAAATGACATTCGGAAACAACTCAGTCCACACCCGCCATCACCTCCGCTTCTACTTGTTGTTGACGAATGTAGTCAATGGCTCGATCGATTTCTGCTTCATCCCCGTCCATGTGAACAAATAAGACGCCGTAAGAACCGTGATGAGTTTGCGAAATTTTCCCTTGTAAAATATTGATGTTTAAATCAAATTGGCGAATCAAATTGGTAATGAGTGGTTGCTCAGCCGCTTCCCCAACGAATGTGAGTTGAACCACTTTTCCGTTTGGATATTTATTGAGCAAATGTTCAATCGTTTCTTTTGTTTCTTCCGGCTCCGTGACTTGCTGTACAAACCGCTTCGTAATCGGTTGCTGCGGCTTTCGGAACACTTGTAATACTTCTCCAAGCTCCACAATTTTTCCGTTTTCCATCACCGCAACACGGTCACAAATTTTTCGAATCACATGCATTTCGTGCGTAATAAGAACGATTGTCAAACCAAGCCGACGGTTAATATCGACTAATAAATCTAAAATCGCATCAGTCGTCTGTGGGTCTAATGCGGAAGTCGCTTCGTCACATAAGAGCACCTTCGGATTATTGGCCAATGCGCGGGCGATGCCGACACGTTGCTTTTGGCCACCGCTTAATTGAGATGGATAGGCATTTTCTCGGCCTTCTAATCCAACAAGTTGGATCAACTCGTCGACACGCTTCATTCGTTCTTCTTTCGGTACCCCTGCAATTTCAAGTGGAAATGCAATATTTTCGCGTACCGTTCTTGACCAAAGAAGATTGAAATGTTGGAAAATCATTCCGATTTCTTGACGAGCTTGACGCAATTCTTTTCCTTTAATCGCTCCCATATCGCGCCCGGACACTAATACTTTTCCGCTCGTCGGCTTTTCCAGCCCATTCAAAAGACGAATGAGCGAGCTTTTTCCTGCACCGCTATAACCGATGATCCCGAAAATTTCTCCTTCTTGAATTTGCAAACTAATATTGTCAACGGCAGTGACATTGCCACTTTTCGCTTTATATATTTTTGTCACGTTTGACAGTGTAATCACGCACGTCTCACCTTCCTTATCGAAACAGATGCTTATTCATCAGGTGCCATATAAAAAAAGCCTTTCTGCTCAAGAGAACAGAAAGGCGTAATTTACTCCATTCTGTCTCTTATCTCTCAAAGCAAAACGCTTTGTGTGAATTGGCACCATTTCAGCAAAGCGCTGACGGTTGCCGGGTTTCATAGGGCACATCCCTCCACCTCTCTTGATAAGAGCGCATTAATCACTTTATTCAGTTGAAGTCCTTTTTTTATTACGAGTGTGATTCTAGCATGTAAAATATATACTGTCAATAAAAAAAATTCAATTTTTTTCTGAAAAATTCTCTCATAAGAAGGTGAGAACATCGCTTACATATGCGAATAAGTGGATGAAATTCCAGTAGCCGCTTCGATCGCTTGTTCTAAATCATCAATTAGATCATCAATATTCTCAATACCAACCGATAAACGAATTAAATCTTCCGTCACACCCGATGCCTTTAAATCTTCACCACTTAGTTGTTGATGGGTCGTACTTGCCGGATGAATAATTAAACTTTTCGCATCGCCGACATTCGCCAAATGCGACCATAGTTTGACGTTGTTTATCACTTTCGCTCCTGCATCTCGACCGCCTCGGATCCCGAATACAACGATCGCTCCAGCTCCTTTCGGCATATATTTTTTCGCCAACTCTTTCGCTGGATGACGCTCGTGTTCAGGATATAATACCCACTCCACCGCCGGATGTTGATCTAAATATTCCACGATTTTTCTCGTGTTTGCGATATGTTCTTTCATCCGAACATGCAACGTTTCCAAGCCAAGATTAAATTGGAAAGCGTTAAACGGACTAATCGCTGGGCCTAAGTCGCGCAATAGTTGTACGCGCGCTTTCACGATATAAGCAGCATTGCCGAATGCTTCGGCATACACTAGGTGATGATAGCTCGGATCTGGAGTTATGAATCCCGGAAATTTCGGTGAATTCCAATCAAACTTTCCACCGTCAACAATGATTCCGCCAAGCGTTGTTCCATTTCCTAAAAGCCATTTGGTTGCGGAATGAATGACAATGTCAGCACCGTGTTCAATTGGACGGCAGAGATAAGGAGTCGCAAACGTATTATCGACAATGAGAGGGATTCCTGCTTCATGCGCAATTTCGGCAACTGCTTCAATGTCTAGCACATGCAAACTTGGGTTTCCGATCGTTTCAGCAAAAATCGCTTTCGTTTTTGGTGTAATCGCTTGGCGAAAATTCTCAGGATTGGACGGATCAACAAAACGTGTTTGAATCCCATACTTCGGAAGCGTGTTGGCAAAAAGATTATAAGTGCCTCCATATAGCGTCGATGCCGAAACAATTTCATCTCCCGCACTAGCGATGTTTAAAATCGCGAGCGTAATCGCAGCCATACCGCTTGCCACTGCCAAGCTGCCAATTCCCCCTTCAAGCTGCGCTACCCGCTCTTCAAACACGGTCACCGTTGGATTATGAATCCGTGTATAGATATACCCAGCTTCCTTCAACCCAAACAAATTAGCGGCATGCTCTGTATTTTTAAACAAATAGGCATTCGATTGATAAATTGGAACAGCTCGCGCCCTTGTGACAGGATCTACTTGTAGTCCCCCATGTATCGCAACCGTTTCAAATCGATACGTTTTTTCACCCACGACGATCACTCCCTTCTTATTATTCTCATCTGAATATTCGGAATTTTATCATTGTTTTGAATGGAAGTCAATACATCATTTCCTCGTAAGGCTTTGCTAGTAAAAAAATCGATTCCAACAAAAGAATTTGGCGAAATGTTCCTGAAATCGCCAGCTCTTTTAATCGCAATTGTTGTTGTAACTTTAACTTTCCACTTAATAAACAAGCGATGGACTGGCTAGCCCCGCGAATGGTAATCGTATCTTTCAACCGAAACGTGACGTTTTCTAGTCTTTTAATTTCATTTTTGGAGATGGCAAGCAATACGTTCCCATCTTCCCATTGAAAAGAAAGGTATAAATGATCTTCTGGTAATATCGGTACTAAATGATGGACATTTTTCACTCGTTCAACAAATTGATCGATCAGTGTAATCATAAAAATCCCTCCCCCTTTTAATCCTTCCATGAAGGGGAGGGAATTCCTTTATAAACTCATCGACAAATCTCTCATTTCCCAAGAAATATGTCGAAAGCTGACTTATTCAGTCAGCTCTTTGATCGTTTCATATAAGTACGGGACCGAATGAAAAGCATAAATTTTTTTCACTAGCTCCCCGTTTTTAAAAATAAGCAAACAAGGGACGCTTTCAACTTGCCACTCGATTGCTCGTTCAGGAATATAATTCAGATCTTCTTTCACAAACGTTACATTCGGAAATAATTCCTTAACAACGTCCACCATTCTCCCCGCAACTTGGCAAGTGCCGCAAAGAGGAGTATATAAATACATCACGGTGATCTCTTTTTCTAAATCCACTTTCTTTCACACCTTTTATAAATACTGCGCATGGACATCAATATTTGCGCTAAGCAATACAACCGCAATATGATGTTTCGGTGCAGCAGCTACTTCGCGATACATTTTATCAATATAAAGATGCTCGGCTTTTGGGAATTCATGTCGCAACTGTTTACGGAGTTTTTCCCCAGCTTCATCAGAATCAACTAAAATGTATACGTCTTTATCATAGAGCTCATCGACGAGTTCATCAAGCCTCGCCGTACTTAATGTTCCGTTCGTACAAATTATTTCAACTGGTTCACTAATGATGCTTTCCAGTTTCTTTTTATCCGATCTCCCTTCAACAATAATGACTTTTTCAATTTCAACCATCGCCATATCCATCACCTTACAAACAAATATATATATGTATTATATTCTACTAGCGAGAATTTTTCTCCTTTTTATAACTATGTGTATAGATTCAAGTTGAATTTCCGATATATCTCATCGTGAATGGAAGAGTGCTTTTCTGCCATAGGCGGCAAGGTTTTTCTTGCCGCCCCGGCATGCTTCTAGCATGCCGATCCCGAACGTAAAACGCATGGCAGACAAATTCATTTGTCTGATGGCGTTTTCGTTCGGGGAAGTGGCAGAAAAGCTTGTTCATGTCGAAAAATGAAGCTTATCATATATAAAAAGACAGCAAATTTGCTGTCTTTTAGCACCATCCGCGCTCATCATCACAATCCACATATTTCTCATCTGGAGAAGCTGTAACGGTCACATGTTTGAAAATTCTTCCGGATTTCTCATGGTAACCGGTTTTCAATTCAAATCGACGATTCGTTAAGTTTAATCGACCAATTTGTTCATTTTCGTAAAATAATCGTACTTCTTCCTCTCCTAATTTTCCAACAACCTCATTCGTTACATCCATGCTTGTTAGCTTCAACAAAAAAGACACCCTCTCTCCATTTTTTTAGATAGGGTGTCCGGTTTTGCCTTTTCTTACTCTTCGTTAATCATTTGTTCATATTGTTCAGCTGTTAAAAGGTTGTCCACTTCGCTTAAATCAGAAGGTTCAACAACGATCATCCATGCCTTTTCATAAGGAGATTCGTTAACAAATTCAGGGTTGTCATTGAGTGCTTCGTTCACTTCAACCACTTTTCCGCTCACTGGCGCATATAATTCAGATACGGTTTTCACGGATTCTACGCTTCCAAATGGCTCATTCGCTGTAATTTCGGCACCGACTTCAGGCAACTCGACAAAAACGATGTCCCCTAATTCAGATTGAGCGAAATCTGTAATGCCGATTCGCACTTTGTCTCCTTCCACGCGCACCCATTCATGTTCTTCAGAATAGCGTAATTCCTTTGGAATATTCATCTCTGTCCCTCCAACTTTCAACGATTGTTTTCCCTTTCATCATAAACCATTTCAAAGAAAAATTCACGACTATTTCCACAATTCCTCATATTGTTGCTCATTAAATCCAACGGTCACTTTTTCACCGTCTGTCAAAATCGGGCGTTTGATTAACATTCCATCAGAAGCAAGCAAATCTAACATTTCTTCCTCGGAAGCCGTTTTTAGTTTCTCTTTTAACCCTAATTCGCGATATTTCATGCCGCTTGTGTTAAAAAATTTTTTTAACTCAAGACCGCTTTTTTGATAAAGCTCGCGCAATTGTTCTTTTGACGGCGGCTGCTCGACAATATGTACTTCTTCGACGCGAATGCCATGCTCGTCTAACCATTTTTTCGCCTTTCGACACGTTCCGCATTTTGGATACCAATAAAATGTCAACGCCATAACATCACCTCAACAAATGAAGTACCAGACGGATCGTCTGGTACTTCCATTATTACACAACATAACGTTCTGCTTCAATTAATGCAGCCGCCGCTTCACGTTTTTTCGCAATGACATTGGTTGGCGTATGGCGCGTTAATTTTCTCAATGCAGATAACATCATGCGCAACGTATCTCCCTGTTCAACAGCAACAATCGTTTCTTTCGCATGCGCTTCAATTTCATTAAACGCTTCTTGACAGAAAATTTCAGTATACAATACTTTTTGTTTATTTTTCTCAACACCTGACTTTTGAATCGCTTTTTCTGTGCGAAGAAGCGCAGATTCCATCGCATATACGTTGCCGACGATGTCGGCAATGTTCACTAAAATTTCCTGTTCTTTTTCTAGCTTTGGTCCGAATTTTTGCGCTGCTAATCCTGCAACCATCAATGCAATCTTTTTCGCATTGCGAACAAGGTATTTTTCTTTCTCAAGCACACCATCGCCCACTTCTTCTGGCATCAGCATCATCAACTCTTCTTGCAGGCTTTGCGCTTTTTGCAATAAAGGAAGCTCTCCTTTCATCGCCTTGCGCATATACATTCCCGGAACGATCAAGCGGTTAATTTCATTCGTTCCTTCAAAAATGCGGTTAATGCGCGAATCCCGATACATTCTTTCAATCTCATATTCTTGCATAAAGCCATAGCCGCCGTGAATTTGCACGCCTTCATCGACAATATAATCGAGCGTTTCGGTTGCAAATACTTTATTTAATGAACATTCAATCGCATATTCCGCAATCGACTTCGCAATTTCCTTTCCGTCTTTCGCCTGTTCTTCCGTTAATTGTCCCATGCGCTCTTCAAACAAACCAACTGTGCGATAGACAGAGCTCTCCGTTGCATACAATTTCGCTGCCATCGTTGCTAATTTCTCTTGTGTTAATGAAAATTTCGAAATAGGCGTTTTAAATTGTTGACGTTGGTTTGCATATTGAATTGTAATTTCTAACGCACGTTTTGCTCCGCCAACTGCACCGACGCCGAGCTTATAACGGCCGATGTTTAAAATGTTAAACGCAATGACATGGCCTTTGCCAATTTCGCCAAGCAAGTTTTCTTTTGGAACGAGCGCATCTTCTAAAATGAGCGTGCGCGTCGATGAGCTTTTAATTCCCATTTTCTTTTCTTCTGCACCTGTCGAAACACCAGGAAAATCACGTTCGACGATAAAAGCTGAAAAATGCTCGCCATCTACTTTTGCGTACACAACGAATACATCCGCAAAACCAGCGTTTGTAATCCATTGTTTTTCACCATTTAAAATATAGTGCGTGCCTTCTGCATTTAATTTCGCTGTTGTTTTCGCACCTAATGCGTCTGATCCGGACCCTGGTTCTGTTAAGGCGTATGCCGCAATTTTTTCGCCCGTCGCTAGCGCTGGGAGATACTTCCGTTTTTGCTCTTCTGTACCGAATAAAACAATTGGAAGAGAACCGATTCCGACATGAGCACCATGAGAAATTGAAAATCCACCGGCACGCGACATTTTTTCGGCGATCAACGCTGAACTAATTTTATCAAGCCCTAATCCGCCATACTCCTCTGGTACATCTGCACCTAAAAGTCCGAGTTCCCCCGCTTGTTTTAACAATTGAACAGAACGATCAAATTCATGATTTTCTAAATGCTCTAGTTGCGGCAATACTTCGTTAACGACAAACTCTTCCGTCGTTTTCGCAATCATTTTATGTTCATCTGTAAAATCTTCCGGCGTAAATATACGATCGCACGCGACATCTTCAATTAAAAAGCTTCCGCCTTTCACCACATTGTCTAACGCTTTTGTCATTTTCGATTCCCCCTTAAATTAATTCAAATACGCCAGCGGCACCCATTCCGCCGCCGATACACATCGTTACAATTCCAAACTGTTCGTTGCGACGACGCATCTCATGTAACAGCGTAAGCGTCAATTTCGCTCCCGTACAACCGAGCGGATGGCCAAGCGCAATCGCGCCCCCATTTACGTTCACTTTCTCCTCATCCAATCCTAATTCGCGAATCACTTGAATCGCTTGCGAAGCAAATGCTTCATTTAATTCAATTAAGCCGATATCCGAAAGCGAAAGGCCTGCTAGTTCAAGCGCCTTTGGAATCGCAGCAACCGGACCAATTCCCATCACTTCTGGCGGAACTCCTGCGACCGCAAACGAACGGAATTTACCAAGCGGTTTGAGCCCGAGCGCTTTTGCTTTTTCATGGTCCATGACCATCACAGCAGCAGCGCCATCGCTCGTTTGTGAAGCGTTTCCTGCCGTAACGGTTCCATTTACTGCAAACGCAGGACGAAGCTTCGCTAGCGTTTCCATGTTTGTGTCTGGTCGTACCCCTTCGTCTTGGGAAAAGATGATTTTTTTCTCAACAACTTTATGGTCGCTCGTCACTTGACGAACCGTCACTTCAACCGGGACGATTTCATCAACAAATTTTCCTTCCGCAATGGCTTTGGCAGCTTTTTGATGACTGCGCACCGCAAATGCATCTTGATCTTCTCGGCTCACTCCGTATTTCATCGCCACTTGCTCTGCTGTATGCCCCATCGACATGTAGTATTCCGGTGCTTCTTCTGCTAATTTGACGTTTGGCCGAACAACATGCCCCATCATTGGCACAAGGCTCATCGATTCCACTCCGCCGGCAATAATCGTATCCGCTTGACCGAGCATAATTCGTTCCGCTGCGTACGCGATCGCCTGCAATCCCGAAGAGCAATAACGGTTAATCGTAATCGCTGGCACTGTATACGGCAATCCAGCGAGCGCTCCGATGTTGCGTGCAATGTTTAATCCTTGTTCTGCTTCCGGCATCGCACAACCAATAATCAAATCGTCAATGTTCCCCTCATAGTTTCCAGCACGTTTCAACGTTTCTTTCACAACAAGCGCCCCTAAATCATCAGGGCGGACGGTTGCTAACGTCCCTTTTTTCGCTTTGCCGACAGGCGTGCGCGCCCCAGCAACAATCACCGCTTCTTTCACGTTGCTCCCCCCTTAGTTTCTTAACGGTTTTCCTTTGAGCAGCATATGCTGCATTCTCGCTTGTGTTTTTGGTTCACCCACAAGACTTAAAAACGCTTCTCTCTCTAAATCGAGCAAATATTGTTCATCGACCTCCGTACCGAACGGAACGTTTCCTCCTGCAATGACATAAGCAAGTTTTTTTGCAATTTTTAAATCGTGTTCAGAAATGTAACCAGAGAGATGCATGCCTTGTGCGCCTAATAGAAGCGTTGCATATCCTGTTTCCCCGACAACAGGGATTTTTTTGCGAATTGGCGGCTTGTATCCGCTCTCATAAAGCGATAAAACGGCTTGTTTTGCTTCATAAATGAGATGATCTCCATTCATCGTAATGCCATCTTGAGCGCTTAAGAAATTCAATTCGCGCGCCTCCGCTGCCGAAGTCGATACTTTCGCCATCGCAATTGTTTCAAACACTTTATTTGCGACCTTTTGTAAATCAAATTCCACTCCTTTTGGCATGGAATTTAAATGTTTGATGTACAGTTCTTTGTTTCCGCCGCCGCCTGGAATTAAACCGACGCCAACTTCAACAAGTCCCATATACGTTTCGCTTGAAGCTTGAATGCGGCTAGCTGGCAAACAAATCTCTGTTCCTCCGCCGAGCGTCATCGCAAACGGAGCAACAACCACCGGTTTTGGACTGTATTTGATTTTCATCATCGCTTGTTGGAATTGACGAACGACAAATTCAATTTCAAAATAGTTATCGTCTTGTGCTTCCATTAAAATCATTGCAAGGTTCGCACCAACACAGAAGTTTTTCCCTTGATTTCCAATCACCAGCCCTTTATAGTTGCGGTCGACTTCCTCAAGGGCATCGTTGATCATTTGTACAATATCGAGTCCGATCGCATTGTTTGGCGAATGGAACTCAAGAAGCGCCACATCATCGCCAAGGTCAATGAGACTAGCACCACTGTTTTTCTTGATGACGCCTCTTTCTTCTTTCAACCGTTGAATGTGAATCACTTTCGGATTTTCTTCTATCGCTTTATATTCACCGCGGTCGTAAAACAACACGTTTCCGCCTTCACGCTTATAAAATGATTCATGCCCGCTTGCCAGCATTTCTTCAACCCAAACCGGAATCGAACAGCCTTCTGCTTTCATCTTCTCGACCGCCTGTTTCACACCGATCGCATCCCATGTTTCAAACGGGCCAAGCTCCCAGCCAAATCCCCATTTCATCGCACGGTCAATGGCGACAATGTCATCAGCAATTTCCCCAAGCAATTCAGCCGAATATAGGAGAACTGGGCTTAAAATGTTCCATAGTAGCTCCCCAGCGCGATCTTGTGCATATACAAGCGCTTTCAATTTATTTGCAATCCCTTTTGCTTGTTTGCTCATTTCAATCGAAGGCGCTTTTAATTTTTTGCGCGGTTCGTATTCAAGCGTTTCATAGTTTAATTCAAGAATGTCTTTACCTTGTTTCAAGAAAAACCCTTGACCCGATTTGCTGCCAAGCCATCCTTTTTCAACCATCGTTTTCATGAATGAAGGGACAGCAAATACTTCTTTTTCTTCGCCTTCCACTTTTTCAAACACGTTATTGGCGACATGAATAAACGTATCTAACCCGACAACATCCAACGTGCGGAACGTCGCGCTCTTTGGCCGGCCAATGAGCGGGCCTGTCACCGAATCCACTTCGCCGACACTATAACCGCCTTTCATCATTTCACGTACCGTCACAAGCAATCCATACGTACCGATGCGGTTCGCGATAAAGTTTGGCGTATCTTTGGCAAAAACGACCCCTTTTCCAAGTACGTTTTCACCAAACTCTTTCATGAATGCTAATACTTCTGGGGCCGTATCTTTCGTTGGAATGATTTCAAGCAATTTTAAATAACGCGGCGGGTTAAAAAAGTGCGTTCCTAAAAAATGCTTACGAAAATCTTCCGAACGTCCTTCCGCCATTGCTTCAATAGAAATACCAGAAGTGTTCGAGCTAACGATGCTTCCTTGCTTTCGCACTTCATCCACTTTTGCAAATACGTTCTTTTTCACCTCTAAATTTTCAACAACGACTTCAATAATCCAGTCACATTCAGAAAGCCGATGAAAATCGTCTTCAAAATTCCCTGTTTCAATGAGCGCTAAATTTTCTTTTGACATGAGCGGAGCTGGTTTTTGTTTTAACAAACGTTGCATCGCTTGATTAACAATGCGATTGCGCACTTCTTTGTGCTCCAATGTCAATCCTTTCGCCTTTTCTTCCTCCGTCAATTCCCGTGGGACAATATCTAGCAGCAGCGTCGGAATACCGACGTTAGCCAGATGCGCCGCAATTCCCGATCCCATCACACCAGAACCGAGAACGGCCGCCTTTTTTATTTGTTTGACCATTCCCCTTCCCCCTTACAATATTGAATGAACAATCATTCATTTTTTGTTTAAAAAAATTTCATCAATTTTCCGTTACTTTAAATATAAATTATATTTTAAATTTTCGCAACATATAAATTCACCTAATTTTGTCAACAAAATTGGACATGCTAATGCGTGGAGGTGAGCACGATGGCAAAAATGAAGAAACACCCATCAAAAGCTGGAATCAGCGCCGCAAGCGTAAAAGGAAGCGCGGGTCCTAACGTTGAAATGGACGCAGGCGGAAAAAAGACGAGTCAAAACCAACAATATGGCAAAGAAAATATGGGAAATGAATAAGGTGGGATTCCCCACCTTATTTTTTCAACATTCCTTTCAACACAAAAGCAACGTTCGCAGGTCTCTCCGCTAATCGACGCATGAAATAGCCGTACCAATCCGTTCCATATGGCACATAAACGCGCATCGTATACCCTTCTTTTGCAAGTTGTTCTTGACGTTCTGGACGAATGCCGTACAACATTTGGAATTCAAATTGGTCATTTGGTATGTTATGCTCTTTCACGAGCTGTTTTGTATATTCGATAATCGCATCGTCATGCGTTGCCACCGCTGTATAGTTTCCGTTCAATAAGTGCATTTTAATGATTTTCTTAAAGTTTTCATCGACATCTTTTTTATTTGGAAAAGCAACTTCTGGTGACTCCTTATATGCTCCTTTCACAAGACGTAAATTTGGACGGTAATCTTTCAAATCTTCAATATCTTTTTCCGTGCGATATAAATAAGCTTGCAATACCGTTCCAACGTTGTCATATTCCTTCTTTAATTGTTTAAAAATATCGAGCGTCTTTTGACAACGCGAGTAATCTTCCATATCGATCGTTACAAACACGCCATATTTTTTTGCTTCGTCTAAAATGCGACGCATATTTTTCATGACAAGATCATCGGAAATATCAAGACCCATGGACGTCATTTTTAATGAGAGCTGAGAATTTAATTTTTCTCGTCCAATCGCTTGAATGGCTTCAATTGAATGATTGGCCATTTCATTTGCTTCTTGTTCATTATCAACAAATTCTCCTAAATAATCGATCGTCACCGCCAATCCTTTTCGATTCAATTCTTTAATAACATCGACGGCCTGCTCGATCGTCTCACCTGCAACAAAACGTGAAGCTCCAAAGCGGAGTCCGTATTTTTTCGCTAATTTTGTTAACGTTTTATTTTTTGACAAAAATAAGAAAAAGTCGCGCATCATTTGTTCCATGTTTTGTTACCCCCTTTTGCAAGCGCATCCAAATTTATTTTAACATTTTTCAATATATTTGAATATCTTTTTGTCGAATAATCGTATTTTTTGTCTTCATAGTGTATAGGTATATCCATCTTGGGCAATATACAATCGAACATATTCATTTTTAACAGGAGGGACATATATGCAACAGCAAATGAACATGCAAAACAACGTCAACATGGCGCAACCGCCTGAAATGGTTTCGACAAAAGATGCGCTCTATCTAACCGATATGTTGTCATGGAATTTACTAGCGATGAAAAAAGCGCACTTTTTTGCATCGCAATGTCAAGACCAAGAGATTATCAATGCCATTGAAAGAGCAGGGCAAATGCATCAACGCCATTACCAACAAATTTTAAACCATTTACAACCAAATGCTCATTTGCAATAAAGGGAGGTATAACAAAGATGCAAAACAACGTGCAAAATCCAAAAACCCAAGTACCAAAAACCCCACAAATGAATGATCGTGATTTTATTAATGACATGTTAACAACTGAAAAATATATGACTTCATCGTATTCAACCTTTTTACATGAAGCAAGCCATCAACATTTATATCAGGACATGTTAAACATTTTTACCGAAACGCAAAATTGCCAACGAGACCTTTATAATCTCATGTTTAAAAAGGGATGGTATAAGCTTGAGCAAGCCGATTCGCAAAAATTGCAACAATCCCATCAGCAATTTCAAGGATATGCGAGCCAGTTTCCTTACAACAATATGATGCAATAAACAAAAGCTACCGGAGGTTTTTTTTATGCCTGCCAGCCTCACAAAAAGCCATGACATAGAGCATCATGGCTTTTTATGTTTGCACACACTTCGTCATTCCATTGTTTAAGCATTGGCAGTCTCCAGCAATTTTTATTACCACATTGGTCCATAAGGATATCCGTATCCGTAGTAAGGATATGGATAACCACCATAACCACCATAACCGCCATAAAACGGGCTTACTAGCGCACTCCCCAACAGTCCGCCTAAAAACCCTCCAAAGAACGGTCCACCGAAGAATGGACGACCAAAGAATGGTCCGCCAAAGAATGGTCTACCAAAACCCCCAAATCCGAATGGTCTGCCAAAACCTCCAAATCCCCATGGACGAAAACCAAATCCCCATATTCTTGTATCTTCACTCATCGAGTTCATCCTCCTTAATGCTATCGCTACATTCTTATACATATGTAGGATAAATATGGAGTGGATGGGCCAATGTACCGTACTCCCCAGATTTTTTACATAGATTCTGGAAAATTTATTTTGGTACCCTTTTACAATAAATAAAAAAGAAGCATAAACACACATATCATGTGAGTTTATGCTTCCCTTTATATGACGAACATGTATCCATTCATACGCGTAATGGAGACGGTGGGAGTCGAACCCACGTCCAGAGGTATCGCCACTTAAGCATCTACGAGCGTAGTCGGTATATTTGACTTTCGCCGCATCTTCCGCCTACCGACAGGCCTCCGAGCGGCTAGTCTGATTGTTCTCTTCCCTCGTCCTCAGACGGCGGACTCGGGCGTAGCCCACTAGTTATGAGCCCCTGACCCACCACATGGGCGATGGCGGGAGGAGCTAGCTGCAGTTATTAAGCAGCTAAAGCGTAATTTTCTTTGCCAGTTATCTTTAGGTGACGTTTTTACGAGGACGATCCCCTCGGCTCGCAGCTTAAGCTCGATCTACCCCTGTCGAATCCGTAACGTCCCCGTATCAAGAGGCGTTTACGTACAAGAGCTTAAGCATAACTGGCATCGACACTTTTTATTATAAACTGTCTCACTTCATTTTTCAATTGTAAACTATTGTATTTACATTTTTTGCCGCTCGCGAAATGCACGTTCAATTTCTCGTTTTGCGTCTCGTTTTTTCATATCTTCGCGTTTATCGTATTTTTTCTTTCCTTTTCCAACACCTAACAGCAACTTGGCAAAGCCGTTTTTAATATATAACTTCAACGGCACAAGCGTATATCCTTGCTCTTTTGTATAACCGATTAATTTATTAATTTCGCGGCGGTGAAGAAGCAATTTCCGCGTGCGTAACGGGTCGTGATTATAGCGATTGCCTTGTTCATACGGGCTGATGTGCATATTGTGCAAAAACACTTCACCTTTTTCCACTTTCGCAAAGGAGTCTTTTAAATTCACTTTTCCAGCGCGAATCGATTTAATTTCGGTTCCTTGCAAGACGATGCCTGCTTCATATGTTTCTTCAATAAAATAATCGTGATGCGCTTTTTTATTTTGGGCAATAAGCTTTCCTTCGCCTTTTGGCATCGCGCGTTCCCCCTTTCGGACAAATAAAATTTTAGCAAAATGAGCGAGGATTTCAAGAATGACTTGAAATCCTCTCTATTCTATCGTTTTTTCCTTTTCTTTTTCATTTTGAATTTTGGAATGTCTTCATAAAATTTCTTCTTTTTCTTTTCTTTTTTCTCTTTTTGTTTTTTCTTCTTTCCTTCAATGATCGTTGGCGTTTCTTTTTTCGCTTTGCGTCGGCTTTTTTTCATGCCGACAATTTCAAAGTCGACGATGCGCTCATCTTTATTCACATTGATGACGCGCACCGTAATTTCATCGCCAATTCGATAGATTTTCCCTGTTCTTTCGCCAATGAGCGCGTAATGTTGTTCATCGTAATGATAATAATCATCCGTTAAATAACTAATATGCACAAGCCCTTCGATTGTGTTTGGCAATTCAACAAACAGGCCGAAGTTCGTGACAGAGCTAATAATGCCGTCAAATTCCATGCCGATTTTATCTTCCATAAATTCGGCTTTCTTCAAATCATCCGTTTCTCGTTCAGCCTCAACCGCTCGGCGCTCCATGTTCGATGCTTGTTCAGCGATATCCGGAAGCTTTTCTGCCCAATATTGTTGTGTTTGTTCATCCAGTTGCCCGTTAATTAAATACGTACGAATCAGGCGATGAACAATTAAATCAGGATAACGGCGAATCGGCGAAGTGAAATGAGTATAAAAATCGGTCGCCAAGCCGTAGTGACCTAAACTTTCCGCATCATACCGCGCTTGTTTCATCGAACGAAGCATAACCGTTGAAACAACCATTTCTTCCGGCTGCCCTTTCGCTGCTTCTAAAATTTCTTGCAACGCGCGCGGATGAATTTGATTCGCTGTTCCTTTCACGATATAACCGAAATTCGTGATGAACTCGAGAAAACGCTGCAGTTTTTCCGGTTTCGGATCTTCGTGAACGCGGTAAATAAACGGGACGTTTAACCAATGAAAATGCTCCGCAACCGTTTCATTGGCAGCTAACATAAATTCCTCAATTAAACGCTCCGCAACTGAACGTTCCCGTAAAATGACATCATATGGTTTTCCTGTTTCATCCACAAGCACTTTTGCTTCTTTAAAATCGAAATCAATCGCGCCGCGCTTCATTCGCTTCTCGCGCAAAATTTCCGCCAATTCCGCCATCGTTTCAAACATCGGAACGAGCGGCTCGTATTTTTTGCGCAACTCCTCATCTTTATCAACGAGAATTTTATTCACATCCGAATACGTCATCCGCTCTGTCGTCCGAATGACACTTTCAAAAATTTCGTGGCTGACGATGTTTCCTTGCTGGTCAATTTCCATTTCGCACGAGAGCGTTAGCCGATCCACTTTCGGATTTAATGAGCAAATGCCGTTTGATAGACGATGCGGAATCATCGGAATAACACGATCGACTAAGTAAACGCTTGTGCCGCGCTCATACGCTTCGCGGTCAATCGGAGAACCTTCGGTGACGTAATGGCTTACATCAGCGATGTGCACCCCAAGTTTATAGTTGCCGTTTTCAAGCTTTGTCACCGTTACGGCATCGTCTAAATCTTTCGCATCTTCTCCGTCGATCGTCACAATCATCTCATTGCGCAAATCGCGTCGTCCCTTTAAGTCTTCTTCTGTAATTTCATCTGGAATGCTGTTGGCATGAGCGATGACGTCTTCAGGAAATTGAAGCGGCAAGCCATGTTTATGAATAATCGATAAAATATCAACGCCTGGGTCATTTTTATGACCAAGAATTTTAATAACTTCCCCTTCAGCGCTCATTCGACCCTCAGGATAGGTCGTTAAGCGGACGACGACTTTATGTCCTTCAATGGCGCCGTTCGTCGCGTGCTTCGGAATGAAAATGTCATTCACAATCTTTTTGTCATCGGGAATGACAAATCCAAAATTTTTACTTTCGGTATACGTACCGACTACTTCCGTTACACCGCGTTCTAAAATACGGACAATCGTTCCCTCTTGGCGCGCTCCTGTTGTTTTCGGCTGAACGCGCACTAATACCGTGTCGCCATGCATGGCGTTTTTTAACTCTGACGGCGGAATAAAAATATCATCTAACGTCGGATCTTCGGGAACGACAAACGCAAATCCTTTCGCATGGCCTGTCACTTTTCCGCGAATTAAATTCATTTTTTCAGGCAGTCCATAACGGTTGCTGCGTGTGCGGACAATCAATCCTTGTTCTTCTAAAGCAACAAGCGTTTTTACCAATTCTTTAAAAGAGACGGCATCCTCAATGCCAAACGCTTCTTCTAATTCCTGAACCGTTAACGGCTTATACGCTTCATCTTTCATAAAGGTTAAAATTTGTTCCTGTAAATTCAATATTCCTACCTCCTTCCGAGGATTACCAATCTAATGATTCGAGAAATTCATAAATATCTTCGTGCAGCTGATCTTTTTCTTTGTCAAGCGTAATGACGTGTCCGGATTGTTCGTACCATTTTATTTTCTTCACTGGTGATTCAACGCCGTTATAAATAATATTTGCACTATCAGGATTAATCATGTCATCATGACGCGCTTGAACAACAAAAGTAGGGGCATAAATTAAATCGATGTGATCGCGCACGTCCGCAATGAGCTCTTGCAATGCTTTTAATGTTTTCATCGGCGTCTTTTCAAATTCGATCATTTCCTTCTCGATTTGCTCCTCGCTTTTTCCTTCCCTTTTTTTATATTCGCGGGCATACGCTAAAACTCCTTTGTACATCGTTTCTTCGCTTTTAATATACATCGGTGCACACATTGGAATAATACCGGCCACAGGCACAGTATAGCCAAGTTTTAAAGAAAAAACGCCTCCAAGCGATAAACCAGCCACCGCAATTTTTTCGTGCCCTCGCTCTTTTAAATAGTGATACGCGTTCATCACATCTTGCCACCAATCATTCGGCCCTGTATGAACGAGCTCTTCTGGCGGCACGCCATGTCCTTTATAAATCGGCGCATGACACGTATATCCTTTCGATTGCAAGAAACGTCCAAGCATTCGAACATCTGCTGAATTTCCGGTAAATCCGTGCAAAAGCAACACCGCACGCTCTCCTGCTTCAAATGTAAATGGTTGTGGTGCAACAAGTTTCAACGCTGTTCACTCCTCTATTCCGTTTGTATCGACGAAAAAAAAGCGATCCTGGAACGCTGGACCGCTCTTTCTTAAAGTTGAAAATACGTTACTGCCATTGTTAAGACGAAAAATAACACCGCTAACACGATCGTAATGCGATGCAGCACCGCATCGATTCCGCGCGCTTTTTGCTTTCCAAACAATTGTTCAGCTCCGCCTGTAATCGCTCCAGACAGCCCTGCACTTCTTCCAGATTGCAATAGCACAACCACAATGATCCCAATCGAAACAATGACTAACAACGTAACAAGAAACGCATGCATGTTCGACACCTCCAGAAAACGCACGTAACAATAGTTTTATTTTAGCATAATTGATGAAAATTGTACAACAAAGTAAAAAAGAGGCGAATGCAATCGCCTCTTTATTTCGTCATACCATTACTTTTTCAAGTTATAGAAAGATTTAATTCCTTGGTAAACCGCTGTATCGCCAAGTTGGTCTTCAATGCGAAGCAATTGATTGTATTTCGCAACGCGGTCTGTGCGTGAAGGAGCACCTGTTTTAATTTGACCAGCGTTTGTTGCAACAGCAATGTCCGCAATTGTGCTGTCTTCTGTTTCACCAGAGCGGTGAGAAACAACAGCTGTATAACCTGCGCGTTTTGCCATTTCAATCGCTTCGAATGTTTCTGTTAATGTACCGATTTGGTTTACCTTAATTAAGATTGAGTTGCCGACACCTTGCTCGATACCTTGAGCTAATTTTTTCGTATTTGTTACGAATAAGTCGTCACCGACAAGTTGTACTTTTTTGCCAAGGCGCTCTGTTAATAGCTTATGGCCAGCCCAGTCGTTTTCATCTAAACCGTCTTCAATAGAGATAATTGGATATTTTGAAACAAGCTCTTCGTACCAAGCAACCATTTCTTCAGACGTTCTTACAACGCCTTCGCCTTCAAGATGATATTTGCCTGTTTCTTTGTTGTAAAGCTCAGAAGAAGCAACGTCCATTGCAAGCATAACTTCTTCGCCTGGTTTATATCCTGCTTTTTCAATCGCTTCAATGATTGTTTCAAGCGCTTCTTCGTTTGATTTTAAGTTTGGCGCAAAGCCGCCTTCGTCACCAACTGCTGTGTTGTAACCTTTTGCTTTTAATACCGCTTTTAAGCTATGGAAAATTTCTGCACCCATGCGAAGCGCTTCACGGAAGTTTGGTGCGCCGACAGGCATGATCATAAACTCTTGAATATCAACGTTGTTATCTGCATGCGCGCCACCGTTTAAGATGTTCATCATTGGCACTGGCAATGTTTTTGCGTTGAATCCGCCAAGATATTGGTATAAAGGCATATCTAAGTAGTCTGCTGCTGCGCGCGCAACCGCCATGGATACACCTAGGATTGCGTTTGCTCCTAATTTTCCTTTGTTTTCTGTGCCATCTAATTCGATTAATGCACGGTCAATTGCCACTTGCTCTGTTACATCGTAGTTGCCGACTAATGCTGGCGCAATAATTTCATTTACGTTTTCAACTGCTTTTAAAACACCTTTGCCAAGGTAACGGCTTTTGTCGCCATCACGTAATTCAACCGCTTCATATTCACCTGTAGAAGCACCGCTTGGCACAAGCGCACGGCCGAATGCACCAGATTCTGTGTACACTTCTACTTCAACTGTTGGATTTCCGCGAGAATCTAATACTTCACGAGCATAAATATCAATAATTCTTGGCATTGTTCACTCTCTCCTTTTCCTCATAATTTTTATTTAACAATCAATGATTTTCCTGTCATTTCTTTTGGTTGTTCTAATCCTAAAAGATCAAGCATTGTTGGTGCTAAATCACCTAAAATTCCGCCATCGCGAAGTTTAATTCCTTTCTTTGTCACGATGACAGGAACTGGGTTAGTCGTATGAGCGGTATGCGGTTTTCCTTCAGGCGTAATAACTTCATCCGCATTTCCATGGTCTGCCGTGATGATGGCAATACCGCCTTTGGCTAAAATCGCATCCACGACTTTTCCTAAGCATTCATCAACAGCCTCAATCGCTTTAATCGTCGGCTCAAGCTTTCCTGAATGCCCAACCATGTCTGGGTTTGCATAGTTTAAAATGATCGCATCGAATTTATCCGCTTCGATTTCTTTTAAAAGCGCTTCTGTTACTTCATATGCGCTCATTTCTGGTTTTAAGTCGTATGTCGGAACTTTTGGTGAGTTAATTAAAATGCGCTCCTCACCAGGGAATTGTTCTTCGCGTCCGCCGTTCATAAAATACGTGACGTGCGGATATTTTTCTGTTTCCGCAATGCGAAGCTGCTTTAAGCCGTTTTGTGATAATACTTCCCCTAACGTATTATCTAAGTTTGTTGGTTTAAACGCCACGTACCCTTTTACTGTTTCACTGAAATGCGTTAAACATACGAAGAATAAGTTTTTCGGATGTTTCGGTCCGCGATCAAAATAACGGAAATCTTCGTTTGTAAATGTGTTTGAAATTTGGATCGCGCGGTCTGGACGGAAGTTGTAGAAGATAACCGCATCTTCGTCTTTAATGGTTGCAACTGGCGTTCCATCCTCGCGAACGATCACAGATGGCAAGACGAACTCGTCATAAATGCCATTTGCATAAGAATCATCAATACATTCAATTGGATCGCGATACTTCGGACCTTCGCCATACACCATTGCTCGGTATGCCTTTTCTACGCGTTCCCAACGTTTGTCGCGGTCCATTGAATAGTAGCGTCCAGAAAGGGTCGCAATTTCACCAACGCCGATTTGAGCGATTTGCTCGTTTAATTCGTTAATATACTTTTTCGCTGTTTGCGGACCAACATCGCGACCGTCTAGAAAGCCGTGAATGTATACGTTTTTCACGCCTTCTTTTGCCGCTAATTTCAACAATGCATATAAGTGATGAATGTGGCTATGCACACCACCATCGGAAAGAAGACCGAAAATGTGCAAGTTGGTTCCTTTTTCTTTGACGTGGTTCATCGCCGCCAAGAACGTTTCGTTCCGTTCAAATTCTCCTTCACGAATGGCGATGTTCACACGTGTTAAACTTTGATACACAATTCGTCCTGCACCAATGTTCAAGTGACCAACTTCAGAGTTCCCCATTTGTCCTTCAGGGAGACCGACCGCTTCTCCGCATGCTTTCAATGTTGTATGCGGATATTCATTCCAGTAGCGGTCAAAATTTGGTTTTTTCGCTTGAGCAATCGCATTTCCAAATGTTTCTTCACGAAGGGCGAAACCGTCTAAAATGATTAACGCAACTGGTTTTTTGCTCATTTTCCTGCCTCCACTAGTTGTAAAAACGATTGTGGTTCTAAGCTAGCGCCTCCAACTAGCGCGCCGTCAATATGTTCTTGTGCTAAAAATTCTTTAATGTTGTTTGGTTTGACGCTGCCGCCATATTGGATGCGGATCGCATTAGCCGCTTCTTGCGAGAATTTCTTCGCGATGACCGCACGAATATGGCCGCACACTTCATTAGCATCTTCCGCTGTTGATGACTTTCCTGTACCGATCGCCCAAATTGGTTCGTAAGCGATCACCACTTGTTTCGTTTGTTCTTCTGTTAATCCTTCAAGCGCCTTTTCTACTTGTGCAGCAACGACTTCATTCGTTTTTCCGCTTTCGCGCTCTTCAAGCGTTTCACCGCAGCAAACAATTGGCACGAGTCCATGTTTGAATGCGGCAAGCACTTTTTTATTCACCGTTTCGTCTGTTTCCGCAAACATTTCGCGACGCTCAGAGTGACCGATGATCACATATGTCACACCAAGATCTTTTAAAGCAACCGGGCTGATTTCCCCCGTAAATGCTCCTTGATCTTCAAAGTGCATATTTTGTGCACCAATTTTTAAATCTGTTCCTTTCGTCGCTTCGACTAAGCGCTCTAAAAATAACGCTGGAGCGCAAACAACGGAATCCACTTTTTCTGCAGAAGGCACGGCATTTTTCACTTCTTCAACGAAGCTCAACGCTTCTGAAAGTGTTTTATGCATTTTCCAGTTTCCCGCAATAATCGGTTTTCGCATCATTTCATCCCTCTCTCTTTTCGGGAGTTCACTCTTTGTCGTTTAACGCAACGACACCCGGAAGTTGTTTTCCTTCCATAAATTCAAGCGACGCTCCGCCACCTGTAGAAATGTGATCCATTTGATCCGCTAAACCAAACTTTTCAACCGCTGCTGCTGAGTCGCCACCGCCGATGACTGTATATGTATCTTTCGCATCAGCGAGCGCTTGAGCAACCGCTTTTGTTCCTTCCGCAAAAGCGTCCATTTCGAATACGCCCATCGGTCCGTTCCAAATCACGAGTTTTGATTTTAAAATAACATCGCGATACAATTCACGCGTTTTCGGACCGATATCTAAGCCTTGCCATTCATTTGGAATTTCATCAATATTGACCACTTTTGTATTCGCGTCGTTAGAAAATTCATCTGCAACAACCGCATCCACTGGCATATAGAAGTTAACGCCTTTTTCTTTTGCTTTTTCCATGAATGATTTTGCAAGTTCGATTTTATCTTCTTCAAGTAATGATTTTCCGATTTCGTGGCCTAATGCTTTGACAAACGTATAAGCGAGACCGCCGCCGATAATGAGATTATCGACTTTATCAAGCAAGTTTTCAATAACTCCGATTTTATCTTTTACTTTTGCTCCACCGATGATCGCTGTAAACGGACGATCTGGGTTAGAAAGAGCTTTTCCTAACACTTCGATTTCTTTTTCCATTAAGAAGCCGGCTACCGCAGGTAAATAATGTGCAATTCCTTCTGTAGAAGCATGTGCACGGTGAGCCGCTCCAAATGCATCGTTCACGTAAACATCTGCTAACTCTGCAAAGGCTTTTGCTAATTCTGGATCGTTCTTTTCTTCACCAGGATAGAAACGAACGTTTTCAAGAAGCAATACATCGCCTTCATTCATTTGAGCGATCGCTGCTTTAACGGCATCGCCGTATGCCTCATCCGTTTTGACTACTTGTTTGCCAAGAAGTTCGCTTAAACGTTCTGCTACTGCTGTTAAACGTAGCTCTTCAACAACTTTTCCTTTCGGACGGCCAAGATGGCTTGCTAAAATGACTTTTGCCCCTTGTTCCATCAAATATTGAATCGTTGGTAACGCAGCACGAATGCGTGTATCGTCTGTTACTTTTCCGTCTTGCATTGGCACGTTGAAGTCCACGCGGCAAAATACGCGTTTTCCTTTGACATCAATATCACGAACGGTTTTTTTGTTCATGGCCAAACGCCTCCTTAACTAATGTCGGATGTCATATGTAGAAAGGGAGTGGGGATGATCCCCGCTCCCCTTCTCGGCATTCCCAACTATTTATTATAAACCGTTTTGGGTAACAAATCCAAATGCCTTTATTATAGACCTTTAGAAGCGATGTAAGCAGCAAGGTCAACAACGCGGTGAGAGTAACCTGTTTCGTTGTCATACCAAGATACAACTTTCACCATGCGGCCTTCCATTACCATTGTTGAAAGCGCATCGATTGTTGAAGAAGCAGTAGAACCGTTGTAGTCGCGAGATACAAGCGGCTCTTCGCTGTACGCTAAAATACCTTTTAATTCGCCTTCTGCAGCTGCTTTTAACGCTGCGTTTACTTCTTCTACTGTTACATCTTTTTCAAGCTCCGCAACAAGGTCAACAACAGAAACGTTTGGAGTTGGCACGCGCATTGCCATTCCGTTTAATTTGCCTTTTAATTCTGGAAGAACTAACGCAACTGCTTTTGCTGCACCAGTTGTTGTTGGGATGATTGATTCAGCCGCTGCGCGAGCACGACGTAAATCTTTATGAGGTAAGTCAAGAATTTGTTGGTCGTTTGTATAAGAGTGAACAGTTGTCATCATACCGCGTTTAATTCCGAATTTTTCATGAAGCACTTTTGCAAATGGTGCTAAGCAGTTTGTTGTACAAGATGCGTTTGAAATAACATGATGTTTTGCTGGGTCGTATTGATCTTGGTTTACGCCCATAACGATTGTGATGTCTTCGTTTTTAGCTGGTGCAGAGATGATGACTTTTTTCGCACCTGCTTCTAAATGTTTCGCAGCATCTTCACGGTTTGTGAAACGACCAGTTGATTCAACAACGATGTCAACGCCTAATTCGCCCCAACCTAAGTTTGCTGGGTCGCGCTCAGCTTTAACGATAATTTCTTTTCCATTCACAACGATATTGTTTCCATTAACAGAAACTTCTGCATCTAATTTGCCATGAACAGAGTCGTATTTTAAAAGATGAGCCAACGTTTTTGCGTCTGTTAAGTCGTTTACTGCTACAACTTCAATTTCAGGATTTTTTAACGCTGCACGGAATACGTTACGGCCGATACGACCAAAACCGTTAATACCAATTTTTACTGCCATGTTCTTTTCCTCCTTGAATAGTGAATGAATTTATTTTTAGGGATGGTTAATCCCGTATTAACTCTTTGGCTGCTCCTTCATCGGTAATGAGCACAGAGTGATGTGCTTGCTTCATATACGCTTTAATTGCCTTTGCTTTCGAAGCGCCGCCTGCAACAGCAATGACATGCTTCACTTTTTGCACGTCTTCAAGTTGAATGCCAACCGTATTTACTTTATGCACAACTTTCCCTTCTTGATCGAAGTAATATCCAAACGCTTCAGCAACAGCTCTGTTTTTTTCGATTTTTTCCATTTCTTCTGGCGCTGTTTTGCGCCTCTCCGCCATTGTTTTAGCGTCTCCAATTCCGTGAATAACAATACTGGATGCTTTAATTAAATCAAGCACTTCTTTAATCGCAGGCTCTTCGATAATCGATTGATATGTTTCATGACTGAGTTGATCCGGAACGTGCAGCAGACGATAACGTCCCATCGCTTTTTCCGCCATGCGCGCACAAATCGTATTTGCTTGGTTTTTCACATCCTCACCAAGCCCTCCACGCGCTGGAACAAACAAAACATCGCGATATTTTGAATCAGGCGTCATCATCTCCGCCACAGCAGCAAGGGTTGTTCCACCAGTCACAGCGACGATAGTATTTCCTTCTAAGAGTTCTTTTATGCGAGCCACGCAAGCCCGACCCATTTCTTTCTTGACCCATGGGGATTGGTCGCTATCTCCAGCGACAACAATGACATCGCGCAACTGCAAACGATTTTTGATCTTTTTCTCTAATTCTTTTAGCCCTAAAACCTCGCGCATCATATCTTCAAGCTGTTTCAGCACATCGCTTCCTTCAGCTGTCAAACTCATTCCAGTCGGCGTAATATCAAGCAAGTTTTGCTCTTTTAAAAATTGCACTTCCGATCGTAAAACACGCTCACTAATTCCTAAGTTGGTCGATAACGTTCGACGACCGATCGGCTGCATCAAGCGAATGTGCTGCAAAATCTCATATCGCTTTTGCATAATGTTGAGGAGGTCGGGCAACAATTTTCTTTGAACATCGATCAAATTACGCATGTCTAAATCTTCCTTTTGTAAGGTGTTTTTTACCACATTTGGACTTTATTTGTCCCGCTGTGACGTATTATGTCCCACATGCAGTAAAAAAATTCACCCCTGCTACACTTTCATTGTAGCAGGAGAAGGAGAGGACTTCAACTGCTCATTTGCCTTTGTAAACGCTTTCTTATGGCATCTTTGTGAATAATTCCATACTCAATCACTTCCCCGTCAATTTCAACGACAGGAATCATCAATTGATACTTCTCAAGAAGGCGGTCGTCTTCATAAATATCGATTTCTTCAAGTTGGAATGGCATCTCCTTTTGTAACTCGATTAATGCTTTTTTGGCTTGATCACAAAGGCAACAATTTTGTTTTGAATAAACGACGACTTTCAAATCAATCTCTCCTTATGCATATCTTTTTCTTTTCGCTGCTGGAGGAATATTTAATTGCTCGCGGTATTTCGCTACCGTTCGCCGCGCAATTTGCACGTTGTATCGCTCGTTTAATACCTGAGCGATTTTTTGATCGGATAAAGGCTTCAACGCGTCTTCTTCTGCAATCAGCTGTTGAATGATCGCCTTTACTTTTGTTTGGGAAGCATCCTCTTCGAAAGAGGTTGCCACGCCACTTGTAAAAAATTGGCGCATCTCCACTAAGCCATATGGTGTTTGCACATATTTATTCCGCACCGTTCGGCTAATCGTTGATTCGTGAACGTTTAGCGCTTCAGCGATCTCGCGCATCGTCAACGGCTTGATATACAGCGGTCCTTTTTCAAAGTAATCCTTTTGTTTTTCAATTAATTGTAACATGACTTGCTTGATCATTTCTTTTCGCTGCTCTAAACATCGCCTAATCCATTGAAACTGATGATGTTTTTCTTTCACATATTTTGTTGTTTGTTCGTCGCAAAAACGAGTAATTTTCTTTTCATACGATTCATTCCATACAAGCTCCGGAACGATGTCATCATTCATGACGACGTTCCAACTGCCTTCATGACACGTCACAATCACATCGGGCACAATATAATTCATTTCATGATCATTATACAGGCTGCCTGGTTTCGGATGAAGGGTACGAATTAAATCCCATGCTTGCTGAATTTGATGCAAATCGACATGCAACTGTTTAGCAATCAATTTCCAATCTTTTTGAATAAATGAATCAAAATAGTGCGTAACGATCGTTTCTGCTAACTCGTTTCGTTCTCGTAATCGGATGAGCTGCAAATATAAACATTGCCGTAAATTTTGTGCTCCTACTCCCGCTGGCTCAAGAGATTGCAGCAATGCAAGAGCTCGTTCGACGATTGGCATACGGACATGCAATCGGTCCGCTACTTCTTGACAACTGGCATGCAAATAGCCATTTTCATCCAGGGAGGCAATTAAGTAATCCAGCACTCGCCGTTCCTCAGACGATAACTTCATGCCGATGAGCTGTGACAACAAATGCTCAGCCAACGTTTTTTTAAAAGCGCTTACATTTTCGATGCCGCCTAACTTTTTCGCGCTCTCACGCGGATGGTGTGAAAAAAATGGTTTTTCTTTCAACTCTATAAACGGGTTCTCCAACGCTTGCTCATGTAAAAAAGTCTGCAATTCTAACATGGAATATTGCAACAGCTCAATCGCTTGCGTAAGTTCCTTCGTTAACGCTAGTTTCACTTCTTGTTGCTGAACTAACCGTGCTTCCATGCCGCCATCCCCCTTCATCCTTCATTTTACCATCTCTTTTATGCGAGATGATAAAAAAAAATTTGGATGTTTTTACCTCTATACATATGCAAGAGAACAATGATATTATTCAATTAGAACAAGCGGGCAAGCCCCGCAAATTCTATTTTCGTCCAGTGCTGGCACACTGGACTTTATTATTTTTTACATAAAAAGACCTGCTTGCTTGTTGATATTATCCCTCTTGTGTAGACAGTGTAGAAAAAGGACACACTGCTATACAGGAGGGATTTTTTTGGATAAATCAAATGCAAAATACAAAAGC
>NZ_SLUL01000013.1 GCF_004341205.1 Thermolongibacillus altinsuensis
ACCGAAGAAAAATTTGCACAAAACTTGCACAAAATCTGCACAAGAGGCACTTTAACACAATTAATTTATTTAATTTTTATTAACTCTCTTAAACAGAAAAACCTTGAAATATCGCGTATTTTCAAGACACATTTTAATTCGATTTAACTTATTTTATGTATTTAACTCACTTGTTTTTCCCCTTTCTATTTTGACAGGGTAGAGGTTGCGCACTTCGAGCCCAGTCGGAATCTCAAGTGAAGCCCGAACTCGAAAAGGAGAGTTCGGGTTTTTTGTTTTTTAAACGCTGTTTTCGCAAAAATTATTGTTTTTAGATATGATGCTTTCCGTCCTTTTTTGATGAGGTATGAAGTTTTTATGATAGAATTTAACATAACAACTTTTCCAGTTAGGGGAATGGATACTATGAAAAAATCCATAATTGCTATATTATTCATCGCGGCAATAATTTTCGGATGGAATTGGTATTCCAAACAAAACATACATAAGCCAATTCCCTTGAACAACGTTGAATCGGTTGTTTTATGGGGAAGTGGAATTCCAGAAAGTCATCAAGGTCGAAAGGCAACGAAAGATGAAGTTTCTCAAATAATTGAATGGTTTAATTCTGTTAAAGATATACGAGTAAATGAAAATTTTGCAGGTGCTACTCCTGATGCAGGAATCCGAATTACTCTCAAGTCAGGTGAACAGACTACCATTATCGATTCCTTGCAAATAGTCTTGGAAGCGGTATTTTTTCGTAATCCATCGCTCCTCGACCAATTTCCAGTCTTCGATCTCTTGTAAAAGAGATTGCACTTCCTCATCAGTTAATCGCATTACTGTTTTCCTCCTTGAGTTTTACACCATAATGCTGATTTAGCAAAATCTTTTAACATGTTCGAGATTATCGGAAGAATTTCCTGTGTTTTGAAATAAATCCTTATAAACGTGTTCCATATCAAATGAAACATAATTCCTTTTATTGCTTTGTACGGTCAATTTTACTATTTTTCATTAATCCATAAATTGTTAATAAAACAAAAAATACACATAAGGCTAGAAAAGTAATGCTATAGCCTATCTCATTTTCGATGTATTTGTCATAAGCAAACATACCCATCACAATTGAATTGATAAATAGGTTCAATAGTACCAATGGGTGAATTTTTGTATCCATTGTTTTCCACCTCCGCACTATTATCCTACCATATTTTTTATTTTTTTCGTATCAATTTAGAGGATTTGGTGTGTCTTTGGCGGAGGAATAAGTGAAAAAAAGATAAAAAATGATATAATTAATAAGGATTTAAGTTCTACGATTATTCAGTGGAATGTTGATTTAATAAGGTTTTAAAAGCTTAAAACCTTTAAAAAATAATCAATTCGATCTTGAAAAGGTAGAGGAGTTTCATTGGTTGGAGGATCTTCGATGAGATTTAAGCGACAAGAGCCGTTTCGCTATCAATTTGGTCAACCTATCCCGTGCACGTTTCGCATTACTCGAATTGGTGACAGAGAAGTAAAAACGGACAAAGGATTAGCGGAAATTCATGATATTAGCCCAAGAGGGGTAAGAATCGAAACGCATTTAAACATTCCAGTTGATCCGGAAAGACGGCCGATTGAAATTGAAATTTCTTTCGTGCTTGTTGAAGAAGAAATTCGTGTACGAGGTATATTTGTTTGGAAGAAACCTTTTGCAAAAGAGTATCAATATGGAGTCAACTTAACCATTTCTGAGGATCAAAAAGAAAAATTAATTAGCGAAATCAAGAAATTTGCTGCTGTTAATGGTAAAAAATAAAAATGAAAGAAAGGCTTGTTTTAGAAGAGAAGCCTCTTCTGAAACAAGCTTTTTTAGTTCATAAAAAATTCATTGACTAACTTGTATATACAAGTTAAAATGATATCGACTTGTATATACAGGTTACAAAAAAGAGAGCAAGAAGGAAGCTTCTTTTTATTTTTCAAAAAATGAAAACGATTACGGGGAGGCATTGATCATGAGTGTGAATAGGCAATCTGTTGAGCAAATTGTTCAAGCGGTTGGCGGAAAAGAAAATATTGTGGCAGCGACACATTGCGTTACACGTCTCCGTTTTGCCTTAAAAGACGAAGGGAAAGTGGATAAAGAAGCGCTTGAAAAGATTGATATTGTTAAGGGATCGTTTTCTGCTAATGGTCAGTTCCAAGTGGTCATTGGTCAAGGATTGGTTGATAAAGTTTACAACGAAATGATTGAAATGACTGGAATTGGGCGAGCAACCAAACAAGAAATTAAAGATGCTGCGGAGAAAAATTTAAATCCGTTGCAGCGAGCAATCAAAACATTAGCGGATATTTTTATTCCGATTTTACCTGCGATTGTGACAGCCGGTTTGTTGATGGGAATTAACAACATTTTGACGGGTCCTGGGATCTTTTATGAAGGAAAATCGTTTGTTGAGGTTCATAAAAATTGGCGAGATCTTGCCGACATGATTAACTTGATCGCCAATACAGCATTCGTCTTCTTACCAGGATTAATTGGTTGGTCCGCTGTAAAGAAATTCGGCGGAAGCGAACTTCTTGGAATTGTTCTTGGTCTCATGCTTGTTCATCCGGCTTTATTAAATGCATGGTCTTATGCTTCTGCGGTGCAAGAAGGAACCGTTCCATATTGGAATTTATTTGGATTTGACGTTCAAAAAATCGGTTATCAAGGACAAGTTTTACCGATTCTTATTTCTTCTTATGTGCTAGCAAAATTAGAAGTTTTCTTAAGAAACCGAATTCCAGAAGCGTTTCAATTGTTGCTTGTCGCACCAATCGCTTTATTGTTGACAGGATTTGTTTCCTTTATTGCGATCGGTCCGATTACGTTTGGAATTGCAAACGCTTTAACGGATGGATTAGTTGCTCTTTTTGATCACTTTGCCGCTTTAGGTGGCCTTGTTTATGGCGGATTGTATGCCGTGCTAGTCGTAACGGGAATGCATCATACGTTTTTAGCTGTTGACTTGCAATTAATTGGAAGTACCGGCGGAACATTTTTATGGCCAATGCTCGCGTTATCCAATATCGCACAAGGTTCTTCTGCATTAGCGATGATGTTTGCGACAAAAGATGAAAAATTAAAAGGATTGTCGTTTACATCTGCCGTTTCGGCGTATTTAGGAATTACAGAACCAGCGATGTTCGGTGTAAATTTACGTTTCCGTTATCCGTTTATTTCTGCATTAATCGGTTCAGCGATTGCGGGTATTTTCATCACAATCAATAAGGTAAAAGCATCTTCGATCGGTGTTGGAGGATTACCTGGATTCCTTTCAATTTTCCCAGAAAAATGGGTACCGTTCTTTATCGGAATGGCGATTGTGTTAATCGTGCCATTTACGTTAACATATGTATTTGCAAAAATGAAAAAGAATTAAGGCGGTAAATTGATTTTGCCGCCTTCCCATTTTTACAACATGAAATTTTGGTGGTGAAGAAGGTGGAAAAGATGAAACATCCTTGGTGGAAAACAGCAGTCGTTTATCAAATTTATCCGAAAAGCTTTAAAGATACGACAGGAGATGGAATCGGCGATTTACGAGGAATTATTGAAAAACTAGATTATTTAAAAACGTTAGGAATCGACGTGATCTGGCTAACTCCGATTTATAAATCTCCGCAGCGCGATAATGGCTATGATATAAGCGACTATTACGCAATTCATGAAGAATACGGAACGATGGAAGACTTTGAAGAGCTTTTAGAAGAAGCGCATAAACGGGGAATTAAAATAGTCATGGATATTGTTGTGAACCATACGTCTACGGATCACGAATGGTTCAAGCAAGCTCGAAGCTCAAAAGATAATCCGTATCGTAACTTTTATATTTGGAGAGATCAACCAAACAACTGGCAATCAAAATTTGGCGGTTCCGCTTGGCAGTATGATGAAAAAACAGGACAGTATTATTTGCATTTATTTGATGTGACGCAAGCGGATTTGAACTGGGAAAACGAAGAAGTAAGGAAAAAAGTATACGAAATGATGCATTTTTGGTTAAAAAAAGGAGTCGATGGATTCCGGCTCGATGTCATTAATCTAATTTCCAAAGATCAACGTTTTCCTGATGACGACGGTTCTGTTCCGCCTGGAGACGGACGAAAGTATTATACAGATGGTCCGCGCATTCACGAGTTTTTGCAAGAGATGAATCGCGAAGTATTCTCTAAATACGATATGATGACAGTCGGGGAAATGTCGTCTACAACGATTGAGCATTGTATTAAATATACAAATCCAGAGCGTAAAGAATTAAATATGACGTTTAACTTCCATCATTTAAAAGTCGATTATCCAAACGGAGAAAAGTGGGCTATTGCCGACTTTGACTTTCTGAAGCTAAAGAAAATTTTATCCGAATGGCAAGTAAAAATGAATGAAGGCGGCGGATGGAACGCCCTTTTCTGGTGCAATCACGATCAACCGCGAATCGTTTCCCGCTACGGCGATGATGGAAAGTATCATAAAGAATCCGCTAAAATGTTAGCCACAACGATTCATATGATGCAGGGAACACCGTATATTTACCAAGGCGAAGAAATCGGAATGACGGACCCAAAATTTGAACGAATTGAAGATTACAGAGATGTCGAATCATTAAATATGTACAACATATTAAAACAACAAGGAAAAAGCGAGCGGGAAATTATAGAGATTTTAAAGCGAAAATCGCGCGATAATTCCCGTACCCCAATGCAATGGGACGATAGTGAACATGCGGGCTTTACAACGGGCACTCCTTGGATTTCCGTCGCGAACAATTACAAAGAAATTAACGTTCAAAACGCTTTAAAAGATCCAACGTCAATTTTTTACCATTATCAACGATTGATTCAATTGCGAAAACAATATGATATTATCACAACAGGCAATTATCAACTTATTTTAGAAGATCATCCAGAAATTTTCGCGTATCTTCGAAATGGCCAAAATGAAAAGCTATTAGTGATTAACAATTTCTACGGAAAAGAAACGATATTTGAATGGCCAAGTGAAATCGATATCAGCGGTTATACAAGCACCATTTTGCTTTCAAATTATGAAGACTCTCCAGAGGATTTCAGCAAGATCATGTTGAGACCTTACGAATCCATCGTTTATTACCTAAGAAAATAGTGGTACAATATTTGTTGGTGATAAATAATGGGAGAAAACAAATATTTATCGATCTACAACGATCTTTTATCGAAGATTAAAAACGGAATATTTCAATCAGGGATGAAACTTCCATCCGAAAATCAGCTGGTCGAACAATATGGAACATCACGTGAAACGATTCGAAAGGCGTTAAACTTGCTTTCCGAACATGGATATATCCAAAAAATTAAAGGAAAAGGTTCGATTGTTCTGGATGTCGGCAAGTTTGACTTTCCTGTTTCAGGACTGATCAGTTTCAAAGAACTTGCCCAAAAAATTGGAAAGCCATCTAGAACCATTGTTTATGAATGTGATCTCGTTAAACCAGATGAAAAGCTCAAAAAACATCTTCATGTGACGTCTAAAGATGAAGTATGGAAAGTGATTCGCGCGCGTGAAATCGAGGGGGAACGAATTATTTTAGATAAAGATTTTTTTAACAAACAGTTTGTTCCTTCTCTCACAAGGGAAATATGCGAGGATTCTATTTATGAATATCTGGAAGAAGAACTTGGAATCAAAATCAGTTTTGCCAAAAAAGAAATTTCTGTTGATGAATGCACAGAAGAAGATAAAAAATATTTAGATTTGAAAGGATATACCCATGTTGTTGTCGTGAGAAATTACGTATATTTGGATGATGCAAGCCTTTTTCAATATACGGAATCAAGACATCGATTAGATAAATTCCGATTTGTTGACTTTGCTAGAAGAGAGCATTTATAAACAGAAAATCCGTGGTTTTTTGCCACGGATTTATTTTGTTTCACGATGTAACGTGTAGCGTTTTAAACGAGGAGAGTATTTTCGTAACTCGAGTCTCTCCGGGTTATTTCGTTTGTTTTTCGTTGTAATGTAATTTCGATCTCCTGTTTCTGTGCATTGTAAAATAACCTTTACGCGCATCATGTTTCCTCCTTATTTTAAGAAAAGCGTAATCATTACGTTTTAAATCATATCTTAATGCATGTTCCTCGTCAAGAAAAGAGTCGGAGAAGAAGATTCTCCGACTAGATAAGTTGATCTTTCATAAATTGTGGTAAAGAGAAACAATGTTTTAATACTTCTTTGTTGACATATTTCGCTTCTTTATCAAACGTTTCAAGACGCTCGAATGATACCGGTATTTTCGCGCCAATGGTGAAGCTCCATAAGCCACCAGGATAGGTTGGAACTGTTGCTGTGTATACATGAACGTGAGGGAAGAGTTGGCGAATGTTCGCATATGTCTGTTTTAATACATTCATATGGAAAATTGGTGATTGGCTTTGGCATACCATTAATCCGTCATCTTTTAATGCTCGATGAACGCTTTTATAAAAATCATATTCAAACAATACTTGAGCAGGACCGATTGGATCTGAAGAGTCGATAATAATGACATCATAAGTGTTGACGTGATCTTTAATGAATTGGACACCATCTTTGTATATATATTGAACACGTGGATCAGAAAGATTTCCTGATACTTCTGGCAAATGTTCTTTACATGCGCGAACAACGAGTTCGTCAATTTCGACAAGGTGAATTTCTTCTACTTCTGCGTATTTTGTTACTTCACGCGCAGCCCCGCAATCTCCTCCACCGATAATCAATACTTTTTTAGGCGATGGATGAAGAGAAAGAGGGACATGTGAAATCATTTCATTATAGATGTGTCCATCGATTGAAGTTGTTTGTACGACTCCGTCTAATACAAGCATTCTTCCGAAGTCGTAAGAATCTAAAATCATAACGTGTTGAAAAGGAGATTTTTCTGAATAAATAATTTCCTTAATGCGATAGCTGATTTTTAAATTTTCACGCTCATCTTCTGTTAACCATAATTCTCCGTTTTCTTTTTTTATGTAGCTTGGTAATAATTTGTTTTCCATTGTTTCCTCCTTTGTGAATGTTTTATCATTGTAACCTTTTCTATATTAATATATTTCCTTATCCTTTGGCAAAGGTCAGAATTTTTTGATGATTGATTGAAAGAGAACGCTTTAGCTCACCTTTATTATACAACAACGATCAAACACAGATAAAAAAACTTGAAGAGATTCGTGAAGAATATCTAAACGTTATTTTACCATGAATGAATAAAGTGTAGCTCTTAGAGAAAGTTAGAACAGCATTTTTAGAAATTGCAACAGTTATTTTTAAAGCAATCGCTTACAAAAAAGAAGTAGTGACATTTGTTTTAACATTTACGTAAATGTGTTGAAAAATAAAGAAGGCAGGAGTATGTTATATAACGTAAAATGTGAAAGGTGTCACAAAAATATATAGAAAGAGAAGTGACGGAGAGATGGAAGCAGTACAAAAATGTAAAGAACTAGCTTTGAAAAAACGTGCCATTTTAGAACAATCGCTTATTCAATACATCATTCGTGCAGCATTAGCAGGAGTATATATTGGTTTTGCGCTCGTACTTTGCTTGCGAATCGGGGAATTTTTCCGTGAAGCGAATTCTCCTGCGACTTATTTAGTCAGCGGAATTTTCTTCGGAATCGCGTTAGTGTTCATTATGTATGGTGGAGCAGAGTTGTTTACGGGCAATACGATGTACTTTACGATTAGTACATTGCAAAAGGAAACGACGATCAAAGACACATTAAGCAACTGGCTGGCTTGTTATAGCGGAAACTTGTTAGGAGCCGTCTTTTTTGCTTTTCTGATTGCTCAATCAGGTATATTTGAACATATTCCGAAAGAACATTTATTGTTTGCGATTGCAGCAAAAAAAATGCATGCGACCACCATGCAACTATTTATTAAAGGAATTCTTTGTAACTGGCTTGTATGTTTAGCGATCTTTATTCCAATGCAAATGAAGGAAGATATCGCTAAAGTCATCTCCATGATTTTAATTGTTTTTGTCTTCTTTGCTTCTGGATATGAACACTCCATTGCGAATTTTGTTCTTTTTTCAATCGCATTAGCGGTTCCACATCCAGCAACAGTGAATTTAGCAGGTGTGATTCATAATATTATTCCGGTGACATTAGGAAATATTGTAGGCGGAGCTCTATTTATGGGAGCGTTATATACGTATTTAACGTCTCCTAAAACAGAGTTTGTTTCATCGAATAGAGGTTTCTTTAGTTTTCAAAAAGGGAAAATTTTAAACAAATAAGGTCGGGAATAGTTCCCGATCTTTTTTTTGTTTGTTATAATAAAAGGCATTGATTATTCCGAATTTTTTAGAAAAAGGTGGTCGTTATGAGTGAATTCCGTAAAAGACGCATTCAATCATTTTTAGAAAAACATCAAGATCGTGCCCGCTTGCTTATTTCTTGCCCGGATCAGCCTGGGATTGTCGCGGCTGTAACGAATTTTTTATATGAGCGCGGCGCCAATATTGTGGAGTCCAATCAATATTCAACAGATCCAGAAGGCGGAACATTCTTTTTGCGCATTGAGTTTGATTGTCCACATATTCGCGTGAGAAAAGAAGAGATCGAGAATGAGTTTTCTCCTATTGCTGAACGCTTTTCGATGGATTGGCGCCTTAGTTTGCATACGCATCTTAAAAAGATGGCTGTATTTGTTTCGAAGGAGGAGCATTGCCTGTTAGAGTTGTTATGGGAATGGCAAGCGGGAGAGCTGTTGGCCGATTTCGCCTTAGTGATCAGCAACCACGAACATATGCGCGAAACGGTTGAATCATTTGGCATTCCGTATTATTACATACCAGTCACAAAAGAAACAAAACAGGAAGCGGAACAACAACAAATCGCTTTATTAAAGCAATACGATATTGATGTCATCGTTCTTGCACGCTATATGCAAATTTTATCTCCGTCTTTCGTTGCTCAGTTTCCTTCGAAGATTATTAACATTCATCATTCGTTTTTACCGGCATTTATTGGCGCGCGTCCTTACGAACAAGCGTATCGCCGCGGGGTGAAATTAATTGGAGCCACTTCTCATTACGTAACAGATGATTTAGATGAAGGACCGATTATCGAACAAGATGTGGAACGCGTGGATCATAAACATCATGTAGAAGATTTGAAGCGCATCGGACGCATTATTGAAAAAACCGTTCTTGTTCGTGCGCTAAAGTGGCATTTACAAGACCGAGTCATTATTCACGGTAACAAAACGATCGTGTTTAAATAATTTTGGATCGCTGAAAAGGAAAGTGTACTGTATAACACGCTTTCCTTTTCTAAATTTCTGAATTTACAAATAAAACTATGTTCTAAATAAAAAATGAATAAAATTAAAAATGTTCAACTATAATGGAAGATGTAAGAAGGAATTTTCTAAAGAAACGAGGAATTAGTAAACAATTTATAAGGAGGAGAGAGCATGGGCGAAAAGAGAAAGTCAAGCGGGTTTTTGCTAAAACAAAGAGCATTTTTAAAATTATATTTAATTACGCTGACAGAACAAGAACGGTTATATGGATTAAAATTATTAGATGTGCTTCGCGAAGAGTTTAAACCATTTGGTTATCGTCCGAATCATTCAGAAGTATACAAAGCCTTGCATGATCTAATTGAAGACGGAATTTTGACCCAGGTGAAAAAGAAAAAAGAAGGCATGAAATATCAAGAAGTAGTTTATTATCGTTTTACAGAGGAAGGATATAAAAAAGCACAATTGTACAAACGGCAGCTAAAAGCGGAATTAGATCGATGTGCAGCGCTCATTCGCAAAGCTATTGAAGATAATTTCAGTTGAGAGATGGATCGCTTGACAAAGCTTTAAATTTTATTTAGTATACTAATACGGGTATATAAAAGAGGAAAAGGAGATCGGAATAAATGAAATATGATAACCAAGTAAAAAATCGTTTAAAGCGGATCGAAGGACAAGTTCGTGGCGTATTAAAAATGATGGAGGAACAAAAGGATTGTAAAGAGGTTGTCGCACAATTATCAGCGATCCGCAGTGCAGTAGATCGAGCGATCGCGGTTGTTGTGAGCACAAATTTAGAATACTGCATCCGACAAGATATCGAAAACGGTTCGCATGAAAGTGAAAAATTAATCCAAGAGGCAGTAGAATTACTTGTAAAAAGTCGTTAAAATTGTGCGACTTCCTCTCTTTTTCCTTTTTGCTTTGTTTACATAATATTTTTATGTTCAACAATTCGTTTGTTTGCACAAAATCCAATGTTTTTAGTAGAATACGTAACGTGTGTATAAAAGATTGAGAGAAAGGGTTGGCAATATGACATTGGAATTTACATCACTGCAATTGCCGAAAGAGATTGAAGAGATTGTCGCTAAAAGAAAAGAAATGTTCGCAAATGATGCGGATCGGTATTTAATCGGAAAAGAAGGATATACTCCATCTGACTCGGCTATTCTTTACGATGCGATTGTTGCATTAGCGTTAGGAAAAAACGTGCTGCTAAAAGGTCCAACAGGATCAGGGAAAACAAAGCTCGCAGAAACGTTATCAGCGATTTTTGGACAGCCGATGCATAGCATTAATTGCTCCGTTGATTTAGATGCGGAGGCGATGCTCGGTTTTAAAACCATTGATCAAAAAGCGGGACAAACGACGATCGAATTTGTTCCTGGCCCTGTTATTCAAGCGATGACAAAAGGTCATTTGCTTTATATTGATGAAATTAATATGGCAAAACCTGAAACGTTGCCGATTTTAAACGGTGTATTGGATTATCGGAAAATGATCACGAATCCATTCACAGGCGAAGTCGTGAAAGCAAAAGATACGTTTGGAGTCATTGCGGCGATTAACGAAGGGTATGTTGGGACGGTCCCGCTTAACGAAGCGTTAAAAAACCGTTTTGTCGTGATCGAAGTTCCTTATATCCAAGGGGAAACATTAAAACAAGTGTTGCGAAACGAAACGAAGCTAACAGACGAAACATTGATTGATCGATTCGTTGCACTGTCTTCAGATTTGATTACACAAGTGAAAAATGGTTATGTTTCTGAAGAAGCCGCTTCTATTCGCGCGCTCATCGATACATGTGATTTAGCCGTTTACCTTCCGCCGCTTCGAGCGATTGAACGAGGAATTATTGAGAAGTTAGAGGACGATCGCGAAAAAGCGGCTGTTCGCAATATTGCTGAAACACTCTTCGATGAATGAGGGTTGTTTTATGAATCGTTTTATTATGTTTAATGATAAAAAAATCGATTCTTTTTTGTTTATGGAACTGTCTGATTTAGCCAAAACGTTAACGAAAGACGATCAGTTCGAAATCGAATTCGGTTACCAGTCTTATATCGATCTTCCTCAAAAAAAGATTATGGTTAGTCATTTTTGGGATGACCGGCCAGATGAAGATAAAATCAATGGTTTTAAAAGCGATATTTTTTTGCGGGCGATTGGAAACATGAATCACACAAACTTTGATGAGGTCGCTCGCTTGATCGAAGAGGCTAAAAAAACAACCATTTCAAGTTTTTCGAAACAATTGTTTATTCTGATGGAGGATTTGCGGTTAGAAGAAATTTGCAAAAAAGAGCGGCCTGGTACAAAAAAGGCCTTCTCTATACGAAAGAAAGTGTATCGCCGTTATTTTCAGAGCCAGTTAAATGTGAATTTAGTAAAAGGGATCTATACAGATGCTTTGTTCAATAGTTTGTATTTGTTATTAACGGCTGAAACGCCGCTAGAAGAGGTGCCGATATTCCCTGATGATATTCATTTAGCAATGCCGTTTATCCAGCGGGAATCAACTAAGATATACGATGCGCGTTCAACAAAAGAGGTTGTGGACATTGTATTAACCATCGCAAGTGTCCTAGAAGAAATTCTTGAAACAGATATGCTAAATATGTATTTTCATCTTCCAGAAAGCGTTTATGTTCATAATGGATTGACGATCGATGATTTAAAAAGAAAGGATCCATTAAAAAATAACGATGTGCTTCACAAGAAAGCGGAAGATGAGGAAATTCATGATGAAATTCTTCATACATGGCATCGTGAAACAAGCGATATGACGAAGAGCTTTTTACAATTTGATTTAGAGCAAGGCTCTCAGACAGAACTGTTAGGGGAAGGTGTGCGTCAAGGAGAAGCGGGAGATCAAGCGCTTGGGATTGTGCAAGGATCGGCGCAAAAAACAACACGAAACGATTATTCGCATCTAGAAGCTCTTGAACAAAGACGAGAACATTTACACGGCCATTCGGAATATGAATACGGAAAAGAAAATCGATATGCTTATCCGATTTTTTTACCTGCATCCTCCCCATCTCCTGCTGAAATAAAGGCTTATGAACAAAATCGAGAACTAATTCGACCTTATCAAAAGAAACTAAAGCAAATGATTGAAAAAGTGTTGGAGCATAAAAAAATCTTACCGCGCACAGACTTACATTTCGGACGGCTAAATAAAAAATTGCTTCGCTTTTTCACGGAAGAGCAACCGCGTTTATTTTATAAAAAACATCAGCCTTCCCCGCAATTAGATGCGGTATTTGCTTTGCTGGTCGATTGTTCAGCGTCCATGTATGACAAAATGGAGGAAACGAAACGAGGGATTACATTATTTCATGAGTCTTTAAAATCGCTTTCTGTTCCTCACACCATTGTTGGGTTTTGGGAAGATACGAATGAAGCAACTAAAACCAAACAGCCAAACTATTTTCAAACCGTGATCGATTTTTCTTCTTCGCTTAAAAAATCAAGCGGACCAGAAATTATGCAGCTTCAACCGCAAGAAGATAATCGTGATGGATTTGCGATTCGATTGATGACGGAACGTTTACGCGAACGAAGAGAGAAACAAAAGTTTTTGCTTGTCTTTTCGGACGGAGAGCCAGCGGCCATGGGATACGAACAAAACGGAATTGTCGATACCCATGAAGCGGTCATCGAAGCTCGAAAGCAAGGAATTGAAGTAATCAACGTCTTTTTAGCAAATGGCATGATTACGGAAGAACAACAAAAAACAATTCAAAACATATATGGGAAATACAGCGTTCTTGTTCCAAATGTCGCAGAGCTGCCAGATGTATTGTTTCCTCTGCTGAAGAAGTTGCTGTTATATAAAAAGTTTTAACAAAGAGCCTTTCAAGTCATTGAAGGCTCTTTTCTTTTTATGATCAAAGGTTATGTTATCTCGATGCAACATGATAGAAAAACCATCATTGATGATAGAAAGCCTTGAAAGCGTGGTAGTTCTGCGAGAACGAGTAAAAGAGGGATTTCTTCTGAATAAGTTTGTGTTTTAATTTAGTAGCAAGAGATAAAAAAATAACTACAATAAAGTAAAAGATAGAAAACAGATATTCATCGTTTAAGAAATTTAAGGGAGGCTAGATGAAATGAAAATAGATGATAAAAAGGAAGAGGTCCAAAGAAAATATAGAGAGAAAATACGGCAAGGGAAACAAGGGAAAGAAGATAAAAGTTATCGTAAAGAAGCGTTTATTGTTTCTATTATCTTTATGTTAATTTTTCTGCTGAATTTTTATTTCAAAGCCTTCTAACTAAAATTTTTCATTGAAGCGGCGATACGTATCGGAACAGGGAACGTCTCTGGAGTAGCCATCGCGATTGCAGTTGGTGGTCCAGGCTGAAAACGTTGATGGATTAACGAAGTATAAAATCCTGCATAAACGATAAATGGTGATAAGCTGAACCCCTTGGGCGCCAAGGGGTTGCACTCAATTTTCTTCTTTGGGCGATGCTTTTCTAAAACTGTTAAATGCGCTAAAACCTTCAGGGGCTCATTGCTTCAAATTGGCTAGTTTTTTAGGTTAGAACGGTGATAAAGGGTATCATCTGCTTCTTGATCTAAAGCATTTTGCATGCAGATCGTCGGGTTATTTAATAGATCGATATAATCGCTTAATCGTTTCGATATGTAATGCTTCATGGTAAAAGCTAAACAATAAGGTCTCACCAACTGTGTAAAACGTAATGCCTCCTCGGTTGGTAAATGGAGTTGGCAGTTTTTCATGTAAACGTCCTTGAATAATAAAGTCTTTTATTCTCTTTTTTTGTTCCGTCAAAATCATGGAAATCTCTGCTAATGATGGAGGCGTTCCTTCCCATTCTGCAGGTTTCGTTCCGGCACTGAAAAACTGCTCGTAATCTTTCGGAATGCTCATCTCTTCACCTAAAAGTCCAAAGACGAGCTTTTCCTGTACGAATGCAATGTGACCGAAGTTCCAGCGAATATTGTTGTTAAAACCTTTCGGAATGATATCCGAAATCTCTTCTGGAATTTTTTTTATCGTTTGCTCAGTTATTCCGCGCACTGTTTCCATATGACGAATAATTGTTTGTTCCAAGAAAAACTCCTCCCACTTTTTAAATGATTCTCGTATAACCATTCTTGGTCTTCACGTTCTTTTCCTTTCATATAGAAATATTTTTTATATCCGATTTCTGGTTTCTGGGCTAAAAAACATAAATTCCCTAGTTCTGGTGCAAAAATCAATGATAAACCTTGGACATCCTAACCCTAATCTAAAAAAGAGAGGAGCTGATTCAAAAGCCTAATCAGGTTTTTGAGCCAGCTCCTTTAATTATGTATAGTTCCTGTAATTCTTATGTCTACTTGACAGGACCAAGTTCATAATTAAAAACGTTGCTTTTTTCAGCGGCTAGAGTCGATCATCCTCATACAAATCATAGTACTCACCCTGTTTTTCTTTATCGCCTCTCGTGAAAGGAACAAGTTCAACCCCTAACTCTTCTTCTAATGCTCTAACCTTTTCCCGCTGCTTGTCATTTAAGTCTGCAATAAATCTTTTTTTCATTGCACACACCTCCTACTGTTAGTTTTTTCTATTTTATCAAATCTATGTATGACACTTTTGATAGTGAAGAACTATGTTTAAAGAATCTTGTTGAATTTTTGTTTCACGAAAGGGGCAGGTTAGTTAAACAAGATTCGAAACCATTTTTTCAACTTGTCATTACATAAGAAATTCATCGATGTCTTGTGCCAATTTCATGATGATCAACCTTAACACAACTTTCAAACAACTGTCCTGCCGTGACCCAACAGACGTAGAAATCCGCTATAAAGGCGATGGGAGGGTGTTGCCGAGTGAAAGTATTAGTAAACACGAAAGACCTAAGCCGCGAGCAATGGCTCGAGTACAGAAGAAAAGGGATTGGCGGTTCAGATGTAGGAGCTATTGTCGGTCTCGATAAGTACAAAAGTGCATTCTCTGTTTATTTAGAAAAAATCGGCGCATTATCGTTTGATGACGAGGAAAGTGAATCAGCTTATTGGGGCAAGACGTTAGAAGAAGCAATCGCAGTCGAATTTTCTAAACGGACGAGGTTAGAAGTTCGAAAACGCCACGAACTGCTTCAACACGATACTTATGATTTCATGATCGCAACTTTAGATCGAGAAGTCATTTGTCCCGAAAGAGGAATTGGTATTTTGGAGTGCAAAACCGCTTCCGAATACTTAAAAGATGAATGGGTGGGAGAGAATATACCTGATGGTTATTATCTTCAAGTGCAGCATTATTTAGCGGTTACAGACTATTCTTTTGCCTACATAGCGGCTTTAATCGGCGGAAATAAGTTCATTTATAAAGAAGTTCTGCGGGATGATGAAGTCATCCATTACCTTTACCAACTCGAGTCAGATTTTTGGAATAACCATGTGCTGCCGAAAATCCCACCGCCAATTGATGGTTCTGATTCAAGTACACAGTCTTTGAATGAACTTTATATGCAGTCCACGAATGAGGCAGTTGAACTTTCCACAGAATGTATGGGCTGGATCGAAGAATTAGAACAAATAAAAGAGCAAATCAAGGAACTAGCGTTGAGAAAACAAGAATTAGAAAACAACATTAAATACTTTTTACGTGAAAAGGAAATCGGAACATATGAAGGTGCTGAAATAGTGACTTGGAAAGCCACAAAAAAAGGGCATCGAGTTCTAAAAATAAAAAATTGGAGGGTGAAATAAATGGCTAAGCCAGAAGATATTAAAAAACAACTGGCAAAAAAAGTGAATGCGGTCCAAGAAAAACCGAAAACATTTGGTGAACAATTCAAAAACTATCTAGCTAAAATCGCTCCAAGCGTCAAAACCGTTTTGCCAAAACAATTCGATACGGAACGTTTCTTGCGCATCGCATTAAGCGAGGTTCGGAGAAATCCTCAACTAAGCCAATGTTCCATCGAATCACTCGGTGGGGCAATCATGCAAAGTGCCATTCTCGGATTAGAACCGGGATTGCACGGTTACGCATATCTAGTGCCGCGCTGGAACAGTAAAGCGGGGCGATTTGATGCGGAATTCCAAATCGGCTATAAGGGCTATATTGATTTAGCACACCGCACAGGAAAAGTAGCCTTTATTACGGCAGAAATTGTTTATGAAGACGACTATTTTGAATTTCAATATGGCACGAATCAAAAATTGATTCACAAACCGAATATCGAATCCGAAAAGTACGGCGACCCCGAATACGCCAAAAAATATTATGCGTACATCAAGTTTAAGGACGGTTCGGAACAGTTCAAAGTCATCACGAAAAAACAAGCATTGCGTCACGCCCAGAGGTTTACAACTTCCAAAAACAAAGAAGGTGAATTAGTCGGTCCTTGGAAAACAGATTTTGACGCTATGGCTTTAAAAACGGCAATCAAACTCCTGTTCAAGACGGTGCAGGTAAGTACAGAGTTCCAACAACAGATTGCAAAAGATGAAACGATTGCGAATGATCCGGACAATGTACAAAGCGTGTACGAGGTTATTGATATGGAGCAAACAGAGCAAGAACAAATGCCTAAATAATTAACAGTAAGTAAAAGGAGATATATTTAATGAAGAGGTCTAACGGGTATAATCGACAAGAAAGGAAGTGGCTTTATGTGGATCATTAAGACACAACATAAGAACGGGGATGGAGCAACAGTTGCCCTTGAGCTGGAAAGTGAAAACAGTCAATTCGATGTGAATGTTAGATGGGATGGATGTATGGAAGTTCATGTTTATTCTGTTACTGAAGAAAATCGTGAACTACATGATACTTTCCACACTTGTGATTTAAGGGGATTTATTGAAAAACTACAGTCTTTAAGTGGCGTGTGTGCGGAGTTTTTTGGCGAAGGAAGCTATTGGAATAAAAAAAATAACGATCAACCAGAACGTAAAAGTGAATAAATCACATGACTCCCACTTAAAAAAAAACTTTTCGTATGTTTTTGAAGTGGGAGAATTAAATTATTCTAATATACCTAATAATATATACTCCCTTTTCGTTACTCCGCCCGTTATTGGTAAATGGTTCACTCTTTGAGGGTGATATTTTATATCTTCGGATTACTTTTCCACCTTCAATTACGTAAAGCTCCTTAGTCCATAAATCAACCTTAATGTAAATTTTCTGCCTTTTTTCGCTATGGACCTCGCTAAATGGGGATATCGTTAACAACATGATGATTGTAATAAGAAAAAAATTATTTATTCTCCTTATTTTGTATTTCATCCGATTATAACTCCTGGTGTTCGTCTAAATAGGTTCCTAGATTCGATTGAAGGGAATATGGTAGGAAAGTCCATGCAGTCCACGCATAGATAGCGGTCAATCCTTAGAACTATACAGAAGAACTATACAGAGCCTTGTTAATCACATGATCCTCCTATTTCTTTTTTAGACGGTTGTACGAAGTCTCAATAAAAATAGGCCCTTCAATCAGTAACAACAACCTAACAGAGCTCATACTTTGTTGAGGAGAGTAGATGGATTTATCTGCTTCACAGCTATCTTTCTGATTACCTTCGTCCTACTCCCCTTTCCTGTTTCTGGTTACATCGTGGAAACAACCAATTTATAACAAGAGGATGGTGTGAAATGTATAATTTCCAAAATGAACTTCAAATGTTAGGTATGGATGATTTCGTGGCGGAAGAGGTGATGGTTTGGGATCCTCAAACCCAGACCTACATTATTAGTGATGCTCGTCAATGCGGTGGACGCTGCGGAGGACGTTGCGGTGGACAACAATGTTTTGGACGTTGTGGCGGACAGTGTTTTGGACGCTGTGGCGGACAATGTTTTGGGCGTTGTGGTGGACGTTGTTTTAACTGCTTTAGATGCTTTAACTGCTTTAGCTGCTTCAATTGCTGGGGCGGTGGTTTTGGAGGCACTTTCTAGCCCCCTAGCACAAAAAGGTGATGACCTAAGAAGAATGGACTGCCCCTGCATAATCTACTGCAGGGGCTCCTCTTTATGAAATGATCATAAGGGACAAATAGAAGTACATAAAATGATACTACGCCTTTAGGAACAACTCATGGATAAGGAGGGGTAGAATGGCAAATCTGAACGCTTCCTCGCGTCTCAAGGTGAAAAGAGACACGTTTTTTCTCCCTGATCCAAACGGGGGTGTGTATTTTAGGAATAACTCAATCTCATTTCGTATGAAAGGCAGCACCATCTATCAGTGGATTGAAAAGCTGATGCCAATGTTCAACGGTGAGCACACATTGGGAGAATTGATAGATGGATTACCGGCTCCATATCGGAACAGGGTGTATGAAATCGGAGAAATACTGTACAAGAACGGTTTTGTTCGGGATGTGAGCCAAGACTATCCGCATCAATTGGAGAGCAGGATTCTCAAAAAGTATGCTTCACAAATTGAATTTATAGAAAGTTTTGTCGATTCTGGTGCGTTCCGTTTTCAAGTATATCGTCAATCTGAAGTATTGGCAATCGGCTCTGGCCCTTTTTTCGTCTCATTGGTTTCTGCGTTGCTCGAATCTGGATTGCCTAAGTTCCATGTTCTTGTTACAGACTCGATGCCTACTAATCGGCTGCGGTTGAAGGAACTGGAGGAAAACGCCCGCAAAATGGACTCCGAAGTAGCAATAGAGGAGATCGCCCTACAGAGGGGAGCGGAGGGGATTTCTTGGCGAGAAGTGGTGCAGCCGTTTGAGTGGGTTTTATATGTCTCGCAGGATGGCAATGTAGAGGAGCTGCGGATTCTTCACGCAGTTTGCAGGGAAGAGAAGAAGGGGTTTCTCCCCGCCATATCTCTGCAGCAAGTAGGTTTAGCGGGTCCATTAGTACATCCGGACTCTGAGGGATGTTGGGAGTCCGCATGGCGTCGCATACACCGATCCGCGCTTCGCGAAGATCGGCCGTTGCAAACTTTTTCTTCAACAGCGGGAGCGATGTTGGCGAATGTGATTGTGTTTGAATTATTCAAAAAAGTGACAGGAGTGATGAAATCGGAACAGAGGAATCAATTTTTCCTCCTCGATCTGGAAACATTGGAAGGTCACTGGCATTCGTTCATCAAACATCCACTGGTGACGACTGAATGTGTGGCAGCTGAATTGGTTCAAGATCTTGATTTGAGTCTTAAACAGAATTCGCGTTGCGGTGATCCGAGCAGATTGTTTCATTATTTCAGTCAGTTGACATCCACAGAATCAGGAATTTTCCATATGTGGGAGGAAGGTGGCTTGACGCAGCTCCCGTTGGCCCAGTGCTGTGTTCAAACAGTGAACCCACTATCGGAAGAACCGGCTGAGCTTCTGCCTGAAGTTATCTGTGCAGGTCTAACACATGAGGAAGCGCGGAGGGAAGCGGGATTGACAGGGATTGAAGCGTATGTATCGCCAATGATAGATTTACTCGTTACGGCATCCTTAAACAACGAAGAAGAGGTTGGTATGATCACACCACAGGAATTTATCGGGGTCGGGGCAGGGGAAACGATCGCGGAAGGCATTTGCCGGGGATTGCAGAGATGCTTGGACGAGAAGCTGAGCAAACGACAGGTTAATCAAAGGGAACCGATTTTTCGGGTACGGTTGGATTCGATAGAAGACGAACATTGCAGATTTTATTTGCAGGCGCTGACTACGATGCACGGACCACCGACGATCGGCTTGGGAGAGAAAGTGTTAGGCTTTCCTGTCGTATGGGTCGGCACGAGCGGTCGCTGGTATGGAAGCGCTGGTTTGAATATCACAATGGCGTTGCGGAAAGCGTTAGAGCAGTCGCTTATGAACGCACAAAATCAAACAACTTCACACAGAATGCAAGCGCTGGACGATTCATCCATTCTTCTAAATGAAAAAGAGTCATTAAGCCTTGAGATTCCCGCTTGTGAAAAGATGACACAATTGGAGCTCTTGCAGTCCGCCATGCAGGTCTTGAAGCAAAACAGTATGCGGCTCTTCGTCTTTGATTTAGCGATAGAACCGTTTTTGAAAGAGGAACTGGCAGGAGTGTTTGGTGTGCTGTTACGAGAGGAGGAATCATGATGGATGCTTGCGTCTTGATTGTTGGAGAAGGAATATTGGCAGATTATGTGTATGAAAAATTGTCCGTTCAATATCAGGTAGTTCGGCAAATCGATTTCGAGGAAGAAGTTCCGGAAGAAACGGATTTTGCTCTGGTTTTACACGATGCTTGGCATCCCTCCGTTCATCACAAGGCCGAAGAGGTGTTGCGATCGTCAGGCATTCCATGGCTTCGGGGCTTCGTTTCATTTGGTGAGGGCGTGATCGGTCCGCTAGTTCACCCGAATACATCGGGATGCTCTCAGTGTGCTGACATTCGCCGCCTTATAGCGGGGTACGACCGTAATGAGATGTGGGAGCTGCAACAGAGGATGGCGATACAAGGAGAAATACAGCGTGATGCATGGGCATCACGAACAGGACTTTTGCAGATGGCTCACCTGATCTGCATGGAGACGCAGAGGGTGTTAGAAGGCAGTCATGCCCAATTAGAAGAAAGGTTGTTCCTAATCAACCTGAAGACATTAAAGAACTCATGTCACTTCTTTCTGCCCGACCCGTTATGTCCTGTATGCGGTCAATTACCTGACGATTCGCCGACAGAAGCCCGAATATCGCTGCAACCAAGTCCGAAGATCAGCCCTGACAGTTACCGTTGTCGATCGATAGAGGATTTGAAAAAAGTTTTGGCCAAAGACTATCTAGATAACCGAACAGGAATCATGAATGGGAAAATGCATCATTTCACGCTGCCGTTCGCCGATGTCATTGTAAATATGCCATTGTTTATGGGGGACGAGGGAGTAGCAGGCCGGACTCATTCATATGAGCTTAGCGAGTTAACCGCTATTTTGGAAGGCTTGGAGAGATATTGTGGTATCGAACCTCGTGGCAAACGGACGACGATTCATGACAGTTACCGAAACCTGGAAGATAAAGCGCTCAACCCTGCAACGGTAGGATTGCATGCGAAGGAACAGTATGCGCGGCCTGATTTTCCGTTCAAACCGTTTCATCCTGAGCGTCCGATGAATTGGGTATGGGGCTATTCGTTTTTACAAGAGCGTCCGATTTTGGTTCCAGAGCTGCTCGCATATTACAGCTTGGGCTGTGGGGACGGCTTTGTCTATGAAACTTCCAACGGATGTGCATTAGGCGGAAGTTTAGAGGAAGCAATTTTCCATGCCATTTTGGAAGTGGTCGAACGTGATTCATTCTTGATGACTTGGTATGCGCAGCTGCCTCTTCCGCGTCTTGATCTTAGTTCCGCTAACGATAAAGAATTGCAGTTGATGGTCGACCGTGTACGTGTGGTGGCGGGATATGATCTGTATTTTTTCAACTCGACGATGGAGCACGGGATTCCAAGCGTCTGGGCCGTGGCGAAAAACAGGAAGCAAGAGGGAATGAATCTCATCTGTGCTTCCGGAGCTCATCCGGACCCCATACGTGCGGTGAAAGGCGCGATTCACGAGTTAGCAGGCATGATGCTCACGCTTGACGAGAAATTGGAGGCAAACCGAAAGGAATATGAGAAAATGTTACACGATCCGTTCTCAGTACAACAGATGGAGGATCACGGCATGCTGTACGGTTTGCCGGAAGCAGAGGAGCGCCTGCGATTTTTGTTGGATGAAAATCGTCCGATGCGAACGTTTGCAGAGGAATTTAAGCGTCCAAAGAAGAGTGCAGACTTGACTGATGACCTGCAGGACATTCTTCAGAAGTTTCGACGATTGAACCTCGAGGTAATTGTAGTGGACCAGACAACCCCCGTAACGAAACGAAACGGATTATATTGCGTGAAAGTGCTGATTCCGGGAATGTTGCCGATGACATTTGGGCATCACCTTACCCGCGTGACCGGTCTCGAGAGGGTGCTCCGGGTACCAATGGAACTCGGGTATACGAAACAACCGCTCACGCTTGAACAACTTAATCCACATCCCCATCCGTTCCCATAGGAGGCAGGAGGGATGAAACTAGAGACATTTTTACACAATCTTCATTTTGACGTCGATAAGATTGTACCGCCAGATTGGGAAGTGGATTGGGAAGATGCACCGCTTGCATATAAGCTGTACCGTAATTTACCCGTGATTCCGCTTTCTTCAGAAGTGCCGTTAACGCTCGAGGGAAGGAAAGCGTCTGGAAAACTCGGGCTAGAAGAAATAGGTCATTTTCTCTGGTACGTATTCGGCCTTACTCAATTTTGCCAGTTAGCTTTTTCTATGGATTCCACGGAACAAGCGGTAAATCTCATGCAGTTGTACCGGCGGTTTGTTCCCTCCGGAGGGGCGTTGTATCCAAATGAATTATACGTGTATTTGAAGATGAAGGATGTTCCAAATGGAGTGTACCATTACGATTTGGCACACCATCGCTTGGTGTTGTTGCGAGAAGGCAATTTCGATTCCTATCTAACTAAGGTCCTGGGCAATCGATGTGACGTTTCAGCTTGTTTCGGTGTTGTTTTTGTATCGACAATGTTTTGGAAGAATTTTTTTAAATACAATAATTTTGCCTACCGTCTGCAAGGATTGGATGCTGGTGTGCTAATCGGGCAGCTGTTGGAAGTAGCAAAACGGTTCGGCTTCGCATCGTCAGTGTATTTCCAATTTCTTGATAAGGCCATCAACCATCTGCTTGGACTATCCGAACAGGAAGAAAGTGTATATGCGGTTATTCCATTATCTGTGGATTCTTCAATCACTTGGTTTGATAACGATCATAACTTAGAAAAAAGCGTCTCTGCCACTGAATTGTGCCGAGAATTGCCGGCAGTTCAGCACCATTACTATGTCCGGTCACGGAGGATTATTGATTATCCGATGCTGAGAAAAATGAATGAATCATCGATGTTGGAATCACCGCGATCGTTTCGGCAGATTCAGGGAGAGAAGAACGTTACCTGTGGGATGCAAGCGGTAGTTCTGCCTTACGCGAAGCGATTATCGTATGATCTGGCGTCAGTCTGCCAGAAGCGACATTCACCAGATATGGATTTTGTTTTGGGAAAGGTAAGTCAAGAACAATTGGCCGCTTTGTTACAAGAGGCGACGCTTTCTTTTTCGTATCGAAATGATTTAGATGGAGAGCATGAGGAACCGAAGTCCCGTGTCTCACTGTATGGCTGTTTTTATAACGTTGAAGGTGTTCCAGATGGTGCTTACTACTATGACAGTGCTGCACATGCGTTAGGGCGGATACGTTTCGGAGATTATCGACACTTCCTGCAATCCGGAATGTCAATGGACAATGTTCATCTGTTCCAAGTACCACTCTGTCTACATGTGGTGGGAGACAAGGATCACCTCAAAATGGAATTAGGGTACAGAGGATATCGCATTCAACAAATGGAGGCGGGTATGCTTGTGCAACGACTGCTTTTGGCGGCGTCTGCCATGGGAATGGGCGGGCACCCGCTCCTCGGATTTGATGTGAACCCATGTGATAAACTTTACGAGATCGATTCGAAAGGGAAAACAAGCTTAATCCAGCTCCCAGTCGGTCACTACCGCCCTCGCGCCTGGTTAAAAGGGAGTTTGCGCAGCTAGGAGAGACAAGAGTAAAGCTTAGATTTTAATTGAGGTGATAACAGTTTGGCCACATGACCACTTAATGATCACACACTTAAGTTTTCTTTTATAAATACATTGAGTTTCAATTCAGCAGATCGATAATGTGCTAAATGGTGCATTACTTCTACAAGCAGGAAGTAATGTTTTTTTTGTTGAAACAATGGGCAGTTTGGTTTAAGAGATGAACCTCTCCCACCTACATGTTGTTTAGAGGTGGGAGACTTCTCGGTGAACATGTTAAATATCAAAAAAATCAAAATTATGTTATAATTACTAAAAAGTTTAGGAGAATTGAGTAATAACGTAGTAATAATTCTTTATTTAACATCGAGGTGTAGTGTGAAATGAAAAATGTCATAAGCATGAAAAATGTGTCCTTGATAAGAGAAAATCGAGTTATTTTAAAGGACATAAATTGGGAAGTAAAAGAAAAGGAACACTGGGTCATATTAGGTTTAAACGGTTCAGGAAAAACATCCATATTAAATATCGTAACAGGCTATCAATATCCGACAAAAGGGGAAGTTTCTGTTTTAGGACATAAATTCGGGAAAACGAACTTGCCTGAGCTTCGAAAGCAAATCGGATTTGTCAGTAGTTCTCTTGACCGTTTTAATCAAACGTTAAGATCGGAAACAGTAGAGGATATTGTGATAAGCGGAAAATTCGCTACGATCGGATTATACGAAAATGTGACCGATGAGGATCGAGAACAGGCTGAACAGCTAATGACATCTTTCCGAATCGATCATTTAAAAGGGAAAACGTATGACACATTATCAGAAGGAGAAAAAAGAAAGGTACTTATTGGAAGAGCATTAATGGCAAAGCCAAAATTGCTTATATTAGACGAACCGACCGTAGGATTAGACATTTTAGCAAGGGAAGACATTTTATCATTAACGAAAGAAATTATTGCACATCAACAATGTCACGTACTGTATGTCACTCATTATATTGAAGAAATTATAGAAGAGATGACACACGTATTATTGTTAAAAGAGGGCCAAATTGTAGCTGCAGGACAAAAAGAGGAAGTATTAACAGATGAATGTTTATCAAAGACGTTTCAATTGGCGATGAAAGTTCATTGGGAAAATAATCGGCCATGGGCTTCTATACATAAAAATATGGATTGGACAAAATTGGCGAAGACAGAATCAAAATAAATAAAGGAAACTTAGGAGTGCCAAGTTTCCTTTATTGCTTTATAGCAGCAGAACACACAGGATTGGCTCGAGGAGTAAGAGAACAAAAAGCTAAAAGAAGGAGGGAAAATTTGATGAAAAAATATCTTCTCATCATGATCGGCATCATTTTTCTTCTAACAGGCTGTTTAAAACAAGAAGAAAACAGTCCTCAAAATGTACAACAAACAAATAAAAACGATAATATGGAAATCATTGCTCAAGATTTACGTGTGCCATGGGCGATCGACTGGGACGGGACATCTTTTTATATTTCAGAGCGGACTGGCTCCATTGTGAAAATTACAGGCGATGAAAAAATTAGACAGAAGCTGCATTTAGAAAAGAAGCTTTCAACGGCATCGGAAGCTGGTGTATTAGGTTTTGTGCTTCATCCCGAGAAAAAGAATGATGCTTTTCTTTACTATACATATGAGGATGAAAACGGACAATTTAATCGCGTTGTAGAAATACGGGAAAAAAATAATGAATGGTTTGAGGAAAAGGTTTTGCTTGACCACATTCCAAGCGGAAGCTTTCACCATGGCGGAAGAATAAAAATCGGACCGGACAAAAAACTGTACATCACAACGGGAGATGCTACAGATGCGATGATTGCTCAAGACAAAACATCTCTTGGCGGAAAAATTTTACGAATGAATCTCGACGGCACAATACCGAACGATAATCCTTATCCCAACTCCCTTGTCTACAGCTATGGACACCGCAACCCACAAGGCTTGGCATGGGATGAAACAGGTCAGCTTTATAGCTCGGCTCGGAGCATGGCTCAATTGCGCATGACGAAATCAATCTGATTAAACCGAAAGGAAATTATGGATGGCCTTTTATTCAAGGATATGAGACGAAAGAGGGGATGATCACACCATTGTTCCATTCAGGCGATCATACTTGGGCGCCATCTGGAATTGCCTATCATCAAGGGATTTTGTATGTTGCACAACTGCGGGGGGAAGGGATTTTAGCGTTCGATTTAAAAAATAAAACATATAAACAAATTGTTTCCAATGTAGGCCGCGTGCGGGATGTATTCATATTGGAAGATCATTTATTTTTTGTCACAAACAACACGGATGGAAGAGGGACGCCGGTCAAACATGATGACAAATTAATCAAAATTCCAATCCCGAAAGCCATTTGACGCGAAAAATATCTATGGAACCGGGAGGCCAAGCCGATTAAAATCGACTCCTGCATGTTTAGAGAATAAAAAATTTACCCTTACGCACATACTTATGTATAGAAAGGAGGATGTCTTATGAGTAAATGGAATGAAGAAAGCGCACCAAACAACAACTTATCTGCAGCTGATATTAAAAATTCTAAATTCCAAACAGAGCATAAGTTTTCAGAAGAATTATCAGATGGAATGGAAAGAAACAAATACATAAAAGACCAACAAAGCAAAAAATAATGAAATATCCCTTTGGAGGTATTTACTTTTTTTACTACGTGCATCCTATCCATTGTCATTTGTTCTCGAAAGAAGCAAGATTTATAAATACCAAAAGCTACCTTACCATTGTTATAAGGTAGCTTTTCTTTTTTGTTTAAAATAAACGAATTATCATTCTAAAGACCAGACATTTTTTGTTTAAAAACAACATAGTTTTCATTTACCTAAAAATATAAAGTTAAGACATGAAAGCGTTCTCGATGGATGACAAATTAAGAGGGTGAAATGCTGTGAGTCTCCAATCAAACAAGATGAGTCAAATTCCTCCTTATATGTTTGCAGAACTTAGCAAGAAAAAAGCACGTTTAATTAAAGCAGGAATTGACGTGATCGATTTGGGAATAGGCGACCCTGATTTACCTACGCCAGAGCATATTGTTGACAAATTAATTGAAGAAATACGTCGTCCTGAAAACTCAAAATATCCTAGCTTTATTGGAAATTCTGAGTTTAGAAAAGCTGTAGCCAATTTTTACAAGCGCCAATTCAATGTAGATGTAGACCCTGAAACAGAGGTACTGGCTTTAATAGGATCTAAAGAGGGGATTGCTCATATCGTTCCTACCATTATAAACCCAGGTGATTATGTGCTAGTTCCAGATCCCGGATATCCGCCGTATCGAATGGCGACTTATCTCGCAGAGGGAAAAGTGTATAATATGCCCTTGCGAAAAGAGTTTAATTTCCTTCCAAAATTTAAGGATATTCCGGATGAGGTTTTAGATTCAGCTAAGCTAATGTTCTTGAATTATCCTAGTAATCCGACAGCTGCTACAGCGAACCTTGAGTTTTTTGAAGAAGCCGTTTCATTCGCCCGCAAATTCAATATCGTAATTGCACATGATTCAGCCTATAACATGATCACATTTCAAGATTACAAAGCTCCGAGTATTCTTCAAGTCAAAGGTGCAAAAGATGTAGCTGTAGAATTCGGGTCTTTATCGAAAACATACAGCATGACTGGATATAGGATTGGATATGTTGTTGGAAACAAAGAAATGATTAAGGCATTATCGATCTATAAAAGCAACACCGATACAGGTCAGTTTACCCCCATTCAATTAGCAGCAGCCCATGCTCTAAATGGAGATCAAACGTGCATTAGAAAACACAACGATATTTACTGGGAACGAATGAAGGCAATGATTGAAGGTCTTAAAACGATTGATATTCATGTCGAACCACCTAAAGGATCGTTTTTTATTTGGGCAAAAACCCCTAAGGGATACACATCAAGTGAATTTGCAGAGAGCGTACTAGAACAAGCCGGAGTCATTATTACACCTGGTCATGCATTCGGTCCATCCGGAGAAGGATATTTTAGAATTTCTCTATCCCTTCCAAATGATATTCTTTACGAAGCGATTGACCGAATAAAGAAAAAAGTGAAAATTACTCCAAAATGAGAGGAGATAATCAATGAATAATCACACTGTAGTAAACGAAAGATTTAAAGGAAATGACCGTGGCGATGTGAAGAGCTATTTAAATTTTATCGATGGCGAGTGGGTTCCTTCCGTTTCAGGTAAATTTTCCACCAATGTTAATCCGGCAACGGGAGAAATTTTAGGAAAAGCGCCTCAGTCTACAAAAGAAGATGTAGATCGTGCGGTTCTTGCTGCTAAAAAAGCTCAAAAATCTTGGAGGCTGGTACCAGCTCCCGAAAGAGCTGAAGTTCTCTATGAAGTTGCAAGATTATTAAAAGAGAGAAAAGAAGAACTTGCTCAAATCTTGACGAGTGAAATGGGAAAAGTGATTAGCGAAGCAAGAGGAGAAGTTCAGGAAGCAATTGATATGGCTTATTATATGGCTGGAGAAGGGCGCCGACTTTTTGGAGACACCGTTCCGTCAGAGCTTAGAAATAAATTTGCAATGAGTGTTCGAGTTCCAGTAGGAATTGCTGGTCTTATCACTCCTTGGAATTTCCCTATTGCCATTGCATCTTGGAAATCACTACCTGCATTAGTGGCAGGAAATGCAGTTGTGTGGAAACCAGCTTCAGAAACACCATTCATCGCTGGAGAATTTGTGAAAATTTATCAAGAAGCAGGGTTGCCAAAAGGACTGATGAACCTTGTATTTGGCAGCGGTGGAGTGGTAGGAAACGCAATTGTAGATCATCCGGATATTGACATCATATCATTTACGGGTTCAAATGAAGTTGGACGACAAATCAATGAACGTGCTGGTCGATTACTAAAACGTACATCCCTTGAAATGGGCGGAAAAAATGCAGTGACTGTTCTAGAAGATGCAGATCTTGATCTTGCTGTAGATGGAATCATCTGGAGTGCATTTGGTACATCCGGTCAAAGATGTACGGCATGTAGCAGAGTAATTGTACATGAAGCAGTAAAAGAAGAACTAGAGCAAAAATTAGTCAAACGCATTGCAGAATTAAAAATAGGCAATGGCCTTGATGAGGAAGTAAATGTGGGTCCAGTTATTAATCGCTCCTCTCTACAAAAAATTGATAAGTATGTGAAAATCGGGATAAAAGAAGGAGCTAAACTCCTTTGCGGAGGGAAAATTTTGACTGACGGTGAATTAGAGAAAGGTCATTATTATGCACCAACCCTCTTTACAGATGTTAAACCATCAATGACGATTGCAAAAGAAGAGATTTTTGGTCCGGTCACTTCCATCATTCCGGTTAAAAGTCTAGAAGAAGCAATTGAAGTGAACAATAGCGTTGAATTCGGTCTTTCAAGTTCTATTTTTTCTCGTGATGTGAATCGAGTTTTTCAAGCAATGAGAGATTTTGATACAGGAATTGTATATGTGAACGCTGGCACAACCGGGGCAGAGATTCACTTGCCTTTTGGCGGTACAAAAGGCACAGGGAATGGACACCGAGATTCTGGGGTAGCCGCTCTTGATGTCTATACGGAGTGGAAATCCATTTATGTAGATTACAGCGGAAAGTTACAAAGAGCTCAGATTGATAATAAATAAAATCATCATCCCCTCTTCTTTTTCTGCGAAAGAAGGGGGGATTTCATATTTTCAATTCTTTATAGCTTTGAATCGCTGCATGTAAGAGCATACAATGTTCAAAATTACTTGTATCAAGAGAGGTTAATTCATTAATTTTTTCAAGACGATAAATGATTGTATTCCTGTGAATGAACATATTTCTAGCAGCAACGCTCAAGTTCATATTATATTTGCAATACATCATAAATGTTTCTGCCAATACTTCATAATGATCTTGTTGTGTTAAAGGAGAAATTAATTTAATTAATTTATTTCGATATTCGGATGATAATTCTTTTGGAAGCAATCTTAATAATGTTTCAGGTTCATTGTAAAAATAGATGGGGATTTTTTGTTCAGATTTTTTTCCTATATTCATCGCTTTTTTCGCATTACTGTAAGACTCAGCAATTCCTTTTATTCCAGAATTGATATCACCTACCGAAATGGATGCGGAAACCTTATATTTTGTTTCTAAAAAAGCATTTAATCTTTGAATTTTTTGTTCGAGATTTTCTTGTAATCGTGAGAATGATCGTTCAGTGGGGAGAGATTTGATTACAATAAAGCGTTCTATATTTAAAAATGAAATAATATCATTTTTTGATTCATGGAAAAGCAGGTGAAGAAAGTTAAGCACTTCTCTTTGAAAATATTGGAGGGGAAAACTGCCAAAAAATTCCTCATTCGATTTTTCGGATGAAATTTTTTTAGAGAGTGATTGAATATCAACTAACAAGCATACTTTGTTGCTTTGCAAATCATAGTCAAGCAACTTTGCATATTGATAAATATGATCACATTCATCATTTTCCCTAAAATGGATAATTTGATGGACAAACACTTCAATCATTTTCTCTTTTAACTCAACCATTTCTTTTCTAAATGCATCCTGACACATCATTTCAACTTGATTTTTTACTAGATGTACATATTTTTCTACTTCCCTAGGTTCTCCAACAATCCCTAGAACACCGATGACATGATTATTAAAATTCAAAGGTACGGATATGCCGGGGAGAATCTCCTTTTCAATTTCATTTTTACAATATACCATACGGTTGTTCTTAATGACGTCAAGTGAGGGCCTATGAAATATTCCGATTCTGCTTTTATCAGTCGCCCCAATGATGTATCCTTCATTATCAGTTATGCTGATCGGATATTTTAAAACCTCACTTGTTTTTTCAACAATTTCTTGAGCGATATGTTTAAGAATCTTCATCGATATGCCTTCCTTTCTTTTTTCCATAGATAAAAAAGGCATGTAAGCACAAAAATTTTTTCTATGGTGCAAAAAAAACAAAAATCATCACTTTCATTATAAGAATTTTTGGTGAAAATATACATATTATTAAGAATCTTTTTAATTTACAATCAATCTACCCTTCAAAAAGCGAACTCTTTTCCATGATTTCTTTAAAAGGGAGGTATATTTCATGCCAAACCAAGAATTTCGAGTAAGTAATAAACTGAGCGAAGCACATACTCTACCTGCCTGGCTTTATAGAGATCCTGAAGTATTGGAAGTAGAAAAACGAGAAATTTTCAGCAAGTCTTGGCAATACGTCGGGCATATTAGTCAATTTAAAAAGCCGGGAGACTATATAACAACTGAAGTCGCAAATAAACCGATTATTGTAATATGCGGCAACGATGGCGAGATCCGTGCATTTTTTAATGTTTGTACGCACCGTGCGGCTAAATTGCTAGAAGGGGAAGGAAATAAATCGATTATTACTTGTCCTTATCATGCATGGACTTTCAAGTTAGATGGTTCGCTTAACAGAGCTCCGAACATGAAAGGTGTAGAAAATTTTGATTACGGTGACTTTTGTTTAAAAACAATAAGAATAGAAATATTGGAATCTTTTATTTTTGTGAACCTCGATCCAAATGCTCCCCCCATGTCGACGCAATTCCCTAATTTATTCCACCATGTTCGAAAGTACAATTTAGAAAATTTGAAAAGAGTAAGAGTAAAGGAAACTATCTGTAAGTCTAATTGGAAAATCGGAATTGACAACTATTTGGAGTGTGATCATTGTTCCATTGTTCATAAAACACTCGTTTCCAAGCTAGACATGAACCAATATGAGATGGAAGTGTATGATTATTATTCCTATCAAGGGGCTCCTTTAAAAGGAAAAACGAATGAATTTGGTTTAGGTCAAGGCGGACGTTATTATTGGTTGTATCCAAATACTTGGTTTTCATTTGATCCAGGTCCGGCTAATGTTTCCATTCATCAATCCATTCCAATTGATCACAAAACGACAAAATATATATATACCACGTTTTTTATGACTGATCAGATGAGTAAAGAAGAACAAGAGTTAATGGCCATTGATGAATTGGTCCGTCAAGAAGATCTTGAAATTTGTGAAGCTGTCCAAAAAGGGATGGATACAGGGGCATATAAACAAGGAAGATTTTCTCTTACAGAGAATCTCGTTCATCATTTCCAATTACTCATTCAAAAAGACTTAGAAACGTTTTTGCCTATAAAATCAGCTAATACTCCCACCACATCATAAAAAAATGGTCCCAGTTTCTTTGATCACCTTTATGTAAACGCTTTCTAAAGATGGATGACAAAAATTAAATTGGAAGATAGGTGAATGTTCAATGGGAATGAATCAAGAAAACCATGTAAAGTTAAATCGCTCTATGAAGAGCAGACACTTATTTATGCTTTCCTTAGGCGGTGTTATTGGAACGGGACTATTTTTAGGCTCCGGGTATGCAATTGGAGAAGCGGGGCCAGCAGGGGCGATACTGGCTTATCTTGTTGGTGGATTGTTAATGTACTTAGCAATGGTTTGTCTAGGAGAATTATCCGTTGTCATGCCTGTCTCAGGATCGTTTCAGGCACATGCCACTAAATATATAGGACCGGCTACTGGCTTTGTAATCGGCTGGGTATACTGGTTAAGCTGGGCAATGTATGTTGGTCTTGAATTTGTAGCAGCCGGTGTACTCATGAAGAGATGGTTTCCAGATGTTCCAGTTTGGATATGGTGTGCTTTATTCATCATCCTTCTTTTTTCAATTAATTCGCTCGCCACAAGAAGTTTTGCAGAGACGGAGTACTGGTTTGCAGGAATTAAAGTCATTACCGTCATTCTTTTCATCATTGTCGGTCTAGGGGCTGTTTTTGGAGTATTAAATATGGATGGGCAACCTGCACCGTATTTCGCTAACTTTTTTGGAGATGGATTATTTCCAACAGGGTTAACTGGTGTTTTTATCTCCATGATGACTGTCATTTACGCGTTTCAAGGCTCTGAAATTATGGGCGTCGCTGCAGGAGAAACAGAAGATCCACAAAAAAATATCCCAAAGGCGATTCGTAATATCGTTGCCCGTATTCTATTGTTTTATGTTTTAGCCATTTTTGTATTATCTGCCATTGTTCCTTGGAAAGAAGCCGGAGTTCTAGAAAGTCCTTTTGTAACGGTTTTCGATATGGTTGGTATTCCATACGCAGCTGATATTATGAATTTTGTTATTTTAACGGCCATTTTATCTGTAGGAAATACAGGACTTTATGCTTGTACCCGTATCATGTATTCTCTTTCTGAAAACGGGATGGCTCCTTCAATCTTTAGAAAATTAAACAAACGCGGCGTTCCATCTTATGCGCTTTTGATTACGCTAGGATTTGCATTACTTTCCTTACTAACGAGTATAGTAGCAGAGGATACACTTTTCGTTGTTTTACTTGCAGTAAGCGGAATGGGCGGTACCTTAACTTGGATGGCCATCGGTTTGGCACAATATAGATTCCGAAAGCAATATATTCGAGATGGCGGAAAATTAGAGGATTTGCAATATAGAGTACGGTTCTTTCCGCTTGTGCCATTTCTTTGTATCGCTATGTGCTTATTTATATTCATATTCATGGCGTTCGATCCGACACAAAGGGCATCACTCTTTTGGGGAACTGGTTTTATAGCCGCTTGTTATTTGTATTATTACTTGTTCTACACAAGAAAAAAAGCAGCTTTATCGAATCTCACAAATACTCAAACCAATCCAACTGTAAAAGAAGAGAATTAGTCCTTAAATAACGATGCACAGCTATCCGAATAGATAACTGTGCATCAGTGAGGGGGAAGGTTGATGGTGAATTATAAAAGTAATGAAAGCTATGATGTAATCGTAATCGGAGGAGGATTTTCAGGGTTGACTGCCGCTCGTGAACTTCGTTTTCTTGGTCATAAAGTACTTCTACTGGAAGCACGTGACAGACTAGGCGGCCGCACTTGGGTTGATACTCGTCTTAATTCTAAGCTCGAAATGGGAGGGACGTATGTTCATTGGTTTCAACCCCACGTATGGACGGAAATCACTCGTTACGGATTAGAAATTGTATCAGGCCCAAAAGCAGAAAAAGTTTATTGGATTTCAAACGGAAAGTCTCATCAATCAACGATTAGTGATTACAAAAATAAACTTAAAAGTACGGTAGATCGGTTAATGAGTGAAAGTCATAAATACTTGCCGTTACCTTATGATCCTCTTCATTCACCATTAATAAAAGAAATCGATGGAGTAACCGCTGAAGAATTTATGAAAGATTTTGGTTTAACACAGGAAGAGTATGATATTTTACACGGATGGGTGGCTTCTGACTTCTGTGGAGCACCTGCAGAAGGTGCTGTCACACAAATCTTTCGTTGGTGGGTTTTCTCGCAGGGAAATTGGAACAATCATAGCGCTATGATTTCCACATACAGACTGAAGGAAGGAACGAAAGCACTGATTGAAGCGATTGCTGCAGATGCGAAAGCCGAAATAAAGCTTTCAACAATTGTGAGAAGTGTGGAACACAACCATGAAGGTGTGATCGTAACCGATCATAACAATTTCCAATATAAAGCGAAAACGGTCATTGTGACAGTGCCACTTACAACTCTTCAAAATATAAAATTTAATCCTGCTTTATCTTTGGAAAAACTAGCGTCGTCAATGGAAGGGCAAACTTCAAAGGGTGTGAAGGTTTGGGCACGAGTGAAAGGAAAATTAGAGCCATTTGATGCATTGGCACCAGGGAATTATCCGTTAAATTCTGTTCATTTAGATAGATTCGTAGATGGAGACAGCATTCTTGTTGGATTTGGCCCAAGTGCAGCCATGCTTGATCCAAACGACCGAGAAGCAGTAGAAAAGGCGTTACAACATTGGATTCCTGAAATTGAAGTTATTGAAAGTACCGGGCACGATTGGGTAAACGATGAATTTTCAAGGGAAACTTGGCCGATGCTTAAACCGAATCAGCTTACCACTTATTTTGAAGAGTGGAATACTCCTGAGAACCGCGTATATCTTGCAGGCACAACGTATGCGAAAGGTTGGGCAGGATTCATTGATGGCGCCATTGAGAGCGGGCTAACCGTAAGCAGAAGAGTGCATAAACATCTTACTGGTGAAAACACTTGTAATTAAGGAAATTACAAGTAAGTAATAATTGAAATTAATCAAGGTGTTCTTATAAGGACACCTTCTTTGCTCCTTCATGCAAAATAAACAATTATTGTTCTGAAATTTCTGTCTTTTTCGTTTGAAATGCACATAGATTTGAAAGGTGATGGTTTTCATAATGAAAGTATCGAAAAAGATGAAAAGTTTAATAAATGAAACGAAAAGGAGGAGCGGAAAATGACGATGCACTCCATCACCTCAAGTAAATTAAAAACTCCAGAAGAAGCCATCGACTTAATTCAAGACGGCGATACTCTTTTAGTTGGCGGATTCGGTTTATGCGGTACACCTCTTACATTAATTGATGCGATTGCAATGCAAACGAAAGCGATGAATCTTACTGTTATTAGTAACAATCTCGGCGAAGCGGGAAAGGGATTAGGAAAATTATTACGCACGGGCCACATAAAGAAAGCAGTCGGTTCCTATTTCACTTCCAACCGCGACGCAGTGAAAGCTTGGAAAAACGGCGAATTAGAAATAGAGCTTATTCCGCAAGGCACACTTGCTGAAGCAATTCGAGCAGGTGGAGCCGGTATTGCAGGATTTTACATTAAAACAGGTGTCGGTACTGAATTAGCCAAAGGAAAAGAGGAAAGGATCTTTAACGGAGAAAGATACATTTTAATAGAAGGAATTACCGCCAAAGTCGCACTTATTAAAGCATGGAAAGCAGATACTCTAGGAAATCTCATATATTCGAAATCTGCGAGAAACTTTAATCCGATGATGGCCACTGCTGCTGAGTTGGTAATTGCTGAGGTAGATGAAATCGTTCCTGTTGGAGAACTGGATCCAGAAAGGATCGTAACTCCTCATAACTACATTGATGTTATTGTTGAAAGCCGATACGAAAAGTCAGGTGGGATATATGTTGAAAAAAAATCATGATTACAGAATTCGAATTGCGAAACGGATTGCGAAAGAACTTACTGCAGGAATGGTTGTTAATCTTGGTGTTGGAATTCCAACGCTAATTCCAGATTTTTTAGATCCAAACCAGGGAGTATTTCTACAGTCTGAAAACGGAATACTTGGCATGGGACCAACCCCCGCTGATGAAGAAATTGATATGGATTGCATCAGTGCAAGTAAACATCCCGTCACGCTTGATTTAGGCGCTTCTATTTTTTCGAGTTCCGATTCGTTCGCTATGATTCGAGGCGGCCATATCGATGTAGCTGTATTGGGGGCTTTGCAAGTAAGCGAAAAAGGAGAAATTGCTAACTGGGCCGTGCCTGGAAAAGACATTCTTGGAGTCGGAGGAGCAATGGACCTTGTTCCAGGGGCAAAAAAAATTATTATCGCCATTACTCATCTAACAAAGGACCATTCTCCAAAGCTAGTAAAAGAGCTAACATATCCAAGTAGCGGCATTCGTTCAGCAGAAATGATTGTAACGGAAAAAGCTGTATTTTCGATCAAAGATGGTGTGATGGTGTTAGAAGAAATAGCAGAGGATACATCATTAGAAGAAATCATGGCAACCACAGAAGCAAGGTTCCAAATCGCAGAAAATCTTAAATACATGCACGTGTAAGAGGTGGAAATTTATAAAATTGCTAAATGGAGAATGTCGCACCGATTACATTTACAAAATGACAACCGAGAAGGACGATCTGCAATCGTTAAGTTTAAAAGAAAAGGAGTCATTAGATGACAAAGCCAAAAATCCTACAGATTCTTTCTATGTATCATGAAGAAGGAGAAAAAGTGCTTCAAGAGGGAGCTGAAGTCATTCGTACGGATGAATATGATCCATCTTCCATTTGCAAAATGGTTCGTGAAGTTGAAGGCATCGTTCTGCGTGCGCCTGCAAAAATCACAAAGGAGATTATAGACGCCGCTCCTAAGTTAAAGGTGATCTCTGGAGCCGGTGTTGGTTTAGATAATATCGATGTTAAATACGCAACTCAAAAGGGCATACCGGTATTACATGCACCTGCCGTTAACAACGTATCAACGGCGGAGCATGCTGTCATGCTGATTATGGCTTTAAGCAAGGGGCTGATCCCTTTTCATTCAGCGATGAGCCAAGGAAACTATGATTCTAGGACTCATCTTGAATCGTTTGAACTGAAAGGAAAAAGAGCTGGAATTGTCGGTTTTGGAAGCATAGCGAAAGAAGTGGCAAAAAAGTTAAAACTAGGATTAGAAATGGATGTTATCGTTTGGGTGAGACAATACGACAAAACAAAACATTCCTTGGCCGAAGAGCTAGGCCTCACGGTAACCACTGATCTTGAGTTTCTTATTAAAACATCCGATTATATTTCCCTGCATATTCCATTAACAGAAAATACGAAGGGATTGATTAATAAGTACTACTTTCAGCTTATGAAACCCACAGCCTACTTAATTAACACGGCAAGGGGAGGGATCGTGAATCAGGACGATCTTTATGAAGCTCTTCAAAACGGGATCATTGCTGGAGCTGCTTTAGATGTTTTTGACCCTGAGCCGCCTCCAAAAGACTTGCCTTTACTCTCACTGCCAAACATCATCGTAACTCCGCATGTTGGTGGAACCACGGTGGAAAGCAACCTCATTATGGCCACAACGGTTGCAAGAAATATTTTAAAAGCCCTAGCAGGTGAAAAACCAGATTTTATAGGGAATCCAGAAGTCTACCAAAAAACAATGTAATGGAGATGTTCGATTCATGAGAAACTATTCAATCGCATTAATTCCAGGTGACGGAATTGGAGTTGACGTCATAAGAGAAGGAAAAAAAGTATTAGATACAGCCTGTGAAATTGACGGAGGAATCTCGATTCAATACGAACAATTTGATTGGAGCTGCGAGTATTACTTAAAGCATGGAAAGATGATGCCGGATAACGGTCTTGAAATACTTAAAAACTTTGATTCTATTTATTTAGGAGCGGTCGGCTATCCAGGTGTTCCAGATCATGTTTCATTATGGGGGCTGCTGCTTCCGATCCGTCGGCAATTCCAGCAATATATTAATATTCGTCCTGTCAAATTGCTGCGTGGAATCAAATCACCGCTAGCAAACAGAGGTGTGGAAGACCTAGATTTTATCGTCATTCGCGAGAACAATGAAGGAGAATATTCTAGTATCGGCGGGCGTATGTACGAAGGTACTAATATGGACATGGCCATTCAAAATAGTGTGTTTACAAGACATGGGGTTGAAAGAGTATTACGATATGCTTTCAATCTTGCAAATCAACAAGGGAAAAGAAAACGCTTAACAGCTGCTACAAAATCAAATGGCATTAATCATACCATGCCGTTTTGGGATGAGTATGTCCAAAAAATCAATAAAGAGTTTCCAGATGTTAAAACAGATATCATCCATATTGATGCTCTTTGTGCGTTTTTCGTAACAAAGCCAGATGTATTTGATGTCGTTGTTGCTTCTAATTTATTTGGGGATATCCTGACGGATTTAGGAGCAGCAATTATTGGAGGATTGGGAATTGCACCTTCAGCAAACATAAATCCAGAAAAGAAATTCCCTTCCATGTTTGAACCTGTTCATGGTTCAGCGCCTGATATTGCTGGAAAAGGAATTGCCAATCCAACGGCAGCGATATGGTGCGCGAGCATGATGCTTGAACATTTTGGAGAAAACAAACTTGCAAAAGCAATCATGGAGGCGCTTCAGGATGTTCTCGAGGAAGGAAGAATTGTTACACCAGACCTTGGTGGAAATGCTACAACTGAAGAATTTGGCGAACAGGTTTGTAGAAGACTGAGAGAAAATTATGGATGAAGAACGCATCGCAAAAAAAGGATTGGGAACGAATTTGGAACAAGATAAAAGTTAGCCGCATCAAAAGCACTTATTAAGCTAAAGGGTGTAAGAGTGACAACAGGAGTTGCATCAGCAACTCCTGTTCTTATTCAAGAAACTTCCATCATCTGTGGTGAAGCTCGCTTCATGGTTGGTTAACGTGTTGATTGGTAAATTACAGACATTTATGGCGGGTTTATGTTAAAATATGGTTATATCATAAGAGGGGGGAGAAAGTTGGGAGAAATTAAATATATAAAAATAAACGCCCTTTTACTACTTGCGATCATACCTCTTTCCGTTGTTGGTTATTTATTTGCAGTCTATGACGAATCTTTGTTTTTCCTATATGAATGGCTTCTTATGTTACTAATTTTAGTTTCAACGATTTTATCAATCATAAGCATTGTTAAGATTAAGGGTAATTTAAAGTGGGTCTCTATTTCCATTTTAGCCTTTCTTGTTCAATTTTTAGTTCTCAGTTTGTTCTTAGGCCCTTTTACCGAGTACAGTTTATTTTCTGTATTTTATATCGTTACATTCTTTGCTATTATGATTTTTATTGCAACCTTCAGGAAAGTTGAAAAATTCAAATTCCTACCGGTGATTTTTATAATCGTCTCGATCATATTCACGTTTTATATGTTATTTTTAAATAGTTTATGGGGAAGAGGATTTTAGTTAAGTTTCTTTTATTATCGTGCCGCGATATTCAAATTGTTGAAATAAAAGAAAGCCAAAATGATGAAGAAGAGACACTATTGAAAGTAAATAATGCCCATCTACATCTTGCTAACTTTACAATGAAAAGGCATTAGGGCGATTCCTAGTGCTTTTTCATTGTATGAAAATTATGAAAATAAGGAGTGGCTTCTAATATGAACATTCGCAGTTTTCGCAAAGAGGATTGGTTGCAAGTGAAAGAAATTTACGAACAAGGAATTGCAACAGGTTTTGGACATTAACTGCGGGAATTTTCCCTGAAAACATACCAAGTTTACGTTTACATCAAAGTGTTGGATTTCGTGAAGTTGGTATACGACAACGTATAGGAAAGTTAAATGGTGTATGGCGTGATGTTGTATTGCTCGAACGTCGTAGTCAAATCGTAGGTATAGATTGAGAATTATTTTTAATCATGAAGCAAACAAAAGAGGGATATTGCAGTTGAAACGGCAAAAGAAGAGTGGAAAAAATACTCTTGTCACCGTAAGCGTTCAAAACTTTTAAGGACTTTTCAATTAAATGCTAAACAAAAGAGTCAGCGTAAGCCGACTCTTTTTTAAGTCCCACCGTCACGATCCCTCTCAAAACCGTTTTGTCATCATCCGCTCCCACCACTTCCACGGCAGTACATTTTTCAGAAAAATTCCTAATTTCACGCCTTTGCCAACCGGATACCGCAATTTCGGAGAGGGAGACTTTGCCACTTGCACAATCTGTCGGATCACTTCATCCGGAGCAGGTGCCGTCTCAGCAACCTGATTGACATATTTCAAAATCGCCTTCATCTCTTTCGCATAAGGAGAATTCGGATGGATCGTTACCGCTCCCAACCCTTTTGACCAGATATCTGTTTTATAGGATCCCGGTTCAATCAAAACTACATGAACGCCATACGGCAGCATCTCCAAACGCAAAGACTCGCTGAATCCTTCCACCGCAAACTTGGATGCCACATAAGGTCCCATAGAAGGGAATCCGATCCGTCCACTGATACTGCTTATATTCACAATCTTGCCGCTTCTGCGTTCCCTCATCGACGGCAAAACCGCTTTCGTTACTGCCACCAAACCGAAAAAATTGGTTTCAAATTGCCGTCGCCATTCTTCAACAGCAAGTTCCTCCGTGAATCCGCCCGCTGCATAACCCGCATTGTTCACCAACAGATCAATTCGTCCGTAACGGTGAATTACATCCTGAATCACAGTTTCCACGGCGGAAAAATCGGTCACATCCAATTGAACAATCTCAATCCGATCTGTTACCCCCGCTTCTTTAGCCGCCGCTTCCAGCCGTCCTCTGTTATCCAAGTTTCTCATTGAAGCCAGCACGCGATAGCCTTCGCCGGCAAGTGCCACACTCGTCAACAAACCAAAGCCGCTTGAAGCTCCTGTAACAAACGCAACAGGTTGATTGTCAAAAGTTTGATTCACAAGATCCCCCTCCAATTTCTCTACTCCTCTTAATGATAACATTGGGCTCTTTAAAAAGAATAATGTAGTTTAACAGTCAATAGTCATGCAATGATGCGGTTATAATGAATCGTTCATGCAGAAATGGAAAGATTGAGAAGAAACGATGGATTAGCCTTCATCTTCCCGTTATGGTGGTATTCATTACCGGCGATGGTAAAAGGATATATAGACCGGGTATGGAACTATGGCTTTGCTTATGGAGAAGCGCGCCTTCCACACAAAAAGGTGTTGTGGATTCCGCTTGTCGGGGAGACGGAAGAAAGTCTTAAAAAAAGAAATTTCGATACGATGATTTCCCATTATTTGAATGTTGGTTTAGCTGGCTATACCGGCATTCCTCAGTCTGAAGTGGCATTTCTGTATAATACGTTAGCTGAAGATCTTGAAAACGAAGAGGAAATCAAAAAACATTATGAAAGTCTTTTCAATCGAGCGTATGAGCTAGGGAATACATATAGCCATTCATTAACTGAAAAATAATCATGGTGAGAATGGTGTACCAAACCGATTCGAAATTGTAAAAAGCTATCTTATCTACCAAAATCATCCTTTAATTTTTCTGAAAAATTGAGAATAAAATAGAATTACGAACCGATTAGTATTTAAAAGTAAAAGACCAATTTGCAAGATCGATTAAGGGAAAAAGATGGAAATTTAATCGATTTGTGATCATATTATTAAAAAAGAAAAGAATGGTTTCAGAGAAAGGATGATCTGCTTGAAAGCGATTAGTGTCATTGGAGCTGGCACAATGGGGAGAGGAATTGCCTATACATGTGCCGCTCATGGGTTTCATGTGACAGTCCACGACATAGAAGAAAAAGCGCTAAAAAGCTGTGAAAATTATATAGAAGAACAGTTTCAAAAAGCAATTGAAAAAGGAAAGATATCGGAATTTGATGCTGAAAGGGCAAAAAACAGTATTGTGTATACAACAAACATAAAGCAAGCGGCTCAATCAGCTGATTTAATTATCGAGGCTGTATTGGAAATCATGGATCTAAAAATAAGAATATTCAAAGAATTAGATCAATACACCAAACCGGAAACGATCTTGGCGACAAATACATCGACAATGAGTCCGACAGAAATTGCCGCCCAAACAAACAGACCCGACAAATGTATTGCTTTACACTTTTTTAACCCTGTTCCAAAAATGAAATTAATTGAAGTGATATGCGGATTAGAAACATCAGAAGAAACGGTGGAAAAATGTTTTGCCTTCGGGAAAGCAATCGGAAAGGAATGTGTAAAAATTAATGAATTTCCTGGCTTTGCCGTAAGCCGCATGAACTGCCTGATCGGAAATGAAGCGATGAACATGGTGATGGAGGGTGTCGGAAGCGTTGAAGATATCGATAAAGCGATTAAACTCGGTTTAAATCATCCGATGGGGCCGCTGGAATTAGCTGATTTAGTCGGCTTAGATACGAGATTGCGAAACATGGAGTATCTCTATCAAACATTAGGAGAAAAGTATCGCCCTTGTCCATTATTAAGAAAGTATGTGAAAGCCGGTTGGTTAGGCAAAAAAACAGGAAAAGGATTTTATGAATATAAGTAAAGAGGTGAACAAAATGGATTTTCGGTTCGATGAAGAGATTGAATTTTTAAAACGAAATGTAAGAGATTTTGTGCAAACAGAAGTAGAGGCAGTAGCACAGCAGATTGAAGAAGAAGATAAAATTCCCGAGCGAATCGTTGAAATGTCAAAAGAACTAGGCTTGTTTGGCTTAAGTATTCCTGAAGAGTATGGCGGTCTAGGCATTGGAATGGTCGGGAAATGCGCTTTATATGAAGAAATAGGCGCAACCCATAATGGATTTACAACATTAATCGGAGCACACACAGGGATCGGCACAGTCGGCATTGTTGAAATGGGAAATGAAGAACAAAAGAAAAAATACTTACCAGCCATGGCTCGGGGTGAAAAAATAGGCGCCTTCGCATTGACTGAACCAAGTGCTGGTTCAAATGCGGCTAACTTGAAAACGACAGCTGTCAAAAAAGGAGATAAATATATTTTAAACGGAACAAAGCATTATATTACAAACGCAACAGTTGCGGATGTTTTTACTGTGATGGCCGTGACTGATCCAGCGAAAGGCCCGAAAGGAATCACTTCATTTATTGTTGAAAAAGATTTTCCGGGTTTTCATGTCGGGGCTGTTGAAAAGAAAATGGGATTAAAAGGTTCACAATCCGCTGAAATTATTTTAGAAGATTGCGAGGTGCCTGTCCAAAACGTTTTAGGCGAAGAAGGGCAAGGATATGTGAATGCCTTGAAAATTTTAGCAAATGGACGGGCCGGTTTAGCTGCAAGAAATTTAGGATCTTGTCAAAAGCTGCTTGATTTATCCGTTCAATATGCAAAAAAACGAATTCAATTTGATGTGCCGATTATTGAACATCAAGCAGTTGCCCATATGCTTGCGGAAATGGCAATGGAAATCGAAGCATTACGTTCTTTCACTTATCGTGTAGCGTGGATGGTTGACCAAGGAATGAAGGTCATTAAAGAGGCGGCGATGTTAAAGCTTTATGGTTCAGAAGTTTATAACAGAGTGGCTGACAAAGCCGTACAAATTCATGGCGGCTTAGGCTATATTTCTGATTATCCGATTGAGAGATTTTACCGTGATGCGAGGATTACGAGAATTTATGAAGGAACATCGGAAATTCAAAAAAATATTATTGCTCGGCAATTACAAAAGGAATATAGCTAATGAAAAGGGAGGAAAACGTCCTTGATTCAAAGTGAAAATATTGTCATTGTCAGTGCGGTGCGGACGGCGATCGGCCGCTATGGCGGCGCCCTTAAAGACATTCATTCGGGATTTTTAGCGTCTCATGTTATTAAAGAAGCGATGAAAAGAGCGAACATAGAACCGTCTCTTGTTGACGAGGTTATTTTAGGTGAAGTCAGACAAACGACAGAATCTTCAAATGTTGCCAGAGTCGCTGCTTTAAGATCCGGCATCCCGGAAACCGTTCCGGCCTTTACCGTTAATCGTTTATGTGCCTCTGGAATGCAAGCGATTACATCGGCTGCGCAGCAAATCTTAACTGGGCATGCCGAAATTGTCGTCGCTGGCGGAACGGAAAATATGTCGCGAGCCCCTTTCTATTTAAGAGGTGTTCGCTTTGGAGACGGACAGCCATATGTAGTTGATTCCAATACAGAAGCCGGCCAACAGCCAACCGAAATTTATGGTGATCAATTAGGAATGGGTATAACAGCAGAAAATGTTGCCGAAAGATATCACATATCACGAAAAGACCAAGATTTGTTTGCATTAGAAAGCCAAAAACGTGCCCATCAAGCGATAACAGAAGGAAAGTTTCGTGATGAGATTGTTCCGATAGAGATTAAAAGCAAGAAAGATTTATTTATTTTCGATGCGGATGAGCATCCCCGCCCGAATACAACATTTGAGAAGTTACAGCAATTAAAACCTGCCTTTCGTCCAAACGGAACGGTGACAGCCGGGAATGCATGCGGCAGAAATGACGGGGCAGCGGCCTTAGTGATGATGACAGAAAAAAAAGCAAAAAGTCTTAATCTTAAACCGTTAGCGCGAATTGTCGATTGGGCGCAATCAGGAGTTTCTCCTGAAATCATGGGAATCGGTCCGATTCCAGCCGTCCAAAAGTTGTTGCAACGAACGGGCAAAAAGCTAGAAGATATTGATTTAATCGAGCTGAATGAAGCATTTGCTTCACAAGCACTCGCTGTGATAAGGGAATTGAACCTTGATCATGAAAAGGTAAATGTCAATGGAGGCGCGATCGCTTTAGGTCATCCTCTTGGCGCGACAGGAGCGCGAATTGTAACAACCTTACTATATGAAATGATGCGCAGAAATAACCGCTATGGCATTGCAACTCTTTGTGTAGGCGGAGGACAAGGGATGGCGATCATGATTGAAAATTTAACTGTATGAACTACCCACCACTTAATTCATCTCCCTGAACGTTACTACGCCTTGCACACGTTTGAAGCGGGAGACCTCTTGGCTAATAAAAGAGATGAATATGGAATCTTATCAGCATTCCCCCTTTTTTGATTTTCTAGATTTTCATAGAGAACAAGATGAAGATGAACACGAGGAAATATAAAAAGATTTAAATTGAATAGGTCAAACTTTGCAGAAGGAAGCTATTCGGCTGAATTGAGAAGAGGAGTGAACATTTTGAGCTTTGAAAATATTCTCTTGGAAAAAAAGGAGCAAATCGCTTATATTATCATCAATCGTCCGGAAAGACGAAATGCTTTAGATATTCAAACGTTACAAGAGATCGTTGCCGCATTGGAAGATTGTAAAAATGATCAAAATGTAGGTTGTGTCATTTTTACAGGGAAAGGAGATAAGTCGTTTGCCGCAGGAGCTGATATTAATCAATTGAAAGAAAAACAGCCATTTGATGTTTTTCATCCATCCAGCATGCAGCAAGTCTACGACCAAATTGAATATTTTGAAAAACCGACCATCGCCATGGTCAACGGCTATGCACTTGGCGGAGGCTGTGAATTAGCGTTAGCTTGTGATATCCGTGTAGCAGCAGAAACGGCTAAATTTGGGCTTCCTGAATTAAACTTATCAATTATACCTGGTGCAGGAGGTACGCAGCGACTTGCTAGAATTGTTGGCAAAGGAAAAGCCTTGGAAATGATTTTAACTGGAAAAATGATTGATGGAGAAGAAGCCTATCGAATTGGACTTGTTTCTGAAGTTGCTGCTTTAGAAAAATTGCCGGAAAAAGCCGAGGAAATAGCTAAACAAATTTTGTCAAAAGGACCGTTGGCCGTAAAATTAGCTAAAATGGCCATCAACTTCGGCTTAGAAACGGATATCCGAACAGGATTGCTCATTGAAAAGCTCTCGCAAGCGCTTCTCTTTTCTACAAATGACAAAATCGAAGGAACGAAAGCGTTTTTGGAAAAAAGAAAACCAGAATTTACAGGAAAATAGAGGGAATGGGGAGATTGTCCCTTTACTTTTGAAACACGCTGCACGGCGAAGTTTATGCAACAATGTTAGTATTTTAATTGAATAGCCTAAAAACAAACGAGAACACATATTTGTCATGTGTTCTCTTTTTATTTTGTTGTTGAACTAACCGCCAATGCTAAATTCCAAATCCTTTTGTTTCTTAAATACAAAAGGAGACAAAAGAATTCCTCCAACAAATCCACCTATATGACCTGAAATACTTATTCCGGGAATCAAAAAAGTCATGATAAAACCCATTAGAGTAAACGTAATAATAAATCTCCTATCATATGTAGGAATTTTATTGCGATGTCTAAGAACTAAAAATATATACATTCCCAATAATCCATAGCCGGGTCCAGAAGAACCTGCTAATGGAATAGGATAATTAGAAAAGAAATGAATGATTATAGATGCAAAAACACTCATATATACATAACTCAAAAGGAATTTTATTCCACCTAAAATACGTTCAAGAGGACGGGAGAATATTAGAATAAATGGCATGTTTAAAAAGAAATGAGCATAACTCATATGACCAAATGCATAAGTCAATAATCGCCATATCTGTCCTCTATGAACCAGTTGTTTATCATATCCCCCTAATTGAGCAACTGTATTGATATTATATCCTCCCATGAATGTAGTAATAATCATCAAAACTGTGCAGATTCCCAGAATTAGGGTTGTAATTGGATATCGTCTTATAAAGGCAGGAAAGTCTTCTGTTACTCTGAACAAATCCTCACCAACTTTCTGAATATTTTGTTATAAATTATAATTCTTTTGTGTCAATATTTATATATAACTGCCCGTTACTACAACAAAAAGAGCCTAAAAAATCCACTCGCTTTTAAATTTGTTATTGACATTAAAGTTAGGTGTAACTTTGGTTATAAAGGATGTGAATAAGATGAGCGAGTTCATGACGATACAAACTTTTTCCAAAAGGACTGGTATTTCGAAAAGCGCTTTAAGATATTATGAGTCAGAGAACTTACTGCATCCAATAAGAAGCAAAAATGGTTACCGTCTTTATTCGGAAGAGCAGATAGCAACCGTAAAATTAATTTCAAGTTTGCGTTTAGCCGATGTGCCAATAAAGGACATTCAAATGTATTTAAAGGAAAACGAAACAGTCCGCCAACAAATGATAAGCAATTGGATTAAGACTTTAAAGGAAAAACATCATCTTTTAAGTGTAAGTTTACGTTTTTTAGAAAGTTACCAAAAAAGTGACCAAGTTTACCTGCTAGAAAGAAATGCTGAGAAAATTGTATGGTTTGTTGCCGAGTCGAATCCCGGTAAATTTGGGGATCATTTTAGAAAAAGAAAAAGGGAATTGGAGCGCTTGAACATCCCCGTTAATAATGGCTACTTAAGGTATTTATCTGGTAGGGAATCGATCAAAGCACGAATTGGATTTGGTGTATCTGACGATGTAGAAATAGCGGGGTTATCTGAAATAGACTGTATCGAAATAATGCCCGCATGTCTATGTATAGCATTACCGTACACTTCTCCTATAACAGAAATACATACAGGGTATGAACAATTAATGAATTATGCAATGGAACATAAGTTCATCCCCGCAGGTCCAATTATTGAGTGGTATCGAGGAGATCATTTTGAGGATTTGGATTTATTAATGCCTGTTGCTTACATTTCAAAGATGGAAGGGAGAAGTTAAAGTGGGCAGCAGAACCGAAGAGTTAATCGTAAAAGTAATTGAGTTGAAAGGCAGTTATGAGCAAATAACAACAGCAGATATAATAATCATAATAGCAAGAACCGATATAAGAGGAATGACAGTAATACTTTTTTCAACAACTTTCGGAAGAAATCTTCTTATACCTATTCCTAGGATAATCGGAATAATGATCACTTGAATGATCGAAATAAACATTGCCTTGGGATCCACCGGCATCCATTGACCTGCAAGCAATAGTAAAATAAATGGTGTCGCAATCGGCGCTAAAAGTGTCGAAACGGACGTCATTGCGATCGACAACGGTACATTCCCTTTAGCAAGATATACCATGACGTTTGAAGCAGTACCACCAGGAACAGAGCCAAGTAGGACTAGCCCCGCAGCTAATTCCGCTGGCAATTTCATGATATAAGCAATCGAAAAAGCGGTAAGTGGCATGATGATAAATTGGGCACAAACCCCAATGATTACTGGCAAAGGATTCATTAAGACGATTTTAAAATCAACCGCTTTTAACGTTAGCCCCATACCAAACATCACAAAACCTAGCAAAATGGTGATGTATCCACTTAAATTTAAAAATGGAGTCGGAGCCATATAAGCAATAACAGCGGTACAGATGACCCATACTGCAAAATATTTTCCGGCTATTGTGCTAATGGCTTCTAAAACTTTCATATTTTCACTTCCTACTTCATTTTTAAAATTTTATTTGGATTCAAAATCATATTAGGGTCAAGCGCTTGTTTAATCTTTTCCATCACAAGTAGCGCTTTTCCATGCTCTTTTTCTTGATATTTCTGTTTACCAACACCAACTCCATGCTCTCCAGTACAAGTCCCCCCTCGTTCTAGTGAATACATCACAATGGTTTCATTAAATTCCTCTGCTCGTTTTATATCATTCGGATCATTCATATCAATCATTAAAAGAACGTGAAAATTGCCATCACCGACATGGCCAACAATGCCACCAGTAAGTCCTAACGAATTCAGCGCATCTCTTGCATGCTCAATCGCTCCTGCTAACTCTGAAATTGGTAAACAAACATCGGTCACCATTAGCTTTCTCCCTGGATATCCACGGACATAGGCGTAAGCTAAATTATGGCGGGCTTCCCATAATTGATTCCGTTTGGCATTATCGGTTTCAAATTCAATGCTTTCACAATTGTGATTGGCTACAATTTCTTTCATAAATTCGACATCTTGCTTTAAGCCTGCTTCATTACCATGAAACTCTAAAAATAAGGTTGGTTTTTCCTTATAATCTGTTTTACTATACATGTTTACTTGTTTCATAGAATGTTCATCGACAAGTTCAACTCTTGCAATAGGAATTCCTGCTTGCAAAATACTAACGACCGCTTTTACAGCATCATTAACGGATGGAAAGGATGCTCTTGCAGCCAAAATATATTCAGGAATTCCATAAACTCGCAATGTCAATTCGGTAATACAACCAAGCGTTCCTTCAGAACCGACAAATAGACCGTTTAAATGATAACCAGATGACGACTTTGCTGCTAAATTCCCAGTATGAATCACCGTTCCATCCGCAAGAACAACCTCTAAATCTCGGACTTGATCGCGCATGCCCCCATACTTAACAGATGTTGTCCCACTAGCATTTGTTGCTGCCATACCACCAAGCGTTGCGTCTGCTCCTGGATCCACCGAGAAAAATAAACCGTATTTTTTCAACTCTTTATTTAACTGTGAGCGCGTTACTCCGGGTTGAACTCTTACAAGAAAATCATTTTCTCTGATCTCTAGCACTTTATTCATAAGAGAAAAATCGATCGTAATCCCGCCATTATAAGGAATAACATGTCCTTCTAAGCTTGATCCTCTGCCAAAAGGCACAACCGGAACTTTGTATTTATTAGCTATTTTCATTATATTGCTGACTTCTTTCGTCGTCGTCGGAAAAACCACAACATCAGGCAAACTAGGGGGATGATACGATTCATCTCTACTATGTTGCTCTAAAATTGTTTGATTGATCGTTACTTGATTTTCTGGAAGAACGTTCCGTAAAGCAGTAATCAACTCTTCTATTGTTGTATTCATTTCATTCTCTCCCCTTTATACTTTTTATATTGGAACACTTTTAGGAATGATAGATTGTATGATGAATGTTACTAAAAAGGGGCATGCAAATCGCTCAACTTTTTTACATCGTACTAAACAATCTTAAAAATATCAATATTTTATTTTTTGCGAAAATTTATTAATATATTAAATTGTATATGATTAAAACATTTTACAGTATGGTGTAATGGGAGCAAAATAAATATATATCAGTATTAGTGTTTAGTATAAGGAGTGTTCTTATGCCTAACTTAAAAACATGCCCTCTTTGCGGAAGCTTACTTCTTGATGATTACTTGGATATCGTTGAAGAACTAGAGGATGGTTCGTTTTATGTAGATGTGTTCGAAGCATGGGTATGCGAAAACTTTTGTGGTTACTATGAAAGAAAGCTATAACAATGTATAAAGGTAGGAATACGAAAAAAATGAAATATGACATACAAAAAGACGTGCGAACTGACATCAGTTTTGGCGCGTCATTTTTTATTTTTATAACGGGATTTATCTAAATTTTTATTAAAAAGACACTGTCTTGACAGTAGGGATATTTAGCCAATGATAAATATTTTCGCACCATGAATTTTACAAAAGAGCAAAACACAAGTATTGGTGATTAAAGAAATTCTAGTTAGTATAAGGAAAAGGGCGTTTGATCTTTATTACCAAAAATTTTAATAATAACCTAAAATAGAAAAATTAAGAGGAGACCCCCGCAACTGGCTTATTCTTACCCCTTAGATAAAGCAGGGGAAGTCTCTATGTAATGTAAACCATTAATTACGATAGGTAGGAGTGTCTAAGAGATCGGTACATTTTTTTATAAAATCTAAAACTATTTTCTAATAAACTACGAATGTATAGGTGAAGGGTTAGTACAGGGAAGAAGTGAGAGTAGAAACGATGGACCAAGTAATGAAATGGATAGCAAAAGTGAAAAAGTCAGACCATGATGCTGCAAATCAACTTGTAAGCTTCTACTACAAAGACGTGTATACATATATCTACAGGCAAACGTTAAACAAAGAGCTGGCGATGGACTTAACGCAGGAAGTATTTATCAGTATGCTGCAGTCCATTCATTCGTATGATGAGCGCAAGGCTTCATTTCGAACATGGCTATATAGAATCGCTACTAACCAAATCGTCAATTATTATCGTTCAAAGTATTACAAGTATAGTCAAGTAGTTACTGAAATGGATAACGAGTTAGGACAAGAGCAAGATTTTACGATGAAATTAGAGTACAAGGAGGACATTGAAAGAATTTTGGCACTTCTAAATACATTTGAGACGTCAGCTCAGCAGATTTTTCGTCTGAAGCTGTTTGGCGAATATACTTTTGCCGAGATTGCGGCCGTAATCGGAGTAGCCGAATCGACCGTTAAAACGAAGTTCTACAGTACATTAAGAAAAGTAAAAAAAGAATTGGCAGGTGATGCCCATGAATAAAGAAAAATTTAAAGTTGATTTTCCTAGTAATGAAGATATTGCTAGACAAATCAACTTCATTGTAAAAGAGGGATTGCCGAAGAAAGAGACATTTTTCAAACAAGTGTATACCATGTATCAACAATTGGGATTCCAATTTTTATTCCCAAATTCCATAGAGCTTGCCTTTATCTCTATCTTAATAGCAACATTCCTTTTCATCACAGGGCTACAAGCGCGTGATTATTTTGAGGCGGAGCCGGGAAGTGTATACACCTTTATTTTTGTGACCTCGCCCCTGCTGTATTTGGTCATTTGCTTGTTTTCATTGTACCACATATGGGACAACAGGACATATGAGCTGGAGATGACCTGCAAGTATGATTTCTTCCAGCTGACCGCTGTTAGAATGCTTACTTTCAGTATTCTTTGTTTCGCGGTCAATACCGTGTTTATTATAGCGCTGGTCAATACCTATGATCATATTTCATTTGTTAAGGCGTTCCTCATCTCAACGACAGGTTTGTTTCTATTCTCAACATTGACACTGTTTGTGTTAATGAACAACCAATCGAAGATCATCAAGATATCGCTGTTGGTCGGCTGGACAGCAGGAAATTCATTAGCATTTATTTGGAGCGAGAACTTTTACTTGCTAGTTCTTAACAACATCTCCATCTCTGTATACGTTGTAATTACTGCAAGTCTAGCAGTGCTCTATATAAAACATTTACAAAAAATGATGCAGTTTAGAAAAACAGAAGGGGTGGCTTAACTTGTTAGTCGTCAATCATGTGAGTAAAAGTTATGGCAAATTTGAGGCACTAAAGGATATTAATTTGGAGTTTTCAAACGGAGTATACGGGCTCCTTGCACCGAATGGAGCGGGAAAGACGACGCTCATTAAGATGTTAACGACGCTCATTTTTCCAAGCAAGGGAGAGATTTTGTACAACGGAACGAATATCACAAGATTAGGCGAGAAGTATCGTGAGCTATTAGGGTACTTACCGCAAGAATTTGGATACTACAAAAACTATAGCCCGAAGCAATTTTTGGAGTATATCGGTGCATTGAAGGGTATGGACAAGAAAGTTCTCGAAAAGAGAATTGATGATCTCTTAAAACTAGTTGCGCTTGAAGATGTCGCCACGAAAAAGATGAAAAAATTCTCCGGGGGAATGATTCAACGGGTGGGGATTGCACAAGCGATGCTGAATGACCCAAAGATACTTATTCTTGATGAACCGACAGCAGGACTTGACCCGAAAGAACGTGTGCGATTCCGGAATTTATTGTCAGAGCTTGCGAGAGACCGCATTGTCATCCTATCCACTCATATTGTTTCAGACGTGGAATCTATTGCGAATGAAATTATTATGATTAAGGACAAGCAGGTACTATATAAGGGCAGTATAGACGAGATTTGTAAAATCATTGCGGGCATGGTGTATGAGACAAGCATTCCTTATGAACAGGCGGCCATGTTTAAGAAGGAAGTCTTTTCATTATCCGAAAAACAAGAGGATGGATTGTTGAAAATCAGGTTTATTTCAAAGAAGGCTCCGGAACCAACTTGGACTGCTGTGAAGCCAAATCTTGAGGATGTATTTCTGTACGTATACCGTGACGACATACAGGAGTCGAGTGCACCATGAATATTTGGAAGTTTGAACTGAAAAAAGCGTTTCAGTCACCGGTTGTCAGTATATTGATCGTGTTATTTTTATTTTTAAACTTTTGGTTGATATATAACCATGCTGGAATTCGTGAAGAGCTGAAGGTGACCAACCAGTTAGTGGAGAGGTTTGGCTACAAGATTGATGCCGAGATGGCTGCCAAGTTACAAGCCTATTACCAGTCAAAGCTGCAGAAAATGAACGAACTTACGAGAAAAAAATTCGGCAAAACATACGAGCGTGCAGGTGATTTTTTCTCGGAATATGAGTATAGAAGCGAGGTGTTGAGTGAAGAAGAACTGCATGTCATCACTGAAACAGCCATTGTCGAAGGATATTATGAACTAATACAGGAAATTGATCAAACGTATAGTCATTTGGATTTATCAAAAAATGCGAAGTTAGACATTAATAAGTATGGGTTGAGCGGAAAAACAGCTGAGATAGCACGAGAGTACTATAAAAATTTGAACAACCGTCTAGACGAATTAATCGAAGCGGGGGAACATAAGAACTTATTTTTCATAGGATATGTGTATCGTATGCATTCGTTCTTATTCAAAGATTTAATGCGGCAAATGATCTTTGAAGTAATGATACTAGTCGTACTCATTACCGGACATGTCACGACCTATGAATTTCAAAACCAAACCCATTTAACAGCTTATGCTTCCAAAAGAGGCAGAAAGCTCATGCTGGATAAGCTTGTCGCTAATTTGTTCGCCAGTTTGTGTATTTGCGCCGTCATTCTCGGAGCCACGCTGTTAGTCTATTTCCTTGTCTTCGATTACAGCGGCCTCTGGGGGATACCGATCAGCAGCTTCTTCAATAGTGAGTTTCCCTTTCCGTATATTTCATGGTGGAAACTTCCATTTGGAATATATCTAAGCTGTGTGTTAGTCGTTTTCATCATTTGTCAGCTTTTTTTCACTGTCATTACTTATTCGATCGCCGTATGGATCAAAAACAACTATCTAGTCTATGCAGCATTTGCCCTCTTATTTGGGCTTTGTGTCTTAATAACAGGCATCGTTCCTAAGACATCTACGGCAATATTTTGGACAAGATATACACCTTTTTCACTTATTTTAAATCCACATCTTTGGTTCATTGGCTGGAATGTATTCACTCCAAAAAACTATGAATGGACGACGGCTGTCATATGGACATGTCTGCTAGCCATTGTAACCGCAGTAACCTTCTTAAAATTTAATAAAGAGCAAATTGACTAGGGGGATTTTGGTGAGAATTATATTATATGAATTAAAGAAAATTTTTCAATTAAAGATGGTATGTTTACTTTTTATCATTAGCTTCATCTTCTATCAGCTATTCATTAATTTTTACTTCGAACACTTTCTAAACGGGAGACCGGCTCTCGATCTTTACCGTATAAATATGGAAATGATTGAACAGTACGGATATAAGATGAATCAGGAAGAATTTGAACACTTTAAAAAAGTATATGAAAAAGAAAAGGCTGCGGCAGATGCGTACTTGCAAGCACGGCAGGAGTACGTAGAAGCAGGACTTGACACCTACGAGAAGTTTCGTACAGCGGATACAGAAAAACAGGAAATAAGAGAACTTGTGGATCAGATTATATTTGTAGATGAAGTTGATTTATTTTGGGAGTTGCTCGCACGTGAAACCTTGATTAAGTATTACGAAAACAGAAATTCTCTATTTTCTATAGTAGAAGACCATCCACTGACTGCAGAACAGAAAGAAAGGATAAAGGATACCATTACATCCGGCAATATTATGTCAGCGGAGGCATTCGAAAATTACAATAACCTCATCCGTTATGTTGCCATTCTCATCGTAATAAGTATTATGTTTATGATTTCGCCGATTTTCCTGCAGGATCGCCGAAATCATGTCGTATTTCTGCAATACTCAAACAAAACGGGCCGTAAAATTTTTAACCTGAAACTTCAGACAGCTTTAATTGCGGCAGGCTTCATTACAACGATACAACTCGGTCTGTTTTTTATACTTTATAGAGGCAATAAAGTGGGAATGTTTTTGAATGCTAACATTAACTCGGTCTTTACTCATGAGGTATTTTGGTTTGAACTGACGTTTCTACAATATATACTTTTGACCATCGTATCAGTTTATTTACTTGCATTTGCGTTGACCATTATTGTCGCAGTTTTATCCAACCGAGCTCCTAATTATATATCAATGGTCGGATTTCAAGTGCCGCTGGCCATTTTGTTATTTGCAGTTGTTATCGATTATTTGGTAGTACGTATCACAAAGATCGGATTGCCAATATACTTCTTGCCATCTGCATATGTTTTGTTAATCCTAATTGGCAGCTTCATTTATTTCTGGTCTGTTAAAAGGGAAAAGAAAGTCGATCTTCTACACTGAAAAACAAGTCAGCCCGTTAATTCATATCACAACAAGGAGAATGATTATGAATAAAAAAATAAAAATTTGTATCTTTCATTTGTTGAGCGGTCTATATAATTATCCCATCTCTAAGATTTTTGGTCTAATCAGAGAATAGACTATCTAACCATGATTTACTCTCTGTAATAGATGAAATAGCCGACTTTAGGGTACGATCCCGAATTAACTGATGAAGAGCAATGCCTTAAAGAAGGAAAATAGTGGCCGCTTGAAGAAATGAAAAATGACAAGCATGTATCAAAATTATCTTCTATAGTTGGCATCAACAATCCTAAAAAATATCTACTAAGGTGGCGATAATGCATGACAATCGCTGAAATTCACGGAAAGCTTCCAGAATATGAAGGGATGGAGGATTTGCTGACATCCGATGTGTTTTCTACCTTCAAATACTTGCCTGTAGAGCTAGCTTTCATTCCTTTTCTCAAACGTGCTGTGAATTTTTGTACAGGTGAAACGATCAACTATTCATTTGACGATGTCATAAAGGCCGATTATATATTTTGGCCGAAAACCTCCTACTTTAAACGGGAACCTGATTTACTTATCTTATTAACTCGACGCAATCAATCTCCCATTTCTATCGTTGTAGAGGCTAAATATCGAAGCGGGAAAAGCAACGTCAACCGTGAGAATGATTTACAGGAGCTGCAGCTGCTTGATGGCGATCAATTAGCGGAACAATATTATGAATTGGTAAACAAGAATTTTAATATTGCCCAGCCATATAAAGAACTGTTAATGGAATCAAAAGATCGATTTTTATTGTTTGTAACTGCCCATGATGCACTGCCAAAAAATGTAACGAATGAAACAGAAAAAATCCTCGGTAAAATAGGGTTATGTGATGAAGACACGATGCACTTTTACTGGGTAAATTGGCAAGCTGCATGGAGTGTTGCTGATGAAGCATTGAATAACGAAGCTAACATCCCTTTGGGTTTCAAATTAATGTTAGCGGATTTAAAAGTTTTATTAGAACGAAAGGGGCTTCGTCCTTTTAACGGCTTTAGTCACCCAAACCAAAACGTGCTTTTCAAAGACTTTTATTTTTGGGGAGAGGAAAAAATGAAGTTAGGAAAAGAAATCAAAAATATATATGATGCAATGCTGAAAATATGTACTGAAGCGAGCCACTTCATTTCTGTTGTCAATGACCTTTTTGTCAAATACGGCTGGAATCCTGTCGGGGGAAATGGGGTGATGTGGGACCGTTCCACTCATTATGCTCAACCTCGTTTTTGGCTGCCGTATTTTCAGCAACGTGTTTTTTCAACTGAACAAGATCCTACAAAGGGAGTAGGAATCAACATTATCTTTGACGAAGCTTATGGAAATTTAACAAACACGATTCCTTTTGTTTCCTGTTGTTACATCGAAACAGAAAATAGTATCCCGTTAAATAAGTGTGATGAAATTTACTGTGCAGGCTGGAGTGAAACATCAGAGGTGCTCGACGAAAAACATAGCAAACTCTATCAGACCATCCATCCAAATCGTATGTCGATCGTTAATTATTTTCTACCGCTCGATGTGTTATCTAATCAGCAAGCAGTTGAAAGCTATATTATAAAACCCTTAATTGAACTATACAAAGGAAACACAACTAAAGCTTATGAACTCATTCAGTCAGTTTGTCTTACAAGAGAAGAATTAAGTTCTTAAATAGAGAAGAGGAGAATCTTTAAATGAAATGAATAAGAAGGCGAGACTGAAATGATTCCCCTAATCATGTTGAAGCGGCGTGGTTACTGAAATCTACCATTTTTTAAGCAGCAAACGCTAATGCCAAAAAGAAGGTGTTAATAATGTCATTAATTAATCAAATCATTAATCACCCAATGTATTCTACTTTGGATAAAGCAAAAGAATCCTTAGAAAACATTGAAAACAACGAGGAGTTTATCAGTAGCCTTGATGAATACGCTATACAAGCATTAAATAGAACAAGAGCTGTTCTCTCCCATTTGAAAGTTCGCATAAATTCGATAGATCCTTTATTATTACGTAAAGCATTGCAGGATCAGATAAATACTGAACTCAACAATATTAATAATCAACTAATAGGTTTTGAAACAACTTTTAAAAATCATAATAATTTGAATAATTTAAACCAAAGATTAGATAATATTTTAGCCTATACAAGCCAAATAGTTAACTTAATTAATGAGGATTCAATTGAGACAATTCGTGAAACTGTTACTTCATTTAGAAAATCAGTTGGACAGCAGAAATCTTTTTTGGAGCGGCAACAAGAAGAATTTTTGGAAAAGTCATCTTCTATTTACAATCAAATTGAAGATTTTAAACAGAAGATAGAAGATTATGAGTCAAGGCTTAATTCGGAGTTACAAAAAATTCAAGATAAATATAATGAATTCCACCAAAATTTCATTACTTCTCAAGAGTCTAGATCTCAACAATTTTTAGAACTTAAAGAAGAGTTCATTGAAGAATTTAGAGAACTTACTGAAACTTTAAATAAAGAAACTCAAGAAATTATATCGTCATTTAAAGAGGAATTCGATTCTGCAAAAGAAGAGTTACTTTCAACTCAAGAATCCTTTTTTGAAGAAACTAAACAAAAACTGGCTGATTACGACAGTATGTTAGAGTCCCATAAAAAATCAGTGGAGGAATTAGTGGGGATTATATCAACCAGTTCAATTTCTGGACACTTTAAAGAGGTTGCTGATTATAAGAGAAAACTAGCTAATAGATGGCAAATAGGAACTATACTTTCATTCTTATTAACAATTGGATTTGGTTTTTACACTTTTATAATTGAAAAAGATAGTATTGATTGGCCTGGATTAGTTGCACGAATTGTTGTCACGGCTGCTCTAGGTTCCCTTACTGCTTATGCTGCAAAACAAGCAGCGTATAATGAAGCAGAGGAAAGAAAAAATAGAAAAATGGAAGTGGAGTTAAAAACGTTAAATCCATATCTTGCATCCTTCTCACCTGAAGATCAAATAAAACTTAAACAACAATTGTTTCCTCTTATTTTTGGTAAGGAAGAAGTTGCGGTTAGCCAAGAATCTACTCAAACAAGTGTTAATAGCCTAAACTCAAATAATGCTGCTTTAGATACTAACTTGTTACTACAAACTGTTATGGAATTTATTAAAAATTCTAAAAATCAATAATGCGGATTTTGTTGCTGGGAAATTCGAAAGGATTAAAGGTACAATTTCAACAATTCAGTTCTTTTTCATTTTGATTACCATTCAGACTATATTCATGATAGCTTATTTGTAGTGTGAGCCACTACGACATTGACAAAAGAAGAATAGTTCTCCACGTAAAATCTACATAGACAATTTACTTACCTCTCATTGTAAGGGGGACATGTTGAAAACTATAGCTACGGGGTTTTTGATAGTTGGAAAAGAGATGTATGACGCAAATGATGGAGAAACGCTTTGGTGATAAATTTGTTTTTTCTTGGGTTTCTTTAAAAATCTTATGTAAACCTCTAGGTCCAATTTATCACCATTTTTACTTAGTATAGAATAGGTTGGTAAGTGCTTTAACAAGATCGTGAATACTGTCGAATTTATCCGTTGGAGTACGAAATAACGATAAGGAAAAATTAGTCGAATTGGATGTTTCTAATACCGAGCCAAAGATAGGTGAGATTAAAAAAGTAGTTCAAAGGGTGATTGAATCAAAAAATATTGGAGAATTTTCAATAAAAGTCCACAAAATTAATATGGAAAAACGAGAGCAAGAAGTTAGATGGCGTCCAGTAATTCATACAATTGCTGAGGGATTAATGAGTCAAAAAGAGTACAAAGTGAAGGGAGTAGGTTATTCTAATCATCCTTCGCCAATGACGATTACAATTAAAACAACAGTTTCATCATCAGATCCAAAAGCAAAGGAACTTGGAAATAAAATCGAGAAAATGGTAATTGATTTCATTAACTCAACAGAGGCGAAAAAAGCAGTAAAAGATGACCCTTATAAAATTATTGTCGTCTATAGCAAAGATAAGAAAAAACTTAATCAAATAACCCTTCCATAATCTGTAATGTAATGAAACGTGGCATAGGTGACTAACGGTACAAGTTTATTGAACAAAGTCTAGGTGATAAAATTAAAAAGCTTGCGGATGGAGGCGGAACTGCGGGTAGGGCAATGTTTTGATCCGAACTTGTCGAAGAACAGAAGACGATTCGAAATCAAATGATTCGCTGATTCGCTCGATATTTTCCAGAGTTTACGCAAGTCTTTCCGTCTTTTAACCAGTAGTGGCAACGAAACGTACCCACCCACTGTCATATACAACAGCTTACACCCGTTGCTATATCAAAATTTATAGATATCAACATTTATAGAGGGAGATAATTATGGATAAATTATCAAAAATATTATTTGGAGCTGTCATTACCGTATTTATTATTTTGACGATTATAGTTATCATATTTCAACAAGACGGCTTATTATCAGAGGATTACAGTACTTTTCCGCCTGAAGCCAAATTAATTACAAATAACAAAGAATACATACTAGATTTAGGAGCTTACAAATGGGAAGTAGGGAATAGTGTCTCTGAAAATAAGATGGAAGAAAATATAAGTGTTTATACTTTGGGGCAAAATAAAAACCCCATAGAAGTAAATAAAAAGCAGATGGCAAAACTTCAGTTTATTAAGCATCAAGAATTTAAGCTTGAGCAAATAATAGCCTATTTGTGGAGAGATGAAAATCAAAAAGAGGAATCAAAGGTAGAGAGAAATCATACTTTTATTCTGCCAAATAATCCAGGGAACTATGTATTAGAACTAAATATAAAAAGTAACAGAGGCCATGTCCAATATGTCGGAAAAATTGTTGTAAAATAAGGGCTTAAACGCTCTTATTTTTTTGTGTCTGGATTGTTATTTTTACAAAGATCCTGATTACAAATACAGGTACGTACTCTGATTAAAAAGGCACAACAAAGATTCTTTTTTAGGAATACACTGCTCGTGATTTCCTTCATCCTTGTTATTGTTCCTCTTTTGACGATGTTTTCTGTTGTTTATTATGCAAGCGGAGGGGATCATGGCAAAGGAAATGATTTTATTCGAACGATCAGAACTGTAAGTGAAATGACGGACCCAAATGTATATGTGGATTACGATACCGTTAGCGACGAAATCAACCCGTTTACCATGAGTGTAACAACCGATAAATATAAAATGATTGATGGTAAGAGGAATTATTTAGGTAAGGATACTTACAAACTGTTCTTGAATGATGTTTTTGAAAAAGAATCCAATTATCGACCCATTAGATATTCCATTAACCACATTAAAATAAGGTTTGTTCATCCGAAAGCAAAATACTTTTTACCTGACGAAAGATGGGATATTCAATTCCTTCCGAACGGTTGGCCGCTTGAAGTCTATATTTCCTTGGATCAATCCTATTCTTTAAAAGAAATCAACGAGAAATTTAAAGGATATACCATTACATGGCTTGCGTTAGACACAGGTGTAGAAGAAAAAATGAGGAATGATCTAGATTTTATTCGAACACCAGCGATTGGTTTTCCTTATAGAAAGGTGAATCCTCACTCTATTTTTGATCGTGATTTCAACAATTATGATGAAGTGGTAAAAGGATTAGAACTATTGAACAAATACGAAAAATGGGCAACTGATTTAACAGAATATAAAGATTTAAAAATTGATGAGCGATTAAAGTGGGTCAAAAATCAGAAAGAATTAAAGATCTATGGAATTTCCATTACAGGTACCGCCAAAGATGTTTCTTCTCTGGAAAAAATGAAAGAGGTTAAAGCCATTCGATTAGGTCAGATAAATTACCCGCAACAGGGAGATGATGAATAAATGAAAATAAAGCTACCCAATATCAATATGATTAACACCTTAATAGCGTTATTCCTGCTTCTTTTGTTAAATGTTCAACTTCTGACCAACTTACCAATCTTCCCTTTTGGTTACGTAATCATTTCATTCTCATTGTTTCATGTGTTGTTATGTTTTTATTTAGTATAGGAATTAACTATCATCCATAAATAAATTTTTGTCTACAGTCTGACAGCTTAGATGATCTCTAAACTGTTTTTTATTATCAAAATTGATCACCATATTCGTTTATATGAGTATATACCCGTGGTGCTAGATAAAATCAGACAAGCATAAAAATAGCCCTTGCATGAGGATCTCCTTAAAATGAAAGTGCGACCAAACATTTAAAAGGAGAATTCACATACAAGAGTACTTTCATTTTACAACAGATCGAGCCAAACTTCAAAAACAATATTTGTTTTTTGTATCGACTCAACTATCGAGTATCCAGATTCATCTTCAACGTCGAAATCGTCATTTGTTGAAACAGGAAGACGAGGTCATCATCACCGTCCATGTCCGCGGAAAATTGTTGGGCTTCACTTCCGAACGGGCTTGGCATCGGTTTGTGATCGGGAATTTGTTCCCCAAGGCCTTGTTCCCTGAACGTTCTCGGTACAACCGTCGCTGCCGAGCGCTTGGCTTTGCGATCAAGTGGGTACGACACCAGCTGGCCAAGCGCGGGCAACACCATGCGTATGCGGTTGTGGACAGCTTGCCGATCGAGCTGTGTCATTCAGCCCGAATGCATCGCGTCACGTATAACCTAGGTGACAAAGGGTGTATCAGCAAAAAGCTGCAAAAGAAGCTGTACGAAGAACACCAAGTCGCTTTTTGGACGCCCGTTCGAAAAAATCAGCGAATTCGCCAATATTCAACAAATGGGCCGTATTGTTGAATAGCGTACCAGTTATTTTTAAAGGAAAATACTTATAATTAACGGGATGTTGCACAATAAGCCCAATATCCTTCTTTTGATGTTTTTTGTGTTTGATATTCTAATTTTAAGAAGCATCTCTGTGAAATCAGAGATGCTTCTATAATTATATGAGAATCAATGGTAAGGTTTTCCTGACTTCAAGTTTTCGGTCAAATTTAACAACAAATTTTTATCAACATTTAATAATTTTTTATTGTAAAACGATAAATAATGTATTAAAATTCATTCAAAAATAAATAAGTGAGGTGCTTTTTATGAAACAAAGGTCAACATTGTTTTTAAAAATAGCTGTTTTTATTATCGGAACTCCAGTTCTTGCTTTATGTATATTTGGATTACCTTGGTTAGCTAATAATCCAGTAAATCCAGATTATGCCCATATACTATATCCCATTTTAATCATTATGTATGTATCAGTGATACCGTTTTTCGTTGCATTGTATCAGGCTTTTAAACTTTTAAGTTATATTGACAAGAACAAAGCGTTCTCGGAAATATCTGTAAAAGCTTTAAACAAAATAAAATATTGTGCAATCACAATCAGTGGCATATATGTGGTTGGTATGCCATTCTTCTACATCTTGGCGGAGTTAGACGATGCCCCAGGTGTCATATTAATCGGATTGGTCGTTATTTTTGCTTCAATGGTTATCGCAGTCTTTGCTGCTGTTCTCCAAAGACTTTTACAAGAAGCCATCGATATAAAATCAGAAAATGATTTAACGATCTGAGGTGAATAACATGCCAATTATAATCAATCTTGATGTGATGTTGGCTAAAAGGAAAATGAGCGTCACAGAACTTTCGGAGAGGGTTGGAATCACGATGGCTAATCTTTCTATATTGAAAAATGGAAAGGCAAAGGCGATTCGATTATCAACTTTAGAGGCGATTTGTAAGGCTTTAGAATGTCAACCCGGAGATATTTTAGAATACCGAAGTGATGAAGACACCCAAGATTAATAAAGTAGGAAACATTGAAAGGAAAAGAAAGTTATTCGGCGGTGAGCTAGCTACTATACTAAGCAGGACTTGCATATATTCAGAAAAAACCTTTGGAGGAACAAGTCATGAGAGCACTAAAACAACTCGTTCGTTTTGGTTGGGAGCAGGCCCTATCATGTTTGTTTCCTGCCGTTATTTTTGCCTCTTTGGCTTTTACAAAATTCATGCCACTTCCCTTTCTGCCACGGTATGACTGGCTGCTTATCATCTGCCTTCTGATGCAGTGGTGGATGGTGCGTTCCGGGCTTGAAACATGGGATGAACTAAAGGTTATCACATTGTTTCACCTTATTGGACTTGCTCTTGAACTTTTCAAGGTACATATGGGCTCCTGGTCTTATCCAGAGGAAGGATATTTCAAAATTTTTGGAGTGCCTTTGTATAGTGGATTTATGTACGCAAGTGTAGCGAGTTATCTTTGCCAGGCGTGGAGGAGGCTTAAGGTTGAACTGGTTAAGTGGCCACCGTTTTTGGTAGTTGTACCTCTTGCAGCTGCGATTTATTTGAATTTTTTCACCCACCATTATTGGATTGACGTTCGTTGGTGGTTATCTGGACTTGTAATTATCGTCTTTTGGCAATCATGGGTCACATTCGAGGTTAATGGAACTCGTTACCGTATGCCACTCGCACTTTCTTTTGTGCTCATCGGATTTTTTATATGGATAGCCGAAAATATCGCAACGTTCTTTGGAGCTTGGGAATATCCAAACCAAACCGATGCATGGAGTCTCGTTCATCTAGGAAAGGTGAGTTCATGGCTCTTATTAGTGATTGTTAGCTTTCTTATAGTAGCGACGTTAAAGCAGGCTAAGGGAAAAATTCAACTAGGAGAAACTAGTACTAGTCAATTTTTATAACTGTTAAATAGATTTCAAAATCTATTGAAAGTTCCTTCTGATTCAAACATAGCCTGTATTAGCTTGTTTAACAATCGGGCGCGATTGTTGAATAAGAATCCTTAGATTTAAACGACTTTTTTGTAATAGTTTTGAGTTCGGTAAAGCATTTTATATCAAAAATTAAACAACTTTATTTTAACCCCGTCCTAAATCAGAACGGGGTTTTGTGTGTTTGAGGTTATAAAATTAAATAACTTTATTGTAATCTTACACTTATCCGTATCTTATGGCTTATAAAGGTCTTCTTGTAGCTACCTTGCAATATGTAGTTTCCAAATGGGCTTCCCCACACCCAATGGGCTCTATGATGATGGTGGGAAGCATCATGTTTGGGTTGGGTATAATCGAGATTGCTTGCGTAGCGCATTATTTTCACAGCTTGATATCAAACTTTTCTGAGTAAACATCATGGTTAAGGTATGCGGAACTGGCATACCTGTTTTTTTCTTTAAATTAAGTCTTAAATATTAAAAGTGAGCCACAAATGTAGATAAAAAACAGACATAAGTAAGCTTAAAATTCTGCAAAACATGCTTGCTCCCTCGAATACGCTCCTCATTTCATACGAATCAAAATCCTCTTCATTTGATCGCTTCACTAATAAAAAATAACCTTATCCAGTGTCCAAGAGGGCTATCATAAAAGTCTAGCGGCAACCGCTTTATATAGAAGTAATTAAAGTATGTAATGGATGCTGTTTCAAAATGATGTCCAATGATCCTTCTGATTAATGCATATGTTTCATAAAAAATTTTGGAAAAACAGAAACATTTTTGTTTTTTATGCGTCTTTTATAGCGGAAGGAGGGTGGAAACCATTGCTAATAAGTTTGAATTCGATATACTTATGCACTTATATTCGAAATCCCTTTTTCGCTATCTATACGGATTAACCAATGATTATCATTTAGCGGAGGATTTATTGCAGGAAACATTTTACAAAGTTTATTTACATTTAAGCAGCATAAACGAGGTAGTGCAAATAAAGTCATGGCTTTATCGGATCGCTTATAACACCTTCATCGACCACTGCAGAAAAGCAAAAAAGATGCAGCTTGTACAAGCGGATGATTTCTTTGCGTCGTTAAAGCTAGATCCATTATTAGAAACGGAAAATGCGTTCCTGCAGAAATATGAAGCGGAATTGATTTATAAACATTTGGCCACTATGAAAGAACTGTATCAAAAAGCCATTATGCTCGTCGATTTAAAAGGATTTAGCTACAAAGAAGCGGCGGAGCTGTTAAACGTAAAACTCCCTTATTTAAAAAGCCTTGTGTTTCGAGGCAGGCAGGAATTAGAAAAACGATTACGCAATGAGGTGAAGGGATGAGAAAAGACGAGTTAAAACCATTATTGCAGAAATATCAAAATGGTACATTAAGCAAAGAGGAAGAACAGAAAATAGAGGAGCTTCTAGAAAGTTTTGACGTATACAATGAATTTCTCAATGAAACTCTTCATGATGAAGGTATGAAGGAAGCCGATCTCGCAAAAATGATGAAAAAGGCCCAACAAAAATTCTTTTTTAGAAATACGCTGCTCGTTTTATCATTTATACTCGTTATTGTTCCGCTATTGACGATGTTTACTTTTGTTTATTACGGCTGGGGGCGAGAGCATAACAGAGGGAACGAATTGATTGAAACCATTCGAACGGTGAGTGAAATGACAGCGCCAAATGTGTATGTAGATTACGATACGGTCGATGTTGAGATCAAGCCCTTTACCATGACTGTCACGACCGACAAATATAAATTGTTTGGTGATGAGAGAAGATATTTAGGCAATGACACATACAAACTATTCCTAAATGATGTGTTTGATAAAGAATCCAATTATCGGGCGATTGGGTATTCGATTGATCACATTGGAATCAACTTTATTCATCCGAAAGCCAAATACTTTTTACCTGACGAACGAACAAAAATTGAATCTCTCCCGGGCGATTGGCCGGTTGAAATCTATATTTCCCTGAATCGATCCTATTCCTTAAAAGAAATAAATGAAAAATTCAAAGGATATAATATGACATGGCTTGCGTTGGACACAGGTGTAGAGGAACAGATGGGGAATGATTTAGATTTTATCCGAACACCGGCAATTGGCTTTCCATACAAAAAAGTGCATGTAGATTCTGTATTCAATCGCTCGTTTACTGATTACGAAGAAGTAGTCAAAGGGCTCGAGCTGTTGAACAAAAACGAAAAATGGGCAACACAACTAACGGAATACAAAGACTTAAAGATGGCAGAACGACTAAAATGGGTGAAAAAGCATAAAGAATTGAAGATTTATGGAATCGCTATGACAGGAACCGCCAAAGATGTTTTGTCTCTAGAAAAGATGAAAGAAGTCAACGTAATTCGATTAGGTCAGATCAATTTGCCGTAGCAAAGGAGGGATGATCAAAAATGAGAATGGTAAAAATCAATATACTAAATACATTGGTGGCTATATTTTTGCTTATTTTGTTAAATGTACAAATTATAGCGGAGATCCCTGTTTTTGATATCAGTTACATTTGTATTTCGGTGTTCGGAATGCTCATATGCTTGCTTGGCCACCTAAAAGAAGATCGATTCTACTCCTATTTAGGCGGCATCCTTCACTTCATCCTAATCGTTTCTTGTATGGGAATGATTTTGTTTGGAATAGGAATTAACTATCAGCCATAAGAAAACTCATGGAAATCACAAACTGTCACATTGCAAATTCACATGTTAAAACACTTGCCAATTTCCATGTTAAAATTCATGTTTCCATCAACGTCTATTGAATATATTTTTATGGAGTTTACCCGATAACAAGTACTTATTATTAGAGAAATATAAGGAGGAACAGATTTGAAAGGATTTTTTAAGTTATTTATTGGATTGTTTTTCGCCTTTTCTTTAACAGGATGTATTGGAGAGCACTATGATTTTACACCTCCTAGCGTTTCACTCGATATCGAATATGGTATTCAATCAATTCAATTAAAAGAAGCGAATATAAATTGGAATTCCGATAAACATTACGAAAAAGAAACGAAAGATATTCTATCCTTGGCTAGAAAACAAAAACAAGTGAGTGTGAAGTCAGGTCAAGAAGGTCTAATACTTTTTGACAGTGAAGATTTTAAGGTCTTAGACTTAAGGGTTTGGCTATGGCAGAAGGATAAAAAGATGGAATTGAAACTTGATAAAAACCGTAATTTTTATTTCCCTAAAGAAAAAGGAGAGTATCTAATTGAGGTAGGCCTTCGTACCGATAGTGGAAGTGCTCAATATGTAGGGAATATAGTGATTGAGTGATAGTAAACACTTGGTGTTATCTCATTAGCCCCCTAATGAATTTGGACACTCGATAAGGTGTTTTTTATAATCGAAGTGACCAAATGAAGGGGGCTTTTGATATACATGAAACGAAGAAAACATTCGAAGGAATTTAAGCTACAAGTGGTGAAAGAAGCATTAGAAGTTGGAAATAAAGCATTGGTAGCTAGAAGATACGAGCTTAGCCCGAATCTTGTGCAAAGATGGGTGAAGGCATATGAAGAAGGAAAACTAGGACAAGAAATGGTTTCCTCTCCCTCTTCAGCTGAAATCAAACGGCTGGAGGAAGAAAACGAGCAGCTCAAGAAGCTATTAGGGGAAAAAGATTTAGAAATCGCGATTTTGCGTGATTTGATAAAAAGAAGAACCCTCACTTACTGAAAAATTGGAAGTAGCCGAGCAGTGGATCAAGAAAGGATATCCGATTACAAAAGTATTGGAGATTCTAGAAATCAATCGCTCAACCTACTATTATCAGCAGAACGGAAAAGTCGAGAAGAAAACAGTAGGTGGGGGACGTCCAACACCCGGCTACTCTCTAACGGCAACTGGCGAAAAAGTGCCAGACGAACAAATCCAAGAATGGCTCTCTGAGCTTGTGATGGGAGAAGGATTTGCCTACGGATATCGCAAGCTGACCATTCAGTTAAGAAGAGACCATCAGCTTGTGATCAGTAAGAAAAAAGTATATCGATTGTGTAAAGCGATGGATTTACTACGTCCGCAGCGAGAGAAACGGATTCAATATCCGAAGAAACTCGCTCGAAATCGCATTATTACAGGCTCGAATCAGTTATGGGAAATGGATGTGAAATACGGATATATTGAAGGAGAAGAACGCTTTTTCTTTGTTTTGTCGCTCATCGATGTGTACGACCGTTCGGTGATTGATTACCATATTGGGCTGAGTTGTTCAGGAAGCGATGCCGTAAAGACGCTTCAAAGAGCGTTATTCAAGCGTCAGCAATTTGAACAGGCAAATAAACCTGTGATTCGGACAGACAACGGCCCGCAATTTATTTCTCATGCCTTTGAAGCTGCCTGTGAGCGATTTGGAATCGAACATGAACGGATTCCATCACGGACGCCGAATATGAATGCGCATATTGAAGCGTTTCATCGTTTACTGGAGGAGGAATGTCTAGGAAGAATGGCGTTTGACAGCTATGAAGAAGCTTATCAAGCCGTGATGGAGTACATGAAATTTTATAACGAGCGAAGGATTCATTCGAGTATTCTCGATCTTCCACCGCATGAATTTTACAAAAAAGCGCAAACGGAATCGTTAATCATCAAAGAAGTTCGCGTATAAGGCAAGAGGATTTTGTCTTCTTGCCAAGAAAAAACGAGAAATTTTGAGAATAACCTAAAATAAGATAGGATGTGTCCAAATTTAGGGGGTCAATCCGCAAAGGCGAAAAGGACAGTCCAAATTAAGGCTGTCCTTTTTCAATATAGGAACGTGTTGCAAAAGACATAGATGCATACATATAAAACAAATACCAAATATCCCAAATTTATCTTGATATATTTTACTAGAACATTTAGATTATTCTATAGATACAAAAATGAAATTAGTTTGTAAAATGTCACTTTTCTTATTATCCCAACCGCCGCAATCGGATTGATTTGGGGAGGTTTTCTAAAAAGCAAGTAAAAGATATGGTTTTGAAAGTAAGGATTTATGGAAACGCGGTATGGCTTGTCTTTTTAATGTGCTGGTATATATTTTATAGTTGGTTTCAACAACCATAAAGGTGATTCTTCTTAATTCGTTAATCGAGCGAGGGCAACCGTGTTATATTCATTGTGTTATATTCATAATTTCATAATGAGGAAAGGTGCTTGAAATGACAGGTTTAAATGAAATGGTTGTAGTTTTGAAAGGGTTTATTTTACACGAAGGAAAAGTATTAATTGTACAACGCGCTAATGATGACGAAGTGGGCGGGGGAACATGGGAGTTAGCCGGAGGAAAAATACACTTTGGGGAAGATTTAGAAGCGGCGTTGTTGCGCGAAATCCAAGAAGAAGTCGGATGGGATGTGACAGCAGAGCGGATTTTATATGCGACGACGTTCCAAACGCACGCCACGCGACAAGTAGTCATTCTTACATACTTATGCAAAAGTGATCATCATGAAGTCGTTCTTTCGCAAGAACATATCGATTATTGCTGGTCGACTAAAGAGAGAGTGCGTGAACTGCTGCCTCCATCCATTCTTCACGACTTTGAAAGAAATAAAGTGTTTTTGTTGGAAGAATGGGTATAGAGCAGAGATTTAAGATCCGCGGACCGCACTATCCAAACAAGAAGGTTTGTTAAGTTTGCCCAAAATTTACATGGAGGACAGTAAATGCTATATACCCCTGATTTATTAGTGGAAGATCAAATTTACTTGGGTTCTCTTCCAAACAATTGAGTATCCGTTGGTCACAGGGACAACAATTTATTTTATTATGAATTTACTTTTGTACGCCAATATACGTGACAAGCTGAGAGGTGATATTAAAAACGAGAAAGGAAATAAAACAAATTGATTAAAAAGGGGAGGCATTTTGTTGAATATAGTTCCATTATTACTATTAGTAATCTCGACCCTTATGTTTATTTCTTCTGAAGGGTTAAATTTATTTATTATTATTCCAACCGCTACAATTGGATTCATTTGGGGAAAACTTTCTAAAAAACAATCAGAAGATATGGTTTTAAAAATTGGTGTTTTGGGAAATGCGATATGGCTTATCTTTCTAATATGCTGGTACTCATTCATTTTCTATAGTTGGTATCAACAACCCTAAAGCAAAATGTATATAAGATGGTGATGATGCATAACAATCGCTGAGATACACGGGAAGCTTCCAGAATATGAAGGGATGGAGGATTTACTGACATCAGATGTGTTTTCCGACTTTAAAGACTTGTGCTTAGATCTTGCTTTCATTTTAAGAATGTTTATAGATTATAAATAGATTATAAAGTGTATTATAGGCAGTTTTTATCATTCCCTCTGTTTATCGAAAGGGGGCTTTTTTCTATTATTTACACAAATTATGATGATTTAGAATAATAATTCACCCTGTTGTATTTTGTTACAGAAAAACCCGGTGCTATAATTCACGAATTGAATATTAATGCATGAAATCTAAGAAAATCAAGTCGAGTGGCTTGTTAAATTATTGCTTTTTAACGAGTTTCTTTAAAAGAAAAACATATTCGTTTATATATGAGCGATAGAAAAATAATTAAAGAATTTTACAACTGGATTTATCATGATAAAGGATTGTACTTAAAACGCAAATTAACGAAGAATTTTATCAGATAAAGAAAGGGGAGGTAAGTAGCCAATAGCTGCTTATATATTTTTTGAATTTAAGTTAACATAATATAAAGTGAAGGATAAAAAATGATAAGTCGGTATGTTGACTTAATAATCGCGTATAAACTTTGATAATTCGTATAAAAAAATGATAATTGTAGCCAAAAAATAAATTGAGTTAATTTATGTACATATTAGCACGTGTGTACTTATTTGTCTAGAAAAAGATAGGAAAATATGTAAGAGAGAAGTAGAATAAAATGTTCTAACTATTCAATCCCTCGATACTATTATTCACGATACACAAAACCTATTGCTTTCTTTGTTTGAATATCCACCCAAATTTAAACAATAGATAATTTCTTAACTTGAACTAAAACATAGCAGGGTAAAATTCCTATTGCGAATTGCCCTGCATTTTCTTTATATGAGCATTATTTATTCAAAGTACAAAAGATATATTCTATATTCATTGCTTATTGAACACCTTTACAATTTTGTGAACACATTGATATTTCTAAAAATTTGAATTAAAATTAAATTGTAAATATTGTATATTATGTATATGGTGTATATGTAATACATATACAGTTAAAAGAGGTTTTTCTATGAAAATAATTATTAAAAACAGTTCCGAACAACCTTTATACCAACAAATAAAAGATCAAATTAAGGGTGCCATTCTCCGTCAAGAATTAAAAGAAGGAGAAAAACTACCTTCCATTCGTTCATTAGCAAATGATTTGCATGTTAGTGTTCTTACAACGAAAAGAGTATATGAAGAGTTAGAGAAAGAAGGCTTTATTATAACTATTGTAGGAAAGGGGTCATTTGTAGCGTCTGAAAACATGGAAATGTTATTGGAATCTAAAAGGCATCTGGTGGAAAAAAAGCTCTCAGAAGTGTGGCAAATGGCTAGAACTCTTGGAATAAATAAAGAAGAACTTTACTCAATGATGGATATCATTTTTGAAGAGGATGATGAATGATGAAAGCCGTTTTAGAGGTAAATAACTTAAAAAAAGAGTTAGGTAGTTTCAGCTTAGAACAATTAACTTTTTCACTAAAGGAAGGCTGCATAACAGGATTCATCGGTGTAAATGGTTCTGGGAAAACAACAACAATTAAAACCATTCTTGGACTTTATCCCAAAGATGACGGTAGCATTAAATTTTTTGGTAAAGATATGGAAAAAAATGAATACGAAATAAAAAATCGCATTGGTGTAGTTTTAGACGAAGGCTATTTTTATGAAGAGATGACATTGAAAGAAATGAAGAGTATTATTGCCCCAGCATATACGAATTGGGATGAATCTGTTTTCTTAAACTACATAAATCGTTTCAATTTAAAATTAAACCAGAAAATTGCCACTTTATCGAAAGGTATGCGTATGAAATTTGCTATTACTTTAGCTCTATCTCACCATGCGGATTTATTAATAATGGATGAACCAACAAGTGGGCTTGATCCATTAATTCGTAATGAGTTAATGGAAATACTTTTAGATTTCATGGAGGAAGAGGGGAAAAGTGTTTTCTTTTCTACTCATATTACGTCTGATTTAGAGAAAGTAGCTGATATGCTTATTTTAATCGACAATGGCAAAATCGTATTCAATGAAAGTAAAGACGAACTATTAGAAAGACACGCTTTGATAAAAGGGGATAATCGTTTAATAAATGAACACTCGACTAAATTATTTTTAAGATTACGTCAAACACCATTTGGATTCGAAGGAATTACCAATAAAGTAGATCAAGTATGTGAGCAAATGAAAGATATTATTATAGAAAGACCCTCCATTGAAGATGTAATGTTGGCTTATGTAAAGGAGAGATAAAATTGTTGCTTCATCTCGTTAAAAAAGATTTAATTTTAGCAAAAAAGTATCTATTGGTTATGCTTATTTTTGCAATTGTAGCACCTATATTTATCAATTCAAAATTAGGATTAAGTAACGGCAGCTTTATAAGTTTTCTTACTACTGTTTTATTTGTGGAATATATTTTGTTTAATATGATTTCGTTTCAAGAGGATAAATATAAAGGGGCAGCCCTTCTTTGTACAACTCCATATACTCGAAATGGTGTTATTAAAGCAAAATACGTATTTATTCTCGTCATTTTTATTGCGTGCTTTCTTTTATATAATCTTGCTGCAGTGATTGGTGCATCATATGGATTAACACGGTTAAGTATTTATAGTGTAGGAGTAGCTCTTCTTATTATTTCTGTTTTTTTCGGTATATTAATTCCTGTTCAAACCAAATTTGGGTATGAAAAAACAAAATATATTTTTCTCATTATGATCTTTTTAACTCCGTTTACGCTGCCAACTATTATTGAATGGTATCAATCTATTGATATTAATATCAATATTGACTTACCAATACCTCAATCTATAAAGGATTGGATACCTTTTGCTATAGCTGTTTTAATGGGATTAATTTCAATGATTATATCAATCCGAATCTATTCAAGGAAAAACTTATAATCATTTTTTGAGGTGAATATGAATGAAAATAATCATATTTTTATTTCTTTTTGTTGCTTTAATGTTCGCATTCAAAAAAATTAGAGATAAATAACAAACAAAATTATCCATAAAAAAGATTATTAAAGGGTAGCCTCAGAAAAATAGAACAACGTAAAATGAGAATTGCAGATAGAAAGCTGATTTCTCTAAATATGAAAAAGATGCCTTGCAATAAAAAGTTTGTACAAAGTTTCTTGTTTTTTTTATACAAACTTTTTTGTGGTATTATGTCAAGGAAACGGACACGTTAAACAGAGAGAAATAGCTGAACTTAGTCAGCTACTTTTCTCTGACTAGCGTAGTAAGCAGCCTCAAATTCACATGGCTATACATAGCCAAAGGCGGAATGACTTCTCTTATGGTTATAGAAGCTTTACAGTTTACTTAATCTTTTAGTTATTTAAGCAGAACACCCGCAAAATACGCGGGTGTTCTGCTTACAGCCATTTTTTTCTATCCCGAAAATTTGTATTTTCATCATTTGCTGGTGTCGCAACGCGGCATGGAAGTCTATCCTGAAAATGAATATTTTCATTCTTCTGATAATGCCGCAATTATGCGGCATGGTTGTCTCCCATGGAAGAATAGAAATTCTTGCATAATCTGTGGTGCTGTGAAATGCGACATGGGTGTCTAATGGGGAAGGTTAGTTGAAAAATGATTAGATTTTAATTCATAGAAATTATCGGTGTGGAAAATAGTTCTTTTTAGAAAGGAAGGAATAAGATGCGGCAAATCATTGCTCTAGGCGGCGGGGGGCTCAATGGAACCGGATAACCCGTTATTAGATTTGTACATATTGAAACAAGCAAAGAAAACTACTCCAAAGATTTGTTTATCCCCACTGCCAGCGGGGATTCAGATCATTTATATATCAAGGTATTATAACTTCTTTAATAAACAAAATTGCAAACCTTCTCATTTATCTTTATTTAGACCGCCAACAAGGGATTTAGAGGGATTTATACTGGGGAAGGATATTATATATGTTGGTGGGGGAAATACAAGGAACTTATTAGTTTTATGGAAAGAGTGGGGTTTAGATAATATTTTGAGAAAAGCTTGGAACCAAGGGATTGTTTTAGTTGGCATTAGTGCTGGTTCTATATGTTGGTTCGAGGAAGGCGTCACAGATTCATTTGGAGAGGGATTAGAACCAATTAAATGCTTAGGTTTTCTAAAGGGAAGTAATTGTCCGCATTATGATGGAGAGTTAGACAGAAGACCTTCGTATCATAAACTAATTTATTCTGGAGACATACAAGCTGGTATTGCAGCGGATGACGGGGTTGCCATCCATTATATCGAACAAAACATAAGTAATATAGTTAGTTCTAGACCAAAGGCAAAGGCTTATAAAGTTTATTTGGATAACAAGGTGAGGAAGGTGATAGAGGAAGAGCTTCAGACGAATTTTTTGGGTTCCTATTAAGCCTCTATGGTGAAGCTCACTTCATGGGTAGCTAGCGAGACAGTATAGTTCAACAATAGAATTTTCAAAATATTCCTAGAAAATATAGGTTGAATCATATACAATAGAAAATGTTGTCGGTCATATTAAAGATTTAGATTTGTTTGCTGAGAGATTGAACGGAGAAATCCGGAGTTTTTTGTAGGTGGCTAAACCATTATAAGAAGGGGATAGCTTTATGAAAGAATTAAGAAAAATCTTAATGAGTGATCCATTAGTTTTCTCAATGAATGTACATCCTTCTCAAGAACCATTTGTTGACCTTGTTAATTTTGATCCAGATATCGTTGTAGATCCATCTCTTTCTAACAGGAGTCGTTACTTTTCTTTTGTCCGCCTTTCCGTAGCTAATAAACTTTCCTTGGCTAAAAAATTACTTCCAAAAGGTATTCGTTTTTTCATTAAGGAAGGATACAGTCCTTTACATATTCAACAGCGAGCCTTTGAGCGGGCATTACAACGGGTAAAGGAAAATTCTTCAAATCGAGATTTAGATCATTTAATGGCTGAGGCATCCAAATACGTAGCACCTCCTGATGTAGCTCCTCATCCAACAGGTGGTGCAGTAGACTTAACCCTGATTGACGCCAATGGTATCGAATTGGATCTTGGCACACCGTATGATGCCATACCGCAAGAAACGGACAACGCAACTTTTTTTGATGCGACAAACATCAGTACACAAGCAATGCAAAATCGCCAGATCCTCGCACACGCTCTTCAGTCTGTTGGTTTTGTTAACTACTTCACGGAATGGTGGCACTGGTCATACGGTGACAGATACTGGGCGGTAATGACTAATGCGGATCATGCTCTTTATCATCCCGTTTCAGAACAAGAATTGTTGAATCTGTTACAAAAGGCATAACTACAACATAATCAACCTTTTTATGAATAAACGATTCCATTGGGGTTGCTGCAGTAGCTCTTTTCTTCTGAAGCTCCCATGGAAGAATAAATTAACTTCCATCATCAGTGGTACCGACGAAGCGATGCATGGGTGGCTAACGGGGCAGTTTAGTTCAATAAAAAATATAATCTCTGGATGGTATAATTAGAATATTACTTCTTAACTTTTGGGGGTAGGAATGCTAAAAAAGAAAATATGGAGACCGTTCGTATCGAAGGAAGGGGTGATATATGTGAAAATGAAAACAGAACAAGAAATGTTGGATTTAATCATAACATTTGCTAAGCAAGATCATCGTATACGTGGAGTGCTAATGAACGGTTCTCGTGTAAATCCAAACATAGAAAAAGATATATTTCAAGACTATGATATTGTATATTTAGTTACAAGTGTTAAACCATTTAAAGATGAAAACTATATTTTGTCTCACTTTGGGGAAGTAATGCTTATGGAAAAACCTGAAGATAAAATTTTTCCACCTCCCATTGGCGATGGCCGTTATACATATTTAATGCAATTTATGGATGGAAACCGAATTGATATGCATTTTATTCACATAAGTAAAGTGGATGAACTAATTAAAGATAGTTTGACAAAGGTTTTACTGGACAAAGACCACAATATTCCAGATATCCCACCTCCAAGTGAACAAAGTTATCTTATTAAAAAACCAACGGAAAAATTATATAACGATTGTTGTAATAGTTTTATATGGGGATTAGGATCTCATATTCCAAAAACCATTTGGAGACAAGAATTACCATTGTTAATGCGTTTAATAGATATTGTTTTACGTGAGCCATTAATTCAAATGCTTGAATGGTATATAGGGATTAAAACAGATTATAAATACTCGATTGGAAAAGGAGGAAGACGCTTAAAAAAGTTCTTGGAGCCTGAAATTTGGAATGACTTTGAGAAGACATATACAGATGCTAATTATGATAATATTTGGAGTTCATTATTCTTATTCCATGACTTATTCAAAAAAACTGCTGAATATGTTGGGCAAGTATATGGTTTTCAGTTTCCTGAAGAAGAATGTAAAAGAGCACTAAAGTTTCTAAAACACGTAAAAGAATTGCCGCAAGATGCAAAATCAATTTTTTAAGGTTAAATTCCTTTATACATAAAGATACAAATGGAGGGGAAAAGAGATGGGGGATTTAGCTATAAGAACAGCTAATCGAGAGGATATTCCGCAACTTTTAAATTTAATGTATCAATACATTGTGGATTTTTATAAAAGACCTAAACCAACGGAAGAGTCACTGAAAGGATTGATGCAGAATCTATTGGATAACCCCGCCAGTGGAATACAATTTGTTGCAGAACAAGATGGAAAATTATTAGGTTTTGCAACCTTGTATTTCTCCTTTAGCACTCTTCAGGATGGCTATTTTAAATGACTTATTTGTGATACCAGAAGCAAGAGAGCAAAAACTAGGTGAGAAACTGTTTCAAACATGCTTGTCTTATATAAGAGAGAATGATTTTGCCTACATGACATGGGAAACTGCAAAGGATAATTTAGTTGCTCAATCTCTTTACAACAAAATGGGGGGTCAATTGTCTGAATGGTTAGTTTATGAAATCAGTTAGTGTATCCAGTAGTTTTTTTATTAAGCTATCCTTTTTCATTCTCCTGATGGTGCCGTATAGATGCGACATGATTGTCTCCCATGGAAGAACTAGTTACCTTCCATCATCTGTGGTGAAGCCTACTTCATGGTTGGCTAAGGGAGCAGAAAGGTTGAAGAAGCAAGGAATTCATTATCTTAAATCAAATAATATTAGTTAAAACGTGAGATTAAACAAAGGGGAAGGGTATGGGGAAATGGTTGTTCTTGAAACACAAAGGTTGATATTAAGACAGTATAAAGATGAGGATATTACTCCTCTACATCATATTTTTTCTGACCCAGAAACCATGAAGTTTTATCCAGCCCCTTTTAGCATTCAGCAAACTCAAGACTGGATTAAACGAAATCAAGAAAGATATCGGAATGATGGTTATGGATTATGGGCGGTTTGTTTGAAGGAAACGAATGAATTGATAGGTGATTGTGGTCTTGTTAAACAAAAAATAAATGACAGTATTGAGGTGGAGATTGGATATCACATGAATAAAAAGTATTGGTCAAAGGGATTCGCAACAGAAGCAGCCAAAGCGTGCAAGGAATATGCGTTTTACAAATTGGGTTTAAATAAGCTGATCAGTATTATTGATCCAAGAAATGTTCCATCCATTCGTGTGGCAGAGAAGATTGGTTTTACTAAGGAAAAAGAAGTATTTATTTTCGGTAAGAACCATTATATATACTCGGGAGTTAAAGAAAGTAACGAAGAGTTATTGAACGAATGGTGCGATAGTTAAATAAAATATGTACAAAAACGCTACCTTACATCATAAGGTGGCTTTTTCATTTGGTCGAAAATCAACCATTAACGATATAGAGCCTTTTAGAAAAGGGATAATAGCATGGATTGTTGAATTCTGTAAGATAGGGGGGGGATATATGTTACAAAAGTTGTTGCTGACAGGAAAAAGAATATCTCTGCGCACACCAACACGGGATGATCTGCCAATTCTATATAACCTGATATACGGTGTGGAGAATCCAGAATGGAAAAAGTACGACGCTCCTTATTATCCGCTTGAATTTTGTACCTTTGAAAAGTTTTCTAAGAGATAAGAGAATGGAAGAAAGAATGAATGTTACGGATGTACCAAGTCAAATGATTATTGAACATCAAGGTCAAATTATAGGTATGGTTAGCTATTATTGGGAGGATAAGCGTACACGATGGCTTGAAATGGGAATCGTCATATATTCTCCTGAACATTGGAATGGTGGATTTGGAACGGAAGCATTGTCTTTATGGATTGACTATCTCTTTGAAAATCTAACCATCGAGAGAGTGGGTCTGACGACTTGGTCTGGAAATCCACGAATGATAAGATGTGCGGAAAAATTGGGAATGCGATTAGAAGGTAGAATGAGAAAATGCCGCTACTATAATGGCGAATACTATGATTCCATCCGAATGGGTATTCTTCGTGAGGAATGGAATGAGTTTAAAAAGAATAATCCTTTATTCACCCCCCATGGAAGAACAAGTTAACTTCTATCATCTGTGGTGTCACGGAAGTGATGAATGAGTAGATTTTTGTATAATTTTGGTAGACAAAAATTAATTTAAGGAGAGAATGAAATGTTAATCGGCCATATCAAGGAAATTGTCCGTTACCCTGTGAAATCTTTCCATGGAGAGAGTGTACAAAAAACTAAAGTAATGGAATATGGTTTGTATGGCGACCGTAGTCATGCTTTTTTAGATGAAACAAGACTAGGGAAGTTTTTAACAATAACACAATTCCCAGAAATGGTTCGATATAAAGCAAGATTTGTTAGGGAAGAGTTAATGGAAGAATACCCCAGAGTCGAAATAACGACACCTGAAGGTAAGGTTGTTGATTGGGGGGATGAAGACCTAATTAGAGAAATAGAAAACAAATCGAAACGGAAAGTTTCTCTTGTAAAATATACTCCCTCTTATGTACCTTTAGGGGCAATTGAAGAAGAACACATTCAATTGGTAACGGATGCTTCTTTGCTTAAATTAAAAGAAATATGGGGAAAAGAGGTCAATTATCAACGTTTTCGCCCTAATTTACTTATATCATTAAAAGAGAAAGTCCCATTTATTGAAGAAACGTGGTTTGGCAGAAGGATTAAAATAGGACGAGAAGTGGAGATTCAATTAAAAAGACATTGTGAACGGTGCATGATTATTGCTGTTAATCCTGATAATGCAGAACAAGATTCGTCTTTGCTTAAAACTCTTGTACAACAAAGAAATAATCATTTTGGCGTTTATGCTTCTGTTATAAAAACAGGTGAAATTCATGTAGGCGATGAAGTCTTTCTTCTTGAATGATATTTTGCTAAATCATCATCAAACCAAATGTCAACTCTACTAAGCTCCCGTGGAAGGATAGAACTTCTTGCATAATCTGTGGGGAAGCTCGCTTTATGGCTAGATAACAGGACAGATTGAAGAAGAGTATATTAAGTAAAAGGGCTAAGATTTTGGGGAGGATATTTAATGGAAATTGCAATTGTAGCTTTTGATGATTTTACCGATATTGATGTGTTTTTGCCTTGGGATTTATTAAATCGTGTTAAAGAACCTGAATGGACCGTCAAAATTGTAAAGTTCAAGGATTTTATGAAAAATTGGGTTTTAAAACGGATGAATTAATATTCATGGAAAAGTGGATTTAGTCATCTTTTGTGAAAGTATGTTTATTCCGCTAATGGGGTTCTGTAGTTGAATAGTGGCAATGACTTTAAAAGTTTGAGGAAAAATTCTACAAGCTTTTTTGCAAGATGAGAAAATATAAAAAATGTTCTTGTTCAACTTCCATGAAAGAAAGAATTAACTTCCATCATCTGTGGAGAAACTTGCTTCATGGTTGGCTAACGGGCGAATTAGTTGAAGAATAGCACTAAATTTGCTTTTATGATAGTCATACTTTTACAAATGAAGGGGGATTAAGATGGAAATTCGTTCAGTGAAATGGTTAGACTACTATGTCATCTCTCCACTAATCAATGAGTGGTGGGGCGGAAGACAAATGTCTGATAAGTTGCCAAAATTATTCTTCGACCATTTTAAAAATACAAGTTTCATTGCCGAAAAAGATGGAAAAATCGTTGGATTTTTGATAGGTTTTCTATCCCAAACATATCCAGAAGAAGCATATATACACTTTGTTGGAGTTCATCCGGATTATAGGAAACACGGTATTGGAAAACGACTGTACAATGAATTTTTTAATATTGTTAAAAAGAATGGCCGGAATATCGTCCGTTGTGTAACTTCACCAGTGAACAAAGTTTCCATTGCCTTTCATACGAAAATGGGTGTATTTGATAATTTAAAGTTGAGCCACTTTTGAAGGGTTCGATCACATAAAAAATGAGCCACCTGATTTCCAATTTTCATTACCTCCCTTATGA
>NZ_SLUL01000014.1 GCF_004341205.1 Thermolongibacillus altinsuensis
CAAGCTTCCATTCGGTCCGCTCGACTTGCATGTATTAGGCACGCCGCCAGCGTTCGTCCTGAGCCAGGATCAAACTCTCCATAGAAAGTTTTCTCGCTAGCTTTCACGCTTCCGTTTCGTTCAGTTTTCAAGGAACATTACTTTTCGCCTGCTCAAGGCGACCTCTTCATCATAACATCATGTTTTTTCATTGTCAACTTCTTATTTCACATCGCCACATCATCGTAGCGACGTCTTAAAATATATCATGGCTATTTTCTGAAGTCAACACCTTTTTATAAATTTTTTTCAACGAAATAATAACGATGATAAATCCCTTGCCCCTTCGTATGAACAGTTTCAATCGATAACACGTTTTTCTCCACTAAAAATTCAAGCATAATGACAAGATCTATAGAATACGCTTCAAGTTCATGATGACGATACATATCAAAAATAGACCACGGTTCGTTTTTTGTCTCAAGCACGCTGATTAAATGACTAGCCCCTACATCCAATTTGGAATGGATTAAAAAATCGCTCGCTAAAAATAACAATTCTAATCGTTTGTATAACGGTTCTTCACTTTCGATCAATTCCTCGTACAGCTTATAAATTTGCGGTTCAATGTTCTTAACTTGGTTCCACACGGTTACTTCAGGATAAAATCCATGTTCAATTACGGATAGCCGTGCAAGGTGGTGCAAAGCATGAAGAACATGATTGTAAGCATCTAAAAATTGCTCTTTCTCAAAAAAACTTCTCCCCTCCATGTATCTGCGAATCAACTTCGCAAACTCTAATCCCATTTTTAACTTTCTATTTTCTTTAGGGAACTCTAACAATTCTTTTCTTAAATTCGATATATATTCATTTCGATCAAATAAAATTTTTCCATTTAACAACCAATCAATCACTTTTCGATTGGAACCGTATAAAATCCACTCCCGCACTTTTTGCTCATCAACAATATGTAAAGCAGCTTTTTGGTCATGAAAAGCATAATGTTTAATAAAAACAGGATGTTCAGCATTTTGAACAATGACAAACAAAACGATATTGAACGTATCCGTCACAGGAGAGTGTTGAACTACTTTTTCAATCATTAAAATCCCCAGAGTATTTTTATGACTCGCCTTTTCTTGATAAATCGGCCGAAGTAAATCCTCCATCACAATTCCCCCAATTTTAGATAGTTTTGTTCCATTCGACAAAAATCGAAAAAATCCCTGCTTCCCCATTCATCTTATGATATAGTTTATTTTAGGAGGGAAAAAAAGTGGGATTAAAATATTCAAGCAAGATTAACAAAATTCGAACATTTGCATTAAGCTTAATCTTTATCGGTTTTTTAGTGATGTATGTAGGAGTATTTTTCCGAACATCCATGCTCGTTATGACGATATTTATGATTTTAGGGCTACTTTTTATCATTGCAAGTACAGTTGTATATTTCTGGATTGGTATGTTATCAACAAGGACTGTCCAAGTTGTATGTCCTTCTTGCAATAAAGTAACGAAAATGCTTGGAAGAGTAGATATGTGCATGTATTGCAACGAGCCATTAACCCTTGACCCTGAACTAGAAGGAAAAGAATTTGATGAAAAATATAATCGAAAATCGAAAAAATCAAAAAGCTGATAGCTTCCTCTCGCTATCAGCTTTTTAGTGCGCATGCTTTTTTTGACACTCTTGACATGTTCCGTAAATTTCCATTCGATGATGACTCACTTTAAACCCTGTTACATGAGCCGCTAAAGCTTCTACTTCATCTAATCCCGGATAATGAAAATCAACAATCTTCCCACATTGCTCGCAAATAATATGATAATGGTCAGACGTCACAAAATCAAAACGGCTTGAAGAGTCGCCGTATGTCAATTCTTTAACAAGACCGACTTCTTTAAAAACCCGCAAATTGTTATACACGGTTGCGACACTCATATTCGGAAATTTCCCTTCCAACGCCTTATAAATTTCATCGGCTGTAGGATGGGACATTGATTGAATCAAATATTCGAGTATCGCGTGACGCTGCGGGGTAATACGAACACCTGTTTCTTTCAATGTATGAAGCGCTTCTTTTAATTGTTGTGCGTGCGACACCGCCTTGCACCCCACTTTCGTTTAAAAAAATTATAATTATTATTTTATAATTTTTATAATCAGTGTACAAGAAAATCTGTGATTTTGTCAACATTTCAAGTATCATTATATGATTTGTCCGATGTTTTTACTCCAAAAAAAAGCAATCTCACACGAATGAGATCGCCAAATTTTTTATCCGAGGAGGTGTATGCCCTACTATAGAGTACGCTCAACACCCCCGAGCCGTATAGTTATTTGCCTTGTTTAAGAAATTTCTTTCAAAAATTTTAATACTTCCTCCACATGCCCATTCACTTTTACCTTTCGCCATTCTTTGATTAATATCCCATTCGGATCAATGATAAAGGTTGAGCGCTCAATTCCCATGTACTCTTTCCCAAAGTTTTTCTTCAACTTCCAAACCCCATATTTTTCAGACGCTTCGTGTTGCTCATCAACTAACAACAAAAATGGCAAGCTATATTTTTCTATAAATTTTTGATGACGTTCCAACGAATCCGTGCTGATTCCTAAAATGACTGCGTTTAAATCTTGAAATTCACGATAATGGTCGCGGAAATCACAAGCCTCTGTTGTGCATCCTGGCGTCATATCTTTAGGATAAAAATATAGAACGACATACTTTCCGCGAAAATCAGATAATTGAACCATTTCACCGTTGCTTGCTTTTAAAGCAAAATCCGGCGCAAGTTGCCCAATTTGCACCATTCATCCCTCCACATCTATTTTTTCTCAAAATCCATAACCGTTTGAACGACGAAAGCGGCAGGAAGCGCGTATCCCAACAGCGCTTCGATGATTGCAATCCATCGCCCAATCCCAATTGGAACAATATCACCATATCCAACTGAAAGCAATGTTATTGCACTGAAATAAAAACTCGTTTGAAGATTTCCTAAAAAATCGCCCTTTCCAAACACATATCCATTCTCCAACAAAATAGCATGTCCGTTTACTTGCAAGACTGCATAAATAAGCCCAAAACCGATCATCACTGTCAAATATACAAATAGAATGGATAAAAAATTTTCAAAGGAAACAGCCTTATTCGATCGCTGTTCGATTGTCCACATAGAAACAACACTTACACATACCATCACCACAATAACTACGAGAAAAATGTATCCCACACCCATCCCTCCGTCTATGTCCATATATACGAGGGATGGTCCGAAACATTCCAACTAGTTTCCTGCTCCCCGATACCGCTTCACTCCTGCATTCCATAGGAAAATAGCAATCATAAAGAAGACGATTCCCATCACTGGGGTTAAAAATGAATACACATACCATTCCTTCTTGCCGAGAAAATAAGCGGAAGGATAGACGCCTACGAAAGCAAACGGCAACACCCACGTTAAAATATAACGGATGACGCGGTTATAAATATCAACAGGATAACGGCCATAGTTTCCAATATTGTACATCATCGGCATAATCGAGCTTCGCGCATCCGACCAAAAGCTGATGGTTGCTAGCGAAATAAAAATGCCGGCATACACAAGCGTTCCACCTAATACAAACAAGATAAAAATAAACACATCGTACCAATGAAACGCAAGATGCAGCCGCGAACCCGCATAAGCCATAATAATGAGTCCTGTTACTCCCCCAAGAAGCGACTCAAGCTCCATTCGCTCAAGAATGATTTGAAATAAACTGTGCACCGGGCGCGTCAACACGCGATCCATTTCTCCTCTTACAATATAGCGTTCATTAAAATCCCAAATGTTAAAGAAAGAAGCAAAGACGGAAAACGGAACTAAAAAAAAGCCATAAATAAAGATGATTTCATCACGCGTCCATCCATGCAACATTTGCGTATGCCCGAAAACAACAAGAATGAATATTAAATTCACCGCTTGGAACATTAAATCCGACAAAAACTCAACCAATAAATCCGCCCGATATTGCAACTTTGTTTTTAAGTATTGGCTCATGTATTGAAAGAAGATTGAAATGTAAAACATAGATCATCCCCCTTGAATGACGAGCTTTCTCTTCGCGATCCTCCATAAAAACTGAATCGGAATCACTAAAATGATGACCCAAACCGCTTGGAATAATAACCCTTGAAGAATCTCATCGTTTGTAAAACTTTCCGTAAAAATCATGCTCGGAATATAGCTAATCCCTTGAAAAGGAAGATATTTCATCAATTGTTGAGCCCACTCTGGATAAAAACTAATCGGCAAAATCAGACCTGAAAGAAGATCAATGACAAATCGTTTTGCCCGCAACAACCCTTCACCATTCAACGTAAAAAACGTGAGAACTCCCGCAAGTAAATTCAGTTGAGAATTGATCATAAAACTCAAAAGGGTAGAAATCGCAAAATAGCCCCACGTATGCAAATTCGTTGTCAATTGAAGCGGAAAAATCAATCCGACGATCACCATTCCAGGAACGGAAAAGAAAAAGAGACGGAAAATTCCTTCCCCGAGTCCTTGCATCATTTTCATCCCTAAATAACTGTAAGGACGAATCAATTCAATCGCTACTTTTCCTTCTTTAATTTCCATCGCAATTTCACGATCAATATTATTGAAATAAAAAGCCCGAGCCATCCAGGCGACAGCGACATACGTGGTCATTTGTGTAGCGGACATTCCTTGAATCGATGATTGTCCTCCGTAAATCGCCGACCATAGGAAATAATAAGCGCCGATATTGATGCTATAAATTAAAATGCCGCTATAATAATTGGTTCGGTAAGCAAGCATCATTAAAAAACGAATGCGAATCATCTCAATATACTTAGCCATGGACAATCCCTTCTTCATAAATGTTGCGAATAATTTCCTCAGTAGATGTTTCCCGAATGTTAATGTCTTTAATTTCATACGCAGCGACCACTTTTCCAATCACTTCCGCCATATCTTGCGCGCGAACGTGAGCAATCCAACTATGACTTTGCTCGCCAGCTTCCCATTTTACGTTCAAATCATTTGTTAACGAAATCAGCTGTTCCTTTGTCACTTCATGACGAAACTGAAATTGAATTTGTTTGCCCTCTCCCCAATTTTGTTTGAGTTTTTGCAATGAGCCGTCATAAATGATTTTTCCTTCATCTAACATAATGACGCGCTCACAAAGCGCTTCGATATCTGACATGTCGTGCGTTGTCAGTAAAATCGTCGTATTATATTTCTCATTAATTTCCTTTAAAAACTGACGGATTTTCAATTTGACAAGCACATCTAAACCGATGGTCGGTTCATCCAAAAAGAGAAGCGGCGGATTATGAATTAAAGCAGCTGCCAACTCGCAACGCATTCGCTGCCCAAGTGATAATTTGCGCACGGGCTTGTCTAATAAAGGACCAATATCAAGCGTCTCGATGACATGTTCCATATGCTCCTTATAATCGCGATCCGATACTCGGTACACCTTTTTTAAAAGACGAAAAGACTCCTGTACAGCAATATCCCACCACAGTTGAGATCGTTGGCCAAAGACAACCCCGATGGTTTGGACAAACTTTTCTCGTTCCTTATGAGGATTCATCCCGTTCACGATCACTTTACCAGAAGTAGGAGTTAAAATGCCGGTCAACATTTTAATGGTTGTTGATTTTCCTGCACCATTCTCACCGATATATCCAACCATCTCTCCTTGTTTGACTTTAAACGAAATATCATCAACCGCACGAATGATTTTGTAATTTCTCGTAAATAAATCACGAAACGCCCCGATCAGACCGGAACGGCTTGAATATGATTTAAACTCCTTTCTCAATTTTTCAACTTCAATTGCGTATGTCATCCTACTCACCTCTCGTTGAATAACTAAGCGATAAAAATAGTGTAACGAAAATGTACGAAGTGAACAAATTGTGTGCTTATACAAATGTGTTAGAATAAAAAGCGTTAGTAGAAATCGATGAAGGAGGAACTCCGGAATGAATTTTACAAAATCTGAGCAATTATATAAAGAAGCGCTCGAACATATCGTCGGCGGCGTCAACAGCCCTTCTCGCTCTTATAAAGCGGTTGGCGGCGGTGCACCTGTCGTGATGGAACGAGCACAAGGCGCTTATTTTTGGGACGTTGATGGCAATAAATACATCGATTATTTGGCAGCTTATGGTCCCATTATTACAGGTCATGCCCATCCGCATATTACAAAAGCGATTCAACATGCAGCAGAAAATGGCGTGCTATACGGCACACCAACCCCTTACGAAATTACTTTTGCGAAAATGTTAAAAGAAGCGATTCCTTCATTGGAAAAAGTGCGTTTTGTCAACTCCGGAACAGAGGCAGTGATGACCACAATTCGCGTTGCCCGCGCTTACACTGGCCGCGATAAAATTGTTAAATTTGCCGGATGTTATCATGGCCACTCCGATCTTGTTCTCGTTGCTGCTGGTTCTGGCCCATCTACATTAGGAACTCCTGATTCCGCCGGTGTTCCAAAAAGCATTGCTCAAGAAGTCATTACCGTTCCGTATAACGATATTGATTCCTTTAAACAAGCAATGGACAAATGGGGAAGCGAAGTAGCGGCTGTTCTCGTTGAACCGATTGTAGGGAACTTTGGAATTGTTGAACCGAAACCAGGTTTTCTTGAAGCCATTAACGAAATTGCCCATGCAGCGGGAGCGCTTGTCATTTACGATGAAGTCATTACAGCCTTTCGTTTCATGTACGGTGGAGCACAAGATTTGTTAGGCGTGAAGCCGGATTTAACCGCTCTTGGAAAAATTATCGGCGGAGGCTTGCCAATCGGTGCCTACGGCGGACGCAAAGACATTATGGAACAAGTCGCTCCGCTTGGCCCTGCATACCAAGCTGGTACGATGGCAGGAAATCCAGCGTCGATTTTAGCGGGAATTGCTTGCTTGGAAGTATTGCAGCAAGAGGGAGTATACGAGCATCTTGACAAACTTGGCGCGATGTTAGAAGAAGGAATTTTAACGCATGCTCGCACATACGATATCCCTGTTACCATCAACCGCTTAAAAGGCGCGCTCACGGTTTACTTCACGACTGAAAAAGTAGAAAATTACGAGCAAGCCGAACGGACAGACGGAGAAATGTTTGCGAAATTCTTTAAACTTATGTTAAGACAAGGAATTAACCTTGCTCCATCCAAATATGAAGCATGGTTTATTACATTAGCTCACACCGAACAAGATATCGAATATACAATTGAAGCGGTTAAAAATGCATTTAAATCACTTAAAAATGCATAAATATACAAAACCTAAAAAAGCAGAGAAAAAAGAATTCTCTGCTTTTTTCTATATAAATAAATGAAAGCGATTACAAAAAGTATGGATTTTTTGTTACAGATAATGAATATTATATCCAAAAAGATGAATAAATAATTGATTTTACTTTTTTAACATGATAATATAAACTATACAATTCTGAAAATTACATCTTTTTAAAATTATTTTAGCATTTACCATAGATTCAGCATAGGAGGTGACCAAGGCGAGAAGTGGAAACCATCCACTTTAAAGCCGAAAAACATGAAAGAAAAATGGAACCCAAGTTCATTTAAAGATTTCCATCACGCTGAACATGATGCATGCGGAATTGTTTCTGCCATTGAAAAGCGTCGCATTCCAACAAAAGAAAATATTATGGCATGTATTAACGCCCTCGTTAAAATGAATCATCGTGCTGGATTTATCAATGGCGAAGGCGATGGAGTCGGCATTCATATCGACATTCCAAAAGCGCTTTGGAAAGAAAAATTGGCGCAATCGGGAGCAAACCCTCAACTTGTCGATCGTGATGATTTTACAGTCGGCCATATTTTTATTAATCGAACAGTCAATGTTGATGAGAAAAAACAACATATTCGTGAACTCTTTACTCGTTTTGGTTTCTCGCTTATTTTCGAGTCTGACCGCGTCACATCTTCTAGTGCGCTCGGACCAATTGCTCTGCGTGAAGAACCTGTGTTTTGGCAAGTGGCTCTTTTACCTTCGGATTCTTCAAATCTAGCTAAACAACTATTCGAACTTCTTATTGAAATTGAAAAAGACGAGAACATTCACGTCGCTTCGTTAAGCAACTACCATGCTGTATATAAAGTCATGGGGGCAGGCGATATTTTGCCAAAGTACTATCACGATCTTGCCAGCCCGCTTGTCGCTTCAACGATGACGCTCGGTCATAATCGCTATTCAACCAATACCCTTTCAAACTTTTTCCGCGTTCAACCGTTTAGCGTATTAGGGCACAACGGTGAAATTAATACGATTGCTAAACTGCGCGATGAAGCGGCGATGATCGGCGTTCCGCTCACACATGGAGGAAGCGACTCACAAGACTTAAGCCGAACGATGGAAACACTCATTTCTCGCCACGGGTATAGCTTATTTGAAGCAATGGATTTCTTATTCCCTCCAATCGTGAACGAAATTAAAAACTATCCAGAACATTTACAAGACTTATATGCCTACATTCGTGAAGCATGGGGGCATTTTGCGCAAGGTCCAGCCGGAATCATTTCTCGCTATGCGGACGAAGCTGTGTTTAGCGTCGATGCGCTTGGGTTGCGCCCGCTTTGGAAATTAGAAACAGAAGATCGTTACATCTTCTCATCCGAACCAGGCATTATTCCTTCTAGTGAATATACAGGAGAACCAAAACCTCTCGCCCCAGGAGAAAAAATCGGCTTAAAGTGGGGAGAAGATGGAAACATTCAAGTTTACGAATACGCCCAATATCAAGAGGAAGTTTATTCTCGTTTGTCAAAGCGAATCAACATCACAAACTATCGTTTTCGATTAGATCCTCCATCTTTCGAAAAATATGTGATGGTTTCTCATCCAACAAAAGTGCATGACGGCCAATACGCAGCGTTTGGTTGGGATCGCGAACACATTCAATTGCTTGAACAAATGGCTGAAAAAGGCGTTGAACCGATTCGTTCGCTCGGACACGATGCTCCTTTAGCTGCCATCGATCCGAATCGAAAAAACTTAGCGGACTTCATTAAAGAAAGCGTCGCTGTCGTAACGAACCCAGCGATTGACCGCGACCGTGAAACAGAACATTTCTCAACAAGAACCGTCGTTGGCAAACGCCCTAACCTATTCGAAACCGACAGCGAATCTTACGTTGTTGAATTGCTTTCGCCAATTTTAATTGAAGGGAAAATCGGTTGCGAATGTGCCCCAGAACTGAAGCAACCGTCTTACGATCAACTTGTTCATTCATTCCAAGAGAAAAAGCTTGTCCATTTCTTATCAGCAACATTTTCTATAGAAGAAACCATTCCAGACGCTTTAAAACGTCTTTCCGATGAAGCATGTGAAGCTGTTAAAAACGGCAAAACATTAATCGTCATTGACGATTCCGAAGCGCATCGAAACGGAAAACTTTGGATCGATCCATTGCTTGTCACATCCGCGATCGATCAAGCGCTAGCGAAAGCGCAATTGCGCCGTGACTGTTCATTATTGCTTCGTTCAGGTGCCATTCGCTCGCTTCACGACTTCATTGTTGCTTACGGTTTAGGAGCGAACGTGATCAGTCCTTATTTAATGTTTGCAACGGTCACAGATGAATCGATCCGACCATCGATTAATTTGTTCCATGCGTTAAACAAAGGACTAGAAAAAGTCATTTCAACGATCGGCATTCACGAATTGCGAGGGTATAGCCGCCTCTTCTCTTCGATCGGATTACATGAGGAAATTGCATCTGTTTTAAATATTGTGAATTTCTTCGGTTCCAACTCGCTTGAATACAATTTTGAAGCACTGAAAAAAGATGCGATCGAGCGTGCAGAGGATTTTGCCAACAAGCAAGCGAAACCAAGAAAAACGTTCCATGTATTCCCGCGCATTTGGAAAGCGATTGGCGAAGTGGCGCAAACTGGTTCATATGATAGCTATCGTGAAAAATTAACAGAAATTGAAACGGAAACGCCAACAACGATCCGCCATTTAACCGATTTGAAAAAGGCGAAAAAAGCGATTCCGAAAGACAAAGTCGATATTTCTGTTGGCGAACATAGCCTCCCATTCGTTATTGCATCGATGTCATTCGGTTCACAAAACGAAATTGCTTTTCGCGCCTACGCAGAAGCGGCCGATCGTTTAAACATGGTCAGCTTAAACGGCGAAGGCGGAGAAATTAAAGATATGTTAGGCAAATATCCGCGAACAAGAGGGCAGCAAATCGCTTCCGGACGCTTTGGCGTGAATGCGGAACTGCTTAATTCATCGAATCTTTTAGAAATTAAAATTGGGCAAGGGGCAAAACCTGGAGAAGGCGGACATCTCCCTGGTTCGAAAGTAACCGCGAAAATCGCTGAAGCTCGAAACGCAACCATCGGATCGGATTTAATTTCACCATCGAACAACCACGATATTTATTCAATTGAAGATTTGGCTCAAATGATTACCGAACTAAAAACAGCAAACGATCAAGCAAAAGTAGCCGTGAAAGTTCCGGTTGTTCCAAACATCGGTACAATCGCTGTAGGAATCGCAAAAGCAGGCGCTGATATTATTACGTTAAGCGGTTTCGATGGCGGTACAGGTGCCGCCCGAATTCATGCAATCCAACACGTTGGCCTGCCTGTGGAAATCGGCGTCAAAGCGGCACATAACGCCCTTTTAGAAGCCGGATTGAGAAACAAAGTGGAAATATGGGCAGACGGTGGAATGAAAAGCGCACTTGACGTCATCAAAGTGATGTTGCTTGGCGCCAATCGCGTTGGATTCGGTACGTTGGCGATGATTGCGATCGGTTGTACAACTTGCCGCGGCTGTCACTTAGATACATGCCACGTCGGAATCGCAACACAAATTGAATCAGAGGCGCAAGCAAAAGAGCACGGATTGCGCCGCTTCGTTCCACGTCAATTCGAGCAAGCGGTACAAAATTTAGTGAATTTCTTTACAGCCTTTGGCGAAGAGCTAAAAGCGTTAACGGCTTCGCTCGGCTATGACAACCTTCAACAGCTTGTCGGCCGTTCCGATTTGCTTGAACAAACACGCGGATTAGGAAAAATGGATTTAACGAATTTATTAAAACCGTTAGAGATCGGACAATTCGCTCATCAAAAAGAAGTCGCAGCAACCGCAGAACAAGGACAACTCGTCGTGGCGGCAGGAGCTGAATATTTAGATTACTATGTAGAAGATTTACATCGTTCTCGAGAGTTTACAACAGTAACAGCAGAGCAGCGCGTTCTTGGCAGCCGTGTTTCCTGCCACCGTGTCCGCGGCCGTTTAGATGGCTCTTACAAAAAGCTGCCAAAAATCACGCTGCGTTATAAAGACGGATCCATTCCTGGAAACGGGTTGGGCGCCTACAACACGAGCGGCATTGAAATTCATGTCGATGGCGGAGCGCAAGACGGAAGCGGAAAAACCGCTTTTGGCGGCGGCATCTTCATTTTTAAAGCAAAAGGAAAAGACGGAAAATTTTATAACGGTTCCGTTGGCAAAGGGTTCGGTTACGGTGCACAAAAAGGATTGCTCGTCGTTCAAGGAAATGCAGATGCGCGCGCTGGAATTCGTCTATCCGGAGCAGACATGATCATCGGGGGCCAAGTGACCAAACCAATTCCTGAAGTAGAACATGGAAATATTGGCGTTCATGCCAATATTAAAGGGTTTGCTTTCGAATATATGACAAACGGACGCGGACTTGTGCTAGGCGATCCGGGGCCTTGGATTTGTGCAGGAATGACAGGCGGTGTTGTGTATTTGCGCCATCAACCAGAAATGGGACTCACAAAAGCGGCACTAGAGCGCCGCATCGCCAAAGGCGCAAAAGTTCGCATTGAGAAACTAAACGAAAAAGGAAAAGCGGATGTTCAAGAATTATTAGGAAAATATATTGAACTTCTCATTGAACACGAGCAACACGAAGAAGCAAATTCGCTTAAACCATTGCTTGAGCAACCAGAAAATCACTTCTTCCAAGTGATCCCAGCTAAAGAGCAAGCAGATCCTTCCGTTTCAACAGAATGATTTATAAAGAACTGTCCCTGCAAAAAATGGGACAGTTCTTTTAACTTTTTCCCTTCTCTCTTGATATCCTTTCCTAAAGGATGTATATTAGTTTGTTGTTCTCACATCATGATAAAAAACGGAAAGGATTTTGAACAACTATGAGACTCGGTGCCCGCGTATTCAAAACCGGGATTGCGATTACATTCGCACTCTTTTTAGCGAAATTATTTGAATTTCCATCCCCTGTTTTTGCTGGAATTGCAGCTGTGTTTGCCATGCAGCCGACCATTTACCGCTCCTATTTATCGCTTGTTGAACAAGTACAGGCAAACGTCATCGGAGCATTGTTTGCGATCGTATTTGTTCTTCTGTTCGGACATGATCCATTTATTGTTGGATTGACAGCCATTTTAGTCATCGCTCTTTTCATTCAACTGCGTTTAGAATCTTCAATCTCGGTTGCACTTGTGACGGTCATTGCGATTATGGAGTATACGGACAAAAACTTTATTCAATTCGCACTTGTCCGCTTTTCAACGATTATGCTTGGTGTTCTCGCCGCATTTGTTGTCAACTTAGTTTTTCTTCCACCAAAATATGAGAAAAAGCTCTATTTAAAAATTGTTGAAAACACAGAAAACATTTTAAAATGGATTCGCATGAACATTCGTCATGCATCCGAACACCATCTTCTTAAAGAAGACATTGAAAAATTTAAAGAAAATATGATCAAGCTTGATCAGCTTTATTTACTATATAAAGAAGAACGCACATATTTTCATAAACATAAATACAGCAAATCGCGAAAACTCGTTTTGTATCGCCAAATGATTGTGGCGACCAATCGCGCATTAGAAACGCTGAAACTACTTCATCGCTTAGAAAATGAACTATATCATATCCCTATTGAATTTCAACAAGCAATCAAGACGGAACTCGATTGTTTGTTAAATTACCATGATCAAATTTTGCTCAAATTTATCGGAAAAGTGAAATCTCAGCCACAATCTGAAATTGTCGAAGATGCTTGCTCTGGGAAAAAGGGGTTAGTGAATTCGTTTTACAAGCATTATCTGCAAAAAAGTCTTGAAGAAGACAATTATCACCTGTTCCCTCTCATCGGTGCGATCATTGAATATAGCTATCAGCTTGAACATTTAGATACCTTAATCGAAAGCTTCCATCATTACCATAAAGAAGAAAATACGTTGGAAATAGCGGAAAAAGACGAATAATAAAAAGAGGCCTATCCGTTTGGATGGCCTTTTTTGCTTTTATTAATTTTTCATGCGTGGATCTAGCGCGTCTCTCAATCCATCCCCCATTAAGTTAAATCCGAGTACAGTTAGCATAATCGCTAATCCTGGGAAAATCATGGTCCACGGCGCTTGCGTTAAATAGGCCTTGGAGTCTGCAAGCATTTTCCCCCACTCCGGATTTGGCGGCTGTGCCCCCAATCCAAGAAAACCAAGTGCCGCGGCTTCAATAATGGCTGTGGCGATCGCTAATGTCCCCTGCACAATAATGGGAGTCATGCTGTTTGGCAAAATATGATGAAATAAAATGCGGGCATCGCTCATCCCAATCGCTTTCGCAGCCGTAATATATTCTTCTTGCTTAATGCTCAACACTCTTGAGCGAATGAGCCGTCCGAAGTTTGGAATGTTAATAATGGCAATAGCAATCAATGCATTTTTTAAAGAAGGTCCCAATACAGCAACAATGCCGATTGCTAGCAAAATACTAGGGAATGCTAACATAATATCAAACAACCGAGAAATGATTCCGTCTACCCAACGTCCATAATAACCAGCAATAATCCCTAGCAAAGAACCGACGATAACGGACCCTAAAACCGAAAAGAATCCAACCCATAACGATATTCGTGCACCATATACAACTCGAGAAAAAATATCTCGTCCAAAATCATCCGTTCCAAATAAATGTTCCTTCGATGGGGCTTGTAAGCGCAAAGATAAATTTTGATCATTAATGCCATATGGAGCAATCAAAGGTGCAAAAACGGCTAATAAAATGAAAAATAGTACAATCCCCATCCCGACCATTGCCATTTTATTTTTCTTAAAACGGCGCCACCCTTCTCGCCATGGCGAAATGGCCTTTTCATTTTCTTGTATTGTCTCAATTGGCGCTTCATTGCGAGCGAGTTCAGCCAAGATGTTTCCCCCCTTTAGTTCCGTTAATTATATTTAATGCGCGGATCAATTGCCGCATAGAGAAGATCGACCACTAAATTGATGAAAATGAAAATGGTGGCGACAATCAAAATTCCAGATTGAATCACTGGGTAATCACGATAGCCAATCGCTTCATAAATATAACGTCCAATTCCCGGCCAGCTGAAGATCGTTTCCGTTAAGATCGCCCCTCCTAACAATAATCCCATTTGCAATCCAATCACGGTCAAAACCGGAATAATCGCATTTTTTAAAGAGTGTTTATATACCACCCAAAACATGCTTAACCCTTTTGCTCGAGCTGTGCGAATATAATCCGACTTCATGACTTCCAGCATGCTGGAACGCGTCATTCGTGCAATGATCGCCATCGGAATCGTCGCTAACGCTACACTTGGCAAGACTAAATGTTGCAAAACTTGAATAAACTGATCTGTATTCCCTTGAATGAGTGTATCAATGAGATAAAGATGGGTAATTGGCTCAATCGGATTTCGTACGTCTTCCCTACCTGAGGTTGGCAGTAAATCTAAATTAATTGCAAAAATCCATTGTTCCATCAAACCGAGCCAAAAAATAGGCATGGAAACCCCGATCAAAGCGAGCACCATCGCTACATAATCAAACCAAGAGTTTTGAAACCAAGCACTAATAATTCCAGCATTCACTCCAATGATGACGGCGATGAACATCGCAGCAAGCGATAATTCCAATGTCGCTGCTAAATACGGCCAAATTTCTTGAGACACCGCTGCTCCTGTTCGAATCGACTCTCCTAAATCTCCTGTTAACAACCCTTTTAAATATTTCAAATATTGAATGTACCAAGGTTGATCTAATCCTAATTTATGCGTTAATGCTTCGACCGCTTCTTTTGTAGCCTTCTGCCCCAAAATCACTTGAGCAGGATTCCCAGGAATTGCACGAATCATAAAAAAGACAATTAACGACATTCCTAAAAGGACAGGAATGACCGTCAAAATTCTTCTTAGCGCATAAGTAAACACCTTTTTTCACTCCTTCCTTTCCCCGTTTATTCGCTGATTGAAAAAGGAGAGGATATACTCCCCTCCCTCAACACAAAATTATTTAAACTCAACTTTTGTGAATTTATCTGATCCTGTTGGATGTGGATTAAATCCTTCAATATTTGCTTTACCAGCTAATAATGGTGTTGAGTGTACGAGCGGAATCCATGGTGCATCTTCTTTAATGATTTCTTGTGCTTTTTTGTAAAGCTCAATCCGTTTGTTCTCATCGCTTATTGTTTGCGCTTCAACTAAAATTTTGTGAAGCTCATCGTTTGAGTAATACGTATAGTTGTTGCTGCCGATGCTGTCTTTATCAAGCAACGCATACAAGAAGTTATCGGCATCACCGTTATCTCCTGTCCAACCAAGCAAGAACGCATCCGCTTCTCCTTTTGCCGCTTTGTCTAAATAAGTTGCCCACTCATAAGTAACGATTTTCGCTTTGACGCCAATTTTTTCAAAGTTTGCTTGGATGGCTTCAGCCACTTTTTGTCCATCTGGCATATACGGTCTTGGAACAGGCATTGCCCATAATTCCATTTCGAATCCATTTGGATATCCCGCTTCAGCAAGAAGTTGTTTTGCTTTTTCTAAGTCAAATGGGTAATCTTGAATCTCATCATTATATCCAGGAATGCTTGGCGGCAATGGGTTTTTCGCTGGCTCTGCTTGCCCAGCATAAAATGCATCAATAATCGCTTGTTTATCGACTGCATGGTTAAGTGCTTGACGAACGAGTTTATTTTTCAATGGTCCTCTTGTTGCCGTTAAGCCAACATAACCAACGTTCATCGATGGACGCTTAAAGATCTTGAAATCTTTATTTCCTTCAATTTGTTTCAAATCAGCTGGATTCAAATCCTCCATTAAATCAATTTCACCTTTTAATAAGGCATTTAAGCGGGCAGAGTTATCAGGAATCGAGACGAAAATTAACTGTTTTAACTTTGGATATCCTTCTAGCCAGTAGTTTTCGTTCTTCTCAAGCACAATACGCTCATTGCGTTTCCATTCTTTAAAGACGAATGGGCCAGTGCCAACAGGATTTTCGCCAAACTTATCACCATACTTTTCGATTGCTGCTGGGCTTGCAATCGCAAATGGAGTCATCGCAATATTTTTCAAGAATGGCGCTTGCGGACGTTTTAATACAAATTGAACAGTATATTCATCAACCGCTTTTACTTCTTTAATGACATGGCTCTCATCATTTTTGTATCCGCCAAACATAGAGCCGTAATACGGGAATGTGTCTGCATTTCCATTCGCCCAACGCTCGAAGTTAAAAACAACCGCTTCCGCGTTAAAATCAGTTCCATCATGGAATTTAACCCCTTGACGGAGCTTAAACGTATACGTTAAACCATCTGGAGAAATTTCCCACTCTGTGGCTAACGCAGGCTGGATACTTGTATCACCATCATTGTAGTCCAATAATGTGTCGAAGATGTTCTTAGTAACTTTTAATGACTCACCATCTGTAACCACAGCAGGATCCAAACTTACAGAATCCCCGCCGCGCCCATAAACGAGCGTGCTTTGTGCGCTTTTTTCTTGATCGTTGTTTTTTTCACCGCTTGTTTCTTCTGATTTTCCGCAGCCAGCAAGTGCTGTTGATAACGCTAGAAGAAATACAAGCATGGCCAATAACCATTTTTTCTTCATGTTTTTTCTCCCCCTTTTTTATAGATCATTGATATATATTTCGCCGTTTATCATCTTATGAATAAAGATGACAAGCGACGTAATGACCTTCTTCCACTTCTTTCAACTCTGGCTTAACTGTTTTGCAAATTTCCATACACGCATCGCATCGAGTATGAAACGCACACCCTGTTGGCGGATTTGAAGGACTTGGCAAATCCCCAACCAATAATTGTTTTTCTTGTTTATATTCAGGATCAGGAATGGGCACTGCGGATAGCAGCGCTTTTGTATAAGGATGTTTTGGATTGTTGTATAAATTTTCACTTTCAGCCAATTCAACCATTCTACCTAAATACATGACACCGACACGATCGCTAATGTGACGAACGACCCCTAAATCATGAGCAATAAAAATATACGTAAGACCGAACTCTTTCTGTAAATCTTCCAAAAGATTCAACACTTGCGCTTGAATCGATACATCCAGCGCCGAAACAGGTTCGTCCGCAATAATGAGCTTCGGTCGTGTCATAAGCGCTCGAGCAATTCCAATTCGCTGGCGTTGCCCACCGCTAAATTGATGGGGATAACGCTTGGCGTGGTAACTGCTGAGTCCTACCACTTCTAACATTTCTTGCACTTTCTTTTTTCGCTCTTGTTTTGAGCCAATCCCATGGACAATGAGCGGTTCTTCTAAAATTTTTTCGACCGTATGACGCGGATTTAGAGAAGCAAATGGGTCTTGAAAAATCATTTGCATCTCTCGACGAACTTTTCGCAATTCAGACTTTGATAATCTTGTAATCTCTTGATCTTCGAATAAAATCGAACCTTCTGTCGGCTCAATTAACCGAAGAAGCATTCTTCCTGTCGTTGATTTCCCGCATCCGCTTTCTCCAACAATCCCCAACGTTTCTCCTTTATACACGGTAAACGATAAATCATCGACCGCTTTGACTTGTCCAACTTGTTTGCCGAAAATGCCCGAAGTAATTGGAAAGTATTTTTTTAATCTTTCAACTCGTAATAACGGTTCGCTCATTGGTTGTGTTTTCCCCCTTTTGATGCAAGAAGCAACGAACACGATGGCCAAATTCATTCACTTCATATAAATCAGGATTTTCTTTCAAACATTGATCAAACGCGTGCTCACATCGTGCTGCAAATCGACATCCTTGTTTAATGGATCCAGGTTTTGGAACATTTCCTGGTATGGAATAAAGGCGTGCTTTTTTTTCACGAATGTCTGGAACTGAACGGATCAACCCAATTGTGTAAGGATGCTTCGGATCTCTAAAGATTGTTTTCACATCCCCTTCTTCCACAATTTTCCCCGAATACATCACCACTACTCGTTGGCACATTTCAGCAACCACGCCTAAATCGTGCGTAATCATCATAATCGCTGTGCCAAATTTTTGATTTAACTCTTTCATTAAGTGTAAAATTTGCGCTTGAATGGTGACGTCTAAAGCTGTTGTTGGTTCATCAGCAATTAAAACAGATGGATTGCAAACCATCGCCATCGCAATCATGACCCTCTGTCTCATCCCTCCGGATAATTGATGAGGGTATTCTTTCATGATTTCTTCAGCGCGTGGCAATCCAACAAGCTTCAACATTTCGATCGCGCGATCTCGCGCTTCTTTTTTGCTCATTTTATTATGTATAAGAATCGCTTCCATCATTTGATTGCCGATTGTAAACAATGGATTTAGCGATGTCATCGGTTCTTGGAAAATCATCGCAATTTCGTTTCCGCGAATTTCCTTCATTCTTTTTTCAGAAGCATTGACAATATTTTCGCCTTTAAACCATATTTCGCCGCCAACAATTTTCCCAATCCCTTTTGGCAATAACCCCATGATTGAAAGAGAAGTGACGCTTTTCCCGCATCCAGATTCTCCGACGATGCCTAAAATTTCGCCTTCTTTCACACATAGGTCGATTCCATCGACTGCAGGAATTTCTCCATCATCTGTAAAAAAAGAAGTTTTTAATTTTTTCACTTCTAAAATTGAACGCTTATTCATGAAGTCACTCCTTTTAAATCAAAACAAATTCATGTTTTCAAAATAGCGTCACGTTATATTTCAAATTATTACATCAATAATAAAAAAATACAATACCAAAAATTCAAAAAAGTTAAATTATTCTTAATAGAAAATAAAAAACAACGATGAAATCATATTCATCGTTGTTAACTAAAGGAACTCAATCAAAAGGTTACTTTTGGTACATAATGAATTTTTTATACCATTCTTGAACGGTGTTAGGAGAAAATGGCCCCTTTTGTTCTTTAATCCAGTAAATTAACTTATGAACATTATTTTTTAAAATTTTATCGATCACATCAGGATAATTCATTTCTTGGCGATGGCTCTCATACTCATCTTCATCTAATATTTCATAATGCATGTTCGGAAAAACTTTAATGTCTAAATCATAATCGATATATTTTAACGCTTCACCGTCCCATACGAAAGGAGAACTAATGTTGCAATAATAATACACTCCTTCTTCACGAATCATGGCGATAATATTAAACCAATGCTCTGCATAAAAAAAACAGATCGCTGGCTCTCTTGTAACCCATGTGCGTCCATCCGCTTCGGTTACAATCGTTCGGTCATTTCCACCGACCACCATTTGTTCACTTCCGCTCAATACAACGGTTTCTTTCCATGCACGGTGAATATGGCCATTATGTTTATAACTATGAATTTGAATGATCTCTCCTGTTATTGGATATGCCGTACTCATCATCTTCCCTACTTTCATTCCGACGCTTCCATGTTCTTATTATAGCTGCTTGGATGATGAATTAAAACAAAAGAAAAGGCACCCCCTTTTCCGTCAAGAAGGGGTGCCTTTCTTATTTACTTGCTTGAATTTTGTGCTTTCTTTGCTTCTGCTTGTGCATTAGCTTGTTTCACTTGCTGAACGTCCGTTTCAGAAGCAAACTCTGTGCCAAATTGGCCTGCAGTTTGAGCGTTTTGTTGTTTGACATGTTGGATGTTTGTACCTGCTACTGTTTTGTTTGGTTGTTTGTTCATGATTCTCACCTCCACGACCATTACTTTTTCCCGAAGAGGTGAGAAATATCCACATCTTTTTCTTACCATTTTATCGTTTTTTCGAATAATTCTTCCTACCTTTTTTCAAACTATGAACGAGGTGAAAAACATGTATGTAGGACGTGATTTAACAGAGCTAGGGATGATCCCAAAAACAAAATGGCGTGACAGCGAGTTAGCTTTTTTCCATCATGCGCTCCAACAAATGACACCATATTTAAATGCAGAGGGCCAGACCATTCATCGCGAAGTGATTGAGGAGATTGAAGCAAGAGGCGGACTGAAGCGCAATGAAGCGGATTACACACACGGAACACGCGTTTTTTATGAATAAAGGTGAGCGCTAACTCACCTTTATTCATTGTATGCTTTCCAAATACGTTGATGGGAAACTGGAAATGCATATGTTTCTAATTGTTCTGGCGTTACCCATTTGCTTGTTTCACTTTCGCTTGTTTGTCCAATCGCTTCTCCTCGATAAGCGGTGATATGCCAAATTAAGTGAGAAAATACATGCTCAAATTCACCAATAGGCTCTAACGATTGCACAACAACGTTATGCTCACGGCTGATCCATTCAGCAAATGCTTGTGCTTCTTCTATTTGTAAAGGAAGCTCATCATTTGGAAACTCCCACAAATTTGCCAGCAGCCCTTCACTTGGGCGTTTGCGAATGAGGATTCTTCCCTCCTCATTTTTTAATACAACTGCCCGAAGATATACTTTTTTCGTTGCTTTTGTTTTTGTTTTTACTGGCAATTCTTTCTCTACCCCTTCATGAAAGGCACGGCAATGCGCTTGAACAGGGCACAGCAAACAAAGCGGATTCATCGGGACGCAAATGAGAGCGCCAAGTTCCATCAATGCTTGATTAAAATAAGACGGATTTTCGCGTGAAATAATATGGCGGACAATCTCTTCAAATTGTTTGCGCGTACTTACTTTGGCGATATCATCCCAAATTAAAAAAATTCGAGACAATACACGCATCACATTTCCATCTACCGCCGGTTCAGGAATTCCGTATGCAATGCTTAAAACGGCACCCGTTGTGTAAGGTCCGACCCCTTTTAATTTGGAAAATTGCTCTTTTGATCGCGGAACTTCGCCGTCATACTTTTCTTTTACCTCTTTCACCGCTGCATGCAAATTACGGACACGCGAATAATAACCGAGCCCTTCCCAAGCTTTTAATACTTCTTCTTCATCTGCTTCTGCTAACGCTTCTAAAGTTGGAAACTTTTCCATAAATTTATGAAAGTAAGGAATCACTGTATCGACTCTCGTCTGTTGCAGCATGACTTCTGATACCCATATTTTGTACGGATCACGATCTTTTCTCCAAGGCAAATCGCGCTGTTCTTTCGTGAACCAATCGATTAAATCGTTTTGAAATTGTTCAATATGAAAACCATCCAATATTTGTTGCAAATTTTTTTTCACGATCATTCCTCCAAAGTGGTAAACTTAAAATAAGTTCATTTCAGTTATAGGTAATCTTCTTTGATTTTTCAATTCATCGATATGAAGGAGGCTTTTTTTTGGATACAGGCACACACTTTTTAATGGGAATCGCATTAGGGGGACTTGCGACATTAGATCCAACCGTCGCCAATAACCCTGCGCTCGCAGAAGCGGTACTCTTAGGAACGTTAGTCGGCTCGCAAACCCCCGATTTAGATACCATTTTAAAATTAAAAAATAACGCTAAATATATTCGCAATCACCGGGGAATTACCCATTCGATCCCCGCTGTATTCATATGGACGTTGCTGATTAGCACCATTCTTTTTTACGTTTATCACGTCTCATTTTTCCATTTATTGCTTTGGACGTTCATCGCTGTTAGCCTTCATGTTTTGGTTGACATTTTTAATGCTTACGGAACGCAAGCGCTCAGGCCGTTTTCAAAAAAATGGATCGCCCTCGGCATCATTAATACATTTGATCCATTTATTTTCATTGCGCATCTCATCGGCATTGCGCTATGGTTGAACGGGGCCCATCTAGGCTATACGTTTTTAGCGATTTATGCGTTGCTTGTTGGTTACTATATTTTCCGCTTTCAACAACAACAAACGATTAAAACAAAGCTTCGAAATATGTTTGAAAACGTTGAACAAATCATCACAGTTCCTACAATGAAATGGAATGAGTGGCATCTAGCTGTTTCGACAGCCACTCACTTTTATGTTGCACGCGCAAAAAATGGAGAGATCCGGATATTAGATATATTTGAAAAATGCCCGATTCCCAACATTCCTGTCATCGAAGCTGCCAAAAAAGATGAGAACTTAGCAGCATTTCTCTCTTTTTCGCCTGTTTACCGCTGGGAAGTCAATGAATACTCCGATCATTACGAAGTGCGTTTTACCGATTTGCGCTATCGAAGCAAAGGTTATTATCCATTTGTGGCGGTCGTTCAACTCGACCTTGATTTAAATATCGTTAGTTCTTACACGGGTTGGATTTTCAGCGAAAAAAAACTGCGCAAAAAGTTGGAGCTCATTCCAAGCTAAAAGCTGTCTCGCTTCAAACTGAGACAGCTTTATTGATTAAGCAAATGTTTATATTTTGGATTGGTTGCTACAAATTCGTGCAAGCGCGGACCATAATTCTCAATCCATTGTCGAACCACTTTTTCTGTTAACTCTTTTCCTTTATAAGACCACCCGGCTCGGGCATAAGTCGTTTCAAAATCTTCCCATAGCAATTCCACCCATGTTCGTGCTTGAGCGTAAGTAAGTCGATCATTTTTTTCAAGCAATTCATTTGTCAAACGCTCAAAATATTCATTCATATCCATTTGCTTTCACCACCTAGCATTCATATTTTTGATCATCTTCATCCATACTATCCATACGTGCTCGCTTATCGTGCACGATGGAACAAAGGGGGACAGGGCGATGAGCAATAAGGAACGAAACTTCCCAAATCAAAACAATAACAAATTGGAAGGCGAACCGCGTGCTAAGGCGGAATATGCATCCAAGCGCGCAAACGGAACGATTAACACCCATCCTCAAGAGCGAATGCACGCATCCACTCAACGAAGCGATATCGAGGGGGAGTAAAATGGGAAAACATTCGAAAAAGAAATTTTATGACAATCTTTATTCTAACCCATTTCAGCAGCCTTGGGCCAATCCAAAACACGCTCATTCTCAAGTAAATGGAGAGACTCAACAAACACAACATGCGATCGTTCTCGAATATGACGTCCGAAAGCGTTCGTAATCAAAATAAACAGGGCTGACCTTTTTCAATTTAGGTCAGCCTTTTTCTTTAACATCGAAATCGGCAATGCCACTTCCTTATCAGGTTCATCTAGTCGGTATCCCCAAGCAAATACGCCATTTACATATTGAACTTTAAATAACGAACGAGGAGCGCCATCAATTTCATAAAATTCGCCAGGCTGAAAATCATTCGGATCTAGTAAATAAGCTTTTGCCATCGCAATTTTACGTTCATACACCGCATATTCATTAATCATCCCCATTTGTTCCGCTTTTCGCGCTTTTTCTGTTAGCGCGGCAATTTCTTGTTTTAACTCCCACTCTGTCATCTCGCTGTACCGTTTTGGCTGCATTTCCCCCACTCCACTTTGTACCAATTTCTCTAATTATATCGTAGCATAAATTTACATTAAAATACATAGATCAAAAGCATGCTAAATAGTCCCGTCATGAGAACATAATAAAGCATTGGGCCGAGCGTCATGCGAATGATGGTTCCTTCTTTCCCAGCAAGGCCAACAACGGAAGCTGCTGCAACGACATTTAATACACATACCATGTTTCCTGCATTTGCCCCTAACATTTGTCCAGCTAAGACAAGATGGTGTGGAACGTTGATTTGATCTGCCACGCTAAACTGGAATAATGAGAACATCATATTGCTAAAGGTTGCACTGCCAGAGATAAATGATCCAAGCGAACCGATTAACGGTGCAACCATCGGCCATCCGGCACCAACAGCACTAGCCACCATCGATGCCAACTCAAGCGGCATACTAGCAAGACCGGCTTCATTTATTCCTGAGTTAATAAAAATGCGCACCATCGGTACAGCGGTTCCTAAAGCAATTGCACTGCCGACTAGCGTTTGAGCTGATTCTTTAAATGTAGCAACGACTTCTTCCCGTTTCATTCGATGCATGAAAATAGTAATAAGAATCACAACAAGGAAAATAGTCCCCGGTAAATATAACGGTTCAATCGATGTACTAATGTTCGTTCCTAAAATATGGTTAAATTCCAATTTTACTGAACGTAACCATGCTTTTAAAGGAAGGTTTTGCAATCTTGTTAATACTAGAATGATCGCCACAAAAATGTATGGCATCCAAGCTAAGAAAAGAGGCATATTTTTTTCGATTTTTGTTTCAACAACCGTTTCTGCTTGTTCATTTTTCTTAAAATCCCATGGCTCTTTTGGCAAAAGAAATCCTTTTTTCGCAGCTGGAACGACGATCGCTAACCCAATTAGTCCTCCGATCATCGATGGAAATTCAGGTCCAAGAAACGTAGCAACAATAAATGCTGGAACAGTAAAGCTCAATCCCGCAAATAATGCAAATTTCCAAATTTGCAATCCTTCTTTCCACGAGCGATTTTCACCAAAAAAACGCGTCAAAATTAAAACGAGTATGAGCGGGATCAGCGTACCAAGAATTAAATCAAACGAAACTGCTTGTTTGGCGAGCGTTTGCAAAAAGCTAGACAAGTCGTTCGTTCCGATCACTTGTTGTACTTGGGCTGCAACAGAATGACCTTCCCGCAATCCTTGATCGACGCCAACAATAATCGGTGTACCAACCGCTCCAAAAGAAACAGGGCTGCTATCTGCCACTAGCGCAACAACAACTGCCGCAAGCGGCGGGAAACCTAAAGCGACTAAGAGCGGTGCCCCAATCGCTGCTGGCGTACCAAATCCAGCCGCACCTTCAATAAACGCACCAAATAGCCATGCAATAATAATGACTTGAACGCGGCGATCTTTTGTAATGCCTAAAAAGCCGCTTCGAATGGCATTCATTGCTCCGCTTTTCGTCAATGTATTCAGTAGAAGAATCGCGCCAAAAATGATCCATAAAATCGAGATGGCAACAATGAATCCCTCAACGGTCGCCGCTGCTACTTGAATAGCTGGCATCTTCCAAACAAGAAGAGACAGCACAACGGTGATTATCAAGCTAATCGGCATGGCTTTTGCCGCTGGCAAACGCAACAAAACAAGAAAAATAAAAACAGCTAATACAGGTGTAGAGGCTGTTAGCAATTGCAATAAGTTCATATCGTTCCCCTTTCCATCATGTAATATAATGACATTAGACGTTAGACATTATATCACATGATTGTTCATGCTTTCACAATTATATTTGGTTACTTCATGAAACTTGCCTACCTTCATCCTTTTCCATAATAATTGAAATGTATAACTAAATAAGGAGATGAAATAAATGGAAACCATCGTGATTACAGGAGCAGGAACAGGGTTAGGAAAGGAATTAGCGCTTTTATATGCGGAACAAGGCCATAAACTGATTTTGATCGGCAGACGAAAAGAGCCGCTGATCGACGTTCAAACGAAAATTCAGGCCATGAATGGCGAAGCATACATTTATCCGCTCGATATTACTTGTTACGAAGATGTACATAACAAGGTTCAAACTATCTTAAACGAACATCAAGTAACGATGCTCGTTAACAATGCAGGAGTCGGTCATTTCGGACCGCTTGAAGAAATGACAGAGCAACAAATTCACGAAGTGATCGACACAAACGTCAAAGGAACGATTTATGTAACAAAAGCATTTCTTCCTTATTTCAAAACATTGCCAAAAGCTAAAATTATGAACATCATTTCCACCGCGGGACTGCGCGGAAAAGTAAACGAGTCCGTTTATGTCGCTAGTAAGTTCGCCGTTCGTGGATTTACTGAAAGTCTTATAAAAGAATTAGAACAAACGAATATTTCGGTCACAGCCGTTTACATGGGCGGAATGGATACACCGTTCTGGGAAGGATCGAATCACATCAAAGATCGCTCGCGTTTACGCTCACCGAAAGAGGTCGCCAAAACCATCATCGCTGAAGATCGCGGCCAAGCTGAAATCATCATTCAGTAGGAGAACTTTCTCCTACTGTTCTTCTTTTATTTTTTGTAAAAATTCTTCAATCATCTCCATGGAAAATCCTTTGCGATAAAGCGCCTGCTTCATTTTTTGTTCGTATGTATAACCTTCATATTTTTCATAACGTCGATGCGCTTTTTGACCGTAATATTGCAATGCTTCCCATTCACTTTGCTCATCTTGCTGAATTTCTTTGCTCACCTCGTCAATGACCTCTTGTGTAAATCCTTTCATTTTTAAGGTTTGTACAACATGCATTTTTTGTTCCTTTTCAGAACGTTTTTTAGATTGTTTCCTTACTTTTTCGATCCATTTTTTTGCTTTTTCGATTTGTTCCGAAATCAGGTATTGCGTGATGGCTTCCTCGATGATTTCTTGTTCCACCCCTTTTTCAAGTAATTCTTTATAAATAAGCTGCGGTCCCTTCCACGTTGTCTTTTTTTGTGTTTGTACATACGCGATCGCAAATTGTTGATCGTCAACATATCGATTTTGCCGCAATGTATGCAGCACTTTTTCAATGACGTCATGCGGTACATTTTTTTTATGTAAAAAATCGCGCACTTCCTTCTCTGATCGCATTCGATAAGAAAGGAAACGAAGAGACATTTGATACGCTTGTTTAATCAAATCTTCATATAACATTTGATTTAATTGTTCTTCTGAAATCTCTTTTCCTTTTTTCAACTGAAACTGAATGAGCACGTCTTGATCAACAGTGAACATATATTCTTTCCCATCTCCACGATCCACATAAATGCGAAAACGTTCATGATTATTTTTTTCGACTGCTATTTTTGTAATCAATATCATTGAATCAACACACCTTTTCTTTCTTTTTTTGTAAAAACAAAGCATAATGGTAAAAAAGGAGGGATCAATATGAATATCGCCATCGCCGGCGGAACCGGTTTTGTCGGAAAAGCATTAACTGAGTATTTTAGACAAAAAGGCCATCATATTTATATACTAACGCGAAAAACAACCAAAATAAAAAACGAAACAAACATTCATTATGTTCAATGGTTAACGAATGATGCACAACCATATCGCCAGCTCCCCCCTATTGATGCCATCATCAACCTGGCAGGCGAATCGATTAATAGCGGCAGATGGAATGAAGCACGAAAACAAAGCATTATAAAAAGTCGCCTCTCCGCAACAAAAGCCGTTTACGACCTCATTGCCAACATGAAACAAAAACCAAACGTACTCATTCAAGCAAGCGCCATCGGCATTTACGGTACATCACTTCATGAGACATTTACAGAAAAAAGTTCGACAACCGGTCGCGATTTTCTTGCACAAACCGTTCAACGTTGGGAACAAGAAGCACAAAAAATCGAGACGTTAGGGGTTCGTACCGTGTTGATGCGCTTTGGCATCATTTTAGGAAAAGATGAAGGAGCTTTGCCGCGCATCCTATTGCCGTATAAATGGTTCATCGGGGGAACGATTGGTTCAGGGAAGCAATGGATGTCATGGGTGCATATTCATGACGTTGTTCGATCCATCGAATTTGCGATGATGAATGAATCGTTGATAGGCCCCGTCAATGTAACCGCGCCTCAACCAACAACAATGAAACAATTTGGTCAAACGGTTGCCCATATATTAAAACGGCCACATTGGATTCCAGTCCCTTCCTTCGCTTTAAAGCTTTTACTTGGTGAAATGAGCATGCTCGTACTAGAAGGACAAAAAGTCTTTCCAGAAAAATTAATGAGCGCCGGCTTCTCTTTTTCGTTTCCTACTCTTGAAGAAGCGTTAAAGAACATATTACAATCGTGAAGAATATTACTAAATGACTTTAAGAGAAGCAAGGGAGTTTAAAATGGGGAAAATTCTATTTAAAAATGCGATCATTTATCCAATTACATCACCGCCGCTAAACGGGGCTGATTTGCTTGTCGAAGATGGAAAGATAAAAGCAATCGGATTTGATTTTGTTGCTGATGAACAAACGGACGTCATCGATGTTTCAGGAAAGTACCTTTTTCCTGGCTTTATTGATGTGCACACCCATCTCGGCTTATACGATGAAGGAACAGGATGGGCAGGAAACGATGCAAACGAGACGATTGAAACGATGACACCTCATGTCCGTGCGATCGACAGCGTCTATCCGCTTGATCCGGGCTTTCGGGATGCAATTGAACACGGCATTACAACGGTGCACATTATGCCCGGAAGTGCCAATGTGATCGGCGGAACAACCGCCGTTATTAAAACACACGGGAAAAACATTTCCAAAATGATCATTAAAGAAACCGCCGGACTGAAAATCGCGCTTGGCGAAAATCCGAAACGCATTCATAGCCACGGAAACAAAGAATCAATGACACGCATGGGAATTATGGGGATGTTGCGTGAGACGTTTTATAACGCAAAGTACTGTGATTGTCCACACGATTTGCGCACCATTCCGATCATTCAAGCATTAAATCGGGAAATTCCCGTGCGCATCCACGCTCACCGCGCCGATGATATTCTTTCTGCCATTCGTTTTGCTGAAGAATTTGATCTTGATTTACGCATTGAACATTGTACAGAAGGACATCTCATCGCTGACGAGTTAAAAGAACGTCCGTTGCAAGTTTCCGTCGGTCCAACCTTAACAAGACGCTCAAAGGTGGAGTTGAAAAACAAAAGTTGGAAAACATATCAAATCCTCTCAGATGCCGGCTTGGAAGTATCCATTACAACCGATCACCCGTATACACCGATCCAATATTTAAACATTTGTGCCGCAATTGCGGTTCGTGAAGGATTAGATGAACAAAAAGCATTAGAAGGCATTACGATATTACCTGCTCGTAATTTAGGTGTCGATCATTTAGTGGGGAGCTTAGAAGAAGGAAAGGATGCGGATATCGTTGTTTGGAACCATCATCCATTCCACTATTTAGCGATGCCTTTGTTAACCATGATCAATGGTGAAATCGTATACAAAAAAAATTAACAAAAAAACTATTTATTTTTCACAAAAACTCAAGTATGATATAGAAGGTTGTGTCAAAAAACGAAAATATACGTTCACAATTAGATATCGATGCGAAAGTAAGGGAAGGCAAATGGTGCGCCACCAGCATAACTGCTGGTTCTAGTGGGTTCGATTCCCACCCCGAAATTTTTTGATTTGCATAAATTGAAAAATTTCGAGGGTGGCTCGATCCCATAGGTCGACTGCCCTCGATGGAGGAGGGCGATATTATGCTAAAAAAACGTGAATTACAAGATTGCCAAGCGTTATACGAGCTAATGGTGCACCCGGACGTCTTCCCTTTCGTGCGCCAGAAAGCTTATTCATACGAAGAATTTTTATTCATTACAAAACAAACGATTGAAGCAGAAGAACGCGGCGAACTCATTTCGCGCACCATTTTAGATGAATGGGGCAATCCGATTGGAACGATTAATTTATTCGATATTCAAGATGGAGCAGGCTTTTTAGGCACTTGGCTAGGAAAACCGTATCATGGCAAAGGATACAACCAACTAGCAAAAGATGCCTTCTTTAAAGAACTCTTCTACGAATTATCCATCGAAACGATCTTCATGCGCATTCGCAAAGTAAACGTCCGCTCCATTAAAGCCGCTGAAAAATTACCTTACGTCACATTTGCTAATGAAACACGAAAAAGTTTGTTAGACGAAATCAATCAAGGGGAAGACATTTATAACCTATATGAGATTTCGAAGGACAATTACACGCTATACATGATGCGCCAATTGAAAGAAGAAGAGGAACAAAAATTAAAAGAAGCATAAACCTGTTCGAACATCGAACAGGTTTTTTGTTTGGATAAATTTTTCCTTTTTCGTCCATAATGTAAACGTCTACCATAAACAAAGCGAGGGATGAATATGACTGAAAAAAAGAAGAAAGATAAAACGAAAAGCACGTTATCAAGCGCTCAAGAAGTCATGTACGCGCGCGACTTCAAACGAGCCGATCAGGCAGGCGGCTTTACCGCTAAAAAAGCAAGACATTAACAACATTCACCATTCATCATTTCGTTGTTCCGTTGCATGCTAAAAGTGAAACCAGCTAAAGGAGGCAACAACATGGGACGTTCACGCGGTCAAAAAGCGCGCGATAAAAACAAATCAACATTACCGCAAGTGCCAAAAAATATGAAATCGGACGGGTATGACGTCGAATTTTCTGCTGAATTCGCCGATCATGAAGATTTAGAAGCACAAGCGCGCGCCGAAGCATCCGGCATTCGCCAAAGCAAAAAACGGAAATAACCCATGACATGACGCCAACACATTTTGTTGGCGTCATGATTTTAGGTTTAATAAAAAAATAAGAATACAGTGCTATTTCATTCTATCTGTGGATTGTAATATGATACAAATGACGACAATATTAAACAAGATAGATAAAAATTTCATATCGAATCGGCAAACTACTCGAAAGGGTAGGACGCAAAACTAAAGGGGCTAAATCTATTTTCAAAATAGACATGCCAGCCAGTTGCCCTTCCATGAGGAAGGTTACATGTAAAGTGCGACAAGCACTTTTCGTGTCAATGGCTTCTGAACAGCCCTCTTTAGGAGGGCTATTTTTAATTGAACATAAGAAAAGAACGGTATATTCAAAGGAGAGAAATTACATATGACATTAGATGAAATACAAGAGATTATAACGAAAAATTTATTTACAAATGTATTTCAGCCAATCTATCATCTGCCTAGCAAGCAAATTGTCGGCTACGAAAGTTTACTTCGCTGTTCCCTTGTGAAAAGCCCTGATTTACTTTTTAACTACGCTCAACAACAAGGATGTATACATGAGTTGGATATGGCTTCTATTTCCAACTCTTTCAAAAGTTTTTATGAATACTATAAAACCGTAAACTCAAGTGAATTATTTTTATCAGTAAATGTGTACCCTTCTACCATTGCCGTGCCATTCTTCCCACAATTTTTGGAAAAGTTAGTTAAAAAATTTTCCCTTTCTAATCAACAAATCGTGCTAGAAATCAATGAATCAGAGACGCTAAAAGATTTAAAACAATTTATAAAAAATATCATTATTCTGAAAGAAAAAGGATTTATCATCGCATTAGATGATTTTGGGCGCGGAAAACATTCGCTGTATACTTTGCTAGAAGTGGAGCCACATATAATCAAATTGGATCAATATCTTGCAAAAGATTTATCAAAAAACCTTAAAAAACAGAAAATCCTGTCTTACTTCTTAGATTATTTTAATGACGGCGAAAATATCATCATATTAGAAGGAATTGAAACAGAAGAAGATATGATATGTGCGAAAAATTTAGGAATTGGCTATGCTCAAGGATATTATTTAGCTAAGCCTCATATGTTATCGATTTCAGTTTGTATATAGATTCAAGTTGAGTTTCCGACACATCACATCATGAATAGAAGACCGCTTTTCTGCCATAGGCGGCAAGATTTTTCTAGAGGGACATGAACCACTTTTGATCATTTCATTTTAGATTGAAAGAAGTGGTTCATGTCTTTTTTATTTACTTTTGTAAAATTGTGTAAGATAATTTTCTTAAACAAGCTATACTACAAAAACATTAAGTGTAAATAAAAATGGGCAGGGGATGAATAAATGGGGCTATTTAAAATTTTATATCTTAAGGAGGATATTACGTTAAAAAATGCTCATGAATTAAAGCGAAAAATAACAAGATTAGTAAACGGAAACAGCACATATATTATTTTGAACATGGAAAAAGTAGGTTATATCAATGGGTTAGGTTTAGAAATTATTATTCAAAGCAGCATCATAGCAAGGAAGAAAAATAAAGAAATCGTGATTACGAATATAGGAAGTTCATTGAGAGAATCTTTTCATACGACCAAACTTTCAACTTTTATAAAATGGTTTGACTCAGACAGAGAAGCAATCGCATACTGTCAACAAAACAATAGCTAAAACAGTCCACTACTTACTTTAAGTAGTGGGCTCCATCATGAAGATGACGTTTTAAATGTACCGATTAGCGCTTCAAGCTCTTCAGCAAGAGTTTGTAGATTAGAAGAGGATTTATTTAACAATCTTGACGCGCTTACTTGTTCCTCAATAACGACGTTTGCCTCTTGGCTAGAAGCAGAAATTTGTTGAGCTGCGCTGGAAATCATTTCAACCGTTTGGCTTATAATTTGAGTTGCTTCAGACTGTTGTTCAACAGCAGCAGCAATGTTAGATGAGTTTTTATCAATTTCTTCTGAGCTTGTCATAATAGCAGAAAGAGCCTCTTTTGCTCGGTTCACCAATTCTTTACTCATTGCTACTTGTTCTTTTAATTGGTTAATCACATCGACAGCTTCTTGAGTTTCTGCATTATTTTTATTTATAATTTCACCAATATTTTGTGCAGCATTCGCGCTTTCTTCAGCCAATTTTCTCACTTCATCTGCTACGATCGCAAATCCTCGACCGTATTCCCCAGCTCTTGCGGCTTCAATTGCAGCATTTAAAGCTAACAGATTCGTTTGATCGGCCATATGGGTAATCAATGTGATTATTTCTGTAATTTGCTTCGAGCTATCTTCTAATTTTCGAATCACTTGTTCGAGATCATTTGACTTATGTTCCAATAATGTTAATTGTTCCGCTACATGATTAACAGCATCTACACCGTTTTGCGAAGTTTGAATGGCCATCGTTGCTACCGCGCTCGCCTGCTGAGCAGATGCAGAAATTTCTTCAATGGAAGAAGTAATCTCTTCTATGGTTGATTGAAGTTCCTCGATATTGGCACTTTGCTTTTCAGTAGAAGAGGCGGTTTGTTCAAATGTATTCGCTAATAACTCGATCGCCTTTTCTGATGTAGCTGTAGCTTTAGATAAATCTGTCGCTGCTTCTGTTAAATTTCTTGAACCGTGTTTAATTTTGATGACTAGATTACGTAAACTTTCGGTCATTCCATTAATCGTCAGCGCTAAATTTTTAATTTCCCCAATCGCTTGAACATCTACCTCTTGAGTCAAATCTCCGTTTAAAACAGCCTGGGAACATCGAATGAGCTCGTGGAGAGGAGAAATAAAAATAAATCTAAACAAAATAAAACCGACAACAATCATGACCATTTCCAAAGCGAAAGCCATCACATAACTCTTAACAATTAAATAAATGAGCAGTGGGATAAAACTAATGAATAAAAATGTGGATAGTATGATTGCATCAAGTACATAATTTCGTTGCATGATAGCTCCCTCCCTCTACTCCATGCTTCGAAAATGGCCCAAGTGTGCTTAACGTAGATGATTATATAAGAAATAAAATATAAACATATCACCTTCTATTCCTATTCTCCGCAAAAGTCACTTGAATGATTTAAATGGTACAATAGTTATTTTTTACTACATTTTCATTATAACAAAATAAGTCAAAAGTATGAAATTTTTGACTCATTCTCTCCTTACACCCCAACAATTATCAATCTTTATTGCGACTATTCTCATAATTGAGCTTATATACCATCGCAATGAGCTGTGAGCGATCTGTTACACCTAGTTTATGGAAAATATTCGAGATATGATTTTTAACGGTATGGACACTAATAAATAAATGATCAGCAATTTCGCGGTTGCTGCGCCCTTGTATTAACTGTTTTAATACTTCCTTCTCTCTTTTAGTTAAACATTCAAGCAATTCTTTAGGCTCTTTTTCATAAGATAACACAAGTTCTTTATGATCCCCTTCGACTAACTTTCTTAGTCTTTCTTGGCTAAAGTTGAGCAAAGTCGTGATATATACTTCCGCTTCCTTTAAATCTTCTTCCTTCTCTACATGAACAGCTAACGCACCGTTTATTTCTTCAGATAGCAAGAAGAACGCTTCGATCATGAACCCAAATGGTGTTTTATTTAATTTTAAAAAAGAACTTTGTTTCCCCTCCAAGCAACGCTTTTCTAAATGGTTTATATATTCATCTAGCTGCTCTTGAGAAATTAAATGATTCTTTATATAATGATGCCGATTTCCAATAACAATCGTTACCAGTTTACTTGATACAAGATATTGCGCTAAATCTCCTATCATGTGCAGCAATTCGTCAACATCATTAGCCATATTGATCACTTTACTCATATCATTTAAATTAGAAAGCCGCATTAAATGCCGATCCAACAAAGCTAGCGTCTTCTCATATTGCAGATGAATAGTCATTACACTTGCAATCATTTGAACTGTTTTTTCAGCTTGAAAGGTGGTAAAACGTTTTGCACGAAAACTGCCGCCAAATAAAATCCCAACCAATTCGTCATCAATGATTAATGGATAGGCTAAAAAAAACGAAGGTTTTGATTTTTGTTTAAAGATAGATGATACAAATAAGTGAGATTCTGCATTTTCTATCACAAGCGGTTGCTTATTTTCAGATAAAAATTTAACAATGGGGTCATCGCTATATAATAAAAGTTGGCGTAATGGCTTCACTTCTTCACCGATCGCATGCTTCATTAAAAATTTATCAGGGCTAATCCGCTCAGCATACGCTACAAATTCAATCGATGGGTCTATTTTTTGAAACAGCCTTAAATGGTTTTCGACTCCCAATTTCTTTTTCGAAAACGATTGAATCATACTATTTAATAATTGAATGCGATGATGATATTCTTGTTTTTCTCTTTGTGATTGAACAAGTTGCGTACATATCTTCGCCATTTTTTCTATACATTCGATCTTCTCTTGCATCTGTTCTAATGAAACTACTTTCGCTAGATGCAGAGGATACGAATGTTGCTGTTCTTTTCGGAAGAACTCGATCCATGACTTCGTTCCTTCTTCTATAAACACCCCTGCCCAAATGAATAAGGTTGCTTCATCTTGAACGATCACAGGAGTAATTAAAGATTTAACACCAATCACATCCGTATCGACCCACATGGCCCGACGCAACCGACCGAAATTTTTTGAAAAACGAAAAGTAGATAATATCGACTCTGTCAAATCATTCATTCTCGACACTCTTGTAACAGGAGTAAACGATTGATCCAAAATAACAACCGTAGCGTTTAATAAGGACGCATATGCTTCTTGAACGCTTTGCAATAACTTTTTTAACTCCACTTACGTTCACTCGCTTTACCATGATATTCAATCGATGATCGATATCCCCTCCCAATAATTTATATATACTTAAAAATCAATCATTTCAAACGCGATTCTTTTAATATTTGTATCTACAGATCGTGAGCATATTAACACCTCTTTATAGCGTTTTATAAATTAGTAATGCAAAATCCGTGCCAAGCTAATGAACCTCTCCCACTTACACGTTGTTTAGAGGTGGGAGACTTCTCGGTGAACATGTTAAAATAAATTTTTGACATGAAAAAAGGAGAAAAGGCTTGAAGGATAAGGACTTTCCCTGTTCCCTCGAACCTTTTCCCCGCTCAATCGCAAGAGTTTATTTTTATTTCACCTTCAACATCAGCTGCGTAACACTTTCAACATGCGCCGTATGCGGGAACATGTCTACAGGTTGAATAGAGTGTACGTCATAGTGTTTCGCTAACACATCCACATCTTTCGCTAATGTTGATGGATTGCATGAGACGTAGATGATTTTTTTCGGTTTTACTTTCAGAATGGTTTCGAGCAATTTCCGATCGCAGCCTGTGCGCGGCGGATCGACAATGATGACGTCTGGCTTCCATCCTTCCTTTACCCAAGCAGGAAGCCATTTTTCTGCTTTGCCGACGACGTACATGGTGTTCGTAAAGCCGTGTTTGGCTGCGTTTTTCTTCGCATCTTCAATCGCTTCGGGAATGATATCCATGCCGCGTACTTCTTTTGCCTCTTTCGCTAACCATAACCCGATCGAGCCTACACCGCAATATGCATCAACGATTTTTTCGTTTCCTGTTAAGGCGGCTGCTTTTTTTACTTCGTCATACAATTTGACCGTTTGAACCGGATTTAGCTGGAAAAAGGCGCGAGCCGATAATTCGAATGAAAGGTCGCCTAATACTTCTTGAATATACTCTTCTCCTTCAAGCAAAAAGGTTTCCTCTCCAAAAATAAGCGATGTTTTTTGGCCGTTAATGTTTTGCACAATCGATTTCACTTCAGGCAAACGCCTTTTCATTTCCGAAATAAACAGCTCCTTGCGCGGAATCTCTTTTGTCGCTGTCACAAGCACCACTTGCAAGTCGCCTGTTTGGAAACCGACGCGCACAACAATCGTTCGCACAATCCCTGTTCGCTTTCGCTCATTGTAAATTGGAATTCGTAAGTCTTGTAAAATCATCTTGATCGTATTCGTTGCGCGAATCGTTTTTTCATGTTGAATGAAGCAGTGGCTAATATCGACCAAACGATGCGAATTTAAACTATACAATCCCGCGATTACTTTTTCTTTTTCTTTTCCCACTTGAAATTGGCTTTTATTTCGATAATGCCAAGGATTGTCCATGCCAATCGTTTTGCGGATTTTGCTTTCTTCTAGCGGCTGATGAAAATGCCGTTCAAATGCTTGAATGACAATATCTCGTTTCGCTTCAAGCTGAGCTTCATAATCAAGATGTTGCAGTTGGCATCCGCCGCACTGCTCATAAACAGGGCAACGCGGTTGAATGCGATGCGGCGATTTTTTTCTAATTTTTTTCACGCGCGCTTCTGCATAATTTTTTTCTACTTTTGTCGCTTCCACGACTACCTCTTCCCCTGGAAGAGCTCCGGGAACAAAAACAACTTGTTTCTTAAAATATCCAACCCCTTCGCCATTAATGCCGATTCGTTTGATCGTTAACAGGAATTGTTGTCCTACTTGTATCATGGATCATTCTCCTTCTATACTTCTCCATAAATAAAAAGTGGCATAGCTTAAATACGGCTTCCATCGTTCGCTCATTGCATCCATTTGTTCCATCGTTGGTTTCTTTTCTAACGCCAAAAGACGTTGCATCGCTTTTTGCAAGCCAAGGTCCGCTTTCGGGAAAATATTTGGTCTCCCAAGCCCGAACAATAGAAAATTTTGGACCGTCCATGGACCGACGCCGCGAATCGGAAGAAGCCGTTTCATGATTTCTTCATCGGACTGTGAAGCCAGTTCATTTAAATCGAGCATTCCTTCTGCAACCATCTTGGATAGATCAATGATATATTCTGCTTTCTTTGCGCTAAATTGCAAGGCGCGTACATCGTCATAATGCAAGGAGGCGACGGTCTCCGGCTGCGGATAAAACCATACACCATCCTTCTCCATGCCAAACTGCTTCACGAACCGTTCTGTCAGCCGATAAGCAAACGTCATATTGACTTGCTGGTGAATGATGCATTTCAGCAAGCAAAAATATAAATCGACATCTAACATAAGCGGCATTCCTTCAAAGCGGATAAAAAGGTCGCGCAGTTCGGTTTGTAAAAAATGTTCTTGAATCGGTTTGAGCGGCACGTTCCACTGAAAAATCGTTGCGATTCGTTCAATGATTTCATCTTTGAATTTCGCTTGGTCAGCCGAAACAAGAAAACACGGCTCCTGTCGCGAACCGATCGATTGAACAGAAACAACGACAGGTTCGCGCTCAATGTACATCGGCACGCGAATCCATTGTTCGTTCAAATCCATGCAGACGAGCGGTTGCTGACCCAATTTTTGCAAGACAAGGGAAAAATCATAAGGCGGTTGAACCTGTATTTTTTCTTGCCACATCCACTTTCGATCCTTTCCGCAAAAATTATAATATCATACACGTTGAAAGCCCTTTGAATCGTTTGTTCAAAGGGCGAATAACCAAGGATGAAACATTGCTTTCTCTACCATTAAATCATCTAAGCTCTTAAATGTATACCCTTGCTTTTGTAAATCGTCAATCACCTTTTCTAACGCATCGGCATTATCTTTCGAAACGGTATGCAGCAAAAGAATCGCTCCCGGATGAATTTGCTTCATAATATTTTCGTAAGCATATTGCCAGCCTTTTTGTTGATGAACGTTCCAATCAACAAAGGCAAGCGACCAAAACACATGATAATAGCCTAATTCTTTCGCTATTCGCATCGTCCTTTCATCAAAAATGCCGCGCGGCGGACGAAGGTAATTCATGTTCCGTTGACCGGTTAACAGTTCTGTTTTTTTGCGAACCATTTCTAACTCACGGCGCAACTTCTCATCACTGACTGTTGTTAAATCTGGGTGATGCCAAGAGTGGTTTCCGACGATATGCCCTTCTTTTACCATTCTTTTCACTAAATGCGGAGCCGATTGCAAATAATGACCCGTTACAAAAAACGTAGCAGGGACGTTCTTTTCTTTTAAAATATTTAAAATCTTCTCGGTATAGCCGTTTTCATATCCGTTATCAAATGTTAAATAAATTTCTTTTTTCGTGGTGTTGCCGAGATAAAAAGCATCGTACTTCGCAAGCAATTCATCCAATTCTTTCCCTGCCGAAGGGGGCATATGATTTTCGCTTCGTTTAAATCCCCACGATAATGCATACGTTTCATGACTGCACACAAATGTAAACAAAAAAATAACGATGCTATAGACCATTTTTCTCATGACGAAACCCTCCATTCATCCATGCATTAGTTATAGGTTTTTCTTTCTTTCATTTTTTATGACAAAAAAGACCGTCTAGCCAAAAGCTAAACGGTCTTTCGTTTTTCATTATTTAAACACAGGGTCTTTAAATTGCGCTAATTTTTCAAGCGATGATTTTTCAACATCCTCATGAAGGCTGTTTCCGTGCGAATCCATCGTCACGACAGCCGTAAAGTTTTCAACCCGCAAATGCCACATCGCTTCAGGAATACCGAATTCTAAAAAGTCGACGCCTTCGACGGATTTGATACAGTCCGCATAATATTGTGCCGCACCGCCAATCGCATTTAAGTACACGCCACCATGTTCTTTTAATGCCGCCAGCGTTTTCGCGCCCATGCCGCCTTTTCCGATCACGGCACGAATACCAAATTTTTTCATAATTTCGCCTTGATAAGGTTCCTCGCGAATGCTTGTCGTCGGTCCCGCCGCTTTCACTTGCCAGTTTCCATTTTCATCTTTTAGCATCACTGGACCGCAATGGTAAATAATTTGTCCGTTTAAATCGACTGGCGAATCATGGTCCATTAAATATTTATGAATCGCATCGCGTCCTGTATAAATCATGCCGTTAATGCGAACGACATCACCGACTTTGAGCTGGCGAATTTGTTCTTCGGTAATCGGTGCTTCTAACACGACTTCACGCACTTCTTTTGTGTTTGTTTCATACTGTTCGTCATGACCAAAATCGACATCGTCGCCATCTTGATAAAGCCACTCTTGAATCTCTCCAGTTGCTGGATCGATGATGACACCAAGGCGGCGGAATGCCCAACAGTTATAAGCAACCGATACGAAGAAACTCGCTGGAATGCGATGCATCACACCGATTTTACAGCCAAGAAGCGTTGTCTCTCCGCCGAATCCCATCGTACCAATGCCAAGCTTGTTCGCAGCTTCCATAATATATTCTTCCAGTTGTCGCAACTGCTCGTTCGGGTTGACATCATCGACAGGACGGAATAGTTGCTCCTTCGCTAAATCGTAACCTGAAGAGCGATCACCGCCAATGCCCACGCCGATAAATCCAGCGCTGCATCCTTGGCCTTGCGCTTGATACACCGCATGTAAAATGCATTTGCGAATGCCATCTAAATCGCGGCCAGCTCGTCCTAACCCTTCTAATTCGCAAGGAAGGCTATATTGAATGTTTTTATTTTCACAGCCGCCTCCTTTTAAAATAAGGCGAACATCAATATAGTCTTTCTCCCATTGCTCAAATTTAATGACAGGAATGCCGATTCCAAGATTATCTCCGCTATTTTCGCCCGTTAGTGAATCAACAGAGTTCGGACGCAGTTTCCCATCTTTTGTCGCTTGAGCAATCGCCTGGTTAATCGCTTTTTTCATTTCGATTTGATTGACGCCGACCGGAACTTTAATTTTAAATGTCGGAAGGCCCGTGTCTTGGCAAATAGGCGAAATGTTTTCATCCGCCATTTGAATATTTTTCACAATCGTTGCTAATGACATGGCCGCACGCGTTCCTGCATTTTCTTTCATTCTTGCTCGCGCGATCGCCCGACGCACATCTTTTGGCAGCTTCGTTGATGTTTCCACAATGAGCTTGTACATACTTTCTTGAAACTTTTCCACGGTAAACTCCCCTTCCCCTTTGTTTAAGATATGTATCAATATTTAGAATACTCCACTATTCATTATATCCCTTTTTATATGAAAAGGCATTCATTTGCAAATAAAAAAGCCGCCTTAGCGACTTTTTTCCCAATCTTTTTTGAAGCGTTCATACTTCATTTGTAAATCATCAAGCACGCGAATGAGGCGATCGATATCTTCTAAATCGGCCGTTTCCGGATCAAGCGCATCGATCACTTCAAGAAACATATTTAACCGATTTTTCAAATATTCTAATTGTAGACCTTGATCATAAACTGCGTTGCCCAAAAAAATCCCTCCTTCCTCACCATCGTACATGAAGCCATCATCATTGACAACAACAAACAGTGTTTTACATAATTAACGTTAGTCTAAAATTAAAAATAAAGGAGTTTCGAGATGGAAACTTTATCATTTCAACCGATTACCCCTTCATATGATCCGTGGGAAGCTTATTTAGATGTTAAGCAGTATGGAAAACTTGAGCTTACGAATATCGAATTTACAACGACAACCCTCTGTAACATGCGTTGTGAACATTGTGCAGTTGGCTATACATTGCAAACGAAAGATCCAGAAGCGCTGCCGCTTGATTTGCTTATTCGCCGGCTAGAAGAAATCCCAAATTTACGTTCGTTAAGCATTACGGGCGGCGAGCCGATGCTTTCGTTAAAGTCCGTCGAACAATATGTTGTTCCTTTGTTAAAGTATGCGCATGAACGAGGAGTTCGTACGCAAATCAACTCGAATTTGACATTGGATCTGGAACGATATGAAAAAATTATTCCTTATTTAGATGTATTGCACATTTCACATAACTGGGGAACGATTGAAGACTTCGTTGAAGCCGGCTTTGCGATGATGGAACGCAAGCCATCGATCGCACAAAGGGAGAAGTATTTTGAACGAATGATTGAAAATGCGCGTGCCATTGCGGATATGGGTGTCATCGTTTCGGCGGAAACGATGATCAATAAACGAACATTGCCGCATTTAGAAAAAATTCATCGCCAAATTGTGGATGAGATGCACTGTAAACGTCACGAAGTTCATCCGATGTATCCGAGCGATTTCGCAAGTTCGCTTGAAACATTAACATTAGATGAATTGCGCCAAGCAATTCACCATTTGTTGGATGTGCGCGATGGAAATGTTTGGATGTTGTTCGGCACGCTTCCATTTTATCCATGCAGCGATAATGAAGAAGATTTAGCTTTATTGAAACGGTTGTATAATAGTAAAAACGTGACGGTTCGCAACGACCCAGATGGCCGTTCTCGCTTAAACGTCAATATTTTCACAGGCGATATTATTGTCACCGACTTCGGTGATGAACCGTCGCTCGGAAATATTCAAACAGATTCGCTTCTTACCGCATATGAACGATGGATGAATTCACCTCTGGCTAAAACATTAAATTGCCATTGCCCTTCTGCACAATGCTTAGGGCCGAACGTGCTCGTAAAAAATCGTTATTATCCAAATGTTGATTTTACGAAACGGAAAGCGAAAATAAGCCGCTCATAAAAAACGTCAAGGTAAAAACCTTGACGTTTTTTATCTTGGAATATCACTGGAAACGAATGAGAACGAGAGGCGGTCTTGTACCGGAATCCAGGCTCCAATTCCTTGAGAAGTGACATTTTTAACGAGAACGCTTTTTTTGTTTCCTTTTAATACAATATACACTTCTCCGTACGTTACTTTTCCTTTTTCGTTGACAGCAGGAGCGTATGCATATAAATATCCTAACTTTCTCGCATGAACGTTATACATTTGCTCCTTTTTTGTTCCTGCACCGATAAATGTGCTAAAGGAAAGCGGCAAATTTGTTTTGCTCATCGCTGTCAACAACATCATTTTTTTGACTGCTTCTTCATTCGGAACGCTTGCCGTTAATCCGCCTCGAACATGTTTTTGCATCTCCTGTTTATACATGAGGCGCACCGGCGCTTTTCCGCCGCGATTGTCATAGAAATTTGTATTCACTTTTTGATATTCCCAATTGGTCGTCGTTTCTGTTGACTCGTAATTGAGCGGCCATTGTCCCAAATAAATCGTTGCTTTATACCCAATCGCAAACGGTGTACTTGAAATAGATGATTCATTTAATAGACGAATTAATTCTGGATTTTTGATTTTGACATTAGCGGAAGCAAGCAATTCTTTCGCAAGTTCGCTCGGTTGCAAATAAGGGAGATTTTGCGTTGGGTTTGGGTACGTATTTTCTTTCGAAATATCAACAACAGAACTAGGAAGTTTCACATTTGCTTCACTAACACATGGATGGAGAAGAAAAACACTAAATAAACTGATCATAATCCATTTTTTCATCCACGAAACCCCTCTCTTTAAACTTCGTTCAACGTTTATTTTTTTCAAAATGTCATGATTTATCCTTTGACAATAAAAAAAACCGCTAGCCAACTGCTAGCGGTACTGCAAACGCCGAAAAATCGTTTGACATTTTGGATAGAAAAACTGAATGAGCGGTCCAATGAGAAACGTAATAATCACGGTTCCAATCCCGATCGGGCCGTTAAAGAAAAACGCTAAAATGAGAGCCAATAATTCAGCTAACGTTTTAGCAGCTTGAATGCTCACATTTAACTTCTGATGTAAAACCATCATAAATTGATCAATGGGATTGAGCGGAAACTGTGTTTGGAGATATAGCGCTACGCCAATCGAAATAACGATCAACCCAAAAATAAGAATGCCAAAACGAAAAAATAAACCAGACGGTGCCCAATGTTTAAAAACCAATTCAAGCCAAAAGTCAACAAATGTCCCAATTAAAACAATTGTCAACAACGCGAAAATTTCTGGAAATTTTTTTAACAACACCGCATTAAGAATAATGAGAACAATCCCAACGATCATAACCCACGTTCCGACTGTAAAACCGACTGTTTTCGCTAACCCAACGTTCAGCGCATCCCATGCTCCTGCGCCAAGATCGGCTTTAATCGTTAATACAACACCGAATGAAAGGATCAATAAGCCGATTACGTAAAAAAGAAAACGATACATAAGAGCCTCCTAGAAGTATGGTGTTTAAGAAGATCACAAAAGATAAAAACCAATTCCCATAATGATATAAGCGCCGAGCAGTGTTGCCCCTTCAAACCAGTTTGTATCTCCATCATTTGAAAGAACGATCGTTAATAAGACAGCCGTAGCCATCGCAATCAATTCAGGCAGCGTAAAAACAAGCGCCATTTTCGTCGGGAAAAACAAAGAAAAAAGGACAAGAACAGGAGCGACAAACATCGCAATTTGCAATGTCGAACCGATTGCGATTTCCACCGCAACGTTCATTTTGTTTTTATAGGCCATAATAATCGCCGAAGCATGCTCTGCGGCATTTCCAACAATCGCAACGATGATCACGCCGATAAACAATTCGCTCCAACCAAATGATTCCGCGACTACTTCGAACGTATGAACTAAGCTTTCAGAAACATACGCAACAGCTGCAGTCGCAAGAGCTAAAATGAGCATCGCTTTTCCTTTTGACCATTCAGGTTCTTCATGTTCCTCAAATTCGTCATCTTTATGCTGATAGACCCCGCGATGCGTCACCAACTTGAAATAAAGGGCCGCTAAATAGAGGGCAATCATGATGATCGAAATTCCAACGCTTAATGATAATGTTTTTGTTTCATCCATCGTCATTGAAAACACTTCAGGGATGACAAACGCAACCAATACCGCAAACGTCAACAAACCAGAATTATGACGCGCATCATACACATTAAATGATTGCCGTTTATATTTTAAGCCGCCTACGAAAAACGATAAGCCTGCGACAAGCAATAAGTTTCCAAGCACAGAACCGGTCAACGAAGCAAGAACAACCCCGACTAATCCTGCCTTTAACGCAAAAATGGAAATAATGAGCTCCACTGCATTCCCAAATGTCGCATTCAACAATCCGCCAATGCGCGGTCCTGCCACAATGGCTAAACTTTCTGTCGCTCTACCCATATAGCTTGCTAAAGCGATAATGGTTAAACAGTATACAACGAACATCATCGCCGCTGGCCAGTGCAACAAGCTGCCAACGACAGACAGCGGAACGCCAATCGCTACCATAAGAAAAAATAGTTTATTCATCACATCTTCTCCTTTTTTAACTAATTTTTAGATATGACATCCATATTTTACAGGAATGCCGTTAAAGTTTCATCCATCATTTTTCTTGCTCATTTTTCTCCAAACGTGTAACATCGGAGTGTTGACAAAAAACTGTGGGGGGGAAATGATGGACAAACAACGGTTACACTTTTTCATTTTAATTAGTATTGTCACCATTTCTGGTTTATCGCAAGGATTGCTTCTCCCGTTAATTTCTGTCATTTTCGAAAAAAGCGGAATCGATTCTTCACTGAACGGCTTGCATGCAACGGCTATGTACATTGGCGTCTTGATCGTTTCTCCTTTTTTAGAAAAACCATTAAGAAAATATGGCTTTAAACGCATCATTATGTTTGGAGGGGCGATCGTCGTTCTTTCTTTAGCATTATTTCCAGTTTGGCATTCTGTTTCTTTTTGGTTTATTTTGCGCTTGCTGATCGGCATTGGCGACCATGTGCTTCATTTTGGATCACAGACGTGGATTACATCTTCTTCGCCCATCCATCAACGCGGACGAAACATTTCGCTTTACGGCCTATCGTTTGGCGTCGGCTTTGCGCTTGGCCCTCTTCTCGTTCCGCTTGTTCATCTTAATGAAGCGCTTCCTTTTTTCATTTCGTCGCTGCTTAGTTTATTCGGATGGTTTACATTATTTTTATTAAAAAATGAATACCCTGAAAACGAAGAAGCCGAAAAGGAAAAAGCAACGTCTGTTCGTTTTTTTGAAACGTGGAAATACGCTTGGCCTGCTTTATTGTTAACATTTACATACGGTTTTCTGGAAGCTTCGTTACATAGCACGTTTCCTATTTATGCATTGCGCAACGAACTCAATATCCGAGCGGTTTCAATCATTTTGCCTGCCTTTGCGATTGGCGGTATTGTCTTTCAATTGCCGCTTGGCGTCTTGAGCGACCGCTTTCCAAGAAAAAAGATCATCTTGTTTTCGTTAATAATCGGAGCGGTTTCTTTTCTATTGGCACAAATGCTTTCTCCTTCTGTTCTTGGCTTTATCGGCAGTTTTTTCATCGCTGGGATGTTCGTCGGATCCCTTTTTTCACTCGGAATGGCCTATATGGCTGATCTTGTTCCAAAACATTTGCTCCCAGCCGGCAATATTCTTTGTGGAATCTTGTATAGTATCGGCAGCATATGCGGCCCTTTCCTTGTTGGCGTGATCCTTCAATATAACAGCGGTTTCTTTTTTCTCGTCATTAGCCTATTTCTATTAAGCATCTCTCTCGCCATTGCCCAACCAAACTTGACAAAAACGAAAAAAATATTTTTCAGAAAAAAAAGAAAAAACATTGACGCTTTTTAAAATTCTGTTATATAATACAAGTAAACAAAATAATCTGTTTTAAAACAGAGGGGAGAGCGATTGAATATGAGTAGAGAAGAAAGAAAAAACATGATTGAATTTATTACAAAAATGCGAGAGTTAAACAAAGAACAATTGCTTTATATGACAGACGCTGAAATCGAACATATTTACAATCAAACGTATTACCATCACGAAGAAATCGCTGAATGAGGGAATTTCCCTCTTTTTTTGTTGGAATAAAGAAAAGAGGGATGATTTCCCTCTTTTAACTCTTTTAATGATAGCCGTTTTGGCCGTTTGCACTTCCGCTTGTTTTATTTTTTGGACGATTTTTTCCTTTTTGTTTGGTTCCACCGTCTTTTTTCGTATGTTTTGCCATCAGTAAACGCTCCCTTCAATTACAAACATGGCTTACACTCATTAATATAAGCGGAAGCGTTTTTTCTTATTGAAGGGAATGTTTACCGTATCCGCATTCGCCCCTCGCGCTGGCAACAAAAAATCGCATTCATCTCTCCGCCCAACACAATCATCATTCCGGATAAATAAAACCAAATCATCAACGCAATAATTCCGCCTAAACTGCCGTACATGGCTGTATAGTTGCTAAAATTATTCACATAGTAAGAAAAAACCAATGACACAACCATCCAACCAACTGTGGCAAACATCGCTCCAGCCATCACGTCACGAACACGTAAACGTTTGTTGGGAGCAAATAAATATAAGGCTACAAACACAAGAAGCAAAATAACAAAGCTAACAATCCAGCGAATCGCATTCCAAACGTTCAAAAACATGTGCGAAAATCCAAATGTCGAGAAAATAAAAGAACCAATCATTCGACCAAAAACTGGGAGGACGAGCGCGACCATAATGACAAAAATCATCGCAAATGTTAATAAAATCGACATTCCCCGCGCTATGAAAAACGAGCGGCTTTCCTGCACATCATACGCTCGATTTAATGCGCGGATGATCGCTGCCATTCCATTGGAAGCCGCCCAAATCGCTGCGATGATTCCAAATGAAAGCCATTTTCCATTTTGATTTGTAACAATTTGTTTTACATTTGTTTCAATGATGTCAACCGTTTCCTTTGGAGCATATTCACGCAAAAATGACAACACATCTTCATGCGGAACAGGCAAGTACGAAAGAAACGTCAGTAAAAAAATTAAAAATGGAAAAAGAGAAAGCAAGAAAAAATAGGCTAATTCAGCGGACAACCGGAAAATTTCGTCTTCTTCAAATCGCTTCATTAATTCTCGAACAAAGGAAAAACTGATGATCATCGCTCGCCTTCCCATCCCTTTCTTTCAATTTTACTTCTGCGGGCGATTGAAAAATGAATGTTTCAACTCTTCAATCCATTCCATGACATAGGGAGTATTCTCTTTCAATTCTTTGATTTTATCCATCATGAACTGAATATCATCAGCCATTTCTTCAACGTTGCGCCGAATATGATGAATGTTTTCCTTGATTGCTTCTAACTCGCTGATCGATTGGTGAAACATTTGCTCGACGGTTTGTTTGATCTTTTGTCTCATTTCTTTATTCATTAAAACAGCCATTCCGCCAACAACCACACCCGTCCGAATGAGAACTTGCCGCTTCCTCACATCCATCTCCCCCCTCTCATGATGTGAGTGAATGATCTTTTTTAATCGTTTCTAACAAATTTCTGCATCCTTTTTCAATCAGTTCATACACTTCATCAAAATTCCCTGTAAAATAAGGGTCTGGAACATCTTCTAAATCATGTTCAGGAACAAAATCAAGAAGACGAGCGATGACGCCTGTTGAATGTTCACCAGCCAATCGACGCAAATTGGCAAGATTGTCGCTGTCCATTGCAATAATGTAATCAAACTGTTGCAAATCCTCTTTTGTCACTTGGCGAGCTTTAATTCCATCAAAATCAATTTGTTTTTTCATTAAAACCGTTTGCGTTCCATGATGCGGCGGTTTGCCAACGTGCCAACTCCCTGTTCCAGCTGAATCGACTTTAATTTTTCCTTCCAATCCTTCTTGCTTAACAAGATGGCGAAACACCGCTTCCGCCATCGGAGAACGACAAATATTCCCCAGACAAACAAACAATACCTTTACCATCTTTAACACCTCGCTACATACCATTATAAACAAAAAGAAAGTAGAAGAAAATTTGCAATGGTGTTACAATAAAACCAATCATTTTTTGAAAGGATGAAGCCTGTTGCATTTATCTGTTGAATATATGATCGAGAAAATAAAAGAGAAGTTGAAAGTATTAAATTTTGATGCCATTAAATCCAGTCATTTTGATGAGGAAATGTATAATGAATTGAAAGAAATTTACGAAATGGTCATGAAAAAGCAATCATTCAGCCCAAGCGAAATGCAGGCGATTGCTGAAGAACTAGGAAATTTACGAAAAAAATAGGCGTGTAGAGAAACTCTACACGCTCACTGTTTCGACAATAAGCAGCGAAGGATGATCGATGAGCGAAATCTCTTCATGTGTATCCAAATATCGGACATACGGTCTTTGCATATGTGAAATAATTTTTGTTACAATGGCTTCTTTCCCATTGCTCATTTTCACCCTTGTCCCCGGCGGATAAGCTGGAATATTTTCAACAAATAGGCGGACAATTTCTTGGCTATGATGAGAACCGCTTTTGGCCATCAGGATTTCCAATGCTTCATGCGGAGGAATTTGTTGCGATGAAACGAGGTGTTCAAATTCATTTGCAATCGCACAAATTTTAGCATAAAGATGAATTTGTTCACCGTTTAGTCCTCGAGGCGCCCCTGTCCCATCATGAAATTCATGATGTTGATAGGCAACATGTGCTGCTAAAAGGCTAATTTCCCTTTCTTTCCGCAAATACTCGAATCCTTTAACTGTGTGCTCCTCTTTTCCATCCATCACTTTCCCAATATCGTGCAAAAGTGCTCCAACCGCTAAATCCCGAAGCTGCAAACTATTCAATCCTATCTTTTTTCCAATCTGCAATGCCAATAACGTCACATTCACGCAATGAGCATACAATCGTAAATCTGCTTCTAGCGACGTCGATGGAATGATGGTGAGCACTTTTCGTTTGTTCACTTCATCAACAAGTTTTGCTACTAACTTGAAAACATTTCGTACATCAAGTGATTGTTTTGTTTTCACCGTTTCAAACGCTTGTTGAACAATTTCAATCGCATCCATCCATGAAGGCATATCCAAAAGTTCTTCCATCGTGATCCCTTCTGAAACGGCATCGTCTACAAATATGTATCGAATATCCATTTGCTTTAATCTTTCCAAATATTTTGGGTCAATTTTTCTTCCAGCAGCTAACAACACGCGTCGATGCCGATCATAAATGGGTTTTGCCAGCTGCATCGTTTGTTCGTTGTATTCGTCCAACAAAATAAGCCGCATTTCCATTCCCCTTATTTTTAGTAATTACGGAAGTAGTATACAAATAAACGTATATGACTGTCACTCCTATTTTTTAAAACAGCCATTACACCATGTACTACATTGTATTAACAACTTACGAAAGTTAGCCATACAGATAAAAAAATTAGCCATATATATATCTTAATTTTCCAATATAAACAAGCTTTTCTGCCACTTCTCCGAACGAAAACGCCATCAGACAAATGAATTTGTCTGTCATGCGTTTTACGTTCGGAATCCACCTATGGCAGAAAAGCGGTCTTCTATTCATGATGTGATGTGTCGGAAACTCAACTTGAGTCTATATAGATAAAAAAATAAAATCCTATCGAAAAACTAGGATTGACATTTATTTGAATTATGTTAAAATTTAAAACAATTATACTTATCAAGAGCGGTGGAGGGAACTGGCCCAATGAATCCCGGCAACCTGCTTGGAAAAGTAAGGTGCTAAATCCAGCCAAATGGTTACCATTTTGGGAAGATAAGGTGACATACATTACCCTTCCGTCTTTCCGAAATGGAAAGCTTTTTATTTTTAAGGGGGGTTGTGTAGTGGCAGATGAGCAATTAGATGAAGTGTTTGTGAAGTTAAAAGACATGCTTCATTCCTTAAAATACGGTTCGATTACCATCATTGTTCAAGATGGAAAAATCATTCAGTTAGAAAAACAGGAAAAAGTAAGAATAAAGTGAAAAACGCTGACTAGACAAACTAGAGGCGGTTTTAACTTTATGTTAAAACCGCCTTTTTGTTTAAAAAGGGGGATTGCACATGCTGACATACGAAACGTGGGATACAGAAGAAAAACCTTTATTTTCCAGCGAAAATAAAACGAAAGGTGCATTAGACGTTTTAGCGTGGGCGTATGACCATTATCAAGACGATCTTATTTATGCCTGTAGCTTTGGAATTGAAGGGATCGTCTTAATCGATCTCATCTCGAAAGTTCGTGAAGATGCTAAAATCGTCTTTCTTGATACGGAGCTCCATTTTCCTGAAACGTATGAAACGATTGAAAAAGTTCAAAAGAAATACCCAAATTTAAAGATTCATTTGCAAAAGCCAAATCTATCGCTCACAGAACAAGAAACAACATTCGGATCAGAACTTTGGAAAAAAGATCCGAATCAATGTTGCCAGCTCCGTAAAATTATTCCTTTACGTGAAGCGTTAAACGATGTATCTGCCTGGATTTCAGGATTGCGTCGCGAACAGTCGCCAACAAGACAACATGTCCAGTTTATTAACCTTGATAAAAAATTCCAAAAAATAAAAATATGCCCTCTTATTTATTGGTCTTGGAAAGATATTTGGCGCTATGCTCACCGCCACCATTTATCATACAATCCGCTGCATGATCGCGGATACCCAAGCATTGGTTGCGCTCCTTGTACGTCCCCAGCCTACAATTTAGAAGATTTACGTTCAGGAAGATGGGCGGGGCAAGGAAAAATTGAATGCGGCTTGCATGAGTCATAAAGGAGGAGGAACGAATGCTTGTATGGATCGCCTGGATCGTTTCTTTCTTCTTTGCCATGAATATCGGCGCAAGCGGAGCGGCCGCAACCATGGGAGCGGCATACGGTTCAGGTGCAATTAAACAAAAACGTCTCGCCCTTCTTTTATGTGCGATGGCGATTTTTCTCGGAAGCCTTAGCGGTGGCGAAGTTGTGAAGACGATCGGCTCAGGAATCGTCCCTTCATCCGTTTTAGAAACGGACATTGTCATCATCATTTTAGTATCAGCGACGATCTCCTTATTTGCGGCTAACATCATGGGCATTCCTTTATCAACGAGCGAAATTACGGTCGGAGCTGTTGTCGGAGCAGGAATCGCCTATCAAAGCGTATATGTCAGTAAACTTCTATGGATCGTTTCATTTTGGGTGATTACCCCTTTCGTCGCTTTTTTGCTTGCGTATCTTGTTGGAAAATGGCTAAACGCAAAGCGAAAAACATTTATCCATTCAACCAAAACATTAAGTGTTTTACTGATCATTGCCGGTTTTTTCGAAGCATTCTCCGCAGGGATGAACAACGTGGCAAACGCCGTTGGACCGCTCGTCGGAGCAGGGCTCATCTCCGTCCATGCCGGAATTATGTTCGGCGGACTGTTCGTGGCGCTCGGTGCCCTTTTGCTTGGGGGGCGCGTCCTTGAAACAAACGGAAAAAAAATCACAAGTTTTTCGCAGCTGGAAGGCTGTATCATCTCCGGAATTGGTGCCGCTCTCGTCATCACTGCTTCCATTTTCGGATTGCCTGTTCCGTTAACGCAGATTACGACATCCGCTATTATCGGCATCGGCACCGCACAAAACGGGTTTTATCTTTGGCAAAAACAAATTGTTATTCAAGTGTTAAAAGTTTGGATTGTATCACCGATTTTTTCACTTGCGATTTCTTACAGTCTTATTAAATTGCTTCTCGATAGCGATTTATATACCGTCATTGCCATCGTCAGCGTTTGCCTAGCAACGATCGGCACCATCAGCTTAAAGAAAACAGTCACTGAAGAGAAACGTTCTTTTCATGAACACGGTGGCGGCATTTAACATCCATTCATAGTTATAAGAATCATAGTTTTTAAGGAGGAAGAAAAATGATTCAACCACATGGGGGATTGCTCATCGAACGAGAAAACCCATCTTATTCGCTTGAAAACATTCAAAAAGAGATTGAACTGAGTAACGCCGAACTCAGCGATTTAGAATTAATCGGCATCGGCGGCTATAGCCCGCTAACAGGTTTTTTAGGAAAAGCTGATTACGAATCTGTCGTTGAATCGATGCGGCTTCAAGACGGAACGGTTTGGAGCATTCCGATTACGCTAGCCATTACGGAAGAAAAAGCAGCTGAATTACGCATTGGCGAAAAAGTAAAACTCGTTCATCGCGGCACAGTGTATGGCGTTTTAGAGTTAGAAGAAATTTATCGCCCTAATAAAGCAAAAGAAGCGCGCCTTGTTTATCAAACCGAGGACCTTGCTCATCCCGGCGTAAAGAAATTGTTCGAAAAACCGAATTTGTATGCTTCCGGCCCGATTACGCTTATTCGACGAACAAATAAAGGGATGTTTTCTTCTTTCTTCTTTGATCCAAAAGAAACGAGGGCGCAATTTGCTTCACTTGGTTGGAAAACCATTGTCGGCTTTCAAACGCGCAACCCTGTTCACCGCGCCCATGAATATATTCAAAAGTGCGCCCTCGAAATCGTTGATGGCTTATTTTTAAACCCGCTCGTCGGCGAGACGAAAGAAGATGATATTCCTGCTGACATTCGCATGAAAAGCTATCAAGTTCTTCTCGAACACTACTATCCGAACGATCGCGTCTTTCTCGGGGTCTTTCCAGCGGCCATGCGCTATGCCGGACCGCGCGAAGCGATCTTTCATGCGATTGTTCGCAAAAATTTTGGTTGCACTCACTTTATTGTCGGGCGCGATCACGCGGGCGTCGGCAACTATTACGGCACATATGATGCCCAAAAAATCTTTTTACAGTTTACAAATGAAGAGCTAGGCATTACCCCTCTCTTTTTCGAACATAGCTTTTACTGCACGAAATGCGAAGCAATGGCATCAACAAAAACATGCCCACATGAAAGCGAGTATCATGTCATCCTGTCAGGGACAAAAGTACGGGAGATGTTACGAAATGGCGAGATGCCGCCGAGCACGTTTAGCCGCCCAGAAGTCGTGCAAGTGCTCATGGACGGTCTAAAACAAACGGTTGGAGGTGCAAGCCGATGAACATTGTTTGGCATCACGAAAGCGTTACGAAAGCCGAACGCCGTCAGCGAAACCATCATCATAGTTGTGTTCTTTGGTTTACGGGATTATCCGGTTCAGGAAAATCGACATTAGCCAATGCGGTGGCTAAAGAGTTGTTTCAAAGAGGAATCCAAAATTACGTATTAGACGGAGATAACATTCGTCACGGATTGAACAGCGATTTAGGTTTTTCACCCGAAGACCGAACCGAAAATATTCGCCGCATCGGTGAAGTCGCCAAGCTTTTTGTCGATAGCGGGCAAATCGTTTTAACAGCCTTTATCTCTCCATTCCGTCAAGATCGTGAACTCGTTCGACAAAAACTCGAACAAGATGAATTTATCGAGATTTATGTACGCTGTCCGCTCGAACAATGTGAAAAACGCGATCCAAAAGGGCTATATAAGAAAGCACGCAACGGGGAAATTCGTGAATTCACCGGAATCGATTCACCATATGAAGAACCCCTTTCCCCTGAATTAATCGTTGAAACGGATCGTTATTCCATTGAAGAATGCACAGAACAAATTATTTCTTACTTACAAAAACAAAACTTTATTAAAGGAGTGTAAACAATGGCATACACAAAAACATGGGCAAATAATCCAAACTTAAATAAAACGGAACTAAAAAAGCTGAAAAAAGACGGATTAAAAATCTTTGAAGACATCCCTCGCTATGCCAAAAGCGGCTTTGCTTCCATTCCTGAAGAAGATTTTGATTTATTCAAATGGGCTGGTCTTTACTTACAACGCCCAAAGGATGCAGGATACTTTATGATGCGCGTCTGCGTCCCTTCCGGCATCTTACAATATGATCAACTCGTTACACTTGCACAAATTAGCCGTGATTATGGACGCAACGTATTTGACATTACAACAAGACAGGCCGTTCAATTCCATTGGTTAACGATCGAACAAATTCCTGATATTTTTGAACGTCTAGAAAAAGTTGGGTTGTCCACAGCTGGAGCCTGTGGTGACATTACGCGCAACATCGTCGGCAATCCCCTATCAGGAATCGATCCAAACGAATTAGTCGATACGACAGACATCACGCGTGAAGTATATGAATTTTTCCAACGCAACGAAGATTTTTCTAACCTGCCGCGCAAATATAAAATGTCCATTAACGCAAACGTCTATAATGCATCCAACGCTGAAATTCATTGTCTCTCGTTCACTCCTGCAAAAAAAGTGATTGATGGAAATGAAGTGCTCGGATTTCACATAAAAGTTGGAGGCGGATTGTCATCAGCCCCTTATTTAGCGCAAACATTAAATGTTTTCATCCGTCCTGAGCAAGTGAAAGACGCAGCGATTGCGGTAACAACCATTTTCCGCGACTACGGATATCGCGAAAAACGCCACCGTGCTCGCCTTAAGTTTTTAGTAGCAGATTGGGGAGTGGAAAAATTTACAGAAAAGCTATTAGAGCTGATTGGCCCGCTTCCAGAAAAAGGCGAAGATGTTCATAAAGGATGGAACGCAGGCTATTTTTACGGCGTTCATCCGCAAAAACAACAAGGGCTTCATTATATCGGATTTAACGTGCCAGTTGGCCGCTTACATGCCGATGAAGTTTTTGAGATTGCAAGAATTGCCAAACAATACGGGAACGGCGAAGTGCGTCTATGTAATTCACAAAATTTGGTTATTCCAAACGTTCCAACAGAAAACGTCGATCCTTTATTAAAAGAACCTGTTTTTGAACGTATTACGGTACAGCCAAAATCGTTCATCGGTTATTCCGTTTCATGCACAGGGATTGAATACTGCAATTTAGCGCTCGTCGAAACAAAAGAACGATTGCGGCGCATTGCCGAATTCCTTGACGAACAGCTAGAACTTGATGTTCCCGTTCGCCTGCATATGGTTGGCTGTCCAAACTCTTGCGGACAAAGACAAATCGCCGACATTGGCTTGCAAGGAGTCAAGATGAAAACAAAGGAAAAAGGAATGATTGAAGCATTTGAAATTTACGTTGGCGGAACGTTGCTGAACGGAGGAAAATTTAATGAAAAGTTAAAAGGAAAAGTCGATGCGGAAGATCTCCCGCATGTATTAAAACAACTTCTTCTTTATTTCAAACAGACGAAATTGGCGGGCGAGACATTTTTTAAATACGTCCAACGCGTTGGCCTCGAACCATTACAAGCAGAATTAGACCGAATTTTGGACAATTGAAGGTGAAGCCTGTGAATTTATATCGCTTTGAAGTAACGACGACGACCCAGCTTATTTATGTCGTCGTCGCCGCTCACAACGACGAACAAGCATTTCAATTAGCGGAAAATGAACTGGATAAACAACTCATTCCTGCGCGGGAACTCATTGATATTTCGTTATATGAAAAGAAAAAAATTCAACGTGGGGGCGGATTTGTCGTTTACGCAAAACCATTAACAGAAAGGGCGAAATAACATGGGAAAAGTATACTTAGTCGGAGCTGGACCAGGAGACCCCGATTTGATTACACTAAAAGGACTAAAATGTATTCAACAAGCAGATATCATTTTGTATGATCGGCTCATTAACGATGAATTATTGAACTATGCAAAACCGGAGGCAGATTTGATTTATTGCGGAAAGCTCCCAAATTACCATACAATGAAGCAAGAAACGATTAATCATTTTTTAATCAAACATGCAAAAAGAGGAAAAATTGTAACGCGGCTAAAAGGCGGCGATCCTTTCGTCTTTGGACGCGGCGGTGAAGAAGCGCAAGCGCTCGTTAAACATCGCATCGAATTTGAAATTGTCCCAGGCATCACTTCCGGAATCGCGGTTCCAGCCTACGCAGGAATTCCGGTTACTCACCGTGACTTTAGTTCGAGCGTTGCATTCATTACCGGACACCAACGGACAAATCCCACCGAGACGCTCAAGTGGGAACATCTTGCTAAAGGTGTCGATACACTCGTCATTTACATGGGAGTTAAACAGTTGCCTTTTATTTGCGAACAACTACAACAGCACGGCAAGCATCCAAAAACGCCGATCGCCATTATACAATGGGGAACGCTTTATGAGCAAAAAACGGTCGTTGCGACATTAGATACGATCCTCGAGGCGATTCAAAAACAGCCGATTACAAATCCAAGTATTATTGTCGTTGGCGAGGTCGTTACGCTTCATGAACAACTTCATTGGTTTGAAACGATGTTGCGCGAAGAAAAGTATGTAAACGTAATGAGGTAAACGATGAAAGCTATTTTATATATTTGCCACGGAAGCCGAACGAAAAAAGGATATGACGAAGCAAAACGTTTTATTGAATCATTCACACCTTTCGTTAACGTTCCTATTCAACAATTATGTTTTTTGGAACTATGTGAACCGAGTATTTTGACAGGCATTCAGAACTGTATCGTTAAAGGAGCAACAACGATCATCGCTGTTCCGATTCTGCTTTTAGCAGCAGCACATGCCAAACAAGACATTCCCGAACAGTTAGCAAAAGCGAAAGAACAATTTCCTGATTTAACAATCATCTATGGAGAGCCGTTTGGCGTTCAACCGAAAATCATCGATGCATTGAGCGAACAAGTTCATGCTCAAAGTGACGCCATTCTGTTAGTCGGTCGAGGAAGCAGCGATCTCGAGGCGCAACAAAATTTTCAAACGGTCGGTCATCTGCTCGAACAAAAAATGGAGATTCCTGTGCAAACGTGCTATTTAGCTGCAGCCCAACCAACATTTTTAGAAGCGTTGCAAAACATGACCCTTTCTTCTTCCAAACATATTACCATCATTCCTTACTTGCTTTTTTTCGGACAGCTAATCGCGAAAATGGAACGGACGATTGATTCATTTCGCAATGACCATCAAGTGTTCGTTCTAGGTGAGCCGATCGGTCGACATCCTGTTCTTTACGAATTGCTGAAAAAGCAAATAAACGATCTAATGCAAAAAGGATGACAACGATGTATCCGCTTTTCGTGAACATGAAAAATAAAAAAGTCGTCATTGCGGGAGGAGGCAAAATCGCTTATCGCCGCCTCCTTGCGCTGTTAAAAGAAGAAGCCGATATTACGGTCATTAGCCCAACGGCCATTGATGAAATTGTTCAACTCGCCAATGAGCGGAAAATTATTTGGCATCAACGTCCCATTGAACACACAGACTATAAAGATGCTTTTCTCATCATCGCGGCAACCAACGATCCCGAGGTAAACAAGCAAATTGCTCAAGATGCCTCCCCTCATCAACTCGTGAATGTCGCCAGTGATCATGAAAGCGGCAATGTTCATATTCCTTCGTTTTTCTCAAGAGGAAAGCTTACGATCGCCGTCACAACGGAAGGAGCGAGCCCGTCGCTAGCAAAAGCCATTAAAGAAAAATTAGAAGAAATATTTGACGAGTCTTACGAAGACTACGTTTCTTTTCTTTATGAACAACGAAAAAAGCTAAAAGAAATGGATCTGCCCGAAAAAGAAAAAAAGAAGAAGTTATCCGAACTCCTTCACCAGTTCATCGAAAAAGAGCTTTGATGTCCTTCAAAGCTCTTTTCATCATTACTCTTCAATTAAAATCGCTTCTAAAGAAGGGGTTCTGGATACATAGCCAACAGCCGCGATCGTATAGGATTTATTTGGATAAAATCGGATATTGGGGACAGAAAGAGCAACGTTGTTCGTTCCGGCAACGCGTACATCTAAACTTAATTTTTCATTGACAGGAACCTCAATATAATCGGCCGCTTGTCGATACGATACGTTTTTAAATAATACATCTCCATCTTTCAAAGCAACGTCGACGGCAGGAGCATCTGGAGAGAGGTGCACAAAACGAACTTTCGCTTTTCCGTATGGGGCATAAGGCTGATCCCAAAGAGGTAGCATTTGCAATTTATGAACATCCCCCACCACCGTTAACGTACTCACAAGCCCCGGCAACACTTGCAACGTTTCGCTTAAAATGATCGGTTCGCTTTGTCCGGCCGGATACACGTCGATTCGATGCTGCCCCATTGGTACTTTTAAGTACTGGCTAATTTGTTTGTATTTTAAATTTTGCAATATTTTTTGACCGTTGACATATACATCGATGGCTGGAGTGTTGGCAGAAGCGTGAAACACGCGAAAACGGGCTTCTCGTTCTCTCCTTTCTTCCTCACGTTCCTCTTGTTTCGCTTCCACAAGCTTTTTCATACACTCATCATGTTTTTGATAATACATCATGTACTTATTCGGATCTCTATACTGATAATATCGAGCCAACAAATCATACATCACCGCTTTTTGTACGCATTTTTCAATTTCTTTCACATTATTCCCTCCAATGGAAAATCATCTTTACGTATTCAACGTATGCAAAACAGTTTGGGCTGTTGTATGATTTTGTTAGGAAATTTCATGGAATCGAGGTGAGGAAGCATGGTGATCCGCTACCATGTTTTTGTTGATGGACGCGTTCAAGGGGTTGGTTTTCGTTATTTCACACAACATGAAGCGATCAAACGCAACTTAACAGGCTGGGTACGAAATCTTGAAGACGGACGAGTGGAACTACAAGTTCAAGGCGATGCGGAAAAAGTGGAGCAGTTTGTTCAGCAAATCAAAAAAGGATCACCGTTCTCACGGGTTGAAAAAGTTGACATCCATTCGATTTCTCCTGTTCAAAATGAAAAAGGGTACCGAATCCTTTACTAAAATAGCAAAAAGGCTGACAGCCATCGTCAGCCTTTTTCATTGCAGCTTGGACCGCATGACCCTTTCGCGGAACAAGCGGCACACTTCCCCTCTTTGCTTTTCTTTATAAATCGAACGATCGTCCATGCGGCATAACCGAAAATGAGAGCACCTATTCCAATATTTACGATCATATTCTTCCCTTCTTTCAAAAACCAAGCATTCGACCGCCTTGGTAAATGATGAATGATAATAGATAAGCAACGATGAAAGCATATCCCATCGAAAAGAGCGTCCATTTTCGCGATCCGGATTCTTTGCGAATCGTTGCTACGGTTGCTAAGCAAGGAATGTATAGTAAAACGAACACCATAAAACTAAATGCGGAGAGCGGTGTAAAATGAGAAACCATTAGTCCTTGCAACGATTCAACATCTGGGACATGATAAATAATATTCATCGTCGACACAACGACTTCTTTCGCCAAGAATCCTGTCAACAAGGCAGCTCCTGCTTGCCATGTTCCAAATCCAAGCGGAACAAGAATCGGCGCGAGAATGCCGCCAATCATCGCTAAAAAGCTTTCATCCATTTCAACATTGACTCCATGCGGGCCAACGTAAGAAAGAAGCCAAATAGCGACCGAACCGCCGAAAATAAACGTTCCTGCTTTGCGAATAAACCCTTTTCCTTTATCCCACGTGCTCCGCCATAACGCTTGCCACTGCGGCATACGGTACGGCGGCAATTCAACAACAAAAACAGAAGATTCATTTTTCAAAATCGTTGTTGAGAATAGCTTGGCTAATAAAAGGGCGACAACGACTCCAAGCACATACAACGAAAGAACAACAAGCGCTTGATGCTTCGCAAAAAAAGCACCAACAAACAGCGCATATACAGGCAAACGCGCTGAGCACGACATCAGCGGCGTTAATAACATAGTCAACAACCGCTCACGCGGCTGTTCAATGGTCCGCGCGGCCATCACCCCTGGAACGTTGCATCCAAATCCAATCACTAACGGAATAAACGCTTTTCCGTTCAAACCGACTGCTTCCATCAATCGATCCATGACAAGAGCCACCCGCGCCATATAACCGGAGTCTTCTAAAAAGGAAATAAAGAAAAACAAAATAAAAATTTGCGGTACAAACACAAGGACTCCGCCAACCCCTGCAATAATCCCATCGACGACAAGCGAACGGATAAACTCCGAAGCTCCAATGGCTGCGAGTCCAGCTGTGATCCAATCGGTTAATGGTCCAGCGAAAAAAGCATCGAGCGCATCGGAAAGCGGTGCACCAAGCCAATCGAACGTAAGTTGAAACAATAGATACATCGAGAGTAAAAATAGCGGAATACCTAAATATTTGTGCGTCACAATTGCATCGATTCGTTCCGTTAACGGCACTTGACCAACATTTTTTCGCTCCACTACATGAAGGATAAGGTCTCGTACATACTCCCTTCGTTGATCATAAATCCACTGAGCAAGCGAAACGCCTTCTTGCTTTTGCAATTCATTCTCTACTTCTGTGTAAAGTGAATGAAGTTTTTCGGCATCCACTCGTTGTTTTAAATAATCATGGACATAGCGATTGCCTTCGTAAAACTGTAAAGCAAGCCAACGTTTCGGAATCGTTTCATCTACTTTGTCACCAACCAAAAGAATAAAACGCTCAATTCCTTTTTCAATTACGTTTCCATAAAACAGTTGAAGCGGCGTTATTTTTTGCTGTAAGAAAGCGAACGTTTGTTCATTCAATTGCTCGCATCCTTTTCCGGTTCGAGCCACAATCGGAACAACCGGAACGCCTAGCTTTTCAGCCAAACGTTTTTCATTCACAAAAATTCCCCGACGCTCCGCGACATCAGTCATATTTAAAGCAATGGCTAACGGCTTTCCGAACTCAAGAAGTTGAACGGTAAGCAGTAAATTTCGTTCTAATTGGGAAGCATCGACAATATTCAATATTCCTTCAAATGGCTCAGAAAGCAAAAAGTGCGTCACGACGCTTTCGTCACGCGAAAGCGGATTAAGCGAATAAATTCCGGGCAAATCAATTAATGCCCCTTGCTTGTTCCGCAACAATCCTACTTTTTTCTCAACCGTCACACCGCTCCAGTTGCCAACATATTCGTACGTTCCTGTTAACTGATTAAACAACGACGTTTTCCCTGTATTTGGATTCCCTACTAACGCAATCTGCATCATACTCGCTCCACCTGAATTCGCATCGCTTCGCTTCGACGAATGCCTAAACATTGTCCACAACTTTCAATCATAAAAGGCCCGCCTAACGGCATCGTACATTTTAAGCACACTTCGACCCCTTCTGTTACTCCCATATCAAGCAATCGTCTTCGAACTAGCTCACTGACACGGGATAAATCAACAATTTTTGCGCGATCCCCACTCTGTAATTGTGTCATTGCCATCATGAAACATCCCCCGCTGCTCTCTTTCTCATCAAGAATGATAACCTTTCTCAATAATCAGTATAATACATATCCTAAGCGGGGACTATTATTTTTAATAAGTTCACAAAAATTTCAAAAATTTATGATGCAGAATGCGTCGTTGGCGATAATTTACTAGCATGATGAAGACATACTTCCAAAATTTTTCGGTTCGCCTCTTCGTTTTTTGCGCTTGCGAATCGATCTTCTCCGCATATATCGACTCCAATGACATCTTTACGATGCAAAATTTCTTGTAAATAGTCTAAAAGCACAGATAGCTTCATTGAACCTTGATCCCAGTTCGTGATCGCATCTTCTTGTCGCAATACGTCTTTATCAATGCTGATATATACACAATCTGTAGAAATATTCGAGATGATCATTTTTGGAGAATAATCGATGTTGTTTTTCGGGAATATGGTCACGTTTGGAGATGGTGATAAGGAAGGCGATGAACCAATGATCACAACATGTTTCAATAACGGTACATGTTTTAATACATAAACGACCCATGAACCACAAGAAATAAAAGGGAATAAACTTTCTTCACTCGTATCTGTGTGGTGATCAAACAACACAAGGGTAAATGGCTCACGAATTTCTTTTAAAAGCAAATAAGAAGCATAATGATAATTCCCGCTTCCTAAAAACGTAATTCCTTTTGTTTTTCGTTTGGACAATCGTTTTTCAATCTCGCATAATGAGCGATTGTCGCAATATAAATTTGTACCGTTAAGATCATTGACATCGATCCATTCATGAGGAAAACGAAGAAGTTGTTTTTGTGAAAGATACGTACCATCGAAGTTCAAAAACGTTACACCTGAGTGACGTAAACTCATTGTACTCACCCACCTTGTGTAAGTTTTTCCCTTCTATCGAAATTATATGGGGCATAAAAACGGGAAGCAAGCGAAAGAATGGCTTCACATTTTTTTCAAAATTATAACCGTTCCATCACTTTCATTCTATTTTGTTTTGTGATACCATTCACAATGTAAGGAGGGAAAATTTTTGGACACATATAAACAAGAGCAAGCGTTATTTGCTGAAAATGCAGAGTTGCTTAAGGCGTTAGCTCATCCAGTCCGTCTTTGCATCGTGAAAGGATTGATTGAAAAAGGCTGTTGCAATGTATCAACGATGCAAGAATGTTTGGATCTACCGCAATCGACGATTTCGCAACATCTAGGAAAACTAAAAGCAGCGAACATCGTTACGGCAGAGCGACAAGGATTGGAAGTCATTTATCGCGTTCATAATGAAAAAGTGAAACAAATCATTGAAATCTTATTTTAATGCCGCTTATATCGTATTATTTGAATATACAAATAAAATGATTCGGAGGGGGTTCACCATGGCGAAAAAAATCGTCATCGTCGGCGGCGTAGCTGGTGGAGCTACAACGGCAGCTCGATTAAGAAGATTAGATGAACAAGCAGAAATTGTCATGTTTGAACGCGGGGAATATATTTCTTTTGCCAACTGCGGTCTTCCATACTATATCGGCGGTTCGATTACGAAACGCGATGCGCTACTCGTTCAAACAGTCGAAGGAATGTCAGAAAAATTTAATCTTGATATTCGAACGCTAAGCGAAGTCATTCAAATTAACCGTGATCGTAAAACGGTTACCGTCAAACATTTACCGACGAACAAAACGTATGAAGAATCATATGACTATCTTGTTCTTTCACCAGGAGCAAGCCCGATCAAACCGCCAATTCCAGGAATTGATGACGCAAATAACTTGTTTACATTGCGCAACATTCCAGATACTGATCGAATTAAAGCATATATCGATCATGAAAAACCAAAGAAAGCGGTCGTCATTGGCGGTGGGTTTATCGGTGTTGAAATGGCCGAAAATTTATGGGAGCGCGGCATCGAAGTAACGCTTGTTGAAATGGCGAATCAAATTATGGCTCCTGTCGACTATGAAATGGCGGCTATTCTTCACCAACACATTCGCGACAAAGGGGTTCGCTTAATTCTTGAAGATGGCGTTGCCGCTTTTGAACAAAATGGACGAATTGTAAAATTAAATAGCGGAAAAACGATTGAAACCGATATGATTATTCTAGCCATCGGGGTCAAGCCAGAAAGCGAGCTTGCCAAACAAGCTGGTCTAGAAATTGGCGAGCGCGGCGGCATTAAAGTCAATGAATATTTACAAACATCCGATCCTTCTATTTACGCAGTCGGTGATGCGATTGAAGTGAAAGATTACGTGAACGGTCAACCGACACAAATTCCTCTCGCATGGCCAGCGAACCGTCAAGGACGCATCGTGGCTGATCATATCAATGGCCGAGATGTGCGTTACAACGGAACGCTTGGCACAGCGATTGCGAAAGTATTTGATATGACGGTAGCCGCCACAGGTAATAATGAGAAAACATTAAAACGGCTTGGTATCGACTATGAAGTGCTTCATATTCATCCAAATTCTCATGCAAGTTATTATCCTGGCGCCTTCCCGATCGCTCTGAAACTTTTATTTGATCGAAAAACAGGAAAAATTTTTGGTGCTCAAGCGGTTGGATATGATGGCGTCGATAAACGGATCGATGTGCTTGCGACCGCAATCAAAGGCGGATTAACCGTTTTTGATCTTCCGGATTTAGAATTAGCCTATGCGCCACCTTATTCTTCAGCGAAAGATCCTGTCAATATGGCTGGATATGTAGCGACAAACTTAATTGAAGAAATGGTCGAAACGATCCAATGGCATGAAGTGAACGATTTAGTTGAAAAAGGCGAATGCATCGTCGACGTTCGCGAGTCAATTGAACGAGAAATGGGCTTTATTCCAAATTCGATCAACATTCCGCTTGGTCAATTGCGAAAACGATTAAACGAATTGCCAAAAGACAAAACGATTTATGTTTACTGCCAAGTCGGCTTACGCGGTTATTTAGCCGCCCGCATTTTAATGCAGCATGGATTTAAGGTGAAAAACTTAGACGGCGGTTATAAAACATATTCGGCTGTTTATGCAGCGGCAAAAGAACAACCAACCCCTATTCAAGAACAAAAAACAGAGAGTGTGATGCCGATGAACATCCAAGCAACAACGACGCTTGATGCATGCGGATTGCAATGCCCTGGACCAATTATGAAAGTATATCAAACAATGGAACAGTTAAAAGAAGGCGATATTTTAGAAGTAAAAGCAACGGATCCTGGCTTTACACGCGATATTCAATCATGGTGTGATAAAACAGGAAATACGCTTTTAAAAACAACCTTTGAAAATAAAGTATTTAAAGCTTACATTCAAAAAGGAAAAGCAGCCGCTGAACCAAAAGTGGTTCAGAAAAAAGATGGAGCAACAATCATTGTCTTTAGCGGTGATTTAGATAAAACGATCGCTTCCTTTATCATCGCCTCTGGAGCGGCTGCGATGGGTAAAAAAGTAACGATGTTCTTTACGTTCTGGGGCTTAAACGTGTTGCGCAAAAAGAATGCACCGCCAGTTGAAAAAGATTTGCTCGAGAAAATGTTTGGCATGATGATGCCAAAAGGAGTGAACGATTTACCGCTTTCGAAAATGAACATGGCGGGCATAGGTCCAAAAATGATTCAATACGTCATGGAAAAGAAAAATGTTGATAACCTTGAAACATTAATGAAAAACGCCATGGCAGCAGGCGTCAAGCTCGTGGCTTGCTCAATGTCAATGGACATCATGGGAATCAAAAAAGAAGAGCTCATTGACGGTATTGAAATCGGCGGAGTGGCCACTTACTTAGGTGATGCCGAAGAAGCAGGATTGAACTTGTTCATCTAAACGAAAAGGCTGGCTTATCGTAAGCCAGCCTTACAATATTTAGTATGTCAAAAAAAGTGGGCTATCTCATAACGAGATAGCCCAAAAAGCATATTCACAGGGGGATCGGGGGAATACACTTAAAAGCTTTCGCATTCAATATTGTTACCAAAAACGAGACGTTTATACATCATTTTCAAAAAAATTTTTTAACCAAATTGGTAAATAATCGAATATAAATAAATCGTCTGGATAGTTCAAACCAACGTCCTTGCCGTTGGAAATTTGCTCTTGCACAAAATCATGCAATGCATTCATATAATATTCATAAAAAAATTCGTAACTAAACGGCTCTTTTGGAATATAGGATTGAGCACAAACTTGCGGGTGACCATAATTCAAATATGTGCGACAAGGAATCGGGCGAACTCCATATACATAGCATGTATTCGTTTGCCGATCTAAAAAAGGACAAGGCAATTGAGAAGCCATGTATTCTTCTTTGAACGTCTCCTCTTCCCAATCCAATAAGGAAACCTCTTCTATTTTCGATTCGAATTCATTGAAATATCGCTTCAAATGTTGAACAATTTTTTCCCTCTCTTTAAAAGGGAGTTGATGTACATACTCCATCATTAACTTTGCTTCTGCTTCCGTCACAATAATCGGGAAGTAGCAACAATACGCGCATCCTTTCGCACAGGTCGGCTTAATTTCAACTTGTTGTTCAATTTTTTGAATTTCATCATCAACAGCCGCAAGCAACGTTTGAAACATGTTCAGCATCGAAGGAGTATTCCCCGATAACCGTTCGTGAACAGTTTGTAAAAATGCTTCTTCATCTGGCAAATAACGCTCATTGATTTTTTGACAAACCTGTACGATTTGCTCGTACGTTAATGGCTTTTTTGTCACCGCTTGCCACCCCGACTTCACATTACGCCATTTTCCGCTTGTCTATTTTTTTATTTTTCAAATAACCCGCGATCAATACAATCGCTGTCAAAATGGCAAGCGCAACGTTTATTTCGATTCCGTGTGAAATCGGTAAAAATCGTTGCACATGCTCGTCCTTTAAAATCATCTCTCCTGCCGTCCAAGCAAGAATCCCTGAACCAACATATGGGATCCACACATATCTCTCCATGGCCATGACAATGGCTTTCGAGCCGAAAATCATAATCGGAATACTGATCGCAACCCCAAAAGCAATCATGCCAATATGACCATGTGATGCCCCTGCAATCGCTACAACATTATCCAAACTCATGACTGCATCTGCTACAATGATGGTCCAAATGGCTTTTAAAAGGCGATCAGCTGATTCAACATGTGTTTCCCCTTCATCATTGATCAACACTTTATAAGCAATCCACAACAGTAAAAATCCGCCGATTAAATGGACAAGCGGAATTTTTAATAGGAAAACGATCAACGCAGCAAACAACACACGTAAAATAACCGCTCCTGCCGTTCCCCAAAAAATCGCTTGATTTCGTTGCCGCTCGGGCAATCGTCTCGTTGCCATCGCGATGACAATCGCATTATCCCCTGACAAAATAATATCAATCGCAACAATTTTTAGAAGCGCAATAATCGCATCTGATGAAATCATTAAACCGTCCATTCTTTGTCCCCTTCTTTTTCATTCTTTACTCACTTATCTTATCGTGAAGTCCGTTCATATTCAACTTTTCTATTTCGAACAATCATGCCAATATCTCACTCTATTTTTTTACAAAAAACAATTTCTGTAATCTATTTGTAACATAATTTAATGCATATGTAACAATTTTTCGACATTTTTCTGCTATACTAAAGACGTTCATGTAACAAGCTCATTCGGAGGTTGCAAAAATGAGAAAGGCACTGGTCGTCACGCTATTATCATTCTTGTTTATAGTAAACTTTGTGAACCCTTCCGCAACTGAAGCCGCTGTCCCAACGCAAAAATTAATTGCCGAAGCACAAAAAATGATCGGGACTCCTTACCGAAGCGGTGGAGTAACACCAAAAGGATTCGATTGCTCCGGATTTGTTTATTATACATATAAAAAGGTAGGAAAAACGTTGCCGCGCACTTCTGCCCAAATGTACGCTGCTGGAAAACCAGTGAGCTATAAAAACTTGAAACCAGGAGATTTAGTCTTTTTTAAAACATCCAAACATGCAGGCGTTTCCCATGTTGCGATTTATATCGGAAATGGTCGAATGATTCATGCCACATCTTCAAAAGGAGTAAAAATCGATTCTCTCAATCACTCTTATTGGAGACCAAAATTCGTCGGTGCAAAAAGATTTTAAAAACAGCGAAGGCAAGCACTTCACGCCGAATATACGTTCGACGCGAAGTGCTTGCCTCTCGACACATAAACCGCACTCTTTTTTATATGAAAATGAAAGCAGGGAGCTTCCCTGCTTTTTTCATTATTTTTCTTCGTGCAATAATTGTTATATAATGTATATATAGGTCGAAAATGGGGGTGGGATTTCATTACTATATGACGCGTCTACGAATGTGGTTTAGCAAGGCTTCATGCCGTTATTTTTCTTAATATTCTAACGAGTATTGATTTAGCCCGCCTTTCCATTTTATAAAAATTTAAATATTACCTGCTACTTAAGGGAGAGGCAGATTCGCTCTCTTACACGAAGGGGAGAACTTTTGTGGGGATGAAACGAATACGTGTAACAGATCCAGAACGATTGAAACAATTGCACTATACGGGAGTAACGGAGGAAAAGCTACAATGTATTTATGAACATCGAGATGTATTACTGACACTTGTTGATCCAATCGTAAACGAATTATATGAAGAAATATGGGCCATTGATTCATTGCGTCGTCTCATTCAGCGCCATTCAACGCTACGGCGCCTAAAAAGAACACAAAGAATGTATTTGCAGCAATGTTTTCAAGCAACCATTGACGATGACTATATTCAAAAGCGTTATAACATCGGAAAAGTCCACTCTGAAATCGGGCTCGACTTAACATGGTATTTATCAACTTATACCAAATACTCAGAAATTATTTATAAGCATGTTTCTCAAGTACTTCCTGGGAAAACGCTTCCGATTTTGCTTGCCATTCATGCAATCTTTTCATTTGACATGCAACTAACGCTAGAAGCATATGAAGCTGCCGAAATCGAAAAAGCAGCACATCCATTGCGATACGAGTTAGACAAATTACGTCAAATGAACGGGTTTACGGATGAAGATTTAGGAAATCTCGACCAATTTAGCGGATATATTTCATTTCGCATCGATGCGATCATGGAGCATTTCCGTCAATCGTTTCTTCATCGATTAGGGGAAGAAGGTTGCTATAGCTTCTTAACAAAAGAAAAGTATTTTAGCTATATAAAAAATTTTTTATTACAATTTTTCCAAGAAAAAATATACTACGACTCTGAAGCGTATTTTCGCATCATTCGCGATTGGAGTCGACTCATTATTGAACAGCAGTATCATGAAGGTTTTTTTCACATTACCGCAGAGTCCATTTGCGAAGCGATCAAAAAAGTGTTTTTAACAAAGGAATATTTAAACGATCCGAACGTCGTTCAATATATTCACTCATTTGAACGTTTTTCAAAGTTTACAATCGCCATCATGAACGAAATTATTCGCCCTTATTTATTTTTACGTGACTTTGATTTTTTGGATATTTACGCATACGAAATTAGCACCATTGATTTTGGACGAATAACATGGATTGACGATAAAATGAAGCGTCTTTTAAAAACGCTCGGCATCGTTGATGAACATCCGATCGGGCGACGTTGTTATGAATTATTGCACAAGCGCACCGTTCCATGTTCAGGCTGTCCTGTTCTTGAAGGAAAAAACGAACCGATACTATCTACTTTTGAAAATGAAAATGGGTTGCATTATTATAAAATTCGACCGTTGCCGCAAAATAAAATTTTTGAACTTTCTCGGGCATTGCTTGTCGTTCAAGATGTGACGAAAGAATCGAAAGTCATGTTTGATACGCTTGAACGGCTGTTGCAATTAGCTGAATACCGAGACGATGATACAAAAAATCACGTCCATCGCATCGGTGTACTTTCAGGCATGCTCGCTCGCCTAGCGGGATGTGATGAACAGTTCGTGTCCCAAATTCAAATCGCCGCTAAATTTCATGATATCGGAAAAGTCGGCATTCCTGATTACATTTTGAATAAACCCGGAAAGTTGACAAAAGAAGAATGGGAGTCAATGAAAACCCATGTATTGATCGGACATCAAATTTTAGCAAACTTAGATTTACCTGTTATTCAAATGGCTGCCAATATCGCCCGAACCCATCATGAATGGTGGAACGGTGAGGGCTATCCAAATGGCTTAAAAGGCGAAGAAATTCCGCTAGAAGGCCGCATTGTCGCGATTGTGGATGTGTTTGATGCTTTATTGTCCAAACGAATTTATAAAGACGCTTTCCCACCTGAAAAAGTAAAAGAAATTTTATTGGACGGACGCGGAAAACAATTTGACCCGAAGCTAATTGACCTATTTTTAACCATGTGGAACGATTTTTTGACTACGCGTGAAAGTTTGACAGAAAAAACGCCTTTTGCATAAGCAAAAGGCGTTTACACCATTTGTTCGCGAATACAAGCAGCGCTCTGGGCTGTTTCGGTTACATACATCGCCATTTTTTTGTTTTCTTCGTTTAAGTTTTCTACCGTCGCACTCACTTCTTGCAACGATGCGCTTGATTGTTGTAGCAAAACTGAAAACTCGCTTACGGATTGTTCCATCTTTTCAGCGCGCTCTTCCATTCCCTCACTAATCACGAAAAAGTTTTCAAGTTGATGTTGCAAATATTCAAGAGAGGAATATAGTTTTTCAAAATAGGTGTTGACTTCACGCGTTAACGCAGTATTTTGTTGAAGCTGCTCACTGGTCATCCCCATTCGTTCCAACAACTGCTCATTGCTTTCATTTACTTCCGCTAGATTATGAACAATTTTTTGCGTCGTTTCTTCTGTTAAAACCGCTAATTTACGAATTTCTTCCGCAACGACCGCAAATCCTTTTCCGTATTCGCCCGCACGTGCCGCTTCAATGGTCGCATTTAAAGCTAATAAATTTGTTTGATTGGTGATTTGCTTAATCTGTTTGGTTAATTCGTTCGTACTTGCAATTTTATTGGTTAAGTTATTTAATGTGGTGCTGACCGCATCAACGGTATGACGAAATCCTTCTGTATGTTCAAGCAAATGTTTCATCTTATCGATTCCCTCTTTGGCAACTCCACCCGCATGCAGAGAATGATCTTTTAACTCTTTTGATGTTTGATAAATTTGTTCACTCATCGTTCTTGCTTCAATCGCTTCGTCATTAATGTCTGTAATTTGTTCGCTTTGCGATTGACCAGCTGAAGCAATTTGACGAACGGCTTCACTCATCTCGCTCTGTGCTTGTAAATTTCGCAATACTTGTTGATGAATTTGTTCAATATTCTCAATCATTGTTTTTAATTCCTGTTCTAATTTTTTTCTTTTCTCCACTTGAATTTGTTTTTCTTGATCTGTGTTCGCCAAATGATCGGCTAGCTGAACAAACTGCTTTCTACTTAAATGAAGAAGGACTCCTAGCGCAATACCGATCATCACATAAACAATAAAAACGGTATGGCTTGATTCATCCAACACTTGTTGGAAAGATGATGGCATATACATGCTTGCAATTAAAATGAATGCGCCAAGCAAAAAACCCATCGCAAATAATACGCGATTTAAATGCATGACGGACAAGACGACTAAACAAAACGCTAACGCAATCGTTCCTAAACTTCCTCCCGTAACGACTAAACTGGCAAGCGTGGCAGAAAATAATATGAAAATAATAAAATACGGATACGCTTTTTCGTATTTTTTCGGTTTCGCTAGGCTAAAGTAAACAAGAACATTCAATAAAAGACCTCCGCCGTAAATGGCGATTTTTCTCCCGCTCTCTCCCATCATCCAAAGTTCTAGCACTCCTAGTAAAGAGCTGACCGTGTAGACGGAAAATAAAAAGAGATTTTTCTTGCGCATATCTTCGATTTTCATCTGCTCAACAACACTCAAATTTCTCTCCCCCTTTGTTGCACATATATTATTTAGATTTAACTATATCAAAAAAATAAGTGAATAGTAAATATATTTAGAAAATTTATACTATATTTATAGTGAATTCAACATCTATATATGATAAGCTTAATTTTCCGACATAAACAAGCTTTTCTGCCACTTCTCCGAACGAAAACGCCATCAGACAAATGAATTTGTCCGTCATGCGTTTTACGTTCGGAACGGCATGCTTCTAGCATGCCGAGGCGGCAAGAAAAATCTTGCCGCCTATGGCAGAAAAGCGGTCTTCTATTCATGATGAGATATGTCGGAGACTCATATAGTTTTTCTTAATTTTTGCCTTACATTAAATAGAAGTCTTCGCTTTATTTTGATCAGGAGCCGATCGAACGAAGGAATCAATCCGCGAAAATGAACGAGAAATAATAAAAGAATCTCCCGCATGGTTCGCGGGAGATTTATCTTTTCCGTAATCCATTCATTAAAAATTGAATCGTGCGTTCGATTTCTACCTCGTCATCCCACTCATGTTCTGGCATAATCACAAAACGAGTCAAGAAAAAACCGCCAATGGTAGTGATCGTCATGCGAATAATGGAAGCGGTAGGCAATTCAACAATTTCGCCTTTTTCTTGGAACTGTTCCACCATTTCTTTAAATCGTTGATAAACGTTTTCTGTAAATGCCTTTTGAAATTCTTCTTTTATTTCTGGATGAAAGGCGAATTCTTGCCAAAAAATGCGCACAAGCGGCAAGTTTTTTTTGATAAAATGATATCGATTTTTTATTAACGCTCGCAAAAAATCTTCATAGCTTTCGTATTGATTTTCAAATACATCTTTGGCAAATTCTTTTGCCACAGTCGGAACAATCACTTTTGTTAATGTCGGAATAACGATGGCTAACAGCAAATCTTTTTTTGTTTTGTAGTGGCGGAAAATCGTCCCTTCCGCTACCCCTGCCTTTTTCGCAATTTCGCTTGTTGATGTAGAAGCATACCCTTTTTCCGCAAACGTTTCAACCGCTGCTTGTAAAATTTTTATCTGTTTTTCGGTTAACTTCGCGTCTCGGTCGTTTTCTTTTAACAAGTTTGCAATCCATTGTTGTTCGTCCATCACCATTTCTCCCTTACAACTTTCGATATTTTCTCAAGGCGACTACATTCAGTATAGCAAAGAGGAAAGAAAAGCTAAGCAAGACATATACATCCTTTGCAATCGCATTCCATCCGTTTCCGCGAATCATAATCTCCCGAAGCGCATCGGCTCCATATTTCAATGGCATCACGACACTAAGGGAACGAAGCCATTCGGACATCGTATCTAAATTAAATAAGCCGGAAAAAAAGATTTGCGGTACAACCACGAGCGGAATAAACTGCAACATTTGCAGCTCGTTATTCGCAAATGCCGACAGCAATGTTCCTAACGTTAAAGCGGTCATCGCTAATAAAAACGTAATAAGCAAAACATAAAAGAATGAGCCTTCCATGACCATGTCCAGAATATCAATCGCAAACCAAGAAATCAGACTGGCTTGAAGCGTCGCAAAAATCCCAAAGCCGATAATATACCCAACGACCATTTCCCAACGTTTTAACGGAGTGGCCAACAAACGCTCCAATGTTCCGCTTGTACGTTCGCGCAAGAAAGATACACCTGCAATTAAGAAAACGAAAAAGAAAATAAAAAAGCCAATCAAAACAGGACCGAAGTAATCGAATAACTCCATATCTTCAAACCCGTGCAAATACGTCGTTTTTAATTGAATCGATTGCGCTTGCGGTGCTAATGGTTGAAACGCTTTTTGAATCGATGCCATGACGGCTTTATTGACCGTAGGATCGCTTCCCTCCAGCTTCACGTTTAACGTTTGACCATCCATCTCGATAAATGCATCCAGTTGTTGTTTTTCAAGTTGGCGGTTCGCTTCTTTCGCTGTCAATGTTTGAACAGTGATGTTTTGTTTTTCCAATTTCTCCACCATGACGGACGGAACCGTTTCATCTACTCCAATCGTTGCTTTATACTCTTCCCCATTAAAAACAAGGTTTAATAAAAGCAGCACAAACATCGGAGCAAAAACCATTAATCCAAGCGTCCGTTTATCTCGAAAAAATTGGCGAATAATTCGAATCACAATCGCTTGAATTCTCATGCACGCGCACCTCCAAAATATAAAAAGGCTTCTTCTAGTGTTTGAGAATGGGTTTCTTTTTTCAAATCTTCCGGACTTCCAACCGCTATCAGACGCCCATCTCGAATCATCGCTAGACGCTGGCATTTCTCCGCCTCGTCCATTACATGAGTCGTGACAACAATCGTCGTTCCTTTTTCTTGGATCCGTCGTAATTCCTCCCAAATGGCTTGACGAAGCACAGGATCAATTCCTACCGTCGGTTCATCTAAAATGAGTAAATCCGGGTTGTGAAGAAGCGCAACCGCAAGCGATAAACGTCGTTTCATTCCCCCTGAATACGCATGAACAGGCTTTTTTAAATCGTTCGTTAAATTGACAAGCTCAGCTACTTCTTCGATTCGTTTCTTTTGCTTTGATCCTTTTAATCCATAAATCATCGCAAAAAATTGTAAGTTTTCTAATGCGGTTAAATCGTTATATAACGCATCCGACTGCGCCATAAACCCAATTCGTTTCATCATTTGTAAATGGGGCATTTTTGTATCGAACACAAAAATCGTTCCTTTGCTCGCTTCATCAATCCCTGCCATCATCTTGACAATCGTTGTTTTCCCTGCCCCTGATGGACCGAGCATCCCAAAAATTTCCCCTTTATAAATCTCGAACGTGACATCTTGGATGACTTGCTTTTTCCCGAAACTTTTCGATACGTTTTCTACTCGAATACAAACTTCTTTGGACATCTTCATTCCCCCCATTTTTTGTGAGTGATTACTCACTTTCATTATAGCTGATTTTGAGCAATGAATAAAACGTTTTCAAGTAGTTTTTTATTTTTTAACACTTTTTTCAAATGTTTTTTACACATTTTTGAATATCGTCTATGCGATCTTTTTCACATACATTAGACATGGTAAATTTTTATATGCAGATGTAGTAATAATTCATGCAGATACATCAAATAATTTATGCAGTAAATAATTCCCTATCAACTAGGAGGAATTGCAATGAAAGCAGCTGTCGTCGAACAATTTAAAGAACCTTTAAAAATCAAAGAAGTCGAAAAACCAACCATCTCTTACGGCGAAGTATTAGTTCGCATTAAAGCATGCGGCGTATGCCATACTGACTTGCATGCTGCACATGGCGATTGGCCAGTCAAACCAAAACTTCCGTTAATCCCTGGACATGAAGGGGTAGGAATTGTTGAAGAAGTAGGACCAGGCGTCACTCATTTAAAAGTCGGTGACCGCGTGGGTATTCCTTGGTTATATTCTGCTTGCGGACATTGCGATTACTGCTTAAGCGGACAAGAAACATTATGCGAACAACAACAAAACGCTGGTTATTCTGTTGACGGCGGCTATGCAGAATATTGCCGAGCTGCTGCTGATTATGTTGTAAAAATTCCAGATAATTTATCATTTGAAGAAGCTGCTCCAATTTTCTGTGCTGGAGTTACAACATATAAAGCATTGAAAGTGACTGGCGCTAAACCAGGCGAGTGGGTAGCGATCTACGGAATTGGCGGTCTTGGCCACGTTGCTGTGCAATATGCGAAAGCAATGGGACTCAACGTTGTCGCTGTTGATTTAGGCGATGAAAAACTCGAATTAGCAAAAGAACTTGGTGCGGATCTTGTTGTAAACCCTCTAAAAGAAGATGCAGCCCAATTTATGAAAGAAAAAGTAGGCGGTGTGCACGCAGCTGTTGTCACAGCAGTTTCTAAACCTGCGTTTGAATCTGCCTATAAATCCATCCGTCGCGGCGGAGCGTGCGTGCTTGTTGGATTGCCACCAGAAGAAATGCCTGTACCAATCTTCGATACAGTCTTAAACGGCATTAAAATCATCGGTTCCATCGTTGGTACTCGTAAAGATTTACAAGAAGCGCTTCAATTCGCCGCAGAAGGAAAAGTTAAAACAATTGTTGAAGTACAACCGCTCGAAAAAATCAACGAAGTCTTCGATCGCATGCTAAAAGGACAAATTAACGGTCGCGTTGTATTAAAAGTAGACTAATAAACGTTTTGAGGGTGACCCCGATCGGTCACCCTCTTTTCATTCGTTTTATCATTTCACGTGAACATGAATGACTTTGTGATCATGTAATTCATCTTTGATAGCATGGGCCCTGAAATGATAGTCTCCACTGCTCGACAATTTTATATTCGCTACATATTCCCCAGCTGACTGTTCCTTCGCATTAACATAGGTATGCTTCTTTTCTTGCCCAGTCCAGTATTCCAACGTGACATGAGCATTCGTTAAAGGTTTTCCTTCGTGTTGCACATTGATTTTGAATACAGTGTTTTGATCTTTCTCTGTTTCCGTTGGTGATAACTGGATTGTTAATCCATGATGATCATGGTGAGCAGAATGATCATGGGAATGGTCGGATTGGTTCTGTGCTGCTGGATCCTTGTCCTCTTCTTGCTCGTTTTTATTGATTTCTCCAACCGTAAGTTCCACTTGTTTCATGCTATGCATATTTCTTGCTGTTACATGGTAGGTGACGAAATAAATCCCTTCACTGTCGAACGTCTTTTCAGCAGCATATACCCCTTTTCCTTGATGTTTAGCAGGGATCATTTGATGTTTCTCTTGTCCTTTTTTCCATACCTCAAATTGAACATCACTTGCATCCTCTACCGCGTCATTTCCTTGTTTAACCACAACCTGAAGGGTAGTCGGCTGATTCACTTGAATGACTTCAGGGATGGTTTTAAATGTAACCTCAATTGGTGCGGTCGGTTTGGATGGAGCCGGCTCACTTTTTCCATTCATTGAACACGCGGTTAACCACCCTAAACATAAAATGAAATAGACCCATTTTTTCATGAATGACGTCCTCCGTTTCACGCTGAGACTGATGCAACATTTTGGATCATGACCTACCTCATGATAATTTTTGATGATCGCTTCCTTATTTATACAATTTTTTATTTACCAATGCAACATCTCGTAACCTTTGCCATTTATTTTGACACGATGCGCGTTTGTAGTCGTTCGAAAATATAGCCACTCCCCAACCACATTAAAACGAAAAGGAGCTCTCACTTCGTCGGTAAGCTTTGTGACAAAAGAACCATCCGTTCTCATCTTATACACATAATCGAGACCAAAATAAATCCAATCCCCATGAACCTTATACTCTTCAATAAAGTAAATCTCATAACCGGCCACATTCTTACTTATTCTCGTAGGGTTTTTCCCGTTTAAGGTCATGGTATAAAGATCAATAGGTGCCGGGCTCGTTCGATCATCTCTTAACTCCTCAGGAAAGCGGCTATAATAGATTTTCCCATTGGCAATTTGCATTCGAACGGCGTACTCTTCTTTGTTTATAACCCCCATGCCCGAACCGTCTGTTTTCATGCGGTATATTCGACTACACTCTTTTCCATATCCGCATGGAATGAGCCGCAGAAAATAAATATATCCTTTATGGACATGAATATTCCGAATATTCCCTTTTTTAGAATCGCTTATATTACGATTATCATAGTCATAGTAGTTCTCTAATAAAACTTTTTTGCTCGTCCCATTCGTCTTTATTCTGTTTAATGTCACTTTTTTCTTATCATGCTTAAAGGAAGTATAATATATCCATTCACCATCAACAACCATTTCCACTATTGGATCATCTTTGGTAATCGTAACCGGTTTGGAACCTGTTTTCTTGATTTTTTTAATCGGGTTTTTATTTTCCGACGAACCTGATGCATTAGGTACAACATAATAAATCCAATCACCTTGAATATTCATAGATGCAGTCGCATCTTTCGTTAAGATTTTTTTACTTTTTTCATTGCCATATGGAAACCTATAAAGCCCATTCCCTAAAGCAAATCCATCGTTGTAATACACGTACCCTCCATTTAGAAGCGCAGTCCCTGGTCCTTTGGTTTCCAACATGACAGGATATTGATCTTTGGGTGGCTGCGGTTTTTGAACGACTGGTTTTTGAACGACTGGCTTTTTGAACGACTGGCTTTTCCACCTTTAACAAAGCTATTAAACTGCTGATTAAATCTTCGTTCCCCTCTTTTTCAAACTTATGTTCACTAATAATAATCAGTCCATTCTCCCAAAAAACTTGTTTACTTAAAGCCTCAGCAACGGCTCTCAAAGGCAAATAGACTCTTCCTGAAATCATTTCAGGAGAGGTATCTAGTTCTTTTGCCATACCGTTAATCCCCATAAATTTATCTCCAATCGTTAACTCAATATAATTGTCTGCATGGATAATAACGATCGATTCCCTTTCTGGCTTCCAAGACACCTCTCCACCTAGATTCTCAGAAATAAACCTAATGGGCACAAGAATGCGTTCATTCTTAATAAGGGGAACAACATTTTCATTTCCTGAGTCGAGCTGAACCACTTCATTGTTCACATATGCCTTTGGACTGTCAACGAATAACACAATTTTTCCATGTAAACGCTCATCAAATAATGAGTTCGTCTGCGCTTGTTTTGATGATGGGGAAAACAACTGTATTTGATAATTTAAAGTTGAGCCACTTTTGAAGGGTTCGATCACATAAAAAATGAGCCACCTGATTTCCAATTTTCATTACCTCCCTTATGA
>NZ_SLUL01000015.1 GCF_004341205.1 Thermolongibacillus altinsuensis
CACACCCGTTCCCATCCCGAACACGGAAGTTAAGCTCTCCAGCGCCGATGGTAGTTGGGGCTGGGGCCCCTGCGAGAGTAGGACGTTGCCGGGCAGCAAAATGGAGGATTAGCTCAGCTGGGAGAGCACTTGCCTTACAAGCAAGGGGTCGGCGGTTCGATCCCGTCATCCTCCACCATAAAAATTTAATAAAGCGGCTTAGCTCAATTGGTAGAGACGAGCGAAGCATCTATGAATAAGCGGCGAGTTGCCTCGACGCATCCATCATCCTCGAAAAGGCTAGTAGAGGAAGAGGCACAACATTCAACTGAATATAAACTTGATAAACGTTCAAACATTCTTTCTCATGTGCCGGCTTAGCTCAATTGGTAGAGCAACTGACTTGTAATCAGTAGGTTGCGGGTTCAAGTCCTGCAGCCGGCACCATTCATACGAGCCATTAGCTCAGCAGGTAGAGCATCTGACTTTTAATCAGAGGGTCGGAGGTTCGAGTCCTCCATGGCTCACCATTTCGCGGGTGTGGCGGAATTGGCAGACGCACCAGACTTAGGATCTGGCGCCTCACGGCGTGGGGGTTCAAGTCCCTCCACCCGCATAATGCGGAAGTAGTTCAGTGGTAGAACACCACCTTGCCAAGGTGGGGGTCGCGGGTTCGAGTCCCGTCTTCCGCTCCATAAAGCCGCCGGGGTGGCGGAATTGGCAGACGCACAGGACTTAAAATCCTGCGGTAGGTAACTACCGTGCCGGTTCGAGTCCGGCCCTCGGCACCATTAAAACAGGGTATTGCGCCCGTAGCTCAATTGGATAGAGCATCTGACTACGGATCAGAAGGTTAGGGGTTCAAATCCTCTCGGGCGCGCCATGCGAAGACGGGAAGTAGCTCAGCTTGGTAGAGCACATGGTTTGGGACCATGGGGTCGCAGGTTCGAATCCTGTCTTCCCGACCAGTGAGGGGCCTTAGCTCAGCTGGGAGAGCGCCTGCTTTGCACGCAGGAGGTCATCGGTTCGATCCCGATAGGCTCCACCAACCAAATTTGAATAATGGCGGCGTAGCTCAGCTGGCTAGAGCATACGGTTCATACCCGTAAGGTCGGGGGTTCGATTCCCTCCGCCGCTACTAGCTTAGGACCTTTAGCTCAGCTGGTTAGAGCAGACGGCTCATAACCGTCCGGTCGTAGGTTCGAGTCCTACAAGGTCCACCATGTTATCAATCATACGGAGGAGTACCCAAGTCTGGCTGAAGGGGTCGGTCTTGAAAACCGAGAGGCGCCGAAAGGCGCGCGGGGGTTCGAATCCCTCCTCCTCCGCCATATTATAAAGTAAAGATTTGAGTTAAAATCGTCGCGGGGTGGAGCAGCCTGGTAGCTCGTCGGGCTCATAACCCGAAGGTCGCAGGTTCAAATCCTGCCCCCGCAACCAAATGGTCCCGTAGTGTAGTGGTTAACATGCCTGCCTGTCACGCAGGAGATCGCGGGTTCGAGTCCCGTCGGGACCGCCAGTTATGTTGAGGCTCGGTAGCTCAGTCGGTAGAGCAAAGGACTGAAAATCCTTGTGTCGGCGGTTCGATTCCGTCCCGAGCCACCATTTTGATCATGCCAGTTATGCCGGCTTAGCCTAATTGTAGAGCACGTTCGAATAAACTTCGGTGAATGTGCTTCAGCGTACCGCTCGAGCTACTACTTGTTTAAACTTTCTGAGAGCGGGACGACGTTCAATACATTACGAGCTAAGTGTTGCTAAAGTAAAAAATCCGATCGTGCCGGCTTAGCTCAATTGGTAGAGCAACTGACTTGTAATCAGTAGGTTGCGGGTTCAAGTCCTGCAGCCGGCACCATTCGTGGCGGCTATGGCGAAGTGGTTAACGCACCAGATTGTGGCTCTGGCATGCGTGGGTTCGATTCCCACTAGTCGCCCCATTCAAACATGCGGGTGTAGTTTAGTGGTAAAACCTCAGCCTTCCAAGCTGATGTCGTGGGTTCGATTCCCATCACCCGCTTTTCTAGGGCCTATAGCTCAGCTGGTTAGAGCGCACGCCTGATAAGCGTGAGGTCGGTGGTTCAAGTCCACTTAGGCCCACCATAATTCCGCAGTAGCTCAGTGGTAGAGCGCTCGGCTGTTAACCGAGTGGTCGTAGGTTCGAATCCTACCTGCGGAGCCATTGGGAGAAGTACCCAAGTGGCTGAAGGGGACGGTTTGCTAAACCGTTAGGTCGCGTTTTTGCGGCGCGCGGGTTCAAATCCCGCCTTCTCCGCCATGCAACAACTGGTGTATTGAGGCCCGTTGGTCAAGTGGTTAAGACACCGCCCTTTCACGGCGGTAACACGGGTTCGAATCCCGTACGGGTCACTAAAAAGGCGTTGTGAGAAACTCACAACGCCTTTTTTATTTTGGTTCTATACTAAATGTTGGGGTAAAGAATTTCATAAAATAAAAAAGCATTTACGAAGTGCTCTCTTTTATAATGAAAGTGGCCAAACCTCATTTCAAAGGAGACTTCGTAAATGCAAGACCATTGTATCACAAAACTGGTTGGATTAGAAAATGTCATTGTGTCAAATATTGTGGAAACGGATACGCACCTAGAAATTTTTATCGAAACCAAACCTTGTCATCAAAGTTGTCCTCAGTGCGGGGAGAGAACAAGATCTATTCATGATTATCGTCTGCAGAAGATTCGAGATGTCAAATTTCGCGAAATGTATACGTATCTCATTCTAAAAAAGCGTCGCTATAAATGTACATCCTGTGGGAAGCGTTTCTATGAACGATATACCTTCTTAGAGCGCTATCAACGTCATACGAAACGTGTCCTTCAAGCCCTTCTCATCAAAGTGAGAGCGGCCAATTTTAAGGAAGTGGCGAAAGAGTTTGGATTGGGACAATCAACAGTGATTCGATGGTTTGACCGTTATTATACTTATGAGAACCACTCATTACCACGAATTTTAGCCATTGATGAGTTTAAGGGGACAACCGAAAAAGGAAAATATCAATGTGTCATCGGAGATCCTCAAGGCTTCAAGGTATTTGATGTGATTCAAGATCGGAAGTTGTCCACGTTAAAAGATTATTTTCGTTCTTTACCGACTCATCGTGTTCAAATGGTGGTCATGGATATGTGGCAGCCGTACAAAATATTAGCTCAACAACTCTTTCAAAATCCTATTATCATTGTGGATAAATTCCATTATGCTCGTCATAACTTCTGGGCACTTGAACGAGTACGAAAGAGAGTACAAAAGTCGTTCCAAGACAAAGATCGAAAATCGATGAAAAAGTTACGTTTTCTCTTACATAAACCGAAAGAGAAGTTAACCACACGAGAACAGGAGCTCCTGCAATATTATTTAGAGTTGTCCCCTGATTTAAAGAAAGCTTACCAAGTGAAAGAAGTCTTTAAAAAATGGATGACACAAAGCAATGAACGCAATGTAAGGTCTAACTTAGAACAGCTGTATCAAGGAACAGCTGTATCAAGGAACAGCTGTATCAAGCGATTGACGAATCAGGACTGGACGAATATCAGTACATGAAGCGAACCTTTAAAAGCTGGGAGAAAGAAATCATTAATTCGTTTATTTATCCCTACACAAACGGTTATTTAGAGGGGATTAACGATAAAATTAAAGTCATTAAACGAATGTCTTATGGTATTCGCAACTTTCAACGACTCAGAAATAAGGTATTATGCTCACTTATTTAACTTTCATACATATAAAAGAGGTGCACTTCACATCAAGTGCACCCCAACAATTGACATAGAACCTTTTATTTTTTATTGTGCAAAAACTGTTTGCCATATTCACCATGATTGTGAATCGAAGGGTGTTCGACTTGAATGGTTGAATGTTTAATGCCGTACTTTTTTTCCAAAATGTCGTTAATGGCTAAAATGACACAGAAGGGTTGGATGTTTTCATTAATGAGGACATGAGCCGTCAACGAATAATGATCTGTCGAAATGGCCCATAGATGCATTTCATGTACATCTTCTACTCCCTCGACATTACGAATATCTGCACGAATTTGATCGATATCGAATTGCTCTGGAACAGAATCCATCAAAATTAGATAAGATTCGCGAACAATTTTAGCTCCTCCGACAAAAATAATCCCGCCGATGACCATGCTGATGAGTGGATCGAAGAAGTAAAAGTTTGTAAAATAGATGACCACTGCAGAAATAATGACGCCAATCGAACTGAGAAGATCGCCGATAAAATGCCATAATGCACTTTTTATATTTAAATTTTCTTCTTCTTTCATGCTTCGGCTAAGGACGATGGTTAATACGAGATTGACGATAAATCCGATTGAAGCAATGACGATCATCAATTGAAAATCAATGTTCTCCGGATGAATGAAACGTCGAATTCCCTCTATAAAAATTCCGATTGCAATGATGGTGAGGGCGAGACCGTTTAAAAATGAAGCAATAATCTCAAAGCGCAAATATCCAAACGTAAACGTTTTGTTTGGTTGACGTGTTGCTAAGTAGAGAGCGACCATGCTCAAACCGAGCGCGATGACATCCGATGCCATATGAGCTGAATCAGAAAGTAAAGCGAGGGAATTTGAAAGGATTCCTCCTATTATTTCAACAATAGTGAAAAATAAGGTTAATGCAAGCGTAATCCAAAGTGTTTTTTTTGATTTGTTTTGTATTTTTACGTGAGGCAGATGATGATAATCGTATGGGGTCATAATACACCTCTTTCTTTATAATATGATAATTATAATAATTATAATTAAATATATATAATTATTACAATAAAGTATTTTATATAATTATTCTTTATTATGCAAGTGACAATTTTGTAGATATTGGAATCGATTTTCTTTCCTAATCACTTTGAAGTTACGTAAATGTGTTTTATGTGATTTGTTGAATAATGTCAGAAAATATCTAAATTTTTATCAAGGAATTTTCATTTAGAGTATTTAATATATTCAATAACGAATGTTTTTGTCATTTTATCGAAGAAAGGGTGAGCGAGCGTTTGATTACAGTCAGTCCGACCGATTTCCAAATTCATTTGTTTCATGAGGGAACATTTTATAAAAGCTATCAGTTATTCGGGGCGCATATCGTTGAAGAGGGAGGGACGGTAGGCACTCGTTTTTGTGTTTGGGCGCCTCATGCGGTTGAGGTTCGAGTTGTTGGAAGCTTTAACAATTGGAACGGTGAACATCATCGATTGGTGAAAGTAAACGAACAAGGAGTATGGATAATTTTCATCCCGGAAAACTTAGAAGGTCATCTTTATAAATATGAAATCGTTACTCGAAACGGAGAAGTTTTATTGAAGGCGGATCCATATGCTTTTTATTCGGAATTACGTCCGAATACAGCGTCGATCATTTATAAATTGGATGGATACAAATGGAATGATCAAGAATGGCAACGGAAAAAGAAAAGAAAGCAAATTTATAATCAACCAATGTTTATTTATGAAGTTCATCTTGGTACATGGAAAAAGAAAGAAGACGGAAGCTTTTATACGTATAAACAGATTGTTGATGAATTGATTCCGTATGTCGTTGAGCACGGATTTACACACATTGAATTGTTGCCGCTTGTTGAGCATCCGCTCGATCGTTCATGGGGTTATCAAGGAACCGGTTATTATGCCGCAACGAGTCGTTATGGAACCCCACATGATTTAATGGAATTGATCGATCAATGCCATCAAGCTGGAATTGGCGTCATCTTGGATTGGGTTCCCGGTCATTTTTGTAAAGATGAACATGGTCTTTATATGTTTGATGGCGAACCGACTTATGAATATATCAATATGCAAGATCGTGAAAATTTTGTTTGGGGAACGGCTAATTTTGATTTAGGAAAACCAGAAGTCCACAGTTTTCTGATCTCGAATGCTTTGTTTTGGATGGACTATTATCATATCGATGGTTTTCGCGTCGACGCTGTGGCAAACATGTTGTATTGGCCTAATAGTGAAGTATTGCATTCGAATCCCTATGCGATTTCTTTTTTAAAGAAATTAAATGAAACGGTGTTTTCATATGATCCAACCATTTTAATGATCGCAGAAGATTCGACCGATTGGCCACAAGTAACTGCACCGACGTATGAAGGCGGGTTGGGATTTAATTATAAATGGAATATGGGATGGATGAATGATTTATTAAGTTATATGGAAACGGAAATGAATGAACGAAAACATGTTCATCATAAAGTGACATTTTCTCTTCTATATGCGCATTCAGAAAATTTTATTTTGCCATTATCGCACGATGAAGTCGTTCACGGAAAGAAATCGCTTCTAAATAAAATGCCGGGAGATTATTGGCAAAAATTTGCTCAACTTCGTTTATTATACGGATATTTGATCGCTCATCCGGGAAAAAAGCTGTTATTTATGGGCGGAGAATTTGGGCAATTTGATGAATGGAAAGATTTAGAGCAGCTTGATTGGGTTTTGTTTGATTTTGAACTGCATCGAAAAATGGATGAGTATGTAAAAGAACTCGTTCATTTTTACAAAAAGCAAAAAGCGCTATATGAGCTGGATCACACCCCGGAAGGATTTGAATGGATCGATGTGAACAATGCGGAACAGAGCATTTTTTCATTTATTCGCCGCGGCAAGAAAGAAAATGATTTTTTAATCGTTGTATGTAATTTTACAAATGAGGTTTATCATAACTATAAAATTGGGGTTCCGCTCAACGCATCGTACAAAGAGGTTTTTAATAGCGATGATGTTTCGTATGGCGGTTCGGGACAAATGAATCGAAAAACGCTTACTGCTGTGGAAAAGCCGTTTCATGGAAAGCCGTATCATGTTTGTATGACCATACCACCATATGCGGTCTCTATTTTGCGGCCGATGCGAAAAAGAGGGGAGAGAGAGCGTAATGATTCGAAAAAAGTGCGTCGCCATGCTACTCGCAGGGGGAAAAGGGAGTAGATTAAATTCGTTAACAAAAAATTTGGCTAAGCCAGCTGTTCCTTTTGGAGGAAAGTATCGAATTATTGACTTTACATTAAGCAATTGCACCAATTCTGGAATCGATACCGTTGGAGTATTAACACAGTATCAACCGCTTGAATTAAATACGTATATTGGCATTGGCAGTGCATGGGATTTAGACCGAAAAAATGGAGGAGTAACAGTGTTGCCTCCTTATGCCGAATCGTCGGAGGTACGTTGGTATAAAGGAACGGCGAATGCGATTTATCAACATTTGAATTATTTAAAACAATATGATCCTGAGTATGTTCTTATCCTTTCAGGTGATCACATTTATAAGATGAATTATTCGGAAATGCTCGAATACCATATTGAAAAGAAGGCCGATGTGACGATTTCAGTCATTGAAGTTCCATGGGAAGAAGCGAGTCGCTTTGGCATCATGAATACAAATGAAGAAATGGAGATTATTGAATTTGAGGAAAAGCCCGTCCATCCAAAAAACAACTTAGCTTCCATGGGAATTTATATTTTTAAGTGGTCGATATTAAAAGAGTTTTTAGAAATAGATAATTGCAATCCGGAATCAAGCCATGATTTCGGTAAAGATGTGATCCCTCTTCTCATTGAGAAAAAAAAGCGGTTAGTTGCCTATCCTTTTAAAGGGTATTGGAAAGATGTCGGGACGGTCAAAAGTTTATGGGAAGCAAATATGGATTTGCTAGTGGAAGAACCTTCATTAGACTTGTTCGATCATTTTTGGCGCATTTATTCCGTGAATCCAAACGAGCCACCACAATATATTGCTCCAAGCGCAGATGTGAAAGAATCGCTAGTAAATGAAGGATGCATCATTGAAGGAAAAGTAGAGAAATCCGTTCTGTTTCAAGGTGTATATATTGGTCAAGAAACGACCATTAAACATTCCGTCATTATGCCAAATACAGTGATTGGCGAAAATGTCTATCTCGAAAAAGTGATTGTTCCACCGAATATGGAAATTCCAAACGGAACGGTGATTTATGCTAGGGAGCAAGACGACGTGATTCTTGTAACGGAGGAGTTGTTGGAAAATCTGAAAGGTAGAGAGGGAGGGCAACGATGAGCAAATTGATGCTTGGGATCATTGATGCAACAACGTATAAAGAAGAAATGAAGGATTTAACGTTTAATCGATCGATCGCTGCCGTTCCTTTTGCAGGACGTTATCGCTTAATTGATTTTGTTCTTTCAAATATGGTGAATTCAGGGATCGAAAGCGTCGCCATTTTTCCGAAGTATCAATATCGTTCATTAATGGATCATCTTGGATCAGGTAAGAATTGGGATTTAAACCGTAAACGGGATGGCCTCTTCTTTTTCCCATCACCTGATTTACCAGTTCCGCAAATTGGTTCATTTCAGCATTTTCAGCAACATATTGATTATTTTTTGCGAAGCAGCCAAAAATATGCGCTCATCTGCAATAGTTATACGGTTTGTAACATGGATTATGAAGCGATTTTGCAGCGTCATATTGAAAATAAGTGTGACATTACACAAATTCGCCATCAAGGAAAATCATTGAATATGTTTATTTTGGAAACATCGCTTTTGCTTGAGTTGATTTCTACCCAACAGCAAACCGGTTATCAAAGCATCATTGATGTCGTGCACGATCCTACAAATCAACTAACGATTTGCGATTATGAATATTCGGGATATGTAGCGGTGATTGATTCCATTGAAAGCTATTTTCTTCACAGTTTAGAGTTGCTTCGTCCAAATATTTGGAAACAACTATTTCTAAAATCAAGACCGATTTATACAAAAGTGAAAGATGAACCGCCAACGAGATATATGAATGGTTCAAATGTAAAAAATTCGATGATTGCGAACGGATGCATCATCGAAGGACATGTTGAAAACAGCATTATTTTCCGTTCAGTGAAAATTGGAAAAGGAACGGTCATTAAAAACAGCATTATTATGCAAAAAAGTCAAATAGGAGATCAATGTCAATTAAACAATGTCATTATTGACAAAGATGTTCGCATCAGCGATGGGACGCACTTATTTGGAACGAAAGAACAGCCATTTGTCATTCAAAAAGGAACGATGCAAGGAGCGTTGATGAATTCGTGAAAATTTTATTCGTTGTTTCAGAATGTGTACCGTTTGTCAAGTCTGGCGGATTAGCAGATGTAGCCGGTGCTTTACCAAAAGAATTGAAGCGGCTTGGTACGGATATTCGGATCATGTTACCGAAATATGGGTTGATTTCAGAAACGTATCGAAGCAAGATGAAAAAAATTGCTCAACTTGTGGTTCGCGTCGGTTGGAGAAGACAGTATTGCGGAATTGAATGTTTAGAGTATGAAGGAATTACATATTACTTTGTCGACAACGAATATTACTTTAAACGCGATTCGCTCTATGGGCATTATGATGATGGAGAGCGTTTCGCTTACTTTTGCCGCGCTGTTCTTGATTCGCTGCCTGCGATTGCGTTTAAACCGGATGTTTTGCATTGTCACGATTGGCATACAGGGATGATTCCGTTTTTATTAAGAGAAGAGTATAAGAAAAATTCATTTTATGCGGGCATGAAAACCGTTTTTACCATTCATAATTTACAATTTCAAGGAATTTTTCCGCGCGAGATTTTAGGAGATTTACTAAACCTAAGCGATCGCTATTTTTCGATTGAACATTTAGAGTTTTATGGAAATGTTAGTTTTATGAAAGGGGCTCTTGTTTCCGCAGACTTCATTACAACGGTAAGCCCAACGTATAAGGAAGAAATTCAAACAGCGTATTATGGTGAAAAGTTAGATGGACTTTTGCGGGAACGTTGTTCACATGTCGTCGGGATTTTAAATGGAATCGACGATGACGTATATAATCCAAGAAAAGATCCGTATATTGCCGTTCCTTACGATGCGTCGACCATCGCTAGAAAAGGAATTAATAAACATGCTCTTCAACAAAAATTTGGGTTGTCGACGGTTGAAGATGTCCCAGTTATGGCAATGGTATCACGTTTAACGAGTCAAAAAGGGTTAGATTTAGTCAAATGTGTATTTCATGAAATGTTAGCGGAAAACATTCAATTTATCGTTCTTGGAACAGGCGATTGGGAGTTTGAGCACTTTTTTAACGAAATGGCGGCCACATATCCCGAAAAAGTAAAAGTATATATTGGCTTTCACGAAGAGCTCGCTCATCAAATTTATGCAGGAGCGGATTTGTTTTTAATGCCTTCAAAATTTGAACCGTGTGGACTTGGGCAATTGATTGCATTACGATATGGCGCCATTCCGATTGTTCGTGAAACAGGCGGATTGAATGATACGGTTCAATCCTTTAATGAATATACAGGTGAAGGAAACGGGTTTACGTTCAAAAATTTTAATGCCCATGACATGCTCTATACCATTCGTCGTGCTTTATCTTTATACGAACAAAAAGAGATATGGGAGAAGATCGTGAAAGAAGCGATGAGTCGTGACTATAGTTGGGCGAAATCAGCATTTAAATATAACCAATTGTATGCCGAATTAACGACTGGGAGTGGCAGCTATGTTCGCTAACAAAGAAGAGTTTAAATACACTTTTTTGCAAAGGTTAGAAATGGTGTATGGAAAACGGTTTTCTGAATCGACGGCACTTGACCAATACCATACGTTAGGAAATATGATTCGCGAACATATTAGCAACCATTGGATTCAGACGAACGAACGAAACCGGGCTGAACATAAAAAACAAGTATACTATTTGTCCATTGAGTTTTTACTTGGACGATTGCTTGGAAGTTATTTAATGAATCTTGGCATTCGTGATGTCGTTGAAGAAGGATTGAAAGAGTTAGGAATTCAGTTGCGTGACATTGAAGAGGTGGAGACGGACGCAGGGTTAGGAAATGGAGGACTCGGCAGGCTTGCGGCCTGCTTCTTAGATTCTTTAGCTTCGTTAGATTTACCGGGACACGGTCAAGGAATTCGTTATAAACACGGTTTATTTGATCAAAAAATTGTGAATGGGTACCAAGTAGAACTTCCTGAACAATGGTTACGCCATGGAAACGTTTGGGAGGTTCGTAAAGAAGATTTAGCGATTGAAGTGAATTTTTGGGGAAAGGTGAACGTTTATACAGAGAATGGACGATTAAAATTTCACCATATCGATGCTGAAAAAGTAATGGCTGTTCCTTATGATATGCCTGTGATTGGGTATGATACAAAAACCGTTAATACGCTGCGGCTTTGGAGTGCAGAACCAGCCAAGTTTCCGATGAACAAAAACGTTATGCAATACAAACGTGAGACAGAAGCGATTTCTGAATTTTTGTATCCAGACGACGCGAATGACGAGGGAAAAATTTTGCGCCTAAAGCAGCAATATTTTCTTGTTGCCGCCAGCATCGGAAGCATTGTGCGCGAATATCGCAATCGTTATGGGCATTTAAAAGACTTTCATCAACATGTTGCCATTCATATTAATGACACTCATCCCGTTTTAGCGATTCCAGAGCTCATGCGAATTCTTTTGGACGAAGAAGAAATGAGTTGGGAAGATGCTTGGTACATTACAACGAATACCATTTCTTATACGAATCACACGACGCTGTCAGAAGCGTTAGAAAAATGGCCCGTTTATATTTTTAAACCGCTTTTACCGAGAATTTATATGATTATCGAAGAAATTAATGAACGTTTTTGTCGCAATTTGTGGGAGCGTTACCCAGGTGATTGGAAACGAATTGAGGAAATGGCCATTATTGCGCATGGGCTTGTCAAAATGGCTCATTTGGCGATTGTTGGGTGTCATAGTGTAAACGGTGTTGCGAAAATCCATTCCGAAATTTTAAAGCATCGGGAAATGAAACGGTTTTATGAATACTTCCCAGAAAAGTTTAATAATAAAACGAATGGAATTACGCATCGGCGCTGGTTGCTAAAGGCAAATCCAGAGTTGGCAACGCTCGTTACAGAGGCAATTGGAACAGGATGGATCAAGCATTCTGAACAATTGATTGAGTTAAAGCGGTATGCGACTGATGCGTCATTCAAGGAAGAACTAGCTCATGTGAAAATGAAAAGAAAAGCGATCTTAGCAAAATTGATTTGTGAAAAAACAGGAATCGCGATCGATGAGACATCGATTTTCGATGTGCAAGTGAAACGACTGCATGCCTACAAGCGCCAATTATTGAATGTTCTTCATATTATGTATTTATACAATCGGCTAAAAGCGGATCCAAATTTTACGATTTATCCGCGCACATTCATTTTTGGAGCCAAAGCTTCTCCGGGATACCATTATGCCAAGCGAATTATTAAACTGATTCATTCACTTGCCGAAAAGGTTAATCATGACAAACAAATAAAAGGTCAGCTAAAAGTAGTTTTTTTAGAAAATTATCGTGTTTCGTTAGCTGAAAAAATTTTCCCTGCTGCCGATGTGAGCGAGCAAATTTCGACAGCCAGCAAAGAAGCATCAGGAACAGGAAATATGAAATTCATGATAAACGGTGCCGTTACAATTGGCACAATGGATGGAGCCAACATTGAAATTTTTGAGCGAGTCGGTTCCGACAACATTTTTATTTTTGGATTAACCGCCGAAGAAGTATTACATTACTATGAAAATGGCGGATACCATTCGTATGAATATTATCATCACGATCAACGCATTCAACAAGTAGTCAATCAGCTTGTCAATGGCTTTTTTCACGATGCATATGATCACTTTGAACCGATTTATGATTCATTATTGGCCCAAAACGATCAATACTTTGTTTTGCGCGATTTTGCTTCTTATGTGGAGGCTCAAGAAAAAGTAGGGACGGCATATGAACATCAAGAAAAGTGGCTTGAGATGAGTGCGATCAACATTGCCAATTCCGGATATTTCTCAAGTGACCGTACGATTCGTGAGTATGCTCGCGATATTTGGAATATTCACGAATAGGGATGGCTGTCCGATAAGCGAATGTTACGCTTAAAGGACAGCTTTTTTATTCTGTATACGGTTCTTTTTCAGCGGGAGGTAAGTCGCCAATGATCGACATCATTTGTTCAGAATCCAACATGTCTTCGTATTGTTCATGTGAAATGCTTGGATATACAGTGACATGATTTCCGTATAAATCAACAGCCGCAAAATTTTCAAACTCTTCTACGTATCCAATCGGTTCTTCCGCTTCGATGTACATTCGATCGTAATGAATCGTGTCCCCTTGAATGTCGGAAGGAGTTTCCGATGTCCCGAAGCGAGCCACTTCTTGCCAACTGTCTTCTGCATCAAACGTTTCCGCGTCATCTTCATCGACAACGAATCTTCCAAATGGAGGCCGAAGTACTTCTTCTTCAATCGGACGTTGTTTTGAAACAGCTTGATCTGGGCTATGTTCTTTACAAAAAGTGGTTGTCGGTAAGGCTTCCAGCCGTTCGAAAGGAATCTCCTTTCCGCATTTTTCGCAAATGCCGTACGTCCCATTTTCCATCGCATGAAGTGCGTGTTCGATTTCTTTTAATTCTCTTTCCGCGTGTTCGTTTAACGCAAGATCTTTTTCGCGTTCGTATAGATCTGTGCCACTATCAGCAGGATGATTATCATAGTTTGACAATTCTCCGACGGAATCGTGCGCAAAGTTTCTGTCTTTTCCAAAATGATCATTGGTCCTCAATCGATTTTGCAGTTCTTTTTTGTCATGCAATAATCGAGCGTGTAAGCCGGATTGTTGTTGAGATGTGAGCACAATCATTCCCCCTTCTTAAATAGGATTAAGCATAGTATTTGCAAAAAAAAGAAAAAACATAGCGCAATCGCTATGTTTTACAGCCAGTAGCTAATGAGCAGCCCGATAACAAGCAAGAGACCGAATTGTGTATTCGTTTGTGCGGTCGCTTTCATAGCCGGCATCATTTCGATCGGCTTTGTTTTTCCAACAAATCCTTTCGTTGCAACAAATGCTTTTGGAATGCTAAAAAATACTAATAACGTCCATGGAGAAACGATATGAAACAGAACGAGAGCGATCATCCAACCGAAAGAAACGATAAACATGGCTCCTAGCAGGCGAATCGCATTTTTCCGACCGATGAGGATCGCTAACGTTTTTCGACCGTTTGCGCGATCGCCATCTAAATCGCGAATATTATTTGCCAGCAAGATCGCTCCAACCAAAATCGAAATCGGGACAGATACAAGAACGGGCGTCCATGTGATTGTTCCAGTTTGAATAAAAAACGAAATTAAAATGATCGTAAGCCCCATGAAAAATCCTGCTGCTAATTCACCGAACGGCGTATAAGCAATCGGAATCGGACCGCCGGTGTAAAAATAGCCGGCCGCCATACAAATCGTTCCGACTAAAGCGAGCCACCAACTGCTATTCATGCAAATATATACTCCGAGTAGCACCGCCGCTGCAAAAAAAGACCAAGCAAGAAGAAGCACTGTTTTTGGAGAGATTCCATCGCGAACGATCGCTCCGCCAATCCCAATAGACTCAGGAGTGTCGAGCCCACGTTTGTAATCATAATACTCATTAAACATGTTCGTCGCCGATTGAATAAAAAGTGAAGCGACAAGCATCGTGATGAAAAGTGAGAAGTTAATCGTTGTTTCGTAAACAGCAAGTGCTGTGCCGATCGATACAGGTACAAAAGCAGCCGTTAATGTGTGTGGCCGCAATAAGCGCCACCAAACTCGCCAATCTCGTTTATATTTGATGACTGGTGCATCTGAACGCAATGGTGATGGCATACAATTCTACTCCTTCAAAAGAAAATGTAAAAAATCGTTCACAATAAGTGTAGGAAACCGGGGAAAATGTGTCAACGTTTTGGGAAAGATAAATTGTTTCCTATATATACATAACAATATTATAATGAAAAAGGAGTAAAAAAAGTTTAAGTATAGGCGTGATTCAAGGTGGTTACTTTATATCAAAACAAAGTTATTGACCGATTGCGTGATGCTTTAACAAAAAAAATGAATATAGTCAGTGTATCGATGAAAGTAGATGAGGTCGATCCGCTATCGTTTTTCGAAGCAGGGGAGAAGTTCTTCCTTGGCCAACGTTTTTATTGGTCTGATTGTACGAATGAATACGTTTTTGTAGGACTTGGGCGAACGTATGTCATTCAAAGCGATGACCAATCGAAACACCGGTTTATAGAAATCGAAAGAAAATGGAAAAAAATTCTTGAAGGCGCTTTAATTGAGCGCGAGCAGGACGTGTTAGGGACAGGTCCAATTCTTTTTGGTGGATTTGCTTTCGATCCGCTCAAACGAAAAACAGAAAAATGGATAAACTTCCCATCTGCTCGATTTATTCTTCCATCCATCCTGTTATCGAAAAGAAATAACGAAACATGGCTTACTGTCAATGTTGTTGATCAGTCACTGGAACAGTTAGAAGAGATCATTATTCATCTGTTCAACGGCCAAAAGAAACAAAACAACAAAGATGTGTATTGCTTACTGAAAAAAGAAATTGAACGTGAAAAATGGATTCAAGCAGTCAAAGATGTAACGAGCGAAATTCATGACGGGAAAATACAAAAGGTAGTGTTGGCTCGTGAACTGGAGCTCATGTTTAATGAGCAAATCGATTCAGCGAGGGTGCTTGCTGCGCTCCGAGAGCAACAGCCAATGAGCTATATTTTTGCATTTGAAAACGGATCCTCTTGTTTTTTAGGTGCTTCCCCAGAACAGCTTGTAAAAAAAGAAGAGAATGTGTGCGAAACGGTTTGCTTAGCTGGATCGATTAAACGCGGAAAAACGCTTAAAGAAGATGAACAACTTGGCGATTGGTTGCTTCACGATGAAAAAAATCGACAAGAGCATCAATTGGTTGTCGACATGATTTGCAACGCAATGAACGAAGTATGCGATCATGTCGTTGTTCCGCAAGCGCCAACGTTGTTAAAAATGCGGCATATTCAACATTTATATACGCCTGTCAAAGGATACAGCAAAGAAAATGTATCCATTTTATCGCTTGTTGAACGACTTCATCCGACGCCAGCATTGGGCGGGTTTCCGCAAGAAGAGGCGGTACGAAAAATACGTGAAATCGAACCGCTTGACCGAGGATGGTATGCAGCGCCGATTGGATGGATGGATGCGAGTGGAAACGGCGAATTTGCTGTTGCGATTCGTTCGGCATTAATTCATGAAAACGAAGCTCATTTATTTGCAGGATGCGGCATTGTTGCCCATTCAGACGCTTATAGCGAATATGAAGAGACAAATGTAAAATTTAAACCGATGCTTTTTGCTTTAGGGGGAATGGACGAGTGAATGAGATGACGTTATATGTATCTGCTTTTGTTGATGAGTTGACGAAAATGGGAATTCATGATGCGGTGATTAGCCCAGGTTCTCGTTCAACCCCTGTTGCGATGGTCATGGCAGAACATCCTAACATTCAGATTCATGTTCACATTGATGAGCGTTCTGCTGCTTTTTTTGCATTGGGAATGGCAAAAGCGAGCCAAAAACCAGTTGCTCTTCTCTGTACATCAGGAACGGCGGTAGCGAATTATTTTCCGGCGATCGTCGAAGCTTATCATGCTCGCGTACCGTTAGTCGTCATCACAGCGGATCGTCCGCATGAATTGCGCGATGTGGGTGCTCCGCAAGCGATTAACCAAATTGAAATTTATGGTAAATATGTGAAGTGGTTTGTTGACATGGCATTGCCAGAAGGCCATGAGCATATGCTTCGCTATGTACGGACAATGGCTGCACGGGCGGTTACAACAGCTCAAGCGCTTCCTGCTGGACCTGTTCATTTAAACTTTCCTTTTAGGGAACCGCTTGTGCCAAAAATGAGTGAACAAACGTGGGAATATGACCGCGAAGCATATACAAAGGTATATACAGGAAAAAAACAATTACATGAATCATTCATCGCTGATCTTTATAAAAAATTATCTTCAATTGAAAAAGGATTGATCATTTGCGGAGATATGGATATTCCGCGCTTTTCTGAAGCGGTGACGACATTAGCGGAAGCGTTAGGCTACCCGATTTTGGCTGATCCGCTTTCACAATTGCGCAGCGGAAGCCATCGAAAAGAGCAAATTGTCGAAACGTATGATGCGATTTTAAAATGCGAAGAAGCGGCAAATGCACTCGTTCCGGACGTTGTCATTCGCTTTGGAGCTATGCCGGTTTCTAAATCTCTCTTTTTATGGCTGAAAAATCACCCAGAAATTGAACAAATCGTTGTCGATGAAGCAGGTGGATGGCGCGATCCGACATTGAGGATCGATGTCATGATTGAAAGCAACGAAGTCGACTTTTGTAAACAACTCGCCCATTGTGCCTCATCTAATGTTCGAACGTCTAGTTGGCTGAAAAGATGGCAAAAGGCAAACGAATTAGCAAAAGAAACATTGTTGCGGGCAGCCGAAGAACAAACGATGTTTGAAGGAAAGGTATTTATTGAATTAGCACAGTTGCTTCCGTCATCGACCACCTTATTTGTCGGAAATAGCATGCCGATTCGCGATGCAGATACGTTTTTCATGACAAATGACAAAAACATTCGTATTTTAGCGAATCGTGGCGCGAACGGAATTGATGGAGTTGTCTCAAGCGCTCTTGGGGCAAGTGTAGTGTCCGAGCCGCTCGTATTAGTCATCGGTGACCTATCGTTTTATCACGATTTGAATGGGTTGCTAGCTGCGAAATTGCAATCATTAAATGCAACGATCATTGTACTGAACAACAATGGCGGCGGAATTTTTTCCTTTTTGCCGCAGGCGAGCGAACCAAAGCATTTTGAAAAATTGTTTGGTACTCCGACCGATTTGCAGTTTGAACACGTCGTTCGGATGTATGATGGGCAATACGAAAAAGTTGAAACGTGGGAACAATTTCGAACAGCCGTTGTCCAAGCGACTTCATCAGAAGGATTACATGTCATTGAAATTCCATCATCACGAGAAGAAAATGTCAAAATACACCGCAATTTGTGGAAATCTGTTTCCCAGGAAATATCCATTTTTTTGCGTGAAGGGGAAATTTGATGGAAATTGTTGTGAATGATGTGTCATACTATGTGGAAATTTGTGGTCGAGGGGATCCTCTCCTTCTGTTGCACGGCTTTACAGGAAGCAGTGAAACATGGAAGCCCTTCATTCCAAATTGGGAAAAACATTTTCAAATGGTGATGGTTGATCTCCTCGGGCACGGGAAAACCGCGTGCCCGGCCGATGTAGAACGTTACAACATTGAACGTGTGGCTGCAGACTTAACAACGCTACTTGATCAATTGGGGATGAAAAAAGCACACGTTCTCGGCTATTCAATGGGTGGTCGTCTCGCTTTAACATTGGCGGTCAAGCATCCAACCTACGTTCAAACACTAATATTAGAAAGCAGTTCCCCAGGTTTAAAAACAGAGGAAGGACGAGCGATGCGACGAATGCAAGACGAGCAGTTAGCATCGTTTATTGAACAGCATGGGATCGAAGCGTTTGTAGAAAGATGGGAGAACATTCCGCTTTTCGCTTCGCATAAAAAATTGCCGAAAGCCGTGCGTGAACACCTTCGTCACGAGCGATTAAAAAATAAAGTGGTCGGATTAGCGAACAGTTTGCGAGGAATGGGCACAGGAACGCAACCGTCTTGGTGGAACCATTTAACAAACCTAACGATGCCAACGTTGCTTATTTGCGGAGAAGAAGATGAAAAATTTTGTCGAATTGCGGAGGAAATGGTACAATTACTACCAAACGGAGTTATTGCGCATGCAAAACGTGCAGGTCATACGATTCATCTAGAACAGCCTGAATTTTTTGTTAAAATAGTAAATGAATTTATTTTTAAAGGAGGAACATCCTGTGGCAATTGAATGGGTAAAAGAGAGAGAGTATGAAGATATTTTATATGAAACGTATAACGGCATCGCAAAAATCACCATTAACCGCCCAGAAGTACATAATGCATTTCGCCCAAAAACGGTGATGGAACTGATTGATGCGTTTTCGTATGCGCGCGATGATTCTAAAATCGGTGTGATTATTTTAACAGGTGCAGGCGGAAAAGCGTTTTGCTCTGGCGGCGACCAAAAGGTTCGCGGCCATGGCGGATACGTTGGCGAAGATAACATTCCGCGGCTCAACGTATTGGATTTACAACGTCTGATCCGCGTTATTCCAAAACCAGTCATCGCGATGGTAGCGGGTTATGCGATTGGCGGCGGACATGTGTTACATGTGGTTTGCGACTTAACGATTGCGGCGGATAATGCGATTTTTGGCCAAACAGGACCGAAAGTCGGAAGCTTTGATGGCGGATACGGCGCTGGATATTTGGCGCGCATCGTTGGTCATAAAAAAGCGCGAGAAATTTGGTATTTGTGCCGACAATATACTGCGCAAGAAGCATTGGAAATGGGCCTTGTCAATAAAGTCGTTCCGTTGGAGCAATTAGAAGAAGAAACGGTAAAATGGGCTGAAGAAATTTTAGAAAAAAGCCCGACGGCGATTCGCTTCTTGAAAGCAGCGTTTAACGCGGATACGGATGGGCTTGCAGGCATTCAACAGCTTGCTGGAGATGCGACGTTGCTTTATTATACAACCGATGAAGCAAAAGAAGGACGCGATGCGTTTAAAGAAAAACGCAAACCGAACTTCAAACAATTTCCACGTTTTCCGTAAAAAACAGCAACAGCTTGGTGTTGAACATCAAGCTGTTTTTTTTGAAGGAGGAAATGTTCATGATCGTACCAAACTGGCTACATCAACGAGCCTTTTTAACTCCCCACCGCATCGCGCTATATGAAGGAGAAAAGGAAATCACGTTTTCGGAATTGCACGAGCTCGCAAAGAAAAAGGCAAAACAATTGTTGCGATTAGGGGTAAAAAAAGGAGATATTGTTGCTGTACATATGAAAAATAGCGCAAAAATGGTAGAAATTATTCATGCGCTACAATACGTTGGCGCGATTGCGCTTTTGCAAAATATACGTCTTACGCGTGAAGAATTAATATGGCAATTACGGGATAGTCAAGCTTCGTTCGTCATTTGTGATCATGCTCAATCTTTGCAGCCAATGGACAATGACATCCAATTAATCGAATGGGCCGAACTCGAAACCGTCCCTGAACAAGAGGGAATGCTGCAAACAACATACAATCTGGATGATGTTGCGACGATCATGTATACGTCAGGAACGACTGGAAAGCCAAAAGGAGTCATGCAAACGTACGGAAATCATTGGTGGAGCGCCATTGGATCGGCATTAAATCTGGGATTGCATATGGATGATTGTTGGTTGGCAGCCGTGCCATTTTTCCATGTGAGCGGTTTTTCGATTTTAATGCGCAGTGTTATTTACGGAATGAGTGTGTATATATTGCCGCAGTTTGATGCTAAAAAAGCAAATGAAATCATTTTACAACAAAAAGCAACGATCATGTCCGTTGTCAGCACGATGTTACAACAAATGCTTCGTGAATTGAACGAGCCATATCCGTCAACGTTCCGCTGCATGCTTCTCGGAGGCGGGCCCGCACCGCGAGCGTTGCTCGATGAATGCGCGCGTCGACATATCCCTGTGTATCAAACATACGGAATGACGGAAACAGCTTCGCAAGTGGTTACATTGCCTCCAGAGTATTTATCGAAACGCGGATCAGCAGGAAAGCCGCTTTTCCCTGTACAAATTCGCATCGAAAAAGATGGAAAAGAAGCGAAAGCGAATGAAGCAGGGGAAATTGTCGTAAAAGGTCCGAATGTGATGAAGGGATACTTATATCGTGAAGAAGAAACGAAAAAAGTGTTAAAAGACGGTTGGTTTTATACAGGAGATATTGGGTATGTTGACGAAGACGGGTTTTTATATGTTTTAGACCGCCGTTCGGATTTAATTATTTCTGGCGGGGAAAATGTGTATCCGGCTGAGGTGGAATCCGTTTTATTAGAGCATAAAGCAGTCAAAGAGGCAGGGGTAATCGGAATCGATGATGAAAAATGGGGCCAAGTTCCATGCGCGTTCGTCGTAGTGCATGAGGATGAGGTCGTGACAGAGGAAGAATTACAGCAGTTTTGTGAGCAAAAATTAGCAAAATATAAAGTTCCAAAGCAATTTTATTTTGTGAACAATTTGCCACGCAACGCTTCAAACAAATTGTTGCGAAGAGAGTTGCTTTCGCTTCTTACAGGTGAGGGACGAAGCGATGAACGTTAAAAGGGTGACGCTTTATCATGTTGTAATGAGATTGCGATCTCCGTTTGTCACCAGTCTTGAAACCGTTCAAGATCGCGATGTCATCATTGTTGAAGTAGAAGATGCAGATGGAGTGATTGGCTGGGGAGAGTGCGTGGCCTTTTCAACCCCTTGGTATACGGAAGAAACGATTAAAACGTGTTGGCACATGCTTGAAGATTTCCTCATCCCCTCCATTCTTTCAGCAACGATCGAGCATCCGGATCAAGTTTCAACCTTATTTGAGCATGTGAAACGAAATCATATGGCGAAAGCAAGCATGGAAATGGCGATTTGGGATTTATATGCAAAAAGGCAACGAATTTCACTTTCGAAAGCCCTCGGTGGGGTGCGAACTAAAATTGAAGTCGGTGTCGTCGTTGGCACAGAGAAAATGAGCGACTGTTTGAAAATGATTGAAGCGTATATGGAGCAAGGATATAAACGGGTAAAAGTAAAAATTAAACCGGAGAATGACTATGAATGGTTAAAGGAAATTCGACGCCATTTTCCAGAGATTCCGCTTATGGCTGATGCGAATTCGGCCTATTCGTTAAAAGACGTTGAGCGATTAAAAGCGTTAGAGGAATTTCAATTAATGATGATTGAACAGCCGCTCGCAAGCGATGATTTGATTGAACATGCCTTTTTACAAAAACAAATAAAGACGCCGATTTGCTTGGATGAAAGCATTGCGACCTATCATGATGCAAAAGTAGCTCTTGAGCTTGGCAGCTGCCAAGTGATTAATATTAAAATTGGCCGGGTGGGCGGACTGACAGCAGCGAAGCGAATTCATGATTTATGCCAAAAATATCATGTGGAGGTTTGGTGCGGGGGAATGTTGGAAACAGGCATTTCCCGTGCGCATAATATCGCTTTAGCCTCCCTCCCGCATTTTACAATACCAGGGGATATTTCCGCATCATCGCGCTATTGGGAAAAAGACATCATCATTCCTGAAATTATCGTCAACAATGGAGAAGTGGACGTTCCCGATCGGTTTGGAATCGGAATCGATGTTGACCGAAATACATTAGCTAAAAAAGCGGTGTATCGTCAAATATTTGAATGAAAAGCAAATGTAGTGTAATATACTTACTAGGGTATAAAAGAAAGGGAGATGAAAAATGGGTGGACATCGATTTAAACCCGAAAAGGCAAGCAAGTTGTTAGATCCGAAGCGTTACGAGTTGTTGCAGCCGGAGAAAATGGTTCGAGAATTTGGCATTCAAAAAGAAGATATGGTCGCTGATTTAGGAGCAGGGAATGGCTTTTTTACATTGCCAATGGCGCTTTATGCAAAAAAAGTATTTGCGGTTGATATTGAGCCGAAAATGCTTGAATTGCTGAAGGAGCGTGCAAGTGAACAAGGAATTGAAAATGTTCAGCTTATTGAAAGCGATTTAGACCACATTCGTTTAGAAGATGATTCCGTTGATAAAGCGTTAGCGGCGTTTGTTTTACATGAAGTACCGAATTTAGAGCGAACGTTGACAGAAATCAAGCGAATTTTAAAACCGAATGGAACGTTGTTGATCATTGAATGGGAAGCGGTTGAATCAGAAATGGGGCCGCCGATTCATGAGCGTATTGCTTCAGATGTATTAGCAGCAAAAGCGAAGGAACATGGGTTTACGGTTGAGATGATTCATCCGCATCCATCATTTTATGTGCTTGTGGCAAAATGAGGTGATCGGAGTGAAAAAGCTTTTTCTTTTTTTGCTCAGCGTTGTGTGGATGATGACGGGTTGTTCTTCAGAAAGCGGTTATAAAAATGTTGCTGTCGATGAAGCTGAAAAACTGATTGCCGAGGGAAAAGTGGAAGTGATTGATGTACGTACACAAGAAGAATTTGCATCTGGACATATTCCAGGAGCAAAGTTGCTTCCATTGCAAGAAATAGAAAGCAGAATGGATGAACTGGATAAAGAAAAAACGTATCTTGTCGTTTGCCGTTCAGGAAACCGTTCTGCACAGGCAAGTGAAATATTAGTAAAAGAAGGATTTAAACACATTTACAATATGACAGGCGGCATGAATGAATGGAAAGGAGACGTTGAACAATAAAAAGGAGGTCGGAATGCCGACCTCCTTTTTATTGATATCCTTTGGCTGTTTCTTTTGAAATTTTTTCTTTAAACAGTTTATAGCTCCATAGTTGATAGCCGATGACGATTGGGACCATGACGATGGCAACGCCAAGCATAATTTTTAAGTTTAATTCACTTCCGGCAGCCTCAAATAACGTCGTGCTATATTTGTCAGCGATACGCGATGGAAGCATGTTTGGGAACATGCCGATAAACCCTGTTGCCATCATTGAAAAAATGGTGAGGCAAATGTTTGTGAACGCTAAGCCAATTCGTTTTTGCCAAACAAACAACAGAGTCAGCAGAGAAGCGACAAACGCCAGCGCAGGAATGATCCATAATACAGGAAGTTTCGTAAAGTTTGTGAATAATGGTGTTCGGTTGCTTGTTGCAACGAAGAAAATCGCTAATATACCTGCTGCAACGACAGAAGCAGGTCGAGCGATACGATAAGCGCGATCCGCGACATCCCCCGTCGTTTTAATCATAATCCATAGCGAACCAGAAACGATAAATAAACTAATAAATAGCAATCCACCGAGAATGCCATATGGATGAAGCAAACTTAAAAGCGTTCCTTCGTAGCCAGAAGGACCGATTTTCAATCCGTAATAAAGGTTGGCAAAAGTGACGCCAAATAAGAAAGATAAAGCCACGCTGCTGCCAAAAAACGACCATTTCCATGAATTTTGCCATCTTGGCGACTCTTCTTTATGCATAAACTCTAGACCAGCTGCCCGGAAAAAGAGGGCGAATAAAATCAGCATCATCGGTGTATATAAATAGCTAAACATATTGGCATAAGTGGTAGGGAAAGCAGCGAAAGTCGCTCCCCCTGCCGTAATCAACCATACTTCGTTTCCGCCCCAGAACGGTCCGACCGCCTCTTGTAATTGATTGCGCTCTTGACGGTTTTTTGTGATGAAAGGGAATAACATGCCTGTTCCAAGTGTATATCCATCAAGAATAAAATAAACCGTCCAAATTAATCCCCATAAACCAAACCAAATAATCGCGAGTGTTTCATGAGACATGCTGAACTTCCCCTCCTTTCACATCGCTAGAAGCGTAAGGGCCTTTTTTCGCATATTTAATCATTAAGTAAACATCGGCGATTAATAAAATCGTGTAGAAAATAACAAGACTGACAAGAGAGAAAATGATTTGTGATAACGAAATCGGTGATACGGCTTCAGCTGTTCGCATTAATCCGTATACGGTCCAAGGCTGGCGTCCAACTTCCGCAACCGTCCATCCAGCGTTAATCGCAATGTAAGGAAGTAAAACGGAATACATGACTAGTTTTAAATACCGTTTGGATTCAAGCAATTTATTTTTGCGGTATAAATAAAATCCGTACCAAACGACAGCTAAAAAGTAAAGTCCGAGCGCAACCATGAGTCGGAATGAATAAAATACGATTGTGACATTTGGACGTTCATCTTTTGGAATTTGATCAAATCCTGTTACTTTTCCATCGAAAGAATGGGTATAGAAGTAGCTGCCTAGCTTCGGAATCGTTAAAAACTCGACAAGGTTGCGTTCATTTTCTGGATCAGGAATTTGAATAATATGGAAAGGTAATCCTTCTTGTGTTTCCCAAACCGCTTCTAATGCAGCTCCTTTTGCTGGTTGCATTTTCGCAGCAAAGGAAGCCGATTTGTGTCCGATAAACGGCGTTGCAGTTGCTGCAACTAATCCGAAAATCAGCGCATATTTAAATGATTTTTGGAAAAACTCTACATGTTGTTTGCGCAATAAATGGTAGGCGCTGACGGCCATGACAAAGAATGAACCGACGATATAACAGCTAACAACGGTATGAACGAACATATGCCATGCATAAGGGTTCGTGACGAGCGCCCAGAAATTCTCGAGTTCCACCCGTCCGTTACGCAAAACATATCCGACTGGATTTTGCATAAAACCGTTTGCCGTAATGATCCAAAGGGCTGAAATGTTTGTTCCTAATGCAACCATCCACATCGAAAAAGCGCGAAGCTTTGGCGAGATTTTATCTTTTCCAAAGAGCCAAATCCCCATAAACGTCGATTCTAAAAAGAAAGCAGCTAATGCTTCAATGGCAAGCGGGGATCCAAAAATATCTCCCATGTACTTTGAATACTCGGACCAGTTTGTCCCAAATTGAAACTCCATTGTAATTCCGGTAACGACACCGAGGACGAAGTTAATCGTGAACAACTTTCCCCAAAAGTCTGCCATTTGGCGATAAAGCGGGTTTTTTGTCCGCACATATTGTGTTTCCATAAAAGCCACTAAAATGACTAAGCCAATTGTTAACGGAACGAATAAAAAATGATAAAAGACCGTGATCGCAAACTGAAAACGGCTCAGCAACAAAACGTCGCTCATCGTTTCCACCTCCAGAACACATTTTTAATTAATATTTTCTTTATATAAGATTAAAGCGAATTTGTGAGGAATGTACGGAAGAAATGTTGCGAAAATGTGGCGATAAATTGACGAAAATATGGCTTTTTACGTTTTTTTACATTATTAACATTGTTAATAGTGTTATAGCAAAAAATCCCCTGCGTCATTCGCAGGGGATTTTTGATTATTCGGCAGAATTTGGCTTAAACGTTTTACAGTCGGTTTCATGAGAACTAGAAGCGTTTGATCCTGCATGGCTGACCACGTAAATCGAATCGGCGCTGCATTTGTTTCCTTGGGCCCAGAAATGACAGTTTTTAACCTCACAAAGGACATCTTTTGCCATATATCTCCCTCCTTTCCTTGTACGAATATAGTTTTGACAAAGCTTTTCACAGTCATAACTTGAAAAAAGCGCTAAAAACAATGAGAATTTTTATCATTGAACGTTGACATAGATAATCATTCTCAATTAGAATAGGTGTAGAATGTTGGAAAAAGCTTTTTCGGAGGGAGTCTTATGTCATCTTTATTGGTAGTAGGTGCGGATCATTTAGGAAGCATTGCCGATAAATTAAAAAGTTCTGGATTTCGCGAAATTATTCATTTAGATGGGCGAAAAGTGAACATGGTTAAACGCCAAATTCCAGAGCATGTGGATATCGTCTTTGTCATGACGGACTACATTAATCATAATTTAGCCAAAGTCATTAAGCAAAAAGCGAAAGACCAGGAGAAGCCGATTTATTTTGTGAAGCGCTCATGGAGTTCGATTCAGCAAGTGATTCATCAGATTGGTGAGTTGAAAAAAGTGAACTAAGGAGGGAAGATAGAGCAAAACATGATTCGTTATTTATTGAAGCAAACTTGGAAACGGCCGTTACAACAAATGATTAACGAAGCATTAAAGCATTATTACAGCGTTTCTCCGTCTTGCCGATCGATGTTGACGTTGTTGCAAGGAATTGATCGTGCATTAAAATACATAACGGTCGTCGATTTTGACACTCCCGTTGATTATTATAAAACAATCGCAGCGGTCACCGATCATTTACTTCAATTTGTACGAAACGATCAACAACCTGTCATTTTTTCTTCACTAGGTTCAATGACATTTTTTATTGAGCGAGATTGCGAAACGTGCGTTGTCCCATCACGCGTGAAAATGTTTGTTTTAGATGATCAAATTCATGTTTATAAGCGAAAAGCAGTGCATTTATGTGAAAGGGAATTCGAAGAAAGACCCGAAACAATTTGTATTTATAACGTGTTAACGGGGAAAGTGACAGAAATAATCGACTCTATGAAAGTGTTTACAAATGATCAGCCATTGCTTGAAATAAATAATTGATAATGAATATCATTTTAATATAGAGGGAGGAGAAATGGTAGAGGTTTTCTCGGCACCCATTGAGTATGTGAGCGGCGATCCGCATTACATAACGAAAGTTGATACAGAAGTGTATGCTGGACACATATGTTCCTGTGCATCAAGTCGATTTTCAATCGTTGCGTTGGGCTCGAGAAAAATGGTAAAAAGGTGGGAATTCTCTCCCACCTTTTTATAATTCATCAAATCCGTTAATATCCGTTGTCTTGGCATAGGATCTCGGTCTTGCTTCGAAGAAATCGGTTTTTCCAAGATTAATATTTTCATCGCTAAACACTCGAATCCATGGCATTGAGTTTTCCGTTGCTTCGTACCGATCTTCAAGCCCTAACATTCGCAAACGCTTGTTGCCGAGATATTGAATGTACTTTGTCATTTCGTTGACGTCGATACCGTCTATTTCTCTCAACACAAAGCGCGACCATTCTATTTCGTATTGGATAGCTTGATCGATATATTCATAAATCCACTCTGAAAATGCACCGTGTACATCCACTTCGGGATTTTCCCATAAAACGGCCCGAACGAGCTGTGAGATAAAGTAGCTGTGGCATAGTTCATCCTTATTGATGTAGCTAATCATTGTTGACGTTTTTAACATTTTTTGATTGCGCGCTAAGTTGTAAAAAAAGGCGAAACCGGAATAAAAGTTAATTCCTTCTAACACGAGTGAAGCGACAAGAGCTTGACAGAATGTGTGCACGGTCGGCTGCTGACGAAACGCTTCATATACATTGATGACATGTTTGTTTCTCTCATAAACTTGCGGTGTCGTTCGCGCGATCTCAAATGCGCGATTTTGTTCGGATAATTTTTCGATCGATGCCAAGACGTAAGAATACGATTGATTATGAACGACTTCTTGCTGTTCGATAATCGAAAAGATCGCTTTGACGCTTGGATCGGTAATGTATTCTTTCATGATGCCGATGAAATTTGGCTGAACCGAATCTAAAATCGAAAGGAGGCCGATAATGTGCAAAAATGCATCGCGCTCTCGTTCAGATAACATGTTCCACTGCTTGATGTCATCGGACATGTTAATTTCAAAAGGAGTCCAAAAATTTCCGAGCAACGTCTTGTAAATATCGTAAAAATGACTGTACTTAATATCGTTCCAGTTTAAAATTCCACTCGCTTTTCCGTTAATGATGCTTGTTGCTTTGTTTGGGTTTGAAGGCTCTAATAGCTTAACTTTTGTTAACAACAAAACGTTCCACCTCCTGCAATGTTTGATGAACGAACAACCGTGGCAAATGTTTTTGACTGCCGCGAGGCGATTGCTCAATTTTTAACGTTCCTAACACGTTCGTTATTTTAGACAAATGAAAAGCCATTTCATCCACTGCTCGGCAGTAATGAGGCCACATTTGTTCACCGGTTCCGAACACAGCGACATCCGGCAAACTAATGCGCTTCTCCTTTATGATCGAACGCAAGCAACGGCGCATTTCCTCCGGCAATTGGCCGTTTCCCCACGTGTATGAGCCGAAAAAAATGAGCTGCTTACGTTGAACAAAGTGGTCGTTCCATGGCTCGTTATATATGTTAACGGAAGTTGTTTCATGTCCTTGTGCTTTCAACTCCTCTTCAATCAGTTCGGCAACTTCTTTCGTATTTCCCGTTTTTGATGTGTAAATAATGGAGATTTCCATGTTTATTCCTCCGTTACGATGAACATGTTTCGCACTCCTCGATCGTTAAAGCGGTGCTACGGACATAATATGTGGACTTTAAGCGTGATTTCCAAGCCGTTAAATGTAGATCAAGCAAATCTTTTGCTTTAATCGTGTTGCGAACGTATAAATTAAAGCTGAGCGATTGATCGACATGCTTTTGCCGAGCGGCGTTTTGTTTAATGCTTATCCATTGATTAACCTGATATGCATTTTCATAAAACCAAATCGTTTTTGCATTTAAATCAGGGACGGTGACTGGAATCTTATAGTTTTTCTTTTCTTCAAAGTATAAGCGATGAAAAATCGGATCGCATGAGGCCGTGCCGTTCGCTAACACAGACGTTGAACCGTTTGGCGCCGGCGCCATTAAATATCCGTTGCGCACACCGTATTTCATAACGCTTTGTTTCAATGTATCCCAATCTAAATCATCGTGCGATTTATAGTTGCGAAGTTCAAAGTAAGCTCCCGTTTGCCAGTCGGAGCCTTCAAACAGCGGATAAGCTCCTTTTTCTTTGGCCAACTCATTGCTAGCCTTAATCGTTAAGTAAGCGATCTTTTCAAATAGCTGGTCGGCAAATTGAACGCTTTCTTCGCTATCCCACTTTATTCCTTTTAATGCGAGCAAATGATGCCATGAAAACGCTCCCAAGCCGATGGCGCGATATTTTTGATTGGTGATAACAGCCTGAAGCACTTCAATGCGCTTTTCGTTTAAATCGATGACGTTGTCAAGCATGCGAACTTGAATGGGAATGAGGCGCTCCAATACGCCATCGGGAACGGCTCGTCCCAAATGAATGCTCGATAAATTGCAGACGACGAAATCTCCAGCTTTTTTATGCGTAATGATTTCTCCGTCTTTTGTGTATTCTTTTGTAACGATCGTCGGGCTCATGTTTTGCATAATTTCTGTGCATAAGTTGCTGCAATAAATCATTCCGGCGTGTTTATTCGGATTCATTCGGTTTGCTTCATCGCGGTAAAACATGTAAGGCGTTCCTGTCTCTAGCTGCGATTTCATGATCCGCTTCATAATTTCAATCGCCGGAACGCGCTCTTTACTTAGCTGAGGATGGTTGACGCATTGCTCATATTTTTCACGAAATGACCCCGAGCCGCGCTGTTCATCGTAAAAATCTTCAAGGCCTAACGGACGGCCGCGATCATCTTTCCATCCCATCACCTTTTTTACTTCATGTGGATCGAATAAATACCAATCGCCGCGCTTTTCTACTTGTTCCATAAATAGGTCTGGAATGCACACACCGTAAAATAAATCATGGCATTTTTGCCGTTCATCTCCGTTGTTTAATTTTGCATCTAAAAAGGCAAAAATATCTTTATGCCAGATGTCTAAATACACAGCGATACTTCCTTGGCGAGTTCCGAGCTGGTCGACTGATACAGCGGTGTTGTTTAATTGGCGCATCCACGGAATGACGCCGGATGAGATTCCTTTAAACCCTTTAATGTCCGAGTTGCGGGCGCGAATTTTGCCTAAGTAAACGCCGATGCCGCCTCCGCCTTTTGATAAGCGGGCGACGTCTGTGTTTGATTCATAAATGCCAATTAAACTATCATCGACTGTATCGATGAAACAACTTGATAGTTGTCCGTACGCTTTTCCTGCGTTGGCATATGTCGGGGTCGCGACGGTCATATATTGGTTCGATAGCGCCCAGTACGCTTCTTTTGCCAATTCCATCCGCTTCGATGGTTTCTCTTTAGCCATTAATGTTAAGGCAATTGTTAAAAAGCGCTCTTGAGGCAGTTCATAAATTTCTCCCTCGTATCCTTTCGATAAATAGCGATCGACTAGCGTTTTTAAGCCGATATATGTAAATAAATGGTCTTTGTCAGGATCAATCCACGCGCCCGCCTCTTGCAACTGTTCTTTTGTGTACTGCTGTAAAATAAAATCGTCATAAATGCCTAATTGGGCGAGCTTCACCTGAAGTTCGTAAAAGCAACCGTACCGCTGCGCTGCATCGTATGAGCGATGGAGCGCAGCCTGTTTATACAATTGTTTTAAGTAAATGCGGGCAGCGACAAACGTCCAATCCGGTTCTTCAATGGTGATTTGATCCAATGCGTTTAAAATGAGCTTGTTTGTGATTTCTTCAGCTTTATATTCGCTATGGCCAACAATCGAGCGAATGGTGCGTTCTATGTATGGCTCCATGTTTAAATGAGGAAAATCTACGAAAATATGAGATAAAAAATTTCGTAATCGTTCCTCGTTAAAAGGTTTTCTTCTTTTACCATTTTCTTTTATGATGATTGTCATTTGATCCCTTCCCCCATTGAAAAGTAAATAAAAAATCCACTCGGTTATTGAGTGGATGAAACGATGGTGAAAGATAGAAAAAGAGCAAATGTTTCGACCATCGTTTCATCTTCCCAACCCCCGGAGAACATGAAACGGACAAGGAAGGCAGGTCTCCTGACTCGCGCTTCTTCCTACTTTGGATCCTTCCCGTACATGCGCCGAAAAAGCTGACATGTACAGTGGAGCATTCCATTTCGTCTGCGCATACAGTTGCGGGGACAGTTCTGGATTCGCACCAGATTCCCTATTAAGTCCATGCGGACACCTTCGCTTGCTGGTTTCAATATTTAGTTTTTTTTATCGGTTTATATCACAATATATTGTGTTTTTATATTCTTTATGGTTAAAATCATAATGGAATTCTTTATCATTTGCAATGATTATTTTTGTTTTTCTTGTTGAAGATAGCGCCGATCTTTCATGAACAGTCGCCAAAAATAAATAAAGCCGGGAAAAAGAATGATAAAACCGACGATGTATGTGATGAACAGTGCTCGAAACGTGTTTGGATGGGTGAAACCGGATTGAATTGTGACATCCGGATAAATCATGTAAGGCAAATGCGCCTTTCCATACGCATAGCTAGCAAAAAAATATTGGAGTACGATGGCGATCACAGCAAGTCTTGGCATTCCTTTTCGCCCTTTATGTTTCATCGAAGGTAAAAATAATGCCGCCCCAGCAACTAAAAACATGATGACAGAAGCGATGAGCCAAGGAAGATAGTCCATCATTCCATCGTATAACCAACGCGCTTCGTTCCGCATGGTGACCATAATCAAAAGCGACATGATGAAAGCGATTGGCCCAACCATGAGCGCATCTCGTCGGTAAACTTGATACGCTTCCATTTCATCGGCGTAGTTCGAGTAATCCGCAAGTAAAAGCGATGAAAGAAAAAGCGTGCTTGCAATCGCAAATCCAATGAAGGCGTATTCGTGGGGGCTTGTAAATAGTCGATCTAATCGTAGACGAGAGACACCGTCTATGGTTTCAATAAATTCGCCGTGTGTAATCGGCAGAACGCTAATAAGCAAAGCGGGAATGAGAATGCCGCTAACGCCTGAAATATAAGTCAGCACCTTCTCGTATGTTGGAGCCATATGGGCAAAGACGAGAAAGGCGCTCCGAATGGCTAAAAGAAGCAAAATGATGCTTCCCGGTATTAATAATACGGTGCCGAGGATGAATGTCGCTCTAGGGAAAAAGCTGAATAACGCGACGACAATGGCAACGATAAATACATTGGTCACTTCCCATGTCGGCGATAAATAACGATTGGCGATTTTGGTCGCGTTGGTTTGTTGACGGTTGATATAAATCATCGACCAAAACCCCGCGCCGAAATCCATTGTCGCCATAACGGCATAAATAAAAATAAATCCCCATAAAATCGAAATCGCAATGAGCTCATCTGTCACGTATATACCCTCCTATACTAATAAAGAGTGATTTTGGTGTTTGTCTAATTCGTTTTCAACTGGATGGCGACCAAAGTAATGTTTAAAGACAAGAACGACAGCGATAAACAAGAAAATGTAAACGATAGTGAAAAGAATAAACAGCGTGCCTAAGTTTGTTGATTGCGTGACTGCCTCTTCTGTTTTCATCATGCGATAAATGACCCAAGGCTGTCGGCCTGTGCATGCGAAAATCCAGCCAAATTCGATTCCAAGCATGGCTAGAGGCCCTGCGCTAATCACAGGCCACATAAACCAACGCGGAAACTCTTTTCTTTTGAGCACTTTATTCCATACAAAACCGATTATGGATAAAAGAAGTAGAAGCATGCCGATTCCGACCATTGCGTTAAATAGCGTATGAACAAATAATGGCGGCCACCATTCTTCCGGAAAATCATTTAAGCCAACGACAACCGTATCGAAGCTATTTCCAGCTAAAAAACTAAGCAGCCAAGGAATTTCAATTGCCCATTTAACCGATTGTGTTTCGCGATCGGTATATCCGCCGATGGCGAGAGGGGCATGCGATTGCGTTTCAAACAATCCTTCAGCAGCGGCTAATTTCTCAGGTTGATATTCATGAAGCAACTGAGCGGATTCATGTCCGTTCATGGCGGTGAGAAGAGAGAAAATGCCTCCGACGGTAAGACCGAGCATGAGCGCTTTTCGATGAAAAGAATAGAGGCGTTTATGGTTATGAGTGCGCAACATTTTATAAGCAGCGATCGAAGCAATGACAAATGCTCCGGTCATAAAGGCTGATAAAACAACATGAGTAGCGGTTACGACAAAACTAGGGTTAAAAAAGGCCGCCCACGGATCGACATCGACAATCTCTCCGTTTTCGATCCGAAATCCTGCAGGTGTCCCTTCGAACGCATGAACGTTTGTAATTAAAATGGCTGAAGCCATCGCTCCAATCGCAACAAGCGTCACGCTTAAAATGCGCATCCACGGGGCAATGCGATCGGCAGCGTAAACGTAAATGGACATAAATAACGCTTCAACAAAAAATGCATAAATTTCGATTTGAAACGGAAGAGACATGACTTTTCCGATCACTTCCATAAAGCCGGGCCATAATAGGGATAGCTGCACGCCGGCAATTGTTCCCGAGGGGATGGCGATCCCGAGCAAAATGGCAAACCCTTTTGTCCAACGGTTCGCCATAATCGCATAATCGCGATCTTTCGTTTTTTGATAAAGAAGTTCAGCAAATAAAACCATCAACGGAATGCCGACGCCTAATGTCGCAAAAATAATATGAAACGCCATCGTTGTTCCAAACAAGCTTCTAGCGGTAAGTAAATGATCCATTCACTCATTTTCCTTTCTTTCCATTGTTTGTTATGACACGTATTATTTTGATCTTGAGCGGTAAAAGTATGCATGTGATTGATTTGACAAAACGTCTATTGATTTTATAAAATAATAACCGTAATCATTACGTTTTATTTTGGATAGGAGTGAAAATATGAAGCCGGGAATTCATCCGAATTATCAAAAAGTAGTGTTTATGGACGTGAATAGCGGATATAAATTTTTAAGCGGTTCGACAAAAACGTCAAATGAAACAATTGAATGGGAAGATGGGAATACATATCCGTTAATTAAAGTGGAGATTAGTTGTGACACGCATCCGTTTTATACCGGAAAACAAAAATTTGTCGAGCGCGGAGGACGTGCGCAACGGTTTATGGAAAAATACAAACAAAAATAAAACGCTGTTGAGCAAACGTCAACAGCGTTTTGTAGCCAGCCAATTTTTTGGCTGGCTTTTTATTGCAGCGCTTTTCTCAAGTTTTCCACGTTTTCCTTCATAATGGTGATATAATCTTTTTTCTCTTTGACATCTTCTTCAGTTAATGATTCTAAATTATGCAAACGCAATGGCTCGGCGCCAATTTCGTTTTTGACGACTTCGGCAATTTTTGGGGTGACGCTTTGTTCAAAGAAAATGTAACGAATGTTATGTTTTTTGGCGGTTTTAATAATATTGGCTAACTGCTTTTGCGATGGCTCATTGGTTGGTGACAAGCCTGTCACGCTTATTTGTTCAATGCCGTAACGTTTTTCCCAGTAGCCGTACGCAGCATGGGCAACGAGAATTTCTTTTCGTTTGGCATTGGCGACAAGTTCTTTAAACTGCGCATCGAGCGCTTCTAATTCGCTTTTTAGTGCCGCAAAGTTTTGTTCAAATTCGTCTTTTGCTTCAGGTTTTAGTTCAGATAATGTATTTTTAATCGTTTCGGCCATTTCAATCGCATAAATAGGGTCAAGCCAAACGTGCGGATCTTTATCGCCATGGTGATGCTCGTATTCATCATTTGCTGTTTCATCCTCATGAGCATGTTCATCATGTGTTGCTTCATCTTCATGAGCGTGATCATCATGTGTCGAATCGATCAGTTCGATTCCTTTCGTTGCTTCTACTAATTTTACATTTTCATTCGTTAATGTTTTTGTTACTCGATCAACGAATCCTTCCATTCCTTGGCCAATATAAATGAACGCATCGGCATCGGCCAGTTGCTGCATTGTTTTTGTTGTCGGTTCAAATGTATGGGCATCGGCCCCTGGTGGATAAATGCTTTGAACGTTGACATGCTCTCCACCGATTTTTTCAGCAAAATCTTGCAATGGATAAACCGTTGTATAAATCGTAAGGGTGTTTTCGTTTTTTTGCGAATTTGTCGTTTCTTCTTGTTTATTGCAACCGAACAACGTTAACGTTCCAGCAAGCACAACGGATAAAAGAGCCTTTCCTCTCATCGTATTCCCCTTTCTTTGTTTAAATATTTCCGCTTCAAATAGGAGTCAGCCAATGAATTCCCCGTTCATTATATCGTAGTCATTACGATTTGAAAATGATTATTCGGTGACAAATGGTGGAAGTGGATCGACAAATGTAGACCAGTCCATGTTCATTTCTTCATCTGTTAATAAACATGTATCCAGTGATGCTTCAATTTGATTTTGCTCCATTTCAATTCCGATGAAGACGAGCTCTGTCATCCGATCGCCGTGAACGTCATCCCATTTTGCCTGCAAATCAGGATCTTCCGCTAAAATTTGTTGCTGTTCTTCTTTCGGATAAGCGGCAACCCACTCTCCAGCCCCTTGAATCATGATCGATGGACCTGCTTGGGAGAGCAATCCGCACATATCATTGCGAGAAGCGACCCAAAAGAATCCTTTTGCTCGGACGACTTCAACAGGCCAATTTTCTAACCAATGCATCAGACGCTCCGGATGGAACGGGCGGCGACGGCGGTAAACAAACGATGAAATGCCGTACTCTTCTGTTTCTGGAGTATGTTCTTCGTTTAGCTCTTTAATCCAGCCAGCGGATTGACTTGCTTTTTCAAAGTCGAACAAGTGCGTGTTTAATACTTCATGAAGCGGGACATTGGCGAACGTTGTGCGAATGATTTTGGCTTTAGGGTTTAACTTGCGCAGCACGGCTTCTAATTCATCCGCTTCCTCTTTGGAAATGCAATCGATTTTGTTTAGCAAAATGACATTGGCAAATTCAATTTGGTCAATAAGCAGGTCCACGACTTCGCGCGTGTCGTTTTCGTCGGCGCCTTGCTTGCGGTCTAGCAAGCTTTCTCCTGAAGAAAAGTCATCCCAAAAGCGGTAAGCATCGACAACGGTTACCATCGTATCGAGTCGGCATTTCGATGTTAAATCGATGCCAAATTCTTCATCGATGTATGTAAACGTTTGAGCGACTGGAATCGGTTCGCTAATTCCCGATGATTCAATGACAATATAATCAATGTTTCCAGCGTCCACGAGCTTTTCTACCTCTTTCATTAAATCTTCACGCAGCGTACAGCAAATGCATCCGTTTTGAATTTGAACAAGCTTTTCTTCCGTACGCGAAAATCCTCCTTGTTTGACGAGTTCCGCATCGATGTTGACTTCGCTCATATCGTTCACGATCACCGCAATTTTTAACCCTTGGCGATTATTTAGAATATGATTTAATAACGTCGTCTTACCCGATCCTAAATAACCGCTTAAAACGGTAACAGGCACTTTTTTCATTTTGTTTCCCCTCTCTTAAAACGTAATCATTACGATTTAACGCATTTATCTTACATGAAAAATAGGAAAAGCACAACTGATTTATGCTATAATCCTTGAAAAAGAACTGGGGGGAATCCGCATGCGCTTATTAGATGAAATTTTAGAACATAATCGAAAGTTTGTTGAAAAGAAAGAATACGAGAAGTATGAGACGACGAAATATCCAAACAAGCGGTTGGTTATTTTATCTTGCATGGATACAAGATTGGTTGAATTGTTGCCGCAAGCGATGAATGTAAAAAACGGCGATGTCAAAATCGTAAAAACAGCCGGGGCGATCGTTTCTCATCCGTTTGGCAGCATTGTGCGAAGCGTGCTTGTGGCACTTTATGAGCTAGGGGCGGATGAAGTGTGTGTTGTCGGCCATTATGATTGTGGAATGGGAAGCATTCAAGCGGGGGCCATGATTGAGAAAATGATCGAACGTGGAATTCCAAAAGAGCGAATCGAAATGCTGAAATACTCTGGTGTGGACTTAGAAAGATGGTTAAGAGGATTTTCTTCTGTTGAAGAAAGCGTTCGTCATAGCGTTGATATGTTAAAAAATCATCCGCTTTTGCCGCCGAACATTCCTGTACACGGACTGATCATTGATCCGCATACAGGAAAATTAGATGTTGTGGTTAATGGATACGACAGTTAATCCTTTTTCTCAGGTACAGGGTCAAATCCGCCCGGATGAAACGGATGACACTTTAAAATGCGTTTGATCGTCAACCATCCGCCTTTGATCGCGCCGAAGCGTCGAATCGCTTCTAATCCGTAATGAGAGCACGTTGGATAAAAGCGGCATGTCGGCGGTTTTAACGGAGATATAAACTTTTGATAAAACCGAATGAGCAGAATAAACAATTGTTTTACCATTGTTCAACACCTGTCTCCGATTGCTTTTTGATCATTGTAGCATAAACGACCAACGCTCGTCATTTTTGCCAGTTTCAGATAAAACAGATGAAAAAAATCGGATTTTTGTGTATGATAGTAAAGAAACGATCATTTCAAGAGGTGATATGAATGCCTTCAGTAGAAAGCTTTGAACTTGACCATTGCGCAGTTAAAGCACCGTATGTTAGACATTGCGGCGTGCATAAAGTCGGAAGCGATGGCGTTGTCAATAAATTCGATATTCGTTTTTGTCAGCCAAATAAAGAAGCGATGGAGCCAGCAGCGATCCATACGCTCGAACATTTGCTTGCATTTCATATTCGCAAACATGCGGAGAAGTATGATCATTTTGATATTATTGATATTTCTCCAATGGGCTGTCAAACAGGTTACTATTTAGTTGTGAGCGGTTCGCCAACGGTCGAAGAAATTATCGACTTACTAGAAGCAACAATGAAAGATGCGTTGAATGTAACAGAAGTTCCTGCTGCAACGGAAAGAGAATGCGGGCAAGCGAAGCTTCATGATTTAGAAGGCGCGAAACGCTTAATGCGTTATTGGCTTGAGCAAGATAAAGAAGAATTGAAAAAAGTGTTTGGATAAAACAAGAGGTTCAGACGATTCGTCTGAACCTTATTTGTTGTCATCATCCTTTTTGAGCGGATCGATCGTATGCTTATATTGATAGGCTTTGGAAATCGTTGCGACGCTTAACAAAAGAACCACAATAATAATGATCATCGAAATGATTAATACTGTGAACATGTTATTCCCACCTTTCGAGTACTATGTTCATGCAAAAGTGTATCATTTTCCAAAAAAATTTTGTTTTGGTAAAATGAAAAAGAGGAATAGAAATTGAAGGAGGAGAAAAATCATGCAAAATCGTTTAGTTGAAATCGTGAATAAGCAAATTGCGAACTGGAACGTGTTGTATGTCAAACTTCACAACTATCATTGGTATGTAAAAGGACCGCAATTTTTCACATTGCACACAAAATTTGAAGAATTGTACAATGAAGCAGCGTTGCATATTGATGAATTGGCTGAACGCTTGCTTGCCCTTGGCGGCAAACCTGTAGCGACGATGAAAGAATACTTAGCGACTGCATCCGTCCAAGAAGCGACAGGAAATGAAACAGCGGAAGAAATGGTCGCATCGATTATTCAAGATTTTGAGACGATGATTGGCGAATTAAAAGAAGGAATGAAACTGGCAGAAGAAGCCAATGACGAAACGACAGGCGATATGTTATTAGGCATTCATCAAAGCTTAGAAAAGCATGTTTGGATGTTGAAATCGTTTCTTGGAAAATAAAACGGCAGCGAAATGCTTGCCGTTTTTCTTTTTTGAGCATAAATTTTGCCCGCCTATTCACACTAAAAGATACATTCATACAAAAAGAGGTGGGAAGATGACGGAAGATCAAAAGAAGACGTATTATATCTCGGTCGCACCCGGTGAAATTTCACAAGTGAAAACTGCATCGCCTTGGGATTTTAAAATTGAGGCAACCGATGAAGAAATTATTCAATTACGCGAGTATTTTGATCAAATGCATTCATCGGATGTGCAAGCGTTTTTTCGCGCGCACGTGCCGTATATCCAACATCATTATGATCGTCCGAGCGATGGGTATGATGAAATGATGAAAAAAGCGTATGCGCTCATTTATAAGTTGGGGGACGAAGAAGCGAAGCAACATATTCAGACACTTGGAATCGTTCCAGAATAACCAAACGTGTCGATGCTCAACTTCATATGATACAATGGAGAAAAAATGAGGATATGGATGAGGTTGAGTGTCGATGCTGACGTTTTATGATTATTATGGCAATCGCGTTCGTTTATCGTTTACGAAAAATGCGTTTTCATCGGAACCAAAACACGTGTTTGTTATTTGCCGTTATCGAAATGGTTGGCTTTTGACGGAACATCGCGAGCGCGGTTTGGAATTTCCCGGGGGGAAAATGGAAGAAGGAGAAACGCCTGAGGAAGCGGCTATTCGCGAAGTAAGAGAGGAAACGGGCGGAATCGTTCGAGAACTGATGTACCTTGGTCAGTATGAAGTGATGGGGAAAACAGAAACGATTATTAAAAATATTTATGTTGCTTATGTGGACGAGCTCATTCAACAACCATCTTACTTTGAAACAAATGGTCCTGTATACATAGAACAGCTACCTCAAAATATTCGAAGCGATGATCGATTTAGTTTTATTATGAAAGACGATGTATTAACGTATAGTTTATTGGAAATGAAAAAGCGTTCTTTTGTCTAAGAACGCTTTAACAGTTTTTTTTCGATTACGCTTACAAGTTGGTACATCATTGTCGCTAAAAGCGCAATAATGAGCAGACTTAACAAGACGAGCGTAAAGTTAAATACTTGAAATCCGTAAATAATCATGTAGCCGAGCCCTTGTTTGGAGACAAGAAATTCACCGACAATGACACCGACCCATGATAGGCCCACATTGACTTTTAACGTTGAGATAATCGTTGGAAAAGAAGCAGGCAAAATCGCTTCTGTAAAGCATTGTCGTTTTGTTGCACCGAACGTTTTCAGCACTTTTACATAATTTTCATCGACTTCTTTAAATGACGTATAAACAACGATGGTCGTAATGATGACGGAAATGATCGCTCCCATGGCGATGATCGAAGTAAAGCTTGGACCGAGCGCCACGATTAAAATCGGGCCTAACGCCACTTTCGGCATCGCATTCAAAACGACTAAATAAGGATCCAGTATGCGTGAAAGGAGTGGAAACCACCAAAGCAATGCAGCAAGACATGTGCCAAGAAGCGTACCGAGAATGAAGCCAAATACGGTTTCTGTCAATGTAATTCCAACGTGTACAAATAATGTGTGATCAGCGATCTTTTGAACGAGTAAACGCCAAATGCTCGAGGGCGAACTGAAGAGAAGCGGATCAATCCAATTATGGCGACTAGCCACTTCCCAAAGAAGGAAAAAGAAAAGGAAAATAAGACATTGAAAGAAAAGAATGGTTCTCTTTTCTTTTTTTAACGACAATAAATATTGCTCGTGAAGGTGCTGCAGCAGTGAATTATGCTTGTTCAATATTCTCCAGCTCCTTCCAAATCACTTGAAATAATGACGAAAAGTCAACATGTTGTCGTGCCGCAAACGGCGGATGTGTTCGCAACGTTTCGGGAACGTTGATGGTTCGTACGATTCGACCTGGTTTTGCAGAAAAGATGAAAATGCGGTCGCTCATCGCGATGGCTTCGCCGATATCATGAGTGACAAGCAACGCTGTTTTGTTATATTGTTTTAACGTTTTCCAGACGAGATCTTCGAGCTTTAGTTTTGTTTGGTAATCGAGCGCAGAAAACGGTTCATCAAGCAACAAAATTTTTGGATCAGTTGCGAGCGTACGGACAAGAGCGGCTCGTTGCCGCATTCCGCCAGACAATTGATAAGGGTATTGTTTTTCGACACCGCTTAATCCCATTTCCGTAAGAAGCGCCAGCGCTTTTTCTTTTTTGGCGTAATCGTTTATTCCCATAATGTTTAAGCCGATCGTTACGTTTTCTTCAATCGTTTTCCATGGAAATAAATAATCTTGCTGCAGCATGTAGCCGATCACTTTTTGCTTTGTGTTCATTTCTTTTCCTTCTACCAAAATGCGTCCTCTTGTCGGTTGAATGAGGCCGGCAATAATGGAGAGAAGCGTTGTTTTTCCACAACCGCTCGGGCCGAGAAAGGAGATAAATTCCCCTTTCTCAATGGTGAGCGATACGTGTTCGAGAGCGGTAACAGCGGCTTGTTTTGTGAAGTACGTATGAGAGATTTGTTCGACTGCTAAGACATTCATCTCCATCACCTACTGCTCTGCTTTTTTGGCGAAAGACGTATTGACAAGAGTGGAATAGTCAACATATTTCGGAAGTTCTTTTGCTTCTTCCATAATCTCTTGCAAGTTGTTCCATTCTTCCTCATCTAAAATCGGATCGGTGGCGTATGAACCTTGATCTTTATATCGTTTGACTACTTTTTCGATCAGCGCCACATCCGTATCTTCAAAGTACGGTTGAATCGCTTTCGCAATTTCTTTTGCATCATGTGTTTGTACCCATTGCTGTGCTTTGTAGAGTGCACGTGTAAATTTTTCAATATCTTTTTCATTTTCTTTTAAAAAGCTTTGTTTTGCCATAAAGGTCGTATATGGAACGCGGCCGGACTCCGTTCCAAATGAAGCAACAATGTACCCTTTTCCTTCTTGTTCAAAAATGCTGGCGGTCGGTTCAAATAATTGAACGTAATCTCCCGTTCCGCTCGCAAACGCATTGGCGATATTCGCAAATTCTACGTTTTGGATGAGCGTTAAATCTTTTTGTGGATCGATGTTATGCTTTTTCAAGACGTACTCCCCAACCATTTGGGGCATGCCGCCTTTTCGTTGGCCTAAAAACGTACTTCCTTTTAGTTGATCCCACGAAAAGTTTTCGACTTTATTCCGGGAAACTAAAAACGTTCCGTCGGTTTGGGTGAGTTGGGCAAAGTTAATGATCGGATCATTTGCACCTTGGCTATAAACATAAATCGATGTTTCGGAACCAACGAGAGCGATATCGGCTCCATCCGATAACAATGTTGTCATCGTTTTATCGCCGCCCCATGTCGTGGTTAAATCGACTTTAATTCCTTCGTCTTCAAAAAATCCTTTTGCCAGCGCCACATATTGCGGAGCATAAAAAATCGAACGAGTGACTTCCGCAACGCGCAACGTTTTCATTTCTTCTTTTGAACTGCAGGCGAATAAAGAAAAAAGAAGCGAAGCCATTAAGGCAAATAAAAGACCCCATTTCCGCATACGATTCCCCTCTTTCATCATGTTTACCTTATCGTATGCACATGACAAAAATGTGTGAATGACTAGGGAAGGTGGTCATGATACTATAATGAGTAGAGGCAATCAGAAAGGAGAGAAAGACGATGGGGATGCCGCTAGAACTTTGTACAATGATTGTGACGAAAGGAAAAGAAAAGCGAGTGGAAGGAAATACATTTATTCTTGAAAAAGATGGATATCGTCTTTATCCGCTCGATGTTCCAATTGAAGTGCGTCGAACCAAACAAGGGGAAACGAGCGGACAGGCGATTGTGAAAAAGTTAGAGTTAACAAACGAAAAAACATTGTTGACATATGAATTAATCGCGTTGAATTCAATAAATTAAAAGGGGCCTCTTTTGAAGAAGCCCCTTTCTTGTTATGCGATCGGTCCGCCGAGTGCTTCGATATTCGGATCGATGTTTTTGAATTTCTTAAAGTTTTCACGGAATTTTGCCGCTAATTCTTTTGCTTTTGCTTCATATGCGACAGGGTCTTTCCATGTATTTTTTGGCTGCAACACTTCATCTGGCACACCTGGGACGTGAAGCGGGATTTCTAAGCCGAAGATCGGATCTTTTACCGTTTCGACGTTATTTAATTCTCCTTCGAGTGCCGCTTGCACCATAGCCCGCGTGTATGAAAGCTTCATGCGTTCGCCGACGCCATATCCGCCTCCGGTCCAGCCCGTGTTGACTAAAAAGACTTGGACGTTGTGCTCATCGATTTTTTGTCCAAGCATTTCCGCGTAGCGTGTAGCTGGAAGCGGTAAAAACGGCGAACCGAAGCATGTTGAAAACGTCGCTTCTGGTGATGTAACCCCGCGTTCGGTTCCTGCCAATTTGCTTGTGTAACCGCTTAAGAAATGATACATGGCTTGCTCTTTTGTTAGCTTGCTAATCGGCGGCAATACGCCAAATGCATCGGCCGTTAAGAAAATAATCGTATGTGGATGCCCGGCAATGCTTGGATCAACAATGTTGTCCATTGCTTGAATTGGATAAGCTGCGCGCGTATTTTCGGTTAATGTCGCATCATCGTAATTTGGAATGCGTGTTTCTGGATCAACGACGACGTTTTCGAGTACGGATCCGAAGCGAATGGCGTCAAAAATTTGCGGTTCTTTTTCGCGTGAAAGATTGATGCATTTTGCATAGCATCCGCCTTCAATGTTAAACACGCCTGTATTTGACCATCCGTGTTCGTCATCGCCGATTAAGCGACGATTTGGGTCAGCAGAAAGCGTCGTTTTCCCTGTTCCAGAAAGGCCGAAAAAGAGGGCGACGTCTCCTTCTTGACCGACGTTTGCTGAACAATGCATCGGTAAAATTCCTTGTTCAGGAAGGAGATAGTTCATGACAGAGAAAATCGATTTCTTCATTTCACCTGCATATTCAGTTCCGCCAATTAAGATGGTGCGGCGTTCGAAAGAAATGATAATAAATGTTTCGGAACGCGTTCCATCGACAGCAGGATCAGCTTTAAACGTTGGTGCAGAAATGACGGTAAATTGTGCTTCATGCGTTTTTAATTCTTCTTCCGTTGGACGAATAAACAATTGATGTGCAAAAAGATTATGCCATGCAAATTCGTTGATGACTTGAATTGGCAAACGATATGCTGGATCTGCGCCGGCAAATCCTTTAAAAATGAAAATTTCTTCTTTTTTCATTAAATAATCGATTACTTTGTTATAAAGTTTTTCAAATACTTCTTCGGAAATTGGCTGATTGACTGGACCCCAATCAATTTTATGCTTTGTCGAAGCTTCCTCGACAATATATTTATCTTTTGGGGATCGTCCTGTATATTTTCCTGTTGTTGCACAAACGGCCCCGGAGGAAGTCAGAATTCCTTCTTTGCGCTCTAATACTTTTTCCACTAAGCGTGGTACAGATAAGTTATGGAAGGCCCCATCCCGTTGTAATAACATGGATAATTTGTTTGAAACGTCAATAGAGTTCATTGAACAAAACCCACCTTTGTTTGATTTATTTATCTACTACATACAAAAAGTATAACACATTTTGATAAATAGTCCATACTAATTATTGGTCTTTTTCATGTTTATTATTTTAACATTTTTTGACGATTATTTGCATGAGTGAACAACCATAAATAGTAAAGTCGGATTGAGTAAAATGTTTATTAGAAGGTAATTTTCTGCCACTTTTTCCGAACTTGTGGAGCGTTCTTCGTTCGGATTGGCAGAAAAAAGAAAGGGAAGGATCTCCCACAAAAACTTGACCCACACGTAAAGTCGAATTTTGTTGACGATGTAATCATAATTGTGCTATGATGCTTAAATGAACGGATACTCTTATCCCGAGTTGGTGGAGGGACAGGCCCGATGAAACCCAGCAACCGTCACAAAAAGTGAAAAGGTGCTAACCTGTGGCAAGGCAAAGCCCTTGAACGATAAGAGTGAAAGGCGCGAACAAAAAGCAAAAACCTTTCCTCTAAGTTGAAGGAAAGGTTTTTTTCACGATAAACCATAATAAGTAGGGGAATGAGTACCGTATCATTTGTCAGACGGTGCGGCCGCTGGCGATTACTAAGTAAATTGAGGAGGAATTTGTTCAATGACTGCAAAACGCCGTCTTTTTACGTCTGAATCTGTAACAGAAGGACATCCGGATAAAATTTGTGACCAAATCTCTGATGCGATTTTAGATGCGATTTTAGCAAACGATCCAAATGCGCGCGTTGCTTGCGAAACGAGCGTGACAACAGGGCTTGTATTAGTAAGCGGTGAAATTACGACATCAACATATGTTGATATTCCAAAAATCGTTCGCGACACGATTCGTGAAATTGGTTACACTCGTGCAAAATACGGATTTGACGCAGATACTTGCGCTGTATTAACATCAATCGACGAGCAATCTCCAGATATCGCAATGGGCGTTGACAAAGCGTTAGAAGCACGCGAAGGTCAAATGACTGACGACGAAATTGAAGCGATCGGTGCCGGTGACCAAGGATTAATGTTTGGATTTGCGTGCAATGAGACAAAAGAATTAATGCCGCTTCCAATTTCATTAGCGCATAAATTAGCTCGCCGTTTAGCAGAAGTGCGCAAAGAAGATATTTTACCTTACTTGCGTCCAGACGGAAAAACACAAGTAACTGTTGAATATGATGAAAATGGCAAACCGGTTCGCATCGATACAATCGTTGTTTCTACACAACATCATCCAGAAATTACACAAGATCAAATTGTACGCAACATTAAAGAATACGTGATCGAACCAGTTGTACCTGCTGAATTAATCGACGAAAATACGAAATTCTTCATTAACCCAACTGGCCGTTTCGTAATTGGCGGTCCACAAGGGGACGCTGGTTTAACAGGTCGTAAAATTATCGTTGACACATATGGCGGTTATGCACGTCACGGCGGCGGCGCGTTCTCAGGTAAAGACCCGACAAAAGTTGACCGCTCTGCTGCGTACGCGGCGCGCTATGTTGCGAAAAACATCGTTGCGGCTGGCCTTGCCGATAAATGTGAAGTGCAATTAGCATATGCAATTGGCGTTGCGAAACCTGTTTCCATTTCCATCGATACGTTCGGTACAGGAAAAGTGTCAGAAGATATTCTCATTGAAGTGGTGCGCAACAATTTCGATCTTCGCCCTGCAGGAATTATCAAAATGTTAGATTTACGCCGTCCGATTTACAAACAAACAGCGGCTTACGGTCACTTCGGCCGCACGGATATCGATCTTCCATGGGAGCGCACAGATAAAGCGGACACATTGAGAGAGCAAGCATTTGCTTTAGCGAAGTAATTTTCAAAAGAGAAAAGAGAGTTACATGATTGGTGTAACTCTCTTTCTCTTTGCTTAAGTAACGGAAAGGATGATAAGGGATGTGTGGGTTTGTTGGCTGTATTTATGATTACCCGCAACGATTGAATGAGCAATGGAAAGACACGTTCAAACAAATGAACGATCTGATTACTCATCGCGGTCCAGATGATGACGGCTACTTTTTTGATGAACACGTTCATTTCGGTTTTCGCCGCTTAAGCATTATCGATCTTGAAGCCGGACATCAGCCGCTATCATATGAAAATGAGCGCTATTGGATTATATTTAACGGTGAAATTTACAATTATGTTGAACTGCGTGAAGAACTATTAGCAAAGGGATACACATTTGCGACGCAATCGGATACGGAAGTCATTCTCGCTCTTTATAGTGCTGAAAAGGAAAAAGCGGTTGAAAAATTGCGCGGCATGTTTGCGTTTGTGATTTGGGATAAAGAAGAGAAAACGGTTTTTGCCGCACGCGATCCGTTTGGAATTAAGCCATTTTTCTACATGGTTCAAGAAGACCGTCTATTCGTTGCCTCAGAAAAGAAAAGCATTTTGCTTGCTTTCGATGGCCAACTCAATCATGAAGCGCTGCAATATTATTTGACATTCCAATACGTACCTGAGCCAATGACCATGACAGCCGAAATACAAAAGTTAGAGCCTGGTCATTATTTGAAAAAGAAAATCGGTGAACCGCTTACGATTCATTGTTATTGGAAAGCTTCGTTTACTCCTGTGACAAAAACGGAAGAAGAGTGGATAAAAGAAATTCGCGACGTCTTGTTTGACTCAGTGAAGGTACATATGCGCAGCGACGTACCAGTCGGTTCGTTTTTATCAGGTGGGATTGACTCCTCGCTCATTGCTTCGATCGCAAAACAATTTCATCCAAATATTAAAACATTTTCAGTGGGCTTTGAGCGAGAAGGGTTTAGCGAAATTGACGTTGCGAAAGAGACAGCGGAAAAGCTTGGCGTAGAAAACATTAGCTACATCATTTCCCCAGAAGAATATATGAACGAATTGCCGAAAATTATGTGGCATATGGATGATCCTCTTGCTGACCCTGCAGCAGTTCCGCTTTACTTTGTTGCTCGTGAAGCAAGAAAGCACGTGACGGTTGTTTTATCTGGGGAAGGGGCTGACGAATTATTTGGCGGTTATAACATTTATCGCGAGCCTCAATCATTGCGGCTGTTTGCACACATGCCAAAATCATTGAAAATGATTTTAAAATGGATAGCTCGCATTCTTCCTGAAGGAGTAAAAGGAAAAAGCTTTATTGAACGCGGAACAACTCCGTTAGAAGAGCGTTATATCGGCAATGCGAAAATGTATAGTGAACAAGAGAAGCAACAGTTGTTGAAAGAGTACGAAAGAGGTTTACAATATACAAAAATCACCGCTCCTTTGTACGAAGAAACAACTCATTACCCTGATGTGAATCGAATGCAATATGTCGATATTCATACATGGTTGCGCGGCGACATTTTGTTGAAGGCTGATAAAATGACAATGGCTCATTCATTAGAATTGCGTGTTCCTTTTTTAGATAAGGAAGTATTTGCTGTAGCGTCAAAAATTGATCCTAAATTCAAAACGGCTCATGGAACAACGAAGTATATTTTGCGCAAAGCTGCGGAAGGAATTGTGCCGGATCACGTCCTTCACCGAAAAAAACTCGGTTTTCCAGTGCCGATTCGCCATTGGCTAAAAAATGAAATGTATGATTGGGCGAAAACGTTAATAAAAGAGAGTGAGACCGATCACCTCTTCCATAAAGATGTCGTTCTTCGCTTGCTTGAAGAGCATCGCGCCAATAAAGCTGACCATAGCCGCAAAATTTGGACGGTGCTTATGTTTATGCTTTGGCATCAAGTATACGTCGAGAAAAAATATGATTTCAGTGTGAAAAAAGACAAGCAATCGTTGCCTGTTCACTGAGGCTTGATGGTGATTGCTTGTCTCCCCATCTGCACCCAAGCGTCGATAAACTCGCTTTTGGGTGCTTTTTTATTTTTTTCGCCTGAGAGAGGGTCGTTAAAGTAAACAAATTGTTCATTGTAACCGGTAACCACGACAGAATGCTCATAGTATGTAATTTCAATGGCTCCATGCGGCGTTTGCCATTGACGAAATGCGCTTTTTGGCAATTTTTTATAGGTGGCATTGGTAATAACCCAAACGGGCGATCCATTTGAAAGATATTGTTGCAATTTTTCAAAATCGCTTCCTGTTAAATCAACAATCCGATTGGGCAAATACATTTCTGCAAGTTGGCGGATTGGTTTGTGATATACGCCCAAACCAGGATTTTTTAACGAATACATATCGCCGACAAATCCAACATTGGGGTGGCCGAAATATGTTTGGCCATTTTTCTTTTGATAAGGCGTTGGATCTTTTTTCACTTGTTTGGCAAGCGTCATTTTATCAACGTCTACCCCGGCATATTGTAAAAGCATGGCTAGGCTCGTTACTTCACAACCGCGTGGCAGTTCAGGAAGTTGACGAATAATCGGCACATCAAGCAGGACAGATGACTGATCAGAAAATGTTTCAGGGGATGTTTTTTCGCTTAATAACGATTGTTTGATTGGCGAAACAATCTGTTCGTCACCTTTTAGTTCCTGCCATTGTGTTTTCACAAGCAAGAGAAGGGTAAAAAACAAAGCAATATTCAAAAGGAGCCGTGATCGTTTTGGACGAAAAAATAAAGAAACGGAAACAGCGAGAATAGCGATCGCAAGAAAGATAGTGAATATGAGCATGTTTTCTCCCCTAGCTGTTGTTTTATCGTCATCTTATCAAAAAATGATTTGAAAATCTAGGCGTAGCGAGATCGGCTTCTTCATCGCGAAGAAGCAGTTGTGTAAAAATATTATTTCCATTTTTCGTGCACGTATATGCTCTTGCTTTCTAACCTCATTAACCCATCGGTGACGCAAGGATATGGTTCATGAATGTGATACTTTTCACAAAAGAATTGTTTGCTATAATAGGGATGAAAAAAGAGCAGTCGATACCGCGTAATCAAAAGAAAAATCGCAGTTATGCCAGTAAAGTTGGGTCAATAAGAAGCAATGGCAGAAATGTTCATTTTGCTTGCATAATGCAAGCGGCACAGCCCGATATTAAAAAGAGTCGATTTGTTCGACATCGTGAGTCTTTCTGTGTTTATGATAAAATAAAAATGTTGAGCCGATCATAAGAAATTGCAAACCACGCTGATGTTAGCGCGTGGTTTTGTTCGCTTGCAATGATTTATAATACTGCCCTTTTGCAACATATTCTTGACGGATGCGCGCCATTTCTTTTTCATCTTCTTCCGTTAGTTCGCGAACGACTTTTGCTGGACGGCCAAAGGCAAGAGTGCGAGGCGGGATTTTCTTCCCGGGTGGCACGAGACTACCTGCGCCGATGAAAGCTCCTTCACCAATTTCGGCACCATCCAAAATGATCGAACCCATCCCAATTAACGCATTTTTGCGAATGATGGCGCTGTGAAGAATCACTTGATGACCGATGGTAACATCGTCTTCAATAATAAGAGGATTGTTCGGGCTTTGATGCAAAACGGAATTGTCTTGGATGTTGACACGATTGCCGATGATCGTCGGAGCGACGTCTCCGCGAATGACCGTATTAAACCAAATGCTCGTTTCTTCGCCGATTGTGACATCGCCTGTAATGGTGACATAATCTGCGATAAAAGCGGAATCTGCGATTTTTGGAGAATGGCCTTTGTAAGGATAAATCATCGCTTTCTTTCCTTTCATCGATAAAATTCGTTACATTTTTACATTTAGTTTACAAGTTTTTTCTCTATTCGTAAATGAAAAAGGAGGGTGTTTATGCGGAAGTGGGAAGCAGAAGAAGCAAAGGGAACGGTCGTGATTGTTCATGGGGCAGCTGAACATCATGGACGTTATAAATGGCTTATTGAAATGTTTCGTTTAAGCGGTTTTCATGTTGTTGCTGGCGATTTGCCTGGGCAAGGAACGACGACGCGCCGCCGAAGAGGACATATTGACTCGTTTGACGAATATATTGAAGCGGTAGAAAGTTGGGTGAACGAAGCAAAGAAGTTTTATTTGCCGATCTTTTTGCTCGGTCACAGCTTGGGCGGACTTGTTGTCATCCGTACATTGCAAGAAAAGCGACTCCCGGTTCGCGGAGCTATTCTTTCTTCGCCATGTCTAGGTCTTGTGCAATATCCAACGAAATCGCTTGATCTATTATCGCGCATTTTGAATTACGTTCATCCGAAAAAGCGTTTTCCATCAGGATTATCCGTGGAACTAGCGACGCGCAACGAAGAAGTGCGCGAGATGGACAAAAATGATTCATTATATGTGACAAAAGTGTCTGTACGTTGGTATCGCGAATTGGTCAAAGCGATTCAAATTGCTCATGAAAAGATTGCCGATCTTCCTGATCTTCCGTTGTTAGTGATGCAAGCAGGCGACGATAAAATCGTTGACAAAACAGCAGTAAAGGCATGGTTTGATCAATTATCTTTATCAGAAAAAGTGTACAAAGAATGGCCGAAGTTGTACCATGAAATTTTTAATGAACCTGAGCGTGAGCAAGTATTTTTGTATGCGCAAACGTTTTTAACTCTTCAACTGCAACGAGGTGAGCTAGTTGAAAGTTCCGACCAATCCATTTAGCTTAATGAGCAAAGTATATCGCGATGTATTTCCGATCGTGCATCGTGAATTAGCGTATTGGAGAAAAAAAGCAGAGGCGATTCCTGATGCAGAATTGCGAAAGCAGGCGCTTGCGAGCATTGAAACGAAAACGTTTCATTGCGAAGGAGGAGCGATTTTAGCGCTTCTTGCGGGAAAGGAAATCGAGGAGTGTATTCGCTTTATTGTTGCTTATCAAACGATAAGCGACTATCTCGATAATTTATGTGACCGGAGCACGTCGCTGGACCCGCTTGATTTTCGGGCTCTTCACGATTCCATGCTTGACGCTTTATCGATTGGCGCAAACGTGACGAATTATTACCGCTATCGAAAAGAACAAGATGACGGCGGCTATCTTCACGAGCTTGTGCAAACATGCCAAGACGTATTAAAAAAAGTAAAGCATTATGAAAAAATTGCGCCGTTTTTACGGGAGCTGGCTAGTTATTATTGCGATTTACAGGTGCATAAACACGTGAAAGAAGATGAGCGTGTATCGCGTCTTGAACAATGGTTTCGCCAATATAAAGACAATCTTCCGCCGATGGAATGGTATGAATTTTCCGCCTGCTCGGGCTCTACGCTCGGCATTTTCTGTTTAGTCGCCTACGCTTTTACCGAAACATTCGATGAAGAAATGGCGTTAAAAGTGCGCAATGGCTACTTTCCATATATTCAAGGATTACATATTTTGCTTGATTATTTCATTGATCAAGAGGAAGATCGGTTAGGCGGAGATTTAAACTTTTGTTTCTATTATCCGCATCATTCTTCGTTGATGGAGCGATTGCGCCATTTTATTGAAGAGGCGGATAAACATATCGCTGGATTGCCAAATGAACAATTTCATCGTCTTATTAACCGCGGATTGCTAGGCGTGTATTTGTCTGACGAAAAAGTACAGAAGCAAAAAGATGTAAAGAAACTGGCTAAGCAGTTAATTAAATTCGGTGGACAAATTTCTTACTTCTTCTACCTAAACGGCCGGGCGTATCGGACATGGCAGAAAATTTGTCCGCTGTTTGCAAGATAGAGAAGCCTTTTGCTTTTTTCGGCAAAAGGCTTTTATGTTTACTTAAATGATCAGCAATGCCTCCTTCTGAATGGTCACATTCACTGGAGTTTTCGTAACCAGTTCGCCATCGCTTTGGACAATCACCGGCCATTCAGAGATTACTTCTACTTCTTTTCCTTTGAGCATGGTTACGCCAGGATGAGAAACATGTTTGCCTTTATACGCTTTTGGAAAATTGCGTAACAGCTCCCATTTTGTCATGCTGTGGATGATGCAAATGTCAAAAAGCCCATCATGATAACAAGCATCCGGGCATATTTTAATCCCTCCGCCGTAATTCGGAGTATTGGCAATGGCAATTAACCATACATTAAAAAAAGTTAGGGTCTTTCCATCAACTTTTAACTGAATGTTGACAGGACGATATTTTAATAAAACGTGCAAGACGCTATGCGCATACGAAAGATCGCCTAGTCTAATGAAATTCAACAAATTTTTAAATTTGGATGCATTGTTTACCTCGGCGACTTTGCCGTCAAAACCGATCCCCGTTACAGTGATGCAGTATTCGTTATTGATTCTTCCAATATCCATTTTTCTTTGTTCTCCCATTAAAATACGTTCTAATGCCTTTTTATAGTCCATTGGGATATCAAGAGCTCTTGCCAGATCATTTCCCGAACCCGCAGGAATAATCCCCAAAGGGATATTCGAACCGATTAACCCGTTAGCAACATCATGGATCGTACCATCTCCGCCAATGGCAACAACGGCAAGACATGTTTCAGAAGAAATCTCCTTAACAATTTCGATTGCATGTTTTGGACGTTCTGTAAAACGCACTTGATAATTGACTTGTTTTTCTTGAAGCAACTTCTCAACCTTTTTCCAAACTTTTAATCCTTTTCCGTTTCCCGAAATTTTATTGACGATAAAAGAATACATATCGATCTTTCCTTTTTGTTAAAGATAATAAAAGTTTTATAGGATATGTAAAAATTGGTTTGTTGGGCATGAGTGAAAAATAATTCCATAAATAGTTTTGTTTTCATTCATTCTACCATTTTACCACCTGTTTTTTAATAATCCATTTTAAAAATATTCAAACCTTATATATTTCTCTAAGTTCTCTTGAGCGATCCATAACAGCCTCTGCCAGTACGGTATAATCTGAACTTTTAAGTTCGTTTAAATACATCATTGGCCCAATAACAACTTTTACTGGCTTTCGAATCCGCTTTTTCGTATCCAGAAAAATAATCGCAATGGGAAGAACAGGCGCTCCTGTTTTTACCCCTAAAAAAGCTACCCCTTTTTTCGGTTTGACCCTTTCCTCATTTTTACATCTTTTTCCTTCAGGAAAAATTCCAAGAACTTCCCCGTTTTCAATCACCTTTAAGGAGCGGCGGACTGGACGAATGGCTATTCCGCTTTGTCGATCAACAGGAATAGCATGAAGTTTTTGAAAAAGCCAATTGGTCATTCTTCTCTGAAACAGCTCCTTTTTTGCTAAAAAATGAATGATCAACAGAAAAACCTTTTGCCGAACAAGCAAAAGGTTTTTATCGTTTTTCAATCGCTATGATAAATGGCGGATTATTCACTTGATTAATGAATTGATAACGAAGCACATGGGCACGTTGCTGGTCGATCGTTTGGACGTACTCAAGCAATGCGTCACGTTCCACGGCGCCTTCAGGATGACCGTGATAAATCACAAGTACGATGATTCCTTCAGAAGCCATGATTTCTAACAGTTGTTCAACGGCGCGAATCGTGGAATCCGGTTTGGTGACAATTTGTTTGTCGCCGCCCGGTAAATATCCGAGGTTGAAAATGGCGCCGGTAATTTTGCCGTGATATTGTTCGGGAATTTTTTCAATCAGCTGATCATGGCTTGCGTGAAATAATGTGACTTGCTCTAACGCGCCGTGCTCTCGCAGGCGGTTGGTCGTGTTTTCAATGGCTTGGGCTTGAATGTCAAAGCCAAATACATGACCTGTTTTTCCGACGCGTTCGGCTAAATAAAGCGTATCATGCCCGTTTCCTACCGTTGCGTCAACGGCGATGTCGCCTTCTTGGACAGCTAAATTAAGCAATGTGCGCGTAAATGGGAGAATGCGTTCTAACTTCATTGTTTCTTCCCTTCTTTTTTGTAGTATTTCCCTTGATAGCTGTTCCGGCGCTCTAATTCAGCATCGATGGCATTTAACACTTCCCATTTATTCACGCTCCACATTGGACCGATCATTAAATCGATTGGACCATCTCCTGTAATGCGATGAACGATCATTTCAGGCGGAAGAATTTCCAATTGATCGCATACAAGGTTGACATATTCCTCAAACGATAAAAAGCGCAGCATCCCTTTTTCGTATTGTTTCACCATTGGCGTTCCTTTTAAAAGGTGCAATAAGTGAATTTTAATGCCTTGCACGTCAAGGTTCGCTACCGTTCTTGCCGTCTCCATCATCATGTCATAATCTTCAAGCGGCAAACCGTTAATAATGTGCGAGCATACGCGAATGCCATGTTTACGAAGTTTATTCACACCTTCAACATAACATTCAAAATCATGAGCGCGATTAATAAGCAAAGCTGTTCGCTCATGTACGGTTTGCAATCCAAGTTCGACCCATAAATACGTTCGTTCATTCAGTTCCGCCAAATATTCAACGACATCATCAGGAAGGCAATCAGGACGAGTCGCAATCGACAACCCCACAACCCCTTCTAAATTTAACACCGTTTCATATTTTTCACGCAGCACTTCCACAGGGGCATGCGTATTGGTGAACGCTTGGAAATAAGCGATATATTTGCCGTCTTTCCATTTCTCATGCATCTTTTCTTTAATTTGATTGAACTGGGTGACTAAATCATCGGCGCGATTGCCGGCAAAATCACCAGAACCGGCAGCGCTGCAAAACGTGCAGCCTCCGTATGCAACGGTACCGTCGCGGTTCGGGCAATCAAAGCCGCCATCTAGCGCAACTTTGAACACTTTATGACCAAACACTTGTCGCAAGTGATAGTTCCATGTGTGATAACGTTTATTGTCGTTTGTATATGGAAATGGGTTCAAAATAGCCCCTCCTTTTTGAATCGTATCATTTCAGCATTGTACCATGATTTATAAGATGAGCTCAATGGAAAGAACATGTGATAGATGAATGAAAACTGCGCAAACTATGAAATGATATCAATTTCATTTAGGAAGGAGATGAAGTATGGCGACGCGGCAATCGGTCGATGAGTTTTTACAGCATTGTGAAGATGTGATTCGCTACGCAAAAGATCAATATACGGAAGCGCAAAAACAAGAGCACTACAACGATACGGAATATACAAAAGCACAGCAAATGTTAGAAGAAACGGTGAACGATTTAGCTCATTTGGCGTTAAGCTGCAATGCGCAACAGCGCGAACAACTGCATCGCATGCGCCTGCAATTGCAACAAATGCAAAATGACATGATTTTGTTAGAGCATTAAGGAGGGACAAGGATGAAAAAACGTTCGAAACAAAACAACCCAGAGCAAAAAACACGAAATGGAATCAATAACAATGATATTGAGTTAGGGAAAGATTTCGACCCTGTCAAACAAGCGAAAAAAGCGTATGAAGAAACGGGCGGACAACCGCAAAAATCGAAACAACATGTTGAGCAGTGAGCTGCTATATAAATTCAAGTTGAGTTTCCGACATATCTCATCATGAATAGAAAACCGCTTTTCTGCCATAGGCGGCAAGATTTTTCTTGCCGCCCCACGTGAAACGCATGACAGACAAATTCATTTGTCTGATGGCGTTTTCGTTCGGGGAAGTGGCAGAAAAGCTTGTTCATGTCGGAAAATTAAGATTATCTATATGGGAGCTTACCATTCATTTGTCGGTAAGCTCTTTTTTATTGCTTCTGCTTACAAAAAAGAATACAATTTATTTTGAAATTTGAAATATTGGCAGGAGGAATTTTATATGCCCCGTGCTCTTTGGATATTGATTATTGGAATGGCCATCTATGTAACAGGGGCTTCTTTTTTATGGCCTTTGAATGCCATTTACGTTCATGAGCAGTTAGACAAACCTCTTTCGGTTGCCGGTCTTGTGTTAATGCTCAATTCCGCCGCAACGATGATCGGTAATTTGCTCGGCGGTTTTTTATTTGACAGATTGGGCGGTTTTCGTTCGTTAATGGTTGGAGCTTTGTTAGCGTTAGCAGCAGTGATTTCTTTAATTTTTTTCCACGGGTGGCCGCATTATCCGATTTTACTTGCAGTTATTGGATTTGGGGTTGGGATTGTTTTTCCTGTCGCCAATGCCTACGCAGGAGCGATTTGGCCGCAAGGGGGAAGGCGGGCGTTTAACGCCTTATATGTGGCGCAAAATATCGGCGTTGCGATCGGTTCAGCACTTGGCGGATGGATTGCATCGTATTCATTCGATTCCATTTTTATCGCCAATGCATTTATGTATATTCTTTTTGTCTTTATTGCTTATTTCGGATTGAAGCATGTTCACATGGAAAAAGGAAGAAAACAAGAAGAGGGAAAAACGGTTGCAACGAACGCAGGAAATCGAATCGTTTGGAATGCGTTGATCATTCTTTGCATCGGCTATTTTTTATGCTGGCTGAGCTATGTGCAATGGTCAACCACGATTGCTGCATATACGCAAGAACTGAATATTTCGCTCAAGCAATATAGCTTTCTTTGGACGGTCAATGGTGCGCTCATCGTTTTGGCGCAGCCGCTGTTATCTGCGGCCGTTCATCGTTGGCTTCGTCAAGTGAAGCGGCAAATGGCAGTCGGATTTGCCATTTTTGTCGGCTCGTTTTTTATTTTGTTGCAGGCAACCTCGTTTTTCGACTTTATCGCGGCTATGGTCGTATTGACCATTGCCGAAATGCTCGTATGGCCGGCGATTCCAACTGTTGCAAGCCGCTTGGCTCCAGAAGGGAAAGAAGGATTTTACCAAGGATTTGTCAACAGCACGGCGACTGCCGGAAGAATGATCGGCCCAGTCCTCGGCGGCTTTATTGTTGACACCGCAGGAATGAAACCATTGTTTGTCGCACTGATTATCTTTTCTTCTATTTCATTTGTGACAGCTTTTTTATACGATCGAAAGTTGCCTAAAGGAAAAAACGAGAAAAAACAAACAGTTACAATTGTTTAGCATACTCGGTTGAACCGGGTATGTTTTTTATTGACAAAAGATGTAAATTAGATTAACATCTAATTAGATGATCATCTAATATGGAGGGGAGTTATGCAGCTTAACCGATTAGTAATCTTTTATAAAACGATTGGGGATCCAACGCGCCTTCGCATCATCAAAATGCTTTCTGATGGCCCATTGCATGGTCAGGCGATTGCAGGAAAGCTTGGTCTCACTCCGGCGACGATTACGCACCACCTTAAAAAATTGCGGGATGTTAATGCTGTCTATGAGCGACGCAGTGGGAATACGATTTATTTTTATCTCAATGAAACCGTCATTCAACACTATGCTAAGGCGTTAATGAATTTGGCTGAACAAGACGAGGTGAAAAAAGATATGAAAGATGTTATGGCAGAACGGCAAAAAGTGATTGAAAACTTCTTTACGAGCGATGGCCGCTTAAAAAATATCCCAGCTCAGCGAAAGAAAAAGCTCATTGTATTGGAACATATGCTAAAAGGACTGCAAAAAGGTAAAAAATACGAAGAAAAAGAATTGAATGAGTACATTAAAAAGTTTCATGACGATTATGCCACCATTCGCCGCGAATTTATCATCAACAACTACATGTATCGCGAAAACAGCATTTATGAGTTGAATCCGGAAGAAATGTGGGCGAAAATTGAATAGGATAGAGGAAGATCTCCCACAAAAACTTGATTCATACTTTTGCTTTTCCCTACTTGCAACGAATCGATAAATTTTTTAGAATATAAAATATAAAAATATTGGCAAATAACGATGAAGAGGAGTAGTAGTGAACAAAACGGAAGGCAGAGAGTTGACGGTCGGTGCGAGTCAACCGAAGTTTGTTCACGAACTCGCCTCGGAGTTGCGGATGTGAACGGCTTTGGCCTAGTAATGTTCGCCGTGAATCTGCGTTAAGGATTTGAGTGAGCATGCGATTGGCATGCTAATAAGGGTGGTACCGCGGGAAGTTCAGCCTCTCGTCCCTTTTTAAGGGATGAGAGGTTTTTTGTTTTTGATTTTTGTTTACAATGGACAGTAAAACGAGGAGGGTGAAAGATGAGTTATAATCATCGCGAAATTGAAAAGAAATGGCAAAAATATTGGGAAGAAAATAAAACGTTTAAAACGCCGGACGATGACGATGGAAAGCGGAAGTTTTATGTGCTTGACATGTTTCCATATCCATCTGGTGCCGGACTTCATGTCGGCCATCCAGAAGGGTATACAGCGACCGATATTTTAGCGCGCATGAAGCGAATGCAAGGATATAACGTGCTTCATCCGATGGGATGGGACGCGTTTGGTTTGCCTGCTGAACAATATGCATTAGATACAGGAAACGACCCTGCGGAATTTACAGAAAAAAATATTAATAACTTCCGCCGTCAAATTAAGGCTTTAGGATTTTCTTACGATTGGGATCGCGAAATCAATACGACTGATCCAAATTACTACAAATGGACACAATGGATTTTCTTAAAGTTGTATGAAAAAGGATTAGCGTACATGGATGAAGTGCCTGTCAACTGGTGCCCAGCGTTAGGAACGGTGCTAGCAAACGAGGAAGTTATTGACGGAAAAAGCGAACGCGGCGGTCATCCGGTCATTCGCAAGCCGATGAGACAATGGATGCTTCGCATTACGGCCTATGCGGATCGTTTACTCGAAGATTTAGAGGAGTTAGATTGGCCAGAAAGCATTAAAGAAATGCAGCGCAACTGGATCGGCCGCTCAGAAGGGGCAGAAATTCGTTTCGAAGTTGATGGCCATGATGAAACGTTTACGGTCTTTACGACTCGTCCAGATACGTTATTTGGTGCGACTTATACGGTGTTAGCTCCTGAGCATCCGCTCGTTGAAAAAATTACAACGCCGGAGCAAAAAGCGGCGGTCGAGGCGTATTTAGACTCCATTAAAAGTAAAAGCGACCTCGAACGTACGGATTTAGCGAAAGAAAAAACAGGAGTCTTCACTGGGGCGTATGCGATTAATCCGGTAAACGGGGAGAAGCTGCCAATCTGGATTGCCGATTATGTCCTTATGAGCTACGGTACAGGAGCGATTATGGCCGTACCAGCCCATGATGAGCGCGACTATGAATTTGCGAAAAAATTTAACTTGCCAATCAAGCAAGTGGTTGCTGGAGGCGATATTACAAAAGAAGCGTATACAGGCGACGGCGAGCATATTAACTCCGATTTCTTAAACGGTCTCAACAAAGAAGAAGCCATTAAGAAAATGATTGAATGGCTAGAAGCAAACGGAAAAGGACAAAAGAAAGTCACATACCGCCTCCGCGACTGGTTGTTCAGCCGTCAACGCTACTGGGGTGAACCGATTCCGATCATCCACTGGGAAGACGGTACAATGACGCCGGTGCCGGAAGAAGAACTTCCGCTTATGCTTCCAAAAACGGATCAAATTAAACCATCAGGTACAGGAGAATCACCGCTTGCGAACATTGAAGAGTGGGTGAATGTCGTCGATCCGAAGACAGGTAAAAAAGGACGCCGCGAAACGAATACGATGCCGCAATGGGCGGGAAGCTGCTGGTATTACTTGCGCTATATTGACCCGCATAACGATAAACAGCTTGCAGATCCGGAAAAATTGAAAAAATGGCTTCCGGTTGACGTATATATCGGCGGTGCGGAACATGCGGTTCTTCACTTATTGTATGCGCGTTTCTGGCATAAATTCTTGTATGATATCGGTGTCGTACCGACAAAAGAACCGTTCCAAAAGCTGTTTAACCAAGGAATGATTCTTGGTGAAAACAATGAGAAAATGAGTAAATCAAGAGGAAATGTCGTCAACCCGGACGATATTATCGAAAGCCACGGTGCCGACACATTGCGTCTCTATGAAATGTTTATGGGACCGCTTGAAGCATCCATTGCTTGGTCACCGAAAGGATTAGACGGTGCACGCCGTTTCTTAGACCGCGTATGGCGCTTATTCGTTGAAGAAAACGGAGAATTAAATCCAAAAATCGTTGAAAATCCTAAAACAGATACGCTTGAACGCGTTTACCATCAAACGGTGAAAAAAGTAACGGAAGATTACGAAGCGCTTCGTTTCAATACAGCGATTTCACAATTGATGGTGTTCATTAACGAGGCGTACAAAGCGCCAGAATTGCCAAAGGCATACATGGAAGGCTTTGTGAAATTGTTATCGCCAGTTTGTCCGCATATTGCTGAGGAGTTGTGGGAGAAACTTGGCCATAACAATACAATCGCATATGAAGCATGGCCAGCGTACGATGAAGCAAAATTAGTTGAAGACGAAGTTGAAATTGTTATTCAAGTGAACGGCAAAGTGCGTGCGAAGTTGCATGTGCCAGCTGATGCAACGAAAGAGCAATTGGAACAATTGGCGATGGAAGATGAAAAAATTAAAGAACAAATCGAAGGAAAAACGGTGCGCAAAGTGATTGCCGTACCGGGCAAACTCGTCAATATCGTTGCTAACTAAAGATTCGCCCCTCGCATTTGTGAGGGGCTTATTTTAAAGAGGTGAGAAAAGATGAAAGAAATAACGGCAGCCGAATTAAAAGAACGTCTTGAACGCGGTGAAAAGCTAAACATTATTGATGTTCGCGAAGATGAGGAAGTGGCGTTTGGGATGATTCCTGGAGCCAAGCACATCAAAATGGGAGACATTCCGAATCGGCTGAATGAATTTAACAAAGAGGAAACCTATATTTTCATTTGCCGCGCAGGTGTGCGAAGCGAACATGTTTGCCGTTACTTAGAGGAACAAGGTTATGATGTGTGCAACGTGGTCGATGGAATGCTTGCATGGGATGGGGAATTGGTTTGATGGAAAAGCATACGCCTTGAGAAATGGTTCAAGCGAAAAAACATCTAGATGATTTCCGAGAATTTGTGAAACAAATTTTGACGTATAAAAATAAGATTGCCTCGATTGAGACAATCTTATTTTTGTTTTGCTCGTTTGGCGGCATTCATTCCAGCAAGACGTCCAGTGACAAGCGCGGCCGTAATGTTAAATCCGCCCGTATAGCCGTGAATGTCTAAAATCTCGCCGCAAAAATAAAGCCCGTCCATGAGTTTTGACGACATTTCCTTTGGATGAATTTCCTTGACAGATACACCGCCGCCAGTAACGAACGCTTTTTCGAGCGGCAATGTACCGTGCACATGAAATTGAAATTGCTTGCAATCATCGACAAACGCGCGCAACTTTTCGTGGGCTAGCGTGCTGGCAGGCGTTTGCGGATCGATGCCGTTTTTCTCTAACAAAAATAGTAAATACCGTTCTGGCAATAATCCTTTTAATACATTTTTTATCGCTTTTTTCGGCTCGGCTTTTAACATGTTTACGATCGATTGAAACAGCTCTTCGCGATTTTGATCAGGGAGGGCATCAATGCTCATCGTAACAAAACCCGTTCCATATTTTTTTAACGCCTTCACGACAAATTGGCTGCAGCGAAGTGCTGCCGGACCAGAAATGCCAAAATGGGTAAAAATCATATCCATTCGGTGCGTCACGATCGTTTTTCCTTTCGGGTTTAATACGCTTAACGCTACATCGCGCAAGGAAAGTCCTTGCAACGTTCGCTGTTGAATAAAAGGTTCTTTCGATGTAATCGGTACTTCGGTTGGAAAAAGTTCCGTGACGGTATGTCCTGCTTTTTCGGCCCATGCGTAACCGTCTCCCGTTGAGCCGGTTTGTGGAACAGATTTACCGCCGACGGCGACGACCACGCATGTAGCGCCGATGAATTCACCTGTTTTCAGCGTCACGCCGACCGTTTTTCCGTTTTCGTATTCGACGTCTGCTACAGGCGTGTTTAGGCGAATATCTACCTTTAATTTTTTCAGTTGCTTGATGAGCGCGTCTACGACCGATTGCGCGCTGTCTGTTACGGGGAACATGCGGCCATGATCTTCTTCTTTTAGCGGAATGCCGAGATTTTCAAAAAAGCGAATAATATCTTCGTTATTAAAAATCGAAAAAGCGCTATATAAAAAGCGGCCGTTTCCTGGAATATGTTTGACGATTTCATCAACGGGCAGCCGGTTTGTGACGTTGCAACGTCCGCCGCCAGAAATGGCAAGCTTGCGCCCAAGCTTGTCTCCTTTATCAACAAGCAATACGTTTGCTCCTTGCTCGCCAGCGGCAATCGCTGCCATCAACCCGGACGGCCCCCCGCCGATGACGATGACATCATAATTCAACAATTGTTCACATCCTTTCTGCTTCTCTATTATAAATCGTTTCGATACGAAGAAGAAAGTGTGCTAAAATAAGTAAAGCGATTGAACAAGCTTTTACATTAAGGAAGGGATGTTATGTCGTCTTCGAAATTGTTGCGTGGCACGTTTATTTTAACGCTTGGCGTGCTATTGTCACGCATTCTTGGGATCGTGTATGTGATTCCATTTTATCAGTTGGTTGGAAAACAAGGCGGAGCTCTTTATTCGTACGGATATGTTCCGTATACCATTTTCATCAGCATTGCGACGATGGGAGTGCCGCTTGCGGTTTCAAAATTTGTATCGAAATATAATGCGCTTGGGGAATATCATGTCGGGCGAAAGTTGTTTCGCTCGGGTCTAGTGTTAATGAGTGCAACAGGGTTTGTCGCTTGGCTTATTTTATATGTAAGCGCCCCGTTGATTGCACCGTTTGTTGTGAACGAGGATGGGCCTGGCAACTCGATTCATGATGTAACGCTCGTCATTCAAACGGTCAGTTTTGCGCTTTTAATTGTTCCGGTGATGAGTTTGATTCGCGGTTTTTTCCAGGGGCATGAATCGATGGGACCGACCGCGTTGTCGCAAGTGGTAGAACAGCTTGTGCGCATCATCTTTTTGTTGGCCGGCTGTTATATGGTGCTACGCGTATGGCACGGTTCGCTTGTTACAGCGATTCGTTTTGCAACGTTTGCGGCGTTTGTCGGCGCGCTCGGCGGATTAGGGGTGCTCATATGGTATTGGATCAAACGAAAACGATTTTTAGATGAACTGCTTCAAAAAGATCGCGGCACGCTGCATTTATCGCTGAAAGAGATGTATAAAGAGCTCATTCTTTATGCAGCTCCATTCGTGTTTGTCGGATTGGCGATGCCTCTATATCAGCTCATCGATCAATTTACGTTTAATAAAGCGATGGCAAGCATCGGTCTAGGAGCGATTTCTGAAGATGCTTATTCAATTTTTAATGTCTACGCACAAAAATTGGTCATCATTCCTGTCACGTTAGCGACTTCATTTAGTTTAACGTTAATTCCAACGATTACAAAAGCATACGTACAAAATAACCGAAAGCAGTTGCGCAAATATTTAAACGATACGTTTCAAATCGTGATCTTTTTAACATTGCCTGCCGTTGTTGGAATGGCGCTGTTGGCGGAGTATGTGTACGCCGCTTTTTACAGCTATGACCCGCTCGGAACAGAAGTGTTGCGTTGGTATGCGCCAACCGCGATTTTATTTGCGCTATTTTCCGTCACCGCCGCTATTTTGCAAGGAATTAACAAACAAAAATTTACGATGATCAGTTTAACAGGTGGGTTATTGGTCAAACTTTGTTTAAACTACTATTTGATTGCGAAGTTTGAAACGATTGGGGCCATTTTAGCCACGACGCTTGGTTATTTGCTTTCGGTATTGTTCAACTTATGGATTATTCAACGATACACGAAGTATCGTTACGGATTTGTATTGCGACGCACAACGTTCATGGCCATTTTAACAGCGGTGATGTCTGTTGTCGTTGTGCCTATTGTGAAGCTAGTTGAAAAATTGTTACACTATAACGGAAGTGTCATTCATTCGCTTATGATTGTTTTTGTCGGAGGAATCGTCGGTGCGGCTGTTTATTTTTATTTAAGCGAACGCTCACAATTGCTTTACTATTTGTTTGGGGATCGCTTTTCCTTTTTGCGCAAAAAAAGAAAGAAGGCTGTTTCGTAAACAGCCTTCTTTTCACATCAAAAACCTTCCGAAAACCCAAGTCGACGTTCGAGCCGTTGCACTCGGCGATTTAAATTGTTAATTTCTTGTTGTTGACGTTGTAATGTACGTTCAACTCGATCAAGGCGACGCTCAATATTGCCGAATGGAAATCCTTGGGCGCTTGTAGATCCCGGTGCTCCCGGAAATTCTTGTATGACTGGGTATCCAGGATATCCTGGATATCCTCCGTATTGAGTTCCTGGTTGTTGTTGCCGATAATCCATTGTCAAAACTCCTTTCGCTTTTTCATTCGTAGGCAGTATATGTGATAAATGTCATCGTGATATAGACGAACGCCTAGTTCGTTAAAAAGAATTGGAGGGATACGATGCTGCGTATTGATAAACTTTTAGCAAACATGGGATATGGAACGAGAAAAGAAGTCAAAAAGCTATTGAAGTCAGGCGTTGTGAAAATTGACGACGTCGTTGTGAAGGATGCAAAGACACAGGTTGATCCGAATACGCAGGTTGTCACCGTTTGGGGAGAAGTAGTTCAATATAAGCCGTTTATTTATTTAATGATGAATAAGCCGCAAGGAGTGATTTCGGCGACCGAAGATTTAACGCAAGAAACGGTTGTTGATTTGCTTGAAGAGGAAGATCGTATTTTTAATCCTTTCCCGGTCGGGCGTCTTGATAAAGATACGGAAGGATTGCTGTTATTAACCAATGATGGACAGCTTGCTCATCAATTGCTTTCGCCGAAAAAGCATGTACCGAAAACGTATTTTGCCGTTGTGGATGGTGAAGTGACAGAAGAAGATGTACAATTGTTTCGGCAAGGGGTTGTTTTAGACGATGGATATCAAACGAAACCGGCAGAATTAACGATTTTAAAATCAGGCATTCGTTCCGATGTGGAGCTAACGATTACAGAAGGAAAATTTCATCAAGTCAAACGCATGTTTGCAGCGGTTGGAAAAAGAGTGGTTTATTTAAAGCGCATTCAAATGGGGCCGCTACCGTTAGATGAAACATTAGAACCTGGAGAGTATCGCGAATTGACGGATGAAGAAATTGCCTTATTAAAGGGAGAACACATGGAGGAATAACGCAAAAAAATAGGAACCTTTCTCAAAGGTTCCATCTATGTGAATTGACATTTTCTCTCTTATGATGACATCCTTACTTTTTTCGATGTTGTTGTCCATTTACCTTTGCTAGGGCTGTGAACTAAATCGTTGTATGCTAACACGTTTAAATCCCGCTGAATCGTTCGTGGAGTAATGCCGAATTCATCCACGAGCTCTTGCGTCGTCACTGTCCCTCTTTCGTTAATGAACATGTAGACGGACTTAATACGGGTTAGCATTCGGTGAGTTGAAGGTTTCAAATGATCACTCCCTATCGTTACATAATTCGCATGGCACAACAGAGATGAGAAAACTAGATGTCTCATTTGTTATTTTACACGAATATACAGGAAAAATGCTATAAATTTGCTGAATTTTACACAATATTTACACATTTTTTTGCATGATTTTTCTAATGAAAGGAAGGAGAAGAATGAAAATAAATTGGATGCACGAGGTATTGAAACGAAAAGAACAATTGATTCAAGATACGCAAACATTTTTACGGATCCCAAGCGTTCTTGATGAAACAACAGCGACAGCAGAAGCGCCGCTAGGGAAAGGGGTGTATGAAGCGCTTCAATATTTATTGCAGCGCGGAAAAGAAGAGGGGTTTACAGTAAAAAATGTGGATGGGCTGGCAGGGCATATTGAGATGGGAGAAGGAGACGAAATCATCGGTGTTTTATGCCATGTGGATGTCGTGCCGCCAGGGGATGGATGGACAATGGAACCGTTTGGAGCGGAAATTCGTGATGGGAAAATTTATGCGCGCGGTGCTTTAGATGATAAAGGGCCGACGATGGCAGCATTTTACGCAATGAAAATCGTAAAAGAGCTCGGCCTTCCGCTCACAAAACGAGTGCGGATGATCATCGGAACCGATGAAGAAAGTGATTGGCGCTGTGTTGAGCGATATTTCCAAAAAGAAGAAATGCCGACGATGGGGTTTGCTCCTGATGCGGACTTTCCAATTATTTATGCGGAAAAAGGAATTGCCGATTTTGATTTAGTACAAAAAGAAGAAAGCGAGCTTGAAGAAGGAAATGTAAAGCTGCTTTCGTTCCATTCAGGCAGAAGATATAATATGGTTCCTGATTTGGCTGAAGCGACATTGCAAACGAAACAAGTTCAGGATGTAAAAGAGCGGTTTATGCAATTTTTAAAAGATGTACAAAGCGATGGAGACACGGTGATTGATGGGGAAACCATTACATTGCGCATCCAAGGAATTTCAGCGCATGGAATGGAGCCGAATAACGGAAAAAATGCAGGGTTGCTTCTTGTGCAATTTTTAGCGAATGAAGCAATGAACAGCCGAGCGAAAATGTTTATCGATTTTGCTCATCGCTACTTTTGCGGTGATTCGCGCGGGAAAAAATTAGGTGTTGCTCATATGAATGAAGAGCTTGGAGATTTAACGATCAACGTTGGGATCATGTCCTATACGGATGAGCAAGGCGGAAAACTTGGGTTAAATTTACGTTATCCTGTGACAAACGATATCGCTCAAACAAAGGAAAAAATAGCGGAAGTGGCAGAGAAACATGGTTTCGCCCTTACGAATTTTAGCAACTCGAACCCGCATTACGTAGCGAAAGATCATCCGCTCATTCAAACGTTACAACAAGTATATGAAGAGCAAACGGGAGAGAAGGCGACGCTGCTTTCGATCGGCGGCGGTACGTATGCGCGTTCTTTAAAAGCTGGGGTTGCCTTTGGTCCTCTCTTCCCAGGACGTGAAGATGTTGCTCATCAAAAAGATGAATATATGTTGATTGATGACTTGCTAAAAGCGACAGCGATTTATGCACAAGCAATTTATGAGCTAGCGAAATGAGATTGCTTCCAAATAGTGTTATAATAAAAACATCCATGAGTAATTTTACTCCCCACCCATGCATGAAAATCCATCATTCCTTCCCATAATGGATATGAACGCAAACAGTTTTGAAAGACGTTCTCTTTAATGGTGGTTCGACCCTGTAATAAAAACTGTTTGAGTCCATTTGGTGTTCCACCCATTGTCAGCCCTTTTCGTGTGAAAAGGTGACTACGAACAGAAAAATGCCTAACGTGCAAATGGACTCCCTGTTTGCGAATTTATCGATGGAAGGAGTAAGAATCATGGATGTTCTTTATCATCGTTGTGCAGGATTAGATGTCCATGCCGAAACAATTGTCGTTTGTGCTCTTCTTGGAGAGGAAGAACACGTTCAAAAGGAAGTTGAAACATTTCCTACTTTCACGAAAGACTTGTTTCGTCTTCTGAAATGGTTAGAGGATCGTGGTGTCACTCATATTGCGATGGAGAGTACGGGCGTTTACTGGAAACCTGTGTTCAATATTTTGGAAGATTACTTTGACATTACACTTGCTAACGCTCAGCGAATCAAAAATGTACCGGGGAGAAAAACCGATGTTTCCGATGCTGAATGGATCGCCAAATTGTTGCGTTACGGATTGATCGAGAAGAGTTTCGTACCTCCAGAGAACATTCGAGAATTACGGGATTTAACTCGCTTGCGCAAAAAATGGATCGGGCAGTTAACCGCGGAGAAAAACCGCATTCAAAAAGTGTTGGAATGTTCCAATATCAAGTTAAGTTCCGTGATTTCGGATGTATTTGGTGTATCTGGGCGAAAGCTACTGGAACGTTTAATGAAACAGGGATACATCGAAGAAACCGAAGTCGATGCTTGCATTCACAGGAGTATGAAGAGGAAAAGACAACAAATTCAGGATTCTCTCTTTGGTACATTGACCAACCATCAACTGTTCATGATTCGCCAATCGTGGAAGCACATCGAATCGTTGGAAAGTTTACTTCGGGACATCGAAGAACGAATCGA
>NZ_SLUL01000016.1:0-10571 GCF_004341205.1 Thermolongibacillus altinsuensis
CGCCAGCGTTCGTCCTGAGCCAGGATCAAACTCTCCATAGAAAGTTTTCTCGCTAGCTTTCACGCTTCCGTTTCGTTCAGTTTTCAAGGAACATTGATCATCACCGTCAACCGACGGCTTGTTCATTTTATCATCATCAATTGAGCGTTGTCAACATCTTTCTTTATTTTTTATTTTTTGTTGTCTTGCTAACGACGCTTATTAATCTATCATGGTCTTGTTTCTTTGTCAACAGTATTTTTTAAAAAATAGCTAAACTTTATTCTGGGAATAACCGCTATCTTTGAGCATAGGATGATAATAAGAGGATTTGGGACAAGGAGGGAAACGATGAATTTCTTTTATGTGCTAAACGGAAAAAAACTAAAAAAATTAGCGCTGATCATCACGGCTGCTTTTTTTACTGCATCTTTTTTATACATTCAGCGTTTAGCAAGTGATTCTGTTTTTTCAACGAATACAGGACCAAAAGCCGTATACAAGGTGGAAAAAAAGAAAAACGAAATTGCTTTAACCTTCGATATTAGCTGGGGAGAGACAAATGCCATTCCCATTTTAGAAACGTTAAAAAAATATAACATTAAACCTGCTACGTTTTTTTTATCTGCATCATGGGCCGAGCGTCATCCGAGCATCGTCAAAAGAATTATCGATGACGGGCACGAAATTGGTAGCATGGGATACGAATACAAAAATTACACTCAATTGGAAAACGGAAAAATTCGTCGTGATTTATCACAAGCGAAAAAAGTATTTGATATGTTAGGAATCAAAAATATAAAGATGTTGCGCCCGCCAACAGGAAACTTTAATCAAAACGTATTGAACATTGCCCATTCATTTGGATACACGGTCGTTCATTGGAGCATTGACTCGAAAGATTGGCTTAATCCAGGAGTCGAGTCCATTACTCAAAACGTAACGGAGCATACAAAAGGAGGAGATATCATTTTGCTTCACGCTTCCGACTCAGCAAAACAAACCGCTCAAGCACTTGAACAAATCGCTTATTGGATGAAAAAGAAAGGATACCAAAACGTAAGCGTCTCTCAGCTGATTGACGATGCAGATGTAAAAAGTAAAGAAATAAATTGAGGCTGGTCATTTTCGATCAGCCTCATTTCGTCCCTATCAGTTTGTGCAAGATCAGCAATTGATACGCATTACAAATTAATAAAGGAAATAGCATTAAATAAAGCCAACTTTCTTCATTGATTCTCAGCACAGGGAACCATTCAATGATCGTAACAACCGTCATAAAAAACAAAGCAGGAACAAAAGCTTCTTTATTGGTCTGCTTCATTTTTATATAAGCGACAATCAAGCCAAAAATGAAAATAAATACGGCGATACCGATGTAACTAAAAAGAGACTCTCCTTCTTCAGCAAATAATTGGTAACGGAAATAAACGAGGTCAAACAAAACAAAAGCAATTAAAACAAGTTGTACAGAATTCCACAATGAAACAGAGCGGAAAATTCCAAGTCCAAATCGATGGATTGTTAAATAGGCGAAGAAACCCATTTGGCTAATCACGCTAAAAATGAATCCTACACCAATAAGCCAAATGAGAACAGAAATAATTTCTTTCACGTCAAAAGAAGCAAAAAGATGCTTATATTCATTCCATTTGATCGCAAATCCAACGATCCCCGTGCTGATTCCTCCAACAACTAACGTACTTAAAAATAATTTTACCCATTTTCGGCTATTCACCTAAACTTCCCTCACCCTCTAATATTCCTCTAAAAATTCTATCAACGAAATGCGAAAAATGCTAGTGAATATTTTTTCGAATGAAATTCATATTAAGAGTAAGGAATTTTGCAGAAAGGAGCTTATTGATAATGAATAGACAGACAGTGCTCCTCTTACTTAGTTATTTTCTAATCATTTCTGGATGTGCTCAACAAGAACAAGGAAGCGCTCAACCTGATTACGATCAAACGAAAAAGATGGTCGTCGACATTTTAAAAACAGATGAAGGGAAAAAAGCCATTCAAGAAATCATCACGGACGAAAAAGTGAAACAACAACTCGTGATGGATCAAGCCATTGTCAAACAAACCATTGAACAAACACTCACTTCAGAAAAAGGAATAAAGTTTTGGAAAAAAGCATTCGAAGATCCTAAGTTTGTTGAAGGCTTTGCAAAAAGCATGCAACAAGAGCATGAAAAAATGATTAAATCGCTAATGAAAGATCCTGAATATCAAGCAATGATGGTTGAAATCCTTCAAAATCCTGAAATGCAAAAAACGATGATGAATGAGTTGAAAAACAAAGAATTTCGCGGCCACTTGCAAAAAGTCATGACTGAAACATTTAGCAGTCCTTTGTTTAAAGCAAAAATTCAAGATTTACTCATAAAAGCAGCAGAAGACATGCAAGAAACGAAAAAGAAAGAAGGAGAAAGTGGTGGCGAAGAAGGTGGAGGTTCAGAGGGTGGTGAAGGAGAAGGCGATCAACAAGAATAAACAAAATAAGGGGCGCCGTAAGAGCCCCTCTTTACATTTTTGCAACGATTTTTTTAGCCATGTCCATATAAATTTGCCCAATTGGATGCGTTTCATCATAAACCGACGGAGCAAAATCATCATCGTTCCAATCAGGCTGACCGAGCGGCAACTGCCCTAACAATTCGGTTTGTAGTTCTTCCGCTAACTTTTTTCCGCCGCCTTTACCAAAAATATATTCTTTTTCTCCTGTTACCTTGCTTTCAAAGTAGGACATGTTCTCGATTACACCGATGATTTCATGATTTGTCCGAATGGCCATTGCTCCAGCTCGTGCTGCGACAAAAGCAGCTGTTGGATGAGGAGTCGTCACAATAATCTCTTTTGATGATGGAAGCATTGAATGGACATCTAAAGCAACATCCCCAGTCCCTGGAGGTAAATCTAATAACAAGTAATCTAAATCTCCCCATTCCACTTCATCGAAAAAGTTTTTTAACATTTTTCCAAGCATCGGTCCACGCCAAATAACAGGAGAATTATCTTCCACAAAAAACCCCATCGAAATCACTTTCACACCAAAACGCTCGACCGGAATGATTTTCTCACCGCGAACAACAGGTCGTTCCGTAATGCCCATCATATCCGGTACGCTAAAACCATAAATATCTGCATCTACCAAACCAACTTTTTTACCCAGCCGAGCTAACGCAACAGCTAAATTGACAGAAACCGTCGACTTCCCTACGCCGCCTTTTCCGCTGGCAATTGCAATATAAACGGGTTCTTTTTTTCCGCTTTCATTCTTTTCTACTTGTTCCGATGGCAATGTCGTAAAGCGTAGACCGACAGAAGCAGCTCCTGCATTTTTCAACCGCTGCACAACGACATTTTGCACTTGCAATTGTTCAGCTGCCCCAATTTTCGCTAACGCAATTTTCACGCTCACATACCCTTTTTCTTCGTTTATTTTAATTTCTTGAATCGCTCCCGTTTCCTTGAATGGTTTCTGAAGAAAAGGGTCGTTGATGGTTTCCAATAGTTCAATCACTTGTTTTTCTGTTAACATCGTTCCTCACCAATCCTTATGTATTCGTTTCCATAATTTCAATATACCAAATCAGAACTTTCTTACAAAACAATATCTTCTCAATCCTGCAAAAAAAATTAATCCCCCCTAATTGGAAGGATTTTGTTCATTGGTAAAATACCTTAAAATTCCTTTGTAAATGGAGGCAGCGATTTGTTCTTGATAGGATTCCGATGCAAGCAACTTTCGCTCTTCTTCGTTGGATAAAAACCCTATTTCAACCAACGCTCCTGGCTTTTTGGCATGTTTCAACAAATAAACAGTTTGAATCGCTTTCGCCGCACGATTGGTATTCTCTAAATTCCGCCGCAATTCATCTTGAATAAATTTTGCAACACGTTCATTTTCAGCAAACGACCCATAATAAAACGTTTGCGCTCCTCTCCATCGCGATGAAGGAATGGCATTTAAATGAATACTAATAAATAAGTCCGCTTCAGAGTCATTAATCAATGTAACACGCCTTTGTAAATCTTCTACTTTCCGTCGACTATATCCTCTCGTTTTTTCATCCGCTAAATCGCGGTCCTCTTCCCGTATCATTTTTACAAAGGCTCCTTGTTGCTGTAAATAGTCTCGTAATTTTAACGATACATTTAAGGCAATTTCTTTTTCAAGAATATCGCCGCCAACCGCTCCACCATCAGGTCCGCCGTGTCCTGGATCGATCATAATGATTTTCCCGGATAAAGGAAGGCTCCATGCTTTCCATGATCGATCACTAAAAATTTGGAATTGTAAAAAAAGAACAAAAAGAACCAATACAACAATAAAGCGTATTTTCATTGCTTCTCCTCCCGCTCTCCGTTATTAATGTTATATGGGACAAGGGAAGAGATTAGAACATGATTATTTGAGTCGCAATTTTTGTCGTTTCATTCCTTGGTCAAATCCTTCTTTCCACCATGATGCAACATAATGTTCACACACATAATAAAGCGAATCAATCTGATTCGGTTGATGATGAAAAGAACATAAAAAATCAAATAACATGTCGATTAAGTGCTTTTCTTCCTTTGCACAACGTTTTTTCACTAAGTGAAACGGCTCACCATAATAGCCGAAACGACTATAATGCGCTCCAAGTAAATAAGCTTCGATCGCAACATCGATACATCCGTTTTCTAAAGCTTCTAAAAAAAAGCGATAAAAATGAAATGGTTTAAAATATTCATGTACACATCTTCGCAATTGTTCAAATGAAAGTTCTCGTAAAATTTTTCGTTCATATGTCACTTGTTTTTCTAACTTTCTCGCCGAAAAAGATGTAATGATTTTCATGATCCACCACTCCTCTTAGGAAGTAGTGTTTGCTATTAAATCGGGAACATACAAAAAAATCTCGGCAAAATTGCCGAGATTTTTGTAAAAACGATATTAGCGTTTTGAGAATTGTGGTGCACGACGAGCGCCTTTAAGACCGTATTTCTTACGCTCTTTCATACGAGCGTCACGAGTTAATAAGCCTGCGCGTTTTAATGTTTGACGATATTCTGGGTCTACTTGTAACAACGCACGAGCGATTCCGTGACGAATTGCACCTGCTTGGCCTGAGAAGCCGCCACCTTTTACGTTCACTAATACATCGTAGCTACCTAATGTTTCTGTTAATACAAGAGGTTGTTTCACTACTTCTACTAAAGACTCATAAGGAACATAGTCTCGAATGTCGCGACCATTTACAATGATACGTCCTTCACCAGGAACTAGACGTACGCGCGCAACTGAACTTTTGCGACGGCCTGTGCCGTAGTATTGTACCTGTGCCAAAATAATGCCCTCCTTTGATCAATTATCCGCGAAGTTCATAAACTTCTGGTTTTTGTGCTTGATGTGGATGCTCGCTTCCTCTGTAAACATGCAATTTTTTGAACATTTGACGGCCAAGACGACCTTTTGGAAGCATGCCGCGTACAGCTCTTTCAAGCATTTGCTCTGGATAATTTGTACGCATTTCAAGCGCCGTTCTTACTTTTAATCCACCTGGATGTAAGCTGTGACGATAGTATAATTTGTTTGTTAATTTTTTACCTGTTAATTGGATTTTTTCAGCGTTGATGATGATCACATGATCTCCAGTGTCAACATGCGGTGTGAAAGTTGGTTTATGTTTACCGCGCAAAATTGCCGCAACTTCGCTAGCAAGACGTCCTAACGTTTTGCCTTCTGCATCTACAACGTACCATTTACGCTCTACTTCATTTGGCTTCGCCATATACGTACGCATTTGTTTTCCCTCCTAAAATAAAAATAAACAAAAGTAAACGATATTTATTTCAACACGATTAATTTCCGGGGCTAATCGTGGCTTTAAAATACATACCATATGATATAATATCTTTTTCATATACCAATGTCAAGAAAATGTTACGCCAGGACTAGTTGTCATAATAAACTTTCCATAAATAAAGACCATGCCCTGGCGCTGTTTTCCCAGCTAAACTTCGATCCTTTTTTTCTAAGATGTGCGGAATGTCTTCCGCTTTTATTTTTCCTATTCCTACCTCGAGCATCGTTCCAACAATGATGCGAACCATATTGTACAAAAAGCCATTTCCGATGAGCTGAAAAACGACTTCATCTTTTTCAACGATCATGTTCGCTTCATAAATCGTTCGCACTTTATCCTCTACATCCGTTTTAGCTGAGCAAAAACTAGTAAAATCGTGCGTTCCAATTAGAAATGTCAACGCTTTTTGTATTGCCTCATGGTTCAATGAATATGGATAATGATATACATAGTTTCGCAAAAAGACATCCGGCTCTTGCGCCGTTCGCACTCGATAACGATATTCTTTCGCTTTCGCACTAAATCGAGCGTGAAAAGAAGGGGAAACTTCAGCTGCTTCCTTCACGACAATATCATCCGGTAATAGCGCATTTAATGCCTTTGCCCAACGTTCTTCTGGAATGGTTAATGGAGAATCGAAATGAATGACTTGTCCATACGCATGGACCGTTGCATCCGTTCGTCCAGAGGCATAGACACGAACAGCCTCTCCTTTATGAATGATAGCTAATGCTCGTTCCAGTTCACCTTGAACGGTACGTTTATTTTGTTGAATTTGATACCCAGCAAAATTGGTTCCATCATATGCAATGATACATTTAATTCTTCGCATCGTTCATTCCTCGCTATGATCGTAATAACCATAAAAGAATACTTAAACTAATGAGAGAGAGCATAAACAACGTATCTAAATAGCTCCATGTTAATTGCCGCCATTTCGTTCTTCCTTCACCGCCGCGATAGCCGCGAACTTCCATCGCAATAGCCAGCTCTTCGGCACGCTTAAAGGCGCTAATAAATAGCGGAATAAGCAAAGAGGTCATCGCTTTCATCCGTTCAGAAAATGGTCCGCTAGAGAAGTCCACTCCTCGCGCCGCTTGAGCTTTTATAATTTTTTCAGTTTCTTCCATCAATGTTGGAATGAAGCGAAGAGAGATGGACATCATTAGCGCTAGTTCATGAACCGGCATGTTCCATCGTTTGAATGGCGCAAGAAGTTTTTCCATTCCATCTGTCACTTCAATGGGTGTCGTTGTTAATGTTAGTAATGTCGTAATAGCAATTAATAACAAAAAGCGAAGAGAAATGAAAAATCCTTGTTGAACTCCTTTGTCATAAATTTCAATCCATCCAAATTGAAACAACATATTTCCTTCTTTCGTCATCAATACATGCAAAAGCAAAGTGAACACTATCACCCACAGAATCGGTTTAAATCCTTTAACGATAAACGAAAAAGGAATTTTCGACAACAATAGTAGGGACAGAGTAAACAATGTCAAAAGAGTATATGTCCATACGTTGTTAGCCAGAAAAACAATAAACACATAAAAAAACATCATTAAAAGCTTCGTTCGCGGATCAAGACGGTGAATAAGCGAACGGCCTGGAACATACTTTCCGATAATCATACTGTTGATCATTTTTTCTTCACCCTAGCAAATAACGTTTGTAAACCTTGTAGCGTCTCTTCGATCGTTAGACAAGTAGAAGGGATGGCTTCGCCAATTTTCGATTCGAGTAAATGTTTAAATAACACCGTCTCAGGTACATCTAATCCTAATTCCATTAGCGATGTAACATCGCTAAAAATCTCTTCTGGTGTTCCTTTTTTGACGATGGTGCCTTTATTCATGATCACGATCTCATCTGCATAGCGCGCAGCATCTTCCATGCTGTGGGTCACTAAAACAATGGTCAATTGCTTTTGCTGATGAAGGCGAGCAAACATATCCATAATTTCTTTGCGTCCGCGCGGATCCAATCCAGCGGTCGGTTCATCTAACACAAGCACTTCAGGCTCCATCGCTAACACACCTGCAATCGCTACCCTTCTCATCTGCCCGCCGCTTAATTCAAAAGGTGATTTCGTTAATACTTCTTCGGGTAATCCAACAAGCGAAAGACACTCTTTTGCCTTCCGTTTTGCTTCTTCTTCCGATACGCCGAAATTGATGGGGCCAAAACAAATATCTTTCTCGACGGTTTCTTCAAATAGCTGATGCTCCGGAAACTGAAAGACGATTCCTACTTTTTTACGTAACGGTTTTAAATTTTTTTCTTTTTTTCCGCCGACAATCGTTCGATCACCGATTGTGACAGAGCCTTTCGTTGGTTGTAACAACCCGTTTAAATGCTGTAAAAGCGTTGACTTTCCAGAGCCAGTATGACCAATCACCGCGACATAGGAGCCCGTTTTGATCTCTAAATCAATATCATACAACGCTCTTTTTTCAAAAGGCGTTTGAGCTTGGTAACGATGTTCTACATTTTTAAATATAATGTCCATAACTCATTCACCAGCCCCTCTACCGTTAAATGGTCACCTGTTAATGGAAAACCGGCATCTTTTAAACGTTTACTAAGCTTTACCGCAAACGGAAGGTCTAAACCGAGTTCTTCCAACTTTTCCCCGTGAGCAAAAATTTGTTCTGGCGTTCCTTCTTCCACAACCATTCCTTTGTTCATAACAATGACCCGATCGGCTTTAGCCACTTCATCAAGATCATGCGTAATGGAAATAACGGTAATCTGCCGTTCTTTTTGAAGTTGTTCAATGACCGCTAACACTTCTTTTTTTCCACGGGGATCCAACATGGATGTGGCCTCGTCTAAAATAATAATTCTAGGGCGAAGCGCAATCACGCTTGCGATTGCCACTCGTTGTTTTTGTCCACCTGATAAGCGATGAGGCTCATGTTCTAAAAATGATTCCATATTAACCTTTTTTAAAGCCTCGTTGATTCTCTCTGTCATTTCTTCTCGAGGGACTCCTCGATTCTCAAGCCCAAATGCAACATCATCTTGAACAGTTGTTCCGACAAACTGATTATCAGGGTTTTGAAAAACAATGCCGATTTGTTCTCTTACCTTCCAAATCGTTTCTTCATTTAAGGGAATGCCGCAAATTTCAATACGTCCCTTTTCTGCTTGTAATAATCCTGTTAAAAGCTTAGCAATGGTTGATTTCCCAGAGCCATTGTGTCCGACAATCGTTAACCATTCACCTGTACGGACGTGAAAAGAAACATTTTTTAATGCATAGTCGGATTGATTGGCATATTGAAAGGATACATCTTGGACACGTACAGCAATTTCCACTTTTCTCTCCTCATCTCTTCTAAATTTCTTACTCTTTACTCTACTACATTCTTCAAAAAAGTAAAACAAAAAAAGGGCATAGACCCAGTTCAAACAAACTGTCTCGCCCTTGTAGTTCCAAATTCACTATTAAACTAACTCAATAATAACCATTGGTGCACCATCGCCACGGCGTGGACCGATTTTCATAATGCGAGTATAACCGCCTTGACGATCTTGATAGCGTGGTGCGATGTCGCTAAATAACTTTTGAATTGCATCTTGACCAGTTTCGCTATTCGCTACTTCCTTACGAACGAACGCTGCTGCTTGACGACGAGCGTGTAAGTCGCCGCGTTTTCCTAACGTAATCATTTTTTCTACTACTGAACGTAATTCTTTTGCACGAGCTTCTGTCGTTTCAATACGCTCATTGATGATTAAATCTGTTACTAGGTCGCGAAGTAACGCTTTGCGTTGAGCGCTTGTACGTCCTAACTTTCTGTAAGACATGAGATGTCCCTCCTTTATTTTCACTTTTAACATGAAAATGCCTAGTTAACCAAAAGCTTAACTAGTCATCTTTACGTAAGCTTAAACCTAACTCTTCTAATTTCGCTTTTACTTCTTCAAGCGACTTCCGTCCTAAGTTACGCACTTTCATCATATCTTCTTCGGTTTTTTGCGTAAGTTCTTGAACGGTATTAATACCAGCACGTTTTAAGCAGTTATACGAACGAACAGAAAGGTCAAGCTCTTCAATTGTCATTTCAAGCACTTTTTCTTTTTGGTCTTCTTCTTTTTCGACCATAATTTCAGCATTTTGTGCTTCATCTGTTAGGTTAACAAAAATGTTTAAGTGCTCTGTTAAAATTTTCGCTCCAAGCGAAATGGCTTCTTTTGGACCAATGCTTCCATCAGTCCACACATCAATCGTTAATTTATCGTAGTTGGTTACTTGACCAACGCGCGTGTTTTCTACTTGATAAGCTACGCGTGATACTGGCGTATAAATGGAATCGATCGGGATAACACCTATTGGTTGATCCTCGCGTTTATTTGCATCAGCTGGTACATACCCACGGCCTCGTTTTGCGGTCATTCTCATGCGTAAGCGGCCACCTTCTGCTAAAGTGGCAATATGAAGGTCCGGATTGAGAATTTCTACATCGCTATCGTGAGTAATATCCGCAGCTGTAACGACTCCTTCACCCTGTACATCAATCTCAAGCGTCTTCTCTTCGTCAGAGTAAATTTTTAACGCAAGTTTTTTTATGTTTAAAATAATGGCTGTTACATCTTCTACGACGCCATCAATTGTTGAGAATTCGTGCAATACACCATCTATTTGAACAGATGTTACAGCGGCACCAGGTTGTGAGTTTTATAGGATAGTTCGTAAGTTGTTAGTGTATGTTTTTAGTTTTCCTCTGT
>NZ_SLUL01000016.1:10581-56576 GCF_004341205.1 Thermolongibacillus altinsuensis
ATAGGATACGACGTAAGGAGTTACCCAAAGATGAACCAAATCCACTCTCAAGAGGTTCAACGACGAATATGCCATACATGGCATCTTCGCTGATTTCAACCGTTTCGATTTTTGGCTTCTCGATTTCAATCATTTAATTAACCCTCCTTCAAAACGTCGAAACCCCGATTAAACCCGCAACAAGCTCAATCGAAATTCCCCAATGAATAAATTCCCGAATGTGCACAACAACTGTTTTTAATTTCTCTGCAAGAATTGACTAACCATATCCCATTATTGACAATTAGACAAATTCTATACAGAGAAATTATACACGTCGACGTTTTGGCGGACGGCATCCGTTGTGTGGAACCGGCGTAACATCTCTAATAGCTGTAATTTCTAATCCTGCAGCTTGAAGCGCACGAATTGCTGCTTCACGACCAGCACCCGGACCTTTTACGTTCACTTCAACAGTTTTCATACCATGCTCCATAGAAGCTTTTGCCGCAGCTTCTGCAGCCATTTGTGCCGCGAATGGAGTAGATTTACGAGAACCTTTGAAGCCTAATGCACCAGCGCTTGACCAAGCAATTGCGTTTCCATGAACGTCTGTAATTGTTACGATTGTGTTGTTAAACGTTGAACGAATATGTGCGATACCTGTTTCAATATTCTTTTTTACACGACGTTTACGCGTATTTGTTTTACGTGCCATTCGTCCATTGACCTCCTTTACTCAATTATTTTTTCTTGTTCGCTACTGTACGACGTGGACCTTTACGTGTACGAGCATTGTTTTTCGTATTTTGGCCACGAACTGGTAAACCGCGACGATGACGAAGACCACGATAGCAACCGATCTCCATTAAACGTTTAATGTTTAAAGATACTTCACGACGAAGATCTCCTTCTACTTTTAGACGACCAACGATTTCACGAATTTTTCCTAATTCTTCTTCTGTTAGATCGCGAACGCGAGTATCTTCAGATACGCCAGCTTCCGCTAAGATTTTTTTTGCAGTTGATTTACCGATACCGTAAATGTATGTTAATGAAATGACTACACGTTTATCACGAGGGATATCTACACCTGCAATACGTGCCATGTTATATACACCTCCTCAAGTTTATCCTTGTTTTTGCTTATGTTTTGGATTTTCGCAAATAACCATAACTTTTCCACGTCTGCGAATAACTTTGCATTTTTCGCAAATCGGTTTTACGGATGGTCTTACTTTCATGAGTCTTACCTCCTTGTTAGCACGGAGTGTTATTTATATCGATACGTAATTCTTCCACGTGTTAAATCATATGGTGATAATTCAACCGTTACTTTGTCACCAGGTAAAATGCGAATAAAATGCATGCGAATTTTACCGGATACATGGGCTAAAACCGTATGTCCATTTTCAAGTTCTACACGGAACATTGCATTTGGTAATGTTTCAACGACTGTACCTTCCACTTCAATTACATCGTCTTTCGCCATTGAACGGCTCTCCCTTCTTTAAATGAGTAACATGTTTATTAGTATTTAAATACACGACCAGTTTTTAAAGTAATTCAAAGCGAACTCACATTGATTTTTATCCGCAAGAAGGCTAAAGCGTTCAAAATTTCAGCAAGTTAAAGTGTGGTTAAAATCTCATATCCGGTTTCGGTAATGGCAATGGTGTGCTCAAAGTGTGCACACAACTTTCCATCCACAGTAACAACTGTCCAGTTGTCCTCCAACGTTCGAACATAACGACTTCCCGCATTGACCATTGGCTCAATGCAAAGAACCATTCCTGGCTTTAACCGTGGTCCTTTGTTAGGCGGACCATAATGTGGAATTTGCGGATCTTCATGTAAGTCTTGACCAATTCCATGCCCAACATACTCACGCACGACCGAAAAATTATGTGCTTCTACATACGTTTGAATCGCGTGAGAAATGTTGGTCAAACGGGCGCCAGGTTTTGCTTCTTGCAATCCACGATATAAAGCTTCTTCCGTTACATCTAGAAGCTTTTGTGCTTCTTCAGAGATTTTACCAACAGGATACGTCCAAGCAGAATCCCCGTGATAACCATTATATTTCGCGCCAATATCAATGCTGATGATGTCTCCTTCACGAAGAACACGGTCGCCGGGAATTCCATGAACGAGCTCTTCATTTACTGAAGTACAAATGCTTCCACGGAATCCATTATATCCTTTAAATGAAGGAATTGCACCATGTTTACGAATAAACGTTTCAGCAATATGATCCAGTTCTTTTGTTGTAATTCCTGGCTGGATATATTTTTTTAATTCTTGATGAGTTAATGCGACAATTCGTCCAGCTTCACGCATAATTTCAATTTCGCGTGGGGTTTTGCAAATGATCATTACTCTAAGCCCCCAAGTAGTTCGCAAATATCAGCAAACACTTTTTCAATTTCTTGCTGTCCATCAATATTGCGCAAATATCCTTTTTCTTGATAAAACTCAAGCAAAGGCTGCGTTTGTTTTAAATTGACTTCAAGACGATTCGCAACAGTTTCCTCATTATCATCCGCACGTTGATAAAGTTCACCGCCACATTTATCGCAAACGCCTGCTTGGCTAGGCGGATTAAACACGAGATGATAGGTAGCTCCACATTCTTTACAAATTCTTCTACCTGTTAAACGCTCCATTAAAATATTTTTATCGACTTCAATGTTAATAACATAGTCGATCGAGCGGTTTAAATCGGAAAGAAGTTGCTCAAGCGCTTCTGCTTGTGCTACCGTCCGTGGGAAGCCATCAAGTAAAAAGCCTTTTTGGCAGTCTTCTTTACTTAATCTTTCACGGACAATACCGATCGTTACTTCATCTGGAACGAGGTCGCCTCGATCCATGTACGACTTCGCTTGCAATCCCAGCTCCGTTCCTTCTTTTATCGCAGCGCGAAACATATCACCTGTAGAAATATGAGGAATTTTGTATTTCTCAACGATCTTTTCTGCTTGTGTACCTTTTCCGGCACCTGGCAGACCCATTAATACTAGATTCATCATTTCTCCCCCTCAGCTCTATGCGAGGTAGAGGGAATAAAATTCCCCAACACCTCTTATTTAATAAAGCCTCTATAATGACGTTTGACTAACTGACTTTCAAGCTGCTTCATCGTTTCAAGCGCTACTCCCACAACGATGAGCAAGCTTGTTCCTCCAATTTGAGCAGAAGGCGGTAGTTGAGCAAATTTAACGAAAAAGACAGGAAGAACAGCAATTGCTGCTAAGAATAGAGAGCCAACAAATGTAAGTCGATACAAAACGCGTGTAACGAATTCTTGTGTATTCTTTCCTGGACGTATACCTGGGATGTAACCACCTTGCTTTTTCAAATTGTCAGCCATTTGTTCAGGATTGACTTGAACAAACGCGTAAAAGTACGTAAAAGCAATGATCAATGCTACATAAATGATCATACCAACTGGTTGTGTATAGTCAAAAACTTTTTTAATCCACAATGTTACATCATTTGAGCCGAAAAACGATGCAATCGTCGGTGGAGTAATAATAAACGATACCGCAAAGATGACCGGAATAACGCCGGCCGGATTCACTTTTAACGGTAAATGCGTAGAATGACCACCTACTGGACTGCGTCCTTCTAAGCGTTTTGCGTACTGAATAGGAATTTTACGAAGCGCCTGCTGCATATAAATGACGCCAACAATAACAGCAACCACAGCCAAGGCGATTAACAAAACTGTAACAATGCGCAAGAACAGTTGATCGCCGGCATTTTCAAATTGTTGAACATAAATTTGGTTTAATGTCGTTGGAATTCCTGAAACGATTCCCGCGAAGATGAGAATCGATATTCCGTTTCCAACGCCTTTTGCAGTAATTTGCTCACCAAGCCACATTAAGAAAGCCGTACCAGCTGTTAATACCGTCGCGATTAAAAGATACGTCGGTATTCCTGGATTCTTAATGAGCATGCCTCCTGCAATATTGTTAAAACCATAAGACATAGCGAGCGCTTGGATAAATCCAAGCACAACTGTAAAGTAGCGGGTAAACTGAGCTAACTTGCGCCGGCCCACTTCTCCTTGCTTGGACCATTCCGTAAATTTAGGAACGACATCCATCTGCAATAGTTGAACAATGATGGATGCTGTAATATAAGGCATAACCCCCATGGCAAAAATGGAGAAGTTTTGTAAAGCTCCGCCGCCGAACGTATTTAATACACCGAACGCATTAAATTGATCTTGCATTTTTAACACATCGGCATTCACATTGGGAACAGGAATGAATGTGCCGATGCGAAAAACGATTAACATAAGAAGGGTGAAAATAATTTTTCTTCTTATATCACCCACGCGCATAAAATTGGAGATTGTTTGAAACATTAAATCACCTCAGTTTTACCGCCGACAGCTTCAATCGCTTCTTTTGCTGAAGCAGAGAACTTATGTGCTTTAACTGTTAATTTCTTTGTAATCTCACCGTCACCAAGAACTTTTACGCCAGCTTTTAATTTGCTAATAACACCTGTTTCAAGTAAAAGTTCTGGTGTTACTTCTGTACCATCTTCGAAGCGGTTTAATGCTTCAAGGTTAACAATTGCATATTCTTTACGATGAATGTTTGTGAAACCGCGTTTTGGTAAACGGCGGAATAAAGGAGTTTGACCACCTTCAAAGCCAATTCTTACACCGCCGCCAGAACGAGCGTTTTGACCTTTGTGACCTCTACCAGAAGTTTTTCCGTTACCAGAGCCGATACCACGACCAACACGGTTACGTTCTTTGCGCGAACCTGGTGCTGGCTTTAATTCATGAAGTTTCATTCCAAGGCACCTCCTTATTCTTCTAATTCTTTCACTGTTACAAGGTGAGAAACTTTGTTAATCATTCCGCGAATCGCTGGATTGTCGTTATGAACAACCGTTTGATGTAATTTGCGTAAGCCTAATGTTCTTACAGTAATACGTTGGTCTTGTGGACGACCGATGACGCTTCGAGTGAGGGTAATTGCTAATTTTTTCGCCATTGTTTTTCCCTCCCTTATCCTAACAGTTCCTCAACTGTTTTACCGCGCAATCTTGCTACATCTTCCGCACGTTTTAATTGTTTTAAGCCATCGATTGTTGCACGTACCATGTTAATCGGTGTGTTTGAACCGATTGACTTAGATAGAATGTCGCTAATACCTGCTAACTCTAATACCGCACGAGCAGGACCACCAGCGATAACTCCCGTACCTTCAGAAGCTGGTTTTAAGATGATTTCTCCTGCTCCGAAATGACCGATTACTTCGTGTGGGATTGTTGTACCAACGATTGGCACAGTGATTAAGTTTTTCTTAGCATCTTCAATTGCTTTGCGGATAGCATCTGGAACCTCTTGAGCTTTCCCTGTTCCGAAACCAACATGTCCGTTACGGTCGCCTACAACGACTAAAGCAGCAAAACGGAAACGACGTCCACCTTTAACTACCTTCGCTACGCGGTTAACGGCAACAACACGTTCTTCAAGTTCAAGTTTGTTTGGATCAATGCGACGCATCTCTGTCCCTCCTTTTTAATTAGAATTCTAATCCAACTTCACGAGCAGCGTCTGCAAGTGCTTTTACACGTCCATGGTATAAGTATCCACCGCGGTCGAAAACAACCTTTTTAATACCTTTTTCTAACGCACGTTTTGCAACTAATTCGCCAACTTTTTTAGCTGCTTCAATGTTTCCAGTAGATTCTAAATCAAATTCTTTATCCAACGTAGATGCGCTCACAAGAGTCACTGCTTTTACATCATCGATAACTTGAGCATAAATGTGCTTGTTTGAACGAAACACATTTAAACGAGGACGTTCAGCAGTTCCAAATACTTTTCGACGAACACGCGCATGTCTTTTTTTACGAACTGCATTTCTATCAAGCTTCGTGATCATTCTTGTCACTCCTTTCATTTACCTAAGCAGCATTATTTACCTGTTTTACCTTCTTTAAGACGAACAACTTCACCTTCGTAGCGAATTCCTTTTCCTTTATAAGGTTCTGGAGCACGCACTGCACGAATTTTTGCTGCTAATTCACCAACGCGTTGTTTGTCTGCACCTTTAACGATGATTTTTGTTTGTGCTGGAACTTCGATTTCCAATCCTTCTTCAGGTTCGATTTCAACAGGGTGAGAGTAACCGACGTTCAATACTAGTTTTTTACCTTGTTTTGAAGCACGGTAACCAACCCCAACAAGCTCAAGCGCTTTTTCATAGCCTTTTGAAACACCTTCGACCATGTTTGCTAAAAGGCTACGAGTTGTACCGTGAAGCGCGCGATGTAGTTTTTCATCGCTTGGACGTTCAACTGTTAAAACGTTTCCTTCTAATTTAATTGTCATATCAGGATGGAAAGTACGAGTAAGTTCACCTTTCGGACCTTTTACAGTGACAGTGTTACCGTTCACTGTAACTGTAACACCAGCAGGGATTTCCAATGGTTTTTTACCAACACGTGACATGCATTACACCTCCATTCGTAGCAAACTAATTACCAAATATACGCTAATACTTCGCCGCCAGTGCCTTTTTGACGCGCTTCTTTATCTGTCAAAATACCTTGAGAAGTAGAAAGAATTGCGATTCCTAAACCATTTAATACACGAGGTACTTCGTGAGCTTTTGCATAAACGCGCAAACCAGGTTTGCTAATACGTTTAAGACCAGTAATAACACGTTCATTATTTGGACCGTATTTTAAGAAAATACGGAGGATACCTTGTTTATTGTCTTCAATGTATTCTACATCACGAATGAAACCTTCACGCTTTAAAATTTCAGCGATTTCTCTCTTAATTTTAGAAGCAGGAACTTCAAGTTTCTCGTGACGTACCATGTTCGCATTACGAATGCGAGTAAGCATATCTGCAATTGGATCTGTCATCACCATTATGTTTTACCTCCTTCCCAATTCATGGGTTTATTACCAGCTTGCTTTTTTAATGCCTGGAAGTTGACCTTTATATGCTAATTCACGGAAACAAATACGGCAAAGTTTAAATTTGCGGTATACAGAATGCGGACGACCGCAACGCTCACAACGAGTGTAGGCACGCACTTTAAACTTTGGTGTGCGTTTTTGTTTCGCAATCATTGATTTTTTAGCCACGTTTTCGCCTCCCTCTTTTTACGATTGGGAATCATTATTTTTGGAATGGCATACCGAGCAATGCAAGCAATTCACGAGCTTCTTCATCTGTTTTTGCTGTTGTAACGATTACGATATCCATACCGCGAACTTTATTTACTTTATCGTAATCAATTTCAGGGAAGATGAGTTGCTCTTTAATACCTAATGTGTAGTTTCCACGGCCATCGAATGATTTTTTAGAAACCCCGCGGAAGTCACGGACACGTGGTAAAGAAACAGAAACTAATTTATCGAAAAACTCATACATGCGTTCACCGCGAAGCGTAACTTTTGCACCGATCGGCATACCTGCACGAAGACGGAAACCAGCGATTGATTTTTTCGCACGAGTAACAACTGGTTTTTGACCGGAAATTAACGCTAATTCTTCAACAGCGCTATCTAATGCTTTTGGATTTTGTACAGCATCACCAACACCCATGTTGATGACGATTTTTTCGATTTTTGGAACTTGCATAACAGATTTGTAGTTAAACTTGCTCATCAGAGCAGGGACAACTTCTTTCAAATACTTTTCTTTAAGGCGGTTCATTTGAGTACCTCCCTTCCTAAATCACTTCATTATTTATCTAAAATTTCACCGGATTTTTTCGCATAGCGAACTTTTTTACCATCTACAATTTTGTATCCTACGCGAGTTGGCTCTCCTGTTTTAGGGTCTAAAGGCATAACGTTTGATACGTGAATAGGTGCCTCTGTGCTAATGATGCCGCCTTGTGGATTTGCTTGAGATGGCTTCACATGTTTTTTAACGATATTGACACCTTCAACAAGCACTCGGTTTTTCTTAGGAAACGCTGCAAGGATAACGCCTTGTTTTCCTTTGTCTTTGCCAGCGATTACTTGTACTTTATCACCTTTTTTTACATGCATCTGAATCGCACCTCCTTAAAAGGCTTTTTGCTTTTCATTAAATAACTTCTGGAGCTAGAGAAATGATTTTCATGAAGTCTTTGTCACGTAATTCACGCGCAACAGGTCCGAAGATACGAGTTCCGCGTGGGCTTTTATCGTCACGAATAATCACGCAAGCATTTTCGTCAAAGCGGATATAAGAACCGTCAGAACGACGCACGCCACGTTTTGTACGTACCACAACAGCTTTTACAACTTGACCTTTTTTAACAACGCCACCTGGTGTTGCGTCTTTAACTGTTGCTACAACAACATCACCGATGTTTGCGTAACGACGACCTGAGCCACCTAATACTTTAATGACAAGCACTTCACGTGCACCAGAGTTATCAGCAACTTTCATACGAGATTCTTGTTGAATCATCTACGAAACCTCCTTTCGGAATTGTATAACCGATCCGAACGTTATCATTAAACAATAACTGCTTTTTCAACAATTTCTACTAAACGGAAACGTTTTGTCGCAGAAAGAGGACGAGTTTCCATAATTTTTACGATATCGCCCACTTTTGCTACGTTGTTTTCATCGTGAGCTTTATATTTTTTAGAATACTTTACGCGCTTACCGTAAAGAGGATGTTTTTTGTAAGTTTCTACAAGGACCGTGATTGTTTTATCCATTTTGTCAGACACAACACGGCCAACGTAAACTTTGCGGTTATTGCGTTCACTCATTGTGCGAACCTCCTCTCGAGATTAATTATTTATTAGCAGCGATCTCTCTTTCGCGAATAATTGTTTTCATACGAGCGATTGTTTTACGCACTTCACGAATACGCGCAGTGTTTTCCAATTGACCTGTTGCTAATTGGAAGCGAAGGTTGAATAACTCTTCTTTTAACGCTTTAATTTTTTGTTCAATTTCGGCAGTGGTAAGCTCGCGAATTTCTTTAGCTTTCATTAGATTCACCACCAATTTCTTCACGTTTTACGAATTTACATTTGATTGGAAGTTTGTGAGAAGCAAGACGCAATGCTTCACGTGCTACTTCTTCAGAAACTCCAGCAACTTCAAACATAACTTTACCAGGTTTTACAACTGCTACCCAACCTTCAGGAGCACCTTTACCGGAACCCATGCGCACTTCAAGTGGTTTTGCTGTGTATGGTTTTGAAGGGAAAATTTTAATCCATACTTTACCGCCACGTTTCATATAACGAGTCATTGCACGACGAGCAGCCTCGATTTGACGGTTTGTAATCCAAGCTGGCTCTAAAGCTTGTAAACCGTACTCACCAAAGTGTACTTCTGTACCGCCTTTTGCACGACCTTTCAAACGACCGCGATGTTCACGACGATATTTTACACGTTTTGGCATTAACATGATTAATTTCCTCCTTCCTCAGTTTTCTTTTTAGTAGGAAGGACCTCTCCACGGTAGATCCATACTTTAACACCGATTTTTCCGTATGTTGTATCTGCTTCTGCAGTTGCATAATCGATGTCAGCACGAAGAGTATGAAGTGGAACTGTTCCTTCACTGTAATGTTCAGAACGAGCAATATCTGCTCCGCCTAAACGACCAGAAACCATCGTTTTAATTCCTTTTGCTCCTGCGCGCATTGCACGTTGAATCGCTTGTTTTTGCGCACGACGGAACGATACGCGATTTTCAATTTGACGAGCGATGTTTTCCGCTACTAACTTCGCTTCTAAGTCTGGCTTCTTAATTTCAACGATGTTAATATGAACACGTTTGCCAGTTAATTCGTTTAACGCTTTACGAAGCGCTTCAACTTCAGAGCCACCTTTACCGATAACCATACCTGGTTTTGCTGTATGGATGATGATATTAACACGGTTTGCTGCACGCTCAATTTCGATTCGAGAAACCGCTGCATCACTTAAGCGTTTTGTAAGGTATTCACGAATTTTAAGATCTTCAAGCAAAAGGTCCGCATAATCTTTTTCAGCGTACCATCTTGATTCCCAGTCACGGATAATACCGATGCGCAGACCGATTGGATTTACCTTTTGACCCACTGATTATCCCTCCTTCTTTTCTGAAACCACGATCGTAATATGGCTTGTGCGTTTATTAATTGCGCTTGCACGACCCATTGCACGAGGGCGGAAACGTTTTAATGTTGGACCTTCATCAACGTATGCTTCTGTAATCACTAATTTGTTTACATCCATGTCATAGTTATGCTCTGCGTTAGCTACAGCAGATTTTAATACTTTTTCAATGATCGGAGAAGCAGCTTTTGGAGTGTGACGAAGAATCGCTACTGCTTCACTTACTTGCTTTCCTCGAATTAAATCAATGACTAAACGAGCTTTACGAGGAGCAATACGAACTGTTCTCGCAACAGCTTTAGCTTGCATAAGTTAAGCCTCCTCTCATATTAACGTTTTGTTTTCTTATCGTCGCCAGCATGACCTCTGAACGTGCGTGTTGGCGCGAATTCACCGAGCTTGTGACCTACCATGTCCTCTGTGATGTAAACTGGAACATGTTTACGTCCATCATACACTGCAATTGTATGACCGACAAATTGTGGGAAGATTGTTGAACGACGAGACCAAGTTTTAATCACTTGTTTTTGTCCAGTTTCATTTAATTTCTCAATTTTTTTCATTAAGTGTTCATCACAAAAAGGACCTTTTTTCAAGCTGCGACCCATAAATGAACCTCCTTTCGTGATTGTTCTACGGTTCTTTTGAACCGTAGCTCAACCCCGTTATTTTTTACGACGACGTACGATAAATTTATCAGATTTATTTTTCTTCTTGCGAGTCTTGAATCCAAGTGTCGGTTTACCCCATGGAGTCATTGGTGACTTACGTCCGATTGGTGCTTTACCTTCACCACCACCATGTGGGTGATCCACTGGGTTCATTACAGAACCGCGAACAGTAGGACGAATTCCTAACCAACGTGCACGACCTGCTTTACCGATGTTTACAAGTTCATGTTGTTCGTTACCTACTTCTCCAACTGTTGCACGGCAAGTTCCTAAAATCATGCGAACTTCGCCAGATGCTAAACGAACAAGTACATATTTTCCTTCTTTACCAAGCACTTGCGCAGATGTACCAGCAGCGCGAACCAATTGTCCGCCTTTTCCTGGTTTTAATTCAATGTTGTGTATTAATGTACCAACAGGAATATTTTCAAGTGGCAATGCGTTACCTACTTTAATGTCCGCATTTGGTCCAGACATGATTTCCATGCCTACTTTAAGGTTTTTCGGAGCAATAATATAACGTTTTTCACCGTCTGCATAATGAATTAATGCAATGTTTGCGGAACGGTTTGGATCATACTCGATTGTAGCAACGCGTCCTGGAATGCCATCTTTATCACGTTTAAAGTCAATAATACGATATTGACGTTTATGACCGCCACCTTGATGACGTACTGTAATTTTCCCTTGGTTGTTGCGACCAGCTTTTTTCTTTAATGGCGCAAGCAACGATTTTTCCGGTTGATCCGTTGTGATTTCTGAGAAGTCAAGAACTGTCATACCACGACGACCGTTTGACGTCGGCTTATATTTTTTAATCGCCATGTTTGTTTCCCTCCTTCGCTTTTAAACTATAAACTATACTTCAAAAAGTTCGATCTCTTTGCTATCTGGCGTTAATGTAACAATCGCTTTGCGACGGCGATTTGTTAAACCGCTGTAGCGACCAACACGTTTGACTTTTCCTTTGTAGTTCATGATGTTCACTTTCGCTACTTTCACGCCAAAAATAGCTTCAATCGCATCTTTTACTTCTGTTTTATTTGCTTTTACATCAACTTCAAATGTATATTTTTTTTGAGCCATTAATTCAGTTGAACGCTCAGTGATGACGGGGCGCTTAATAATATCGCGAGGATCTTTCATTATGCAAGCACCTCCTCTACTTTTTCCACCGCAGCTTTTGTAATCACAAGCTTGTCGTGGTTGAGTACATCAAGAACATTGATTCCGTTTGCTGTAACAACTGTTACACCCGGAATGTTGCGAGCTGAAAGCATCACGTTTTCGTTTACATCCGCTGTAACGATTAACGCTTTGCGATCTACTGAAAGGTTATTTAAAATTTTAACCATTTCTTTTGTTTTTGGCGCTTCAATTGTTAAGTTGTCTAAAACAACGATATTATTTTCAAGCACCTTAGAAGATAATGCAGATTTAATTGCTAAACGACGAACTTTTTTAGGTAATTTGTAGCTGTAGCTGCGTGGAACTGGACCAAATACAACACCACCACCGCGCCATTGAGGTGCACGAATCGATCCTTGACGAGCGCGTCCAGTACCTTTTTGACGCCATGGTTTGCGTCCACCGCCGCTCACTTCTGCACGATTTTTTGTTTTGTGAGTTCCTTGACGTAAGGAAGCACGTTGCATAATTACCGCTTCAAATAAAACATATTTATTCGGTTCAATACCAAATACGGAATCATTTAATTCAATCTCACCGATATTCTCTCCGTTTTGGTTATACAATGCTACTTTTGGCATTGGTTAAATCCTCCTTTCTTAAAGAAATTATTTCGCTTTCGCTTTAACCGCACTTTTAATAATGACAAGTCCTTTGTTTGGACCAGGTACATTTCCTTTAATAAGGATTAAGTTGCGTTCAGTATCCACTTTCACAACTTTTAAGTTTTGTACTGTTACACGTTGGCCACCCATGCGACCTGGAAGTTCTTTTGATTTGAATACACGGTTTGGAGCGATCGGACCCATTGAACCAGGACGACGATGATAACGAGAACCGTGTGACATTGGTCCACGAGATTGTCCATGACGCTTGATCGCACCTTGGAATCCTTTACCTTTAGACGTACCTGTTACGTCTACAATCTCACCTTCACTGAAAATATCAACTTTTACTTCTTGACCTACTTCGTAATCGTCAAGATTTACACCACGAATTTCGCGAATGAAGCGCTTAGGTGTAGTGTTTGCTTTTGCAGCATGACCAATTTGCGGTTTGTTTGCTAACTTTTCACGCAAATCTTCAAAACCTAATTGAATCGCTTCGTAACCGTCATTTTCAATCGTTTTCTTTTGAAGAACTACGTTTGGAGTCGCTTGAATAACCGTAACAGGAATAAGATCGCCGTTTTCAGCGAACACTTGCGTCATGCCGATTTTTCTACCTAAGATTCCTTTCATCTTTCACACCTCCTATACGAAACCATTAAAGTTTAATTTCGATATCGACACCAGACGGTAAATCTAGGCGCATTAAAGAGTCTACAGTTTGTGGAGTTGGGTTCACGATGTCAATTAAGCGTTTATGTGTGCGCATCTCGAACTGTTCACGAGAATCTTTGTATTTATGAACCGCACGCAAAATCGTGTAAACCGTTCTCTCAGTTGGTAACGGAATCGGTCCAGATACAGTCGCGCCTGAACGCTTTGCAGTTTCAACAATTTTCTCTGCAGATTGATCAAGAATTCGATGATCATAAGCTTTTAAACGAATACGAATTTTTTCTTTTGCCATTATTTTCCCTCCTTCTTCGCCTATTTTGAAAATAGACATTCTCCATGGAAATTTCCTTCACACTCGCCATGGCAAAGCGGCCGGGTGTGTCAGCAACCTTCCACTTCATCGCAGTCAAAGACCAACGTTTATTATTATATATAATTTCAAAGTCTATTGCAAGCTTTTTATTTTCTTCTTTCTACACTCTCCATATTATACATACAATCTAATGGGTTTTCAACGACTGCTTCTATTTATGGTAAAAAAGGATCACTCTATACAATAAAATGGCGGTCTAGCTTAGACTAGACCGCCTTTATCATGATTCATTACTCAATGATAGCAGATACAGAACCTGCGCCTACTGTACGGCCACCTTCACGGATAGAGAATTTTGTACCTTCTTCAATCGCGATTGGCGCGATTAATTCTACAGTCATTTCAACGTTGTCGCCAGGCATTACCATCTCTACGCCTTCTGGAAGAGTGATGATACCTGTTACGTCAGTTGTACGGAAGTAGAATTGTGGACGGTAATTAGAGAAGAATGGAGTATGACGTCCACCTTCTTCTTTAGTTAATACGTAAACTTGCGCTTTGAATTTAGTGTGTGGAGTGATTGTTCCTGGTTTTGCTAATACTTGACCACGTTGTACTTCGTCACGGGATACACCGCGAAGAAGCGCACCGATGTTGTCACCAGCTTCTGCTTGGTCAAGAAGTTTGCGGAACATTTCTACACCAGTAACTGTTGTAGTTTTTGGCTCATCAGAAAGACCGATGATTTCTACAGCATCACCAACTTTTAACGTACCGCGCTCAACACGACCAGTTGCAACTGTACCACGACCAGTGATTGAGAATACGTCCTCAACTGGCATCATGAATGGTTTGTCGACTTCGCGTTGTGGAGTTGGGATATACTCATCAACAGCATTCATAAGCTCGATGATTTTTGCTTCCCATTCAGGATCTCCTTCAAGCGCTTTTAATGCAGAACCTTTGATAACTGGAACTTCATCTCCAGGGAAGTCATATTCAGATAATAGATCACGAACTTCCATTTCAACAAGCTCTAATAATTCTGGATCGTCTACCATATCGCATTTGTTTAAGAATACAACGATGTATGGTACACCTACTTGGCGAGAAAGAAGAATGTGCTCACGAGTTTGTGGCATTGGACCGTCAGCAGCAGATACTACAAGGATCGCACCGTCCATTTGTGCTGCACCAGTGATCATGTTTTTAACGTAGTCTGCGTGACCTGGGCAGTCAACGTGTGCATAGTGACGTTTGTCTGTTTCATACTCAACGTGTGCAGTTGAGATTGTGATACCGCGCTCACGCTCTTCTGGAGCAGCGTCGATTTGATCGTAAGCTCTCGCTTCTGCTTTACCTTGTTTTGCAAGAACTGTTGTAATAGCAGCTGTTAAAGTTGTTTTACCATGGTCAACGTGGCCAATTGTACCAATGTTAACGTGTGGTTTAGTACGTTCGAATTTCGCTTTAGCCATTATAATATCCTCCTTAATTTATAAAGTTTTAAAATATAGAATGCTCGGAAGTGAAAATGCAAGCATCTTCACTTCCAAGTCTTACATAAGTATTTATACTTGAACAATGCTTGAAAATCAATTATTCACCTTTATTTTTTTTAATGATTTCTTCAGCAATGTTTTTAGGAACTTCTTCATAGTGGTCAAACACCATTGTGAATGTTCCGCGTCCTTGAGTATTTGAACGCAATGCAGTTGCGTATCCAAACATTTCAGCAAGCGGAACCATTGCACGTACAACTTGTGCATTACCGCGAGCTTCCATGCCTTCTACGCGACCGCGGCGAGAAGTGATGTCTCCCATGACATCTCCTAAATATTCTTCTGGGACAATTACTTCTACCTTCATGATTGGCTCAAGCAATACAGGATCACATTTTGCTGCAGCATTTTTAAGTGCTAAAGATGCTGCGATTTTGAATGCCATTTCGCTTGAGTCTACATCATGGTAAGAACCATCAAATAGTTTCGCCTTAATATCGACGATTGGATATCCTGCAAGGACACCATTTTGCATTGCTTCTTCAAGACCAGCTTGAATTGCTGGAATGTATTCTTTTGGAACAACCCCACCAACGATCGCATTTTCAAACTCGAAGCCTTTTCCTTCTTCGTTTGGTGAGAATTCGATCCAAACGTGACCGTATTGACCACGACCACCGGATTGACGCACAAATTTACCTTCAACTTGTGCTGTCTTACGGAATGTTTCGCGGTATGCTACTTGTGGAGCACCAACGTTTGCTTCCACTTTGAATTCGCGACGCATACGGTCAACGATAATATCAAGGTGAAGCTCACCCATACCAGCAATGATTGTTTGACCAGTTTCTTGGTCTGTCCATGCACGGAAAGTTGGGTCTTCTTCTTGTAGTTTTTGTAAAGCTGTGCTCATCTTATCTTGGTCAGCTTTTGATTTTGGCTCAATCGCAATTTGAATAACTGGCTCTGGGAATTGCATAGACTCTAAAATAACAGGGTGCTTTTCATCACACAAAGTATCGCCAGTTGTTGTATCTTTTAAACCTACAGCTGCAGCGATGTCACCAGCGTATACTTTTGAAATTTCTTCACGGTGGTTCGCGTGCATTTGTAGGATACGACCGATACGTTCACGTTTGCGTTTTGTTGAGTTCAATACGTATGAACCTGAATCTAATGTACCTGAGTAAACGCGGAAGAATGTTAATTTACCAACATAAGGGTCAGACATAATCTTGAACGCTAATGCTGCGAATGGTGCGTCATCGCGAGACTCACGAACTACTTCTTCCTCCGTTTGTGGGTTAACACCTTTGATTGGTGGGATATCCACTGGAGAAGGTAAGTAGTCAACAACTCCGTCAAGCAATAACTGAACACCTTTGTTTTTAAATGCAGAACCGCAGAATACAGGGAAGAATTCAACAGAAATCGTTGCTTTACGAATAGCTGCTTTTAGCTCTTCGTTTGTAATTTCTTCTCCTTCTAAGTACTTCATCATTAACTCTTCATCTAGTTCTGCAACGGCTTCAATCAATTTTCCGCGATACTCTTCTGCCATGTCGCGATAATCTTCAGGAATTTCAATACGCTCAATGTTTTTACCTAACTCATCATGATAGTGATATGCGCACATTTCAACAAGGTCGATGATGCCAGAGAACTGATCTTCAGAACCGATAGGCAATTGAACTGGGTGCGCATTCGCTTGCAAACGATCATGAAGCGTTTTTACAGAGTATAAGAAATCAGCGCCGATCTTATCCATTTTGTTAACGAATACAATACGTGGAACCCCGTATGTAGTCGCTTGGCGCCATACTGTTTCCGTTTGTGGTTCTACCCCAGATTGAGCATCTAGTACAGCTATAGCACCGTCTAATACACGCAAAGAACGCTCAACTTCAACTGTAAAGTCTACGTGTCCTGGTGTATCGATAATGTTAATACGGTGACCTTTCCATTGAGCAGTTGTTGCAGCAGACGTGATCGTAATACCACGTTCTTGCTCCTGCTCCATCCAGTCCATTGTAGCTGCGCCCTCATGAACTTCACCGATTTTATGAACGCGTCCAGTATAGAAAAGGATACGCTCAGTCGTTGTTGTTTTCCCAGCGTCAATGTGGGCCATGATTCCAATGTTGCGAGTGTTTTCTAAGGAGAACTGTCTTGCCATATGGATTTTTTCTCCTTCCTTAAATTAAGTATCATAATAATAAGTTATTTAAATATAGGAAGATAGGTGAACAAGCGATGAGCATTCCCGTTTTAGTTTCAACCTCATCGCTCTCACCTATTCTTAGTTTAGTTGGAAAATTACCAACGATAGTGTGCAAACGCTTTGTTTGCTTCTGCCATTTTGTGAGTGTCTTCGCGTTTTTTCACTGCCGCACCAGTGTTGTTAGCAGCATCCATAATTTCGTTTGCTAAACGCTCTTCCATTGTTTTTTCGTTACGAAGACGAGCGTAGTTTACAAGCCAGCGAAGACCTAAAGTTGTACGACGTTCTGGACGCACCTCTACAGGAACTTGGTAGTTTGCTCCACCAACGCGACGAGCTCTTACTTCAAGAACTGGCATGACATTTTTTAATGCTTGTTCGAATACTTCCATTGGATCTTTACCTGTGCGTTCACGAATGATGTCAAACGCAGTGTAAAGAATTTTTTGTGCCTTACCTTTTTTACCGTCAATCATAATTTTGTTGATTAAACGAGTAACTAGTTTTGAATTGTAAATTGGATCTGGTAACACATCTCTTTTAGGAACCGGACCTTTACGTGGCATTAGTTTTCCTCCTTTCAACAAAAATCATTTTTACTTTTAAATTACTTCTTAGCTGCTTTAGGTTTCTTCGCACCGTACTTAGAACGACCTTGCATACGGTTCGCTACACCAGCTGTATCTAAAGCACCACGAATGATGTGGTAACGTACCCCTGGCAAGTCTTTTACACGTCCACCGCGGATCAATACAACGCTGTGCTCTTGTAAGTTATGACCGATACCTGGGATATAAGCTGTTACCTCGATACCGTTTGTTAAACGTACACGAGCATACTTACGAAGCGCTGAGTTTGGTTTTTTCGGTGTCATTGTACCTACACGTGTACATACTCCACGTTTTTGCGGAGAGTATACGTTTGTTTGGATTTTTTTGAAGCTGTTGTACCCTTTATTTAACGCAGGGGATTTAGATTTTACTACCTTTTTTGTACGACCTTTGCGTACGAGCTGGTTAATTGTAGGCATGATAAATTTCCTCCCTTCACAATCGAATTCAAGTCCACACATCCAGGTGGTTCATTTTTATACAAAAACAAAGTTTTTGTAGTGAAAACCACAAAAACAGTTTTTAACGGATAATCCCAACAGTCGCCGCTCCTACTTGAATCCCGCAAACCTTTCCAAGTTTTTTCATAGAATCCACTTTCAAAACAGGAATGTTGTTTTCATTTGCGAGCGAAATGACTTTATCGACAATAGCCGGATCCGCATCTTCGGCCACAACTACTTCCTGTACTTTTCCTTCTTTTAGAGCTCTGACTGTTTGTTTTGTTCCAACCACAATTTTCTCAGCCTGTGATACTTTTTCATAAGACATGTAACATATCCTCCAAAGTAACAGGTTTTTGGAACACCTTTATTATGCTAACACTTTCTTATCGACATGTCAACTATAATTTTTTATTCATTACCGACGAGAAATTCTCGTCGGTAATGAGCATTTTTTATTTAGATGTTACAGCATCCTCGTCTTTTTTAACTTTGATCACAGGTTTCACCTTACGATAACGTGCCATTCCTGTTCCCGCAGGAACAAGTTTACCGATAATGACGTTTTCTTTTAGTCCAAGCAACTCGTCGCGTTTACCTTTAATAGCCGCATCTGTTAACACGCGAGTCGTTTCTTGGAACGAAGCCGCTGACAAGAATGAATCCGTTTCAAGAGATGCTTTCGTAATTCCAAGCAATACCGGACGAGCTGTTGCCGGTCTTTTGCCTTCAAGTAATACTTTTTCATTTGCATCCGTAAATTGATGAATATCAAGGAGCGTACCAGGGAGTAAATCTGTATCCCCCGCATCGATGACGCGAACTTTGCGAAGCATTTGACGAACCATTACCTCGATGTGCTTGTCGCTAATTTCTACTCCTTGCATGCGATATACTTTTTGCACTTCACGCAACAAGTATTCTTGCACAGCTGTAATATCTCTTACTTTTAATAGTTCTTTCGGATCGATTGAACCTTCTGTCAGTTCTTGACCACGCTCAACTTGCTGGCCTTCTTGAACTTTTAATCTTGCGCTATACGGAGCAGTATATGTGCGTGTTTCTACTTCGCCTTTCACAACGATTTCTTGTTGACGATCGCGAGTTTCGTTAATAGAAACGACTACGCCGTCAATTTCAGAAATAATCGCTTGACCTTTCGGATTGCGTGCTTCAAACAGCTCTTGAACACGCGGTAAACCTTGTGTAATGTCATCTCCCGCTACGCCACCTGTATGGAACGTACGCATCGTTAACTGTGTACCAGGCTCACCGATTGATTGTGCAGCGATAATACCTACCGCTTCACCTACTTCAACTTCTGCGCCTGTCGCTAAGTTGCGTCCGTAACATTTTTTACATACACCGTGACGCGTATTACATGTGAACGCCGAACGAATCCAAACTTCTTCGATACCAGCTTTCACGATAGCACTTGCGATATCTTCAGTAATCATTTCATTTTCTCTAACAAGAATTTCACCTGTCTCAGGGTGTTTCACTGTTTTCCGTGCATATCGTCCGACTAAGCGTTCCTCTAATTTAACGATGACCTCTGTACCGTCTTTAAGCGCTCTTACAAGCGTACCGCGATCTGTACCGCAATCATCTTCACGAACGATTACATCTTGTGCAACGTCAACAAGACGGCGTGTTAAATAACCAGAGTCAGCTGTTTTTAACGCCGTATCCGCAAGACCTTTACGCGCACCGTGCGTGGAGATGAAGTACTCCAATACGGTTAAACCTTCACGGAATGATGATTTAATCGGCAACTCAATAATTCGACCAGCTGGGTTTGCCATGAGACCGCGCATACCCGCTAGCTGTGTGAAGTTCGATGCGTTACCGCGGGCTCCAGAGTCACTCATCATAAAGATTGGGTTACGCTTATCCAACGAAGCCATTAGGCGGCTTTGAATTTTATCTTTTGCTTCGCTCCAGATTGAGATTACGCGCTCATAACGCTCTTCATCCGTAATGAGACCGCGTCTAAATTGTTTCAATACTGTGTCGACTTTTGCTTCTGCTTCTTGTAGGATTTCTTGTTTTTCAGGCAAGACAACGATGTCAGCTACCCCAATCGTAATACCAGCTTTTGTAGAATATTGGAAACCTAAATCCTTCATGCGGTCAAGCATTTTTGATGTCTCGGTAATCTTGAATCGCTTGAACACCTCAGCGATGATATCTCCGAGAACTTTTTTCTTGAACGGCGGAACAAGTTCGCGCTTGCGAATTTCTTCTTTGACGTTAACTCCTTTATCCAAGAAGTATTTATCTGGTGTCCGTCCTTCAATGTTTTCTTTCGTTGGTTCGTTAATATATGGGAATGACTTCGGTAAGATTTCGTTGAAGATAAGCTTACCTACTGTTGTAATTAATAACTTTTGATTTTGTTCTTCCGTGAACGTTTCATTTTTTAACGAACCAGCGTGAACGGCAATTCGAGAGTGTAAATGAACATAACCGTTATGATAAGCAAGCAGCGCTTCATCTGTATCTTTGAATACCATTCCTTCGCCAATCGCGCCTTCACGTTCCATTGTTAAGTAATAGTTACCTAAAACCATGTCTTGTGAAGGAGTAACGACCGGTTTTCCGTCTTTCGGGTTCAGAATGTTTTGCGCTGCAAGCATGAGCAATCGAGCTTCCGCTTGTGCTTCTGCTGATAACGGCACGTGTACCGCCATTTGGTCTCCGTCGAAGTCAGCGTTATAAGCTGTACAAACGAGCGGGTGAAGACGAATAGCACGACCTTCTACAAGCGTTGGTTCGAATGCTTGAATACCAAGTCTGTGCAATGTTGGAGCACGGTTTAGCAATACAGGATGTTCCTTAATAACATCTTCTAAAACATCCCAAACCTCTGGATGTACACGTTCAATTTTCCGTTTAGCGCTTTTAATGTTATGAGCCAATCCGCGCTCAACAAGTTCTTTCATCACAAACGGCTTGAATAGCTCTAGCGCCATTTCTTTCGGCAAGCCGCACTGATACATTTTTAAGTTCGGACCGACAACGATAACGGAACGACCAGAGTAGTCTACACGTTTACCAAGCAAGTTTTGACGGAAACGACCTTGTTTTCCTTTTAACATATGCGAAAGAGATTTTAGCGGACGATTTCCCGGACCCGTTACAGGACGACCGCGACGACCGTTATCGATCAGTGCGTCAACCGCTTCTTGAAGCATCCGTTTTTCGTTTTGCACGATGATGTTTGGTGCACCCAGATCTAACAATCGTTTTAGACGATTGTTTCGGTTAATAACTCGGCGGTATAAGTCATTTAAATCAGAAGTAGCGAAACGACCGCCATCAAGCTGAACCATCGGGCGCAATTCAGGCGGAATAACCGGAAGAACATCAAGAACCATCCAAGACGGATCATTTCCGGAATTACGGAATGCTTCTAATACTTCGAGGCGTTTGATCGTACGTGCACGGCGTTGGCCTTGCGCCGTTTTCAACTCTTCTTTTAAAGCCTCTACTTCCTTTTCAAGATCGATATCTTGCAGAAGCTTTTTAATCGCTTCTGCTCCCATTGATGCTTGGAATGAATTTCCATATTTTTCGCGATAAGCGCGATACTCTTTCTCAGAAAGAAGTTGTTTCTTTTCAAGCGGAGTATCGCCTGGATCTGTAACAACATAAGAAGCGAAGTAAATAACTTCCTCTAGCGCGCGCGGGGACATGTCTAAGACAAGCCCCATGCGGCTAGGGATTCCTTTGAAATACCAAATATGTGAAACAGGTGCTGCTAGTTCAATATGACCCATGCGCTCACGGCGAACTTTTGCACGAGTTACCTCTACACCGCATCGGTCGCAGACGACACCTTTATAACGAACGCGCTTATATTTTCCACAATGACATTCCCAGTCCTTCGTTGGACCGAAAATGCGCTCACAGAACAGGCCATCTTTTTCAGGTTTTAATGTACGGTAGTTAATGGTTTCCGGCTTTTTCACTTCACCATATGACCAAGAACGAATTTTTTCTGGTGAAGCGAGTCCAATTTTCATATATTCAAACTTGTTTACATCTAGCAAGGGGCCTACCTCCCTCTTAATCTCCAGGTTTTACCCTTATTGCTTATTCTGAATCTCTGGCACGGTTAAAGTCGATTCAAGACCGTTTCACAATTTGATGGCTAAGCCATACAATCTGTTATTCTTTCGCAACAGCGTCTTTCTCTTCTTTAGCAGATTCATCTTTTGTTGGAATGACTTCTACTTGTTGAGAATCATCATCTTCGCCGAAATTTTCCATATTAATTTCTTTTTCATCGCTAGATAAAATCGTAACGTCCATTCCTAAGCTTTGTAGCTCTTTAATTAAGACTTTAAACGATTCAGGAACACCTGGTTCAGGGACATTCTCACCTTTAACAATAGCTTCATATGTTTTCACACGACCAATAACATCGTCTGATTTAACCGTGAGAATTTCTTGCAATGTATAAGCGGCACCATAAGCTTCAAGCGCCCATACTTCCATCTCACCGAAACGTTGACCACCGAATTGAGCTTTTCCGCCAAGTGGTTGTTGTGTAACGAGCGAGTAAGGACCAGTCGAACGAGCATGTAATTTATCGTCAACCATGTGCGCAAGTTTAATCATGTACATAATTCCAACTGAAACGCGATTATCGAATGGCTCTCCTGTTCGACCGTCATAAAGGACCGTTTTAGCGTCACGCGGCATTCCTGCTTCTTCCAATGTCGCCCATACATCTTCTTCACGCGCTCCATCGAATACAGGAGAGGCAACGTAAATTCCTAGTTTTTTCGCTGCCATACCAAGATGCAATTCAAGCACCTGTCCAATGTTCATTCGTGAAGGTACGCCCAACGGGTTTAACATGATATCAATCGGTGTTCCATCCGGTAAAAACGGCATGTCTTCTTCAGGTAAAATTCGCGAAATAACACCTTTGTTACCGTGGCGACCAGCCATTTTGTCACCTTCGGAAATTTTCCGTTTTTGCACGATATATACGCGCACTAATTGGTTAACTCCCGGTGGTAGCTCATCGCCATCTTCGCGATTAAACACTTTTACATCCAACACGATACCGCCGCCTCCGTGTGGAACACGAAGCGATGTATCGCGTACTTCACGAGCTTTTTCACCGAAGATCGCATGCAATAGGCGTTCTTCGGCTGTCAATTCAGTAACGCCTTTTGGAGTTACTTTACCTACAAGCAAGTCGCCGTCTTTCACTTCGGCACCGATTCGGACAATTCCACGCTCATCTAAGTTGCGAAGCGCATCTTCACCAACGTTCGGAATATCGCGTGTAATTTCCTCTGGGCCTAGCTTTGTATCGCGTGCCTCAGCTTCATATTCTTCAATATGGATGGACGTGTATACATCTTCTTTCACAAGACGCTCACTCATAATAATAGCGTCTTCGTAGTTATATCCGTCCCATGTCATAAACGCAACAAGAACATTTCGTCCGAGTGCAAGCTCTCCTTTTTCCATCGATGGACCGTCAGCGAGAATTTCACCTTTTTCAACGATGTCGCCGACTTTTACAATCGGACGTTGGTTATAGCATGTTCCTTGGTTCGAACGAACGAATTTTAGAAGACGATATTTATCAAGATCTCCTTTTACTTCTTTTCCGTCTACTTCAATTAGGCGACGAACCCAAATTTCTTTTGCTTCCACTCGCTCAACGATGCCTCGATGCTTACAAATCACAGCCGCTCCAGAGTCTTTGGCTGTTACATATTCCATTCCCGTACCGACAATCGGCGCCTCTGGTTGTAACAACGGAACAGCTTGGCGCTGCATGTTTGCACCCATTAAAGCACGGTTTGAGTCGTCATTTTCTAAGAATGGGATGCAAGCTGTTGCCGCCGATACAACTTGTTTTGGTGATACGTCCATGTAATCGACACGGTCACGTTTCACGACAATATTTTCACCGCGGAAACGAGCAACGATATTTTCATCTAAAAACGTTCCGTCTTCAGCAATTCTTGCATTGGCTTGAGCCACCACATAGTTGTCTTCTTCGTCTGCTGTTAAATAATCAATTTGATTTGTAACTTTTCCTGTTTCCGGATCAACACGACGATATGGAGTCTCAATAAATCCAAATTTATTGACTTTGGCATATGTTGATAACGAGTTAATTAAACCGATGTTCGGACCTTCTGGTGTTTCAATCGGACACATACGACCATAGTGAGAATAGTGAACGTCACGCACCTCAAATCCTGCACGTTCACGCGTCAATCCACCTGGTCCTAAAGCAGAAAGACGACGTTTATGCGTTAACTCTGCTAACGGATTCGTCTGATCCATAAATTGAGACAATTGTGAGCTGCCGAAAAACTCTTTAATCGCAGCAATGACCGGTCGAATGTTAATGAGTTGTTGCGGCGTAATCGTGTTTGTATCTTGGATAGACATTCTTTCGCGAACGACACGTTCCATGCGGGAAAGACCAATTCGGAATTGGTTTTGTAGCAATTCACCGACAGAACGTAGACGACGATTTCCTAAATGGTCAATATCATCCGTATCACCGACTCCATGCAGCAAGTTAAAGAAATAGCTGATGGATGCAATGATGTCTGCAGGAGTGATATGCTTCACTGTTTCTGGAATATATCCATTGCTAATGACATTGATAACTTTTTCGCCATCTGGATCATTTGGAGCATAAATTTTAATGGATTGTAGTGAAAACTCTTCTTCCACTACCCCACCAATTGGACGATATGTTCTAACTCCGATCCCTTTTTCTAAATGAGGTAAAATGCGATCTAATGTTCTACGATCGAGCACTGTTCCTTTTTCAGCGATAATTTCACCTGTCTCTGGATCAACAAGTGTTTCCGCTAAACGTTGACCAAATAGGCGATTTTTAATATGAAGTTTCTTATTGATTTTATAACGACCAACGCTCGCTAAATCGTAGCGTTTTGGATCAAAAAAGCGAGAAATCAATAAGTTTTTAGCGTTTTCGACTGTCGGTGGTTCACCTGGACGTAAACGCTCATAAATTTCAAGTAACGCTTTTTCTGTACTTTCTGTATTATCTTTTTCAAGCGTGTTGCGAATGTACTCATTATCACCGAGCAAATCGATGATTTCTTGATCAGATCCAAACCCAAGAGCGCGTAAAAGCACGGTAACAGGCAATTTTCGCGTACGATCAATACGAACGTAAACAACATCTTTGGCATCCGTTTCGTATTCTAACCACGCACCTCGGTTTGGAATAACAGTTGCGGAAAAACCACGTTTTCCATTTTTATCAACTTTTCCACTATAATACACACTTGGTGAACGAACAAGCTGAGAAACGATGACACGTTCAGCACCGTTAATAATGAACGTTCCCGTTTCTGTCATTAAAGGAAAATCTCCCATAAAGACATCTTGTTCTTTAACTTCACCTGTCTCTTTATTAATGAGGCGTACCTTTACACGAAGCGGTGCTGCATATGTAACATCTCGTTCTTTTGCTTCCTCAACAGAATACTTTGGTTCCCCTAAGCTATAATCAATAAATTCAAGCGCTAAGTTACCAGTAAAATCTTCAATTGGTGAAATGTCTTGAAACATTTCACGTAAACCCTCTTCAAGAAACCACTTATAAGAAGAAGTTTGAATTTCAATAAGATTAGGCAATTCTAATACTTCACTAATGCGCGCATAACTTCTTCGTTGGCGGTGTCGTCCATATTGAACTAGTTGACCTGTCAACTGATTCACCCCTCAAATCAAACATTTATATCTTGACAAGTTTTCCACTTGTCATAAGACAAAAAAGAAATGGTTTCTTATAAGAAAACCACATGTTTGACCTATTATATATTTTATAAGTTTTTCCATTAAAGCTAAAATTATACATACATACGCAATATGTGTAAACTAAAAAATACACATTTAGCATTTTATAATGGTATCATATAGAGAATTTAACGTCAACTTTTTTTTGCCTTAATAATGTAATAACCTTTTTTCTTTGTGACGACATCGACTTCTGGAAAAAGAGATTGGATTTTTTCTAATGCTGAAGGAGCTCCTTGTTTTTTCTGAATAACAACCCACAGTTCTCCTTGAGGCAGTAAATAGTTCAGACTTTGCTCAAAAATGGAGTGAACGATTGATTTTCCAGCACGAATAGGCGGATTCGTAACAATTGCTGCAAATTTTTTTTCACCAACATTGCTAAATAAATCGCTTATGTAAATGCGAGCGTTATCAATTTGATTTCTTTGTTTATTGATGATCGCTAACTCAATCGCCCGTTCGTTAATATCGATCATTTCTACTGTTCGATGCGGGAAATCCTTTGCGAAGGCTAAACCAATCGGTCCATATCCACAACCAACATCTAAAAAATCCCCTTCAATATCTGGTTCTGTAAATGTTTCAATTAACAATCTTGAACCAAAATCAACTTCTTTTTTTGAAAAAACTCCATGATCAGCTGTAAATGTAAATTGGTGCCCTCTCAATGTAAATGTCCAATCAAACGGCTGACTTGCTACGGATGGACGATTGGAATAATAATGTTCACTCAACCATTTTCACCTTCCTTGTGTTCTTTTCCGTCTTTATTGTAAACGAATCGCCATCAAAACACAAAAAAGCTCGCCACTACGAGCGAGCTTTTTATATGCAAGCTGACATTACTTAATTTCTACGCTAGCGCCAGCTTCTTCAAGTTTAGCTTTGATTTCTTCAGCTTCTTCTTTAGAAACGCCTTCTTTAACTGGTTTTGGAGTGTTGTCAACTAAGTCTTTCGCTTCTTTTAAGCCAAGGCCAGTAAGTTCGCGTACAACTTTGATAACTTTAATTTTTTGTGCACCGCCATCAGTAAGGATGACATCAAATTCAGTTTTCTCTTCAGCAGCAGCACCACCAGCAGCACCGCCAGCAACTACTACAGGAGCAGCAGCAGTTACACCAAACTCTTCTTCGATTGCTTTTACTAATTCGTTTAATTCTAAAACAGTCATATTTTTAACCGCTTCAATGATTTGTTCTTTAGTCATGATCGATCTTCCTCCTTAATCGTTATTTTTTTAGATTAGTTGTAAATTAAGCACCTTGTTCTTCTTTTTTATCAGCAACTGCTTTTGTAACAAGAGCAAAGTTGCGAATAGGTGCTTGAAGGACGCTAAGCAACATAGAAAGCAAGCCCTCGCGAGATGGAAGCTCAGCAAGTGCTTTAACTTCTTCAACAGTTGCCAAGTTTCCTTCGATAATTCCTGCTTTAATTTTTAACGCTTCATACTTTTTAGTGAATTCGTTCAAAATTTTCGCAGGAGCTACAACATCATCGTTGCTGAATGCAATCGCGTTTGGACCTGTTAATATTTCGTCCAAACCTTCTAAACCTGCTTCAGCAGCAGCGCGACGAGTTAATGTGTTTTTGTACACTTTGAACTCAACGCCTGCTTCGCGAAGTTGTTTACGAAGTTCTGTTACTTCCGCTACGTTTAAACCGCGATAATCAACGATGATCGTTGATTTGCTAGCGCGAAGCTTTTCAGCGATTTCTGCTACTAATTGTTTCTTTTGTTCAAGTGCGCTGCTCATGTTTACACCTCCTGTAGAAATCAAAATTCAACACCATTTATACCGTTCAACAAAAAAACTCCATGTCAACGCAGACATGGAGGTACCCTAAAAGTGCTATAACACGCACTTCTCTATACGTTTAAACACCTCGGTAGGAAATTAAGCCCTTCTCGGACACCTACTGTCTACGGTACAAATGATATTCACTTTTCAAACAACAATTAATATACTACAACGATTATATAAAAGTCAACTATTTATCTTATCGAGCAACTGGGAAAGTAGCAGGATCTACTTTAATACCAGGTCCCATTGTTGAAGTAACTGTTACGTTTTTCACGTACGTACCTTTCGCTGCAGCTGGTTTTACTTTCAAGATTGTTTCATAAATAGTTGTGAAGTTTTCAATTAACTTCTCGTTTTCAAAAGAAATTTTACCGATTGGCACATGGATGTTACCCGCTTTGTCTACACGGTATTCTACTTTACCAGCTTTAATCTCTTTTACAGCTTTCTCAACATCAAATGTAACTGTTCCTGTTTTAGGGTTTGGCATTAATCCTTTTGGACCTAAGATGCGACCGATTTTACCTACTTCACCCATCATATCAGGTGTCGCAACGATCACATCAAACTCGAACCAACCTTGTTGAATTTTGTTGATGTAATCTGTATCTCCAACGTAATCTGCGCCTGCAGCTTCCGCTTCTTTCGCTTTTTCACCTTTTGCGAAAACTAACACGCGTTGTACTTTACCTGTACCGTGTGGCAATACAACCGCACCGCGAATTTGTTGATCCGCTTTTTTAGGGTCTACTCCTAAACGGAATGCTACTTCTACAGTTGCATCAAATTTCGCGATGTTTGTTTTCTTTACTAATTCAATTGCTTCTGCAACAGAATAAGCTTTTGTGCGATCAACTAACTTCGCTGCCTCTAAATATCTTTTTCCTCTTTTTGGCATTTTTATTTCCTCCTTAATTGTGGTTTTAGCGGAAAGACCTCCCACGAATAAAGGTTGCGAAAACCACTTATTCCGCTTTCGCAACCTTTGTAAGCCATCAATTAGTCTTCGATGACAATACCCATGCTGCGCGCAGTTCCTTCGATCATGCGCATAGCAGCTTCAATGCTCGCCGCATTTAGGTCTGGCATTTTCGTTTCAGCAATCTCGCGTACTTTATCACGCTTGATTGTTGCTACTTTATTACGATTTGGCTCACCAGAACCTGACTCGATACCAGCTGCTTTTTTAAGCAATACTGCAGCAGGCGGAGTTTTCGTAATAAATGTAAATGAACGGTCTTCATATACCGTAATTTCAACAGGAATGATCAAACCTGCTTGATCAGCTGTACGAGCGTTGAATTCTTTACAGAATCCCATGATATTAACACCAGCTTGACCTAATGCAGGACCTACTGGTGGTGCTGGGTTCGCTTTACCTGCAGGAATTTGCAATTTTACAACTTTGATTACTTTTTTAGCCACGAGACACACCTCCTTAAGTCCGTGATGTGGTATTAGGGATGTTCCCTCCCACTCCATATATGAAAAGCAATAATCGCATTCGTCTCAATCAATTGAGACATACTGACCTTAAAATATTATCACTTTTCTCTCATATTTGCAAGTTGTTTACTATTATATTTTTTCAATTTGTGAAAAGTCCAATTCGACAGGTGTTTCCCGTCCGAACATGTTTACAAGTACTTTTACCTTTCGTTTATCCATATCAATTTCTTCGATCGTTCCCGCAAAATTCGCAAACGGACCTTCTTTCACTTGAACGGTTTCATGTAATTCAAAGTCAAAATCAAGTTCAACTAAATCAACACCCATTCGTTTTAAGATGGCGTTGACTTCTTCTTCAAGAAGAGGAGTTGGTTTAGATCCTGCACCAGATGAACCAACAAATCCGGTTACCCCTGGCGTGTTGCGAACAACATACCAAGAATCATCAGTCATAATCATTTCTACTAGCACATACCCAGGAAACACTTTTCTCTTGACAACTTTCTTTTTTCCGCCTTTTGTGTCCGTCTCTTCTTCTTCTGGAACAACAACTCGGAAAATCTTATCTTGCATTCCCATCGATTCAACACGTTTTTCCAAGTTTGCTTTCACTTTATTTTCATATCCTGAATACGTATGAATAACATACCAGTTCTTTTCCATTGATTGGGACTTTAACGTCCTTCCCTCCTTAAACAGAGTGATAAAGGCAAAATAAAAACCCGTTTACCGGGCTTTATTTTCCTAATGTTATCTTCCATTATATCATGGAGATACTGGAGTTATTCAAGTATGAAGCGAATTAATTCTGAAATTCCTAAATCAACGATTGCAAAAAATACAGTCACAAACGCAACAGTAGCTAATACGGTAATTGTATAATTCACTAATTCTTTTCTTTTTGGCCAACTTACTTTTTTCATCTCGCGGACGACTTCGCGAAAAAATTTTGTCACACGCTGCATATCGAAACCTCCAACAACTTGGGACTGTCGCTTTCAGACAATCTTTGAAATATGTGCAAATCTATTTCGTTTCGCGGTGGATCGTATGTGTATTGCAAACTTTGCAAAATTTTTTCATCTCAAGGCGTTCTTGGAGATTAACAACATTTTTCATTGTTGAGTAATTTCGGCTATAACATTGACTACATGCTAAAATCACTTTTTTACGCATACTTCTCCCCCACCACACAACGTCTTAAAAACTTTACCATACAACGTTTTTTTATGTCAACTATCGCTATCGACCAACTCCTCGCATCTCGACATATTTTTCTAATTTCCGCTTTACCCTTTGCAAGGCGTTATCGATTGATTTCACGTGGCGATTTAGTTCCTCTGAAATTTCCTGATAAGACCTTCCTTCTAAGTAAAGAAGAAGAACTTTTCTTTCTAAATCACTTAAAAGTTCCGATATTTTCCCTTCAATACTATCGACTTCTTCACGGTTAATAAGGAGTTCTTCAGGGTTCATCACTTTTGCTCCTGAAAGCATATCCATTAATGTTCGTGCCGAGTCATCCTCATAAATCGGCTTATCTAAAGACACATAAGAATTGAGAGGGATGTGTTTTTGGCGCGTAGCCATTTTAATCGCTGTAATCATTTGCCTTGTAATACATAACTCAGCAAAAGCTTTAAATGATGTCTGCTTGTCCTCCTTAAAATCACGAATGGCTTTATATAATCCGATCATTCCTTCTTGAACAATATCTTCATGATCTGCCCCTACTAAAAAATAGGAACGCGCCTTCGCCCGAACAAAATTTTTATATTTATGAATTAAATAATCTAATGCATCGCTATCCCCTTGATGCACTAGATCAACTACTTCTTCATCTTCAAGATGTTTGTAATTTTTATGAAACTTCTCGCTAATGCTTGCGCTCACGCCGATCCCCCCGCCCCACACATGGATAAAAATATTATACAGTACAAATTTTTACAGGGTCAATCGTTCATTTTTCTCCTCTTCTCCACTTTTCAAAAATTTTCGCTACTTCTTCCGTCAATGGAATTTTTGATGAAGGTTTTTTTTCTTGAATATGTTTTACATTGTTTGAGATGCTTTTCTCAACCGCTTCCATTTCACTTAACAATTCTCGGGCGGATTTGCGCAGCGCTCCTTGGCCAAAAATCGCCCATTGCTCAGTATAATCCGAAGTGGCGACATAAATTTTCGTACGAATATTGTTTAGCGATTTTGCTAATTTTTCAATGTATTCATCAGCCGTTTCATTTTCTTTCGTAAAAATGACTTCGACCTTATGCTCGTGATATTTTTTTTCGACTCCTTGTACGAGGTGTGCATCAAATACAATAATGACTTTATAACCAGTAAATGCTTGATACTCGGCCATTTTTTCAATTAATAAATCTCGCGCTAAAGCAAGATCTTCATCGCGCAATTTTCTTAATTCTGGCCAAGCACCAATAATGTTATAACCGTCCACGATGAGAATATCCATCTTTATTCCCCTAACGGATTTCGTTTTCGATACACCTCATACATGAGTAAGCTAGCTGCAACCGAGGCATTTAATGACGTAACTCTCCCTTTCATCGGTAAACGGATTAGAAAGTCGCATTTTTCCCGAATTAAACGACTCATTCCTTTTCCTTCGCTGCCAATAACGAGAGCTAACGGCATCGTTCCATCGAGCGAGCGGTAATCTTGTTCCCCTTTTGCATCTGTTCCGACAATCCATACACCACGTTCTTTTAATTCATCAACGGTTCGAGCTAAATTGGTTACTCGAGCAACTGGAATGTACTCAATCGCTCCTGTGGAAGCTTTGGCAACTGTTGCTGTCAAACCGACAGCTCGCCGCTTTGGAATAATGATGCCATGCGCGCCAACGGCATCGGCTGTTCGCATAATCGACCCTAAGTTATGCGGATCCTCGATTTCGTCCAGGATGATCAAAAAAGGCGGTTCACCGCTTTGTTCAGCTTTTTTAAACAAATCATCTACTTCGTAGTATCGATAAGCGGCAACTTGAGCAACAACTCCTTGATGATTTCCCTCAGCCATTTGATCCATTTTCTTTTTTGGAACGTATTGAATCAGTACTCCCGCTTGCTTTGCAAGTTGGATGATCGACTGCATTTGCCCGCGCTGCGAACCTTCAGCAATCCATATTTTATTGATTTCTCTTCCTGATTTCAGCGCCTCTAAAACAGGGTTTTTTCCAATAATGAGATCCAATTTTATTTCCTCCTTTCTTCATTTTTGTGCAACGTAAAAACATGATGAATAATTTCTTCTAAGCGATCGTTGTTTTCATTAAGGAAATGGTAACCGATTAGCGCTTCAAACGCTGTACTATAGCGGTATGTTTGTACATCTGTATTTTTCGGCACGCTCATGGATTTCGCATTTCGTCCGCGTCGAACAATGGCCATTTCTTCTTCGGAGAGCTTTTCGTTTTCCATTAAAAACTGAAGAGCGCTTGCTTGCGCTTTCGCACATACATACGTTTTTGCCAAGTTATGCAGCTGATTGGGCTTGACAGCACCATGAGCAAGAAGGTGATGCCGCACAAATAATTCGTATACGGCATCACCGATATAAGCAAGCGCCAAACCATTTAATTGTTTAAAATCTTTTACTTCATCCAGTAGACGTAAAATCATTTTAACCCCTTCTCCATCTTGTTCCTTGAGGAGTATCTTCTAAAATAATATTTTTTGCTCTGAGTTGCTCGCGAATTTGGTCCGCTAAAGCAAAATCACGATTTTTTCTCGCTTCCATTCGCTTTTGAATTAAAGCCTCAATTTCTTCATCAAGCAACTCTTCTTCTTGTAAAGAAAGACCGAGCACATCAAATAGCTGCTCAAATTGCTGTAGAAACGCTTTGATCACCTTTTCCGACGTATTTTTTTCTAATAAATACAAGTTAGCCTGTTTTGCTAATTCGAATAAAACGGCGATCGCATTGGCTGTATTAAAATCATCGTCCATCTCTTTGATAAATTGTTCGCGCAATTCATTGATCGTTGTTAACCACTTTTCATCATCTGTCGTCAAGTTCGTGCTGCTTTCAAGTCGATGTTTCAAATTGAAATAAGCATTTTTAAGTCGTTCTAACCCGCTTTTTGCGCTTTCTAATAACGGCTCACTATAGTTGATTGGATGACGATAATGAACAGAAAGCATAAAAAAGCGCAGCACTTGCGGATCGATTTGTTTAATAATGTCATGGACTAGCACAAAGTTGCCAAGCGATTTCGACATCTTTTCGTTGTTAATATTAATATATCCATTATGCAACCAATACTTTGCAAAAGGTTTTCCTGTTAACGCCTCCGATTGGGCAATTTCGTTTTCATGATGCGGGAACGTTAAATCTTGACCGCCAGCATGAATGTCAATGGTATCCCCTAAATATTTCCGTGCCATTGCTGAGCATTCAATATGCCATCCTGGTCTGCCTTTTCCCCATGGACTGTCCCAGCAAATCTCCCCTTCTTTTGCGGCTTTCCATAAAGCAAAATCAAGCGGATCTTCTTTCTTTTCACCGACTTCAATTCGCGCTCCTAATTTCAACTCATCAATCGACTGATGAGATAGCTTACCGTATTCGGAAAATTGGCGTGTTCTATAATAGACGTCGCCATCTACTTCGTAAGCATATCCTTTATCGATCAATTGTTGAATAAATTCAATAATAACATCGATGTTTTCTGTAACCCGTGGATGAACATTCGCTTTTTTGCACCCTAATGCCGTAATGTCTTCAAAATATGCCTGAATGAATCGCTCTGCAATCGTTGGAACATCCTCACCTAATTCACGTGCAGCTCGAATGAGTTTATCATCAACATCGGTGAAATTGGAAACGTATTGCACTTCGTAGCCGCGAAACTCCAAGTAGCGACGAATCGTATCAAAAACGATGGCCGGGCGAGCGTTTCCGATGTGTATATAGTTATAAACCGTCGGACCGCATACATACATTTTTACCTTGTTTGGTTCTAGCGGAATAAACGGCTCTTTTTTTCGTGTCAATGTATTATAAACTTGAATGCTCATGATTCACCGTTCCTTTCTTTAGTTGTTCAATTTCTGCTTTTAATTTCTCGATCTCTGACTCTAACTCTTTAAAGCGATCTGCGATTGGGTCTGGTAAATCACTATGATTTAAGTCTTTGTTCACCCGAACTCCATTTTGAACAACGACGCGTCCCGGTATGCCAACAACTGTAGAGTTTGGCGGTACATCTTTAAGTACGACCGAACCCGCTCCTATTTTACAATTTTCACCGATTGTAATGGAACCAAGTACTTTTGCCCCTGTAGCAATCAAGCAATTATCTTTAATCGTTGGATGACGTTTTCCTTTTTCTTTTCCGGTTCCGCCTAATGTCACTCCTTGATAAACCGTGACATTATCGCCAATTTCACACGTTTCTCCGATGACGACCCCCATGCCATGATCAATGAAAAAGCGGCGGCCAATTTTTGCACCAGGATGAATTTCGATTCCGGTAAAAAAGCGGCTAATTTGCGAAATCAATCTAGCAATAAAGAAAAACTTTCGCTTATATAAGGCATGAGCAATGCGATGCGCCCAAATGGCGTGAAGTCCTGAATACGTCAAAATAACTTCTAAATAACTCCTTGCAGCTGGATCTTGCTCAAAAATGACTTCAATGTCTTCTTTTAATGTTTTAAACATTTTTTCTCCTCCCCTCCACTGATTTTTTTGGTAGGTTTAAACGAAAAAGCGTCTCTGTGTACAACGACACAGAGACGCTTTGAGCGCGGTTCCACTCTGTTTAGCCAAAAAGGCTCACTCTAACCCTTATAACGGTGGGATCCGCTCCATTCTACTGCAGAACGCCTCTGCTCTGGTTCGAAAGGAGACTCTGAGGTGCATTTCAAAAGCATCGAACATAAATCACTTCCAGCCAAAGGTGATTCTCTCTGTCATGTCGATACTTTTTACTTCTCCTCATCAACGCTTTCGCCTATATTCTATTTTTATATTATTACATAAAAGGAAAAATGTTAACGCACTAATTTTTCTAAGCGAGCCGCAACCGTTTCTTTTCCTAACAAGTGGATTACTTCCGGCAACTCAGGTCCATGCGTTTGTCCTGTCACAGCGACACGAATCGGCATAAATAATTTTTTCCCTTTTTGCCCTGTTGCTTTTTGTACCGCTTTAATCGCTGCTTTAATGTCATCGCTCTCGAATGTTTCAAGCTTTTCAATTTCGTTTAAAAATGCTTTTAATACTTCTGGCACTTGCTCTTCAGCTAAAATCGCCTTTGCTTCTTCATCATACTCGATTTCGCTCTTGAAGAACATTTCAGATAACGGAACAATCTCGGCACCGTAACTCATTTGCTCTTGATATAAAGCGATTAATTTACGCGCCCACTGTTTTTGTTCTTCGCTCATCTGCTCTGGTAAGCGACCTGCCTTCACTAAATGCGGCAAAGCCAGCTCTACAACTCGATCAAGATCAAGTTTTTTCATATATTGGTTATTCATCCATGTTAATTTCTGCTTATCAAATATAGCTGGCGATTTAGAAAGACGAGCTGGGTCAAAAATCTCAATCAATTGTTCTTTTGAGAAAATTTCTTCTTCACCGCCAGGAGACCAACCGAGCAAAGCGATGAAGTTGAAAAGCGCCTCTGGTAAGTATCCTAACTCAGCATACTGCTCAATAAATTGAATAATGGACTCATCGCGTTTGCTTAATTTTTTACGTTGTTCGTTAAAAATGAGCGTCATATGTCCAAACACTGGAGGTTCCCAGCCAAATGCTTCGTAAATCATTAATTGTTTTGGTGTATTGGAAATATGATCATCACCGCGTAGAACATGTGAAATTTTCATTAAATGGTCATCAATTACAACCGCAAAGTTATAGAGCGGTGTGCCATCTTTCTTGACGATGACAAAATCACCAATATCATCAGATCGGAAAGAAACTTCACCTTTGACGATGTCGTTAAATTTATATTCCTTTCCTTGTGGAACCTTAAAACGAATGCTTGGCTGTCTTCCTTCTTGCTCTAGCTTTTTGCGCTCTTCTTCTGTTAGATGACGACATTTTCCTGAATAACGCGGCATCTCTCCGCGCGCGATTTGTTCCTCGCGTTCGCGCTCTAATTCTTCTTCCGTACAGTAACATTTATAGGCTAACCCACGTTCAAGCAAGTCTTCATAGTACTGTTTGTAAATATGATTGCGCTCTGATTGGCGATAAGGACCGTATTCACCGCCAACATCTACGCTTTCGTCCCAGTCAATTCCGAGCCATTTTAAATATTTTAACTGGCTCTCCTCTCCGCCTGCGATATTTCGTTTTTGGTCTGTATCTTCAATACGAATAATAAATTTTCCTTTTTGATTACGCGCAAATAAATAGTTGAATAGCGCCGTGCGCGCATTTCCAATATGCAAGTGACCAGTCGGACTTGGCGCATAGCGCACTCTCACTTCTCGTGACATCTTATTAACCTCCATCCAGCTTTTTTCTGTACCTCATTGTATCATTAAACCTCTGCTAAAATCCATTGTTGTTAACTCTCGATCTTTTGCAATAAAACGATTGCTTGAGCAGCAATTCCTTCTCCTCGCCCAGTAAACCCGAGCTTTTCTGTCGTTGTCGCTTTGACGTTTACTTGTGATACATCGCCACCTAGCAATGCCGCAATTCGCTCCCTCATTTGTGGAATGTATGGAGCCATCTTTGGTTTTTGTGCAATGATTGTACAATCTACATTCACAAGTTTATATCCTCTTTCACAGACCAAATTCCAAACATGTTGCAACAAGACAGCTGAATCAGCATCCTTGTATGAGTCATCTGTATCTGGGAAATGCTTGCCAATATCCCCTTCCGCAATCGCACCTAAACACGCATCAGCAATCGCATGAAGCAAAACATCCGCATCGGAATGGCCAAGCAACCCCTTCTCATAAGGAATAGAAACCCCGCCAATGATCAGCGGGCGACCCTCTACTAGTTGATGAACATCAAATCCTTGTCCAATTCGATACATATGATCCACCTTTCATTGAACACAAAATGGCCTTTGCAAATAATAAATCATCAGGGGTTGTAAGTTTGATATTCGTATAGTCTCCCTCGATGACAACAACTTCCTTCCCCATTCTTTCAACAAGACTAGCGTCATCTGTTCCGATAAATCCTTCTGCATTGGCCCGTTCGTGCGCCTCTCGTATAAGTGAAACGCAAAAAGCTTGTGGCGTTTGCACAGCCCACAAGCTCGATCGATCTACCGTTTGCTCTACAAGGTGATCGATCACTCTCTTCATCGTATCTTTAACAGGAACAGCAACGATCGCTGCTCCCTTTTCCTTTGCTGTTTCAACAAGCTGATGAATTTTAGCAATGGTGATAAACGGACGAGCCCCATCATGAATGAGAACCGTATCCGTATGTTGAACAGCTTTTAAACCGTTATAAACACTATGCTGACGTTCAGAACCTCCAGAAACGAGGGCAACTACTTTTTTAATTTGAAACTGCTTGAGCATTTTTTCAAAATGAGCACGTTCTTGTTCATTAATGACTAAAATAATTCCTTTACACCAATCATCTTGTTCAAATACGCTTAACGTATGAATAATGATCGGTTTTCCATCAAGTTCAATAAATTGTTTATTCATTCCAGCATTCATTCTTTTGCCTTGTCCAGCAGCTGGTATGACAACTTGATAATCCATTGCTCTTTCCCCTAACAATAAACTATAATGCTTTTTCAAGCAACTTTAACTTTGCAAAAATCATTCTTCCCGCAGACGTTTGCAACACGCTCGTAACTAATACATCCACTCGTTTGCCGATATAATCTTTTCCGTCTTCAACGACGATCATCGTTCCATCATCCAAATAAGCGACACCTTGATTATGTTCTTTTCCATCTTTAATGACGTGCACATTCAGCTCTTCTCCTGGAAGAACAACAGGCTTGACTGCATTTGCTAAATCATTAATGTTTAATACCGCTACATTTTGCAGTTCACATACTTTATTTAAGTTAAAATCGTTTGTAACAACAACCCCTGAAGTTAATTTTGCTAATTTTACGAGCTTGCTGTCAACTTCTTGAATATCGTCAAAATCACCTTCGTAAATTTCTACATCCATCGCTAATTCTTTTTGGATTCGATTTAAAATATCAAGCCCTCTTCTTCCTCGATTTCTTTTTAATACATCCGAAGAGTCCGCAATATGTTGCAATTCTTCGAGAACAAAGCGAGGAATCACAATCGTTCCTTCTAAAAATCCAGTTTGGCAAATATCTGCAATTCTTCCGTCAATAATAACGCTTGTATCTAAAATTTTCAATGATTTCCCTTTATGTTCGTTTGCCTCTTCTTCCCCACCTTTTTTCTTCGTCATTCGGTTCGAGAGAGAAAAAAGATTCATTAATTCATCTCTTTTCTTAAATCCTACTTGAAATCCTAAATAACCAAGTAAAAGGGTGAGAAAAATCGGCAAAACTGTATTGACAACTTGAAACTGAATAGACTTTAAAGGAATGACAATTAAAAAGGCCACGATTAAGCCAAAAATTAAGCCAAAGCTACCGAATAAAAGATCGGTAACAGGAGCCTTAACAAGCGTTTCTTCCATCCAATGAATAAGTCCAACGACATAATCGACCAACCAAAATGTGAGAAGGAATAAGATGATCGCTCCTAAAAGCGCCGATACATAAGGACTCTCTAAATAAGGGATAGACTCAACATGCAAAATTTTAAATAAATGTGGAAGGAAAATAATCCCTAACATTCCACCAACAATAAGAAAAAATAACTGTACGATCCGTTTTAACACGTTTTCACCTCCTCTACTACATTATAAACAGTTTCCAATGTTTGAAACCAATAATGACATCGTTTTTAATTATTTTTTAATATATTTGTTAAATACCAGAAAATTACATCCACCGATTTTTCCCATCGCCTAACGTATAGTAAAGCGCTTCTTCTACATTCGTTACACCGATCACTTCTACATGGTTCGGAACATTCCACCCGCTTAGGTTGCTTTTTGGGATAATCATGCGCTGAAATCCCAATTTTATCGCTTCTTGTACCCTTTGTTCAATGCGCGAAACGCGGCGTACTTCTCCAGTTAACCCTACTTCCCCGATAATCACATCAGCGGGATTTGTCGGTTGATCACGAAAACTCGAAGCAATACTTACCGCAATCGCTAAGTCAATAGCCGGTTCATCCAGCTTAATTCCCCCGGCTACTTTCAAATAAGCATCTTGATTTTGCAACAGTAACCCTACTCGTTTTTCAAGTACAGCCATTAACAACGAAACACGATTATGATCAATCCCTGTTGCCATTCGTCTCGGTGTACCAAAGCTAGTCGGAGAAACCAATGCTTGTATTTCTACTAAAACAGGCCTTGTTCCTTCCATTGACGCCACAACAGTTGAGCCTGCTGCTCCTTTAGAACGTTCTTCAAGAAAAATTTCTGATGGATTTGTCACCTCAGCAAGACCCGTTTCCTTCATCTCAAAAATGCCGATTTCATTTGTTGAACCAAAACGGTTTTTTACAGCACGTAAAATGCGATACGTATGATGGCGTTCTCCTTCAAAATATAGAACCGTATCTACCATGTGTTCTAATATTCGTGGACCAGCGAGGGATCCCTCTTTCGTCACATGGCCAACGATAAAAATGGCAATCCCTTTCGTCTTTGCAATCCGCATTAGCTCAGCCGTGCATTCACGCACTTGTGAAACGCTTCCGGGAGCTGATGTAATCTCGGAACGATAAATCGTTTGAATGGAATCGATAATCACAAAAGATGGTTTCGTCTCTTCAATAGCTTGAGCAATATATTCTAAATTGGTTTCTGACAGTACGTACAATTGTTCAGCAACTACTTGCAATCGCTCGGCACGCAGCTTTGTTTGTTTCACCGATTCTTCTCCAGAAATATATAATACTTTGTGCTGTTTCAGCGCTAATTGAGCAGATATTTGTAACAACAACGTTGATTTGCCGATGCCGGGATCACCGCCAATTAATACGAGCGAACCACGAACAATTCCTCCGCCTAACACGCGATTAAACTCCATTAAATCTGTTTCGATTCTCGGTTCACGCGTCGTTTCGACTGTTGTAATCGAAACTGGTTTTGTGATCATCGCTTCATCTGTGTGAAGAAACAAAGCTCGTGAATGCGATTTGACAGCTTCTATTTCTTCAGCCATCGAGTTCCAAGCACCGCAACCTGGGCATTTCCCCATCCATTTCGGCGTTTCGTATCCACAATGTTGACAAACAAACTTTGTTTTTCTTTTCACCATGGTCCAATTCCTTTCTTATGTAGATGAAAAACAAGGTATGCCTCTAGCTGCATACCTTGTTTTTTCTTCTATTTACCCAACAACCTCGTTTGTTAATACAACAAATTGCCCATCTTTCACATCTACTGTTACTTTTTGTCCTTTGCCGATCGTTCCTTTTAACAATTCTTCTGACAAACGATCTTCAATATGTTTTTGAATCGCGCGACGTAACGGGCGAGCTCCATACTCTCGATCATATCCTTCTTCCGCTAGTTTTTCGATTGCCGCATCTGTTAACTCAAGCTCAATTTCTTGTTCTTTTAAACGTTTTTTCAACTGCTCAACCATTAACGTAACAATTTCTTTTAAGTGTTTTTTCTCTAAAGAATGGAAGACGATAATTTCGTCAATTCGGTTTAGGAATTCTGGACGAAATGCCTTTTTCAATTCATCCATCACTTTGCCTTTCATATCTTTGTATTGCTGGCTTTCATCTTGCACATTAAATCCAACATACTTGTTACGTTTTAATGCATCCGCACCAACGTTAGAAGTCATGATCACAATTGTATTTCGGAAATCAACGGTACGGCCTTTCGAATCGGTTAAACGACCATCTTCAAGCACTTGTAAAAGGATATTAAACACATCTGGATGCGCTTTTTCTATTTCGTCTAATAAAATGACCGAATATGGCTTGCGGCGAACTTTTTCTGTTAGTTGTCCCCCTTCTTCGTAACCGACATAACCAGGAGGAGAACCGATCAGACGAGATGTTGAATGTTTCTCCATATATTCAGACATATCGATTCGAATAAGTGCATCTTCATCGCCAAACATCGCTTCAGCAAGCGCTCTTGCTAATTCTGTTTTTCCAACTCCTGTTGGACCTAAGAAGATAAATGAACCGATTGGGCGTTTTGGATCTTTTAATCCAGCACGCGCGCGACGAACTGCTTTCGCTACAGCTTTTACAGCTTCTTCTTGACCGATCACGCGTGAATGAAGAATTTCTTCAAGCTTTAACAAACGTTCTGTTTCGGTTTGCGCCAATTTCGATACTGGAATACCCGTCCAACTTGACACAACCATCGCAATATCTTCAACAGTTACTTCGGAGTTTTCTTGTCCTTGTTTCTCTTTCCAAGCCCGTTTTGTTTCTTCAAGCTGTTCGCGCAATTTTTGTTCTGCATCGCGCAATGATGCCGCTTTTTCAAACTCTTGGCTTTGCACAGCTGCGTCTTTTTCTTTTCGAATTTCTTCTAGCTTCTGTTCAAGTTCTTTTAAATTTGGTGGCGTAGTAAAGGAACGCAAACGAACTTTTGAGCAAGCTTCGTCAATTAAGTCGATCGCTTTATCTGGTAAGAAACGATCGGAAATATAACGATCAGATAACTTTACAGCTTGAACGATCGCTTCATCAGAAATAGAAACGCGATGGTGCGCTTCATAACGGTCTCGCAATCCTTTTAAAATTTGAATGGATTCTTCGATCGTCGGCTCCTCTACATAAATCGGTTGGAAACGTCTTTCTAAAGCCGGATCCTTTTCAATGTATTTTCGGTACTCATCCAGCGTTGTTGCACCGATGCACTGCAACTCGCCGCGGGCAAGGGAAGGCTTCAAAATATTTGAAGCGTCAATTGCTCCCTCTGCTCCTCCAGCACCAATCAACGTATGCAATTCATCGATAAACAAAATGATATTTCCTGCTTGACGTATTTCATCCATCACTTTTTTCAAACGATCTTCAAATTCACCGCGATATTTCGTTCCAGCAACAACCGTACCCATATCGAGCGTCATAACTCGCTTATCTCGAAGCGTTTCTGGCACTTCATTATTAACGATTTGTTGAGCCAATCCTTCAGCAATAGCGGTTTTTCCTACCCCAGGTTCCCCGATCAAAACAGGGTTATTTTTTGTTCTTCGGCTTAATACCTCGATGACACGTTGGATTTCTTTATTTCTCCCAATAACAGGGTCTAAGCCCCCTTCTCTTGCAATTGCGGTTAAATCACGGGCAAGGCTGTCTAGTGTCGGTGTATTCACATGTGTTGTTGTGCCTCCATGGTGCCCAGAAACAGATTCGTTGCTTCCTAACAATTGCAATACTTGCTGGCGCGCCTTATTAAGGCTAACACCTAAATTATTTAAAACGCGAGCTGCTACTCCTTCTCCTTCGCGAATTAACCCGAGCAAAATATGTTCAGTGCCGACATAAGAATGGCCGAGTTTACGCGCCTCATCCATTGATAATTCAATTACTTTTTTCGCACGAGGAGTATAATGAATCGTTTGCCCTACTTCGCTTCCGCGACCAATTAATGATTCCACTTCTTTTTGAATTTTTTCAGGACCTAAACCTAGTGCCATTAAAGCTTTTGCAGCAATTCCTTCACCTTCACGAATTAAACCAAGCAAAATGTGCTCTGTACCGATATTATTATGTCCTAAGCGAATCGCTTCTTCTTGAGCTAACGCTAAAACTTTTTGCGCACGCTCAGTGAATCGACCAAACATCATTTCTCATCACCCTCCGTTTTTTTCACTTATTTTTCCAGCTATTTAGACGTTCTCGAATAAGTGCAGCTCTGCGAATATCTCTTTCATGAGGTCGTAGAGCTCCGCCTGCATATCGTTGTAAAAAACCAGGCTGCGTTAAAATCATCAGTTCGTTTAAAATGTTTTTTGGCACATCTTTAATATAACCTAAGTCAATTCCTAACCGAACGTCGGAGAGACGCTGCGCCGCTTCCTTCGATTCAATAATTCGGCTATTCATTAATATGCCGTAAGAACGAAATATTCTGTCTTCTAATTGTATGTTTGAAGTTTTTACTAATGCCTCACGCGCCATTCTCTCTTGTTCAATCAGTTGGCGAACGACGCCTTTTAAATCTTCAACGATATCTTCCTCAGATTTTCCTAATGTGATTTGATTGGATATTTGAAAGATGTTTCCTAAAGCCTCACTACCCTCTCCGTATGTGCCACGAACAACCAATCCAAGCTGATTAATAGCCGGAATAATCCGATTCATCTGTTGAGTTAAAATAAGAGCAGGCAAATGCATCATAACGGAGGCTCTTAATCCTGTACCTACATTCGTCGGACAACTTGTTAAATATCCCCTTTGTTCATCAAAAGCGTAATCGACATGTTCTTCAATCCAGTCATCCAATTCATTTGCGACTTGAAGCGCTTCTGTTAGTTGGAAACCAGGGAACAGACATTGAATACGAATATGGTCTTCCTCGTTAATCATAATGCTTGCTTCTTCATTCTCCGATAAAAGACAAGCTCCAAAAACAGCATCTTCTGCTAGGTGTGGACTAATCAAATGCTTTTCTACTAATACTCTTTTTTCAATTGGTTGGAGCTCATTCATTTTTAAGAGAACGAATCGACCAATATGACCATAACTCTTTCCAGAAAAAGTAATCTCAAAGAAACGAACAATTTGCAAAGCTTCCTCATTTGTAAATACAGTTGGAAAGGAAAAATTTTTAATATTTCTCGCTAAGCGAATGCGACTACTTAATACAATATCAGAATCGGGGCCTTCTTGATTCATCCATGAGCTAAGTGCCCGGTTAAAAAACTGATGAAATTCCATCGCTTAAAAGCCCCCTTCCCCATTCAATTTCATTTCAAGGGCACGAATTTGGTCGCGAACTTCTGCAGCTTTTTCAAATTCTTCTCTTACAATAAGCTCTTGTAATTTTTGCTTTAACTGTTCGATTTGCTTACGCACATAGATGTTTCCGCCGATTCTCTTCGGAATTTTTCCGGCATGCAGCGTATTTCCGCTATGCAAGCGACGCAAAATCGGATTTAAGTAATTCTGAAACGTTTCATAACAATCCGAACAACCAAATTTCCCTACCTTTACAAATTGAGAATACGTCATTTTGCAACGTTCACATTGCAAAATTTCTTGATTATGAAATGGCGTTGCTTTTGCTTCTTTAATCGATGAATCCATGTTCAATAGTCCCGCAAGTAAATTGTTAATGGAGAATCCTGAACTATCAGGGAAAATAAACATTTCCCCTTTTTCATGAGCACATTGCTCACATAAATGAATTTCCGTTTTTTCACCATTAATAATTTTGGTAAAATGGAGCGTCGCTGGTCTTTGCTTGCATTCTTGACATATCAACGTATCCACCTCTCTCCCCACTCACGAATTGTATTTTAGAGATGTAAGCATCGCTTTTAATATTCTTGCGCGTAATTGATCACGTTGAGGAAGATCGATTGATAAAACGGTGCGATCGATAACACTTAACATAATATTCGCTTCACGCTTCGAAATTACCTTTTCATCCACTAAACGTTGAATAATATGTTCTGCATTTGTCTGGCTCATTCGCTCTTGGATTAACGACAAAAGATGATCAATTAACTGCGAAGAATTTTGTGTTTTTACTTTTGTAATGCGAATATATCCTCCGCCTCCACGCTTACTTTCAACAATATATCCTCTCTCTAAAGTAAAGCGTGTATTGATTACATAATTAATTTGCGAAGGAACACATTGAAATTTATCAGCAATTTCACTTCTTTTAATTTCAACAATATCTCGCCCGCTCATACTTAGCACTTGTTTCAAATATTGCTCAATGACATCAGAGATATTCCTCACATAATCCCTCCTCTGTCAATTGACTTTGACTATATTTGACTTTACTTTTAATATATATTGAATTCAAATAAAATGCAAGAAAACAATCCTTTTTCACATATTATTTTTTCCATTTTCAATTGAATCAAAACAATCATTCAAACAATATTTTAAATGTTGTAAAAAACAAAAAGGCCAAGACTGGATCAACCAATCTTGGCCTTTTTGCCCGGCAACGTCCTACTCTCGCAGGGGCCCCAGCCCCAACTACCATCGGCGCTGGAGAGCTTAACTTCCGTGTTCGGGATGGGAACGGGTGTGTCCTCTCCGCTATCGTCACCGAGCCAACTTTTATTGAAGGATTCATTCCTTCAAAACTAGATAACAGGCTCTGATGTCTAGCCTCAAACTAGCATCCTCCTCCGTTCCGCTTTCTCCGTCGAAATGCAAGCATTTCTTCGTCGAAAGCTACTACTTCCGTCGGATGCTTCCTTGGCATTCGCCAAGGACCGTTCTCGGCTTTTCCCGGTTTAGTTAAGTCCTCGATCGATTAGTATCCGTCAGCTCCACGTGTCGCCACGCTTCCACCTCGGACCTATCAACCTCGTCATCTTCGAGGGATCTTACTCGCTTAACGCGATGGGAAATCTCATCTTGA
>NZ_SLUL01000017.1 GCF_004341205.1 Thermolongibacillus altinsuensis
ACACACCCGTTCCCATCCCGAACACGGAAGTTAAGCTCTCCAGCGCCGATGGTAGTTGGGGCTGGGGCCCCTGCGAGAGTAGGACGTTGCCGGGCGTATGAAAAAGACCAAACTCTTTTGAGTTTGGTCTTTTTTTATATTCAACCATCTATCCTTTTACCTCTGGAAACTAATGCATAGTTTCAAAGTATATTGTTATATGAAACTGGGAAAACTGTTTATGGGAGGTGGAGGATGGATGGAAAAATTAGATGATGTTTGTATTATATGCGATCATTCAGACAAAAAAGGTTTTCATCTTTGTCATTATTTTATATGTCTTGATTGTCACAATGACATCGTACAAACAAGCACGGATGATGCTAAATATCAATTTTATGTAAATCGTTTAAAGAAGTTAATCGAAAACAAGATATATTCGTAATCGTGAAGGTCCTATCATTAGGGCCTGTTTTGTTTTAATATATATATGGTATGTTTAATTTCTCAAATTGCATTGTACAGTGAGACAGGTTGGAAAAGTAAATGAAGTTTATATAGAATTTTAACGTAAGGGAAGAAGCATCATGGACGAACAAAAACAAACTCCTTTGTATTCAGCGCTATATGAACACCATCAACAACAACCGATTTCTTTTCATGTACCAGGGCATAAATACGGTTCTGTTTTCCCGAAAGAAGCCCGTTCTTTTTTTGTACCGTTACTACATTTAGATGTTACGGAACTTTCCCATTTAGATGATCTACATCACCCTACGGCTGCTATTGCCGAAGCTCAGCGATTAGCGTCTCAGCTTTATGGTGTGAAACAAACCTATTTTCTAGTGAATGGGTCGACTGTTGGCAATCTAGCGATGATTGCTACGGTTTGTCAAGAGAATAAGAAAATTATTGTGCAGCGAAATTGCCATAAATCAATTATCAATGCATTGAATTTGATGGAGGCAGAGCCGATTTTTATTTCCCCGGAATTTGATGAAGAAGTGCAAACAATGGGATCTGTTTCGTTTGAAACCATTGAGAATACATTGCGACAGCATCCAGATGCAGCTGCCATTGTTTTGACCAATCCGAATTACTATGGAATGTCAATTGATTTGACAGAAGTGGTGCAACTTGCTCACTCGTATCATATCCCGGTTTTAGTGGATGAAGCACATGGAGCGCATTTTATACTTGGGAAGCCATTTCCCAAAACTGCGATTGCTTGCGGGGCAGATCTTGTTGTTCACTCGGCTCATAAAACACTTCCCGCTATGACAATGGGATCTTTTTTGCATTTTAATAGCCGTTTCATTAATGAAAAAGAATTGAAATATTTTTTGCAATTATTTCAAACGAGCAGCCCCTCATATCCGATTATGGCGTCACTGGATTTAGCTAGATATTACTTATCACAGCTATCTCAATCCTATATTCAACAGCTTGAAAGCCAAATTCATTACTTTAAACAGCAACTTAAACAAATAGATGGGATTGATGTAGTAGAGTCTAAAAATCCTCTAGTCCAAACAGATTTGTTGAAAATTACTTTGCAAACGCGTAGTCATTTATCTGGATATGAATTGCAGAGAAAACTTGAAAGAGAAGGGGTTTTTACTGAACTCGCTGATCCAAACAATGTTTTACTCGTCTATCCATTAGCGTTAGTTGAAAACATTGATGTCATCATTGAAAAAATAAAAAAAGCTTTACAGGGAATTTCCTGTGAAAAGAGAGATGAAAAAAGAACATTTCAATATACTTTTCCAACAAGTTCGGAAGTTGTAAGTTATAAAAAAATCAAGCATCGAAAAAGAAAAGTAGTTCCTTTAGAAGAAGCCGTTCATTGTATTTCTGCACAGATGGTGATTCCTTATCCGCCTGGCATTCCCGTTTTATTCGTTGGGGAGATCATTACTGAACAACATATTCAGCTGATTCAGTACTTAAAAGATTGTGGTGCTTATTTTCAATCAGATACAATCAATGACGGTCTAGAGGTTTTTGAATAGGAGGAAATTGGATGAAACATTTATTTTTTTCATTTGAAGGTCCAGACGGGGCAGGAAAAACAACGATTGTTCAAATGCTTGAACGTCATTTAATCAATAGAGGGTTTAATGTTATGGCGACAAGAGAACCGGGCGGCATTGAGATTGCTGAACAAATTCGCTCGATTCTTTTAAATCCGAATAACAAAACGATGGATGCAAGAACGGAAGCATTGCTTTATGCGGCGGCAAGAAGGCAACATCTGGTAGAAAAAATTATTCCTTCGTTAGAAGAGGGAAAAGTTGTGTTGTGTGATCGTTTTATTGATAGTTCGCTTGCGTATCAAGGATTTGCGCGTGGGTTGGGAGTGGATGAGATTTTATCCATTAACCAATTTGCCATTAACGGCCTTATGCCAACATTAACCATTTATTTCGATATTGATCCGAAGATCGGTCTTGAACGAATTGGTAAAAATCAAAAACGGGAAGTCAATCGACTCGATTTAGAACAACTGGCTTTTCATGAAAGAGTTCGAAAAGGGTATTTAATGCTGCTTGAGCAATTTCCAAAACGAATGAGAAAAGTAGATGCGTCTCAACCAATTGAAAAAGTTTTCAGCGATGTTGTTGCGTTACTCGAGCCGTTTTTAACGAATGCGAATGAACTTTAATAGTAAGAGAGTGATAAAAAATGTCGATGTCATGGGAGCAACTTGAACAATATCAACCGAATGCATTAAGAATGATCGCCAACAGCATTCAAAAGGGAAGAGTTGCTCATGCCTATTTATTTGAAGGGCAGAGAGGAACGGGGAAAAAAGAAGCAAGTCTATTATTTGCAAAAAGTTTATTTTGTCTCAATCGTTCAACATATAAGCCTTGCTATCAATGCATCAATTGTCGACGGATTGATTCGGGCAATCATCCGGATGTTCATATTGTTGCACCAGATGGTCAATCCATTAAAAAACATCAAATTGATCAATTACAAGAGGAATTTACAAAAACAGCGATGGAGTCAAATAAGAAGCTTTATATTATTGAGCATGCAGACCAAATGACGGTCAATGCAGCGAATAGCTTGCTTAAATTTCTAGAAGAACCTTCTTCAAACACCATCGCAATTCTGTTGACAGAGCAGCTTCATCGGATGTTAAATACCATTATTTCGCGTTGTCAAATTATTTCTTTCAAACCTTTGCCGACACGTATTCTCACCGCATATTTAGAGGAACAAGGCATTCCGCGTCACATCGCAGTTCTTGCCGCTCATGTTACGAACAGCCGGCAGGAAGCGTTAGAATTAAGCCAAAGTGATTGGTTTGCACAAGCAAGAAAAATAGTGTTACAATTATATGAAGCATTAAACAAAAGTTATATACAAGCTCTTTTCGTGATTCAAGATCAGTGGTTACCGCATTTTGCTGATAAAGAACAAATGAGTTTAGGATTAGATTTACTATTGTATTTATATAAAGATTTGCTGTATATTCAAACAAATAAAGAAGAAAAGATGATTTATGATGATTGCATTGCTGAATTGAAACAATATTCTTTTCTTTATTCACAAAAACGCGTGATTGAAAATATGTCTGCGATTTTAAGGGCGAAAGCGCGTTTGAATACCAATATGAATCCGCAGCTTTTAATGGAGCAGTTAGCATTGCAATTGCGGGAGGGATCAACATTTGTATGATGTAGTGGGTGTTCGTTTTAAAAAAGCCGGGAAAATTTATTACTTTGATCCGGGCGATCTTCCTATTTCTAATGGTGATTATGTCATTGTGGAAACGGTTCGCGGAATCGAGTTTGGAAAAGTGGTCATCGCCAAAAAACAAGTCGATGAAAATGATATTGTATTGCCATTAAAAAAAGTCATTCGGATTGCCGATCAAAAAGACAAGCTCATTGTGGAGGAAAATAAAAAAGCAGCGGAAGAGGCTTATGATATTTGTTTGAAAAAAGTAGAAGAGCACGGTTTAGAAATGAAATTGGTCGACGTTGAATATACATTTGATCGCAATAAAGTGATCTTTTATTTTACAGCTGATGGTCGGGTTGATTTCCGTGAGCTTGTTAAAGATTTAGCCGCCATTTTTCGGACAAGAATTGAATTAAGACAAATTGGAGTCCGAGATGAAGCAAAAATGCTTGGCGGGATCGGACCATGCGGAAGAATGCTTTGCTGTTCGACTTTCTTAGGAGATTTTGAACCGGTTTCAATAAAAATGGCGAAGGATCAAAATTTATCGCTAAATCCGACAAAGATTTCCGGTTTATGCGGAAGATTAATGTGTTGCTTGAAATATGAGAATGATGAATATGAAACGGCTAAAGAACAGCTTCCTGATCTCGGGGAGATGATCGAAACGCCGCACGGGGTAGGAAAAGTAGTCGGATTGAACATTTTAGAGAGAGTTTTGCAGGTTGAGTTAGTGGATAAGGAACGTGTCGTTGAATATACGATTGATGAATTGATGAAAGAAACAGCTCTACCAACTCAAGCCACAGATTAATGAGGTGGATTACGTGAATAAGAAAGAAATATTTCAATCGGTCACAAGCATGGAAGAGCAAATTGCCCATTTGTATCGCCAATTGGGAGAGTTAAAAGAGCATCTAGGGCAACTTATAGAAGAAAATCACCGTTTGCAAGTAGAAAATGACCATTTGCGTAGACGCCTTGAGCAATTATCCAAACAGGCTGAGCAATCCGAGCGAAAGGAAAAACATCATAAAAAAGGATCGAGATTGATCGATATTGGAGAAGGATACGATAACTTAGCACGACTTTATCAAGAAGGATTTCATATTTGTAACGTGCATTATGGGAGCCTGCGAACAGAAGGCGACTGCTTATTTTGTTTATCGTTTCTAAATAAAAAATAGCCTTTCCGATCATTTTTTCGGAAGGCTATTTTCTTGGTGAAAGAGGGATGAAAGTGATCGATCTACGAGATGATGAGCGTTTAGACTATCTTTTAGCGGAGGATATGAAAATCATTCAAAGTCCTTCTGTTTTTGCTTTTTCGTTAGATGCGGTGTTGCTTGCTAAATTTGTTTATGTACCCATTCAAAAAGGAAATTTAGTTGATTTGTGTACAGGAAACGGCGTTATTCCTCTTTTGTTAAGTAAAAGAACAAAAGGGAAAATCATTGGCGTTGAGATTCAAGAAAAGATTTATGATATGGCTAAACGAAGCGTTCATTACAATGGGTTAGATGAACAAATCGAGATCATTCATGGAGATATAAAAGATATGCCAGCGCAGCTAGGCTACAGTAAATTTGATGTTGTTACGTGCAATCCACCTTATTTTCCAACTCCGAGCCAAGATGAAATTAATAAAAATGAGCATTTCGCCATTGCTCGACACGAAATTTATTGTACGTTAGAAGATGTTATTCGTGTCAGCAGTCAACTGTTAAAGCAAGGTGGGAAAGCAGCGTTTGTTCATCGTCCCGAACGCTTGTTGGATATTGTGACGCTGATGAGACAATATCGTCTTGAACCGAAGCGGCTTCGATTTGTCTATCCGAAGGCTGGAAGAGAAGCCAATACGATTCTCATTGAGGGAATAAAAGATGGAAATGCTGGATTAAAAATTTTACCGCCGCTCATTGTCTATCATGACGATAATGAGTATACGAAAGAATTAAAGGAAATATTATACGGCGAATCATAAATAGCGAGGGAATGAAAATGTATTACCGACAAAAAAGTTTTGAACACGATGACGAAAAAGGAGCTTTGTATATTGTTCCAACGCCGATTGGAAATTTAGAAGATATGACGTTTCGTGCTGTTAAAACATTACAGGAAGTTGATTTGATTGCGGCAGAAGATACGAGACAAACGAAGAAGTTATTAAATCATTTTCAAATCCACACACCCCTTATTAGCTATCATGAACATAATAAGGAAGCTAATGGGAAAAAGATTATTTCGGCCATTCTTGAAGGAAAAAATGTTGCTCTGGTTAGCGACGCGGGAACCCCCACCATTTCGGATCCCGGTTATGAATTAGTTGTTCAAGCGCTTGATGCCGATTGTAAAGTGATTCCTTTGCCCGGGGCGAATGCAGCGATTACAGCGTTAACGGCTTCAGGTTTAACGACAAGCCATTTTTATTTCTATGGTTTTCTTCATCGACAGAAAAAAGAAAAGAAAAAACAGCTAGAACAACTGAAACAAATTCCAGATACGATGATCTTTTATGAAGCTCCTCATCGTCTAAAAGACACGTTGGAAATGATGTTAGAAGTGTTCGGGAACAGGAAGATGGTGCTTGCACGTGAACTGACAAAAAAGTTTGAGGAATTTGTTCGTGGAACGATTGGCGATGTGATTGATTGGCTCGAGGAAGGTGAAGTCCGCGGGGAATTTTGTCTCATCGTTGAAGGGAGCAAAGAAGTAGAGATCGAAAAAGAATGGTGGCATTCTCTTTCTGTTATTGAACATGTTGACTATTATATCCGTGAAAAACAATTGAGTTCTAAAGAGGCGATTAAGCAAACAGCCAAAGACCGTAATTTGCCAAAACGAGATGTTTACGAGCAATATCATCGATTATAAAAAAAGTTTCTCTAGAAAAGACTAGAGAAACTTTTTATTTTGTTTCTTGGAGACGGCTTTGAATTTCTTTTAGAAGGATTTCTGCACCTTCGCGGCTTAAGATGATTTTTCCGTCAGCAAGTTTGAAGTTGTCGTCAGATACTTCACCTGTTACTTGGCAAGTCATATTTGGTTTATATTTTTTCAAGATGATGCGATCGTCGTCTACATAAATCTCTAATGCATCTTTTTCAGCAATGCCTAATGTACGACGCAATTCAATCGGAATAACTACGCGGCCTAATTCATCAACTTTACGAACGATACCTGTAGATTTCATATTTTTCTTCTCCTCTCTTTATAATTTTTTATCTTTTTCGTCAATATTCGACAAAACTCCTGTGGCTTCATCATAGCAATATTTCCATTAAAAGTCAATCCTTTTATATACAAAATTTAAAAAAAATGTATTTTGTTTTTGCTCGATTTCGCTTGAGCATAAGATTTTCAAAAAGAAAAAAACATTGCTGGAGCACAGGAGATTTTCGAAAAGTTATACAGATTTTTACTTCTTTTCAAGTCGATACAAACCTAATTATAAGGATTATTCGACAAATTTCAACCTTTTTTCGACAAAATCACCCTATTTTTTTCGACAAAATTCGACTTTTTGAAATTCGTTTTGTCGAAAGGGGATTATTTTGATCGTGAATGGCGGAGAGTTGACATCTGTCTCTGTTTTTATGTATATTTTGTTGAGATAAGAGGAATAGATGTTTTTATAAAGAATAGAAGTATATAATCGCTCTCGTCCTTTGGGCGAGGGCTTTTCTGCTAAACGTGTGATAGGGAGGGTTTGCGAGTGACAAATCAACGGAAAACGTTTTATATTACGACACCGATTTATTACCCGAGCGATAAACTACATATCGGTCACGCTTATACGACAGTCGCAGGGGATGCGATGGCTCGGTATAAACGATTGCGCGGTTATGATGTTATGTATTTGACGGGAACGGACGAACATGGGCAAAAAATTCAGCGAAAGGCTGCAGAAAAAGGAGTAACACCGCAAGAATATGTTGATGAAATTGTTGCCGGGATTAAAGAGTTGTGGAAGAAGTTAGATATCTCTTATGATGACTTTATTCGCACAACGGAATCGCGGCATAAAGAAATGGTCGAAAAGATTTTTGCTCGTCTTTTAGAACAAGGAGACATTTATCTGGATCAATATGAAGGATGGTATTGTACTCCATGTGAATCATTTTATACAGAGCGGCAATTAGTGGATGGAAATTGTCCAGATTGCGGTCGTCCAGTTGAAAAAGTAAAAGAAGAATCATACTTTTTCCGCATGAGCAAATACGTCGATCGCTTGCTTGCGTTCTATGAAGAAAACCCAGAGTTTATTCAGCCGGAATCACGAAAAAATGAAATGATTAACAATTTTATTAAGCCTGGATTGGAAGACTTGGCCGTTTCTCGGACAACATTTGATTGGGGAATTAAGGTTCCAGGTGATCCAAAGCATGTGATTTACGTCTGGATTGATGCTTTATCCAACTATATCACTGCTTTGGGATACGGCACGGAAAACGATGAAAAATATAAGAAGTATTGGCCAGCTGATGTTCATCTTGTCGGAAAAGAAATTGTTCGATTCCATACGATTTATTGGCCGATTATGTTAATGGCGCTAGGGTTGCCGCTTCCGAAAAAAGTGTTTGCTCATGGATGGCTTCTCATGAAAGACGGTAAAATGTCGAAATCAAAAGGAAATGTGGTCGATCCTGTTGTTTTAATTGATCGTTACGGTTTAGATGCTTTGCGTTACTATTTGCTTCGTGAAGTGCCATTCGGATCAGATGGTGTGTTTACACCAGAAGGTTTTGTCGAACGAATTAATTACGATTTGGCCAACGACTTAGGGAATTTGCTCAATCGAACAGTTGCCATGATCGAGAAGTATTTTGATGGCGTGGTTCCTGTTTATAACGGAGCGCATACCGAATTTGATGAACAGCTTGTGCAAACCGCAAAGGAAACGGTGAAAAACTATGAAGATGCGATGGAAAAAATGGAATTTTCGCTTGCGCTTACTGCAATATGGCAGCTCATTAGCCGAACAAATAAATACATTGATGAAACGCAACCATGGGTGCTAGCGAAAGATGAAACAAAGAGAGACGTATTGGCATCCGTCATGGCTCATTTAGCTGAATCGCTTCGTTATACAGCTGTTTTATTGCAACCGTTTTTAACGCAAACACCGAAGCGAATTTTTGAACAGCTAGGAATTTCCGAAGAGGAATGGATGAGCTGGGATAGCTTGCAAACATTTGGATTATCTAAGGAAGAAAGAAAAGTAGTCAAAGGAGAGCCTCTTTTCCCACGGTTAGATGTAAATGAAGAGGTGGAATATATTAAATCGCAAATGAAAGGAACGGCTGTTCAACAAAAAGAGAAAAATGAAACGGAAACGGAAGAAATTACAATAGATGATTTTATGAAAATCGACTTGCGTGTGGCACAAATTATTCATGCTGAACCAATTCCGAAGGCAGATCGATTGCTGAAACTTCAATTAGATTTAGGATATGAAAAGCGACAAGTGGTGTCAGGAATCGCGCAACATTACAAACCAGAGGAGTTAATTGGGAAGAAAGTGATTTGTGTGACAAACTTAAAGCCGGTGAAATTACGGGGAGAATTGTCACAAGGAATGATTCTTGCGGGAGAAGAAAATGGAATTTTATCGTTGGCAACGGTCGATGAGTCGCTGCCAAATGGGGCAAAAGTAAAGTAATGTTCGTTTAGAGGTGTTTTGTGCGGTTTGCACAACACCTCTTTGTTTCTGTTTTGTAATGGAATTGTTACATCGCTGTGATTTATGTATGGTAGACTAAACTCGGATGAAAAGAGGGGTAACGGCTATGTTGTTTGATACTCATGCACATTTGAATGCTGCACAATTTGAAGAAGATGTAGAGGAAGTTATTGAGCGGGCGCGCGCAGAAGGTGTATCCCATATTGTTGTTGTTGGTTTTGATCGCCCGACGATTGCACGGGCAATGGAGTTAGCAGAAAGCTATGATTTTATTTATGCTGCTGTTGGTTGGCATCCTGTCGATGCCGTTGATATGACCGATGATGATTTAATCATGATTGAAAAGCTGACCTCTCATCCAAAGGTAGTAGCCTTAGGAGAAATGGGGCTTGATTATTATTGGGATAAATCACCAAAAGATATTCAAAAAGAGGTTTTTCGCAAACAAATTCGCTTAGCTAAAAAAGTAAAATTGCCAATTATTATACATAATCGTGAGGCAACAGCTGATATTATTGAGATTTTACGTGAAGAAAATGCGGCTGAAGTCGGCGGAATTATGCATTGTTTCAGCGGAAGTCTCGAAGTAGCGCGGCAATGCATTGAAATGAATTTTTATATTTCTTTCGGCGGACCAGTCACGTTTAAAAATGCGAAAAAACCAAAAGAAGTAGCGAAAGAAATCCCTCTTGAGCACCTGCTCATCGAAACAGATTGTCCGTATTTAACGCCTCATCCTTTTCGAGGGAAGCGAAATGAACCGAGCTATGTAAAATATGTAGCGGAAGCGATTGCTGAGTTAAAAGGGATTACATGGGAGGAAGTCGCGCAAAAAACGTCCGACAATGCAAAGCGATTATTCGGCATTGTTCGATAGCGAAATATGTCGCTTTGGAAGGAGGCTTGTCTGATCAAAAGATCAGTAGAAAAAGTTCTACAACTTTTACTGTAAGCATACAATAAGCTTGTCGACAAGTCTTCCTTCCCTTTTAGCTGAATATTTTGAATAATAGAGGATGAATATCTAACAGATGAGGGAGGCGTTCTTACAGGGAGTCTATCGTTAAAAAGGAGGCGTTTTCGATTTTGATTACAAACGTTAAAAATTTCTTGCTGGCATCGCCAAAGAAAAAAATGGCTGTTACAGCAGGAAGTTTCATTGTTTTATCTACTATGACGGGATATGCTAGTTATGAATGGACAAAAGAAACGGTTACGCTAAATTTAAACGGAAAAGAACAACAGATTCGAACACATGCGAAAACGGTAGCTGAAATTCTAGAAAACTATGACATTCCACTTCATCCTGAAGATTATTTGTATCCCTCGGCAAATACGAAAGTGGTTGACGACTTAAAAATTACTTGGGAAGCTAGTAAGCCGATTCGGCTTGTGATTGATGGAAAAGAAAAGAAATTACGAACGACAGCAAAAACAATTAAAGATTTGTTGAAGGCGGAACAAATTGAAATTCATGAGCATGATGAAATTTCACCAAATCTCAATGAGCCAATCAAGGAAAATATGAAAATTACAATTCAAAAGGCGTTTCCAGTTGTGCTCAATGACGGTGGAAAAGAGCAGCATGTCTGGTCCACTTCGACTACTGTCGCTGACTTTTTAGCAAAGCAACATATTAAATTAAATGAACTGGACCGTATACACCCAGGATTAAATGAAACCGTTAAAGAAAATACAAAAATTAAAATTATACGAGTTGAAAAAGTCACCGATGTAGTGGAAGAACCAGTGAACTATGCCGTTGTTATAAAAAAAGATGCGCAATTATCAAAAGGTCAACAAAAAGTGATTAGCCAGGGAGAAAAAGGACTCGTTTCTAAACAATATGAAGTCATTTTGGAAAACGGGAAAGAAGTTTCTCGGAAATTGGTTAAAAAAGAGATGATTAAACCGAGTAAGAATCGCATCGTAGCAGTCGGAACAAAGGTCGTTCCACAACCTTTAGTATCGCGTGGCAGAGAAGAATTTGCACAAGAACTTTACGTCACTGCTACTGCGTATACAGCCTATTGCGGCGGTTGTTCTGGCAAAACGGCAACAGGGGTTAATTTACGAGCCAACCCAAATGCTAAAGTGATTGCGGTTGATCCACGCATCATTCCGCTTGGCACGAAAGTGTATGTTGAAGGGTATGGCTATGCGATTGCTGCTGATACGGGTTCAGCTGTCAAAGGTTATAAAATTGACGTGTTTTTCCCAACTAAATCTAAAGCATTCAAATGGGGAATAAAAAGGGTTAAGATTAAAATTATTAAGTGATACGATGGACAGAGGATTTCGCGATCCTCTGTTTTTTTCGTTATAATGGATAAAGAAAAGTTTTAGGTATGTTGGAGGTTTTTATGAAAATTAAAGAGATTATTGTTGTCGAAGGTCGCGATGACACCGTTGCTATTCAACGAGCTGTGCAAGCAGATACAATTGAAACAAACGGTTCAGCATTAAGTGCAGAAACGTTAGAGCGCATTCGTTTGGCGCAACAGCAAAGAGGAGTTATTATTTTTACCGATCCTGATTATCCAGGGGAAAAAATTCGTAAAATCATTTCCCAAAAAATACCTGGGTGCAAACATGCATTTTTATCACGAGAAGAGGCGAAAGAAAAAAACGGAAAAGGTTTAGGTGTCGAACATGCTTCTGTTGAAGCGATTCGCCATGCTTTAGCGAATGTATATGAAGAGACGATCGAGATAAAAGAAGAGATCACTTTTCAGGATTTAATGGATGCAGGTTTAATTGGCGGCCCTCTCGCAAAAGCGCGGCGTGAACGTTTAGGTAAATTATTAAAAATCGGCTATACAAACGGAAAACAATTGCATAAGCGATTGCAAATGTTTCAAATTTCGAGAAGACAATTTGCGGAGGCATTAAAGCAAGTGATGCAGGAGGAAAATTATGTATAAGGATATTGCTACCCCGACACGAACAAAAGAAATTTTAGATAAATATGGTTTTTCCTTTAAAAAGAGTCTTGGTCAAAACTTTTTAATTGATCCAAATATTTTGCATCGAATTGTTGATTTTGCGGAGATTTCTGAACGAAGCGGTGTGATTGAGATCGGTCCGGGGATCGGTGCCCTTACAGAACATCTAGCTCGGCGGGCCAAAAAAGTAGTTGCGTTTGAGATTGATCAACGATTATTGCCGATTTTAGAAGATACCCTTTCTCCTTATTCCAATGTTTCTGTTATTCATCAAGATATTTTAAAAGCGGATGTCGGTAAAGTGATTTCAGAAGAGTTTACCGATGTTGAGGAAGTGATGATTGTTGCGAATTTGCCTTACTATGTAACGACGCCGATTATTATGAAGTTGTTGACCGATCGTTTACCGATTCGGGGAATGGTCGTTATGCTACAAAAAGAGGTAGCGGACCGAATGGCTGCCAAACCAGGAACGAAAGATTATGGTTCCTTGACCATTGCTGTTCAGTATTATACAAACGCGGAAACGGTTATGAATGTGCCGAGAACGGTATTTATTCCAAAACCGAATGTTGATTCAGCTATTATTCGTTTAACCAAACTCGATCAGCCAGCTGTTCCAGTAAAGGATGAATCTTTCTTTTTCACAGTCGTTCGAGCAAGCTTTGGTCAGAGAAGAAAAACCATTTTAAACAATTTAATTAGTCAGCTGCCGAACGGAAAAGAGCGAAAAGGACAAATTGAAAAAGCTTTACAGCAAGCGAATATTGATCCGCAAAGACGAGGGGAGACGTTAACCATTGCTGAATTTGCTTCGTTAAGCGATTGTTTATACGATATTTTTCAACAAGAGGCCTAACGTTTTGGCCTCTTTTTTTATTGGCTGTTTTTTCGAACACCATCTAGGTATTCGATGCATATGTTACAGAGAAAAGAAGGGGTGGAGGGATTTGAATGATCAAGATCGGCGACATTGTCGCTCGTAAATCGTACGAATGTGATATATTGTTTCGCGTGACCGGTATAAAAGAACAAGAAGGAGAGAAGGAAGCGATTCTCCACGGGGAAGATGTTCGGCTCATTGCTGATGCTCCTTTTTCTGATTTAGTGATTATAGACGAAAGAGAAAAAAGAAAACGCAAACAGAAAGAAAAAGAATTAATCGAACAATCCTACAAATTATTGCGTCAAGATTATCGTTTGCTGCGTGAAAAAAGCGAGTATGAAGCAACAGGAGGATATGAGGCGAAAGTCGATTTTTTTCAAATACCAGGGCGCGTTCTTCATTTGGATGGAGACCCCCTTTATTTAAGAAAATGTCTTCATTTGTATGAACGCATCGGTGTACCTGTATATGGCGTTCATTGTAACGAGAAAGAAATGCCAGAGAAAGTAGGTGCTTTGCTTGAACAAGTACGACCGGATATTTTAGTGATTACTGGGCATGATTCGTATTCAAAGACGAAAGGTAAAATTCAAGATTTAAACGCGTATCGTCATTCTAAATATTTTGTGCAAACGGTAAGAGAGGCGCGAAAAAAAATCCCTCATCTCGATCAACTCGTCATTTTTGCAGGAGCTTGTCAATCTCATTTTGAATCATTAATTCGCGCAGGTGCTAATTTTGCTAGTTCTCCTTCACGAGTAAATATTCATGCATTGGATCCTGTATACATCGTATCGCGAATCAGCTTTACGCCATTTATGGAACGGGTTCATGTTTGGGATGTGTTAAGAAATACGCTAACCGGAGAAAAGGGGCTTGGCGGGGTGGAGACAAAAGGAGTCTTACGAACCGGAATGCCTTTTCGGCAAGTAACAGATGCAAGCTATATAGATTCAAGTTGAGTTTCCGACATATCTCATCGTGAATAGAAGGTCGCTTTTCTGCCATAGGCGGCAAGGTTTTTCTTGCCGCCCCGGCATGCTAGAAGCATGCCGATTCCGAACGTAAAACGCATGACAGACAAATTCATTTGTCTGATGGCGTTTTCGTTCGGAGAAGTGGCAGAAAAGCTTGTTTATGTCGGAAAATTAAGCTTATCATATATAAATGTTCCTGCTAATGTGAATTGAACGTTAGCAGGTTTTTATACATAGTTTTAAATGGGTTGTTCCATACTAAAATAGTCAATAAAAATATTGACATATAATATTTTTTACTGATATAATTTTTAATTTTTGACTTATTTGAATTTATTTGTTATAATACATATTAGTGAGGTGGATAAAATGGGAAAAACATTGTCGGAAATTAAACAGGTGTTGGATTCCAATCTCGGTAGAAGATTGACGTTGAAAGCGAATGGTGGACGAAGAAAAACAATTGAGCGTTGTGGAATTTTAGCCGAGACGTATCCGTCTGTGTTTGTCATTGAACTCGACCAGGAAGAGAACGCTTTTGAGCGCGTATCATACAGCTATGCAGATGTGTTGACGGAAACCGTACAACTTACATTTTTAGATGATGAAACTATAGCAGTGAATGGGCAGTGATTTCAAACTGGCTATTTTTGTTCTGAGAGGCGACCAAAAGGTGGTCTCTTTTTTTTTATTTCCGTAAAAAATCTTACCGCCGATGGCAGAAAACCTATTTCTCTTTTATGATCAGATACTCAACTTGTATGATCGAAAGGAACCGATTTATGAGATATGTGAGCGATGTCGAAATGTCACGTATTTGTTTCGTATTTTTATGGTACAATGTCGATAGAAGTTTGAAGTCGGAAAAGTAGGTGAAGAGCTTGAGGTTATTAGTGAAAGCACCAGCAAAAATTAATTTATCTCTCGATGTATTACATAAACGTTCGGACGGATATCATGAGGTAAAGATGGTGATGACAACGATTGATTTAGCGGATCGTATTGAACTTGTCGATCTATATACAGACACGATTAAAATCGTTTCGCACAATCGTTTTGTACCTGATGATGAACGAAATTTAGCATATCAAGCAGCTAAGCTACTCAAAACGAAATTTGGCATTAAACGAGGAGTCGCTATTTCGATTACAAAATCGATTCCTGTCGCCGCTGGTTTGGCTGGAGGGAGCAGCGATGCAGCTGCAACATTGCGGGGCTTAAACAAACTATGGAGGTTAGGATTAAGTTTGGACGAGCTAGCGCAAATCGGGGCAGAGATTGGTTCAGATGTCCCTTTTTGTGTGTATGGTGGTACGGCTATTGCGACAGGAAGAGGTGAAAAGATCGAACATATTCCTGCTCCGCCATCGAGCTGGGTTGTTTTAGCCAAGCCTGCCATCGGCGTCTCAACAGCAGACGTGTATCGTCAGCTGGACTTGCAGTCGGTCAAACATCCTGATGTGGATGGAATGGTTGCTGCAATCAAGGAGAAAAATTATGAAAAAATTTGCTCTCTAGCTGGGAATGTATTGGAAAGTGTCACATTAAAAATGTATCCTGAAGTGGCACAAATTAAAGAGCAAATGAAACGGTTTGGTGCCGATATGGTGCTAATGAGTGGAAGCGGGCCAACCGTCTTTGGTCTCGTTCAGCACGACTCCAGAATGCATCGTATTTACAACGGATTGCGAGGGTTTTGTGATCACGTATATGCTGTTCGACTGATTGGAGAACGGCACTTCCTTGATTAAGAACGTATATTCATGTCATTGATAAAAAATTCGAGTTTAGGAGGTTTTTTTATGAAGTTAAGGCGAAGTAGCCGTTTGGTAGACATGACGCATTATTTACTTCATCATCCGCATCAATTAGTGCCGCTTACATTTTTTGCTGAACGTTACCAATCTGCAAAATCTTCTATTAGTGAAGATTTAGCGATCATCAAGCAAACGTTTGAACAACAAGGGATCGGGATATTGCGGACACTTCCAGGCGCAGCAGGTGGTGTACAGTATATCCCAAAAATTGCTGAAGAAGAAGCAAAGCAATTTATCGCTCAGCTATGTACAATGCTGGCCGATCCTGATCGTTTGCTGCCGGGTGGCTATTTGTATATGACGGATTTGCTCGGGGATACGCGTATTGTTAATCAAATTGGAAGACTGTATGCTTCTGTTTTTGCGCACGAAAAAATTGACTTTGTTGTAACGGTTGCGACGAAAGGAATTCCGCTTGCTTATGCGGTTGCTAGCTTTTTAAATGTTCCTGTCGTCATCATTCGTCGCGATAGTAAAGTAACAGAAGGGTCAATGGTGAGCATTAACTACGTATCTGGTTCGTCTAAACGCATTCAGACGATGGTCCTTTCCAAACGCAGTTTAACGGAAGGAGCCAATGTACTGATTGTTGATGATTTTATGAAAGCGGGCGGAACAATTAACGGAATGATTAGCCTTTTAGCCGAGTTTAAAGCGAACGTTGTCGGAATTGGCGTGTTAGTGGAATCCGAAGAAGCAGAAGAGCGGCTAGTGGATGAATATGTTTCGCTTGTAAAGCTGACATCTGTGAATGTGAAAGAAAAACAAATTACCGTAGAAGAAGGAAACTACTTTCAGTTTGTCAAATAATAAAAAATGATCGACATTACATATTGTTTAACGACATGAAGGAGGCAAAAAACATGAGAACAGTACACACCAATCAAGCTCCACAAGCAATCGGTCCTTATTCACAAGGAGTTATTGTTAATAATCTTTTTTATAGCTCTGGGCAAATTGCATTGACACCAGAAGGAGAAATGGTGCAAGGAGATATAAAAGCGCAAACACATCAAGTGTTTAAAAATTTACAAGCGGTGCTTGAAGCGGCTGGTGCGTCGTTAAACACAGTTGTTAAAACAACGGTGTTTCTTAAAGATATGAACGATTTTGCGGCCATGAATGAAGTGTATGGACAATATTTTAACGAGCATAAACCAGCTCGTTCTTGCGTTGAAGTTGCACGTTTGCCAAAAGATGCGCTTGTCGAAATTGAAGTCATCGCGCTTGTGAATCGTGAAACTTTTTAAAAAAATTTTTTTGTACTAGCAGGAAAAATGAAAGTGATGTGGAATAAATTAACTCAAGTTCTTATATAGGGAAAAGGTGGTGAACAGAATGGAAGTAACTGACGTAAGATTACGCCGCGTGAATACCGAAGGACGTATGAGAGCGATTGCTTCAATTACGTTGGATCATGAATTTGTTGTTCATGATATTCGCGTAATTGAAGGCAACAATGGCTTGTTTGTTGCAATGCCAAGCAAGCGTACTCCTGACGGGGAATTCCGTGACATCGCTCATCCGATTAACTCAACAACCCGCGGGAAAATCCAAGAAGCTGTTTTAGCTGAGTATCATCGTTTAGGTGAATTGGAAAAAGAGCTTGAAGAAGCAGGCGCTTCGTAATGATAGGAAAGGACCCGATCCGTTTCGGAAAGGGTCCTTTTTACGTGTAGAATGTTAAGTTTTTCCCTGTTGATACGAAACAAATAATTGAAATATTGATTTTTTTTGGCAGATGACAATGTTTCCTTGAAATACATACATAATTGATATATATTCAATATGGATAAAGAGAGGTATGGAGGCCTTGCGATGAAACGATATGCGATCATTTTAGCGGCTGGACAGGGGACGAGAATGAAATCGAAGTTGTATAAAGTATTGCACCCTGTTTGTGGAAAGCCGATGGTTCAGCATGTAGTGGATGAAATTTCAAGATTAGGTGTCGATCAATTAATTACAGTAGTAGGATTTGGTGCTGAACAAGTAAAAGCACAAATTGGTGATCAAAGCGAATATGTGTTGCAAGAAGAACAGCTTGGAACCGCTCATGCGGTCATGCAAGCGGCTTCTCATCTAGCTGATAAAGATGGTGTTACGCTTGTTGTGTGCGGCGATACACCATTGATCACGGCTGAAACGATGGAAGCGCTTTTAAACTATCATCTTAAAACAAAAGCAAAAGCGACGATTTTAACCGCAATTGCTGATGATCCTACAGGTTACGGAAGAATCGTTCGCAATAGCGAAGGACATGTTGAGAAGGTTGTTGAACATAAAGATGCAACAGAAGAAGAGCGAAAAATTCAAGAGATTAATACGGGGACGTATTGTTTCGACAACCGCGCATTGTTTGAAGCGCTTACAAAAGTATCGAACAACAATGCACAAGGAGAATACTATTTACCAGATGTGATTGAGATTTTGAAAAAACAAGGGGAAATCATTTCCGCATACGAAACCTCTTCTTTTGAAGAAACATTAGGAGTTAATGACCGTATCGCGCTTTCGAAAGCGGAAAAAATTATGCGTGAACGAATTCATCGTAAACATATGGCAAATGGTGTAACAATCATTGATCCGGACCATACGTATATATCACCTGATGCACAAATTGGACGAGATACGATCATTTATCCTGGGACATGGATTGAGGGACGTACGATTATTGGAGAAGATTGCATCATTGGGCCAAATAGTGAAATTAAAAATAGTAAAATTGGAAATAACACATCGATTCGTCATTCCGTTGTTCATGATAGTGAAATCGGCAACCATGTTACGATTGGTCCATTTGCGCATATTCGTCCGCTATCTAAAATTGATGATGATGTAAGAATTGGCAACTTTGTTGAAATCAAAAAATCAACCTTTGGTAAAGGAAGCAAAGCGTCGCATTTAAGTTATATCGGTGATGCTGAAGTTGGAAGCAATGTAAACCTTGGCTGTGGTTCAATTACCGTCAATTATGACGGAACAAATAAATATGTAACAAAAATCGAAGACGGTGCTTTCATCGGTTGCAACTCGAATTTAATTGCCCCTGTTGTAGTCGGAAAAGGAGCTTATGTTGCAGCTGGTTCAACAATTACAGAAGATGTGCCAGGAAATGCTTTGGCAATCGCTCGCGCTCGTCAAACGAATAAAGAAAATTATGTTGAACGTTTACAAGCGAAGAAAAATTCCTAATGGAGGTTTACCATGTCTCAATATCTTGATTCTAATCTAAAGTTGTTTGCGTTAAATTCGAATCCTGCGATGGCTCAAGAAATTGCAAAAGTCATTGGTGTTGAATTAGGAAAATGCTCCGTTTCACGTTTTAGTGATGGCGAAATTCAAATTAATATCGAAGAAAGTATCCGCGGCTGTGATGTATATGTAATTCAATCAACAAGCTCACCTGTAAACGAACATTTAATGGAACTATTAATCATGATTGATGCATTAAAACGTGCATCAGCCAAAACGATTAACATTGTCATGCCTTATTATGGCTATGCCCGTCAAGATCGTAAAGCTCGCTCTCGCGAACCGATTACAGCAAAACTTGTCGCTAACCTGTTAGAAACGGCTGGAGCTTCCCGCGTCATTACATTAGACTTACATGCTCCACAAATCCAAGGATTTTTCGATATTCCAATCGACCATTTAATGGGTGTGCCGATTTTAGCAGATTACTTTAAAAACAAACAATTAGAAGATATTGTCATTGTCTCTCCAGACCATGGCGGTGTGACACGCGCACGCAAAATGGCTGATCGTCTAAAAGCGCCGATTGCGATTATTGACAAGCGTCGTCCAAAACCAAATGTAGCTGAAGTCATGAACATTATCGGGAATGTGCAAGGAAAAGTAGCAATCTTAGTAGATGACATTATTGATACAGCTGGAACGATCACATTAGCAGCAAACGCATTGGCTGAACATGGTGCAAAGGAAGTATATGCATGTTGTACACATCCAGTTTTATCTGGTCCAGCGATTGAACGCATTAAAAATTCAAAAATTAAAGAGCTTGTTGTAACAAATACAATTGCGCTTACAGAAGAAAAGAAAATCGATAAAATTGTAGAGCTATCTGTCGCTCCATTAATTGGTGAAGCGATTATTCGCGTTCACGAGGAACAATCCATTAGCGCCCTATTTGATTAATGATTGATTAATGACGTTTAGACCTCCCTGTTTTAGGAGAAGTTAATGAATAGATTCTAAAACAGGAAGGTGAATTTTTTTGGCATTGATAGAAGCTCAAGTGCGTACAGATGTTAAAAATTCGAACGTTCAGCAAATTCGCAAAAACGGCTATATCCCAGCAGTCATCTATGGGAAAAACGTAAATAACAAAGTGATTTCTGTAGATGCAGCTCATTTTTTGCAGGCCATTCGAACAGCTGGAAGAACCAATATTTTAATCATACGAGTAGCTGGTGAAGAACATCCTGTCATTGTTCGAGAGATTCAAAAAGATCCGATTCGCAGTGAAATTATTCATCTTGATTTCCAAGAAGTTGATGGAACGAAAGAAATTGAAGCGGAAGTGAATGTTCAATTGGTTGGTGAGGCTGCTGGTGTCAAAGATGGAGGAGTGCTGCAACAATCGCTTCATCGATTATCGATTCGGGCTTTACCAACCAATATTCCGTCCTCTATTGATATTGATATCACTCATTTACAAGTTGGACAAGTGATCACCGTTCAAGATATTCAAACAGAAGGAAAATACGAGATCAATCATGAACCGACGGAAGTGATTGCATCCGTTTTGCCGCCAAAACAGGAAGAGGAAATTCATAGCGGTGAAGAACAGGAAGCAGGGCGGCCTGAGTCAGAAGAAGGACGAGAAACAACTGCACCGTAACGGACGTAACCAGGATTGGTTACGTCTTTTGTAATATGATGAACATGTAAGGAGAGGAGAGCATGGTGAAGTTATTTGTCGGTTTAGGAAATCCGGGTAAAGAATATGAACGAACAAGGCACAATGTCGGATTTATGGTGATCGATGAACTTTCTAGACGTTTTCAAGTATCGTTAGATCAAGCAAAATTCAAAGGAATATTTGGGATCGGAACGGTTGGTGGAGAAAAAGTCATATTATGCAAGCCTTTAACATATATGAATTTATCAGGAGAATGTGTGCGTCCGCTGATGGACTATTATCGAATCGATGTGGAAGATATCATTGTTGTTTATGATGATTTAGATCTTCCAACCGGAACCATTCGTTTGCGGCCAAAAGGAAGCGCAGGCGGACATAATGGGATGAAGTCGTTAATTCATCACCTCGGTACGGATCATTTTAAGCGCATTCGCATTGGGATTGATCGTCCGCAAAATGGAATGAAGGTGACGGATTACGTGTTAGGGCGCTTTACTGAAGAGGAAATGACAAAAATCGAAACCGCTATTCAAAAATCGGCTGATGCTTGTGAAAAATGGTTATCGACGCCTTTTATTCAAGTAATGAACGAATTTAATTAAATATGAATATTTACCTTCTAAATGGTTCAAAATGTATTCGATAAGACCATTAGGAGGTTTCTTGTTATGGCGTTGCACTACTATTGCCGCCATTGCGGTATCAAAATTGGCACGATCGATGCGGTATCATTGCGAAGTGAGCAACTAGGTTTTCATCAATTAACGGAGAAAGAACGGCTTGAAATGATTGATTACCTCCCAAACGGAGATATTTACGTGAAAACGATTTGCGAAGATTGTCAAGAAGCACTAGATCGTAACCCTGATTTTCATCAATGTGAAAAATTTATACAATAATGCGCTTTGGGAATACCAAAGCATTTTTGTATTTATGATGAATGAGAGGAGGGATTTTGTTTGTTAGGATTGCAACAATATTTTATTAAACATCCTGATATCCAATCGATTGTGGACGGAGTTCGAGCGGGGTTGAGAGAACAACTAGTTACAGGATTATCAGGGTCAGCTCGCTCCGTTTTTATTGCGTCTTTATATAAAGAAACGAATCGACCTTTATGTATTGTTACATACAATTTATTCCAAGCGCAAAAAATATACGATGATCTTGTTCAATTGGTTAATATGGATGAAGTATTTCTTTATCCTGTGAACGAACTAATGGCAGCTGAACTAGCGGTCGCTAGCCCAGAGTTAAGAGGCCAGCGTTTAGAGGTTATGAATTACTGGTGCCAAAATGAGAAGGGGATTGTCATTGCACCGATTGCAGGATTAAGAAGACTGCTTCCGCCGAAGGAAATGTGGCAAAAAAGCCAGCTTCATTTTCGTTTGGGGGAAGAAATCGATGTTGATCATTATATTCAACAATTAGTGGCAATGGGGTATGAACGCGTTTCAATGGTTTCTACTCCGGGCGAATTTAGTGTTCGCGGTGGAATTATTGATATTTATCCGTTGACAGCGGAGTTGCCATATCGAATTGAATTGTTCGATGTAGAAGTTGAATCCATTCGCACATTTTCCGTAGAAGATCAACGATCACTTACAGAAGTTAAAGAAGTGATTATTGGACCTGCAACGGAAATGATCGTTGACGAGAATCAGCTAAAAGAAGGAATTAAGAAATTAGAAGAACGTTTACAATTCACGTTGCAAAATATCAAAGACGAAAAAATAAAAGAGAGTCTTCACGAACATATTTTATTTGAATTAGAACAGCTGAAGAATGGAGAAAAAATCGAAGAAATTTACAAGTATTTATCGCTGTTTTACGATTCACCTGCTAGTTTACTAGACTATATGCCTAACAACGGCATTGTGCTGCTCGATGAAATGAGCCGAATTCAAGAGATAGCTGAACGGCTTGAACAAGAAGAAGCAGAATGGTATACGAGCTTATTGGCTGAAGGTAAAATGGTTCAAGATGTTATGGTCTCTCACAAATTCCCTGATGTATTACAGAAGCGGACCAAACCAATGATTTATTTATCTTTATTTTTGCGTCACATTCCGCATACACATCCGCAAAATATTGTCAACGTCTCTTGTAAGCAAATGCAAATTTTTTATAGTCAAATGAATTTATTAAAATCAGAGCTAGAGCGCTGGAAAAAAGCAAACTATGCGGTTGTGTTCTTAGCTGGTGATGACGAACGAACAAAGAAATTACAAAGCGTATTAGAAGATTATGAAATTGAAACAACGAAAATAGGTAAAAATGATCCGTTGTTGCACGGGCGATTTCAAATTGTTGAAGGGGATTTAAATACAGGTTTTGAATTGCCATTACAAAAATTAGCGGTCATTACGGAAGAGGAATTATTTAAAAAACGAGCGAAACGTCCAGTTCGCCGTCAAAAACTATCAAATGCAGAACGAATTAAAAGTTATTCAGAGTTAAAAGTTGGCGATTATGTTGTTCATGTGAATCACGGAATCGGAAAATATTTAGGAATTGAAACGTTAGAAATTAACGGTATTCATAAAGATTATATTCATATTCAATATCAGGGAAATGATACGTTATATGTTCCGGTTGATCAAATTGATCTCGTACAGAAATATGTTGGCTCAGAAGGAAAAGAACCAAAAATTTATAAGTTAGGCGGAAGTGAATGGAAGAAAGTTAAAAAGAAAGTCGAATCTTCTGTTCAAGATATCGCTGAAGACTTAATGAAGCTTTATGCAGAACGTGAGGCGAGCAAAGGATATGCATTTTCTCCTGATGGCGAGATGCAGCGGGAATTTGAAGCCGCATTTCCATATCAAGAAACAGAGGATCAACTTCGATCGATTCGTGAAATTAAGCGAGATATGGAAAGCGAACGCCCAATGGATCGCCTCCTTTGTGGAGACGTTGGATATGGAAAGACAGAGGTAGCGTTACGAGCTGCATTTAAAGCGATTATGGATGGAAAGCAAGTCGCTTTTCTTGTGCCGACAACGATTTTAGCTCAACAACATTACGAAACGGTTCGGGAACGTTTTCAAGGATTTCCAATTAATGTTGGATTGCTTAGCCGCTTTCGTACACGAAAACAGCAAGCGGAGACGATTCAAGGATTAAAAGACGGAACAATTGACATGGTCATTGGTACGCATCGCCTTCTTTCAAAAGATGTAGCATTTAAAGATTTAGGATTGTTGATCATCGATGAAGAACAACGGTTTGGTGTGGCACATAAAGAAAAAATTAAACAAATGAAAACAAATATTGATGTATTAACGTTGACAGCGACGCCGATTCCAAGAACGTTGCATATGTCCATGATCGGTGTTAGAGATTTATCCATTATCGAAACGCCACCAGAAAATCGCTTCCCTGTTCAAACTTACGTAATGGAATATAGTCCGGTCCTTGTTCGGGAGGCAATTGAGCGAGAGTTGGCGCGAGGCGGACAAGTATTTTTTCTTTATAATCGCGTGGAGGATATTGATCGAAAAGCAGAAGAAATTTCAGCGCTTGTTCCCGATGCTCGCGTGACGTATGCTCATGGAAAAATGTCAGAGAATGAATTAGAATCAGTGATGCTTGCCTTTTTAGAAGGACAATATGACGTATTAGTGAGCACGACAATTATTGAAACAGGTGTGGACATTCCGAATGTAAACACACTAATCGTTTATGATGCGGATAAAATGGGGCTTTCCCAACTGTATCAATTGCGGGGAAGAGTCGGTCGATCTAATCGCATCGCTTACGCTTATTTTACGTATCGAAAAGATAAAGTATTAACCGAAGTTGCGGAAAAGCGTTTGCAAGCTATCAAAGAATTTACAGAGCTTGGTTCTGGATTTAAAATTGCGATGCGCGATTTATCCATTCGCGGTGCTGGAAATTTGTTAGGCGCCGAACAACATGGTTTCATTGATTCAGTCGGATTTGAATTATATTCTCAGATGCTTAAAGAGGCGATTGAGCAACGGAAAGGTATAAAACGAGAAGAGGAGTTCCAAGTAGAGATTGATGTGGAAGTGGATGCCTATATTCCGGATTACTACATTTCCGATGGCCGCCAAAAAATTGACATGTATAAGCGATTTAGATCGCTCGAAACATTGGAAGAACTTGAAGAGTTACGTGAAGAAGTGCGTGATCGTTTCGGTGATTACCCAGACGAGGTTGATTATTTATTCCAGATAGCAGAAATTAAAATTTATGCCAAACAGCATCGAATAGAGTTAATTAAACAAACAAAACAAGAAGTAACGATCTTGCTTTCAGAGGAAACGACAAATGAAATCGATGTAAGCAAACTGTTTAAACTTGGCGAACGTTATGGGCGAGATATCGGTTTTGGCATGGATGGGAAGAAATTTAAGATTGTTGTTTATACGAAATCGATGAAACCACAACAATGGCTCACGATTATTTATGAACTGTTAAAAGGATTAGGCGATGCGAAAAAAATAATTGAGGATGTTTAAATTTAGCAATTATTGTTGATGATGATGATGGGGGATTTTCACTTCAATTGAAAAAATCGCTTTCATCGTGTATAGAAGTTTTGTTGTGAAGGATACTAATCACAACAATGGTGGATTCTTCAACAATGAATTCACCAGTGCATTTTCAATATGAGATGAAAGTGAGGCGTCGATAGATGAAAGCAACTGGTATTGTTCGACGAATCGATGATTTAGGAAGAGTGGTCATTCCGAAAGAAATTCGAAGAACATTGCGAATTCGTGAAGGGGATCCTCTGGAAATATTTGTTGATCGGGATGGAGAAGTTATTTTGAAAAAATATTCACCGATTAGCGAGTTAGGGGATTTTGCAAAAGAATATGCGGAGGCGCTATTCGATAGCTTAGGACAACCTGTCTTGATTTGTGATCGAGATGTATTTATTGCTTTGGCTGGAATTTCGAAAAAAGAATATTTAAACAAAAAAATTAGTGAACTTGTCGAAAAGGTGATGGAAGAGCGTCAATCTGTTTTACATGTTGAAGAAAGTGAATTAGAATTTGCTGAAGGGCACAAAGAGGATGTAAAGTCGTATACGATTGCTCCCGTTATTGCAAACGGGGATCCCATTGGTGCTGTCGTCATTTTTTCGAAAGAAAAAACGATCGGAGAAGTGGAACATAAAGCGGCTGAAACAGCAGCAGGATTTCTCGCTCGACAAATGGAACAGTGAAAAAGACAGGAAAGGTAGCATAAGCGCTACCTTTTTTCTTTTGTGCTCACAAGGACGAAAAAGTGCTATAATTATCGACGTTAGTTTGTTGGGAAGGGGAAACACAATGTCTTTTCAAGCTCAAGAACAACAAAAAACAGCTTTGAAGGGAGCATTTGTCTTAACAGTTGCTGCCCTGATTACAAAAGTGTTGAGCGCTTTTTATCGAATCCCTTATCAAAATATTTCTGGGGACATCGGTTTTTATATTTACCAACAAGTATATCCTCTTTATGGCATTGTTCTGGCGTTATCGACATATGGGTATCCAGTTGCCATTTCAAAGTTGATTGCGGAAAATAAACAAAAACAATTTGAAATGCATATTGTTCGCCTTTCTTTTTATTTTTTAACATTTGTTGGTTTTATAAGTTTTTGTTTCCTTTATTTTGGAGCATCTTTTTTAGCAACGATGATGGGCGATCACCAACTCACGTTGCTTATTCGCACCGTTTCTTTTTCTTTTTTACTTCTTCCGTTTACATCAACGCTTCGCGGTTACTTTCAAGGAAAAAACAATATGTTGCCTACGGCTGTTTCCCAAGTTGCCGAGCAAACTGTCAGAGTTGCAGCGATTTTAACATTTTCTTATGTTTTATTGATGAGCGGATCGACTGTTTATGAAGCAGGAGCAGGTGCCATGTTCGGTTCTTTATTAGGTGGTTTTGCGGCTCTTTTCGTCCTGATTGCTTATTGGCTTCGACAAAAACATGTTTCCATTCGAACGAACATTTCCTTTTCTAGCAAGGAAACAAAGCGAGTGCTTTTCTTTTTAGCGATACAAGGCATGACGATTTGCTTGGCAAATATGGTATTGATTTTTATTCAATTTGTGGATTCTTTATCGTTGCTTTCACTTTTGCAAGCAGAAGGACTAGGAAATGAAGCGAAAATGTTGAAAGGGATTTATGATCGCGGGCAGCCCTTAATTCAACTTGGAACAGTGGTCGCCACTTCTTTTTCTCTTGCTCTTGTCCCGGCTTTGTCGAGTGATCAAATAAGAAGCAATGAATTACTCATTCGTGAAAAAATTCATTTAACATTGCGGATTGCCTTTGTTGTTGGGCTTGGAGCATCGGTTGGATTAGTTTGTTTAATAAAACCGACAAATATTATGCTTTTTAAAGATGCGTCAGGGATGGTTGAGTTAACGATTTTATCTTGCTCTATTCTTTTCACGTCGTTGACGTTAACATTGATTGCGATTTTACAAGGGCTCGGATATGTTCTATTTCCGGTTTTGGCCGTTTTTGTAGGAATTGTGATGAAATGGATGCTGAATATGTGGCTTGTTCCGCATTGGCAAACGGTTGGAGCGGCTTTTGCTACGTTATTGACTTATGTTGGTATGACTTTGTTGCAATATGCGTTTTTGTATAGAAAAATGAAGAATCCGTTTATATCTAAATCCATCATCGTTCATACGGTTTTTTCAGCTTTCATGATGGCTGTTTTTTTAATCGGTTATTTATGGATAACCAATCAGCTATTTTCTTTTTGGCAACATGAGCGTTTATTTTCTGCTGTCCAAGCGGTGTTAGGTGTTTTCTTGGGCGGAATTGTTTATATTATAATCATCATGAAGAAAGGAATCTTTTTGGAAAATGAGTTAACGGTTATTCCTTTTGGGTATTATTTCAAAAAATATATTGTAAGAAAGGCGGATACCAAATGAATACGATTTTTGTCGTCGGCCTTGGAGCAGGAGATCTCGAACAGTTACCGTTAGGGGTTTATCGTAGATTGAAAGAGGCTGGACGTTTGTTTCTACGGACAAAAGACCATCCTGTCGTACAGTCATTGCAATCAGAAGGTGTTGAATTTCGCTCGTTTGACGATGTCTATGAAAAACATAATCGTTTTGAAGATGTGTATGCTGAGATTGTTTCTATTTTATTACAAGAAGCGCAAAAGGGTGATATTGTCTACGCTGTACCTGGTCATCCGCTCGTCGCTGAGCGAACGGTACAATTGTTGTTCGACTATGAACAGCAACGTCAATGTCGAATTGTCGTCGAAGGCGGGCAAAGTTTTTTAGACGCGTTGTTTACCGCATTAAAAATAGATCCAATCGAAGGGTTTCAGTTGCTTGATGCGACATCATTTCAGGCCGATGAGATTCAGTTAAGACATCATGTGATTTTTTGCCAAGTATATGATGCGTTTGTTGCCTCTGAAGTAAAGCTCGCTTTGTTAGAGAAATTGCCGCATGATTACGAAGTGTACATTGTAACAGCAGCAGGAAGCAAAGACGAAAAAATCGAAAAGGTGCCACTTTATGAATTAGATCGTGTTGCTACGCTCAATAATTTAACAAGTGTTTATGTTCCGAAAGTGGAGAAGGAAGAATGGCTGTATCATGATTTTACAACGCTGCGCCGCGTCATTGCGACATTGAGAGGACCTAACGGCTGCCCATGGGACCGAAAACAAACGCATGAATCGTTGAAAAAATATTTGCTTGAAGAGGCATATGAATTGTTAGATGCCATCGATCGTCAAGATGATGAAAATATGATTGAAGAATTAGGAGATGTGCTTCTTCAAGTTATGCTTCATGCGCAAATTGGCGAAGATGAAGGAATGTTTTCGATTGATGATGTCATTCGCAGCATTACAGAAAAAATGATTCGTCGCCATCCGCACGTGTTCGGCGATGTAACGGTCCATGATGCCGAGGAAGTTGTGCGCAATTGGCAAGAGATTAAAGCAGAAGAAAAGAAAGAAAAGGCGATGTCATTGCTAGATGATGTAGCGAAAGGGCTGCCAGGAACATTAAGAGCATATAAGTATCAACAAAAAGCAGCGGAAGTAGGATTTGATTGGGATGAAGTAGAGCCGATTTGGGCAAAAGTGCAAGAGGAAATCAAAGAGTTCCAACAAGAAGCCAATAAAGAGAACATCGAAGAAACAAAGCTAAAAGCTGAATTTGGTGATCTTTTATTTGCGATCATTAATGTATGCCGATATTACAAAATTAATCCGGAAGAAGCATTAGCGATGGCCAATGAAAAATTTTACCGTCGTTTTGTATATATAGAACAAGAGGTCAAGAAAAGAGGGCAATCGTTGCAACAATTGTCGTTAGAACAGTTGGATGAAATATGGGAAGAAGCAAAAAAGAGGGGGATGTAGTGATGCGCTTAGATAAATTTTTAAAAGTTTCGCGCTTAATTAAACGAAGAACGTTAGCAAAAGAAGTGGCTGATCAGGGGCGAGTCATGATCAATGGCCAAACAGCAAAAGCAAGTTCAACCGTAAAGATCGGCGATGAAATTACGATTCAATTCGGGCAAAAGTACGTGACCGTAAGAGTAAATAGCTTACAAGAAAATGTGAAAAAAGAAGATGCAAATACTTTGTATGAAATTGTGAAAGAAGAGAGAATCGAGTAGCTTGTTCTAAAAAAACCCCCGCATTCATACATTATGTACAAACGAATTTTGCGGGGGGATGACAGATGTCGCAAAGCTTAACGAATAAAGGAACGGTGCAAGAACATGATCTCATTATGCGCGGTCGACGTCTTTTAGATATTACAGGTGTTAAACAAGTTGAAAGTTTCGATAATGAAGAATTTTTGTTGGAAACGGTGATGGGTTTTTTATCGATTAAAGGTCAAAATTTACAGATGAAAAACTTAGATGTTGATAAAGGGATCGTTTCCATTAAAGGGAAAATTTTTGAGATCATTTATTTAGATGAGCAGCACTCGGAGAAAGCTAAAGGGTTCTTTAGCAAGTTGTTTAAATGAGCTTGACCACTCAGTTTTTTACCATGCTTTCAATGATTGGGATAGGAAGTTGGCTTGGAGCTACGTTTGATACGTATGCCCGCTTATGGAACCGTTCAAAAAAGGCACGTTGGATCGTTTTTATCAGCGATGTTCTCTTTTGGATCGTCCAAGCTTTGTTAACTTTTTATGTTTTGCTTTTAGTTAATAATGGAGAGATTCGTTTTTATATATTTTTAGCCCTTTTGTGTGGGTATGCAGCTTATCAAAGTTTGTTTAAAACGACCTACTTAAAAATTTTAGAGTTTTTTATTCGCATCGTTGTTTCGATTTATCGTTTGATCATTAGACTATTTCATTATTTCGTCATATTGCCACTCCGACTTATTTACCGTTTTATTGTCATTCTTTTGTTTGGTACTTGCCACATTCTTTTATACGTTGGTAAAATTTTATACAAGATTGTCCGTTTTTTAGTCAAATTGCTACTAAAACCTTTTCATTCTATATTTATCTTCTTTTGGACAAAGATCCCTATTCGTTTGAGAACAAAGGTGATCGTTTTGTTAAAAAAGGGAAAAGGGTTTTGGCAAAAAATAGCGAATTTATTTCGTAAGAAGCGGTGAAGCAGGAGGAGTTGGAGATGAGCGTATTGCATAAAAACAAAGTGACGAAAATTCAATCTTCTTATGCCTTTGAACACGAAAAACGTGAAAAGAAGGCGTCAAAACGTCGGAAAGTAGTGCTTCTGCGTTTCAGTTTATTCGCTGTTATGCTGATGGCTTTATCTTCTGTCTTTCTGTATGCGCTCATTTCCCAATCTTCTGCAATCGATGCAAAATTGAAAGCAAAAGAACGGCTAGAAGTAAAGCTGCAGATGCTTAAAAAAGAAGAAGAGAAGCTCAATGATGAAATTAAAAAGTTGAATGATGATGAATATATTGCTGAGCTTGCTCGCAAAGAGTATTTCTTCTCTAAAGAGGGAGAGATCATCTTTACTACACCTGAAGATTGATGTTTGATGATTGGGCTCTTGCCTTATTGACACTTGTTTTTTACATTATGTATAATGAAGAAAATGATTTTTTAGATTTTAAGGAGGAGCACTTTTTTTATGTCAATTGAAGTAGGCAGCAAGTTACAGGGAAAAGTAACGGGCATTACTAAATTTGGAGCATTTGTGGAGCTACCGGAAGGCTCAACCGGATTAGTTCACATTAGCGAAGTGGCAGATAACTATGTAAAAGACATTAACGATCATCTCAAAGTCGGTGATGTCGTCGAAGTAAGAGTGATCAATGTTGAGAGAGATGGAAAAATTGGTTTATCCATTAAGAAAGCGAAAGAACAATCGCCACGCTCGCGCAATAAAGCAAACGATCGTTCTTCGAAAGAAAGCTTTGAACAAAAAATTAGTCGCTTTTTAAAAGAAAGCGAAGATCGTTTGGCATCCCTTAGACGTCATACCGAGTCAAAGCGAGGAGGTCGTGGCGCTAGACGCGGTTAACTTGCTGCCGAAATATGAAGGGCAGTCATCATAGCATCCATCTAGTGATGGGTGCTTTTTCGTTGATAGCCTCACGTATAATTTTTAAAAAAATATATTGACTTTCATTTATTATAATAGTATTATACTAATTGTCGTTACGTGGCGGCGTAGCTCAGCTGGCTAGAGCGTACGGTTCATACCCGTAAGGTCGGGGGTTCGATTCCCTCCGCCGCTATTGAATAACGGCCCGTTGGTCAAGTGGTTAAGACACCGCCCTTTCACGGCGGTAACACGGGTTCGAATCCCGTACGGGTCACTCGCTCATAAAAACCACCGATTTTCATAAGAAAATCGGTGGTTTTTTGTATATATAGCGCTTTTTTTGAAAGAATACGTCGAACGATTTATCCATATCGCCTCCCTTTTTTGACAAATTTTTGATAATTCAGTCTATATAATAAACAAAACATCATAAAATGAAGGGGAAGGGAGACGATTGGAATGGAAAGAGTAGAACGAAAGGTAGTGAATCAAATATCTGAGGTGCCATTGGGGGACACGAAAGCGACATTTTCTCAATGGTTTCGGCGTTTAAACGTACGGCTTGGTCATTTGTTTGTGCACCAAGGATTTATGTTTCTTTTAATCGGTTTTCTTTTAGGACGAGCTCTAATTTTAACGAAAATGACTCCGTTTGCTTTGCCGTTTTTTGCTGCTATTTACACGATGCGACGCGAAAAATCAGGGCTGGTGTTTGTTGCTTTGCTTGCTGGTGCTTTGACGTTATCGCTTTATACAACACTTTTTATTGTTGCTGGAATCATCACATTTTTGCTTTTTCATCGTTTTATTGAGCGATGGATTGACACTCCTGCCAGGCGATTGCCTATTGTTGTCTTTTTAACCTCGTTAGGTGTCAAATTAGCCATGGCATATATATGGAAAAAGGAATGGACGTTATATGAAGGAATGACAACACTTGTAGAAGCAGGCTTGGCATTCATTTTAACTCTGATCTTTTTGCAAAGTATGCCTTTATTTGACAATCGTAAACATAAACAATCATTAAAGCCTGAAGAGATTATTTCATTTGTCATTCTCATATCTTCCATGTTGACCGGAATGATTGGGTGGTCTTTCTATCAATTATCATTGGAACATATTATGGCTCGCTATTTATTGCTATTGTTTGCGTTTGTTGCTGGTGCAACGATCGGCTCTACTGTCGGTGTTGTTACAGGACTTATTTTGAGTTTGGCAAATGTGTCGAACTTGTATCAAATGAGTTTGCTAGCGTTTGCTGGGTTGCTTGGGGGATTATTAAAAGATGGTCGGAAATTAGGAGTATCTTTTGGATTGATTGTCGCAACATTATTAATCGGATTGTATAGCGAAGGAACTGCGCAATTACTTCCTAATGTCATTGAATCGCTATTGGCTGTTTTTTTGTTTTTATGCACCTCCTCATCCTTTACGAGTAAGATGGCGAAATACATTCCTGGGACGGTTGAGCATGCAAATGAACAGCAACAATATGTACGGAACATTCGAGATGTTACTGCACATCGTGTCGAACAATTCTCAAATGTATTTCAAGCCTTGGCAAAAAGTTTTTCAACTTATGGTTTGAAGTCAAAGGAGGAGGAAGCGGAAAGGGAGATCGATTATTTCTTAAGCGATGTTACTGAGAAAACTTGCCAAACATGCTTTAAAAAAGATCAATGCTGGTCTTTACACTTTGATAAAACATATGATTATATGAAGCAAATTATGCTAGAAGCGGAGGAAAATAAACTTTCTTTTAATCATAAATTGCTTCGGGAATGGAATAAGCATTGTGTGAAAGCTAGTAAAGTGGTTCATTTAATTGAAAAAAATTTGTCTTTCTATCAAGCAAATAAAAAGTTAAAGCAGCAAGTAAAAGAAAGTAGAAAATTAGTGGCTGAACAATTATTTGGCGTATCTCAAGTTATGGAGGATTTTGCAAAAGAAATTCAAAAAGAGAGGGAAAATCATTATTTACAAGAGGAACAAATTTTAAATGCTTTGCAACAATTTGGGATTGATGTCAGTTATGTTGATATTTATAGCCTTGAAAAAGGAAATGTTGATATCGAAATGGTCATTCCTTACTGCGATGGACGAGGGGAATGTGAAAAATTAATTGCCCCAATGCTATCTGATATTTTAGGGGAAACGATTGTCGTTAAGAGAGAAGCATGTTCAGTTTATCCAAATGGGGATTGTCAGGTTACGTTTAGCTCCTCTAAGGCGTTTGTGATTGAAACAGGAGTTGCTTATGCAGCTAAAGATGGAGGGTTCATTTCTGGAGACAGCTATGCAACGATGGAAGTTGGAGCTGGTAAATACGCAATAGCGGTTAGCGATGGAATGGGAAATGGAGAGAGGGCGCATTACGAAAGCAAAGAAACGCTGAAGCTGTTACAAAAAATTTTACAATCAGGAATTGAAGAACAAATTGCCATTAAGTCGATCAACTCTATTTTATCTTTGAGAACGACGGAAGATATTTTTTCGACATTAGATTTAGCGATTGTCGATTTACAAGATGCAACGACAAAATTTTTGAAAATCGGTTCTGCTCCTAGTTTTATTAAGAGAGGGAACCAAGTGATTAAAATTGAAGCAAGCAACTTACCAATCGGCATTATTAAGGAAGTGGAGTTTGATATTGTTCAAGAACAGTTAAAAGCGGGTGACTTACTTATTATGATGAGCGATGGGGTGTTTGAAGGAGCTGCTCATGTTGAGAATCACGATGTGTGGATGAAGAGAAAAATAAAAGAATTAAAAACGAATGATCCGCAAGCAGTAGCCGATTTGATTATGGAGGAAGTGATTCGAATAAATGGCGGATATATCGAAGATGACATGACTGTTGTCGTGGCGCAAATTAAGCATAATACGCCAAAATGGGCCGTCATCCCAGCTTATCAATATATGAAAAGTGTGTGATGAGCGTATAAAATCCCCTCTTCTCGGCGATGATGGGAATACATCATTTTTTCGGAGGGGATGAAAAATGCGGAAAGGAACATTGCGACAAATTTTATTAATTACGGATGGATGTTCGAATCATGGTGAAGATCCGATTGCCATGGCAGCATTAGCGAAAGAGCAAGGAATTACCATCAATGTCATTGGCGTTCTTGATCAAGATATCATTGACGAAAATGGATTGCGTGAAATTGAAGGAATCGCTTTATCGGGTGGAGGGGTAAGCCAAGTTGTTTATGCGAAACAATTATCCCAAACCGTGCAAATGGTGACGCGGAAAGCGATGACACAAACGTTGCAAGGAGTAGTGAATCAAGAGTTAAAACAAATTTTAGGATCGCATGCTTCATTTGAAGATTTGCCGCCGGAAAAGCGCAGTGAAGTTATGGAAGTTGTTGAAGAGTTAGGGGAAACCGTGAATTTGGAAGTTTTAATATTAGTAGATACGAGTGGAAGCATGAAAACGAAGCTTCCTACAGTGAAGGAAGCTTTGTTTGATTTATCGCTTAGTTTAAATGCTCGTTTGGGAAATAATCGTTTTTCTATTTTTGTATTTCCCGGGAAACGAGGCGATGCGGATAAAGTGCTTGATTGGACACCGAAATTAGAAGCGATTTCAACGGTCTTCCCTAAGTTGACATCTGGCGGAATTACACCGACAGGCCCTGCCATTCGCGAAGCTCTTCATCATTTTAATAAAAAACGTTCATTAAGGAGCTTGCTGTCCGATGATGATCCATACATCGAAGAATCTATGTAAATTGCCAGCTGGAACAGTCGTTAAAGGAAAATGGCATCGTCATTCTTATAAAATTGTTAAGTCGCTAGGACAAGGAGCGAATGGAGTTGTCTATTTAGCGCAAGGAGGTACGGGGCTTGTTGCTTTGAAGATAAGCGATAATAGCAGTGCAATCATTTCGGAGGTCAATGTATTAAGACGTTTTTCAGAGGTCCAGGGAGTTGCCCTCGGACCTTGTTTGTTGGATGTAGATGATTGGTTCCATCCATACATCAATCGAACCGTTTCGTTTTATGTCATGGAATATATAAAAGGTGAAGATTTTTTAAGCTTTATTCATAAAAAAGGGAAAGAGTGGATTGCTATTCTCATGTTGCAGTTATTAGGGGATTTGGAAAAATTACATGCAGCAGGATGGGTGTTCGGTGATTTGAAACCAGAAAATTTAATTGTTTCAGGATCTGTGCCGAGAGTTCGTCTAGTAGATGTAGGAGGAACCACGTTGCGTGGAAGAGCGATTAAAGAATTTACAGAGTTTTTTGATCGAGGTTATTGGGGAATGGGATCGCGAAAGGCGGAACCTTCGTATGATTTATTTGCCGTTGCGATGATTATGATCAATGCATGCTATCCAAATCGATTTGAAAAAAAAGGAAATGAAAAAGAACAATTACGAGCAGCGATCTTATCAAATAGCTATTTAAAAAAATACGAAAAAGTTCTTTTGCGTGCGATTGAAGGACAATATGATGCAGCGGACGAGATGAAGAAAGATTTGATTCAGCTGATTCATCAATCTTCCTCACGACAGGGAAAAAGAGTAGAAAATAAACAAAAACATTCTCGAAAGAAAAAACGATTATTAGAAACGGCTTTTCTTGTTATTTTTGTTTTGTTTGCGTATATATTGTATTTATATGCTCAAATCCTTTAATTTCCAAGAACAAGGTTTTTGAGAAGTAAGTGCTCGATATGGTACGATTATGAAAAAACAAACTATTTTTTAAAAGAGGGCGATAGGTTGGAAAAAGTACGAGCATTTATTGAGAAACATCAACTTCTTGAAAAACGGTCAACGGTTGTTGTCGGAGTTTCAGGTGGTCCTGATTCGCTCGCTTTGCTCCATTTTTTCTGGACAATGAAGGAACAATTGGATTTAACGATTATTGCGGCGCATGTCGATCATATGTTTCGTGGAAAACAATCCGAAGAAGATATGCATTTTGTGAAACATTTTTGTGAGAAATTCGGTATTATATGTGAGGCTATTCAAGTGAATGTGCAAGAACATATGAATCGTTTTCAACTAGGAGCTCAAGAGGCTGCCAGAGAATGTCGATATCGTTTTTTTGATCAGGTGATGCGGAAATATAATGCTCATTATTTAGCATTGGCGCATCATGGAGATGATCAAATTGAGACGATTTTGATGCGGTTAGTAAGGGGGAGTTTACCAAGAGGATATGCAGGTATTCCAATAAAAAGACCTTTCAGTACAGGATACATTATTCGTCCTTTCTTATGTATTGATCGAGAGGAAATTGAACGTTATTGTCGAATTTATCAGCTTGAGCCACGTCGCGATCCAAGCAATGACAAAGATGATTACACAAGAAATCGATTCCGTCATCATGTTCTTCCTTTTTTGAAAAAAGAAAATATACATGTTCATGAACATTTTCAGCGATTTAGTGAAATGATGAGCGAGGATGAAGCGTTTTTAGAGGAATTAACGATACAAGCGATGAATAATGTAATAAAAAAACAGCAAGATTGCGTGGAAATCGAGATTCCACCATTTCTTGCGATGCCGAAACCTTTACAAAGAAGAGGGATTCAACTAATATTAAACTATCTTTATCGGAATATTCCTTCATCGTTATCCTCAGTACATATAAATAATGCGTTATTTTTTTTAAATAGACAGCACCCTTCAGGTGTACTACATTTTCCAAATGGATTAAAATTAATTCGTAAGTATCATATTGGTTTATTTACATTTGATTCTAATGAAAAAGAGGTGGATGCATATAATTTTGAAATGAATATTCCTGGAACCTTGCATCTTCCAAATGGATTTGTAATGATTAGCGAATTTTGGGGACAATATCCTAAAGAGCGTCATCATCATTTATTTATTGTTGATCCTGATCTCATTTCATTGCCATTGCGTGTTCGAACAAGAAAAGCAGGCGACCGGATGGAAATGAAAGGGATGAGAGGAACAAAAAAAATTTCTCGCATCTTTATTGACGAAAAGGTTCCTTTAAACGAACGAAACTTATGGCCAATTGTTGAGGATGCGCAAGGAAGGATCATTTGGCTTCCCGGATTAAAAAAATCCGTTTATGAAGCAACTGATGTTACAAAAAATCGTTATATTGTATTACACTATAAAAAGCAATGATCATCTAGGAGGAAAGAGGATATGGGCATGCATCAAGATATGGAAAAAATATTAATTACTGAAGAACAAATTCAAGCAAAGGTAAAAGAACTTGGACAAATATTAACAAAGGAGTACGAGGGACGTTTTCCGCTTGCGGTTGGCGTTTTAAAAGGAGCCATGCCGTTTATGGCTGATTTATTAAAACATATTGATACATATTTAGAAATGGATTTTATGGACGTATCTAGCTACGGAAATGCGACGGTTTCATCTGGAGAGGTGAAAATTTTAAAGGATTTAAATACGTCTGTAGAAGGCCGTGATATTTTAATCATTGAAGACATTATTGATAGCGGCTTGACGTTAAGTTATTTAGTGGAGTTATTCCGATACCGTAAAGCCAAATCGATTAAAATCGTCACGCTTCTTGACAAACCTTCTGGAAGAAAAACGAACATTGAAGCAGATTACGTAGGATTTATCGTTCCGGATGAATTTGTCGTTGGGTACGGTTTAGATTATTGCGAGAAGTATCGAAATCTTCCATATATCGGGGTGTTGAAACCGGAAGTATACAGCAAATAACTTTTTCATGCAGATCGTTTGTTTTGGAACGTTTTTCTATGATACTATTGAGTATAGTGTGCTTTATGTGGGAGGAGGTAGGAAATGAACCGCATTTTTCGTAATACAATATTTTATTTGCTCATTTTTCTCGTTGTCATCGGCGTTGTCAGTTTTTTTAATGGAAATAATCAGCGAACTGAGCGGATGACATATGATGCATTTATGACCCATTTAGAAAACGGAGATGTAAAATCGTTTTCAATGAAGCCTGAACGAGGCGTGTACGAAGTAAAGGGACAACTAAAAACATACGAGGAAGGACAGTTCTTCACTACGTATGTGGTCAATAGCAATAAAGTGCTTGAGCGCATCGATGAGGCTGCGAAACAAACAAGAGTAGAAGTGTTGCCTGCCGAAGAAACGAGCGGTTGGGTTACGTTTTTTACATCGATTATTCCGTTTGTCATTATTTTTATTTTGTTCTTCTTCTTACTGAATCAAGCGCAAGGTGGCGGAAGCCGCGTTATGAATTTCGGTAAGAGTAGAGCAAAGTTATACAATGAAGATAAAAAACGAGTTCGTTTTAAAGATGTTGCTGGCGCGGACGAAGAAAAGCAAGAATTGGTGGAGATTGTCGAGTTTTTAAAAGATCCGCGAAAATTTGTGGAACTTGGTGCTCGCATTCCGAAAGGTGTCTTGCTTGTCGGACCTCCTGGTACAGGTAAAACGTTATTAGCAAGAGCGGTGGCAGGAGAAGCGGGTGTTCCGTTTTTCTCCATTAGCGGTTCGGATTTCGTTGAGATGTTTGTTGGTGTCGGTGCTTCTCGCGTTCGCGATTTATTTGAAACAGCGAAGAAAAACGCGCCTTGTATTATCTTTATCGACGAAATTGATGCCGTAGGACGTCAGCGTGGTGCAGGTTTAGGCGGCGGTCATGATGAACGTGAACAAACATTAAACCAATTGCTCGTTGAAATGGATGGATTCAACGGAAATGAAGGAATTATTATCATCGCTGCTACAAACCGTCCAGATATTCTAGACCCAGCATTGCTGCGCCCGGGACGTTTTGATCGCCAGATTACGGTTGATCGTCCAGATGTGAAAGGCCGTGAAGCGGTGCTTAGAGTTCACGCGCGAAACAAACCGCTTGATGAATCCGTGGATTTGAAAGCTATTGCAATGAGAACACCTGGTTTTTCCGGTGCTGATTTAGAAAACTTGTTAAACGAAGCCGCTCTTGTGGCAGCGCGTCAAAATAAAAAGAAGATCGATATGAGCGATATTGATGAAGCGACTGATCGCGTCATTGCCGGACCTGCGAAAAAGAGTCGTGTCATTTCCGAAAAGGAACGAAAAATTGTTGCGTATCATGAGGCAGGCCATACAGTAATTGGCATGGTATTAGATGAGGCAGATATGGTTCATAAAGTAACGATTGTGCCGCGCGGGCAAGCGGGCGGTTACGCGGTTATGTTACCAAAAGAAGACCGTTATTTTATGACCAAATCGGAGCTTTTAGATAAAATTACTGGTTTATTAGGTGGACGAGTTGCAGAAGAAATTGTTTTTGGAGAAGTAAGTACAGGTGCTCATAACGATTTTCAACGTGCAACAAATATTGCACGTCGAATGGTTACAGAATTTGGGATGAGCGAAAAGCTTGGTCCGATGCAGTTTGGTCAATCAAGCGGTCAAGTCTTTTTAGGACGCGACTTGCATAATGAACAAAACTATAGCGATCAAATCGCTTATGAGATTGACCTTGAAATGCAACGAATTATTAAAGAATGTTATGAGAGAGCGAAGAAAATTTTAACCGAATATCGCGACAAGTTAGAACTAATTGCTAAAACGCTATTAGAAGTAGAAACATTAGATGCTCGACAAATTAAACATTTATTTGAGCATGGAACGTTGCCAGAATCAAAAGATAACGACTCTGCTCGTTCAGATGAAGTAAAAGTCAATATCCATACAAAAAAAGAAGAATAAGGTGCCTCTTTGTTGAGGCATCTTTTCTTATTATTTTAACGCTTTGTTTGTATATGGTATCATGAAAAAAGCAAAAAATGTGGGAAGTGGGGATGAAGCGATGATTTTTGTATTAGATGTTGGAAATACAAATACAGTTTTAGGGGTGTATGATGGGGATGAATTAAAGCACCACTGGCGAATTGAAACCAGTCGAAGCAAAACAGAAGATGAATACGGAATGATGATCAAATTGTTGCTGAATCACGTAGGACTCGATTTTTCCGATATTGACGGCATTATTATTTCGTCAGTCGTACCACCAATCATGTTCGCGCTCGAGCGAATGTGCTTAAAGTACTTCCATATAAAACCACTTGTTGTTGGGCCAGGAATTAAAACAGGCCTTAATATTAAATATGATAATCCAAAAGAAGTAGGGGCCGACCGAATTGTCAATGCGGTTGCAGGAATTCATTTATACGGTAGCCCGCTGATTATTGTTGACTTCGGTACAGCAACGACTTACTGCTACATTAATGAACATAAGCAGTACATGGGAGGAGCGATTGCTCCGGGGATTACAATTTCTACGGAAGCGCTTTATTCGCGCGCCGCTAAATTGCCTCGTATTGAAATTGCTCGACCGGATGACATTATTGGTAAAAATACAGTCAGTGCGATGCAAGCGGGAATTTTGTACGGATATGTTGGACAAGTAGAAGGAATTGTATCAAGAATGAAAGCAAAAAGCCCGATTCCGCCAAAAGTCATCGCAACCGGTGGATTGGCTTCCCTCATCGCTCATGAATCAAACGTTATTGATATTGTTGATCCGTTTTTAACATTAAAAGGATTGAAGATTTTATACGAAAAAAATAAGAAAGGTGAGTGAAAGCATGTCAGATTATTTAGTGAAAGCGTTGGCATATAATGGTCAGGTGCGAGCATATGCGGTTCGCACAACAGAAACAGTGAGAGAGGCGCAGCGTCGCCATCAAACGTGGCCGACAGCTTCAGCGGCACTTGGGCGAGCGATGACGGCCGGAGTGATGATGGGAGCAATGTTAAAAGGGGATAGTCAACTAACCATTAAAATTGAAGGAGGAGGACCGATTGGTCACATTCTCGTGGACAGTGATGCAAAAGGGAATGTGCGCGGATATGTATCAAACCCTCACGTTCATTTTGAATTAAACGCTCATGGGAAGCTTGATGTCGCACGAGCAGTTGGCACAAACGGAACGTTGACGGTTGTTAAAGATTTAGGTTTGCGCGATTATTTTACCGGTCAAGTACCGCTTGTATCGGGGGAACTTGGTGAAGACTTTACGTATTATTTTGCATCATCTGAACAAACTCCATCTTCTGTTGGAGTGGGGGTATTAGTCAATCCAGATCACTCCATTTTAGCGGCTGGTGGTTTTATTCTTCAATTGATGCCAGATACCGAGGAAAAAACGATTGACGAAATTGAACAACGACTCAAATCCATTCCGCCTGTTTCAAAGATGATTGAAAAAGGATCAAGTCCTGAAGAAATTTTATATGAGCTACTTGGCGGGCAAGACAATGTCAAAATTCTTGAAACGCTCCCTGTCTCATTCGTATGCCGCTGTTCGCGCGAACGAATTGCGGATGCCATCATTAGCTTAGGTGCGGAAGAAATTCAAAAAATAATTGATGAAGAAGGAAAAGCAGAAGCTTCTTGCCACTTCTGTAATGAAACGTATGAATTTTCTAAAGAAGAGTTAGAGCAATTAAAAAAATTTGCGGAAAGAGAATAAATAATTGACAATTTAGAAAATAACTGATAAATTTGATACAAATTCTATAAAAATACTCGGGATTAGGGGTGTGGGCGATGGCACGTGTAGCCAATTCTATTACTGAATTAATTGGTCAAACGCCAGTAGTAAAATTAAATCGAATTGTAGATGAAGATAGTGCAGATGTGTATTTGAAGTTAGAGTTTATGAATCCGGGAAGCAGCGTTAAAGACCGAATTGCGTTAGCGATGATTGAAGCGGCTGAAAAAGAAGGAAAGATTAAACCGGGTGATACGATTATTGAACCAACGAGCGGAAACACTGGAATTGGCTTAGCAATGGTTGCTGCTGCGAAAGGATATAAGGCGATTTTTGTCATGCCTGATACGATGAGCTTGGAGCGTCGTAATTTATTAAGAGCATATGGAGCAGAGCTTGTGTTAACTCCAGGAAGCGAGGGAATGCGCGGAGCAATTCAAAAGGCGGAAGAGTTAGCGAAAGAGCATGGTTATTTCATGCCGCAACAATTCAAAAATGAAGCAAATCCAGAAATTCATCGTTTGACAACAGGAAGAGAAATTGTTGAACAAATGGGCGATCAACTCGATGCATTTGTTGCGGGTATTGGTACAGGCGGAACGATTACGGGAGCAGGAGAAGTACTAAGAGAGAAATATCCAAATATTAAAATTTATGCAGTAGAGCCAGCTGATTCTCCGGTGCTTTCAGGTGGAAAGCCAGGGCCGCACAAAATTCAAGGCATTGGAGCAGGTTTCGTGCCAGAGATTTTAAATACAAACATTTATGATGAAGTGGTTACAGTTAAGACAGAAGAAGCGTTTGCGGCTGCGCGTCTTGCTGCACGCAAAGAAGGGATTTTAGGGGGTATTTCATCTGGCGCAGCGATCCACGTCGCATTGAAAGTAGCCAAACAGCTTGGAAAAGGGAAAAAAGTGTTGGCGATTATTCCAAGTAATGGCGAACGTTATTTAAGCACAGCATTATATCAATTTGAAGACTAATGGATCTCGGCAGGGAAACGCCCTGCCGAATTTTTTTGGATGATTGTTTCTCCTCGTTCATTGTAAAATAAGCTTATGGACTCGATGAGAGGAGAGTGGCATCTTTGATAAGGCAAAAACGATTTATGATGTTTAAGAAAATAGACGGTTATGACCGAGACTGGTTTGCTCAGTATAAGGCGTTATCCCATAACGAGCGGTATCATGTGTTGTTGGAAAGTGGACGGGATGGACGTTATAGCATCATTGGATTGCGGCCATTTGCAGTGCTGATCGGAAAAAATCATCAGCTAACCATTTGGCAAAAAGAAAAAACAGAAACTGTTATTGGAAATCCTTTGCAACTGATGAAACAGTGGTTTCAACAATGGGAGACGGAAAAGGTTTCGGATGCACCTGATTTTCAAGGCGGAGCGATCGGTTATGTAAGCTATGATTGCGCACGGTATATTGAAAAGCTTCCGGTGCTTGCTGAAGATGATTTACAAATGCCAGATCTATATTTTTTAGTATTTGACGATGTTTTTGTTTACGATCATGTGGCTAAAGCGCTTTATATCATAACGCACTACTTAGCTGGAGAGGAAAGCGAAGCGCAACGGCGCCTTGCACATTATGAACAAATGTGGACGGAAGATGTGTCGGATGTAACGCTGTCTTTCTCTCCTCGTTACGACGGGGAAGAGGCGGTTTCGATGAGCGAAAGCCAATTTATTGATGTGGTTGAGAAAGTACGGCAATACATTGCGCAAGGCGATGTATTTCAAGTGAATTTATCTGTGCGGCAATCAAAGCGTTTGTTAACTCATCCGCTAGCCATTTACGAAAAGTTACGTCTATTGAATCCATCTCCGTATATGGCTTATATGCAATTTCCGGAATTCCAAATTGTTAGCGGGTCACCCGAGTTGCTCGTAAAGAAAAAAGGAAAGTATGTAAGCACTCGGCCGATTGCTGGAACGCGATCACGCGGAAAGACAACAAAGGAAGATGAAGAAATTGCGAAATCATTAATGGAAAATGAAAAAGAAAGAGCAGAACATTTAATGTTGGTCGATTTAGAGCGAAACGATCTCGGCCGGGTGTGCAAGTATGGAACGGTTAAAGTCGATGAGTTTATAACCATCGAAAAATATTCCCATGTGATGCATCTTGTTTCTCATGTATCTGGAGAGCTAGCGGAAGGAAAGGATGCGTTTGATGTTATTTCGGCCGTATTTCCAGGTGGAACGATTACGGGAGCACCAAAAGTAAGAACGATGGAAATTATTGAAGAATTAGAGCCTGTTCGCCGCGGAATTTACACGGGATCGATCGGTTGGGTTGGCTTCAATGGAGATATGGAGCTAAACATTGTCATTCGAACGATGATTGCGAAAGACGGATTTGCTCATGTGCAGGCAGGAGCTGGAATTGTCATCGATTCTCATCCGAAATATGAGTATAAAGAGTGTTTGAAAAAAGCGTTAGCTCTTTGGAAAGCGAAAGAGTTGAGCGAAGCGGAGTTAGAACATATAAGCATGAGGTGAGCAAAATGATTTTAATGATTGATAATTATGATTCATTCACATATAACTTGGTTCAATATTTAGGACAGCTAGGGGAAGAGCTTGTTGTCAAGCGAAACGATGAAATAACAATTGCTGAAATCGAGCAATTACAACCAGATTTTTTAATGATTTCTCCGGGGCCTTGCAGCCCGAATGAAGCAGGAATCAGCATGGAAGCCATTCAGTACTTTGCGGGCAAAATTCCGATTTTTGGTGTATGCCTTGGGCATCAATCCATCGCGCAAGTGTTTGGCGGAGAAGTGGTACGAGCAGAACGACTCATGCACGGAAAAACATCGACGATTTTTCATGACGGCAAAACCATTTTCAAAGGAATTCAAAATCCTTTTGTTGCGACGCGCTATCATTCGCTTATTGTTAAAAAGGAAACATTGCCGGATTGTTTTGAAATTTCGGCTTGGACGGAGGAAGATGAAATTATGGCCATTCGCCATAAACATTTTCCAATTGAAGGGGTTCAATTTCACCCTGAATCCATTATGACGCAATATGGGTTGGATATGCTGAAAAATTTTATTGAGCAATATAAAAAGGGAAGATAATTCATGTTTGTTTATGTAAATGGAAAAATCGTCAAAAAAGAAGAAGCTCGTATTTCGCCGTTTGATCACGGCTTTATGTATGGACTTGGGTTATTTGAAACGTTTCGCGTATATGATGGTCATCCTTTTTTATTAGATGACCATTTGGAACGTTTAAATGAAGGGGTAAGGATGTTAAACATTCATCTTACTCTAACTCGAGAACAAGTTGTTAACATCATTCATGAATTATTAAAGGCCAATCAATTGCGAAACGCTTATGTTCGTTTCAATGTTTCCGCGGGATTGGGTGATGTCGGCTTACAAACGGATGCATATACAAATCCAACGATTATTGTTTATATGAAAGATCTCCCTCGTAGCGCATCGTTAGAGAAAGCATGTAAAATTTTAAATACGAGAAGAAATAGTCCAGAGGGAGAAATACGATTAAAATCCCATCATTATTTAAACAATATTTTAGGTAAGCGAGAAATTGGACAAGATCCGCAAGTAGAAGGAATTTTTCTTACTCGTGATGGATTTGTGGCAGAAGGAATTGTTTCGAATGTTTTTTGGGTAAAACAAAACACGGTTTACACGCCTTCAATCGAAACAGGGATTTTAAATGGAATTACACGACAATTTGTTCTTAAAATGCTATCTTCGCTTGGGATTCCTTACAAAGAAGGGTTTTACTCATTGGAAGATTTACAAACAGCTGCTGAAATATTTTTAACAAACTCTATTCAAGAAATTGTACCTGTTCGTCAGCTCGAGGAACGGATGTATCCGGGAGTAGAAGGAGCTTTGACGAGCCTCTTAAAAGAAAAATATGAGCAATTTACGCATGTATTGTGGACAAGGTATGAACTAGAAGAAAGGGTCGGTTAGGCGATATGGTACGTGTGATTCGTTGTGGTAAACATGAATTGAATTTACAAAAAAAGACATTCATTATGGGGATTTTAAATGTGACTCCTGACTCTTTTTCTGATGGCGGAAAATTTAATGAGGTGGATCGAGCGGTAGAGCATGCCAAACGACTAGTGGCAGAAGGAGCAGATATTATTGATATTGGCGGAGAGTCGACAAGACCTGGTGCGGAAAAAGTGCCTTTAGAAGAAGAGTTGCGTCGCGTCATCCCTGTCGTTCGTGCCGTTTCCAAAGCGGTTGATGTTCCAATTTCGATTGACACATATAAAGCAGAAGTCGCAAAGCAAGCGATCGAAGCGGGAGCGCACATCATTAACGACGTTTGGGGAGCAAAAGCGGATCCGAAGATGGCAGAGGTTGCTGCTTTTTATGATGTGCCGATCATTCTGATGCACAATCGACACGATCGTCATTATCAAGATTTAATTGCTGATATGATATCCGATTTATCCGAAAGCATTTCGATCGTTAAAAAAGCAGGTGTTAAAGACGAAAATATTATTTTAGATCCAGGAATTGGATTTGCTAAAACATTTGAGCATAACTTACAAGTGATGCGCCATTTAGAACGATTTACGCAACTTGGATATCCTGTATTGTTAGGCACATCACGAAAATCGTTTATTGGCCACGTGTTAAATTTACCGACAAATGAACGAGTGGAAGGAACAGGAGCTACCGTTTGTCTTGGAATTGCCAAAGGCGTTCACATCGTTCGTGTGCACGATGTGTTACCAATTGCAAGAATGGTTAAAATGATGGATGCCATGCTTGGAAAAGGGGAAGAAGATGAGCGATAAAATTTATCTTCAACAGATGGAGTTTTATGGATACCATGGTGTTTTTCCTGAGGAAAATAAACTAGGACAAAAATTTCTTGTCGATTTGATCATCGAAACAGATTTAAAAAAAGCAGGGCAAACCGATGATTTGAATGAAACGATTAACTATGCTCACCTTTATCAAATTTGTGAGGAAGTTGTTGAGGGGAAGCCGTTTAAATTAATTGAAGCAGTCGCCGAACAAATTGCGGAGCGAATTTTAACGACGTTTCCGACCGTTCTTTCGTGCACGGTAAAAGTCACGAAACCAAATCCACCCATTAAAGGGCATTATCAATCTGTTGCAGTAGAAATAGTGAGGAGCCGTTAAATAATGGAGAATGTTGCTTATATTGCTTTAGGTTCTAACCTCGGTGATCGCTTAAACTATTTACGTAGTGCAATCATTGCGTTGCACGAGCATAAAGAGATTTCGGTTATTGACGCATCTTCTATTTATGAAACAGAACCCGTCGGCTACACCGATCAAGATTGTTTTTTAAACATGGTCATTAAAATAAAAACTGCACTGTCGCCATTTGCATTATTACAAACAACAAGAAAGATTGAAGAACAGTTTGGGCGAAAGAGAGACATTCGATGGGGGCCGCGGACGTTAGACCTTGACATTTTATTGTATAATCACGAAAATATTGAAACAGAACAACTCACTATTCCTCATCCGCGAATGATGGAAAGGGCATTTGTGTTAATCCCTTTATTTGAAATAGATGCAGCCATTCAAATTCCAAATGCAGGCCAACCCTTGCCTTTGATTATAGATCAATTGTCGGATAAAGAAGGAGTACGCGTATGGAAGCCGAGAGATGGGGGAAACGTATTCGCGCTTTTCGAAAATTAAAAGGTTACACACAAGAAAGTTTTGCGAAGCATTTAGGTATTTCGGTTTCGATTTTAGGTGAAATCGAACGAGGGAACCGCCTCCCTACAGACCAACTTTTGCAAACGATTGCTGAGCGGTTAAATGTGAGCATCGATGAGTTGACGCCGAAGTAATGGAGAAAGGAAAGGAGGGAACTTTATGTTCAAAATTGGAGATGTACAAATCAATAACCCCGTTGTTTTAGCTCCGATGGCGGGTGTGTGTAACTCAGCTTTTCGATTAACGGTAAAAGAATTTGGGGCTGGACTTGTATGCGCCGAGATGGTAAGCGATAAAGGCATTGTGTTTAACAATCCAAAAACGATGGGGATGCTCTATATTGACGAACGCGAGAAGCCGATTAGTTTGCAAATTTTTGGCGGGGAAAAAGAATCGCTTGTCGAAGCGGCGAAGTATGTCGATAAAAACACAAATGCAGATATTATCGATATCAATATGGGGTGCCCTGTTCCTAAAATTACAAAGTGTGATGCAGGAGCTAAGTGGTTGTTAGATCCGAATAAAATCTATGATGTAGTTGCGGCTGTCGTCGATGCAGTTGAAAAACCTGTCACTGTCAAAATGCGTATTGGCTGGGATGAAAATCATATTTATGCCGTCGAGAATGCACAAGCGGTTGAGCGAGCGGGCGGAAAAGCTGTAGCGGTTCACGGTCGTACAAGAGTACAAATGTATGAAGGAAAAGCCGACTGGAACATCATTAAGCAAGTGAAAGAAGCTGTCAATATTCCTGTTATCGGAAATGGGGATGTGCAAACTCCGCAAGATGCGAAAAGAATGTTAGATGAAATAGGAGTAGATGGCGTGATGATCGGGCGTGCAGCCCTTGGAAACCCATGGATGATTTATCGTACTGTACGCTATTTAGAAACAGGGGAGTTAATTCCAGAGCCATCTGTAAGGGAAAAGGTAGAAGTGTGCATCTTGCACTTAGATCGCCTTATTGCGTTAAAAGGTGAACATATTGCTGTTAAGGAAATGAGAAAACATGCGGCTTGGTATTTAAAAGGTATTCGTGGTAATGCAAAAGTTCGCAATGCGATCAGCGAATGCAATACTCGCGATGAGCTTGTGACTTTATTAATGAACTTTGTTGAGGAAGTAGAAGAAAAACAACAAAGTCAGTTGGCAACTGTGCAAATTTGATGCTTACTGCCAGCCTTCGCTGGCAGTTTTTCTCCCAAAAAATAAAATGTTTGGAGTGAATAGACATGTCACATGAAGAATTAAATGATCAGCTTTTAGTGCGTCGAGAAAAATTACATAAATTAAGAGAAAAAGGGATCGATCCGTTTGGAAAACGTTTTGAGCGCACTCATAAAGCACAAGAGCTATTTGATTTATATGGCCAATTCTCTAAAGAAGAATTAGAGGAAAAACAAATTCCTGTAGCGATCGCTGGAAGAATTATGACGAAGCGCGGCAAAGGAAAAGCTGGCTTTGCTCATATTCAAGATGTGACAGGGCAAATTCAAATTTATGTTCGTAAAGATGATGTTGGAGAAGAACAATACGAGCTTTTTGATACATCAGATTTAGGCGATATTGTAGGTGTTCGCGGTACCGTTTTTAAAACAAAAGTGGGAGAATTGTCAGTTAAAGTTTCTTCTTATGAGCTTTTAACAAAATCTTTGCGCCCGTTACCGGAAAAATATCACGGGCTTAAAGACATTGAACAACGATATCGCCAGCGTTATCTCGATTTAATTATGAATCCAGAAAGTAAAAAGACATTTATTACTCGCAGTTTAATCATTCAATCCATGCGACGCTATTTAGACAGTCGAGGATATTTAGAAGTGGAAACGCCAATGATGCATTCCATTGCTGGGGGAGCGGCTGCCCGTCCATTTATTACGCACCACAATGCACTTGATATGACCCTTTATATGCGGATTGCCATTGAGCTTCATTTAAAACGATTGATTGTTGGTGGATTAGAAAAGGTATATGAAATTGGTCGGGTATTCCGCAATGAAGGAATCTCTACTCGTCATAATCCGGAGTTTACAATGCTTGAACTGTACGAAGCATATGCGGATTATAAAGATATTATGAAATTAACTGAAGAAATGATTTCCCACATCGCTCAAGAAGTATTAGGAACAACAAAAATCCAATATGGTGAGCATGAGGTCGATTTAACTCCGCCATGGAAGCGACTCCACATGGTTGATGCGATTAAAGAGTATGTCGGTGTTGACTTTTGGAAGCAAATGAGCGATGAGGAAGCGCGGGAGTTAGCGAAAGAGCATGGTGTTGAAATCGCTCCGCACATGACATTTGGACATATCGTCAATGAATTTTTCGAACAAAAAGTTGAGGATAAGTTAATTCAACCGACATTTATTTATGGACATCCGGTGGAAATTTCACCTTTAGCAAAGAAAAATCCAGACGATCCTCGTTTTACAGATCGTTTCGAGTTATTTATTGTCGGTCGTGAACATGCGAATGCCTTTACAGAATTGAATGACCCAATTGATCAGCGCGAACGATTTGAAGCTCAATTGAAAGAAAGAGAGCAAGGAAACGATGAAGCGCATGAAATGGATGAAGATTTCATCGAAGCTTTAGAGTATGGAATGCCGCCGACTGGAGGTTTAGGCATTGGTATCGACCGCTTAGTTATGTTGCTTACGAACTCTCCTTCGATCCGAGATGTCTTGTTGTTCCCGCAAATGCGTCATAAATAAGCTTTTCGATCCTTTATGTAGATGGCCTGATCTACATAAAGGATTTTTTTCTAAAAAAATTTCAAAAAAGGTATTGATGAAGATTCGTTATGTATGGTATATTACTAAACGTCTTCACTGAACGAAATAAATAAAATAAAAAAAGTGTTGACGAATAGGATGAAAAATGATATATTGAAAAAGTCGCTTCAAAAAGCGATGAAAATGTTCCTTGAAAACTGAACGAAACAGAAGCGTGAAAGCTAGTGAGAAAACTTTCTATGGAGAGTTTGATCCTGGCTCAGGACGAACGCTGGCGGCGTGCCTAATACATGCAAGTCGAGCG
>NZ_SLUL01000018.1 GCF_004341205.1 Thermolongibacillus altinsuensis
AAGCAAGCTTCCATTCGGTCCGCTCGACTTGCATGTATTAGGCACGCCGCCAGCGTTCGTCCTGAGCCAGGATCAAACTCTCCATAGAAAGTTTTATCACTAGCTTTCACGCTTCCGTTTCGTTCAGTTTTCAAGGAACATTCTTATGGAGCGGGTGATGGGAATCGAACCCACGACATCAGCTTGGAAGGCTGAGGTTTTACCACTAAACTACACCCGCACATCATTTTGCTTTACAAACATCATTTTCACTAACGCACCTGTCATGCCTCTTCCTCTACCAGCTTACTCAAAGTTGCTGGATGCGTCGAGGCAACTCGCTGATTTTTCATAGCAGTATTGCTCGTGGCTGAGGTTTTACCACTAAACTACACCCGCATATAGAAATGGTCGGGAAGACAGGATTCGAACCTGCGACCCCATGGTCCCAAACCATGTGCTCTACCAAGCTGAGCTACTTCCCGTCTTCACATGGCGCGCCCGAGAGGATTCGAACCCCTAACCTTCTGATCCGTAGTCAGATGCTCTATCCAATTGAGCTACGGGCGCATTTTTTAGCGACCTCTTAAACATAACATATTTCGTTTTAGAAGTCAATAACTTTTTTACTTCAATGCGGCCGAGAGGACTTGAACCTCCACGGGGTTGCCCCCACTAGGCCCTCAACCTAGCGCGTCTGCCATTCCGCCACGACCGCATGTTATAAATGGTGAGCCATGGAGGACTCGAACCTCCGACCCTCTGATTAAAAGTCAGATGCTCTACCTACTGAGCTAATGGCTCATAACAGTAAAAGATAGCAAATCTATCATTAATTTTCGACACCTTCGACATCCCGCTCTCAGAATGATTTATTCAAGTAGTAGCTCGAGCGGTACGCTGAAGTACACTCACTGAAGCTTATTCGGACGTGCTCTACCTGCTGAGCTAATGGCTCATGATGTGATTTGCTGTGTCCCTTCCTCTTCTAGCTAATCCGAAGAAGATGAATGCGTCGGGACAACTCGTGGTTTGTCCAGCGAAGCATCGCTCGTCGCTAATGGCTCATGATGTTTTATTGGCTGGGCTAGCTGGATTCGAACCAGCGCATCACGGAGTCAAAGTCCGTTGCCTTACCGCTTGGCTATAGCCCAATGAATCAACTTCATGAGTTACTTCTCTGAGTACGCTACGTGAGTTAACATCGCAGGATTATTTTGAGAATTTCTGCAGGAAATTCGCGAAATAATCCGACATTGATTCAGTTTTATCTAATGAAGGAAATTTCGGAAATAATTCGACATTAACTTAATATGACTACCAACAACTTAAATTTCTGAAGGAAATTCGCGAAATAATCCGACACTGATTTAGTTCCAGCTAAGAAAGGAAATCGACGAAATAATTTCGACAATGATTTGGAAGGAAATCCACAAATTTAAATGGCGGTCCCGACGGGACTCGAACCCGCGATCTCCTGCGTGACAGGCAGGCATGTTAACCACTACACTACGGGACCAAAAATGGAGGATGACGGGATCGAACCGCCGACCCCTTGCTTGTAAGGCAAGTGCTCTCCCAGCTGAGCTAATCCTCCTTAGGAAAGAAAAGGGAGGTGATCAAAAACAGACACTCCCAAAAAATGACCCGTACGGGATTCGAACCCGTGTTACCGCCGTGAAAGGGCGGTGTCTTAACCACTTGACCAACGGGCCATAACATTATATTCAAAGTGGCGGAGAAGGCGGGATTTGAACCCGCGCGCCGTAAAACCACGACCTAACGGTTTAGCAAACCGTCCCCTTCAGCCACTTGGGTACTTCTCCAATGGCTCCGCAGGTAGGATTCGAACCTACGACCACTCGGTTAACAGCCGAGCGCTCTACCACTGAGCTACTGCGGAATAAGAAAAGCACTTCTGACTCTTCATATTATATTGATCTCTTATTTCAATGTCAACCGTCTTTTTATTTTTTATTTCTCATTGACGACGGCTTTTATAATTTAACATACATTTCGTTTGCTCGTCAATACGTTTAATCTAATTTTTTTATTTTTCCTCGGCAGCGACCACATACATATCGATTCGTATCTACTTTTCGCTTTCTTACATAAATAAAATGGCATGTCGAGCATATATATCGATGCTGTTTTATTTGTTTCGGCGACGATAAAGGTTTACAAAAACGAGGAGCTTGAACTTGCTTTAACAGTTCTCGAAAATCACGATCGCAATGCCGATAACCTTTTCCTTCTAGGTGAAGATGATAATGACACAATTCATGTTTAATGATTTGAATCAATTCTTCTTGACCGAATTGCTCGTAATACTTTCGATTTATTTCAATGTTGTGAGAAGAAAGGATGTATCTCCCCCCTGTCGTTCGTAACCGATTATTAAATGTCGCTTTATGCTTAAATGGTTTGTGGAAAAAAGTTAAAGACACCTGTTCAACGAGCTTTTGCAGCATGTCGTCGTTCATTTCTCTTTATCTCCCTTCATCACGATCCAAGCGTCAATTTCATAAAATAATTACATAAAAAAATAGAGGGGGAGCATCATGCCTACATGGTTAAAAAATCAAATGAGGCGGGCTTACTACGAAAAAAATCGGCACCAAATTAAATTGCTCAACCAATGCTGGTTTTTTTATCAGAAAACACACTGTTTGTAACAGTGTGTTTTCATACGTCATTTGGAGGAATCATTGTTAAAGCGATCCGCTCCTTCTCTAAATCAACCGATTCAACCCAAACTTTTACAATATCGCCTACCGAAACAATATCAAGCGGATGTTTTACATATTGTTTGCTTAGTTTTGAAATATGGACAAGCCCATCTTGTTTGACACCGATATCGACAAATACGCCAAAATCGACAACATTTCGTACCGTTCCCTCAAGTTCCATTCCTTTTTGCAAATCTTCCAACTTCAACACATTTTTCTTTAAAATCGGCTTCGGTAAATCATCACGCGGATCTCGTTCAGGACGGCTTAACGCATCGACGATGTCTTTTAATGTTAATTCGCCAACTCCAAGTTCTTCTGCTGTTTTTTCAATCGAAATGTTTTCAAGTGCTTGACGAAGACCTTGACTTCCAATGTCATTTGTTGAAAAACCAAGGCGATGTAAAAGTTTTTTCACTTCTTCGTACCGTTCTGGATGGATCGGTGTCCGATCTAACGGTTCATCTCCATCGATAATTCGTAAAAAACCGATACATTGTTCATACGTTTTTGCACCCAATCGCGGAACATCTTTTAATTCCATTCGATTTTTAAACTTCCCTTTTTCTTCGCGGCGCTTGACAATATTTTCAGCTACTGCTTTTGTTAATCCCGATACATATTGTAAAAGCGCAACGGAAGCTGTATTGACATTGACCCCAACTTGGTTGACAACGGTTTCGACCACGAAATGCAAGGACTGTTCCAGTTTCTTTTGCGACACATCGTGTTGATATTGACCAACTCCGACGGATTTCGGATCGATTTTGACTAATTCTGCAAGCGGATCTTGAACGCGCCGCGCAATCGAAACCGCGCTTCTCTCTTCTACTTGCAGATGCGGAAATTCTTTGCGAGCCAGTTCAGAAGCCGAATACACACTCGCCCCTGCTTCGTTCACGATTAAATAAAAAACATTTTCGTTCAATTCTGCGAGTGTATCAGCAATAAATTGCTCTGTTTCTCGAGACGCCGTTCCGTTTCCGATCGCAATTAATTCAACTCCATATTGCTGAAGGAGCTCTTTCAACTTTTCTTTTGCCTCTTGTACCTCACTCTTCGGTGGATGTGGATAAATCACATCAATTTTCAACAATTTTCCTGTTTCATCGACAACGGCTAATTTACATCCTGTTCGATAGGCCGGATCCACCCCTAAAACCACTTTTCCTTTGAGTGGAGGTTGCAATAACAAATTACGCAAGTTTTCGGCAAAAATATGAATCGCTCGTTCTTCTGCTTTCTCCGTTAACTCGTTTCTTACTTCTCTTTCGACAGATGGCGCAATCAGTCTTTTATATCCATCTTCAATCGCCTCAGCCACAATAGAAGCGGCAGGTGAATGTTCGTTTAAAATGACTTTTTTCTGCAAATAATCAATCATTCGTTCAGCAGGGACTTCAATCGAAACGCGTAAAATTCCTTCCTTTTCACCGCGATTCATCGCCAAAATACGATGTGGGGCTGCTTTTGAAACAAATTCTTCATGCTCATAATACATTTCATATACTTTCTTCTCATCTTTATCGATTTCTTTTCCAACCGAAACGATTTTTCCAATTTTAAACGTTTCTGAACGAATCCATTGACGAAAATGAGGATCATCTGAAATTTTTTCAGCAATGATATCTTTTGCCCCTTGCAAAGCTTCTTCAATCGTATAGACTTCCTTTTCTTCGTTTAAAAATTGTGCAGCTTTTTCATCAATGGACTCATTCATCGGAAATGTTAATAACCATTCCGCTAATGGTTCGAGCCCTTTTTCTTTGGCAACCGTCGCTTTTGTGCGTCGTTTTTGTTTATATGGACGATATAGATCTTCAACTTGCTGCAATTTTGTCGCTTTTAAAATTTCTGCTTTTAATTCGTCCGTTAATTTCCCTTGTTCCTCGATTAAGCGCAATACCTCTTCTTTGCGCTGCTCTAAGTTTTTTAAATAATGCCACTCATCTAAAATGGTGCGAATTTGTACTTCATCGAGCGCTCCGGTTAATTCTTTTCGATAACGCGCAATAAAAGGAATCGTATTTCCCTCTTGAAAAAGCTGAATCACATTTTGTACATGCTGCAAAGGAATGTTTAACTCTTTCGCAATTTGCTTCATCAATGAGTCCAAAAAAAATTCCTCCTCTAAATAAAAATAGCTACTTTGAAATCGTAGCTATTTTCTAAATGAATATTCAATCCACATTAAAAGTCAATAAGACCTAGGCTAATTTGTAACGCTTCATCCACTTTATCCATCATTTCATCATCCAGATGGGTAATCTTATCTGTCAGACGTTGTTTATCAATCGTCCGAATTTGTTCAAGCAAAATGACAGAGTCCCGCTCAAACCCATAACGCTTCGCATCGATTTCAACATGTGTCGGCAATTTCGCTTTTTGAATTTGAGCAGTGATGGCAGCAACAATGACGGTGGGACTGAAGCGGTTCCCAATGTCATTTTGGATGACTAATACAGGGCGAATGCCTCCTTGTTCTGAACCAACTACTGGAGAAAGATCCGCAAAATAAACATCGCCACGTTTGACAATCAAAAGATTACCCCCCGCTAACTAAGCGTTCAACGGTGTGGTCCGCCTCGTATTCCGCAAGAAACGCCTCCGATGCAAGCGATAAATTAATCTTCGCCATTTCCATATAGCCTCGTCTCATCGCTTCACGAATTTGGCGTTTTTTTCGCTCACGAATGTACATTTTTGTCGCTTGATAAATTAATTCGTTGCGATTGCCGTTCTCTTGCTTTACAATTCCGTCCAATTCGCTGACTAACGCCTGTGGTAAACGAATAACAATTTCCGTTGTTGCGCTGGATTCAGACACAAACACACACCTCCAACTAAACTACAACCACATAGTTGCTCCCAATTTACATAATAACATTTCATGGTCGTTATGCAAAGCAGTTTCCACATTATTTGCAAATTATTTGAGAGAATTTTTAGAAAATGTTACTTGTCCTTCTTCCATGTTCACCTAAAAACGAGAAACTTCACTTTTTTATAGTAATGCATTTCTCACTTCAATTATACTCTTATTTTTTAAAAAAATACGAGGAACGCGGTAACTAATTGTACAAGGAATTTCGTAGTTAATTGTATTCAAATACGTTGCCACTTCATCAATTGAAATTTTTTCTCCTTGCTGTTCGCCAATGAGCGTTACTTTTGTTCCCACAGGGAGCGGTTCTGGTAAACGAATCATGAACTGATCCATGCAAATTCGCCCAACAATCGGAACACGAGTCCCATTAACGAGTACACAAAAATTTTGTAATTTCCGAAGCCAACCATCTGCATAACCGATCGGAACTGTCCCAATCCATTCATCCTTCTCTGCCGTATACGTAGCACCGTAACTAACTTTTTCCCCCGCTTTTAACTGTTTAACATGAACGAGACGGCTATGAAGAGAAAACGCTTCTTTTAATGGATAAGGCAAAAGCGGTTTCATCTCAAGAGAAGGAGATAATCCGTACATCGCAATTCCTAAGCGGATCGCGTTAAACACTTTATCACGAAATCGCAATGCGGTAGCGCTATTTCCACAATGAACAATCGGCGGTCTTTTCGGCAGCCATTCAAGCATTTGTAGAAACGTTTCATACTGAAATTCAAAATAAGTTGTATTTAGCTCATCGGCAGTGGCGAAATGAGTATAAACCCCCTCAAGAAAAAAATCGTCATTCTCCTCGATGAGTTCGACAATCCGTTTTACTTCTTCTTCTTCTTTGACACCCAGCCTTCCCATACCTGTATCCAGCTTTAAATGAAGGGCAACCGGTCGCGGAAGTGGTCCATATTGAATCGCTTTTTCTAGCCATTCCGTTTGGAAAACGGTGAGCGTAATGTTTTCCTTCGAAGCTAGTACGACATCTTCTGGTCGCACAGCCCCAAGCACAAGAATCGGTACATCGATTCCTTTTTTTCTTAATGAAAGCGCTTCATCTAAAAACGCGACGGCTACACGCGTGGCACCTGCTTCGAGAGCTGTCCGAGCGACCTGTACATCGCCGTGACCATAGGCGTTCGCTTTGACGACCGCAATAATTTCGACATCATCGTCTAAAAGCTGCTTCATGGATTGCACATTGTAAAAAATCGCATCCAAATCAATTTCTGCCCATGTATCTCGATGAAAAGACGATAACATCGCTTCATTCACTTCCTTAATTTAAAAATGTTCATACACGACTGATTATTGCCTTTTCTTTACATTGTGTCAACAAAAAATATAGACTCGCCAAAGCGAGTCTTTTATTTCACTACTTTTCCTTGGACAGAACGGGCAATGGAAATCATTTCTTCTTTCGTTAAATCGTTTGATGCGAGAATAAAGTCAACTCCTTTATAAGACCAAGTAAGCGACTGTTCTGTTAGCGCCCCAACTGCAAAACCTAAATCAACCGGTTCGCCGCTTACCGATGTGGAAACGCTCATGGTTGGAAGTGCATGTGCTTTTTCTTGAACGAGCGTAAATGATTTCTCACCAGTGAACGTCATAATGATTCTTTTTCCGTTTTCTGTAACAAACTCTTTTTCTTCTGCTAGCTCGACACCATCTAACTGATAAAGAGGATACATAACTGGAACCGCTTGTTGATTCGCTTCTTTTGTTGCCAAATTTGCATCATCAAGCTGTGCTCTCGTCATGTTTTTATTGACGTCAAAGGCATTATCGTCGAAATTTGCATTCCATTCCACTTTTGCAAATTCAACGGTTAAAAGCGGATTTAAGTCAACATCCATGACTGTTACTTTTACAGGAGATAAATCTTTTTTACTTAACATAATTTCCTGCTTTGGAAGCATTTTTTTATTTTCATAGTTTGTTTTTGTTTGAAACACATAATGATCTTTTGTCGCCTTAAACATGGCTTTTGAATCCGCTAAAATATCTTTTACTAATGACTCATAAAGGTAGACTTGGCTGCTATTTTGCGGCCAATCGCTTTGAAAACGAAAACTTTTGTTTAACGCTGGAGTGAGAACAAATACTCCTTCATCATTCCGCAAAATCATTTGATGCTGATCACGTTCAGCATTTTTTAAGTTGACGCGATAATAGCTCGGCGACTTATGCCAAATTTCAATTTCGTACACTTGTGGTTCCGTTCCTGTTTGTAATGTCATCTTCGCTTCGGCTTTATAGCCAGACATCTTCTGCACCTTTTCATCCAACGCCTTCAACACATCTTCTTGTGACTTCTCACCGCAAGCAGCAAGCCCGACTAACAGAAAAAGTAGAAAAAAACAAAAAAGCACACGTTTTTTCATTGTTTCAACCCCTTTACCCCATTTGACTTAAACTTTCATAAGTCATCATATGAGGCAAAGTGGACAAATATGCAGACTAGCTTGACAAGCGTTCAATAATTACTTGCGCAATCGCATAATGCTTGCTATGAGAAATCGATACATGGATGCGTTCGTCGGCAGAAGACGCACAGACGATAAACGGCCTTCCGCTCTCGTCATTTTTTACTTCAATATCTTTAAAGCTAAAAGCGGAACCGATTCCTGTGCCTAACGCCTTGGCATAAGCTTCTTTCACCGCAAACCTTCCCGCTAAAAACTCAATTTGTCTTTTTTTCGCCAACTGCAAAAAGATTTGTTTTTCTCCATCGGTCAAAATGCGTTCAACAAATTTTGGCTGCCGCTCGATGATTTCCTCAATTCTTTTTAATTCAACAAGATCAATGCCAATTCCGATAATCATAAAAAATCCCCTTTCTGAACAAAAAAGAAGCTATCCGCGTTTAGGACAGCTTCCATGATATTTTCAGCGTTTACTTGAGCGAACTTTTGATACACGTGAACGAGAATCGCCTTTCCGATGGCGACCATGAATTTGCCGCTTTTTCTCCTTTTTCACTGGCAATGGCGGTTCTTCGGTCAGTTGAACAGGCGTTGTATCCGGTTCTTTTGTGAGCATTTTAATACAAGCTGCCACAAGCGAAACGGAATCATGCTCTTCCAACAGCTGTTCAGCAGCGCGTTTATAAAACGATAAATTGTTGTTTTCAATCGTTGCAAGCAATTTTTCAATCGCCGCTCGCTGTTGTCCTTCGAGCGCCTCATCTAACGTCGGCGGTTTCATTCGTTCCATTTTTCGCTTCGTCGTTCGTTCAATATGATGAAGTTGACCAATTTCTCGCGGCGTCACAAACGTAATCGCAATTCCTGTTTTCCCTGCACGTCCTGTCCGTCCGATGCGGTGAACGTAACTTTCGGGATCTTGTGGAATATCAAAGTTATATACGTGTGTCACGCCTGAAATGTCCAATCCGCGTGCGGCGACGTCAGTAGCAACTAAAATATCAATCGATCCTTCTTTAAACTTGCGCAATACCGATAAACGTTTCGCTTGACTTAAATCGCCGTGAATGCCTTCCGCCGCATATCCGCGCAAATTGAGCGCTTCCGCTAATTCGTCGACACGACGTTTCGTTCGGCCAAACACAATCGCCAATTCTGGAGATTGAATATCGAGCAAGCGCGTCAACGTGTCAAATTTCTTTTTCTCTTGTATTTCAATATAATATTGTTCAATGTTTGGCACTGTCATCTCTTTTGCCTTAACGCGAACAAGTTCAGGATTTTGCATAAATCGCTCAGCAATGCGGCGAATCGGCTCAGGCATCGTCGCTGAAAAAAGCAACGTTTGCCGCTCGCGTGGCACATGTCCTAAAATGGCTTCAATATCGTCAACGAATCCCATGTTAAGCATTTCGTCCGCTTCATCCAATACAACCGTATGCACATGCTGCAAGCGCAACGTTTTACGTTGAATATGGTCAATAATTCTGCCTGGTGTCCCAACAATAATATGCGGATGTTTTTTTAGCGCGCGAATTTGCCGTTCAATATCTTGACCGCCGTAAATCGGTAAAACGCGCACACGTTTGGTCGAACCAATTTTATATAGTTCCTCTGAAACTTGAATCGCTAACTCTCTTGTCGGAGCGATCACGATCGCTTGAACAGCATCGTTATTCATATCGATTTTTTCAACTAACGGGATGCCAAACGCAGCGGTTTTCCCTGTTCCTGTTTGCGCTTGACCAATGACATCGCGATTTTGCAAGCTAAGCGGAATCGTCGCCGCTTGAATCGGGGTTGCTTCTTCAAACCCCATTTTGCTGATCGCTTTCATTAACTCTGAACTTAATCCTAACTCTCGAAATGTAATCAATGTTTTCCTACTCCTTTTATGTTACTTACTAAAAAAGGCATTCCCGTATATACGGAAGTGCCTTGATCGAATCATTCAACGGACAACTCTAGGCTATCATACCATTTTATACATTTATTTTCAACAATTTCAATTATCGTCTTTTATTTAACAAAGGAAATTAACAATTTCTTCTAATTTCATCCCCCGTGAAGCTTTCAACAAAATGACATCATTACTTGAAGCAATGCTTGCTAAATCTCGAGCTAAAGCTTCCTTGTCATCGTATGCGTTGACACGACCAGATGGGAAGCGATCGGCTGCCGCTTTCGCAATATGTTGAGCGAGACGACCATATGTGAATACGTAATCGATTTTAGTCGGTTTTAACATTTGCCCGATTTCTTCATGAAACTGTACTTCTTGTTCGCCAAGTTCAAGCATATCACCAAGTACGGCAATTTTCTTTTCATACCCTGTCAATTCTTCCAGCAATTGAATCGCGGCTTTCATTGACGTTGGGCTTGCATTGTAAGCATCGTTAATAATGGTGAGACCGTTTGCTTGCTTTGTAATTTCTGTACGCATTTTTGTAACGGATACATTTCGTAAACCATCGGCAATCGCCTGCCAATCTAACTGAAAATGACGGGCAACCGCAATCGCCGCGAGCGCATTATACACATGATGGCGCCCCAAGAGCGGCATCAATAGCGAAACATTCGGTGCTTCGTTTACGACAAATGTCGTCCCTTCCGCATTCATAGAAACCGAAAGCGGATAATAGTCGTTTGTTTTTTCTTTTCCAAATGTTCGAACGTTCTCTAACTTCATGGATTGCACACGTTTTGTTAAAAGCGGTTCATCGCCGTTGTAGACAAATAACCCATTTTGGTGCAACCCTTGCACAATTTCGAATTTCGCTTGTGCAATGCCATCGCGTGAGCCGAGTTCTTGCAAATGTGCTTCCCCGATATTCGTAATCACTGCAACATCTGGTTTCGCCAGCTTTGAAAGAAGCTCGATTTCACCGAAGTTGCTCATTCCCATCTCGACGACAGCATACTCCGTATCTTCTTCTAAGCGAAGAAGCGTCAACGGCACACCGATATGGTTGTTTAAATTTCCTTCTGTTTTCTGCACTTTATACGTTGTCGCTAGCAAAGAAGCAATCATGTCTTTCGTCGTCGTCTTTCCGTTGCTTCCTGTTACTCCAATGACACGGATGTTCAACTGTTCGCGATAACGGCTAGCTAATCGCTGCAACGCCTTTAACGTATCATCTACAAAAATAAGCGGAACGCCCGTTGGTGCGTTTGGTTCATCCTTGCTCCAAAGCGCAGCTTTTGCCCCTTTGTTGAACGCATCCATCACAAACTGATGACCGTTAAATTTCTCTCCTTTTAAAGGAACAAACAAATTGCCTTCCGCAATCGCGCGCGTATCGGTCGAAACACCGTGAATGAAAACAGATTCATACGCTTCGTCTAAGCCAAATCCTTGCACCATGTTTTGAATTTCCACTAACGAACGAGTAATCATCAACCTTCACCTAACTTTAAAATGTGTACGTAATTTGCTGTTTTTCTTGATGACGTTCGATCGCCAATTGAATCAGCCGTTCAATTAATTGGGTATACGAAACGCCGCTATGTTTCCAAAGAAGCGGGAACATGCTAAATGGAGTGAATCCCGGCATCGTGTTAACTTCATTAATATAAACCGTGCCATCAGCTGTTAAGAAAAAGTCGGCGCGAACAAGTCCTGATAAATCAAGTGCTTTAAATGCTTTTAGCGCCATCGTTTTAATTGTTTCATACTCTTCTTCCGTAATGGATGCTGGAATGATTAGTTCCGTATCTCCGTCTTGATACTTTGCTTCATAGTCGTAAAATTCTTTTTTCGGTACGATTTCACCGACGACCGAACAAATCGGTTCATCGTTTCCGATTACCCCGATTTCGACTTCGCGGCCAACAATCGCTTCTTCGACAATGATTTTTCGATCATAACGGAACGCCTCAGCAAAGGCCGCTTCTAAATCGGCACGCGTTTTACATTTGTTGATGCCGACGCTGGAACCCGCGTTGGCCGGTTTGACGAAACAAGGATACCCAATTTCATGTTCTACAATTGTATACGCTTCTTCCGCGGAACGCTCCCATTCTTTCTTCAAAAAAGAAACGTATTTCGCTTGGTTTAAACCGGCTTGTGCAAATAAATTTTTCATGATCACTTTATCCATGCCAACCGCAGAAGCGAGCACGCCGTTTCCGACGTATGGAATGTTCAATAATTCAAGCAAACCTTGTACCGTCCCATCTTCTCCGTTCGGTCCGTGCAAAAGCGGGAAAATGACGTCGACTGTTTGCTCATCTTCCGCGTTTGTCGGACGAAGCGCAAGCGTGGATAGAGCCGGTGCGCCTTGTTTTAATTCAAGCTGCTTTACATCTTGAACTTCACCTGTAATCGCTGCTCCCCGCACCCACTGTCCTTCTGTCGTAATGTAAATAGGAATCACTGTAAATTTTTCTTTATCGACCGCATTAATAACCGATAACGCTGTTTGTAACGACACTTTATGTTCAGGCGATTTGCCGCCGTATAAAACCCCAAGTTTCACTTTCATAAAAAAGCCTCCTCTATTTTGTTCACTTTTCTTATTGTAACACGTTCGAGCCGATAAAGCGTCATTTATCTTTTTATTTATATGATTTCATGAACCTGTTCGGCAACTGAAAAAATCTGTATTCGTCATTTGCGCAACTGCGCATACAATTTTCCTTATTTGGTAAAAGTATAAACAATAAAAATTCATAGAAGGTGTGCCCTTGTGAATGCTGTTCAAGTTTTTTTCATCTTAATATTATCAACCGGCTTAATGAATCACGTTATTGTTCTTCCATTTCTTTTGGAAACAGCTCAACGTGACGCTTGGATTTCAGCTCTTGTAACGATCGTCGCATTAGTGCTTTGGTTACCGATCGTCTATTTTATTATGAAACAGTCGAAACAAAAACATCTATTCGTTTGGTTAAAAACAACGTTCGGACGCCCTCTTGCATACGGGATTAGTGTGCTGATGAGCTTATATTTACTTCTCATTAGCTTTGTAACCATAAAAGATACGATTACATTTACAACGACTTCTTACTTAACGTCAACACCAAACTTCGTGATTCTTATCGTTCTTTCGGCATTATGTTTTTGCAATGCGTATCTCGGTCTTTCGTCTGTCGCTAAAACAGCTGGAATGATCTTTCCATTTGTCATCTTACTCGGAATTTTCGTTGCGCTAGCAACGACGCCGTTTAAAGATTATTCGTTGTTAAAACCGGTGCTCGAAAATGGGTGGTCTCCTGTCTTCAAAAGCATGATTTACGCTGGAGCAGGCTACGCTGAGATTTTGCTTATTTTATGGGTCCAACATCAAGTTGATTCGAAAATTTCTTTTTGGAAACTTACGCTGTTTGCTATTTTAGCAGCAAGTTTAACGATTGGGCCGACCATTGGAGCCATTACAGAATTTGGACCGAGCGAAGCTGCATCTTTACGCTATCCTGCTTTTGAACAATGGCGCGTAATTAGCTTAGGAGCCTATCTTGAACATTTTGATTTTCTTTCCATCTTTCAATGGCTTTCAGGGGCCTTTATTCGCATATCCATATTGACGGCGCTCATTCCCGAAATGTTTCATATAACAACGCGGCAATCACGGTTATGGATTTTAATTTTTGTGTATATCGTCATTGGTTTGGCCGTTATGTATCCAATGAGCGATGACGTTTTTTTAGAAAAACTGGCCACGTTTATTTTGCCCATTTCTTGCTTCTTCCTAATCGCGATGTCGCTCCTCATTGCTTTTTGCGCTTTATTGGCTCGTATCAAAGAAAGGAGACGTACAAAATGACTGCGACTTCGACTACTTTTACCGTTTCAGAATCATCGTTGCACGATCATTTCGCTCGTTGTAAAGATGTTGTCATTTTGCCTTCGACGATTCAACCAGCTGATGGCAGTCGCCCGCTTTCGCTTCTTTTCGTTTATTGCGAAGAACTTTGTGATACAAAGCAATTAAAAGAGGTCATTTTTCCGATGTTCACAGAAATGGGGCGGCAATTTCCTTGTCGCTCTGTTACGGATATTGAAAAATATAAACTATTCCCAATGACATTGATTGGAAAAACGATTGCACCTGAACAACTTGATTTTCTTGTTTTTAATGGCGATCTGCTCGTCTACTTTGTCGAAGCGGACGTGCTCTATTCCATCACGCTGGCAAACCCACCCAACCGCAATCCAGAAGAACCAAACACAGAAGTATCGATTCGCGGTCCAAAAGACGGATTTATTGAAGAAGTTGCTAAAAATGTCGCTCTTATTCGCAAACGATTAAAGACGAAGAGCCTACGTTATGAACAAGTGATTGTCGGAAAGCGAAGCCAAACAAAAGTCGCCATTCTTTATATGGATGATATTATTAATCCAACGTTGATCCCAGAATTAAAGCGGAGAATTTCAAATTTAGATATTGATGCGTTAACGGGAACGAACCAACTCGAAGAATTGATTGGCGAAACACGCGTTTCTTTATTTCCACGTTTCAGTTATACGGGAAGACCTGATTTTGTCGTCAATTCCCTCCTAAACGGCCGATTTGCGCTTCTTGTCGATGGGTCACCCACAGCATTAATTGGTCCTGCTAACTTAACCTTTTTGCTCAATACATCAGAAGATAATAGCACATCGTTTTTATTCGTTAGTTTTCAAAGAACGATTCGTTTAATCGGTGTTTCTTCATCCATTTTCTTGCCGGGACTTTGGGTTGCACTCACGACGTTTCACCCTGAACAGATTCCATTCACTTTGCTGGCAACCATCGTTTTGTCAAGACAAGGAGTGCCGTTGCCTGCCGCTTTAGAGATGTATATTATGCTCAGTTTATTTGAAATTTTTAAAGAGGCAGGGATGCGCCTTCCGCTTGCGGTTGGTCAAACACTCTCCGTTGTCGGCGGGCTCATCGTTGGACAGGCAGCCATTAATGCTGGTTTATCAGGACCAGGCTCTCTTGTCATCGCTGCGATTTCCGTTATTTCAACGTTTACGTTAGCCAATCAATCGTTGGCAGGAACCGTGACGTTGCTGCGATTTATTGTTCTTATTTGTTCATCGCTGTTAGGTTTATTCGGATTTATTGTATCGATCTTTTTTATTTTAGTTAACGTAGCTAATATGACTTCCTTTAACATTCCGTATTTATCACCTTTATCCCCTTTAAATCGGGATGTATGGAAAGTGATCATTACAAGCGGTTGGAAATTGTTTAAAAAACGTCCAAAAATATTAGAAACCAAGGATAATACACCAAAAGGGGGGAAAGCATGAACGGACGCATCGCCCTATTTTGTCTTTCTCTCATCGTTTTATCCGGATGCTGGGGGGCAAAGGAAATTGATCATATCGCCTACATTCATGCAATCGGTATCGACTATGAAGAAGAAAAGGACGAACTTATCGTTTACGCTCAACTCATTAGCTTTACGGGTCTAGCCAAAGTAGAAGCTGGCGGGCAAAGAGAACAGTCAATCGTTTCGATCGGTAAAGCAAAAGGGGAAACATTTAACGTTGCGACGGATCGACTTTATGAAACCATTCAACAACAAGTATCATGGGGACATCTAAAAGGAATCATTTTCAGCGAACGAGCTTTAAAGAAAAAAAATATGAAAAACACCATCGATGTCTTGAGTCGATATAATGAAGTTCGCGACACGCTTTGGATCTATGCAACGAATCAACCTATTCGAAATGTTTTACAAACCGTTCCGTTGTTAAACTATTCACCGTACTACTCATTAATCGCAAATCCGGAGGATATTTTTAACCAAAGCTCGTTCATCTCGCCTATTCGTTTACATGCCTTTATTGCAGCTTCAGAAGAAAAAGCAAAAACCGTATACTTGCCGTCTCTTTCTGTCGATAAAAAAGCTTGGGAAGAACAGGAAAAGAAAAAAGACATGTTAAAAATTGACCGAGTTTGTTTTCTACATGCATACAAACTAAAAGCATGCGTCAAGCGAGATCAACTAATCGGATTACGTTGGATGACAGCGAAAACAAAACGTACCCCTGTTTATATCAAAAAGGATGACAAGACGGTCGCTTCGCTGGTTGTCCTCGACCCTAAAACAAACATCTCGTACAAAATTGAAAAAGGAAAACCGCTCTTCACCGTTAACGTTAGCACGAAAGGAAGCATTCTTGAAATGCGCGAAGCTTTAAAAGAAAAAGAACTCATTTCATTGGCAGAAAAAACGGTTCAACAAGAAATCGAATCGCTTTTTCAGCTTGGTTTAGAAAAAAATGTCGATACGTTAAATCTTTCAGAAGCGTTGTATCGACAAAATCCAAAACAATGGCGAAAATACGCCAAAAATGGACAAATCCCATTAACAGAAGATTCCCTGCATCAAGTCAACGTGCAAATTAGCATCGAAACATACGGAAAATCAAAACAAGAAGAAAAGCGGTAAGAACGTCTTACCGCTTTAGCTTCTGTCTTCGTTCACTTTTTTCAATGATATGTTCAAGAGCTTCTTGTGCCGTTTGTTCGATTTGTTTTTCATACTCTTTCATTCGCCGCTCTAATCGATTCATTTCCATTTCATCTCGCAAAATACGCTCTAACTGCCGCTCATAACAATCAGATAAACGATAAATAAGTCCATGACGCATTAAATACCGTAAATTTATATGCTCCTGGCCAGGTAAATACGAAATGGTAAAAGCGGGCAACTTTTTAAGAAGCGCTTCGCTCATGGTCACTCCACCAGGTTTGGTCACAATCGCATCCGCTTGATCATACAATGCATTCATCTCTTTCGGACAAGAAATATACGGAAGAGGACGAACAGAAGGATGGTCCCAACTCATTAACTCGTTATAAAGCTCTTCATTTTTTCCGCATAAAACCGAATACGTAAATATGGCTCCTTCTGTTCGTTTAAGAAAATCTTTCATTTTTCCTAATCCTTGATTTCCGCCAGCTACTAAAATATGCTTCTTTTCTGCCCCTTTTTTCATTTCAGGCACTCGTACAATTTGCTCATGAACAGGAATCCCTGTCACAATCACGTTTTCCTTTGGCACGTTATACTTTTTCACCAACTCTTCCTTTGCTTCTTGATGAGGAACGAAATGATAATCAATCGCCGTTTTTCCCCAAACTCCGTTAATAAAAAAGTCGGTGTAGACGTTCACAACGGGGACTTCAATCAGCCGTTGTTTTTTTAAACGTTCGAGAATATGCGAAGGAAATGAATGCGTACAAATAATGAAATCGGGTTGTTCCTCTTCGATGAGCCGCTTCATCTTTCGTTCAAAATAAAACCGCCACGGTTCAAGATGCGAATGGTCCAATTTTTTCATCCATCGATTGTACATCCATTCATATGAATGAGGATGCACGGAAATCCAACGAAGATAAAAATCGGCCACTCGCTTCTCAATTTGCTCATTACAATAACTAAGGAAATCGAGCTTTTTGCAAACGATATTCGAAAATTTTCGCTGCAAGGAATAAATGAGTGTATCGGCGACTTGATGATGACCAGATTGCATTTGAAACAAAGGTAAAACGAGAATTTTCATATATGGACGAACTCCCTTTTGATTATGTGTTTTTTCTTTTCTTGTTCATATACATTCCGCCGATAAATAAAACAAAAAAGAACAGCGCAATAAACGGGATGACATGTAAAGGAATATGCAGCTTTTCCCCAAGAAACTTTCCTAAACAAAGAAAGAGGCTAATCCAAACAAGTGAACCGAAAAACGACAAGAGAAGAAACAACGGAAAAGGAAAACGAACAACGCCCGCCATATAAGGAGAAATTTGCCTAACCCCAGGAAGATAATAGCCGAATAAGATAAATAATTTTCCATGTTTTCGAAATTGTCGGTACGCATAACGAAAGCGCCTTCGATTCACACCAATATAATGTCCGCATTTAAATAGAAATGGGGAGCCAAACGTATAACCAGCTACATAGGCAGCCACCATCCCAACGGTTGCCCCAACAGTAGCGAAAAGCAAACTTTTTATAAAATGGAGCTGCTCATGCGAAATTAACATGCCTACTAAAAACAACAGCGATTCTTCAGGGGCAGGAATGCCAACGATGCCGAAAAACATTGAAAGAAAAAGAACGATATACCCATGAGATTGAATATACGCCAACATGTTGTTTGCTTCCATCAAAGAAATCCCCTTTACCATTCATCGGCGCTCGTCCAACGAATATCATTGTTTTCTTTTAAAAAGCGTTCTAACGCTTTTAACATATATTTTGGCGCCTCTTCATCTGCCCCGAGCGTTGATCCGCTGTCATGAAGAACAATGATCGCTCCATCTTTTCGGCAGTTTTTTAGCCGCTCATACAATCGGTTTGCTCCCAGCGAGGCTTTCCAGTCGCCAAGAATATACGTCCACATCACCGTTTTATACCTTTTTTGCGTAAACAGCGTAAATAAATTGAAATGTCCCCAAGGCGGACGATAGAGAACAGGGCGTTTTCCAGTAATCTCTTCAATGACATCTGCTGTCTTTTTGAGCTCCCATTCGACAAAAAATGGGAGCAAGATCCAATTGCTAATATGATGATAATGATGTAGTCCGATCGCATGGCCTTCTTCATCGATTCTTTTTATAATATGAGGATACTTTTTCGCTTTTGAACCGACAACAAAAAACGTTGCCTTCACATGATGTTTTTTTAATAAATCAAGCAATTGAGGAGTATAAATCGGATCTGGCCCATCATCAAATGTTAACGCGATTCCATTCATTCCTTTTTTATAAATGCGAAGCGAAAATGAACGAATCATAACGGTAGGAATGACGCCATACATAAGGAACACAATGACAATAAACAAACAGACAAACAAACGATGTCCCCCTTTAACCATCACTCAATTTCCATTATACACAAAAAAGCGGTCATCCTACGATAAAAGATGACCTCTTTCTTTCCAATCGTTTTTCAAGCACGAATTCATCTCGAATCGGAATTCCATCTTCGCTCATTGTCGGAATTTGCGGCTTTATTTTTCGCGCCTTTTCGACTGCATTCGGGATCACGCGCACACATTGATAGCCGCGTTTTTGATAGAAACGGAGCGCGTTTAAGTTGTCATTCGTAGTAACCAAATAAACCCGATGGCAACCTCTTTTCCTTGCTTCTTCTTCCACCACACGTAACAAAACGGTTCCGATGCCTTTTCCTTCATCCATACTATCAAGGGAAACGACTTCACATTCATTGTTATGAACGAAATACGTCACTAAACCAACCCATGCGCCATTATTGTTCACCGCAACAAAACCGTCCAGCTCATCACAGCGAAATACGCCATGGGAATATACCATTTCCGCACTGCCCCAATGTTGCGTAAAAAATTCACGCACCTCTTCTCTCATTTCCTCAACAATCGGAACGATGTTCATACAGCACCTCTCTCGACGGCAATTCCATCAACATCCAACTCGCAGCTGAACATGTTTCTTTATTTCTCTATTGATTATTCATTCTCCTTCAATTACAAACAAAAACGCGTACCCTCTTTTAGTCAATATATATATGATAAGCTTAATTTTTCGACATAAACAAGCTTTTCTGCCACTTTCCCGAACGGAAAACGCCATTGGACAAATGAATTTGTCCGCTATGCGTTTTCCGTTCGGGATCGGCATGCTAGAGGCATGCCGGAGCGGCAAGATTTTTCTTGCCGCCTATGGCGGAAAAGCGATCTTCTTTTCATGACGAGGCATGTCGAAAACACAACTTGAATTTATATTGCACGATTCTGCTAGTTATACTTTTTTACTCCTTATCAAACCTTGTCGATTTCCGGGGAAATTTTACGAACAAAGTCGATTTCATTCTAAAGTAATTAAATCAATTGCCAATGGTAAAGAGGAGCCTCCGCTATGCATAAACTCCAGTTCAATCGTCTCGTGTTCGTTCCTCACTTCATAATCCATAATGTTTGCCACTTCTGTAGCCGGTGCTAAAACAGGGATTAAATAAACAGTTCCATTCACTTTTACAGCTCCGCTATATAAACCTCCTCGACTGCTCACTCTTACCCTTATTTTCTTCACATCACCTGTCGGATTAACAATCGGAATTTTCACTTTGTAAGTTGCCCCATAATGCCCCGGATTGTGTACGCAATGTTCATTGTCAAAAATCGCTTCAGAAATAGACATAAAATGATCCGTAACGCCATTGGAAATGTTATATGCTACTTCTCCACTTCCTACCGTATATGGCGGAATTTCTGTTTCTAGCTGCGAACTGCGCCATACTCCTCGCGGATGCGCAGCGATCGGATCTATCTTTACTGGATCTGATTTAATGGACGCTAACGATGTGCCCGTTTTACTTAAAACCGTTCTAACTTTGTAATGTAATTCTCCTGTTCCCGAAGCTTTTTTGACCGTAAAATCATTCAAAAATCCAATAAGATGCTTATCTTCCAGTTCAAATACTTGGATAACCGCCGTTTTTCCAGGCTTCACAATTGTATTAGACATCTTTCCTGGCACCAAGTGACCACTTAGTACCGCTTCCGCAATCGGCAGACCAACATCATAGTTCACCCATCCGTTCGAACTTGTTCGATATGTTCCTTTTAAACTATGTACTTCAATATCATTCGTAGAAGAAAGGTTTTCGATTGTAATGGCAAGCATTACTTTTTGACCGAGTTGATTGATATGCCATCCGTACACGCGATGATCGACTGATAACTCGGATGAACGAACCTCATCGTGCCAAAGAGTGGCCGTATCAGTCGGAATCGTCTGCGGAGTTAAATTTTCTGGATTGTCGCTCACCATTAATCGTCTATTTCCAACTAAACGAGCATTAGGAACATTGATTGGCCGCGCAATCGATAAACTTTCTTTTTGTAAAAACTCGTTTTTAAATCTTAACCGATTAATGTAAATATACGTCTCTTTTGTTGTTTTTTCTACATAATACGTTCCGCCCAAAGCCTCCGTAATAAAACGAATCGAAACATATACTTCGTCCTTATATTTGATCGGGGCATCTGTGGTCGCAATTTCGATTCCATCAACATTCACATAATTCTTTCCAACGTAAACGGTTAATTCGGCTACATTCAATTGCACTTGCATGACTTCGTCTTCTTCTAGCCAATCTACATCATTATCTAAGTTCACTAAAACTGCTTTTAATGGAACATATACCTTATTTTCTTTCACAATTGGTTTCATATTAGAAACTAACGCTTTATTGTTTAGATAGATTGGATATGACCATTCACGCGCAACTTCTTCAGGAAGCGTAATCGTAATCGTATTATTTTCCCCACTCCATAAAACGGTTCCGTTAAACGATTCGCCTATGAAACGAAGCGGAACGAATACCCTTCCTTTGTAAATAACAGGTATGACATCCAACGTATATTCTTCTCCGTTCACCAACGCTTTGTGAGAAGAAGTAGAAAGGTATATAGAATGATTCAGTCTAGTAACCGTCACCGTTTTCGTTTTTTCATCCCAATTGACAATGGCTCCCATCGATTGAGTAATGGCACGTATTGGAACAAGCATGCGCCCTTGTACAACAATCGGTGGCACATCCGTATACACCTGCTCACCGTTCACCATAACAACAGTTTTCTTCGATTCAACAATTGAACTTTTTGCTTCTACATTTATGCCATGAAAATAAAAACATAACATCGATATTAGAAGCGATAAAGCCATTATGTTTCTTCTCAACATCTTCCCCCCTTTTAATACCTTCTGTCAAAACAGAAATATTATAACAAAAATGATAAAATATTTCAGCTTATGTGCGTTTTACACAAAAAAACAGTGCCTGATCACCATTCGTGAAACAGGCACTTTCACACATTATCGCGGTCTAGCAACAATTCCGTTATGAACTTTAATAAATCCGTGACGCAGAATGTCAAATCCTCCTTCATATACATACAATCCCATTTGCTGAATGTCCATGAGTTCTCGGTAAGTGTGGTTCATGACATCCGCCATGATTTTGTAAAAAAGAAGAGATTTGAGCTGGTATCGAGGTGTGGTCATAATCACATAGCCGCCTGGTTTGAGGAATTTTCGATGCCAATCTAATACTTCATGTTTATGCTCGTCGGGAAAATGTTCAAGCAAACCAACACTAATGACAAGATCGAACTCTTTGCCAAAAGGCAGATTGCGAATATCATCAACGATATAATGAAGAGTCATTTCATCTTTATACCATACTTTCGGTTGACCGGTAGCTGGATTTATGCCTAAAAACGGATAGCTCTCCGGAAACTGTCCAAAGCGGTCGGTACGGCAAAATTCATCATAATCGACAAGAACATCTTCCCACGATGAACGCAATTAAACCGGGGGAAACGTTTACATATGAATTTACAGCTACTGTACCGGGAACGTATTTTTATCATTCCCATCAAGAAAGCGCTAAACAATTGGACAAGGGATTATACGGCACATTAATCGTTGAGCCTAAGACCGGGGAAAAAGTCGATCGAGACTATACACTTGTGTTAGATGAGTGGATGAGCAATCCGGATGAAGGACATATAGATATGAATGGTATGGATCATAGCAATATGCATCATGGAAATCATTCCGATGACGAACAAATGAATATGAGCGGCATGAATCATGATATGAGCATGTACGATCTATTCACGATTAACGGGAAAAGCGGTTCTGCTATCGAGCCTTTAAAAGTGAAGAAAGGGGAAAGAGTGCTACTTCGCCTTGTGAATGCAGGATACATGTCCCACAAACTCCATCTACATGGTCATGATTTTAAAATTGTCGCAACAGACGGGCAACCGTTAAAAGATCCGCAATCAATTAAAGATGAACTTCTGAATATTGCTCCGGGTGAACGTTATGATATTGAATTTGTAGCTGATAATCCGGGTAAATGGTTATTAGAATGCCATGGTGATATGAAAGGAACCGATGGCATGAAAGTGAAAATTCAGTACGAAGGCGAAACGGGAAAAGCTGACAAATTAAATGCAAAAGAAAAGCTTCCTATCGTCGATATAACAAAATACGGAAAAAATGAATTAGGTCCATTTACGTTAGACCAAAAATATGATGTAGAGTACACGATGGATTTAGGAACAGAGATGGGCAAAAACGGCATGATCTTCACGATTAATGGAAAAACATATCCGGAAACAAAACCGATAAACATAAAAAAAGGTGACTTAGTCAAAGTAAAAATGATTAACAATTCACCAACAGATGTACATCCAATGCATTTACACGGACACTTCTTCCAAGTATTAAGTAAAAATGGGAAGCCAATTACAGGCTCTCCACTAATGAAAGATTCCTTAAATTTGGAACCAGGAGAAGAATATGTAATCGCATTTAAAGCGGATAATCCGGGAAATTGGATGTTCCATTGCCATGATTTGCACCATGCTTCTGCGGGAATGGTCACAGAAGTAAAATATCGAGATTATAAGTCTAGCTATACACCGGATCCTAATGACACAACCAATAAAGGCGAATAGTCATTCAAAGCATATCAGACGTTCGGTCACGGCATGCCTTTTGCCGTGACCATATTTTTTCTTACCGCCTATAGCGAATAGCTGTAAGTAGCATTGCTTAATATAACGAAAAAGCTAGATTTTTTTAATTAGACGATGTAAGAGATAAAAACCGACAAAACATATTTATATTTTTCCTTTTGATGCTAGTCTAGTCCAGCTTTTACCGTTATTTTTTGTCATGAAAATATCCCCGCTCATAGTCGCGATCACAATTTCTTGATCATTTGTCGGATTCGAAGCCATATATATGATAAAGTCTTTAGCATCGAGTGCAGGAATTGAAAGAACTTGTTCCTGTTTTGACTCTAATGATTGTTTGATTAGTGCAGGTGTATTGTTTTCTATGGCAGCAAATAAAATTGATTTTTCTTGGAAGACAAAAGTCGTCGTGTTAAACTTCCGAGTAAACCGTTCAAAATTATTCCCGTTGTCTTTTGAAAGAAAAATTCCTTCAGGAGTACTGATTACAACCATATTTTCGTCCGTTGGATGGGCAGCAATCGTTCCCGCTGAAGTTTGCGGAAGGCCGTTTAATTGACTTTGTGACCACGTTTTACCGTCATCTTTACTATAAAATAATCCTTGTCCTAACTTTTCATTTTCTTCTTGATTAACGACATAAATCGTATGGCTCTTATAGCCAACAGCCATATAATGAAAATCAGATTCTTTATAAAATCCTAGGTTCATCAACGTTTGTCCACTATCGACACTTTTCACAAGACCGAGAGGATTCCCTAAAGATGAGCCTTCTTCCGGATGCCCCGATGCATAAAACCCATCATCTGTTGCAGAAAAGCCCATATAATCATGTTTATTTGAAATCGTCTCATACCACTTATTATTTTGATAAACGAGCAAACCTTCATGCGTAGCAAAGTAAATTGCATTTTGATTGCCTGCATAACCAATTCCATGTAAATGTTCAAACTTCCCTTCTTTCTTTTCCTTAAAGAAAGGATTATTTGCAACAGATACGCTGGATTTCGTTTGGTCTTTGCTGGTGACAAAAGACGGTTCTTTTTCTTCCTTTGATGACGAACAAGCGTTTAGAAGAAGGATAGCGGATGTGATTATCATCGCTTTGATCATTTTTTTCATTGCTCATTCCCCTTTTTGTGTATGAAGATTTTATAGCAGAAATACGTGCAAAATTTATGAAGTTGATTTCTTGAAAAGCTATGATCAATCTTTATTTCCATTGGTTTTCTTCCAGGTAAATAGCAATAAAAGAATAGACAGAAATGTTGATATCACTTTGCCTTGCCATGTCCAATTCATTACATGATAAACCGAATAAGCTTCTAATAGTAATGCAGGGATCTTTCCCATTGAGCTAGCAATCATAAAGATCCATAAAGATGTTTTTCCGATTGCGGCAACAAAGGTAACAACTCCCGATGGAACAAAAGGAAGAAGCCGCAATGACAGAACAAGAAAAAAAGCTTCTAAACCTTTTGCTTCAAGCAAACGCCTTGCTTTCGGGTGAGAAAACAACTTCTTTTCGGAAATTTTTCTGAAGCCTTTACGATATAAAAGAAAGGAAACAATGGCCCCGATTGCTTCGCCTGCAAAAGATAAGAAAGTACCTTTCCAAAACCCAAACACAGTCAAATTAGCGGCCGTCAAAAAGAAGCTTGGTACAACGCCTAAAATGCTTATAAAAATATTTATAGCAATACTAATGAGATAAGCAATATTTTCGTATGTGTGGAATAGTGCAATAATTTGTTCTTTCATCCTTTTCCCAACTTATGCCTCCCATTTATATCCTACACCCCAAACTGTTTGCAAAAATTGATCTACCGGGAAGCCAACTTGTCGAAGCTTTTCTCTAATATTTTTCATATGAGAATCTACGGTACGCTCTTCTGTATTTGCGTTATAACCCCATAATGATACAATAATTTGTTCTCTGCTAAACACTTGGTTTGGATTTTTCAAAAAGAGACCTAATACAGCAAATTCTTTAGGTGTCAAAGAAATCAAACGGTTTTTATACTGAACTTTATGTTCCGTTTCATCCCAAACTAAACCTTCAAACTCAATACGTGAGTGTTTTCCTACGGAGCGGCGTAATACCGCCTCTATTCGAGCAATCAACTCGGATTCATCAAAAGGTTTTGTAATATAGTCATCAGCCCCTATATTAAGTCCTTTTACTATATCCGATGTTTGATCTCTTGCGGTTACCATGATAATCGGAATATTGGAAAATTCTCTGATTCGTTTGCAAGTTTCCCAGCCATCCAGTTCCGGCATCATAATATCCAGCAACACTAAATCGGCTTCGTTATTTTCCAAGTACTGGATCGCTGCTAAACCAGACTCGCACTTTACACAATGATAGCCTTTAGGAGAAAGATAAAGCTCAAGTAAATCTAACATTCGCTTTTCATCATCAACCAGTAAAATCGTGTACATGCTCATCTCTCCTGCAATGTAATGATCATTTTTGTTCCTTTTCCATAAATACTTTCCGCATAAATAGAACCTCCATGGGCTTCAATGATTTCTTTTACGATCGCTAATCCTAAGCCCGTTCCACCGCTAGCTCTTGATCGTGATTTATCCACTCGATATAACCGCTCAAAAATATGCGGCAAATCCTCTTCGGGGATTCCTGTTCCTTCGTCTGAAACAATCATCACAACCTTCTTATTCTCAGCTCTTACATCAATTGAAACGGTCGAACCTTCATCAGAATGTTTTAAGGCGTTATCTAACAAATTGATCATGACTTGCTCAAAACGTTTTTGATCGATATGCACAATAATGTTCTGATCACAATCATATACAAGAGACATTTTTCTAGATTGAAAAGCAGGATACATTTTATCGTATACTTTCTTTAAAAAAGAACATAAGTTTGTAGGTTCCTTATGAATTTGAAAAGAATGCTGATCTAATTGCGCTAACTCAAAGAGATCCTTCACTAATTTTTGAATGTGTTCTGCTTCCTCGTAGATAATAGACAAATATCGATTTCTCTCTTCTTCGTCAATATGAGGTCTTCTAGCTATATCGGCATATCCTTTTACATAGGTTAGAGGCGTACGAAGCTCGTGAGAAATACTGGCAATAAATTCTTTTCTTTCTTTTTTCAAGTATTCTAAATCCTTCGCTAATGTTTGAATGGATTTTCCTAATTCAGCTAATTCATCCTCTCCTTTTACTTGCAAACGAACAGAGAAATCCCCTTTACTAAGTTTTTCAGTCGCCTGTTTCATGCGAATAAGGGGAATGGTAATGGCTCTGGATAAGAAAGCAATCGTAATAATAGTTAAAAATATTGAAAGGATTCCTACCACAATGAAATGATGCTTTAGCTTATCAATCATGTTTTGAATCGAATTCGTATCTTGAAACATATAGACGTATCCTTTTATCTTGCCGTCAATCTGAATCGGGCTTACTGTTGAAATATGTGATTCTTTTTGCCAATTTTTTTGTACAATCATCCCATCGCGAGGAATTTTTTTATTTGTTCTTTTTATTATTTTTTTGGCAAATGGCAAAATATGATCTGAAAAATACAATACATCTCCCTTTTCGTCTGTAATCGCGACATCTGTTTCTGCTTCAGACTCCATCATGACGACGTGTTCTAACGTAGAACGATCATAATTTTGCTCTAGCACATCACGGTGACTATTCCCTCTTGCTAGCAACTGTTCGAATTCTTCAACAATCCTAGAATGAACGAGAGTAAAATACAATGATGCAAATAAAACCGTTTCTATTCCGAATATGAATACAAAAAATAATAATCCTAATTTAAAAGAAATTTTCCTCATTTTTGTTCCTTCCTTATTAGCTCTCATTCTAGTTTAAGCGAAATGGACGATCTAAAAAATCGCGGTAATATTTATTGTATAAATGAAATGTGCAGAATTTATGGATTTTATAGTATATATAGATTCAAGTTGAGTTTCCGACATATCTCATCATGAATAGAAGACCGCTTTTCTGACTATGACAACAAAATTTTTCCTTTATTCGTTCTTTTAACATGTTCACCGAGAAGTCTCCCACCTCTAAACAACGTGTAGGTGGGAGAGGTTCATACATCTTTCGGTGGGCGTTGTGATTGGCTGGCTATTCTTAAGTCACCAAATCGGTTCTGCCATCGGTTCGTATATCCCCGGTCTTCTCTATGATGTTACAGGGAGCTATGACATCTCGTTTATTTACTCGATTATTCTGCTCATTGGCGCATCGGTGTTAAGCTTTTTATTGCCTGCGGTTGCCAATAACGAATGAATCGTACAAAATTCATAGGCATGGCCCATAAGTATCTGACCTCACGTGTATTTCACAATCCATCGTTCATTTACCCAATGTCGTGAGGTCTGACGCTTGCTTTTGGGTCATCCCCATTCTATCAGCTCTTGATTTCGCAATAAGCTTATCATTGCAAATTCGCGAACCGTTTCAAATCTTCATTTCTTCCGATTACCACTAGCACGTCATCTTCCTTAATCATTTGATCGGGAGACGGAGAAATATGAATATTCCCCCTGCTGTTGATCGCAATGACACTTAAGTTAAATTTGGCGCGTAAATCCAGTTCCTTGAGGCTTTTTCCCGTCATACTCATCGGCACTTTAACTTCCTCGATGCTGTAATCTTTCGCAAGCTCAATGAAATCAAGGACATTAGGCGACATAAGATGATGTGCGACGCGCTCACCCATATCCCGCTCGGGAAAGACGACCCAATCCGCCCCTACTTTATATAAAACTTGCCCGTGACGCTTGTTGAGAGCTTTAGCGATCACTTGCTTGATCCCTAATTCTTTGAGAACAAGCACCGCCAAAATACTGGCTTGAATATCATTTCCAATCGCGACAATGACCGTGTCGAAGTTGCGAATGCCAACCGCCTTTAACGCCTCTTCTTCAGTAGAGTCAGCGACAACAGCATATGTAACACAATCTTTAAATTTCTCCACCCGTTCTTCATTGATATCTATTCCTAATACTTCATTGCCTGCTTCAAATAAAGTAGAAGCAATACTTGAACCAAATCTTCCTAAACCAATGACTGCATATTGCTTTTTCATCAGTAACACCTCCTTGCAATTAGCCAATCATAATTTTGCCCTTCGGATAACGGAACGGATCCGGTTTTCTGCGCAATGTAACGGCATACGCAATCGTTAATGGCCCTAACCTGCCGGCAAACATCGTTAAAATAATGATGACTTTCCCAATAGGAGAGAGCTCCGTTGTCAGCCCCATAGAGAGTCCTACCGTTCCAAACGCAGAAGTCGCCTCAAACAGAATCATCAAAAAGTCTTTCCCACGCTCTGTAATCGTTAATAACATCGTCATCGTGACTACAATGAATAGACCGCTAAATGTCACCGTCAACGCTTTATAAATCGTGTCATAAACAATGCGTTGCTTAAAGAAGGTCACATCTTCTTTTCCTTTAATTTGCGACCAAACCGCTCCCAACAACGTAGCAAATGTCGTTGTTTTAATTCCGCCTCCAGTTGAACCAGGAGAAGCCCCGACAAACATTAAAAAGATCATTAAAAACAAAGTCGGCTGCGTTAAGTCGGGAATGTTTAACGTATTAGAACCTGCTGTGCGGGGGGTAACCGCTTGAAATAAGGAACCCAGAAATTTTCCGAGCGGAGACAGCGGCTGCAACGTTTTCGGATTATTCAGCTCCAACAAAAATATTGCCAGTGTACTAAGTACAACTAATAACAAGCTTGTAAAAACAGCAATTTTTGCATGCAGAGAAAGACGGCATGTTTCACGATACTCATACACTTCATTCATCACAATAAAACCGATTCCGCCAAGTATAATCAGCGTGCATACGACAAGCGTAACAACAGGGTCCTCGACATAACCGGTGAAACTTCTGAATTCGCCCATTATATCAAATCCTGCGTTATTAAAATTGGAAATGGCGTGAAACAGTCCAAAATAAAGCGCCTTTAATAGCGGCATGTCAAATGAGAAACGAATGGCTAATAAAATAGCTCCAATGAACTCGATCATAACGGTAAAAATAAGAATTCGTTTCACAAGTCTTACAATTCCTTCAATGGTTAAATTGTTCAACGACTCTTGAAGAAGCAGCCGTTCTTTTAGAGAAATGCGTTTCCCTAACAGAAAAGCAAAAAACGTCGCAAACGTCATAAAACCTAACCCACCCACTTGAATTAACAATAAAATCACCAATTGTCCAAACAACGTAAATGTCGTTCCTGTATCAACGACGACAAGCCCTGTCACACATGTAGCTGATGTGGCAGTAAACAACGCATCCAGCCACGGGAGACCTTTTCCGTCATTTGTGGCGATCGGAAGTGTTAAAAGAATCGAACCAATGAAAATAATGAACGCAAATCCGCCCACTAACACTTTCGGAGGATCGAAATGATATTTTGCATTCCAGCGCATCGCTACCCCTCCCTCAATTCAATTTATGTAGACCGTTCAGAAACAAAAAAAGACATGAATCCATTGTCTTAAATATTATGGCTATTGAAATTTTTTGTAATGCATAACCACATCACCAAGTTTATAAATAAATGCGTTATTTTCTCAGCTGTACGTGTTTCAAGCCAATTTTTTGCAAAAAGACATTTTTCATCTTAACATGGAAGTAATAAATATTAATTTTTCTCAAGGAGGAATGGATCATGAGCCGTACAAAGCAGTTTATTCAGTATTTTTTATCTCACCGCAACGTTACGAACGAACTCATTAACAAAATTGAAAAAGAACATTATGATTTCAAACCAACACCGACATCCATGTCAGCAAAAGAGTTAGCCACTCATATGTTATTTACGTTCTACAAGTTCGCAAAAGTCGCAAAAGAAGGAAACCCAACGCTGTTTCAAGAAAAAATTGAAGAAACAGAAACAGATCTTCACAAACTAGCAGAAACATATACAGAAAAGACAATAAGTTTGCTAGAGTCGCTTACAGACGAAGATTTCGATCGTGTGCTTGATCTAACGAAAATCTTTGGAGCGCAACTCTCTGTCGCACAATTTCTTCAATCCGCCATGGACCACGAAATCCATCATAAAGGCCAGCTTTTCGTATACGTGCGCGAAATGGGCCATACAGACCTTCCTTTATTTATTAAGCGCGGCTAAAAAAACAACCAGGTGATTCGCTCACCTGGTTGTTTTATAATTTAATTAATATGCATTTCGGTTGTTGCTTGAACGTCTTCGATGGTATATCCCCTTCAGCCGCTTCAACGACCATCCCTATTCTTCTTAAACTCTAAAAAGTATTGTAACGCCTCCGGATTTAATAATGAGCCTAGGTTTACCGCTTTATCGACAGGTGTGCCCATTAATATTTTCTTAATTGGTATTTCTAACTTCTTGCCGTTCAACGTTTTTGGCAGTTCTTCAACACGAAAAATGTCATTTGGAACATGACGCGGTGAACAGTTTTGGCGGATCGCTTGTTTTATACGTGTTTTTAAGTCATCAGAAAGTTGTACACCTTCTTTTAAAACGACGAATAACGGCATATATGATTGTTCACTTGTTATCGGGAGATCCACTACTAAACTTTCGACCACTTCTGGGATGCTTTCAAGGGCATTGTATATTTCGCTCGTTCCCATTCTAATTCCACCGCGATTAATCGTCGCATCTGAGCGTCCATATATAATACAGCTTCCTCTTGATGTCATTTTAATAAAGTCACCATGTCGCCAAATTCCAGGATATACATCAAAATAACTCTCTTTGTATCGCATTCCATTTTCATCGCCCCAAAAATAGATGGGCATCGATGGCATTGGTTCTGTAATTACGAGTTCACCGATCTCATCAACTACTTCTTCCCCTCGATCATTATACGCTTTAACAGAGGCGCCTAACGCGCATGCCTGTAATTCACCTGCATGAACAGGTAATAATGGCGTTCCGCCAACAAACGCTGTACATAAGTCGGTTCCACCGCTCGTAGAAAACAACCATACATCTTCTTTTACATTTTCATACACCCATTCAAATCCGCTAGGAGGAAGTGGTGAACCCGTCGAACCGATACTTTTTAAATGGGAGAGGTCGAAATGTTCTTTCGGTTTTACTTCTGCTTTCATACATGCCGTTAAAAAACTTGCACTCGTTCCGAGCGCTGTCATTTTTGTCGATTCCACAAACTTCCATAATGTATCATAGTTTGGATACCCTGGATTTCCGTCATATAATAAAATCGTTGAACCCGTTAGTAACCCGCTAACAACAACGTTCCACATCATCCATCCAGTCGTTGTATACCAGAAAAACCGGTCGCCTTTTTTTAAGTCCATTTGGAGGCTCAGGATCTTTAAATGCTCAAGTAAAATACCACCTTGGCTATGAACAATCGCTTTTGGCTTACCAGTTGTTCCGGATGAATATAAAATCCAAAGAGGATGATCAAAAGGAACAGGCTCAAATGTTAACGTTGCTCCCTTATATTTCGCTATAAGATCATTCCACAATGCAGCATTTTTTAATTCGTCTACATTAGGGTGTTCATGTAAGTAAGGAATGATAATCGTTTTTTGTAATGACGGAAGCTCTTCTTGGAGTGTTTTCACTAACTCTAGCCGATCATAATCCTTGCCGCCGTAGCGGTATCCATCAACAGCAAACAATACTTTCGGCTCGATTTGTTTAAAACGGTCAACGACACTCATGATTCCAAATTCTGGTGCACAGCTTGACCAAACTGCTCCAATGCTTGCACACGCCAAAAATGCCGTCAATGTTTCGTGAATATTGGAAGCATACGCTACGACACGATCGCCGCGTTTGACCCCCAACGACTTTAAATATTCGGCAATCGCAGCCGTATTCTTTTTCAGCTCATCCCAGGTTAATTTCCCTTGAGACCGGATCTCTGTTTCATATATAACTGCAATTTCTTCTGAAAGGTCATGTCGGAATATATGCTCGGCATAGTTTAAGGTTGCTCCTGAAAACCATCGCGCTCCCGGCATTTTTCTTTCCTCTAGAACCTCATCATAAGGTGTTTTCGCTTGGATATTAAAGAAGTGCCATAGTGACGACCAAAATCCTTCAATATCTGATACAGACCATTTCCATAATTGGTGGTACGTTTGAAAGGATAGCCCCCGCGTTTCTTCCAACCATGTCATGAATTGTTTAATATTCGAATTCTCTTGTAATTGTCGTGAAGGCTCCCACAATAACTTTCCTTCCACCTTTTCTAAAACCATTCCTACTCCCCCATACGATGATCTTTATTGATATCACCTTGATAAATGTACTGATGACGCACCTGCTTTCGATTCATTGGATCAGTATGTCAAAGGTTTAAAGGTTCATTGCAAGTTTCTTGAAGTTTTTGCACCAGAACGAATTTGCATTAAACAGGATATACACCATGTTTGCGTTCAGAAAACGTTATATACTTAGACATATATGCATCGAATCGTTTTATTAATTCGTTTCGAAGCTCATTCGGCGCAATAATACCGTCAATAACCATTTCGGAAGCAAGACGATAAATGTCAATGTCTTTTCGGTACTCTTCTCGTTTTTGTTCAATAAATGCTTTTCTTTCCTCTTCCGGTAACTCGGCGATTTTGTTCGCATAAACCGCATTCACCGCGGCTTCCGGTCCCATGACGGCAATTTGTGCGTGTGGAAACGCTAAGCAGCAATCAGGCTCAAATGCTGGTCCGGCCATCGCATAAAGACCAGCACCATATGCTTTGCGGACAATGACCGAAATTTTTGGAACAGTTGCTTCCGACATGGCAGAAATCATTTTTGCCCCGTGACGGATGATCCCCGCACGTTCGACTTTTGTACCAATCATAAATCCTGGAATATCCGCTAAGAATAGCAGCGGGATGTTAAACGCATCGCAAAGGGTGATAAATTTCGCCGCTTTATCCGCTGAGTCATGGAACAGCACTCCGCCTTTCATGCGCGGTTGGTTTGCGATGATGCCAATCGGCTGTCCGTTTAAACGGGCAAGACCGGTAATGAGTTCAGGAGCAAACAGCTTTTTAATTTCGCAGAAAGAGCCTTCATCGACTAAGCGTTCAATCAAGTCATACATATTAAAAGGAGCATTTTGGTTTAACGGAATAATTTCTTCCAGTGTTTTTTCGAAAGATTTTGGTAATTTCGGTTCTGCTACAGGCGGCTTTTCGCTGTAGTTTGCCGGGAAGTATGATAAATATTTGCGCGCAAAAGCAATCGCTTCTTCTTCCGTCTTCGCGAGAACATCGCCGCAACCAGAAACCGTGCAGTGCATTCGCGCTCCGCCCATCTCTTCAAGCGTTACTTTTTCGCCAATGACCATTTCCGCCATTCGCGGTGAACCAAGGTACATCGATGCATTGCCTTCGACCATGATCACGATGTCGCAAAATGCCGGGATATAGGCACCGCCTGCTGCCGACGGCCCGAATAACAAGCAAACTTGCGGTACTTTTCCAGAAAGTTTTACTTGATTATAGAAAATGCGTCCTGCGCCGCGGCGACCAGGGAACATCTCAATTTGATCCGTAATTCGCGCACCTGCTGAATCGACTAAATACAAAATGGGACAACGCAGTTTTTCCGCCGTTTCTTGAATGCGAATGATTTTTTCAACCGTCCTCGCACCCCAAGAACCCGCTTTTACGGTTGAATCGTTTGCCATTACGCAAACGGTTTGTCCATTGATTTTGCCAACGCCAGTAACAACGCCATCCGCTGGTAAACCATCCGCTAAACAGTTCGCAAAAAAAGCATCCTCGAACTCCAATCCTTCATCAAATAATAATTTTAAGCGGTCACGTACGAATAGCTTTCCTTGCTCTGCATTTTTTTTGTGATACTTCGGGGCGCCGCCTTGTTCGATTTTTTTTCTTTCTGCTTCTAGCTTTTCTGTCAATGATTGATTCTTGATTACTTCATTTGCGCTCATAATTGCTACCTCCTATTCCCCTTTGTAAACGGGCTTTCTTTTTTCTTTAAATGCTTGTAATCCTTCGAGACGATCTTTCGTCGGAATCGTCACTTCATAAGCCATTTGTTCAATCTTAAGCCCTGTATTTAAGTCGACTTCTAAACCGCGATTGATGGCCATTTTTGCTTGGGCAACGGCAATAGGCGCATTTTCGACAATTTGGTTTGCCATTTGTATAGCTTGATTCAACAATTGTTCTGACGGAACAACATATTCAACCAAACCAATCTTTTCAGCTTCAAAAGCCGAAATCCGCTTTGCGGTATAGATTAACTCTTTTGCTCGTCCTTTTCCAATCAATCGCGGGAGACGCTGCGTTCCTCCTGCCCCAGGAATAATCGCTAACGAAGTTTCTGTTAACCCCATTTTGGCCGTATCAGCAGCTATACGAATGTCACAAGCAAGAGCCAATTCTAATCCGCCGCCGAACGCTCCTCCATTGATGGCGCAAATAACCGGTTGTGGCAGCTGTTCAAACTCATTGATGACTTCTCGTATGAGAGATACGGTTTGGCGCACTTGCGTTTCGTTCATTTGCGCCCGTTCTTTTAAATCGGCTCCTGCACAAAATACTTTCTCTCCAGCTCCTGTGACAATCACACAACGTACGTTTCTATTAAATTTTAATTCTTGTTGGATCGCTCGCAACTCATGAAGCAGGTTTAAAGACAGCGCATTGGCCGCTTCAGGCCGGTTTAATGTAAGAATGGCAATCCCATGATCCAACGTAGAATAGAGCACCGATGCAGACATAGAAAAGCTCCCCCTCAGCTAAGTTGGCATTCAGACTTATTTAAAGTCTGTAAATAATGGCTATTTAGCTTACGCCCAATTTTGTCTTGAATGAAAAACGCTGCTTTTGTCAGTTCTTCCATCTGAACACCTGAAGAAATTCCCATCCCATCAAGCATGTATAATAAGTCGTCTGTTGCCAGGTTTCCGGATGCACCTGGGGCATAAGGACAACCGCCTAAACCGCCAAGCGAACTGTCAAATATTGCAATTCCCATTTCAAGCGACGCAAGGACATTGGCAAGCGCTGTGCCGCGCGTATTATGAAAATGCATCGCTAGCTTTTCTTTCGGAAATCGCTTTAACAATTCTGTCAATACTTCTTGTACTTGGCGAGGATTGGCTACTCCAATCGTATCGCCTAATGATAGCTCATCAATTCCCATTTCAAACAAGTTTTCCGAAACTTTTATCACCTGTTCAATCTGAACCGGTCCTTCATACGGGCAACCGAAAACGGTCGAGATGTAACCTCTCACCGTTTTACCGGCTTTTTTTGCTTCAACCACGACTTCTTTTAAGACCGGAAATGTTTCATCCATCGATTTATTAATGTTTTTACGGTTATGCGTTTCGCTGGCAGACATAAAAACGGCCACCTCGTCCACATTCGCCGCCAGCGCTCCCTCTAACCCTTTGCGATTCGGAACAAGTGCTGCATACGTAATCCCTGGTGCTTTCTCAATGTTTGATGCCACTTCAAGCGCATCCGCTAACTGAGGAATCCATTTTGGATTCACGAAAGATGTAATCTCAATATACGACAATCCTGTTTTGGACAATTGATTGATCCAAGCAATTTTATCTTCTGTTTTTATGAATGTTTTTTCATTTTGCAGTCCATCGCGGGGACCTACCTCTTTAATAGTGACTTGCTCCGGCCATTTGTTCATCGTTCTCTCCCCCTATTCAAGCTCGATTAATACATCTCCTTCGTTTACAAAGTCGCCCTCTTGTACTTTAATTTCTTTGACGATCCCCGATGTTTCTGCAGCAATTGGAATTTCCATCTTCATGGACTCTAAAATCACAACATCTTGTCCTTCTTCGACTTGTTCACCAACGCTAACTACAATTTTCCATACGTTACCTGCCATCGTTGCCATTACTTGACTCATACCATCCATTCCCCCATTCACCGTTTTGTATCATTTTTTAGCGGTTGTTTTTGTTAAATATTGATTCACAAAGTTTGTCGTTGTATTTCCTGCTTGAAATTCAGGATGAGAGAGAACTTCTTTCAACATCGGAATATTGGTTTTAATCCCTTCAACTTGATAGTGATCCAATGCATGTAACATATGTTGAATTGCTTCTTGGCGATTTTTCCCTTTTACAATTAACTTCGCAATCATTGGATCATAGAATGGCGTAACAGCTGATCCGCTCGTAACAGCCGTTTCGTTGCGAACATGCTCTCCATTAGGTGTTTCAAAAACCGTAATGGTGCCTGGAGACGGAAAAAATGTTTTAGGATCTTCGGCGTAAATCCGCACTTCAATCGCGTGACCGTCTCGTTTTATCTCGTCTTGTGAATACCGCAGAGCTTCTCCAGCAGCTATGCGCAATTGCTCTTCGACTAAGTCTAGTCCCGTAATTTCCTCCGTTACGGGGTGTTCTACTTGCAAACGTGTATTCATTTCAAGGAAGTAAAAGTTTTTTTGTTCATCAACAAGAAACTCGATGGTTCCGGCGTTTGTATAACCAATGTGCTTGGCAGCTTGAACAGCCGTTTCCCCCATTTTTTTACGCGTTTCTTCGTCTAAGAACGAAGATGGCGCTTCTTCAACGACTTTCTGATGACGGCGTTGAATCGAGCATTCTCTCTCCCATAAGTACAGACAATTTCCATGCTTGTCAGCTAAAATTTGAATCTCGATATGCCTTGGATTTTCAATGTATTTTTCCATATACATGGCGCCATCACCAAAGAAAGAGGCAGCACGTTTTTGATTGCCTTCAAACGCTTTTCTCAATTCTTCTTCGTTATGGACAACTTGCATGCCAATGCCGCCACCGCCAGCAGACGCTTTTAGCATAATGGGATAACCAATCTCGAGCGCCGTTTTTGCCGCTTCTTCCACATCCGCCAGCGGGAAGGAGATTCCCGGTACAACAGGAACTCCCGCTTCCGCCATTGTTTTTCGCGATTCGATTTTGCTTCCCATTCGTGCAATGACATCCGCTTTTGGGCCAATAAAAACAATTCCTTCTTCTTCACAACGACGGGTAAAGGCTGAATTTTCCGACAATAATCCGTATCCAGGATGAATCGCTTCCGCTTTTGTTTCTTTTGCCACTTCTATGATTTTTTCAATGTTTAAATAGCTTTCATTCACGCGCGGCTTTCCGATCAAATACGCCTCATCCGCGAGTTTTACATGCAAGGAGTCAGCATCTACTTCTGAATACACAGCAACGGTTTGAATTCCCAATTTCTTGCATGTGCGAATCACTCGCACAGCAATCTCGCCTCGGTTCGCGATTAATATTTTTGAAAACATATGGAGCACCTCCATGCCTTTAAACTAAATTTTGTTTCCGCTGTTCAATCCGTTCTCTCGCCTGTTCGCGCAGCTTAAACTTTTGTATTTTCCCTGACGCAGTCATCGGATAAGATGTTGTAAATTCGATATAACGCGGAATTTTATGGCGTGAGATTTTACCTTTGCAAAACTCGCGAATTTCTTCTGCCGTAGCCGTCTGACCTTCCTTCAAAATTACCCACGCCATCACTTCTTCACCGTACTTTTCATCCGGCACTCCGACTACTTGTACATCTAAAATTTTCGGATGTTTGTACAAAAATTCTTCGATTTCACGCGGATAAATATTTTCTCCGCCTCGAATGATCATATCTTTTAATCTGCCAGTAATGCGGCAGTAGCCGTTTTCATCCATGACGGCTAAATCTCCTGTATGCAGCCAGCCGTCTTCATCAATTGCTTCTTTTGTTGCATCAGGGTTGTTATAATATCCTTTCATGACATGATAACCGCGCGTACATAACTCCCCTTGAACACCGTACGGAACTTCTCGATCGGTTCCTGGTTCAACAATTTTCACTTCAACGTTTGGAAGAGCTCGGCCGACGGTTTCCACGCGCAATTCAATCGGATCATCGGTTCTTGTTTGCGTAATCACAGGAGATGATTCGGTTTGACCGTATGCGATTGTAATCTCTCTAGCCCCCATTTTTTCCATCACTGCTTTCATCACTTCAATTGGGCAATTAGAGCCAGCCATAATTCCCGTACGAAGCGAAGACAAATCATATTGATCGAAGTCTGGATCGTTTAACTCAGCAATAAACATGGTCGGCACTCCATGCAAGGCGGTGCACTTCTCATCTTGTACGGTCTGCAACACTTGTTTTGCATGAAACTCTTCAATCGGAAGCATCGTTGCTCCAACTGAGACGCAAGCAAGCGTACCGAGAACGCAGCCAAAGCAATGAAAGAACGGTACAGGAATGCATAAACGATCTTCTTTTGTTAACTTCATGCATTCCGCGATATTGCGGGCATTGTTTACGATGTTGTAGTGTGTTAACATGACTCCTTTCGGAAATCCCGTTGTGCCGGAAGTATATTGCATATTGATGACGTCATGCGGATCTAATGAGTTCATGCGTTCGTCCAGTTCTTCCTCCGATACTTCTTCCGCCATTTTCAAGAGGTCGCTCCACGAAAATGTTCCTGGATAGCGGTTTTCACCTAAAACGATGACATTGCGCAGATAAGGTAGCCGTTTGGACTTAAGTTTTCCTGGTTCACATTCTTTTAATTCTGGCGCAATTTCGTAAATCATATCGATATAGGAGGAATCACGGTATCGCTCCATGAGAATGAGCGTCGTAGAATCCGATTGTTTTAATAAATACTCCAGTTCAGCAGTACGATAGTTCGTATTGACGGTGACAAGCACCGCTCCCATTTTTCCGGTTGCAAATTGACAGGCTAGCCACTCTGGCTTATTCGTTGACCAAACAGCGATATGTTCTCCTGTGTTGATCCCAAGTTTCATCAATCCGCGGGCAACGACTCTGCAATAGTCGTCAAACTGCTTGTATGACATACGAAGTCCGCGGTCGGCATAGACGACCGCTTCATGCTCTGGATGCAATTTCGCTTTTTCCTCCAATAATTTTCCAACCGTAATATTTAATAAATCCGCCATATTTTTCCTCCTTCATAGTACAATTCAATCTATACTAAAAAACTATGCTTGGATGACGGAATTTAGCATCCTAATTGACGAGCAATGACAATTCGTTGCACCTCAGAGGTCCCTTCACCGATTTCCATTAGTTTTATATCACGGAGATGTCTTTCTACTTCATATTCCTTCATATAACCATAGCCGCCATGGATTTGAATCGCTTGATTGCAAATTTGGAACCCCATTTCAGAAGCAAATAATTTCGCAAAAGAGGCTTCTTTTGTAAATGGTTTGTTATTGTCTTTTAACCATGCTGCTTTATAAACCATGTTCCGAGCCAATTCAATTTGCATCGCCATATCCGCCAATTTGAATTGAATGGCTTGGAATTTTGAAATGGATTGACCAAATTGCATACGTTCTTTTGAATACTGCAATGCTTTTTCAAACGCAGCTTGAGCAATCCCGACCGCTAAAGCAGCAATGGAAATGCGGCCGCCGTCAAGCGTATATAAAAATTGCTTAAATCCTTTTTTCGGATCCCCTAATAAGTTTTCTTTCGGTACGCGCACATCTTCTAGAACAAGTTCGCATGTGTTCGACGCACGAACACCCATTTTGTCATAGTTGCAGTTAATCGTGAATCCAGGCGCATCTGTTGGAACAATAATGGCTGAAATGATATTTTTTCCGTTCTCGTCTTTCCCCGTTACCGCCGTTACAATCACTTGTCTTGCATAGCCCGCATTCGTAATCCAACATTTTTCCCCGTTAATAACATATTCGTCTCCATCCAACACCGCTCTTGTCCGAGTACCTCCTGCATCCGAGCCAGCATTCGGTTCAGTTAAGCCAAATGCTCCAAGCGTTTCTCCCTTTGCCATCGGGACCAGCCACTTTTGTTTTTGTTCTTCAGTGCCAAAATAATAAATCGGACTTGCTCCTAATGAGATGGCAGCTGCATAGCTAAGCCCTGTTCCACCGCATGCTCTTCCAATTTCCTCTACCGCAATCGCATATGAAATGGTGTCTCCGCCTGAGCCGCCATACTCTTCAGGAAACGGGATTCCAAGCAGTCCTAGCTCCCCCATCTTTTTAAACGTTTCAATTGGAAATGCCGCCGTTTCATCCCATTCCGCTGCATGTGGCTTAATTTCTTTTTCGGCAAAATCTCTTACCATTTCTTTAATCATTTGTTGTTCTTTCGTTAATTCAAAATTCATGTGTTTCTCCCCCTTTGTTTGAGTGAAAAATGGTATTTATACCGACTAGTCGGTTTTTTTCGACATCAGACCGACTAGTTGGTCTGTTATTTCGACAAATCCCAACAAAATTCAAAAGCTATTTTTTAAGAATGAGAGAAATTTTTTAAAAAGAATGCCGAAATCTCTTCTTTTTGTTTCGCTTGCTCCGTAAGTAAGGAATGCAAAATTAAATCCGTAAAAACTTTCGCTATTTCTTCAATGGTCATAGAGCCATGTGGCTTATACCATTTATACGTCCAGTTGATCATGCCGATAATCGACATACCGGTAATTTCGACAGGAAGTTCAGACCGAAATTCTCCTGCTTCAATTCCTTCACGAATGACTTGGAAAATGACTTGTTTAAACTGCTCACGCTTTTCATTAATTTTTTCGGAATACTCTGGTTTGAGGTAGGTGCTTTCTTGGTAAAAGACTGTGATATGAGGCTTGTATAGGTCAAATACTTTTACAAACGATTGTATAATGGCGCATAGTCGCTCCGTCGGAGTCTTATATTTTACATATGCTTCTTGAGCTTTATTTAGTACATACGTAATAAATACATCGTGGATATGATAAAGGAGTTCGTCTTTCGATTTAAAATTGTGGTAAAATCCCCCCTTTGAAGCGTTACATTCCGTCACAATGCGATCAACAGTGACACCATGATAACCATATCTCTCAAAAAGTTTTAGTGCCGTTTCGATAATTCTTTCTTTTAATTGCTTCTCTGCCATCATGAATCTCCTTTATTTTCATATTATCATAATTTTCTAAAAAGTGATACAATTTTTATATAAAAAATTCAATTTTTTATATATAATTTACAATGATTATAAAATACAGGAGGTTTATTATGTCAAATATATACTTCATTACTGGTTTTCCTGGTTTTATTGCCAGTTCCTTGACCAATCAGTTGATCCAACAGCATCATCCGAAAAAAATTTATTTTCTTGTTCTCGCCAATATGATCGAACAAGCTCGTCAAGAGATTGAAAGAATTTCAAAAACAACGAACTACCCAACAGATCAACTAATCCTTCTTGCTGGCGATATTACAAAATTCAACTTATCTTTAGACGAATCCATTACAAAAGAATTAAGCGAATCTGTTACTCATGTTTTTCATCTCGCTGCTGTCTATGATTTAGCCGTCCCCGAAAAACTTGCGCATCAAGTAAATGTCGAAGGCACTCGAAACGTCAATCAATGGCTCACATCACTCAATCGCCTCAAAAAGTATATTTATTTCAGCACAGCCTATGTTTCCGGAAAACGAAACGGGAATATTTTAGAAACGGAATTGGAAATGGGCCAATCCTTTAAAAATCATTATGAGAAGACAAAATATGAAGCAGAAGTGCTAGTACGCCAGGCGATGGAAACAATCCCTACCATCATTATTCGTCCGGGTATTGTAGTGGGACATTCAAAAACAGGAGAAACGATCAAATTTGATGGCCTTTATTTTATGCTGAACGTGTTTGAGCGTTTAAAATTTTTACCGTGGATTCCTTACTTAGGTGATGGAAACGTTCCTGGAAACTTTGTACCCGTTGATTACATCGTAAACGCGACTCTATATTTGGCACATCTTGAACAGGCGGTTGGAAAAACGTATCATTTGACAGACCCAGATCCCTATACGATGAGACAAATTTATCAAATGTTAATGAAAGAATACTTAAACCGAGAACCAAAAGGAACCATTCCCCTTTCATTAGCAAAATGGTTCTTCTCCATCCCGCTTATTCGAAAATGGTTGCATGTAGAAAAAGAGGCACTCGATTACTTTACGTATAACGTAAACTACGATTGTACAGAAGCGATAAAAGATTTAACAGGTTCAAATATTTCTTGCCCTGATTTCAAAGAAATCATTTCAACGATCGTTCGTTTTTATCATATGAATAAAAATGACTTAACCAAACAAGTGAAAATTCGATAGATAACAACTGTTTCTTCATTACGCCCCATCGGATGAAAATAACGCATCCTATTCTTTCGTTTAAATTTGAATGCACCTTACGAAAGACATGGTAAATCATCTTTATTTCTAACTAAAAGATATGGTATGATATGCATAGAAAGGGCATAATCATAAATAGACCGAAAGTGCGGCAACACTTCCGGTCTTTTGCAATAGCAGACTCAAAGGAGTCGGCCTATTGGTAAAATAGACCTCGTCCTAGAATTGGCGGTTCAAGGGAGGTCTATTTTTTATTCTTATAATTGAACGACAGTACCGCTATCACAAGCATCCCGAAAGAAATCATAAGAGAAAGGGACTCAAATACTGTCATTATGCTCACCCCCTTTTAAAAGGAAATAGGGGCAAGCCGACCACCCTTGAACTTCTGCTATTGATGATTGTATTATAACATTTTCCTTACCAGAATCTTGTCAAAAATTCTGCATGAGTATCTTCTTTTCCGCCTCCATTTATTTTCAAAACTATAACTTGGCAGTCGCAATGCCCTCTCCTAGATCCATTAGCTGTTGGGCATAAAGTTCGTTTTCAAGTATCACAATATTTGTGTTTAAAACTAGTTGTTTAATTATTCGATGTATAGCTTAAATATTCCTATTTGATAATGATAAAAAATTTTTTATCAATCCCTTGTTTAGATAAAATTGATCCGTGCATCGATTTTATTTAACAATCCATCTGCTTTTTCGTGTTATAACTCATGTTTGTAAGAAAATATTAATTCTTTTTGATGAACCTCTCCCACCTATACTTCAGGCGGGAGACTTCTCGGTGAACATGTTAAAATAGAAATACTCGGTGAAACCGATTATTTGGACGAGCAAGGATTCTTCAGTATTATGCAATAGGAAAGTGATCCTCTTCTATTAGCTAAAATACAGGACTGTAGTTTCCGTAAAGAAACAAAATGAATGTTGAGAGGCAAAAGCGATGTGGAAAAACAAAAATGTATGGATTTTATTAACAGGAGATTTTATTGCGGGTCTCGGCTTGTGGCTTGGCATCATTGGGAATTTAGAATTTATACAGGATAAAGTGCCATCAGACTTTTTAAAATCGATCATTTTAGCCTCCGGACCGCTGGCCGGTATTATAGTGGGCCCCTTAGCTGGGCGGATTACCGACCAAACGAACAAAAAAATGGTGATGTTAATAGCCGGATTTCTCCGGATTGTCAGCGTTATCTTTATGCTGATCGCGATCCAAACAGGCTCAGTCTGGTGGATGGTTATCTTTCTCATCTGTACCCATGTTTCCGCAGCCTTCTATTTCCCTGCTCTTCAAGCTGCGATTCCTCTTATAGTAGATGAAAAAGATTTACTACAGTTAAACGGTATCTATATGAATGTCTCTACTCTTTCGCGCATATTTGGAACTGCGGTTGCCGGCATTTTTTTAATCATTATGTCATTGTCTATGCTCTATGCCGTTTCATTAGTTGCCTATCTAGGATTGTTCATCCTCACTTGTTTTTTGAGCATCGACGAAACGAAAGAAAAACAAACGTCAAAAGAAGCGAATTCTGGCAAAACAGGCTTTAAAGAACTATTTCCTGTCATCAAAGGACTTCCGATCGTCTTTATGACCTTGTGGATGACGTTGATCCCCCTCCTATTCATCGGAGGATTCAATTTAATGGTCATCAACATCAGCGAGCTCCAAAACAGCTCTGCCATTAAAGGATGGCTCTATACAGCAGAAGGACTGGCCTTTATGATCGGTGCTTTTTTTGTCAAACAAATCAGACAAAAAATCTCATCTTATTCGATCTTATTTGCCTGCTCATTTATGATTGGTCTGTCACATCTTTTTCTCTATTTAGCTGACATTCCAATCATAGCTGTTTTCGCTTTTATTCTATTCGGCTTTTCGGTTGGGTGCTTCTTTCCAACAGCCGCTACTATTTTTCAAACAAAAGTGCCGAAAAGCTATCACGGCCGGTTCTTCTCATTCCGAAATATGCTAGATAGTCTTATCTTTCAAGTAATCTTGCTGATTACAGGCTTCCTTCTAGATTCAATCGGTCTACAGCTAATGAACGTCCTATTTGGCAGTCTGTCGATCGCTATGACTGCCGCCTTTTACGCTAAATACCGACAGCTGCGCGCAAACAGTCAGCAGAAGGAATAACCCTTGCATATAGATGAACTCTCATTCATATTACGGCATGAAAAACAACCAGATGATTAACTCATCTGGTTGTTTGATTATTCCTTTCTATACATCCTTTGCCCGCGAACCGTAAAATAAATAATGGTTCCAAATATGATAAATAAGAAGATTGGAAGTACATAAATTCCTAATCCACTCGCTTTTCCTAAAGCCACTTGAGCTGTTTGCCAGACACCGTATAACAAAAAATAAATGATTTGCGTTTGCAAAAAGCTCATACAAATCCGCCCATGAATATAAAGCCGCTGTTTTTGTTCTTCGGTCACACGATCCGGATCGTTAAACGCGTTCGGAATTTGACTTAACAAGGTAGTTAAGATAAAAATTCCTAATCCTACAAAGGGTAGCACAAGGATCGAACCTTTCCCACCAAATCCGTCCGGCTCTCCCTTAGAATTAAAATGGCGAGGAATGGTTTCAGGCAGCTCCGACCAAATAAGCGTGACATAAACAAACATCGCCACAAGCCCGAAAATCGATAACATTAGAAGAACCTTTTCTGATTTTGTTTTTTCTTTTATACTGGCCAGCAAAATCTCCCCCTCTCCACCCACCGATTTTAATCAAATATATAGTTCGCTAAATGAAAAGTCATTCCTCCTCAAAAGATAAGTTGATCGGTTCATCAAGAACATCATGGACTATTTCGAGGTTGGTAGTCGGCACACTTTTATCCACTTCCTCAAATTTAAATTGATCGACCCAAACATGTCCTTTTCCAGAGAGTAAAACACCAAAGGAAATAAAGGCGCTATTTTCCGGAACATCAAGAACGATGGAGTACAAGTTCCAATTCGTATCTTTCACAATGGGCCGATCGCTCATGTTATCGAATTGAAGAACATCATGCAGAGCGTTATCGACTCTCATCCATAAACCGCAAAAACCGTCCACATTTTTCGTTTTAATAAAAGCAGAAAGCTTTATTCGCTTCCCTAAAAATTTGTCTGCTTTGAACTGCTGCATCATTGTCGCGAATTCATCGGCTGATTCAACTGTTACAGACTTTAAATAGCCTGAACATTTTCCTTGATGGACTTCTTTCGTATCAATCCCCATTTCATAATTGAATGGATGGCTTCCGCTCAAAAACCATCCTTTTATTTTTTTCTGTTGTTTCATATTTTCCCCTCCATTTTTATTAATAATTGAGTTCATAATCCGGCGGTATTGTCCCGGCGGCATATGATAAACTTTCTTAAAAGCTCTTGTAAAAGATTCTTGCGTTCCAAATCGAAAATGATAAGCGATGTTAATGATGGACTCATCGGTATAAAGCAGCATGCTGGCAGCCCCAGCCAGCCTTCTCATTCGCACGTAATCGCCAACTGTCATTCCGGTTTCCTTCTGAAAAATTCTAAGAAAATGATACTTTGAGAAGCCTGCATAGGAAGCCACGTTTTCTAATGTAAGAGATTCGTGTAAGTGATCCTCAATATAACTAATGGCTTTCTGTAATATTTGTTGGTAATTCACCGTCCGCACCTCCTTTGCTTATAGAGTACTAAACATGAAAAAGGAAATCTTGACTTTTTTTGCTAAAAATATGAACCTCTCCCACCTACATGTTGTTTAGAGGTGGGAGTTTCTTACCAACTCCATCGAAGAAGCTTCAACGCAGAAGAAGGCTGTCTTCTCCTGCTCGATGAACTCATCGGAAGCCTTTTCGATCGATGAGTAAGCAACATCGGCTTTCCACCGATGGGGCGGAACAACCCATCTACTACTTCTTGCTTACGCAATCCGTAGATACGTCAGCTTGGTCGGCACCTTCCAAGGAATGATGTTTTGATGCACCGCCTTGCTTAAGATGTTTCGCGCACCATAAATATCCCGATGTTCTTCGTATCCACAGGAACAAGCAAAGATTCGGGTGGACACTTTTCTTCTCTTCTGGCAGACAGGGCATGTCTAACTTGTATACGCTTCCTCTACTTCCTTCAGGCGATGCCGTGCTGTGCCAATTTGTACGCAAGATATTGCTTCACTTTCCCGAACGACCAATTCGAGATCTTTTGCGCTTGTTTCCGGTTGGCCCGCTTTTTCTTTCTTGTGTTTCGCTGGACTCCCTCGACTTTTCCGATGTACACGTCCGATCCAGATTGAGCGAGGCACCAGTCGACAAACTGCTTCGTTGTTTTATGAAGCGCATCCCAAAGCTGCCGTTCTGATTTCGATAAGACATACCGTTTCGCCCGCTCGTACTTCTTCCATTGACGGGAACCTTTTTGACACTTGGATGGACAGCGCTGAATCTCGGCGAGTTTTTTATTCCGAAGCCGATGAAGAGAGCGCACTTTTCTTCCGGTGATGAGAAGGGCTTGGCCGTTTTCACAAAACGCTCCCATCGTATGAATTTCACCTAGGTCCACACCGACCGAACGCCCCGGTTGATAGGCTTTCGCTTCCCGGCTATCTTCATAAGTGACGGCCAAATACCAACCGTTATCGTAACAACATTCGATTTCTTTGATCATTCCTTGAGGTAAATTCGAAGCATAGGCGATGATAGGTTTTTCTCTCTTTCCATTATGGATGCCCATCGACAGTTCGGTTTTTCCATTTTCATACACTTTGAAACCGTCTTTCGCCCATTTTGTGTTGAAGTGCTTCTTTTTCCTGTAGGGATAACGAGCCTGGCGAAGTCCTTGTTAGATGGCTTTTTGAGCGGATTGTCGAGCGAAGACATATTTGTGGCATACCGCTTGAATGGACTGGCTGTGAAGATGGAACTTTCCTTTTGTTTGTTTTTGCAGTTCGTTTTTCGAGATCCATCGGCCATACTGAAGGAAGGATTCCTTCGCTAATCGGAGGCACTCATTCCAAACAAGAGCGGACTCACGATTGCAGGCATAGAGCCGCTTGAGATCCGTTTTCGATGCACGAAAGGACACTTTTTCCCACGGAGCATAGAGATTCCTTCTTTCATCAAATTTGTAATGAAAGTATTATAGCACATATGTTCGATTTTTGAAAAAAATTACCGATTCATCTTCCACCCACACTTCGCTTAGAGGTGGGAGACTTCTCGGTGAACATGTTAAAATAGAGTACATAATCCCACTTCCTAAGATTACAAATCAATGCAATATATCCCACTAAAGATTGCTTACAGTTCTCTTATACATTTTCGAATATCTGACGCCACACGAACAGGGTCATCTATCTCAAAAATCACATACTTATATTTTTCATGTCCTTCCAACTCAATGATTACTAGAGGGACTCTGTTTTCATAGGAAAGAAAATACCACTCATCAGCATATTTAAAGCTTCCCTCAAAAATATGAAGAGCAGAAATAGATGTTCCTGGCATCCGAAGCATCCATTGTGGAGCATCAAAATAATCAACATATACACTCTTTATGGTGTTATAAGGCATTTTTAACTTTAGTTTGAATGCAAAAAAACGTGCGACTCCAGTCAATTTCAAAATGACACCTTCATCATCAAACTGTACTTCTCTTCCCATCATCTTCCTCCTAATATACGCTATTTCAACATTCCAAAAATTAAAGATGTTTCATAATAAGATTTATGAACTCTCGTTGGGTTTCAGGATCATTTAATAATTTTTTATATTCACTTGTGAAAATGAGATGTTTTCTTATTTCATGATCGTTGATCATCTTTTTTAAGGTATCTTTATCTTTAGGGTAATAACTAGTAAACCACTGTTCTTTTCTTAATTGTTTTAATCTTCGTTTAACCATTACTCCATCCATGCCGAATAATGCAAAAATTTCAACTAAACTACCTAATAGTTCAAATAATACCTCCATTTCTCCTCCTCCCTCTATAAAATAACGATTTTCTCGTTTTTTCTTTGAATTTCTTCGATTTTCATGAACATAGACGTTTTGTAGACATCAGAAATAAGGAT
>NZ_SLUL01000019.1 GCF_004341205.1 Thermolongibacillus altinsuensis
TTCCTATTGCCTTTTTTTGGTCATTAATAGGGTATCCAATTTGATTGTGGGGTATACCGCTTCAGCCATGGTTAATTGATTTTCACAGAAAAAAGAAGGCAGAGACCTGAAGTGACCCCTGTCAAGTAGACAGGGGTCACTTCGCTTTGAGTAGGCTCTTTTTTGTGTGTCTTGTTCAATCGTGGTACTCGTAGTTCGACAATTAACGGGAAGGGGGGAGCATTTTAGCAATTCTCAAACTGGGAGTATCAAAATCCAAATCCCCATCCTGGTCCATAACCACCAAAGCCATATCCTCTCCCGTAACCACCAAAGCAACCACAACCAACAATGATTAATAAGATGAACAGAACGACGATAAATGCAAGGCCAGAACCTGCATATCCTCCAGCACTCATTTAATTACACCTCCATTTATTTGACTTCAGTTTATAATATAGGATTTTTTATCAGTTTGATTGGGCTTACATGATTTTCTGTGAATGCTGATTATTTGTTCAGTTGAACAAGAAAATTAACATAAACCAGAGACGTTAAAAAAGGGCGGAGTAAGACTCTTGTCTTCTTGACCATGTGACCACCAATTGACCACAAGTATTATAAAAAATAATGAAGATGTATGGTTTTGTACAATGTTTGAGTTAGTTAAATCACTTGAATTAAGCGCAAAATAAATGAATTTGTTAAAATGCGAAAGTCGTTAATCAAGCGGGTGATGTAAACGTAAAAGCGCAACAACCTTGATAGATCAAGGGGTTGCGCTTTATTTTTTGGGGTTTGACCACTTTACGCCGATCGAGAAAAACATCAAGATGATCGATATATATATATATATATGATAAGTTTAATTTTTCGACATGAACAAGCTTTTCTGCCACTCTCCCGAACGAAAACGCCATCAGACAAATGAATTTGTCTGCCATGCGTTTTACGTTCGGAATCGGCATGCTTCTAGCATGCTTGGGCGGCAAGAAAAATCTTGCCGCCTATGGCAGAAAAGCGGTCTTCTATTCATGATGAGATATGTCGGAAACTCAACTTGAGTCTATATAGAATTTAAACGCGCGTACGTTCTTCAACAATATTTCATGTGTTTTTGTTATAATTTTATTATAATGAAATACATAGAATTCTATAGAAAGGGGGAAAACCATTGAATGAATTGAGCAAGGTGCAGGTTCAGCATCAACGGTTATCTACAGCAAAAATCATTAAAAGGGCAACGGCTATTTTTATCGGGGCTGTTCTAATGGCAGTAGGACTTGAAATCTTTTTAGTCCCTAATAATGTTATCGATGGGGGCATTACAGGTATTTCAATTATGCTTTCGCATATGACAGGTTTTCGTCTCGGAATCTTTATTTTTCTTTTAAACCTTCCGTTCTTTTTTATGGGTTATAAGCAAATTGGAAAAACTTTTGCGATTTCTACATTGTTTGGAATTACCGTTTTATCCATTTTTACCTCTCTGTTTCACCCTGTTCCTGCTTTCACCGAAGACATTTTATTAGCCACCATTTTTGGAGGAATGGTTCTTGGTATGGGGGTAGGTCTTGTCATTCGATATGGTGGCGCATTGGATGGCACTGAAATACTCGCTATACTCATGACGAAAAAACTTCCTTTCTCCGTTGGCGAGATCATTATGTTTTTTAATATCTTCATTCTAGGTGCTGCTGGATTTGTCTTCACTTGGGATCGAGCGATGTATTCGATTTTGGCCTATGCGATCGCTTTTAAAACGATTGACGTTGTCATTAAAGGATTGGATGAATCGAAGTCGGCATGGATTATTAGCGATAATGCTAAAGCCATTGGGGAGGCTATTATGAATCGCTTAGGTCGTGGGGTTACGTATTTGAGCGGAGAAGGAGCCTTCTCTGGTGACGATAAAAAAGTGATCTTTTGTGTTATCACACGTCTTGAGGAAGCAAAACTGAAAGAAATTGTCGAAGAAAATGACCCAAATGCTTTTTTAGCGATAGCCGATATGGCTGAGGTGCGTGGTGGACGATTTAAGAAAAGAGATATTCATTGATATGATCCCTACAGGTAGACAGTAAAACAAAGAGAACATTTGACATGATGTTCTTAAGAGTCTACCTGGGAGGGGATTTTTTATGGCTTTTAACACATCCTACGGGAAAGGCGCTTTTTTGTTATGAGCACATTGTATTTCATTGATTAATCAACACGCCTGCGGTAAACTAAAACTAAATAAAAATAAATGGATTTTTTTCTAAAAATTGTTGTTATTGGCATAAAGGGAATGAAAAGGAGAGGGATTGCTTTGTTAAATATAATAATAGGGATTGTAATTTTACTTGTAGGATTGTATTTGATGTTTAGATTTTTTGGAAGTTTACCTAGCTTAAAAAAACGAGATGAACACAACAAAAACAATCCCATGGATGATGTTATCTACCCACCTAATAGTGGAGGATATTAGACTTTTTAGTCGACAACAAACGATAACAGGACAAAAATAAAAAGTTGGTGAACGATTGTGAATCATCGATATGATGAGTCGTCCTCATCTTTTGATTATAAGACATATACACCGCAACATAGGGATGTTGTTATCTGTTTTGATGGATCTGTATTTTTGATCACAAACGGAAAATTATTTGGTCCGACTGCATACGTTCTTGCAGGCTCAACTTCTGATCAAACGATGATATTTTTAAAGTATCAAGGCATGAGCCTCGAAGAAGTAGTCAGCATGATCCATAAAAATCATGGAATACAAAAAGTTGAAAGGGGATTCAAAAGCATAATAAAAAATATGATCAAGCCAACAATCGGTTTTTGATTGAAACGTGATATAGATTTGTTTCAAAATGTAAACCAAGTGATGTAAAACGAAAGAGACAATGCCGATCGCGGTATTGTCTTTTTCTGTACATGATTTTTCAAGAATATTCTTACTAAAAAGGGGACGGAAGAACCGGTGAGAAATGAAAAACAGCGAATACAGGAGTTGCAAACATTAAAAACGATTGCGGAAACGTTAAATGAAGCGAACGATTTAGAGGAAATGCTGCATACGGTGTTAAAACAACTCATGCATGTGACACAGTTAGAATGTGGATGGATTTTTTTAATCGATGAAAAGGGAGCCTATTCCCTTGTCGCAGATCATGAGTTGCCTCCAGCGCTCATATGGGAGAACAAAAAACCGATGTGCGAAGGGGATTGCTGGTGTTTAAACCGCTATAACGATGGACGATTAGAGAGAGCAGTGAATATTATTGAATGCAAGCGTTTAGAAGATGCAATGGAAGAAAAATGGGGAGATACGAAAGGAATTACTCATCATGCGACCGTTCCTTTGCGTGCGGGTGATGAAAAGTTTGGGTTATTAAATGTGGCTTCACCGAATAAAACCTATTTTACAAATGAAGAACTTGCCTTGCTTGAATCCGTAGCGTTTCAAATTGGGACGGCAATCAAGCGGATTAAGCTCGTCGAAAACGAACAAAAATTAGCGCTTTTAGCGGAAAGGAACCGGTTGGCGCGCGACTTGCATGATTCCGTGAACCAATTGCTTTTTTCGCTCATGCTTACAGCGCGCGGAGCGAAGGAAATGACGACGGATGAACAGATGCAGGAGACATTGGATTATATTCAACAATTAGCCCAAGAAGCGCTTCAAGAAATGCGCTCATTAATTTGGCAGCTTCGTCCGCAAGGGTTGGAAAACGGGGTAGCCAGCGCGTTAATGAATTATGGAAACATGTTAGGGCTAAACGTAGAGATGGACATTCAAGGTGTCATTGATTTGCCAAATGATGTCGAAGAATGCTTATGGCGTGTTGGTCAAGAAGCGCTCAATAACTGTAAAAAACATGCGGGAGTTTCAACGGTATCCATTTTCATTGCTGTGAAAAATAAGCAAGTTAAAATGAAAATTACAGATAAAGGCTGCGGTTTTAATTACAGGGATGAAGAAATGCCGTCTCTTGGGCTAAAAAGCATGAAAGAACGAATCGAAGCCATGAATGGTACTTTTCATATAAAAAGCGCGATCGGCAAAGGAACAACCGTTCAAACGTTGATTCCATTGAAAGGAGAGAGAGCAAAATGACGATCAAAGTGTTGATTGCGGATGACCATCATGTCGTTCGCCGAGGGTTGGTCTTTTTTCTAAAAACACAACAAGATCTGGAAATTGTCGGCGAAGCGGCAAATGGCGAAGAGGCGTTAGCGCTCGTTGGGAAACTTCAACCCGATGTGGTTCTCATGGATTTAGTCATGCCGGTAATGGACGGAATTGAAGCGACAAAGAAAATAAAAGAGCGGTTTTCTCATACAAAAATACTGATTTTGACAAGTTTTGCCGATCAAGATCACGTGATTCCTGCCATTCGCGCCGGCGCATCAGGGTATCAGTTAAAGGATATTGAACCCGATCAGCTTGTCGAAGCGATTAAATCTGTATATAGAGGAGAAAGCCAGCTTCATCCAAAGGTGACTTCCCATGTGATCACGCATTTATCTCAAGGGGACAAAGAAGAGAAGTTATTAGAGGAATTAACAAAGCGTGAAACAGAAGTATTGGCGGAAATCGCAAAAGGAAAAAGCAATAAAGAAATCGCAGCGTCATTAATGATTACGGAAAAAACGGTGAAAACGCATGTATCCAATATTTTAGCGAAGTTAAACTTAGCTGACCGCACGCAAGCGGCTCTCTATGCGGTTAAACATCTCAGACTTTAGTCTGAAAAAAGCTGTGGCTATTTTCGTAGGAAAAGTTCACTCCATTCGCCGATTTGTGCGGGATCCGTATTGTCTACAATAGAAATAGAAAAAACAAATGAAGGAGAGATTCAAATGAATATGGTTGTCATCAATGGAAGTCCGCGCAAATCGGGAAGAACAGGTATGGTTGCGAGATGGATTGCTTCACAATACGGAGCGAAGTTAATCGATTTAAGCGAAGGAACATTGCCTCTTTACAACGGAGAAGATCGTCAGGATTTGTTACAGTCTGTAAAACAGTTGCGAAAAGCGATTCAAGAGGCAGATGGCGTGATTCTCTGCTCCCCTGAGTATCACAACGCCATGAGCGGAGCGTTGAAAAATGCCCTTGATTTTCTAGGAAGTGACGAATTTAAACATAAACCTGTCGCATTGATTGCGGTTGGCGGAGGCGGCAAAGGCGGGATCAACGCGCTAAATAACATGCGCATCGTGATGAGAGGTGTTTATGCGAATGCCATTCCTCGGCAGCTTGTGCTAGATCCGTCTTGCTTTGTTAGCGGCACATTAACAGAAACAGCGGCCCAGCAAGTAGAAGGAGTGATTTCAGAGTTAAAACGCTACATGAAAGCATTTGAAATGTTGAAGGTGCAATATGAGTAGCCTTTATCGTGACAGACGTTTATATCATTTGCTCATCGCTAACACCTTTTCATCCGTCGGGACGGGAATGACCCTGCTGTCGATTCCATGGCTGCTAATTCAAAAAAGCGGCGGGGAAACGTTATTTGGTTACATTACCTTAACCATGACCATCATGATGTTCATTCTTACGCCTTATACTGGAGTGATGATTGATCGTTTTTCAAGAAAGGCGATATTGCTTGCAGGAGAGGCAATTGGTTTTACAATCACCGTCGCTTTTGCTTTCATGGGATTTGCGGGAATAGAGTATCAAATATGGCATTTAGCGATTTTATACGCAAGCGGCGTTCTCTATTATTTTCTCTTTTATCCGACGTTGTTTGCGTTAAATCAAGAATTATTTGACCGCAGCCAATATAAACAGTTGAACGGAATCTTGGAGATTCAAGGACAGCTTGCCACCGTTTTGTCCGGCGGAATCGCAAGTATACTAATGGCAAAAGTGGCTCTTCATTGGATTTTGTTATTCGATGTATGTACGTATTTGGTAGCGATTTATTGCTTATGGAAGATTCCATATCATCGCCAGCTTCGTTCTGTTCATCACGTTTCGTTTTGGCATAAAATGACGGAAGGTTATCGTTATATGCGTGCTTATCCATCATTATTTTGGTTTTTGCTTGCTTCGTTTATGCCGTTTATCGGTGTGATGATGACGAACTACCTTCATCCGATTTATATATCAACCGTGCTGAAAGAAGACGGTTCGGTGTATGGAACACAAAGCATGATGTATGGGTTTGGCGCGGCGTTTGCCGGTTTGGTCATTCCATTTGTCATTAAGCGAATCGGAAATGAAGCTGCAATTGTCATGAATGTAGGGATTTATACAATAGCGATCACGATGTTTCTTGCTTTTCAACATACCCTCATTTTCTACATGCTTGTGGTTTGTATGGCATTCGGCAATGCAGGAACGAGAGTCGCACGCAGTTCATTGATGATGGAACTCATTCCGAATGATAAAATCGGCCGTGTCGACAGCTTGTTTCGCGCTGTTGGTTTGATGATTCGCGTTTTGTTGTTATCCGTTTTCACGGGTGCGGTCTCGTTGGAAAGCGTCATGATCCCATATGCCATTTTAAGTGCGGTATTATTTGTTTCGCTGCTAACGGTATTGGGGTTAATGAAAAACGTGAAAAAAGAGGAAACCAATATGTCACAAGCGATGTAAGAGGCTGACTCATGATGATTTCTGATCATGTCCAAATGAAGGGAGCTGGCTCATTTTTGAGTCTGCCTCTTTTCATTTTGTTGAGTAGTGTCCATTCATCTCTAGCGCATGATCAATATAGCGAAGCAGAGCGGTTAAGCGCTTTTCGATGACAGAATCATCATGTTCGAAGTTATGAAGGAACAATGTATTAAAGCTTTTTAAACAGATAGAGCACTTTAACTGATCGATGAGAATACGAAGCTAATACGCTTGACAGTCATTCCGGTTTATTGGTACAAAAAGATTTTTAAGTTCTCGTTATCATCAATCGTCGCTAACAAAATGTCGTTGATGTCCGCATTGTATGTTATTTTGATTCTGTTTTTCAGCCACATTTCGTCTTTGCCGATTTGATTTAATTCATTAAGATTAATTTTCCCTTCTTTAATGATTGTTCTGGGAAAAGCAAACGGTTTTGCCGCTAACTGCATATCCGCTGGGGTTAGCGCTTGATGTTGGGGATTTAAAAAAAACGAAATCGTGCCATCTGGCTCCCATAATGCAAGAGCAATCTTTTGAACATCTTCGATTTTTTCTTTTCTTAATTCTGATAATAGAAAATCAATGGATACTCTTGCTTTGGCTAAGTTTTTATAAACGATTTGCCCACTTTTGATAATGGGAAAGGGAGAAGGCTCCAGCCAATTTCTAAATTTGCCCCATTTTAGACTCAAAAATACACCAACGGTATATAAACTAACCAATACCGCCATCGTTGTCATCGATCCCTTCAGTCCCAATTGCTCGTCAGATAAAGGGTGGGCAATAATGTTTCCAAGCAATAAAGCCATCATAAAATCAAGCAGTCTTAACTGAGAAATGGATCGTTGCCCCATGATTTTAGCCGCAAAGAGTAAAAAGAAAAAAGCAACAATGGCTCTTAAGATCCACTGAATGGCAGTAAGCGATTCCTGGCCATGAAAAAAATCCATCTACATTCACGTCCTCAGTTTTGATCATATAGGAATTTCATCCATTGTTATTATTGCCTGCAAATCCATGATTATGAGGAGGAAGTAACAAACCAATCGAACCATGGTATACAAAAAAGACCGAAATAGATAAAATTATTACTATAATGATTAGAGGATACTATGTTCAATATAAGAGCATACATGATGAATTATATTAGAAGGAGTGGGGATATGAAGCCAAGTTTTATTCATCCTGAATTAGGAAAAAATAGTCATCTTCGTTATTTTTCTTCTTTTTTATTAATTTTATTGTTTCTGATCGTAATCGGAGGTTTTATGTATATATTTTCCATTCTGATTACAGACAGTATCAATCCAAAAATAGTAGATGAAGAATTAAGACTAAAAGATTCATTGGTGGATTTGTTTTTATCTCCTATTACGAATGTTTTTTGGATTTTGGGTATATGGATTTCGGCAAAAACAATACATAAACGTTCACTCATTTCATTTATTACTCCTTATCAGAAAATCAATTGGAAGCGGGTGTTTTTTGGATTTATTGTCTTTTTCGCACTATTATCTATCAGTCAAATTGTTGATTTTATTTTGTTTCCTGAAGATTATAAATGGAATGATTTTGATCCCTCTCGCTTTATTTGGTTACTCGTGGCTGCTATTTTCCTTGTTCCTATTCAAACTACTTCAGAAGAGTTATTTTTCAGAGGATTTTTACTGCAATGGATAGGAAAACTAATCAAACAACCAATTTTACTAGCCATGATCGTAGGATTGATCTTTGCAGCGTTACATTTTGGTAACCCTGAGATGTCAATTGGAGCATTATGGGTAGGACTAGATTATATTTTCACTGGATTCATATGGACATACATCGCTATTCGAACCAATAGTGCTGAATTCACGATTGGTGCTCATGCCGCAAACAATATGTTTTTATGTATCTTTTTAACATATGAAAACAGTTTATTCGAAAATCTTCCTTCTTTATTCGTTTTAACCGATGTAAATGGTATGATTTCTACTATTTATTCGATTATTACATCTACACTGCTTTTTATTATAGCTATTCACTACCATAATAAAAAAGCAATATAGTGAAATAACGAATAAAAGGTAAGCAAACATATTGAACATGGCTAATATGTGCTTACCTTTATTTTTTAGATTTATAACATAAACCGATCTTTTTTTGTATGTCTTGTTCAAGATCGCCTTCTGGTGAGTAAAGAACAAATAGTGAACAGAAAACATCAATCCTATTTTCTGTGGCTCTGTTTTGAAAAATAGTATAGGAACCAAACGGCATGATTTTGTTCATCTGCCGCTGCTCTACGAAAAACTTCTTTTATATATTGATTATTTGTTTCTTCCGCGATATCTAAATAAAAATCAACGGTTTCTTGCTCATCTTTTAGAGCAAATTCTAGTCCTGCTAAATACGTGTTAGGACATTCTTCTATTATTTTTGGTTGAGGTTGTCTTCCGGTTAGACTTACGTAAATCTGACCAAATTGTTGAAAGTGTTTCATTTCATCTTGGCGAATTTCAAGGATTTGCTTTCGTTCTTCCGCTGTGGGAGCCAAATTAGCTAATTTAGCATAACACTGTATGGCACTATACTCTCCATTAATTGCTTTTTCAATGTCACGAATCAATTTTTCAGATTGCCTGTAAATCATATTGTTATTATTTAAATAAGGGTACACGCGATAGTCCTCCTCGTTCAAAGTTATAATATTTTATGGGAAATATAGGCGCGATGTGCAAGTCCATATATGTCGTTTTTAGAATGAAACAAAAAAAGCCGTATTGGACATATTAAGCCAATCGGCCGGAGCATGGTACGCAAAGTTGCCGAATGATTTCATTTAGTTTTTCTAACAAAGATCGAATATTCTGCTGGGTGATCGAACCCTAATTTTTCTGCTAACTTGATTGAGGCTAAGTTATGAACGTCACAGTCCCATCTGGGAATAAAACCATTTTGTAAGCAATGATCAATAAATGCCTTAGCGGTCACAAAAGCGAAACCATTTCCTCTATATTCTTTGTTGGTTGCAATATCAATTTCAGCCATTGCATTCCCGACAAAGATCGATGTGCATTCACTCGCAACGGTTTCATTATGTAAAATACAATACCCAAAGCCATTCGCAAGAAAATTTGATACGGATCCCCAATATTCCTCATAGTAGGCTTGATTGAATTCAAGACTGTTTTTGATCGTATGTTCGTCTATTCTTTTTACGTTAAACTCGTTGGGAATTTGCAATTGTTCAGAAGAGTATTGATTCGGATTAAAAGAAAAAGAGTATCTTTTCATTGGGACTGTTTCATCTTCAAACAGTTTATTGATGACTTCATCCCATCTTTTAGTGGACGAAAATAAAGTAAATCGAGCTTTCTTGTCCTTTTTTTGATAAAACTCTTGGAACGCTTTATTAAAATGATGATTGGCTTCATCTCCAGCGATATAGTAAATACCGGAACTTGTTCCGATTAGTACGGTTTTCGGACATTCTAGGTTATCTACATAAACAACTCCAGAAATCATAGAATATAAGACAGAGTAAGCGAATGTTGGACAAGTCTTTCCATGATCATTGATTAACGGTAATACTTTTTTATATTCGCTATCTTTTAATTTTTCCAATTCAATTCACCATCCATATTGGTAAAAATTGATTACTTTTCTCTTTTTCTTTTTCTTAATTATACATAAAATATAAAGTGTGTGATTCATTTTTACATATTTGTTAAATGAAGTAACGGAAACGGCTTCAGCGAATGGCTCAATTATACATAATGTATCTTGATGTAAATCTGATATGAATAGGGGATGCAACTAAAGTTCTCGAGCATTGTTTTTCCGTATATATAGATTCAAGTTGAGTTTCCGACATATCTTTATCGTCACGATAGAAGACCGCTTTTCTGCCATAGGCGGCAAGATTTTTCTTGCCGCCCCGGCATGCTAGAAGCATGCCGATTCCGAACGTAAAACGCATGACAGACAAATTTATTTGTCTGATGGCGTTTTCGTTCGGAGAAGTGGCAGAAAAGTTGTTCATGTCGGAAAATTAAGCTTATCATATATAGATCCGGAAATCAGTTTTTCATACCAAGCATAAACCTTTTTTAGAGCAGTAGAATCAGTATATCCAAGATTTATAGATTTCATGCACAGTGTTAAAAGGAGTTGCATACATGCGGCTCCTTTTTTTAGCATAACAGTACTTTCCAGCTGAATAAGATGACAGTAAGTCGTCTTTTTGTCAGCTCACGGTCTGATGAGCATTGTAAAGGAGGAAAAGTATGTCAAATTACGTATTTCCTCAGTTATCCTCTGATCAAATGATTTCGATCATTAGAAATGGACTCCCAAAGACCAAAATCCCCAAGAAGATCATCATTGTTGGCGCAGGGATGGCAGGGCTAGTTGCTGCCTCTTTGCTTAAGCAGGCTGGACACCATGTGACAATTCTTGAAGCTTCAGAAAGGGTGGGAGGAAGGATCTATACGCTGCGATCTGATTTTATGGATGGGCAGTATCTTGAAGCGGGTGCGATGCGTATTCCTCACACTCATTTGTTGACTTTGGAATATATAAGAAAATTCAACCTTCCAGTTAATCGGTTTATCAATGAGACTCCTAACGACATTATCTATGTGAGAGGAATTAAAACTCGTTTAAAGATATATAAAAAGAACCCTGACATTTTTGGTTTTCCCGTAGCCGTACATGAAAGAGGTAGAACCGCTACGGAATTGCTTCAATACGCAATTAAACCCGTGACAGATTTTATTAACCAAAACCCGCGAAAGAATTGGCCTTTGGTCGTAAAAGAATTTGATAAATACTCGATGGACGCTTATTTGAGATATAACCCGTTTGGAACCACGTTATCTACGGGTGCCATCGACTTGCTCAAAGTACTACTTACACTGGAAGGATTTCCGGAGCTTTCTTTCCTCGAACTTTTACGTGAACTATCGATCTTGTTTGCCCCTAATATTGAATTCTATGAGATCACGGGCGGTAACGATCAACTACCTAAAGCCTTTGTTTCTCAACTGAAAGAGAATATCCTGTTCGGACAAAAGATGACGAAAATTGTCCAGCACGACAACCAAGTAACTATTCATTTTCTTCATACAAAAATCTATGAGTCATTTCAAATCACCGGTGATCTTGCGATTGTGACCATTCCTTTTTCAATTTTACAATTTGTTGAGGTTGAACCGCGGGATTCTTTTTCTTTCAATAAATGGAAGGCAATTCAGCAGCTTCACTATGTGGGCTCTACAAAGACCGGCATCCAGTTTAAAAACAGGTTCTGGGAAAGGGAAGGTTTGTATGGTGGGAAAACCATTTCTGATCTCCCGAATACGTATACTCAATACCCGAGCTCTAATCTAGGTGCACCAGGTCCAGGTGTTGTTTTGGCTAGTTATACATGGGAGGATGATACGGTGCCTTGGGACAGTTTGAGCGATGAAAATCGCTTGGAATATGCATTAAGAAACTTGGCCGCCATCCATGGGAAACAGATATATCGTGAGTTTGAAACAGGAGCGAGCCACAGTTGGGTTCGATATCCGTATTCTGCTGGAGCTTTCACGATGTTTAAACCAGAACAGGCAATGGAACTAGCTCCCTATATTTCCACTCCTGAAGGAAGGGTTCATTTTGCTGGCGAACATGCCTCATCTACTCACGGTTGGATCCAAGGCGCAATCGAATCCGGAATACATGTTGCATATGAAGTGAATAACTTACCAAAAAATTCTGCAAGTCCTAATCAACGATAAAAAAGAGGGGAATGGTGTAAAAACATTCCCCTCTAAATTCGATAAAAACGGCACAAAAGATATAAAAGGGATTGAAAAAGTAGACAGGCAGCTTCAAAACGTGTTAAATACTTACGGGTCCTGGGATGAAGCTTTGAAAGATCATTGTTGGATTGTAATGGGAGACAACGGACAAGCTCCGATTGATGCCGATCGAAAAAAAGCATTAATTGACTTACGACAATTGCTTCGTTCTTATCGAGTGATGAAATTAAAAGAAGGGATAAAAGAAAATGATCAAATTGTGCTTGGCGTGAATGAGCGAATGGCGTTTATTTATTCATTGAATCCGAAGCATTTACCGCTTTCAGATCTAGCAAAAACGTTACAAAAGGACGATCGGATTGATGTCATTGCATGGAAAGAAGAAGAATCCGTCCATGTGATATCCCCTGCATACGATGGAGAGCTCCGTTTCAAAGTTGCCGGAGAATACATAGATGAATATGAACAATCCTGGTCTTTAACAGGTAATACAGACATTTTGAACCTTGAATTAAAAAATAACAAAATTCTTTACAATAACTATCCTGATGCGTTGGCTCGGTTATACAGCGCATTAACTTCCCATGAGGAAAATTATCTCGTTATAAGCGCAAAACCCGGATCTGAATTTATTGGCGAAGGTTCTCCGACTCATGTTGGAGGCGCAAGCCACGGAGGATTGCATAAACAGGATTCGCTGGTGCCGATGATTGTGACCGGAGTCGACTCCTCTCCCAAACATTTACGGATTGTCGATTTAAGGGATTGGATTTTATCGCTTATCGATTAATGCAGGTTTAACGATCCTTTTAGAAGTCGTTTACAATATTTCTAATCCTAGCATATAATCAATTGATCTTACATGAAAGGTGCTGGTGTTGATGATTGGAACATTCTCCTCTGAATTTGTTGATGACAAAAGCGCAAATGCAGGGAGAAATGAATAGATGTATTCCTGACCTCCCTGCATTCGTGTCCATCTTGAATACGAAAAAAGGAGGCTTTGCATTGAATTTTCACATTCGTTCAGAAAAAATTGATGATTACAAAGGGATAAGAGAAGTAAATATGCTCGCTTTTCATCGCGAAGATGAAGCAAAACTGGTGGAAGCGATTAGAGAATCAGAATATTTCATTCCTGAGCTTTCATTAGTCGCTGTTACAGATGAGCATGAAATCATCGGTCATATATTGTTTAGCGAAATTACACTCGAAACTGACAAAGGAAATCTTCCAACTTTGGCACTTGCGCCTATGGCCGTAAAACCGCAATATCAAAGACAAGGGATTGGTTCCAGGCTTGTAACCGAAGGATTGAAGGTTTGTAAGGATCTAGGATATAAACATGTTTTTGTTTTGGGGCATCTTGATTTTTATCCGCGATTTGGTTTCATTCCTGCCAAGACGTTTGGAATCGAATCGCCGTTTCCTGTACCAGATGAAGTTTTTATGGCTCTTGAGCTTGAACACCGATCACTTGATGGATTGACAGGGAAGATCAAATACCCGAAAGCATTTGATACCGTTTCTTAATCTGGAAAGGGTCATAAAAACGAAAGCGCAAAAACCTTGTTACAACAAGGATTTGCGCTTTTTTATCTTAAGTTCCATTCCTGATCGAGAGATATTCATCCTGCAAATTCTTGGTTAGTTTATATAGATTCAAGTTGAGTTTCCGACACATCACATCATGAATAGAAGACCGCTTTTCTGCCATAGGCGGCAAGATTTTTCTTGCCGCCCCGGCATGCTAGAAGCATGCCGATTCCGAACGTAAAACGCATGACAGACAAATTCATTTGTCTGATGGCGTTTTCGTTCGGAGAAGTGGCAGAAAAGCTTGTTTATGTCGGAAAATTAAGCTTATCATATATAGACAAACACACGCATCTCCTTCATTTCTCTTTCCCCATAAAATTAATTTCAACCATATTCACTTTACTGAAAGTGTTATATATTTTATACTATTAAAAAAATTCTTAAAATTAATTGAAAATTAATCAAATAAGTGATTAAATAATAAATAAAAATAAATGTAAATATATAACATATTAATGAAAATCGTGTTCAAACGATTTTCAAACAACGTTTGCATATGCATCGCCTAAAGCAACAAGTATATAACGTAAGCATTGTTCTATTGTATTTACTGTTATTTTTTTCACGAATAAAAGAAACAATGTTTCTTATTAAGAAACAAAAGGGGTGTTCGTATTGGTCGCAACAGAACTTTTAACAGAGTTAAAGTCTATTTTACCTGAAACACAAATGGAAGCGGGCGAAAGTGAAGGTCATCCGCTTGGGAATGGGGGCCGATTGATTGTCTATCCAAAATCAGAGGAAGAAATCGTAAACATCTTAAAATACGCCAATCAAAGCGGAAAAAAAATTTCAGTTATTGGAGGCGGAACGAAGAGGGGATTTGGCGGTCTAACTGAATCCGCTGATCTCTTGCTCTCATTAGCGAACTATAAAGGAATTGTCGAACATACAGTTGGAGATATGACAATAACCGTCAAGCCAGGCACACCCTTTCAAGAATTGCAAGCATATTTAGCGGAACATCATCAAAAAATTTCATTAGACCCTGCTTGGCCGGAATATGCAACAATAGGCGGAGTCATTGCGGCAAATGACAGCGGCCCCAAACGTTTTGGATATGGTTCTGCAAGAGATATAGTAATTGGAATGAGAGTCGTTTATCCGAATGGAACCGTGATTCGGACAGGTGGAAAAGTTGTAAAAAATGTGGCGGGTTATGATATGAACAAATTGTTTATCGGTTCAATGGGGACGCTAGGAGTGATATCGGAAGTAAGCATGAAGCTTCGTCCGCTTCCTAAATATGAAAGTCTTATTCTAGTATCCTTTGAGGAAGGAAATCTGGAGGAGGAAATTCGTTCATTTGTTGTTAGAATTTTAGATTCGATGCTGGAACCGACTTCCCTTGAACTATTAAGTCCATCTTTATCTGAAAGGCTAACGGGACAAAAACGTTATACATTGGCGATTAGTTTTGAGGATGTCGAAAGCTCGGTCCATTATCAAGAGGACTTTGTCAAGAGGATTCAACCTTCCAAAACGAAAATGACGATTTTACAACAAAAAGAAGCGCAGTCATTTTGGAATCAATTTTACAAAATCGGCCCGAATGGATTACAGCATACAGAGAATAAAGAAACACAAGCTGCCTTGAAAATAGGAGTGATCAACCTAGATGTTCTCAAAGTCATAAAAGAAAGCCAACTCATACAAGACTCTAATAACTTGTTGATTGAGGCGCATGGTGGATTAGGCCACGGGCTGTGTCAAGTATATTTAAAAGGTGCAAGCGAAGATATTTTATCGGCCATTCAAGATCTAAGAGATTTTGTTACACAGCTGGGTGGATACTTGGTTGTGAAACACTTGCCGCTTGCACTTCGTCAGAAAGTAGATGTTTGGGGAGAAAAACCATCGTATTTCTTCCTACTAGAAGGAATTAAGTCGAGGATAGATCCAAACAGAATTCTTAATCATAAACGGTTCGTAGGAGGGATATAACGTGAGTCTAAAAGAAAGCGATTTAAAGAAGGATCCAGCATGTACAATCAATAGTTTAGGAAACTATCTTTGGAGTGACCCGCCAGATGAAAACAAATGGGCGGATTGTGTTCACTGCGGAATGTGCTTGGAATCGTGTCCAACCTACGAGCAAACCGGTCAGGAACAGCATTCTCCCCGCGGACGCGTCCATCTCATTAAATCGGTTGCAGAAGGAAAGCTTGAAGTCAATGAAGCTTTTGCAGATCCGGTTTTTGCCTGTCTTGATTGCCGTGCGTGTACAACGGCTTGTCCTGCTGATGTAGATGTAGGTGGACTGATTGAAGAGGCGCGCGGACAAATTCGTCAAGCAATGCCATTAACCGGTTGGAAAGGAGTTGTAAGCAAATTTTTTCTGCAAGGAGTTTTTCCGAATCAAGACCGTTTGCATTTACTAGGCAGCTTGTTAAAGTTCTATCAAAAGAGCGGATTGCAAAAGGTGGTGCGCAAAACGCGGCTTATCCATATCATGCCTGAACATTTAGTGGAGATGGAGGCGATTTTGCCGGAAGTCAAACAGCCGGTGCGCAAAAAATACAAACATGCGGACGTCATCAAAGCGAAAGGGGAAACGAAGCGGACTGTTGCGCTTTTAACCGGATGTATCATGGATGTGATGTTCAGCGATATTAATGAAGCAACGATCAACGTATTAACTCGTAATGGAAACGATGTCGTAATCCCGCAAAATCAAACATGCTGTGGAGCGCTGCATGTTCACGCTGGCGATCGCGAAATGGGAAGAAAGCTGGCGAAACAGAACATCGAAGCGTTTAAAGATGCAGAGAAGGTCATTGTGAATGCAGCAGGTTGCGGCTGCATGTTGAAGGAGTATCCGGAATTATTCCGTGAAGACCCAGAGTGGCGCAAGAAAGCGGAAGAATTTTCTGCAAAGGTAGAAGACATCTCAAAATATCTTCATGACACAGATTTTGAAAAACCAAAAGCAGAAATCAAGACGCGGATTACGTACCATGATGCATGCCACTTAGCACATGGTCAAGGAATACGCGAGGAGCCCCGCAACATCCTGCGTAGCATTCCTGGGGTGGAAATTGTTCACATGCCAAATGCTGACCGTTGCTGCGGAAGCGCCGGCATTTACAATATCACCAATCCAGAAATGGCAGGAGCCATACTCGAAAGCAAAATGAAGAATGTCCCTGAAGATGTTGAAATCATTTCTATGGGCAATCCTGGATGTATGCTTCAGATGGCAATGGGAGTACTTAAATACGGAAGAAATCAAAGAATCGTTCATACCGTGCAGTTACTAGACTGGGCATATCAAAAAGAGGACAGCTTAAAGGAGGGAAAGGGATGAGGGGAAAAGAAATCCAAACAAAAGATAAACATATACAAAATCTAGCAAAAATCGTTGGTGGAGTTCAGTCGATTCTTTACAAAAAAGAAGATTTGCTGGCTTATGACTGCGATGGTTTTACGATTCATAGGCACTTGCCTAAAGCGGTTGTTTTTCCAAAAAACACTCAGGAAGTTGCAGAGGTTGTAAAGTATTGTAATGAAAATAATTTGCCATTTCTTGCTCGCGGTGCAGGAACGGGGCTAAGTGGAGGAGCTATTCCTTTAAATGGCGAAGTGATTATTAGTTTGGTTAGAATGAAACGTTTATTAAGTGTAGACTTGGAGAATAGAAGGGCTGTGGTAGAACCAGGATTTGTAAATCTCAAGTTGACACAATCCATTTCAGATAAAGGATACTATTACGCGCCCGATCCATCAAGCCAATATTGCTGTACGATTGGCGGAAATGTCGCAGAAAATGCTGGAGGAGCACACTGTCTTAAGTATGGAGTGACGACGAACCATATTCTAGGTCTAGAGGTTGTTTTACCAAACGGAGAAATTATTGAAATTGGAAAAAACGGAATTCCAGATCAGCCTGGATATGATTTGTTGGGACTATTAACAGGATCGGAAGGGACATTAGGCATTGTTACAAAAATAACCGTTCGCATTTTAAAAAATCCAGAAGCCAAGCAAACGGTGTTGGCTTACTTTGATAAAGTTTCCGATGCTAGCCAAGCTGTGTCAGATATTATCTCAGAAGGAATTGTTCCGGCTGCCCTTGAAATGATGGATAAAACTGCTATTGAGGCCGTCGAAGCCGCTGCATTTCCTGTAGGGCACCCTAGAGACATTGAAGCGTTATTGCTTATAGAGGTTGACGGGATCTCTGCTGGTATTGATGAGCAGATTCATCAAATTTTGCGCGTATGTAAAAACAGAAATGTTCGTGAAGTAAAAGTAGCCCAGGATGAGAAGGAAAGAGAAAGATGGTGGGCAAATCGTAAAACAGGATTTGGTGCAATGGGGGCGATTTCTCCAGACTATTTAGTGCAAGACGGAGTTATTCCACGAAGCAAGTTGCCGGAAGTGTTAGAGAGAATCAAGAAAATAAGCGAAAAATATGGTTTGCGCATCGCTAATATTTTTCATGCGGGAGACGGAAACCTTCATCCGCTCGTCCTTTTTGATGCAAAGAAGCCAGGAGAAACAGAAAAAGCGCTGGCAGCTGGAAGTGAATGTTTGAAAGTGTGCGCTGACGTTGGCGGCTCCATCACAGGCGAACATGGAGTTGGCATCGAGAAAAGAGAAGAAATGCGCTTTATTTTCAACGATGAAGAAATTATGGCACAGACCAATATTCGTGATGTATTCAACCCTAAAAATCTATTAAATGCAGGAAAATTATTCCCAACACCAGGGCGCTGTGTAGAAGTAAAGAAAGAGAGAAAAGAGGTTATAACCTCATAAAAAATAAATGAATGAATTTTATGAAAATTATTGAAAGAACTGGGATTTCATGATATTATTTTTTTAAACTAATTATGAAACATCGTTTCGTAATAACAAACAACATAAATATAAAAGGAGGAAATATGGTATGAAAGACTATGTAAAAGTAGGAAACCTTCAAGTGGCTCGTATTTTTTATGATTTCATCAATTCAGAAGTCCTTCCTGGAAGCGGATTAAACAGCGAGCAGTTCTGGTCCGATTTGGAAACATTAATCAAAGACTTGACTCCAAAAAATAAGGCGTTGTTAGCTCGCAGGGATGAGATTCAAGCAAAAATCAATACATGGCATAGGGAAAATAAAGGGAATTTTGACTTTGAAAAGTATAAATCGTTTTTGCAAGAGATCGGTTATTTAGAACCAGAAGTAGAAGATTTTCAGATTACGACTGAAGGGGTAGATGATGAAATCGCCTTACAAGCCGGTCCGCAGTTAGTCGTTCCAGTAAGCAATGCTCGCTATGCACTGAACGCTGCCAACGCGCGTTGGGGAAGTCTTTATGATGCTCTTTACGGAACGGATGCGATCAGCGAAGAAGATGGCGCACAACGCGGAGATCGTTACAACCCAGTCCGTGGTGAGAAAGTGATTGCCTATGCCAAACAATTCCTTGATGAAGCTGTGCCGTTAAACGAATACTCTCATAAAGATGTTGTCAAGTATGCAGTCGTCGATGGAAAATTGTCTGTTTTCGTCAAGGATGGCAAGACAACAAGCCTTCAAGATGAAGAAAAATTTGTCGGCTATCAAGGAAATCCGGAAGACCCATCGGCTATCTTGCTGAAAAATAACGGATTGCATATTGAAATCCAAATCGATCGCAATCACCCTGTCGGCAAAACAGATGGAGCGGGTGTAAAAGATATTTTATTGGAAGCTGCGCTGACAACAATTATGGATTGCGAGGACTCTGTGGCTGCTGTAGATGCTGAGGATAAGGTGCATGTATACCGCAACTTGTTAGGATTGATGAAAGGAGATTTGACGGCTACATTCACAAAAGGAAATAAAACAATCACGCGTGCGCTCAATCCTGACCGTATTTATACGACGGCAACTGGAGAAGAGTTGACATTGCCAGGACGTTCGCTCATGTTCATCCGCAACGTTGGACATTTGATGACCAATGATGCCGTATTAGATCAGGATGGCCAGGAAGTTTATGAAGGAATTTTAGATGCGGTTGTCACTAGTTTGATTGCGAAACATTCTCTCTTAGGAAATGGCCGATATCGCAACTCCAAAAAAGGCTCCATCTATATTGTTAAGCCGAAAATGCACGGCTCGGAAGAAGTCGCTTTTGCGGATGAACTGTTTGATCGTGTTGAAGACATGCTCGGGCTGGAGCGAAATACAATTAAAATCGGTGTGATGGACGAGGAACGCCGCACAACGCTGAATTTGAAAAACTGCATTTACCAAGTAAGAGACCGCATTGTGTTTATTAATACCGGTTTCTTAGATCGAACTGGCGATGAAATCCATACTTCGATGGAAGCAGGACCGATGATTCGCAAAAATGATATGAAAACATCAGCGTGGCTGCAAGCATATGAGAAATCAAATGTAAGCATTGGCCTTGCCTGCGGCTTCCAAGGACGGGCGCAAATCGGTAAAGGAATGTGGGCGATGCCGGATATGATGGCAGAAATGCTGAAGCAAAAAGGCAGTCAACTTAAAGCAGGTGCCAATACGGCATGGGTTCCTTCACCAACGGCAGCAGTCTTGCACGCTCTCCACTATCACCAAATTGATGTAACAAAAGTACAAAATGAATTAGGCAAAGAGCTTAAAGATTTTCGCGATGAAATTTTACAAATTCCAGTGGCGGCCAACCCTAATTGGACCCCTGAAGAAATTCAGCAAGAACTTGACAACAACGTTCAAGGTATACTAGGATATGTTGTCCGTTGGGTGGAGCAAGGAATTGGCTGCTCGAAAGTACCTGATATTAACAACATCGGGCTGATGGAAGACAGAGCGACATTAAGAATTTCCAGCCAGCATATCGCGAACTGGCTTCACCACGGAATTTGCACAAAAGAACAAGTGCTTGAAACGTTAAAACGCATGGCGAAAGTCGTTGATGAGCAAAACGCTGGGGATCCTGCATATCGGCCAATGTCTGAAGACTATGACAACTCAGTCGCTTTCCAAGCGGCCTGCGATCTCATTTTCAAAGGCTATGAGCAGCCGAACGGTTACACGGAACCAATTTTGCACCGCCGCCGCTTGGAAGCTAAAGCAAAGTTTGCGGTAAAACAGTAAGCGATTATACAAGTAACTGTGAGGGCATTCTAATCAATTTAGAATGCCCTTTCATGTACGCAACACTGCGTGTGAGGAATTGGAAAGACTGTTGTGCGATCGTCATAATGATTTTCTACTTGATAAAAAAGTTGTAAAAGCAGCCGTGAGCGATGCCAAAGCGGTAGTTGCTCGTAATTAACATAGTCGGAGGAGTTAAGTGATGAAATTTGCCAGATTTATTGCCAATGGAGAAATGTATACAGGTATCGTAATAGATGGTGTGATAAGAGAAATTCAAGGGGATATGTTTAGTGAATGGGAATATACAGGTAAAACCTTTTCCGAACATGAAGTCAAATTTCTTGCCCCGTTAGAACCGAACCAAATTATCGGAATCGGTGCAAACTACGTCTCACAGAAAAAAGACCTTCCCGATGTGCTGCCGGAAATTCCGGTATTCTTCTTCAAACCGACTTCATCGGTAATTGGACCTGAAGAAGAAATTGTCATCCCAAAAGGAATTGACCAAGTCAAGTTTGAATCAGAGTTAGCCGTTGTGATTGGGAAGGAAGCGAAAAATGTTCCTGAATCAGATGTGTTGGATTATGTGTTCGGTTATACGATTGGAAACGATGTAACCGCACCACAATTTTTTCATCGAGACGGCCATTGGACACTCGGGAAAGCGTTTGACACATTCACTCCATTAGGTCCGGTGATTGAAACGGAACTCGACCCTTTCAACGTGAATGTAAAGGCAAGACTGAACGGAGTTGAAAAACAAAACAGCCCAACTGAATTCATGATTATTCCAATCTGTAAAATGATTTCTTATCTGACGAATATTATGACGCTGAAGCCGGGGGATGTGATTTTAACAGGAAGTCCGATCGGTGCCGAATTCGTTAAGGCAGGGGATATTATTGAGTGTGAGATTGAAGAAATCGGAACGCTTCGCAATACGTTTGCTGCGGCAAAAGAACGCGCTAAAATTAGTTAGTGATTGCTTATATGCCCGGAAACAAATGTTATAATGAATTATCATGTCTTTTGTTAGAGGTGAGAGAGCGTGGAAAGAGAAAATATGGTCAAGTCTGTGAGCCGGGCATTAGATATTATCGAGATCGTCAGTTCGGAAAAGGATGGCTTAGGCGTTACAGAAATTGCGAAACAAATGGATATTAATAAAAGTTCTGTATATCGAATTTTATCGACGCTTGTTCAGTATGGGTACATGGAGCAGGATGAAGAAACAAGCCGTTACAAACTTGGTTACAAATTTTTGGAGATGAGTTCGAAGCTGCTCGAATCAATCGATTTAAGAAAAGAGGCAAGACCATTCCTGCAAGAGCTTGAGAAAGAAACAAATGAGGTCATTCATCTTGTCGTTTATGACCAAGGCGAAGTGATCTACATCGAAAAGTTAGAAGGAACGGAAACGCTGCGCATGCATTCGAAAGTCGGCAAAAGAGCTCCGATGCATTGCACGGCAGTAGGAAAAGCGATTTTAGCGCATTTGCCGTCTAATGTTGTGCTCGATATTTTAGAACGTAAAGGAATGCCAAGGCATACTGATAAAACGATTACCGATCAAGATGAATTTCTTAAAGAACTCTCTCAAGTAAGACAAAAGGGATATGCTCTTGACTTAGAGGAAAACGAATACGGGATTCGCTGTATTGCCGTACCGATTTTCGACCATGTAGGAAAAGTCATTGCCGCTGTCAGCGTCTCCGGTCCAACCATACGTATGACCGATGAACGAATCGAACAGCTGCAAGCGAGAATGCTGCAAATCGGTAAACAAATTTCCGCAAGGCTTGGATATGTATAAAAAATGGTGCTCGATATCCTATTTGGAGATATCGAGTTTTTTTGTTGCAAGTGAATGGAAGCCTGGTTTCATTACTTTGTCATTTCCTCTTACATCTTTTCAATTTGCTCCGTCATTTTCTCCACAAATTCTGCGGAAGCCCCCTTCTTTCAGCATGTATATGTGACTTTCTAAATTCTTTTTGAATTCACCAAAATGAATATTTTCCTTTTGATGTTAAAAACTAAAGGAAGACGTTCAGCAGCTGCCAATATTGAAATCGAAGGAGAGAAGAGAGTTGTTGAATAGAGAGATTCTTAAACATGAAAAAAAGATGATTTTCTTCTCGTTCCTTGCAATAGCTGTTTTTGTGTCGCCATATTTTCTTCTCGGCGAAAATGCACATATGCGTGTCCACGATAATTTAGATTCGAATATTGCCTGGTATAAAGTGTTAATCAGAAGCGGTGAATTATTCGGTTCAGTGGATGCGGTTGTTCCACAAATTATTAACGGTCTGCCGCGCAACGCATTTGGTACGGAATTTAGCTTGATTGTATGGCTGCATGCGTTATTTCCTTCCATTTATGCATACGGTTTAAGCCAAACCATCACGCGTGTGTTTGCGTTTATTGGCATGTATTTGCTTTTGAAAAAACATTTTATTCAGGCACCAGAATGGGCATGGATTCGTGTCGGAGTGGCGTTAGCATTCGCTTTAACTCCGTTTTGGCCGTCAGGAATGCTTAGTACACTTGGAATGCCTTTAGCGTTATGGGCATTTTTAAACATTCGTGATGGTGAACGTTCGTGGGTGAATTACCTCGTATTAACGCTTTTGCCGTTCTATTCAAGCCTCGTTCTTGGCTTTTTCTTTTTCTTAAGCGCAATGGGAATGGTTTGGCTTGTTGATGTGGTGCGTGGGAAAGGATGGAACGTTCGTTTTTTATTGGCGATTGTTTACATGACTGCGATTTATTTAGCTGTTGAGTATCGACTCGTGCACTCGCTTTTATTTTCCGAGGAACCGACAAGCCGCGATGAATATTTTCATGCCCGTCTCCCTCTATGGTGGGTGATTCGCCTTACGTTTAAAAACTATGTCCTTGGACATAATCACGTCATGACTGTACATGCGTTTGTTATTTTGCCGGTAACGTTATTTGCTTTATTTGTTGTTTGGAAAAAAAAATTATGGAAGCAAGAAAGGTTGTTTCTTTTTCTTCATATCTTAAATTTTGCGCTTTCCACATGGTATGCATTTTGGTTTTATAAGGGTTGGCTCCCATTGACAGAGAGGTTTGACCTACTGGACAAGTTTAATTTTGCTCGTTATCACTTTTTGCGGCCAATCGTGATTTACGTTTTATTTGCGTTTTCGCTCAAAATTTTATGGCGTGAAGGAGAAGTGTGGAGAAGAATAGCCAACATTTTGATCGTTGCACAACTTCTTATACTTGCATCATTTAATGAAGAAATCATCTTTCGAAAGAAGCCATCCTTTAAAGAGTTTTATGCAGAAAAACAATTTCGGGAAATTAAAGAATACATAGGGCTTCCGGTAGAAACGTACCGCGTTGCAAGCATCGGGATTCATCCAGCCATTGCCCAATACAATGGGTTTTATACACTCGATACATACAACAATTTTTATCCGCTGACGTACAAACATCAGTTTCGAAAAATAATTGAGCATGAGTTGGAGAAAAACGAAAAGCTTAAAGAGTATTTTGATGAGTGGGGCGGACGTTGTTATATCTTTGTCGATGAGCTCGGCAAGCATTATATGTTTAAAAAGAATTCGAAGAAAGAGATTCAAAATTTGCGGTTAAATACGGACGCATTCTATGAAATGGGCGGGCGGTACATTTTTTCAGCTCTGCCTATCAAAAATACGGAAGAGAATCAGCTGAAACTTGAGAAAATATTTCATTCGAAAGAATCGGCATGGAAAATCCATCTATATAAAGCGACGCCATAAGGAGGAAAACAACATGAATGAACCGGTGCTTACCATCGTTGTTCCATGCTATAACGAAGAGGAAGTGCTTCCCGAAACGATCAGCCAGCTTCTTCATCTGTTGGAACAACTAATGGAAGAAAAACTTGTTTCATGTCAAAGCAAACTATTGTTTGTTGATGACGGAAGCAACGATCACACATGGCAAATCATTTATAAAGCGAGCTTGCGTCATGAAGAAGTAAAAGGTTTGAAATTAGCGAGCAATGCTGGTCACCAAAATGCCTTGTTAGCCGGGATGTTTGCGGCGAAATTTGTTTCTGACTGCATTGTTTCGATTGATGCTGACTTACAGGATGATATTTCGGTCATTCGGGAATTTGTTCAAAAATTTCATGAAGGATATGAAATTGTGTATGGAGTGAGAAAAAAGCGGGATACAGATACATTTTTCAAACGGCATACGGCACAAGGGTTTTATAAACTGATGAAAGCGATGGGAGTGAATCTAGTTTATAACCATGCTGATTATCGCTTAATGAGCCGCCGCTCCGTTGAAGAACTTGAACGGTTCGAGGAAGTTCATTTATTTTTGCGAGGAGTGGTTCCTTTACTAGGGTTTCGTTCCACTGCTGTTTATTATGATCGAAAAGAGCGATTGGCAGGTGAAACGAAATATCCGTTAAAGAAAATGCTGGCATTTGCTTTAGACGGGATTACGTCTTTCAGCATCACACCGATTCGCTTCATTTCAATCATTGGATTTATTTCGTTTTTTGTCAGCCTTTTATTTGGGATTTATTTTGTCTTTTTAAAATTTACCGGACACACACAGACAGGATGGACATCTCTCATCATGTCGATTTGGCTTCTAGGTGGATTGCAGTTAATTGCGTTTGGTTTAATCGGCGAGTATATCGGAAAAATTTACAAGGAAACAAAACGTCGTCCGAGATATATTGTTGATATTGATTTATTAAATTTACCTATGCTGTTTCGGGAAAGTCACGCATCTCCTGCAGCGGAGGAACATGCGCATGTTGACTTTAAAAGGTTATCGGAATCGAACTAATCCGTTTTTTCGCTTTCTGCTTGTAGGAATCGTGAATACAATGGTTGGCTTATCCATGATGTTTTTCATGTTGCGCGGGCTTCATCTTTCGTACTGGTGGGCTACGTTCATCGGAAACGCAGTTGGTGCAAGTGTTAGTTTTTTCTTAAACCGTTCCTTTACGTTTCATAGTGACGTTTTGATCATCAATGGAATGTTGCGATTTATTGTTGTGATCCTCTCTTGTTACTATCTGGCATATTCATTTAGTCAAATGGTTGCCCACCGGCTTGCCGTTTTATATCCTCATCTATTTATACATGTCCGTGAAGATGTAGCCGTATTATTAGGAGCTTTGTTTTATACAGGACTTAATTACCTTGGACAAAAAACGATTGTATTTTGGAAAAAGTAGGATTTTATAATTTTGTGTCGAATATAAATTTATAGAGGCATGTCGTAACCATAACACCAGAATTTATAGAAATGCCACCGGTTTTTGCAGCTGAGAAAGATGGGAACATGATTGCTTTTACATGTAAGAGAAAAGCTCGAGGTGAATCGTATGGTAGTAATTATAATGATTGCGTTAATGTTTATATTTATTACTATTGTCTTTTTGCTGTTAACAAGCGGTTCTAGTAGTGGAATAAAACGACAAAACAGCGAAAATCATTTCCTTCCACCATATTATCACGATACGTCATCTCATCATCAAAACGACTGTGGAAACAGTGACTTTGGCGGCGATTTTGGCGGCGGCTGCGGTGGCGGAGACGGTGGAGGTGGTGGGATATAACTAGTCCCTTTTTCATTATTTGTTCAAAAATATGTCATAAAAAACATCATTAACGATGGAGCAGATACTTTCTTCAAGGTATACGGATACGAGTTGTATCACTGGTTTGCTTGCTAACAGAAGCGTTACAGCAATCGATATAACCATTAACAACGGATCCCCAATCTGTTTTAGAAATTGCATTCGGAAAACTTTATTTTAATATAGAAATTCGAAAGATAAGCGTGAAATTTGCACTTAGCAAGATGCTAAGTGTTTTTTTATAAATGATGATTATGTAAAAAATCCCCCTATTCGAGGGGGAAAGCTTTGTTTCCTTTATTCGCAAATTGCATTGCTTTGTATATATTGATTAAGCCGTTTCCAAACAGCACATCTTTTCCAGGAACACCTAAGTCGATCGTAGATTTATTGATTATGTCTATAACTTCCGTGTTGGTCAGATTAGGATTCAATGAGCGAATGAGTCCCGCTAATGCCGTGACGTGCGGAGCTGCCATGGATGTTCCCGAAAGCGCCGCGTAACGGTTATGCACGAACGTACTTGGAATTTCAGTTCCTGGAGCTACCACATCTAAGTAGTCCCCGTAATTAGAAAATTCTGCAAGTGAACCGTCTGGATTCACAGCACCAACACTAAGCACTTCAGGATATGCGGCTGGGAAACTTGGCTGAGCTGAATAATCGTTTCCAGAAGCAGCAATGAGCACTACATCCCGGTCATATGCGTAGCGAACGGCTTCCTGTAAAAGTTCTGATGGTTGATAATTTCCAAGACTTAAGTTAATCACGCGAGCCCCGTGGTCGACCGCCCATATAATTCCTTTTGCCACATCAAACGAAGAACCATACCCTTCCGAATTGAGTACTTTAATTGGCATAATGTGATTAAACCATGTAATATTTTCGCCTCACTACATAGAGTGCGAAAACACGAAGGGAATTATGAATTGAATTACGATTGATTATTGATAAAGTGAATATTAGCCGTTTATTTCAGAATATTTCAAGTGAGCTATTCATTACGCCGATCGGGTGTCTCGCATGTTTCTGTTCTTCTTTTTCTTTGAAAGCGCAACACTATGAGCGAAATAAAACCATTTTTGGTTGTTTTTATTTCTTATATTTTGCCGCTGGTGATATAATGTTTTATTAATACATATAGAGGAGGGACAATAATTGAAAAGTAGAACAACTGTGATGATCAGCATCGTTCTTGCAATGTTAGTGGCATCGATGGATACGACCATCATGAACACGACGATGCCCATTATCGCAAAAGAGCTAGGTGGATTTGAACTATATGCTTGGACATTTGCGGCATACATGATTACAACGACCGTTCTTTCGCCGATTGCAGGGAGATTATCTGATATTTTTGGAAGGAAAAAAGTATTTGGATTCGGAATTATCTTGTTTTTCATTGGCTCACTCCTTTGCGGAATGTCGCAAAGTATGTTGCAGTTAGTCATCTTCCGTGCGGTGCAAGGAATCGGAGCCGGATTTATGATGCCGTTTCCAGCCATCATTGCCGGGGATCTTTTCTCGATCGAAAAGCGCGGGAAAATTCAAGCATTCTTTACAGCGATGTGGGGGCTTTCGGCTTTGCTGGCGCCTTTGCTTGGTGCGTTCTTTGTAGAATATATGTCATGGCGCTGGATTTTTTATGTCAACTTGCCAATATGCTTGCTTTCATTGCTAACGCTTCTTCCATATCAAGAAGTGTATGAGCCGAAAAAATCGAGCGTCGACTATATCGGCGCGATTTTGTTCGCTGTCGGTGTAAGTTTTCTTCTCCTGAATACGGTTGTGGAGGAAAATCAGCTGATCTACGCGATTGTAGGAATTTTATTTATGGCTATTTTTTATTCTTTTGAAAAGAAACAGTCTTCGCCGCTTGTTCCGCTTTCGATGGTGAGCAATAAAACGATTAAGTGGATGAACTTAAACGGCTTTTTAGGTTGTGCTGCGTTATTTGGCACATCGAGCTACATTCCTTTATTTTTACAACATGTGGCCCATCAATCGTTATTTATAAGCGGAGTGGCTTTGCTTGGCATGGCGATTGGCTGGATGATGGTGTCTGTGCCAGCGGGAAAATGGATTTTGAAGTATGGCTATCGTTTTTTACTCATCACTGGAAACGTTTTGTTAGTGGCATCAGGAGCCTTGTTACTGATGTTAAATCAAAGTCATGGATTTTGGTATGTATTTATCACCATGTTTGTACAAGGACTCGCATTTGGTTTGACATCGACGGTCGGAGTGATCGGTTCGCAACAAATGGTTGAACCGCATCAAAAGGGAATTTCTACTTCGTTCTTTATGTTTTGCCGTAACATTGGTACGGCAATAGGAGTAACGATTATGGGAGCGTTTTTAACGAAGGCGCCAGATTTCATGACGGGAATTCATAATCTCTTCCTATTCGGCTTTGTTGGAAGCATCATCGCTTTACTGACATCGTTCCTTATAAAAGAAGCAGAGGAAAAGGGGAGTGTAAAGGTACAGAATCAAGGGGCGTAAAAGATTGTATCATCACTGCGATTGAGTTTTATGGAAACTTCGTTGCGGGTGTTAGAATAAAGAAGGAGATCGTCAAATTATTGATTTTTTCGTAGGGGGACAGTAAAATCCAATCTTGGACGAATGAATTGGATGATCTTGTCCTCCTTGCCTTTATGACTGATCTCATCAGCATTCGTAGTATGACTTACACGACAAATGCGATTGAACGAACTCCTTGAACACGATGCTTTAGGTAGTTGACAGATTTCTTGATACATGCTACACATTTATATAGAAAATTTGTCTTATAACAAACCAGTAACATTGCATGTGATTTATAGCGATAACATGGGGGTTTGCCTCATTGAATTACACCATTGTAGACATTGCTTTGCGGGCTGGAGTTTCCAAGTCAACGGTTTCGCGGGTCATCTCGGGTAAAGGATTTGCAAGTAAGGAAGCGCGTGAAAAAGTATTAAAAGCGATTGAAGAGCTGCAATATAAACCTAATGGATTGGCAAGGGCCATGGTTTCTCAGCGGACTAACAATATTGGAGTCATCATCTATCATCAACATCCTTCGATTACAACCCACCCTTTTTATGGAAAAATCCTCGATGCCATTCTTAAGAAAGCGAAAAGCCTTAACTATTCCGTATTTGTTGAAACAGATGAAGAAACGTCTTTAAAGTCAGCGGACTTTATGTTGGAAAAAAGAGTGGACGGGCTCATCCTAATTAGCAAACTTAATCAAGAAGTGGTTAGTTACATCGACAAGTTTAATGTCCCTTACGTAATTGTAAATGGCGCCATTGAAAAAGATGATGTGATTCACATTGTCAATCATGATCGAAAAGGCGGAAGTGTCGTCGCCGATCATTTGTATCAATTAGGTCATCGGAGAATCTTCGTTATTAGCGGTCCGCAGGATCATCGTATCCACAGCTTACGGTTTGAGGGGTTTAGCCAACGTATTAGGGAGCTTGGCGGAGAAATTACGATAAGAGATACGTATTTTTCAACTACATCAACATTCGATGATGGTTATAAGGGATTGTCTGATATTTGGGATCACTTCCTAGCTAGAAAGCCAACAGCTCTTTTTGCTACGAGCGATATGTTGGCTATGGGCGCGATGAAATTCCTATTGGAAAAAGGATTGAAAATACCTAATGATATAGCAGTTGTCGGTTTTGATGATACAGATTATTCGAAAATGTTCCATCCTTCATTGACTACGGTTCATGTTGATCAGGTAAAAATGGGAGAAGATGCGGTTTTTCTATTGGATCAATTAATAAAAAAAGAGAATGTACAACCGTTAAAAATCGAATATGAGCCGAAACTCGTTATACGGGAATCAACGAATGGATCTTAATATAAATCTAGCCGAGAACAGATCAACCATACGTAAAACATCACCTTTCCAAGTCATCGTTATTCCCCGATATGAACTTTCTGGTTTTGGATCGATCGTGGCCATAAAGTTCAGTAAGGGGATTTTTAGGAATTTATAACGGGGCAAGCAAGTGTGGATGTGGGAAGGTTCCCACATCATTCTAGAGTTATGGCATGTGGGAACGGTCCCACGATTAATCCCCCTTTCATATAGCAACCTTATCATTCCATAAACAATATGGAGTGTGAGGTGAGAAAAAGATGAAGAATGTATGGGGTATGGGAACGATCCCATGACCAAATCCTAATATGGCAACCTTACAATTCATAAACAAAATATGAAGTGTGAGGTGAGAAAGCGATGGGAAATTTATGGAGTGTGGGAACGGTCCCATTATAGGTTTGTATCTCATTCTCTCGTGAATATAGCAATCTTACAATTATAAAAAATATGAGGGATGAGGTGAGGAAAAGATGAGAAAGATGAAAAAAGTTACAGCAAGTGTCTTGTCTACATTTGTTCTTGGAATGGGGATTTTGACTGGTTGTGGAAAAACGGATCAGTCGGCTGAAAGTGAAGCGAATGCGAATAAGCCTAAAGTGGTAACGATTGAAGCGCAAACAGCTGCACCAGAAGTAACTCGGGTTGAAAATCTGGAAAAAGCGGCTGAAAAACTAAATGAAGAGTTAAAGAAACAAGGAAAAAATATACAAGTAAAAGTTAAAACAAACGTATTTGAAGGCAGTTGGGAAGAATATTCCAAACAATTTATGTTAGCTTTCAAGGCGAAAAAAGAGCCTGATATTTATACAACGGGACATGAAAACATTGGTTGGTTAGCGGATGGAAATTACATACTTCCTTTAGATGAACTTAAAAAATCTAAGGAATATTCGGATGTATTTCCAGTTCTATGGGATTCTGTAACATATAAAGGTCATATTTGGGGTGCACTGCAAGATACGGAAGCGCGTCCTGTTTTCTACAATAAAGATATCTTAAGAAAGCTTGGTTGGAGCGAAGAGCAAATTAATAATCTTCCTGAAAAAGTAAAGAATGGTGAATTTACATTAGAGGATATGACGAAATTAGCTGAAGAAGCGAAAGCAAAAGGATTAGCGGAATTTGGCATTATTCACCGTCCAGTAGATGGTCCTGATTTCCATGTGATGGTTTACAACTTTGGCGGAAAACTATATGACCCGAAAGAAAATAAAATTGTATTAGATAAAAAAGCCGTTAAAAAACAATTAGATTATTACTATGATATTGCAAAGAAAGACTTAATCCCAGACAATCTCACTCAAATGGAATGGAGCAACATTCATAAGACAGTAGTAAACGGCAAAGCGTTGTTCTACTACGGCGGCATTTGGAACGTATTTAACTGGGGACAAGACAATTTCCATGAAAAATTGGGAAAAGTGGATGAAAAATGGGTTAATGAGCACTTTGGCATGATGCTCATTCCTGCGGCTGAAAAAGGCGGAAAAGGCATTACTCTTTCTCATCCATTCGTATATACGGTTTCATCACAAACAGAACATCCTGAATTAGTGAAACGTTTATTAGAACTTGTAGCTGATCCTGCGCTTCAAACAGAGCATAATGTGAAAACATTCCATCTTCCTGTCACAAAAGGCGGCGCAGAACATCCAGACTTTAAAGCGAATATCACATTAGGAAAAGTGGCATACATGACTGAATATACAACATTCCTTCCAAACCATGAAGGATTCCCTAAATATTCAAAAGCAGTATTTAACGCGATTCAAGCAGTAGAGCTTGGAAAGAAAACGCCTGAAGAAGCGTTAAAAGATTTAGAAGTACAGTTGAAAAACGATCTTGGCGATCAATTGAAAATTGTAGAATAAAAAGTGGATGATACCTGGCGCGTTTCTGCCAGGTATATCCATCTTTAAAGGAGGTTAGAAAAGTGGGCTCTGTGTTAAAAAGGTGGAAGCTGCCAGCCGTCATGCTTGGACCTTTCATCATTCTTATTTCCCTTTTCTATTTTCTCCCTGTTGTATTGATCGCCATATTGGCATTTACAAGCATGGATTCTGCCATGAGATGGGATTTTAATGGATTGGCGAACTTTCAAAAGCTTGTGACCGATCCAAATATTGGGGTGGTTGTGAAAAACACCATCATTTATGTTGGCTTCACATTGTTGTTTAATGTGTTTTTTGGTCTGGCTTTAGGCATTCTGACAACCTACTTCATTCAAAAAGAATCCGTCGGTCTGTTTTTTCGAACGATTTGGATGCTGCCGCGAATTTCCCCACCGGTTGTGTACACACTCCTTTTGTTATGGTTTTTTGACCCAAGTGAATATGGTGTATTGAATAGTTTAAGAGCTCTTTTTAACATGCCACCTGATAAATGGCTGACCACTCATCCGATGACGGCTGTCATTTTAGCCAATGGATTAATTGGAGCTTCGTTTGGGATGATTATTTTTTCATCTGCTATTAAGTCTATACCGAAGGATTTATTCTACGCCGCAAGCGTAGATGGAGCTTCTCAATGGTCGGTCATTAAAGATATTATTATCCCGGCTGTGCGTTGGCCGCTCATGTTTGTGACACTATGGCAGTTTTTGTCTTTGCTCACATCCTATGAATATATTCTCTTGCTTACAAACGGCGGACCTTTGTTTGAGAGCGAAGTACTGGCTTTGTATTCGTATCATAAAGCTTTTCAGAACTTTGAATTTGGCTATGGTTCGGCTATTTCTCTTGTTCTTGTTTTAATCGCATTGATCTTTTCGGCTCTCATGTGGAAATGGTTCGGTATGAAAAAAATGATGGGTTCTTCAAGAATCGAGTAAGAAGGGGGCTGTTGAAATGGAAGTAACCAGTTATCGATCCGAAACAGCACCTGTGATGACATCGGTTTCCAAATGGAAAAAGCGCATTCCTTTCATCATCGCCTATGGAGTTTTGGGTTTGACCACACTGCCGATCATTTTGATGTATTTGTGGCTTTTGTTAAGTTCTTTTTCTGAACAAATGAAATACGGTTTTATTCCTGTTCGTTTCACACTTGAAAACTGGAAGTTTTTATGGACGAGCGTGGAGCATGGAGGAAGCGAGCTCCCAAGTATCTGGACGGCAACCTGGAATTCCTTCGTTTTTTCAGGCACTCTTACTATCTTGGAAGTCATTATCGGCGTCATGGCCGGATATGCTTTATCTCGGCTCGAATTCCCGGGACGTCAGGCGTTAATGAAGACTACGCTGTTATTACATGCTTTTCCGAGCATCGCTTTGCTTATTGCCGTGTATTATATTTTGAATTTTATGGGGTTGTTTGATTCCCTTTGGGGAGTTGTGTTAGTGAAAACAGCTCTGCAAATTCCGATGACAGCTTGGATTGTTAAAGGATTTTTTGATGATGTGCCATGGGATGTAGAGTGGGCTGGACTGATTGACGGATGCAGCCGTTTGAAGGTCTGGTTCACCATTGTGCTTCCGTTGATCAAGCCTGGAATTGCAGCCGTTAGCATTTTCTCGTTTTTATCTGGTTGGTCTGAATTTTTGCTCTTATACACGTTTATTTTAAGCGATGAAAATGTCACTTTGGCCTCTTATCTCCAAAGATTAATCAGTGATCCAAACTTGGTTAATTATGGATTATTAAGTGCTGTATCCCTGTTTTATATGCTGCCGGTCTTGCTGTTTTTCATCTTTACGCAAAAATCATTGATGCAAGTAAGTGTAGGAGGAGGGAAGCGCGTATGAAAATCGAGCTAAAAAATATTTGTAAATCCTTCAACAAAAAATCGAATACGATTGATCACATGAGCTTGACGATAGAAGATGGAGAGTTTGTTGCTCTCCTTGGACCGAGCGGTTGCGGGAAGTCTACCACGATGCTGATGATTGCTGGCATTTATAAGCCAGATAGCGGTGAAATTTATTTTGATGGCCAGCTTGTCAATGATTTAGAGCCAAAGGATCGAAATATCGGCATGGTGTTTCAAAGCTATGCTTTATATCCGCATATGACGGTTTTAGAGAATATCGCATTTCCATTGAAACAACAGAAAGTTCCAAAAGAAGAGCGAATTGAACGAGCGAAACAGGCGGCTGAAATGGTGCAGCTAGGGCATTTATTAGATCGAAAACCGAGTGAATTATCCGGAGGTCAGCAGCAACGAGTGGCTCTGGCGCGCGCCATCGTGAAAAAACCAAAGGTGCTGTTGTTGGATGAACCAATGTCCAATCTTGATGCCAGATTAAAAATTGAAATGAGAGAGGAAATTTCCCGCATCCAAAAAGAATTGGGCATCACAACGATTTTGGTTACCCATGATCAAGAAGAAGCAATGACGATGGCGGATCGTATAGCGGTCATGAGAGACGGAAAAATCATTCAATACAGCACGCCGATGGAATTATATAATCATCCGAAAGACTATTTTGTCGCTCAGTTTATCGGAACGCCTCCGATGAACTTCCTGAAAGGAAAACTATCGAACAACCAGCTTCGTTTACGAAACATGACCATTGAATTAGATCGCAAATGGCTCGATTTTGATGGAGAAGAAACAGACGTACATGTAGGAATTCGTCCTCATGATTTAAAATTAGGAAACAACGGGGATATTCGCATCAGAGGAATTGTCCATATGGTTGAGCCTATTGGCCATTCGCAAATCGTCAATGTAAAAGTCGGCAATGAGCAGGTTCGTTTCTTCGTTGAACCAAACATCAAAATGGAATATGGCCGTGAAGTTGAAATATCAGCCGACATTTCAGCCATTCATTTATTTGATAAAGCGACGGGAAGAAGTTTAAAAAAAGATAGTGTAAATCAAGGACAAATCGAAGAACTCGTTAGTTAAGAAATAAGGGATGAAAGAGAAATGGCCATAAACATCAAAAAGGGTTTGGAACAAGTTTTGTATGACTCAGCGATTGAATATGCATTGCAAGCCGGCCAATTGCTTAAAGAGCGCTTAGGTAATAAAGGAAAAATTCAGCAAAAAAAGAATATTTCCGACCTTGTGACAGAGGTTGATCAATTGAGTGAGGAGTTGCTTCGGGGAAAAATTCAGGAAGATTATCCTGACCATTGGATTTTATCTGAAGAGGATTGCGGTCAGGCCAATGCATATGAAGTGTTTAAAAATCAGGATTCGGGATATGGTTGGATCATCGATCCGATTGATGGCACCACTAATTTCATTCACGGCATTCCTCATTTCTCTGTTTCGATTGGGGTTGTAAAGGCCGGAAAACCTGTGATTGGTGTTGTGTTCAATCCGATCACAGGTGAACTTTATGCGGCAAGGAAGTCCTTTGGGGCTTATCTGAACGGCCGCCCGATCCGAGTTGGAAAAGAATCAACATTGGCTGAAGCAGTTGTAGCAACAGGGTTTCAAGCCAGTGATTTTAAATCAGGATCCCGTGTCATTCAGCAAATGGACAAGTTGGCAGGGAAAAGCCGCAGCATTCGCATATTCGGTGCGGCAAGTTTGGATTTGTGCTTAGTTGCATCCGGGAAGATTACTGGATTCTGGCATGAAGGTCTCAATCCGTGGGATACCGCTGCAGGAGTTTTGATCCTAACAGAAGCAGGAGGACAGGTTACGGATCAAGATGGGAATCCTTACTGTCTCTTTCATGATTCGCTGATCGCTTCCAACGGAAAAATCCATGATGAACTGATGAAAACAATCAAACTATGAATCAATGAAAATGAATACAATGATTTATCAGGTCGATGGAAAAAGCACAAGTGAAAAAGTATCATGATGGTTACATACGCTTCAATAACGATAAAGCCCTTCTCGTATGAATGAGAAGGGCTTTTCGAAATTCCCCGTTAGAGATTGGAAAGGAGTTGGGCGTTATAGTTTCTGACACGATTACAACAATAACAAATCCCCCTATTTCCGTCCACAAAATTCTCCTCGCTTTCTGATGAATTCCACGTATCTATTCGTAAACCTTAATACGTTTTCCTTCTGTCCTTTAGATCGTAATTGAATTCAATAACCATTGATAACTAACTTTCAACACATAAAAGAATCGGTCTGTAAATATAAATGTAGAAGCGTAAATTTTAAAGAGGGAGTGGAAAAAAATGCTAAATCATCCACCGACCCCTGGTCATTTTGCAGCTGATTTCCAAAGTCAGATGTTAATTCCTCCTGAGACAAAAGCTTCTGCACCTGAATCTTTGACAGAAAAGAAGTTTATTGAACGGTCACTAACTGAAAACAAATTTTGGCTTAGAATTATGAAAGAACATGCTCTATTTCTTGGAGAGGGGTTTAATCGAAAAGACAAGGATTTAATTCAGCAAACCGATCGTTTTTATCATTACTTTGAACAACTTGAAAAAAGAGCACATCAAACTCCCGAAACTGTTCAAGCTGTAAGAAAATTAAATGAAGATAGTATTCAGTTAGTTTATGGATTTAGAAATTTTAAGAGAAACCTTCTAATCCTCATTATTAATTGTAAAGTGAGCGGCTTTAATTTCCCACTCCTTGTAGACCATATCGCACGCGAAGCTGAATATTTTATGAGAAGTTTACAAAAGTTTAATCAAGGGATTTTAGACCCTATTCAAGACGCCATTATAAGCGAAAATGTTTTTTGGTTGCGCATCATGATGGAACATTCTCGCTTTATATCCTCACTGCTTGATCCTTCCGAACGAAACCTTGTGATTACAGCTAGAAAGTTTGGAGATGATTTTGAAGTTTTATTAAATCAAGCAAGAGATGTAGAATCCATGCTTTATAACAAAGAACCGACATATCCGGTAATCGGAAAAATGAATAAAGATAGCGAAAATGCGACAACAGAATTAAGAAACTTCAAAAAAGCCGGTTTAGAATTAATTAAAACTTGTCAAATAAAAAGCGTGATTAATCCATTACTAGCAGACCATGTTGTCAGAGAAGCGGAACATTTCTTATATATGATTCATGTTTTAGAGAATCGCCTAATGAAAAAGCAAAAAGAAAATCAAATGTAAATTGTTTTGAAGAGCCTGTATCATTGAAATGGATACAGGCATTTTTTATCATTTGATTTGGTAAAAAATGCTCTCTTTCAAGCTAGTTGAAGATGTTCACGAACAACGTTTATTTTTGTTTTTTTCATGTTTAAATGCCATTACAAACAACAAGAAATAACTTATGAAAACAAGTGCACATAAGGTTTTCAAAAATATTGAATCACTATCAATAAAAGTAGTTATAGTTGAAATTGAAATGAGAATCCCTACACCGATATATACGAATAATGTCCTCATAATTGTCTTCCTTTACCTTCTGATCGTATTCAAATCTCTTGTCCGCTAGTGAAATGACTGAATCATATCCAGCAGCTTTCAAATTTGATGAGATTACAGGGTGTATATTCTCCCTGTTGCTTTTTACATATTTCTTCAAAAAGGAAAAAAAATCCTTTCATAGGTAGATCAAAAATTGTAGGAAAATATCTTCTTTTGTTGAATTTTGATATATATATGATAAGCTTAATTTTCCGACATAAACAAGCTTTTCTGCCACTTCTCCGAACGAAAACGCCATCAGACAAATGAATTTGTCTGTCATGCGTTTTACGTTCGGAATCGGCATGCTAGAAGCATGCCGGGGCGGCAAGAAACATCTTGCCGCCTATGGCAGAAAAGCGGTCTTCTATTCATGATGAGATATGTCGGAAACTCAACTTGAATCTATATAGAAGGAGAAGAAAAGTCATTCGGTACGTTTCAATAAGCATAAGTTAAGAAGTTAAAAAGTTTTACAACAAGAGTGCTGCTAGGGAGTTGGTTTCAATAGAGATTGATCATTAAGACAAGCAACCAATTTGTCGAATCGCTACACTTCTGCCGTTGCGCTTGTCCTTTTGATTGCATACTACGCTGCTTTTGAAGCAATGTCATTAAATCCGGCTTTATATGGTATTGGTTCAGTTGTTGGCATGAAATATGCACTTGAGAACGGGGGGAGAGAAATAATGACAATTCTTCTAAAGGAATTGTTAGAAAAAGCAGAAAAGAAATTACAAGGTGTTCATCCGGTTATTGCCGAAAAAGCGCGTCAGCTCATTTCTTTAGCGTTTAAAGAAGGAATCCATATCATCATCACACAAGGGTTGCGCACAATTGAAGAACAGAATGAACTCTATGCACAAGGTCGAACAAAGCCCGGAAAAATTGTGACCAATGCTAAAGGAGGCTATTCCTTTCACAATTTTGGGCTAGCTTTTGATTTTGCGGTATTGAATGCAGATGGTAGCGTGAACTGGAATGTCGATGAAAAATGGAAACGTGTAGGAGCATTAGGAAAATCGCTTGGACTTGAATGGGGAGGAGATTGGAGAACGTTTAAAGATTATCCTCATTTTCAATACACATTTGGTCTTTCGTTAACTGATTTACGAGCAGGAAAACGGCCAAAGGAGGAAAAAGAAGTGAAAAAAGACGATATTACAGGTCACTGGGCGGAAGGAAGCATTAGAAAAGCGATCCAAAAAGGCATTATCAAAGGTTATTCTGACGGTCAATTCAAGCCGAATGAGCCTGTCACAAGAGCGCAATTAGCGGTGATTTTAGATCGATTAGGCTTGTTAAAGTAACCCCTCTCAACCGAGAGGAGTTTTTTCGTTCTTTGATTCATTTTTCGTTGTACAATTCTTTTCCTAACCATATATAAGCTGATAATCTTCCGTATTTGTCTTTGATTTGTACGTCAAATTCTAATGTGACGGTTTTATTAGTTTTGTATAGTTCGATGCCTCTTTTCCATATTTTTCGACAGGTTTACTTGGATGAACGGTCTCTGGATTATTCACGCCAATGAGACGAACAGTTGCCACAGCCTTGTTCTTGAATTGAACCTCTACTGTATCTCCATCAATGACACGGTTGACTTTTACCGTGTGTTTAGAGTTTACTTTAATTGCTGGCAACGCTATTTTTTTGGATTGATGGCTTTGTTGTTTTTTCTGTTTGTGATAGTGATATTGACCTTTTTTCAAACCATACTTCTCACAATTTGTATGGCATGTATGTCCCCCGTTTTTGTCGAGTTTTCCAGGGTGAGCAAACGTTGAGGTTACGAATTCAAACAGCATGAAGAATGATAATGCGATCGTTAGAAATTTTCTCATCGTTCATTTTTCACCCTTTCTCCTTGTATTCAAAAACAGCGACTATATTTTACAATCAGTGAAAATATTTTTCTGGTAAATTTTTCAACATGGATGACTGATTTATCGATGAGAGATGAAAGGATCTTGCTTGTAAGTTCTTTTTTGTTTTTAATTGTTTTGTAAAAAACATCATGATAAAATTTTCCTCACTTGGGTATAATAAATGAGTGATACATAATCGCATAGAAAGTAGTGGTTCGTTCATGGGAGAGAAGTTGGTTGTTCTCATTGGACCGACGGCGGTCGGGAAGACAAAAATGAGCATTGAACTAGCGAAACGGTTGAACGGAGAAATTATTAACGGAGATTCGATGCAAGTATATAAAGGAATGGATATTGGCACAGCGAAAATTCGTCCTGAAGAGATGGAGGGGATTCCTCACCATTTATTTGATATAAAAGAGCCGTGGGAATCTTTTTCGGTCGCTGAGTTTCAAACGTTAGCTCGATCCCTTGTGGATGAAATAACATCTCGTCGGAAGCTGCCAATGATTGTCGGTGGAACAGGTCTTTATATTCAATCTGTCATTTATGACTATCAATTTTCTGATGTACCATCGAATCCTCAATATCGTAAATATTTAGAAGAGCATGAGGATAAATATTCTCTTTATGAAAAGCTAAAAGAAATTGATCCTGAAAGCGCTGAGCGCATTCATCCAAATAATGTTCGTCGCGTCATTCGCGCATTAGAAATTTATCATTGCACCGGGAAAACGATGACGCAATGGTTAAGTGAGCAAAAAAGACAATTGGTGTACGATGTCGCTTTGATCGGTTTAACGATGGAACGTGAAAAGCTGTATCGTCGTATTAACGAACGGGTAGACCAAATGATTGCGCAAGGATTAATTGATGAAGTAAAGGCGTTGTACAAACGAGGCATTCGCGATTGTCAATCGATTCAAGCAATCGGCTATAAAGAGCTGTACGCTTATTTTGATGGGATTCTTTCCTTAGAAGAAGCGATTGAACAGCTTAAACAAAATTCACGGCGTTATGCCAAACGTCAATTGACATGGTTTCGGAATCAAATGCCTGTTCAATGGTTTGATATGAGTGAAGAAGAAAGATTTGACGAAAGAGTAGATGAAATTTTATCCTACATTGCAGGAAAGTTCAATTTAAAAACGAATATATAACATTAACGTAGAGAGAAAAGAGGAGGACGACTCATGAAAAATACGATCAATATTCAAGATCAATTTTTAAATCAATTACGCAAAGATGGTGCACCAGTGACCGTGTTTTTGCTCAACGGGTATCAATTGCGCGGACTCGTCAAAGGATTTGATAACTTTACTGTCCTTTTGGAAGTGGATGGAAAACAACAGTTGATTTATAAACATGCCATTTCAACGTTTGCTCCGCAAAAAAATGTAAAAGTAGAGATGGAATAATAAAAGAAAATCGCTCGCTCTAAACAAGGGTGAGCGATTTTTTTGTTCTACATGTTGGGCGATTGTCACAAAATAAATAAGGAAAGCGTATATTGTTAGAAGAAGGGATGAAGTGAAAGAGAGGTGACGATGCTTTGTCCGAACTAACGATGAAGCAAACAAAAAGTCAAATCAATATCGTGTTAAATGCCAAAAACATCAATTATTTACCGAAAGAAGAGAAACAAGAACGGATTGATTATAAACAACATACCGTTTTAAAAGAAATTCAAAAAGAACTTGATGAATTAATCGGTTTAGGTCAGGTCAAAAAGTTAATTAAAGAAATATATGCTTGGCTATATATTAATAAAGCGCGCCAAGAAAACGGGTTAAAAGGGAATAAGCAATCATTGCACATGATTTTTAAAGGAAATCCTGGAACAGGTAAAACGACTGTTGCAAGATTGCTTGGAAAGTTATTTTTAGAAATGAGCGTGTTATCGAAAGGGCATTTTATTGAAGCGGAGCGGGCGGATTTAGTTGGCGAGTATATCGGTCATACGGCGAATAAAACGCGCGATTTGATCAAAAAGGCGCGCGGTGGAATTTTATTTATTGATGAGGCTTATTCGCTAGCGCGCGGCGGCGAGAAAGATTTTGGAAAAGAAGCCATTGATACGCTTGTAAAAGGGATGGAAGATTTTTCTGATGACTTAGTTGTCATTTTGGCCGGATATCCCGCGGAGATGGACTATTTTTTATCATTAAATCCCGGACTGCCTTCACGTTTTCCGCTCATGCTTGAATTTCCTGATTATACAGCAGAAGAACTCGTCCAAATTGCAAAATGCATGCTTCATACGCGCGAATATGAATTCACGCAAGATGCGGAGCGAAAATTGCGTGAACATATCGAGGAGATGTTGTTGTTAGGAGCGGAAAGGAAGTTTAGCAACGGTCGCTATGTTCGAAATTTAATCGAAAAAGCCATACGAAAGCAAGCCGTTCGCTTGTTGCACGAAGGACGTTACGATAAAAAAGAATTAATGCTGATTCGTGAACGGGACTTAGTAATTGAATGATGAGAGAAAGGTTGACATGACCTTTCTTATTTTTTTGTGATTTCAAGAAGGATTTTCGTGTGTGATCGGGAATTATTTCAAAAAAATTAATATTTTTAATTTTATAAAAATAACATTGTAATCGTTTGTTTGTAAAAAGTGAGAGGAGGAGTGAGAACTTGTACGTCACGATTGGTGAAGTATTTTCACAAACAGTAAGAAAATTTCCTAGAAAGGAAGCTCTTGTCGATATAAGAAGAGAGCTTCGTTATACGTATGAACAATGGGAGACGAAAGTAAACCGGTTAGCGAATGCATTCATTGCAGCTGGCGTGAAAAAAGGGGACCGTGTTTCAACGGTCTTATTCAACACGAGTGAACTCGCGACGGCCTTTTTTGCGTGCGCTAAAATCGGGGCAATTTTTAATCCGATTAACTTTCGTTTAAAGGAAAAAGAAATCGCTTACATTTTGGAGGATGCGGCTCCGAAAGTTGTGCTGTTTGAAAAAGCGGTCGAGCCCCATATCACAAGCATTCATGAAGCATTTCCTCACATTTCATTTTGGTATATTGATGAAGATGTGCCAACCTACGCAACGAACTACTATGAACGCGTAAAACAAGCTTCAGCAACATCTCCTCGCATCGACGTATCAGAAAACGATATTTACGCGATTATGTATACAAGCGGAACAACGGGAAGACCGAAAGGAGTGATGCATCGTCATCGCGACATGATTGAACAAAGTCTTATTTGTAATTCCGTTATGCGAATCCGCGAAACAGACCGCGGTCTTGTATGTGCCCCGATGTTCCATTGCGCGGAATTGCATTGCTGTTTCTTGCCGCGCGTTCATGCAGGAGCGACCAATGTGATCCTTCATCATTTCGACCCAAAACAAGTATTGCGCGTGATTGAACAAGAAAAAATTACGTTTTTGTTTGCCGCACCGACCATGTGGAACATGATTTTACAAGAGCGGCTTGAAGATTATGACTTATCATCGCTTCATGTAGGATTATACGGCGCTGCGCCAATGGCGCCTGTTCTCGTGAAAGAATGCAAGGAGCGATTAGGGATTGATTTGATTCAAGCGTACGGAATGACGGAAATGGGACCTGCTGTGACATTTTTATTGGAGGATGAGCAATTGACAAAAGCTGGTTCAGCCGGACGTGCTTGCTTAAATCATGAAATTCGTATCGTGAAGCCGAAAGAAGACGGTCCATCCGATCCCGATGATGTGCTGCCGCCGGGGCAAGTCGGTGAAATCATTATGAAAGGCCCATGCATGATGGCCGGCTATTACAATCGTGAAGAAGCAACCGCAAAAGCGATGTACAAAGGCTGGTATCATTCCGGCGATTTAGGATATATGGATGAAGAAGGCTATTTATATGTCGCTGATCGCGTTGATGACATGATTATTAGCGGTGGGGAAAACGTTTACCCGCGCGAAGTAGAAGATGTTTTGTACGAACATAAAGGCGTGCTTGATGTTGCTGTTCTTGGAGAACCGGATGAAAAATGGGGCGAAAAAGTTGTCGCATTTGTCGTGAAAAAAGATCCGCATTTAACGGCAGAAGAGCTCGAGCAATTTTGTAAAAATAGCGATCGATTAGCTCCTTACAAACGCCTGCGCACCTATTATTTTGTTGAAGCGTTGCCGCGAAATGCAAGCGGGAAAATTCAAAAATTTTTGCTTCGTGAGCAAGTAAAAAAAGCAGCTCAATCGTAAGGGGGAGACAGATGACAGCCACATATTTACGCGAAGAGCATGAAATTTTTCGTGATGCCTTTCGCAAATTTTTAGAAAAAGAAGCTTATCCGCATTTTTCAGAGTGGGAAAAGCAAGGAATCATTCCGCGTGAGTTTTGGAGAAAAATGGGGGATAACGGTTTTCTTTGCCCGTGGGTCGATGAAGCGTACGGCGGATTGAACGCTGATTTTGCCTATTCTGTTGTGATAAACGAAGAATTAGAGAAAGTTGGCTCAGGCATGGTCGGGATTGCCTTGCATAATGACATTGTCGTTCCGTATATTGCCGATTACGGAACGGAAGAACAAAAAAGAAAATGGTTGCCGAAGTGCATCTCGGGTGAAATCATTACCGCTATTGCGATGACAGAGCCGGGAGCAGGTTCGGATTTATCAGGAATTTCCACAACAGCGATCAGAGAGGGCGATCACTATATTGTCAATGGGCAAAAGACGTTTATTACCAATGGCATTCATGCCGATTTGGTGATTGTCGTTTGTAAAACCAATCCGCATGCCAAGCCGGCTCATAAAGGAATCAGCTTGCTCGTCGTCGAGCGAGATACTCCTGGATTTACGCGCGGGAGAAAGTTAGAAAAAGTTGGGCTTCACGCCCAAGACACAGCGGAATTATTTTTTACAGACGCGAAAGTTCCTGCTGAAAATTTGCTCGGGGAAGAAGGAAAAGGATTTTATTATTTAATGCAAAAACTGCAACAGGAGCGTCTCGTTGTGGCGATTGCTGCTCAAACAGCGGCAGAGGTCATGTTTGACTTAACCAAACAATACGTGAAAACTCGAACCGCGTTTGGACAAAAAATTAGTCAATTTCAAACCATTCAATTTCGCCTTGTCGAAATGGCGACAGAAATCGCATTAGGGAGAACGTTTCTGGATGATGTCATTGAACAACATATGCACGGGAGAGATGTTGTGACAAAGGTGTCGATGGCTAAATGGTGGATTACGGAAATGGCAAAACGGGTGGCAGCTGAATGTATGCAGCTTCATGGCGGCTACGGCTACATGGAAGAATATGAGATTGCTAGACGTTACCGTGACATTCCTGTAAGCGCGATTTATGCTGGAACGAACGAAATCATGAAAACCATTATTGCCAAAAACCTTGATTTAGTTTAGGGGGTGATCGATTGCTAGATGGTATCAAAGTTTTGGATTTCTCTCACTATCTTCCTGGCCCGTTTGCAAGCCTTCGCCTCGCTGATTTAGGCGCGGAAGTTGTGAAAGTCGAACCTTTGACTGGCGACTTGGCGCGTTCACCAACGGGAGATCGTTCTTTTCACTATATATTTGAAGCGAATAATGCAAACAAAAAAAGCATTGCGCTTGATTTAAAAAATGAAATGGATTTGCAAACGGCTAAAGATCTCATAAAGCATGCCGATATCGTCATCGAAAGCTTTCGGCCGGGGGTCATGAAACGGTTAGGTTTAGGGTATGAAGACGTGAAATCGATGAATGGCAAGGTTATTTATTGCTCCATAACCGGATACGGACAGGAAGGAAAACTATCATCTTTTGGAAGTCATGACATCAATTATATGTCATTGAGCGGTGTATTAGCTCAACTCAAAGACGCGAGCGGAAGGCCTGTCCATCCTTCCATGACGTTCGCTGACTTAATTGGCAGCATCGTTGCGGTCGAGCAAATTCTTGCCGCTCTTTATCATCGTGAACGAACGGGAAAAGGAACCTATATCGATCTTTCCTTGTTAGACGGACTGCTTGCGATGATGAACAATCATTTGGTTATTGAGCATTATACCGGAAAGAGAAACGGGGTCGAACAGCTCGCTGGTACAATCGTTTCCTATTATATATATGAAACGAAAGACGGACGGTACGTCAGTCTTGCTGCGTTGGAAAGGAAATTTTGGGAAAATTTTTGCCTCGCTGCCGGGAAACGAGAGTGGGTCGAATATCATCATTCTCCTGCTAGCGAAGAAAATACGGTTTTTCAAGAAATGAAGAATTGGTTTAAAACAAAAACGCTTCAAGAATGGATCGCGCTTAGCGAAACCGTCGATTGTTGCCTCACTCCTGTTTTGGAAACGGACGAGGTGAAAGCGTGGTTTTCTAAAGAAGATTACCGAAAAATGATTCACGTAAACAAGGAGCGGATCGATATCGCTACCCGTTATGACGATCGTATTTTTGCAAAAAGACATCGTGCGCCGCAATTAGATGAGCACCGACAAGACGTGATGAAAAATTTAATAGAGGAGCATTCCTGTAATGAGGAAAAATGAGGTTTGAAACAAAAAAAGTCCCCTTGGTATGATACAGGGTGTCAAGGCCTTGACCCCTAACTAATAAACCAAGGAGGACCTAATATGAATTATAACCGAAATTCGAAAATTAGACAAATCACTGAACAAACATTAATCATTGGCGTTGATATCGCGAAACACAAACACGTGGCAAGAGCTCAAGATTACCGGGGATTCGATCTATCGAAGGCCGTTATAGTTGAAAA
>NZ_SLUL01000020.1 GCF_004341205.1 Thermolongibacillus altinsuensis
AATATTCAGTCTCCTGTGGGGAAAGGGAGAATCCCCTTATTTTGTTTATTTTCATTTACAATATATGGTTAATTGTAACGTTCTTCAAACATTCGTTGAAGGTCTTCATGCGCTTCGGCAAATCCTCACAACTTTCGCCCTGCCCACTTCTCATTAAAGTCTTGGATGGTCAAATACACGATTTTTTCAGCGGCTTCTAAACTGCTCAAACTGTTCATCGGTTTTAGGCGTTTCCGAATCTCCTTGATCGTTCGTTCAATCGCATTGGTCGTGTAAATCACACTTCGAATACTGTTTGGATAGTCCATAAATGTGAGGAGAACATCCAGCTCATTGGTCCAAGATTGGACTTCTCTCGGATATTTGCTGGACCATTTCAACTCAAACTGTTGAAACAGCTCCAGTGCGATTTCTTTATTCGGAGATCGATAAATGAGTTTCAGATCCTCCGCCATTTCGAATTGGTCTTTTTTCCGAACACGATTGAGCGTGTTACGAACTTTATGAACGACACAACGCTGCACATCGGCTTTCGGATAAACCGTCTTAAAGGCTTCCTCTAAACCCGGTAGTCCATCGATCCGCACAAAAGCACTTCCTTTACGCCTCTTTTGTAGAGGTTTTGAAGAATTTCCTGCCATACATAGGGCTTTCTTGTCCTCCCACAAAGAAATCAAGAATTTCGCGATATCCTTCTTCATTCACACCTAACACCACATAAATGACTTCTTTCTCAACGGTATCACGACGAAGTTTTATGTATAAGCCATCCAAATATAAGATCGAATATCGCTTTTGTAGAGGACGTGTGTGCCATTTCGCAATGTCTTCCTTGACCACATCTGTGATATGACTAATCGTCGTTGGAGAATAGGCATTTCCTAGAATTCGTTCAATAAACTTGCCAATCTCACGTGTGCTCATGCCACTTTGATACATCTTGATGATGGCTTCCTCGAGCCAGCCAGTATGACGTGGGTAAGGGGCAAACAGCTGCGTTTGAAATTCTCCGTTTCGGTCTCTAGGGACCAAAAGACCTTCAATCCGGCCATATTGTGTATCTAGATTTCGTTGATAGTAGCCGTTTCTCATATTCGACGTTCCGGCCTGTTCTATTTCGAGGAAATTCTTGATTTCTTCCCGCATGATCAGTTCTAATTTTTCCTTTACAAACTGACGAATGGCGTTTCCAGTTGATTGACCCAGTCTAAATTCGGTATACTTTTAGACATAGGTAGGGTTCTCCTTTCTCTGGAATGTGTTGGTCCAAATCAGAGAATACCCTACCTTTTTTCTTTTGATCTAGCAAAATGCTTTACACAAAATTTTATACATCTATCTTAAAGAATGTTGTTGATTTTCTTATTCAGCTAATGGGGCAGGTTAGTTGAAGAAGGAATTAGTGTTTCCAATGTTGAATTATTTAAGATTGAAAACAAATACCTTTCGGAGGCTTCATTATGAAAATTTTTAGATTTGATAAAGAAGTTGGTGCAAAAATAACAAAATACAATTCGGACTTAGCGATTTATACAAGAATTATAAAAACAAGTGAACCTTCTATTCTTGGTTGTATGTATATAGAACCTAACGGAGTCGTTGGGTATCACGAAGCACCTGTCCCTCAATTATTTCTGGTGGTTCAAGGGGAAGGTTGGGTAACAGGTGAAGACCGCAAAAGAATTTTTGTAAAAAGAGGAGAATGTGTTTTTTGGGATAAAGGAGAATGGCACGAATCAGGAAGTGATGAGGGAATGACTGCAATAGTGATTCAATCTGAGACTTTAAATCCTGAATCTTTTATGAGAATTAAAGCAACAGAGTAAAAGCGTTTCTTTTTCAGATAACGGGGAGCTTGAGTTTAAGAATGAGGATTGCTGGGGCAACTCTTTTTTCTTATTGAACAAACGGGTTGTATAATTCAACAATATAATTTTCGAAAAATTCCTATAAATAATAGGTTGAATAATATACAAAAGAAAATGTTGTTGGTCATAATTAAAGACTTAGATTTGTTTGCTGAGAAATTGAACGGATGAATTTGGAGTTTTTTGTAGATAGCTAAACCATTACAAGAAGGGGATATTTCATGAATGAACTAAGAAAAATTTTAATGAGCGATCCGATAGTTTCCTCAATTAATGTACATCCTTCTCAAGAACCATTTGTTGACCTTGTTCACTTTGATCCAGATATTGTTGTAGATCAATCTCTTTCTAACAGGAGTCGTTACTTTTCTTTTGTCCGCTTTTCAGTAGCTAATAAACTTTCCTTGGCTAAAAGATTTCTTCCAAAAGGTATTCGTTTTTTAATTAAGGAAGGATACAGACCTTTACATATTCAACAGCGAGCCTTTGAGAGGGCATTGCAAAGGGTAAAAGAAAATTCTTCAAATCAAGATTTAGATTATTTAATGGCTGAGGCATCAAAATACGTAGCACCTCCTAATGTAGCTCCTCATCCTACAGGTGGTGCAGTAGACTTAACCCTAATTGACTCAAATGGTATCGAATTGGATCTTGGTACACCATTTGATGCCATACCACAAGAAACTGACTACGCAACTTTTTTTGATGCAACAAACATCACCGTACAAGCAATTCAAAATCGTCAGATTCTTGCACACGCTCTTCAGTCTGTTGGTTTTGTTAACTACTTTACGGAATGGTGGCACTGGTCATACGGTGACAGATACTGGGCTGTAATGACTAACGCGGATCAAGCCCTTTATAATCCCGTTTCAGAACAAGAATTGTTTAATCTATTGCAAAAGGCATAACTAGAACAAAAGTGGAATAAACAAACCAGAAAATAATCAACCTTTTTACTTCAGCTAACGGGTCAGGATAGTTGAGCAAGGTCTTGGGTTATAGAATTCAAATAATAGGGAGGGGTTGCAGTGAAAAAAATCATAGGTTTAATTGTTGTAATAACAACAATTTTACTTTTTGTAACGAAATCGCTTTATGTAGAATGGGCAGAGTTATTTATCATAATTGGTTCATTATCAGTTATTTCTATAATTTTCAACAAACAGCAGATTAGATTTAGTGTTATTTTAGGTAGTTCAGCTATTATAGGATTTTTGTTTTGCTTAGTATTTGGATTAATTGATTTAATAGCAGACCATTTTATGTATTTCCTTCCAACAGGAAATGAAGATGGAATGCCTTTAACTTTAGGAATGAAGATTAATGAGTACAGTGACGATTTATTTGTTGCCAGTTTAATATCAATGATTTCTGTATTAACAATCTCTATTTTGGCATCTTTGATTTTAAAATTTACTACTAAAAATCATAAAGTTGGTTTTTAACTAACGGGTGCGATAGTTGAACAAGACTGACAAAAAAGACCGATTTATTCGGTCTTTAAATCTTAAATTTCGTCATGGCCCGATCCATTGAGTCCTGGTTGACACCGATGTATTTTAATGTGATAGCTGGCGATGAATGATTAAAGATTTCTTGCAGCATTGCCACATCTTTGGTCTGCTGGTAAAAGTGATAACCGAATGTTTTTCGAAGTGTGTGCGTGCCGATTTCGTCCAAGTGGAAGCGTTCGGCTGCCTTCCGTAAGATTTTGTAGGCCATGCTACGGCCAATAGGCTTATTTCGCCCATTGCGGCTTTTAATTAAGTATTCATCATCCTTTTTTCCTTCAATGTACCGATTTAGCTCCCGCTTCAATGATGGAGTAATACGAATCCGCTTTTGCTTGCCTGTTTTCTTCTCACGAATGCTAATATGTGTACCCTTCACATCGCCGACTTTAAGCTTTAAAATGTCTGAAATACGAAGCCCTGTATTGATGCCAATTAAAAACAGCAAATAATTACGTTCATTATGTTCTTTTAAATACCTTTTTATTGCCTCAACCTTCTCTGGATCACGAATCGGTTGAACAAAGTTCATGATGAAATCACCTCACTTTCTTCCTTTTTATATACTTCAATTTTGAGAGCAAAAGCGAGCTTATAGAATGCGCGTGATTTGATGCGATAATATTTACGCTCGCTCATGCCAAGGTCATTGTAGATTTCATAATCAAATACATCGTCTTCCGTCATATAACGACGGATGAGAATCGCACGTTCCCAGTATGACTGCCATCACTATCCGCTTGATATATTCGCTACGTTCCCGCTCATAGTCAGCATTACTAATGGCCATTTCTTCGGTTGAGGAATGGAATTTGTTTGTATTTGAAGGGGGAACGAGCGAATATTGCTGGGTAACTTTAGGCAGCTTGTCCAATGACTGAGTAAGCAGAAAAACACGATACTTCTCCAATGCCGCTTCAACTGCTTTTTTCGTAGCGTCACGGTCAATTTCACACAGGATAAACTCTAATTGCTTTTCCATTTTCTCAACCTCCGAAATGAATAATTAGCGTTGACGGAAAGCGCCGCCTTTGGAACGACGATAAACAGGTCGATTGACACCCATTAACTCTCTTAATTCGCGTTCGGTAAAGCTTTCTTTTAAGCGTTTTGTTTTAGCCTCTTTCTTATGCTTGTTGGATCTTTGCATGAACTTAGTAGCTTTAACCCAATTTTGTAACTGTTGCTGAATGGTTCTCATGGTATATTCCTCCAATCATTTTTGATAAAAAGAAAAGAGGACACCAATCATACAGAGATAGCCATGCTACTCTGTACAATCAGTGTCCTCACGCTCTCGGTCTTGGACATATTTGGTTTTATTTCCATTATATCAAGCAGTTCGTTGATGTAAAAGTTTATCAATATAAGCAATTCCCTTTGCGGTGATATATGTTTGCGGTTTATTAATCACCTGGTCGCCCATTTGAATCGGCTTTTCCTTGACGACAAAATAACCGCGATCGATATATTTTTGATAAGGGGTATTGTCGCTCATGAGCAATCCCATTTGGCGAAGCTTCTTGAAAAAGTTATTGCGACCATATCCTAAAATTTTTGCAACCTCTCCAACCTTCTGATAATTTTCGCCACTTATAAAGCGATCATAGGATTCCACTTTAGGCTCGTCCCGCTCGATTTTTTCTTGTAGATCTGCAGCAAGACGAAGAGCTTCACTAAATGTCTTTGGAATCTGTAAGCTATAGCTTCCGGTTTTGCGAATTGACGGGATGACTTCATGGGTAATCCATCTCTTAAACTTCTTCGCTTCTGGCTTATTGCTAGTTAGGATCAATGAATATAAACCAGCCTCGTTTACGATGGTCATTTGTTGGTGACGTCCGAGCGAATCGGTGAGGTAAACTTTACTTACCTCATCTTCATCGAGTCGAGATACTGCTACTTTATGATTCGAATGATTTAATACATCACAGACATCTTTCGCTACAAACCAAACTTCCCATCTTTTATAATCGTGCGCACCTGGTTACCGCTATAAGTGAATACTTGTGGTAGTTGATTCATAAAATCCACTCCCCTCTTACATTTTTAGCCTAATCATTCAGGAAGCATAAATACCAATTGTTTTACCACTTTACCCCCTCCCATGTGTTATAATCGATTTGAAAACTTTCCAACAAAAGGCTTTTTTCTAAACGCCGGGAGAAGTCCTGGCTTTTTGTTTTTTTGGTTCTGTTAAAGTATAATGATGGATTTTCGAACTGTTCATTAAGCAGTTTTGCTCTCTTTTCTCTTTAACTGTTCAATCAATTCCTGTTAATTAACAAACGCCTAAGTTACTTCATACAATATTCAAAAAAATGGAGTTGTTCTTCATGGCAAAATGGATTGATGTATCTACATCACAACATCAATTAAAACTTTTTGATGGAAACAGGCTTATAAAAGCTTACCCAATTGCAGTTGGAAAAATATTGTCACCAACACCTTCTGGGACATACACGATTATCAATAAACAACGTAATCCCGGTGGACCATTTGGAGTGCTTTGGATGGGATTGTCAAAACCTCATTACGGTATACACGGAACAAATAACCCAGCTTCAATCGGCAAAAATGTCTCACATGGATGTATTAGAATGTTTAATCATGATGTTCTAGAATTATCATCTAGAGTTCCAATTGGTACTAGGGTTTTTATTCATAAATGACTCTGTTAATCTCGCCTCCTTTACTGCATATATAGATTCAAGTTGAGTTTCCGACATATCTCATCATGAATAGAAGAACGCTTTTCTGCCATAGGCGGCAAGATTTTTCTTGCCGCCTCGGCATGCTAGAAGCATGCCGATCCCGAACGCGAAACGCATGGCAGACAAATTCATTTGTCTGATGGCGTTTTCGTTCGGGAGAGTGGCAGAAAAGCTTGTTCATGTCGGAAAATTAGGTTTATCACATATAGTTTGTGTCTGCTTCTCAACACAATGCTTATTTTGTTTCCTCACTGTTTCAAAAAATCATAAATATCTGTTTGCCCTTTCGGAACGACGAACTGTGATGCTCTTGCTTCTGCTACTTTCGCTTTCCTCTGGATTCAACGAGAACAAGTACTTTTCGAGTCAAATAATGTAGTTCTGGTCAAATGACAAAAAATAAAGCGCAACCCCTTGAAGAACAAGGTTGTTGCGCTTTTGTGTTTACATCACTCTCTTGAACATCTTCTCCAACTCATATGTGGAAAAATGAATGATAATCGGACGGCCGTGCGGGCATGTGAATGGGTCAGACGTTTTTCGAAGCGATTCGAGCAACGCGAAAATTTCATCATTTCGCAAATATTGATTTGCTTTTATGGACTGCTTGCAGCTCATTAAAATGGCGGCTTTTTCGCGCAGTTGTTTCAAATCAACTTTTTTCATCGTCAATACTTGTTCGATCATTTCTTCAATAATTGCCGCTTCTTCTCCTTTTGGAAACCATTGCGGATGCGAACGGACGATAAAGCTGTTATGGCCGAACGGTTCAAGGAAAACGCCGCATTTTGCTAATTCCTCGCGGTGTGCGTCAATCAGCAAATACTCGTTTGTTGAATATTGAAACGTCAGCGGTACAAGAAGTTCTTGTACTTCGTTCGTTACTTCACCGAGCTTTTCGCGAAAATATTCGTATTTAATCCGCTCTTGAGCGGCGTGTTGATCGATGATGTACAACCCGTTTTCGTTTTGCGCCAAAATGTAGGTGCCGTGCATTTGCCCAATCGGGTAAAGCGGCGGAATTCTTTCTTCTTGTCGATGTTCCTCTTCTTGCCATTCTACTGTTGGATTCGGTTCAAACTCGATTGGCTCTTCGTGATCATGGTCAACCTGTTCTTCTGTTTGAGAGACTTCTTCTGTCTGAGAGACGATTTCTTCTTTTTCTTCTAGGAACAACGTGCCGACTGCTTTTTCGACTGTTGGATGCTCGTTTTTTTCTTGTTTCAATAAAGCCGAAACAATCGGAGTTGTAACATCCGGCTCCTTTACGACATGCTCAAACGAAAACGTTTGTTGTTCTGTTTTCGGTTTTTCCGGCCGTTTTACGGTCACTTCCGGTATTAATGTTTTTGATTGAAACGCTTGGTGAATGGCCTGTTTCACAAGTTCGTTTAATTCCGCTTCTTTACTAAAACGCACTTCTAATTTCGCGGGATGTACATTGACATCAACAAGAAGAGGATCCATGGTAATGCTTAAAAAAGCAATCGGATGACGCCCAATCGGCAACAACGTATGGTAGCCCTCTTCAATCGCCTTATACAGCGGATAATTTTTTACATACCGCCCGTTGACGATCGTCGTCATATAGTTGCGAGAAGCGCGTGTCACCTCAGGCAATGAAATATAGCCCTCTAATGTAAAATCGAGCGACTCCGCATGAAGAGGAATCATCTTTTTCGCTACATCCATTCCATAAATCGCGGCTAATACTTGACGAACATCTCCATTTCCATTGGTGTAAAACAGTTGTTTTCCGTTATGTTTTAAACGAAAAGAAATGTTCGGATGGGCAAGGGCCAGCCGGTTGATTACATCGACGACATGGCCGAGCTCTGTATGAATCGTCTTCATATATTTCAACCGAGCGGGAGTATTGAAAAATAAATGGGATACGGTGATATCCGTTCCTTTTCGACTGCTTGTCCGCCCATGCTCGACAAGTTCGCCGCCTTTGAATACAACGAACGTACCCGCCTCTTTTCCTGTGCTTGTTTTCAGTTCAAGATGGGAAACGGAAGCGATGCTCGGCAATGCCTCTCCTCGGAAACCGAGCGTACAAATGCGAAACAAGTCGCTTTCATCTTTAATTTTGCTTGTCGCGTGCCGTTCGAACGCAAGAAAACAATCCTCTTCTTCCATTCCTTCTCCATTATCAATGACGCGAATTTTGGTTAACCCCGCTTCTTCCAACTCTACTTCAATGATGGTGCTGTTGGCATCAATCGCATTTTCAACGAGCTCTTTCACAACAGAGGCTGGCCGTTCAACAACCTCGCCAGCCGCGATTTTATTGGCAAGCGCATCATCGAGCTTATGAATTTTTCCCATCATCTCCCTCCTTTCACTTTAATAGTTTTTGAATTTCATACAATTTGTTCATCGCTTCAAGCGGAGTCATATCCAATAAATCGAGCGATTGAATTCGCTTGATTGCTTCTTTTTCTTTTTTCGATAAAGGTGCTTCCTCTTTTACTTCTTTTACTTCTTCAAACATGCTCAATTGCTCAAATTTCGGCTCCGTTTCTGCAACAGCCGCAGCGACAGGATGACTGTTGTTTTCAAATTGATGCAAAATTTCTTTTGCGCGCTCAATGAGCTCTTTCGGCAATTGCGCCAGCTCCGCTACATGAATACCATAGCTTCGGTCGGCCGGACCTTCTTCAATTTTATGAAGAAAGATCACTTTCCCATTTTCTTCGATGGCACGAACGTGAATATTTTTAACCTTCTCTAATTTTTCTTCTAGTGACGTCAACTCATGATAATGGGTACTAAATAACGTTTTTGCGCCGATTTTATCGTGAATGTATTCAATGATGGCTTGAGCTAAAGCCATTCCATCATATGTCGATGTTCCCCGTCCGATTTCATCAAATAAAATTAAGCTGTTTTGCGTTGCGTGAACAATCGCGTTTCTCGCCTCTAACATCTCAACCATAAATGTACTTTGACCAGAAACTAAGTCATCGGCCGCACCGATGCGGGTAAATACTTGATCAAAGATCGGTAAAATCGCTTCTTTCGCCGGAACAAAGCAACCGATTTGGGCCATGATCGCCGTAAGTGCAATTTGGCGCATGTACGTGCTTTTTCCAGACATATTTGGTCCCGTAATCAAGAGCATTTCCCGCTCTTCGTTCATGTAGCAATCGTTCGGAACATAAATGTGCGCTCCAAGCACTTTTTCAACGACTGGATGGCGCCCTTCTTTAATCACAAGTTCGCGATTGGTTGAAAAACGCGGTTTGCAATAGTTTCGTTCTTCACTTACTGTCGCAAAACATTGCAGTACATCTAATTCGCTAATCATTTTGGCTAGTTTTTGCAAACGGGAAATATATTGTTTGACTTCCTCGCGAATTTGAACAAATAGCTCATATTCCAGTTCAATGCTTTTTTCTTCCGCTTCTAAAATAAGCGCCTCTTTTTCTTTTAACTCTTTTGTCACGAACCGCTCGGCATTGGCCAATGTTTGTTTTCGCTCATAACGCCCTTCCGGCAATAAGTGAAGGTTTGCTTTCGTCACTTCGATATAATAACCGAATACGCGGTTATAACCGATTTTTAACGATTTAATTCCTGTTAATTCACGTTCTTTGCTTTCAAGTTGGGCAATCCATGACTTTCCATTTCGGCTGGCGTCACGAAAACGATCGAGCGTTTCGTTGTAACCATCCTTGATAATTCCTCCTTCTTTCACCGAAAGAGGCGGATTTTCTTCAATCGCTTTTTCTAATAATTCAACAAGCGATTCGCACGGATCGAGCGCTTGTGCCAATGCTTGTGCACTGTCGTCGTTCAACTTAGCAATCACTTCTTGAATCGCTGGCACTTGTTTTAATGATTTTTTTAATTGAATTAAATCGCGTGCATTGACGTTTCCAAACGCAACCCGACCGGCTAATCGCTCTAAATCATATACTTCTCGAAGAAGCTCGCGCAGTTCTTGCCGTTCAAAATAATGGTTCATCAGCAGTTCAACCATGTTTAAACGCTGTTCGATTTTTTGTCGATCTAATAATGGGCGATCAATCCACTGTTTAAGAAGACGTCCTCCCATCGCTGTCATCGTTTCATCTAGCAACCATAAAAGGGAGCCTTTTTTTCCTTTCGTGCGAATCGTTTCCGTTAGTTCAAGGTTGCGCTTAGAGTAGAGATCCATCTTCATATATTGATTCACTTCGTAAAGATCGACAGGCTGTAAATGATCAAGGCTTCGTTTTTGCGTTTTGATTAAATAGTTTAATAAACGGCCAAACGTCACTTGCAGTTTATTTTGTTTGAGCGAAGAGGCAATCGATTGAAAAGATGGTGGAATGGTTGTTTCATCTTCATAGGAAATCGTTAGCTCGTATCGCTCTTTTAACTGTTTGCATTCCTCTTCGGAAAATGTAGTAGAAACGACAATCTCTCGTGTTCCGATCGAATAAATTTCGTTCATCACTTCTTCGAACGAACTGAGTAAGGTCATTCGATTTTCCCCTGTTGATAAGTCTGTATAAGCAAAGCCGTACGTCCCATCTTCAAAAGCGGTTAATGTCGCTAAATAGTTGTTTGCTTTTTCTTCTAAACTTTTTCCTTCCATCACCGTTCCCGGCGTAATCAATTGTACAACTTCACGGCGAACGACACCTTTTGCTGTTTTTGGATCTTCGACTTGTTCACAAATGGCTACTTTATATCCTTTTTCAATCAATCGCTCAATGTACATTGCCGCCGAATGATACGGGACGCCGCACATCGGCACGCGCTCTTCGCCCCCACCGTCGCGGCTTGTGAGCGTAATTTCTAATTCTTGTGATGCTTTGATTGCATCTTCAAAAAACATTTCATAAAAATCGCCAAGACGAAAAAATAAAAAGGCATCTTTGTATTGTGCCTTAATCGCTAAGTATTGCTGAATCATCGGTGTATATGTTGCCATTTCATTTTCCTCCAACCGCACAAATCTTTCAACTTTATTTATTATAACAAAAAATAAAAACTAGGAAGTAGTATTCCTAGTTTTTATTATGAGTCAAGTTTTTGTGGAGGATCCTTCCGCTTTTCTACCACGGTCTACCAAAAAAACTTCCCATCAACATTTTGCTCAGTCTAGTTTTTAGTGCTCTCTTCTGCAATAAGCTCCGCATCTAATCCTTCTAATTCTTCATCAATTTCTAAATCAAAATCTTGATCATCTTCTTGCGGTGAATTAACAATAGCAATACGGACTTTTGTTTCTCCAATCACTTCGGCAATAAATTCTCTCTCGACTTGAACAACAATTTTATTGCCATTCGGTGCAATCGTACACTCTAAGCAATTTGGTTGCTGAATAACGCGAGCAAGCACTTCTTGATCATCGCTGATTAACTCTTCACTGCGATATTTTAACGGTACAGTGTCTGTGTAAGAAACCGTTTCTGTGACAACTTCCGTTTTGGTGTTATCGTTGTAAGAATACCAAACGTTCACATCATACCTGCCGTGAATTTCCACAGTGCGATCGTTCTTTCTCGCTTCATAACGATGATTAATAATCCAACATCCTAAAATGCTCGTTGGACGATGCTGTGACGAAACCGTATGAGTGGATTGTGTAAATTTACGTCCTTTGCCAACAACTGCCTTTGTAATAATCTCTCTGTAATCAGACATGTGAGCAAACCCTCCTCAAATCAATCTTCATTTTATCCTATGCAACCATCTCGTCTAATGTGTACATATAAATAGATCATCATTCCGTATAGTTCATTGTATGCAGCACTTGTAAAATATGTGCCTAATAAGACCAATTAAATTCAATCATAAAAAAAAAACGCTTTTCTGCCCCGAACGTAAAACGTATAGCGGACAAATTCATTTGTTCGTTTTCGTTCGGGAGATTGGCAGAAAAGCTTGTTTATGTTAGCGAACTTCATAAAAAAAAGATGCTCTTTAAGAGCATCTTTAATGACAGCTGCCGCAGCTGCGATTTTTCATTTGTGCACCTGTTTCCCCACGCAACAGATCGCCGCCTGTCGATGTAATGATCTCGTCTGTCACTGTTTTTGAAATGGTGGAAGAAACTAGCTGCAATAAATCGTTGACTTCCATTTGCGATTGTTTAAACTCGTCCACGATTGGAATTTGTGAAAGTTCTTCATAAATGGCATCAATTTCAGCTTCTACTTTTTTTAGCGCTTCTGTTTTTCCATAATGTTGTAAATTCACCGCTTGCTTTTGTAATGATTTGATTTTGGCAATGAGCGTGCGCACTTTTTCATTTTCATGAATTTTTGCTTCCGCCCGTTTAAAAAAATCCACTTCTTCTGTTTCCGCAATCATTTTGGCCAACTCGCGCGCTTTCGCTACAATGTCATCTTTCGTATACTTTGCCACGTTATTTCACCTCAATCGCTTCTTCTACCATTTCCCCGTTTAATGTCCACGTTTTCGCTTCGGTGATGCGCACTTTAACAAGTTTACCAATCGCTGATTTCGGACCTGTGAAGTTGACGAGCTTGTTTTTGCGCGTATAACCAGCAAGGACATCCGGATTGTTTTTGCTTTCGCCTTCTACTAATACTTCGACAATCTTACCTTCATATTCCTTCATTTTTTTCGCAGAAATTTCATTGACTAGCGCATTCAATCGTTGCAAGCGCTCTTTCTTCACTTCCATCGGCACATTATCAACCATTTTCGCCGCTGGCGTTCCTTCACGCGGAGAATAAATAAACGTATAAGCAGAATCAAACTCTACTTCGCGGTAAAGTGATAATGTTTCTTCAAACTGCTCTTCCGTTTCATTTGGGAAACCGACAATAATGTCCGTTGTTAATGCCACATCTGGAATCGCTGCTTTAATTTTGCGCACGAGTTCTAAATATTGTTCGCGTGTATATTTGCGCGCCATCATTTTCAAAATTTCAGAGCTTCCTGATTGCACTGGTAGATGAATGTGCTCCACTAAGTTGCCGCGTTTTGCCAACACTTCAATGAGGCGATCGTCAAAATCGCGCGGATGGCTTGTCGTGAAACGAATGCGCGGAATATCGATTTTACGCAACTCGTCCATTAAGTCGCCTAAGCCATATTTCATATCTGTAAAGTCTTTTCCGTATGCATTGACGTTTTGGCCGAGAAGCGTGATTTCTTTATACCCTTGCGCCGCTAACTGACGAACTTCTTGAATAATATCTTCTGGACGACGGCTTCGTTCTTTCCCGCGCGTATAAGGGACGATACAGTACGTACAGAATTTATCGCAACCGTACATAATGTTGACCCATGCCTTAATGTTTCCTTTGCGCACTTTTGGCAAGTTTTCAATGACGTCGCCTTCTTTTGACCATACTTCGACAACCATTTCTTTTGACATGTACGCTTCTTTCAAAATGTACGGAAGGCGATGAATGTTATGCGTACCGAAAATCATATCAACGTATTGGAATTGTTTTAAAATTTTGTTGACAACGGACTCTTCTTGCGACATGCAGCCGCACACACCAAGAAGCAAGTCCGGATTTTTCTGTTTCAGCGGTTTTAAGTGACCAATCTCTCCAAATACTTTGTTTTCAGCGTTTTCACGAATCGCGCATGTGTTTAATAAAATGACGTTTGCATCTTCCGGACGATCCGTTGGCTCATAACCGAGAGCCATAAAAATTCCTGCCATTACTTCGGTGTCGTGTTCATTCATTTGACAGCCGTACGTACGAATATAAAATTTGCGTCCGATTCCCATTCCTTTAAGCTCTTCAGGAATGGTAAAGTCTTTATGGTATTTAACCTCTTCTTTCCCGCGTTTTTTCGCCTCTTTTAAGTTTGGCGGAATAAAAACGGTTGAAAAGTACTTTTCATAATCCTTGCTTGTTTTTTGTTTTAAACGCTCTAAATTTCCTTGCGCATCCAAAGCGGATTTTTTGTCCGTTGGATGATCAGCGGTTTTAATTTGATCTGTATGTTCGAGTCGTTGTTGTTCGTTCATATTGATTCTCCTTCCTATATTCATAAATTTTGTGCACACTAACATAGTATATTATTTTAGGACATTTTAAACAATGTTTTTTATAACAAAAACTCCTAAGCACTTCCATGCTTAGGAGTTTCCCATTTACATAAACTCAGCTACGAGTTCGTCAAATTTTTCTTTGCTCATTTTTAAGTCGGCATAAGCCAGTGGTGTTTGACTATAGCCATGCACAAGGTCTTGATATGATTTTTGCTCTTTGTTTTGGTAAATCAGTCCTGTTACTAATCCTTTATGCTTCATCAATGTTTGCATAGCCATTTCTCGATCGGATGGATCATATCCTTCAATTGAGCTAAGGCTTGTTAAGTTTTCTTTAAACCAATCGTATGTGTTCACCTTGTTATAGGTGACGCAAGGGCTAAATACGTTAATCAATGAGAAGCCTTTATGTTTAATTCCTTCTTCAATTAAATACGTTAATTCTTTCAAATCGCTCGAGAAGCTTTGCGCAACGAATGTCGCTCCCGCTGTTAACGCCATTTCCATAACCGAAAGCGCTGGTTCAACCGAACCTTGCGGCGTACTCTTTGTTTTAAAGCCGACATCACTGCGCGGAGATGTTTGTCCTTTTGTTAAGCCGTAAATTTGGTTGTCCATTACGATGTAGGTAATGTCGATATTGCGGCGAATCGCATGAATCGTATGCCCCATTCCGATCGCGAATCCGTCTCCATCGCCGCCAGCAGCAATAACCGTTAAATCACGATTCGCCATTTTGATGCCTTGGGCAATTGGAAGAGCGCGGCCATGCACTCCATGGAAACCATATGAGTTAATGTAGCCGGAAATACGTCCAGAACAACCAATTCCAGAAACGACAACAAGCTCATGCGGCTCAAGTCCCACGTTCGCTGCGGCACGCTGAATCGCTGCTTGTACAGAGAAATCTCCACATCCAGGACACCAGTTCGGTTTTACATTATTACGAAAATCTTTAAATGTCGCCATGTTTAAAACAACTCCTTGCATTTTGTATAAACTTCGTGCGGTAAGAACGGATTGCCGTCATATTTTAAAACGTTGAAAATCTTTTCAGCATGTCCAACGTTCATTTTTAAAATATTGGCAAGTTGTCCTGTCGCATTGTTTTCAACAACAACGACTTTTTTCGCGGACTGCACAAGCGGCAACATTTCTTCCGTCGGGAACGGATGAATGAGACGAACATGCGCATGATTCACTTTTAATCCATCTCGCTCTAGGCGCTCCATCGCCTCTTCAATCGCCCCGCGCGTTGAGTTAAAGCCGACAAGCAACAAGTCTGCTTCTTCATGCTTCACGTTTTTATGAACTGGTGTAGGGAATCGAAGGTTTTTCAACTTACGTAAACGTTTATCCATTTGCGCAATGCGGTTCGCCGCCACTTCAGAAGGACGACCCGTTTCATCATGCTCAACACCTGTCACATGGTGAATACCGTTTTTCATTCCAGGCAAGACGCGTGGTGAGATTCCATCTTCAGTTACCTCATAACGCTTGAAGCACTCTTTATTTTCAAGTTCAGGTAATTCACCTGTTTGTAATTTTCCACGACGAATTTCGATTTTATCATATTCAAGCGGTTCAACCGTTTGTTTACCTAATGAAAGCTGTAAATCGGATAAAACGATGACTGGGCATTGATACTCTTCAGCAAGATTAAACGCTTCAACCATATCGTAAAATGCCTCTTGCACCGTGCTTGGCGCCATCACAATTTTCGGAATTTCACCATGCGTTCCGTAAATCATTGCCATCAAGTCGGACTGTTCTTGCTTTGTCGGCAATCCCGTGCTTGGACCACCGCGTTGCGTATCGACAATGACAACAGGCGTTTCCGTAATTCCTGCTAAACCGATCGCTTCCATCATGAGTGAAAGCCCTGGTCCTGCGGATGCGGTCAATGTACGAACCCCTGCATAGTTAGCTCCAATCGCCATCGTGCACGCAGCAATTTCATCTTCTGTTTGAATAACGGTTCCGCCAAACTCCGGAAGCTTTTTAATTAAATATTCCATAATCTCTGATGCTGGAGTGATCGGATAAGCAGCCATAAAACGCGCGCCGCCTGCCAATGCACCTAAAGCGATCGCATCGTTTCCGATCATAAACATACGCTTTTTGCCATCCGCCTTTTCCAACTTCATCGTTTGAATATTATCGCCAAGCTGTTCACGCATAAATTGCGCACCAGCTTTAATTGCTTCCATGTTCTTTGCAACAACTTGTTCACCTTTGCGACCGAAAATCTCCTGAACGACCTCTTGATATACATTAATATCAAGGTCTAATACTGCACTTGAAGCCCCAACTGCTACCATGTTTTTCATTAAAGCTGTCCCTAATTCAGTAGCAATATCTGTAAATGGAACCGCATACAATGTCGCTCTTGATTCATCTGGAATTGTCGGATTAAACTTTGCATCTGCGATGACAATTCCGCCTTGACGTAACTCATGAAAGTTAAAATCAATCGTCTCTTGGTCAAAAGCTACCAATATATCAAGATCGTCAGCGATCGAACGAACTTGTGTCGTGCTTACACGAATTTTATTGTTCGTATGACCGCCTTTGATTCGAGATGAAAAATGACGATAACCATATAAGTAGTAGCCTAGTCGGTTGAGTGCGATGGAGAATATTTCTCCCGTACTTTCAATACCTTCCCCTTGTTGTCCTCCAACTTTCCATGAAAGTTGACTAATCATTTCTTACACCCCTTTAAGATTCCATCAATTGTAGCGAAATGTTTTACGGTTATAAGTGTAGCACTTTTCGGAAAAAATCACTAGAATTTAAACCGATGATTTTTTAAAAATATTACTAAACGCTTTCATTCTAGCCCTATTGCAAAGAAATTGCAACATATTTGTTACAAAAATATGAATTTTTTTAATCATTATTTCGGCATGCGTTCATAAAAGTTGTGAAAAAGAAACTTCTTAACTTGATCTTCAGAATAATATTTTAATAGTTCGTTGATGAGGTGAGCATAATGTGTAACATTCGCTAGTCCCTCTACCGTATGAGCAATGCCATCAAAATCTGAACCGAAACCGAGATGATTTTCCCCGCCTAGAGAACAAATGTGATCAACGTGCCGCAAAACATCCGCGATCGTCGCTGGCCGCTGATCATTATGTAAAAACTGTGGCACAAATGTCACACCAATGACTCCATTTTTCTGAATGATTGCCCGGATTTGTTCATCGCGCAAATTGCGCGGATGAAGGCAAAGGGAATAAGCATTTGAATGTGAGGCAATCGGATAATCAGCCAATTCAATCACATCCCAAAATGCGCGCTCACATAAATGTGAAAGATCAATCCAGCATTTTTCTTCATTTAGCGTGCGAACGACTTTTTTTCCAAACGCCGTCAGCCCTCCTCCACGCGTCTCCAGTGCCCCGTCAGCCACCATATTCGCATGATTCCATGTTAATCCAACCGAATAAACGCCTAAACGAAGCAGCGTTTTTAGTTGAACGAGGCTCTCGCCGATTGCTTCACAACCTTCAAGCGTTAACATTGCTCCTATTTCACCTTGTTGCAGCGAAGCGATGTCTTTCTTCGAGCGAACCATCTTCATCTTCGGATTAGATAAAATTTGCGTATAAAAACACTCAATCATTTCAAGCGCAACAAAAAAGCGTGACTCAGGACGAACGCTTTCTGGAATGTAGATCGCAAAACATTGTACCGCACTTCCCGTTTGCTGCAGACCTTCATATGTGACATGAAGCGAAGAACTTTTCTGAAACGAAAGCGATGGATCACTGAAAAGGCGAAATAACACATCACAATGAGCATCAAAAAATTTCATATGTACCTCCTGACAAAAATAACCTGTTTGCCAAAGCAAACAGGTTGATCTTCATTTAACGTGGTTCAACGATGAGCTTAATCGCTGTACGCTCTTCACCATCAATTTGAATATCTGTAAAGGCAGGAATGCAAATAAGGTCTACTCCGCTAGGTGCCACAAATCCTCGCGCAATCGCTACTGCCTTAACGGCTTGATTTAATGCACCTGCACCAATCGCCTGAATTTCAGCTGCACCGCGTTCACGCAAAACGCCAGCAAGTGCACCAGCTACAGAATTAGGATTAGATTTTGCTGAAACTTTTAATATTTCCATTTCTAGCTCCTCCTCGTTTTCTTACAATTGCTTGTTAATTGAATTCCACTGTTACTATATATTCTTCAATACCCACGGCTATTCCTGCTTAAATTTTATTTTTTTCAGAAAAATCTTAATAAAAAGATAGAGGAGCTATTCAAAATAAGGGTGGTCGTCATTAATTAGCATTCGTTGAATAGATTTTGCCTTTCCCGTTTTCACATCTACTTCAATCATAACAGCGTTCAATTGTGCACGCCCAGACGTCACTTCGAAACGAACAGGCAAACTCGTTAAAAATTTTCTTAAAACCGCTTCTTTCTCTACGCCTAAAATTCCGTCGTAAGGACCTGTCATGCCAACGTCGGTAATGTAAGCTGTTCCATTCGGCAAAATACGTGAATCTGCTGTTTGAACATGCGTATGCGTGCCGACAACAGCGCTCACGCGTCCGTCCAAATACCAACCCATCGCTTGCTTTTCACTTGTCGCTTCAGCATGAAAATCAACAAAAATGATCGGCGTTCGTTCAGATGCTTCAGCGACTAATTCATCGGCTTTTTTAAACGGACAATCAATCGCTGGTAAAAATGTTCGTCCTTGCAAGTTAATGATCGCTACTTCATATCCTTCCACAGATACATAAACCATTCCTTTTCCAGGAACATCATCTGGAAAGTTCGCCGGACGAATAAGCACTTTTGCATCATCAATGAATTCAAAAATTTCACGGTTGTCCCACGTATGATTGCCAAGCGTAACAGCATGGATTCCGAGTTCTAAAAAACGACGATATATTTTTTCCGTAATTCCCTTTCCTCCTGCTGCATTTTCACCATTGACAATGACAACATTTGGTTTATATTTTGCCTTTAATTTCGGAACATATTGTTCAATCATTTTTCGTCCTGGTTGTCCAACGACGTCACCGATAAATAAAATTTTCATCCTCAAACCCTTTCTATCTGTAAAATTTCCTTCGTCTTCTGTTTCTCAGTTTGGCATAAAACCAATCGTTTGGCAATACATAAAAAGCTGCTCCTAAACGGAGCAGCATCTTATTTTGCATATTCTACAGCTCGAGTTTCACGAATAACCGTCACTTTAATATGACCTGGATAGTCAAGCTCTTCTTCAATCCGCTTGCGAATTTCACGCGCTAAGCGATGAGCTTCTAAATCATCAACCACATCCGGTTTTACCATAATTCGAATCTCTCGTCCCGCTTGAATTGCGTATGATTTTTCGACTCCTTCATACGATTCAGCGATTTCTTCAAGCTTCTCAAGACGACGAATATAGTTTTCTAGCGTTTCGCTACGCGCACCAGGTCTTGCTGCTGAAAGGGCATCCGCTGCCGCAACAAGAACCGCAATAACCGAGGTTGGCTCCGTATCGCCGTGATGTGAAGCAATACTGTTGATCACGACCGGATGTTCTTTATATTTTGTCGCTAACTCCACACCGATCTCAACGTGACTTCCTTCCACTTCATGATCAACGGCTTTACCAATATCGTGAAGCAACCCCGCACGGCGTGCAAGCATCTCATCTTCACCTAACTCAGCTGCCATTAAGCCAGCTAAGAAAGCAACTTCCACCGAATGCTTTAAGACGTTTTGGCCGTAGCTCGTTCGGAATTTTAAACGGCCCAAAATCTTGATCAAGTCCGGATGAAGACCGTGAACTCCTACTTCAAATGTCGTCTGTTCTCCGACTTCACGAATATGTTCATCCACTTCTCTTCTTGCTTTTTCGACCATCTCTTCAATTCTTGCTGGATGAATGCGTCCGTCTTGAACAAGTTTATCTAAAGCAAGTCTAGCTGTCTCGCGACGAATTGGATCAAAGCCTGACAAAATCACTGCTTCTGGCGTGTCATCAATAATTAAATCAATTCCCGTTAACGTTTCGAGCGTACGAATATTGCGACCTTCCCGTCCGATGATTCGACCTTTCATTTCGTCGTTTGGCAAGTTGACAACAGAAACGGTCGTTTCCGCAACATGATCAGCTGCGCATCGTTGAATAGCGAGCGACAAAATCTCTTTTGCCTTTTTATCCGCTTCCTCTTTCGCACGCGTTTCTGCCTCTTTTACCATCAATGCAATCTCATGGGAAAGCTCTTTTTCAACACGCTCTAAAATAATTTGTCGAGCTTCTTCGCGAGTCAAGCTAGAGATGCGCTCTAGTTCCGCTTGTTCTTTTCGAACGATTTCTTCCACTTTGCTTTCCATCTCTTCAATATGCTGTTGTCTTTCATTCAGAGAATCCTCTTTCTTTTCTAACAACGCTTCCCGCTTGTTCAATGCTTCATCTTTTCGATCGAGGTTCTCCTCTTTTTGCAACAATCGGTTTTCCTGTTTTTGCAATTCACTTCTTCGTTCACGAATTTCGCGTTCTGCTTCCGCACGAAGTTTGTGAATTTCATCCTTTGCTTCAAGGAGCGCTTCCTTTTTTAATGCATCTGCTTCACGTTTCGCTTCTTCGATAATTTGCTTTGCAGCGGCATTGGCACCGCCAATCTTTGCCTCAGCAATGGATTTACGAACAAAAAAGCCAACAACTGCACCGACGACTAGGGCAAGCAAAGCGGAGATGATGAGCATCGCATCCATTCCATTCACCTCCTCTTGCTATGGATTAGTTGCTAAATCAATGTCGGCATGTACATTGTCAAAATTTCAATATACAGCATTTACAAAATGCAAAATAATACATGTTCATTTTAAAGGTGGGCTACACGAATGTCAAGGCTTGTCATTGTGGGAAAGCGCTTCATTTGATCGAATTTTTCAAAAAATAAAAAAGAGACACGACATGCGTGCCTCTTTTTTATTCTAGAAAATCTAGTTCGTCTTCGCCATTGTTTGAAACAATCGTTGGGTTAGAAGATGGGATTCCATAATGCTGACGAATTTCTCTAGCGATTTCATCCATAATATGAGGATTTTCTTTTAGGAATTGTTTTGCGTTTTCGCGACCTTGACCAAGCCGCTCATCTTTGTATGAATACCAAGAACCGCTTTTTTGAATAATGTCAAGCTCGGATGCCATGTCGATAATTTCGCCTTCTTTAGAGATTCCTTCTCCATACATAATATCAACATCGGCCGTTTTAAATGGAGGAGCCACTTTATTTTTAACAACTTTTATTTTCGTTTTATTTCCAACCATGTCATTTCCTTGCTTAATTTGCTCTGCTCGGCGAACCTCTAAACGAACAGAGGCGTAGAATTTGAGCGCACGACCTCCTGGGGTCGTCTCAGGGTTTCCAAACATCACACCGACTTTTTCGCGAATTTGGTTAATAAAGATGGCGATCGTTTTTGATTTGTTAATCGCGCCAGATAATTTACGTAACGCCTGTGACATTAATCGCGCTTGCAAACCGACATGAGCATCGCCCATTTCTCCTTCAATTTCTGCTTTTGGAACAAGAGCAGCAACGGAGTCGATAACGATAATATCAACAGCACCGCTTCGCACAAGTGCTTCAGCAATCTCAAGCGCTTGCTCTCCTGTATCAGGCTGAGAAAGCAAAAGCTCATCGATGTTAACGCCTAATTTTTCAGCGTAAACAGGATCTAAAGCGTGCTCCGCATCAATAAATGCCGCTTGACCGCCTTGCTTTTGCACTTCCGCAATCGCATGAAGCGCAACCGTTGTTTTACCAGAAGATTCTGGACCATAAATCTCAATAATCCGTCCTCGCGGATAACCTCCAACTCCTAATGCGATATCAAGAGCGAGCGAGCCGCTAGATACAGTGGAAATTTGTCGATCCGTTTGCTCGCCAAGTCTCATAATAGAACCTTTACCAAATTGTTTTTCTATTTGTTTTAACGCCTGTTCTAAGGCAGCTTGACGATCGTTCACACAAGTTCCTCCTTTGAATTTTCAACTACTATTAATACTATAACTCGTTTTTTTCCATTTGCCAAGCAAAAAACGAATAAATGTTCGCGAAATTATTTTAGCGCTTGAAGTAAGTAATAGCAACCATATTTTGCAGTGCGCATACGAATCATATCACGATTTCCAGCAAGAGTAAGCGGAAACGTCTTTGTCTCCTCTTCCGTAGCGATTCCGATCCATACAGTTCCAACCGGTTTTCCTTCCAATTCGCTCGGTCCCGCGACACCTGTAAAGCTAATGCCGATGTGTGCACGACAAAGCTTGCGCACATTTTCAGCAAGCAATTGAGCGCATCGTTTGCTTACGGCTCCCTCCGTCTGTAATATTTCTTTCGGCACGCCAAGCACATTTTCCTTTATTTCATTTGTATAACAAATCACTCCGCCTTTTACGACCGCAGAAGCGCCTGAAATAGCGGTCAATTGTTCAGCAAACAATCCCCCTGTTAAACTTTCTGCAATCGCGATCGTTTTTCCCTTCTCTTTTAACTTTTCGAGCGTTTTTGAAAATAACGTATCGCCGTTATAGCCATAAAAATAATCGCCCACGCGAGTTAAAATTTTTTTCTCCAATTCTCGAATCATCTTTTTTGCTTCTTCTTCCACACGGTGTTTCGCTGTTATGCGCAACGTCACTTCACCATCAGCCGCTAACGGGGCGATGGTCGGGTTCGTTTGTGCGTCAATGAAATCTTCTATTTCCGCCTCTAGTTGCGACTCACCAATATGGAAAAAGCGCAACACAAGCGATTCGATTTTTTCTTGAACATCTAATGTTTGCAATAAGAAAGGCCGACCATATTTTAAAAACATCGGCTGCATTTCTTTTGGCGGCCCAGGCAATAGCATATATGTCATTTCACCGACCGTTAATGCCATTCCTGGAGCCATTCCATGTTCATTTTTTAGCACGTATGCTCCTTCCAAAACGAGCGCTTGCTTTCGATTATTGGCTGTCATCGTTCGCTTTGTTTTAGCAAAATAGTCACAAATGGAACACCATGCTTCTTCATCGATGACCAACTTTTTGTTCAGCATCTTGGCGATCGTTTCTTTTGTTAGATCGTCTTTTGTCGGTCCAAGTCCACCTGTGAAAATAAGCAAGTTCGACCGTTTTTGCGCAATTTCAATTGCTTGCGCTAATCGAACAGGATTATCGCCAACGACCGTATGATAATACACATCGATGCCTAATTCGGCAAGTTGTTGCGACAAAAATTGGGCATTTGTGTTAGCGATTTGACCGAGCAGCAACTCCGAGCCAACCGCAATAATCTCTGCTTTCATTTCTCCATCCCCTAAAATGATTTATTATTTAGAATGACGAAAAGCATGCATATTTTTTGAGAAATAATCCCAACCTGACCAAATGGTGAAAAAGAGAGCAACCCATAAAGCAATCTTTGCAAAAGGGAACGAAATCATCGAAAATGGAATGTTGTGCAGCAAAAGTGCTGAAATAGCAACAATTTGTGTCCACGTCTTAATTTTGCCAAGCATATTCGCTGCAACAACTTCGCCTTCTCCCGCTAGAACAAGTCGCAATCCTGTTACCGCAAATTCACGGCTGATGATTATAATAACGATCCAAGCAGGAGCTAAACGAAGTTCAACAAGCGCAATCAATGCAGCAGATACGAGCAACTTATCTGCTAACGGATCGAGGAATTTCCCTAAGTTTGTGACTAATTGATATTTTCGCGCATAATATCCGTCTACCCAGTCCGTTGTTGATGCAACAATAAAAATGAGCGCTCCGACAAGATGGGTAATCGGTAAATGTTCTGTTCCAATTTGCACGCTTCCCCAATCAAGCGGAGCCAATAGGACAATTAGGAAAAAAGGAATCAACGTAATTCGAGCAATCGTAATTTTATTTGGTAGATTCACTATACAAACCCTCCAACATGAAACAGTATAAAAAGTCATCTAAAGAAGATGACTTTACCCTTTTTTGTAGATGATTTTTATATCTTGACGTACTTCGCTATTCGGATCGATCGGATATGGAACGATCTCGCCGTTAATTTTGATTTCTGCATTTGGTGCATAACCGATGACTAGCAAAACTTCTGTTTCATTTGTTAAGTCAAATGTTTGTGATTGATTTTCGTACATCATGTTGCGGAAAAACGATTTTCCTTTTGCATTTTTCACTTCAATCCAAGAGTCGCCTTTTGTTGAAATTTCGAGTATAAACTTCTCGCTATCGGTCAATTCAATGGTTGATTCCCGACCGCTTGCTTCCACTACTTGTAAGTTCAATTTTTCTTTTTCTTCTTCTTTTAATTCATCTTGTTGATCGTCTTGTTGAGTTTCCTCTGGTTCTTCAGATTCATCCGATTGTTGGACAATGTTTTTGGATTGTTCAAATTCCGTTGTTTTTTCGATCACTTCATTTCGTGGTTCTTCATTTACATTGCGATTTTGGAAAAAGATCCAAAGCACAACAGCAATCCCGACTACTGCTGTAACAACAAGCAATTTTGGAAGCAAATCAATCAATTTTGCCCCTTTTTCAGAAAGTTGTCGGGATTTTACTCGTGAAAGTTGGCCAGGTAATTCCTCTTCTTGTTGTATGCTTGGAATGTCGTTTGCATACTGCTCAAATAGTTCGTCTGGATCGAGCCCAACCGCTTCAGCATATTGTTTAATAAACGCACGCACATAAAATTTTCCTGGCATGATTGCGTAATTTCCTTCTTCAATGCCAATCAAATATCGCTTTTGAATTTTTGTGATTTCTTGCAAATCATCTAAGCTCATATTTCGTTCTTCTCTCGCTTCTCTTAAACGCTTACCTAATTCTGTCAACGGAAACACCTTCCATCTTTTTACTAAAAATCTAGATCAGAAAAACCATCATTTGTGAAAAGAGGAGAATGATCAACGAGATCATACGTAATCTCTTCAGCAGGGTGATTGCGCAGTTCAATAATATAATCAAAATCATCCAACGTATATTCCGTATGTCTTACAAAAATATCAGGATGTTCGATCACTTTTGTTGCAGGCAAACGCATAATTTCACGAATGAGCTGCCAATGTCGCTCATTCGCTCGTCTCGTTGACACAATTCCATCAATGATAAAAATATTGTTTTCACTGTATTCATCCTCAATTAATTGACTTCGAATCGTTTGTTTAATCAACGTCGAAGAAACAAAAAGCCAGCGTTTATTGGCGCACACGCTTGCCGCAACGATCGATTCTGTTTTGCCGACACGAGGCATTCCACGAATCCCGATTAATTTATGCCCTTCCTGTTTAAAAAGTTCGGCCATAAAATCAACAAGAAGCCCTAATTCATCGCGTACGAAACGAAATGTTTTTTTATCATCTGCGTCGCGTTGAATATAGCGCCCGTGCCGAACAGCAAGTCGGTCGCGCAATTTCGGCTGACGCAGCTTAGTAATGGTTATATTATCCATTGTTCGTAAAATTGATTCCAATCGTTCAATTTGTTCATGATGGTCGCATAAAAGGAGCATTCCGCGCCGTGAATCATCGACCCCGTTAATGGTCACGATATTGATTGAGAGCATGCCGAGCAGCGATGCAATATCCCCTAATAACCCCGGACGATTCATATGTATTTCATACTCCAAATACCATTCCTGCTTTTCCATTGCCCCTTCCTCCCCCCGCCAAAATTAGACAATGTTCGCTAAACACATACTACTATATTCTCGTTCTCAATCGCAAGCGCTCGTCCACATGATCAATGAGATTTTGTCGAGAAAAAACATCTATTTCTATTTTAACATCGCTATAAATAGATGAAAAGGAGCAATTCTTTTTTGTGAAAAAGTAAACACATTGAAAGAAGCAAATAGCATGATGAAAAAAGCTGGCGCAAAAATTGCGAACCAGCTTTTCATTGATTTATTTTTTATTTTGCACTAGTTTCACCATCATATTAGCGATGGCATGTTGTTCTTGTTCGTTTGCAACACTCCACAAATCAGATAATACGCGTTCTTCAGGATTTTTTGGATCGACTTGTTTCGCCAAATAATCACCGATTTGATAGGCAAGATCAGAGATAACTTGTTGGCTCATTCCTTGATCTTGCGCTTGATGAAGTCGATCGCCTAAAAAGCTTTTCCACTGTTCAAAGTTATCAAGAACAGACATATGGCAAACCTCCTTGAAATTCGTTTCAAGAACAGTTTGCCTCATTTGCAATAAAATTATGCTTTTATTAACAATACCAACCACCATTAACAGATAAAATTTGCCCGGTGATATAAGAGGCGTCATCAGAAATTAAAAATGAAACAGCTTTCGCCACTTCTTCTGGTGTCCCAATCCGGCCAAGCGGGATTTGTTCGGCAAGATCGGCGAGTTCTTCCTCGTTTAAATGAGCAATCATCGGCGTAGCAATGGCTCCAGGAGCGATGGCATTGACGCGAATTCCACTTAGGGCAACTTCTTTCGCTAGCGCTTTAACAAACGTATTTTGCGCCCCTTTGACCATCGAATAAAGCACTTCACAAGAAGCGCCCGTTAACCCCCAAATAGAAGAAATCACAACAATTTGACCGCTTCGTTTTTTGATCATTTGCGGAAGCAGTCTTTTCGTGATTAAAAAGGGACTTGTCACATGTAATTGAACCATTTGCTGAACTTGCTCATCGCTCATATCCGTTACGAGCCCATAGAAGCTGTTGCCGCTATTATGAACAAGCACATCGATGGGATGATGAATTTGCGACAGCAAATGGTCAACACCTGATGAACAAGAAAGATCCGCCTGAACGAGATGCACTTGTACCGAAAGCTGTTCGGATAAAGACACTAAAGCTTCTTTATTGCGATGATAATGCAAATAAAGTTGGTAACCATCTTGGGCGAGCTGATGGGCAATGCTTTGCCCAATCCCGCCGCTCGCCCCTGTTACTAACGCATATTTCACCTTGATCACCTTGCTTTAATCATCTTGCTTTAGGAACAACTTGGCAAACGGTTAATTGCTTTTCGTCCAAGCATTCGCTCGCTACCGCTTCAATATCAGCTACCGTTAACGTTTCCAACGTCGGAACGACTTCAAATAAACTCATTTCGTTAAATGCGTAGCGCGTAAACTGATTGGCAATGTATTCTGGCGAATTAAGCGAACGTAAGAAAGCGCCGATTTTTTTCTTTTTAATTCGCTCTAATTCATTCTCATGAATGGTTGTAAATTGAAACAATGTTTGTTTTAACTCCGTTGCTAATTGATCCGGATCCGGTGTATCTCCTCCGATTAGGGCAAAACCAAATTCTTTTTCTTCTGTATAATCGTACGCAAACGTTTCATCAATCAAGCCCTGTTGATATAACCGTTCATAGTGCGGAGAACTTTTGCCAAACAAATAATCAAGCAAAACATTCATCGCTAATTCATGTTTTAATTTTTCTTGACCAAGGCGCGACACATTTTTCGCTTTGATTCCTACCAAACATTTTGGCGTTTGCACATTCATTTCAATGACCTTTTTTGCTTCTGCTACTTCCGTCGGCTCTTCGTAATGCCAACGTTGAATATTTTCAGCTGCACGAAACGTCTTTCGAGCTTGATTTTGACGAATTTGTTCCATTATCTTTACATGATCAACAGGACCAACAATAAAGAGAAGCATATTGCTTGGATGATAAAAAGTTTCATAGCACTCATACAGCAAATCTTTTGTAATCTCCGAAATCGATTCAACCGTACCTGCAATATCTATTTTTACAGGATGTTCGTGATACATGCTTTCAATTAATCCAAAATAAAGACGCCAATCTGGATTGTCATCATACATTCGAATTTCTTGCGCAATGATCCCTTTTTCTTTTTCAACGGTTTGCTCTGTAAAATACGGACTTTGGACAAAATCAATGAGCGTCTCTAAATTTTTTTCAACGTTTGTTGTGCTTGAAAATAAATAAGCGGTTCTTGTAAACGATGTAAAAGCGTTGGCTGAAGCTCCTTGTTTGCTAAATTGTTGAAATACATCCCCATCTTCTTTTTCAAATAGTTTGTGCTCTAAAAAATGGGCAATTCCATCAGGAACTTGCTTCATTTCCGTCTGGCCAAACGGTACAAATCGGTTATCAACGGAACCATATCTCGTCGTAAATGTTGCATACGTTTTGTTAAATCCTTTTTTCGGCAAAATGTATACATCTAATCCGTTTTCTAGTTTTTCATAAAAAAGTTGTTCTTGCAATTGTTCGTAACGAATCGTTTTCATTGATTCTCACCGTCCTTTTCTGTAAGGAAATAAATTGTATCTAACTCAATTTTTTTAGCTACTTGAACAATTTGGTCGCGCGTCACAGCGTCAATTCCCTGTAACCACTCATGAAAAGGCCGCTTGCGCTGCGCAATCACATTATGATAAGAAACTTCAACCATTCCTCGCGGCGTATCGATGGTTTCTAACAGCTGATTGCGAATGACCGCCTTCGTTTGCGTTATTTCTTCATCGGTGAAATCCCCTTTTTTCATCGCTTCCATTTGCTCATTTATAATTTTTACAGCCTTTTCGTAATTTTTTGGTTCGATTCCCGACATCACCATGAGAAATCCTTGATGGCTTTCCACACGCGAAGCGGCATAGTAAGCGAGGCTTGCTTTTTCCCGCACATTGATAAATAGTTTCGAATGAGAAAAGCCGCCAAAAATGCCGTTCCATACTTGCAACGCGTAATAATCGTCATCGTTATATGTAACGTTTGTACGATAGCCAATATTTAATTTCCCTTGTTTGACATCTTGCCGTTCGATGATTTCTTTCACTTCCGCTTTTGTCTTTCTAATGCCATCGTTTAATGCATTCCCTTTTCGCGGGCTAAATGAAAAAAGGCGTTCAACCATCGTTTTTACTTCTGCTATATCCACATCCCCGATTACATATAAATCAACGTCATCTTCTTTTAGCGCTCGTTCATAATACGCATAGAGACGCTTTGCATCAATTTGATCCACATCTTGCAATTCTCCATGAACATCGAGGGCATAAGGCTCTCCTTTGTACATTTCTTGCACGAGCCGCAAATTCGCATAGCGCATTTTATCATCAAAGATGGACTGAATTTTTTGCTTTAATACCCGTTTTTCTTGTTCAACGATCTTCGTCGAAAACGCTCCATTTTCAAGCAACGGTGAAAAAAGAATTTCATGAAGCAACTCAAGCGCTTTACTTAAAAGAGGAGCAGCGTCTTTTAGAAATTTTTCATTCGCAATATCGATCCGAAACGTAATAATATGATACTCTCCTTTTTTCATTAAATCGACATGTAACGTTGCTCCATAAAGATCGTCTAAATAACTTCTTAATTGCATCATCGTCGGATGCGTTTTCGTTGCGCTTTGTAACACATAGGGCAACAACGCTCGCAATGTAACATCCTCTTTTCTGAGCGGTGCCTTCATTTTAAAAACAATCGTATTCGTTTTATACTTCTCCGTTGGAATGAGATGAAGCCGCAATCCTTGAATCTGTTCAATTTGTTCTTGAAACATTGAAAACCCTCCTTTTTTATATCATATGTTTTTATTATCTTTCATCATATCTCTTTTCATGACAAAAAACAAAGAACCCGATGTTGATCGAGTTCCTTGTTTACATAATATTTTTATCGTTTTCCTTTAATGTACGGTGTACCTAATGCTTTTGGCGCATCCGCCCGTCCGATAAATCCTGTTAATGCCAAAATGGTTAAAACGTAAGGAGCAATAAGCAAATAAACCGTCGGAACATCTCTCAAAAACGGAATGGCCTGACCAACAATGCTCAAGCTTTGCGCAAAACCAAAGAAGAGAGCTGCTCCCATCGCTCCAAGCGGATGCCATTTTCCGAAAATCATCGCAGCAAGCGCCATAAATCCTTGTCCTGAAATCGTCGCATGACTAAAATCGCGCGAGATAATCGTCGCATAAATGGATCCGCCGATTCCAGCTAAAGCGCCGCTGATCATAACGGCAATGTAGCGCATTCTTGCTACGTTAATTCCCATCGTATCCGCAGCCATTGGATGTTCACCAACAGAGCGGAGACGAAGACCAAAAGGAGTTTTATAGATCACATACCAAACGATAAATGCTAAGACGATCGCAATATAGGATGGAATATAACCATTTGAGAAAAACAATGGACCGATAATCGGAATTTTGCTCAAAATCGGAATATCAATTTTATCAAAACCGACTTCAACTTGATCGGTTTGCCCTTTTCCATACATCATTTTCACAAGGAATAACGATAAACCTAAAGCTAAAAAGTTGATGGCTACACCGCTAACGACTTGATCCGCACGCAATGAAATGGAAGCGACCGCATGCAATAAAGAAAACAAAGAAGCAACGACCATCGCTACCAACATGGCCAACCAAGGAGTTAAATCGCCAAATTGATCCGCGAATGTAAGGTTAAACACAACGCCAACAAATGCTCCAATCACCATTAACCCTTCCAAGCCGATATTTACAACGCCGGAGCGTTCACTAAATACGCCACCAAGCGCGGTGAAAATAAGTGGCGCTGCAAAGAAAATCGCGGAAGGAATAATAATTTCGAGAATGTTAAAGAAGTCCACTTATTTTCCCTCCTTTTTGAAGCGATTAAGTACAAGACGAATCAAATAGCTTGACGCAACAAAGAAAATGATAAGAGCGATGACAATATCGACAAGTTCTGTCGGTACATCAGCGCTTGATGGCATCTCTAATGCTCCAACCTTTAACGCTCCGAACAAGATGGCAGCGAAAATAATTCCAAACGCATTATTTCCACCAAGAAGAGCGACCGCGATTCCATCGAAGCCGACTCCCGTAAATCCTGCTTTTACTGAAATGTTTTCAAATGTCCCTAATCCTTCCATCGCTCCAGCAACACCTGCAAAGGCACCAGAAATGACCATGGCTAAAACGATGTTGCGGTTTACATTCATCCCAGCATAATGGGATGCATGCTGGTTAAAACCAACTGCTCGCAGCTCATATCCTTTTGTCGTTTTTTCAAGTAAAAACCACATCACGACCGCACCAATGAGCGAAATGATAATTCCGTAGTGTAGCGTTGAGTAATCGGTAATCGATTGTAAAAATTCGGATCGTAAAGAAGCGGAAGCATGAATTTTTTCTGATTTAAATCCTTGATCTGATAATACAGAACGAATAATTGCGTTCGACACATGCAACGCAATATAGTTCATCATAATCGTAACAATAACCTCATGCACTTTAAACCGCGCTTTTAAAATTCCCGGAATAAACGCCCATAAAGCTCCAGCAATCGCTGCCGCTAAAATGGCAAGAGGTAAATGAATGAATTTTGGAAGTTCAAAAGAAACTCCTACCCATACAGCTGCAAGCCATCCGACAATCAACTGACCTTCGACGCCGATATTAAACAAACCTGTTCGAAAGGCAAATGCAACCGCTAATCCCGCAAGAATATATGGAGTGACTTGACGAATCGTTTCTCCAATATAATATCGATCACCAAACGCTCCATACAAAAGCGCGGAGTATCCTGCAATCGGATCGTATCCGCTCACAATCATGACGATTGCACCAGCAAGAATTCCAAGCAATACCGCGAAAATAGGAATCATAATATTGGTGAGACGATTTGAATTCATGATGAAACACCTGCTTCCTTCCGTTTACTTCCTGCCATCAACAAGCCAAGTTCTTGTTCTGTTGTTTCTTTCGGATCCACAATCGCCACAATTTTTCCTTCGTAAATGACAGCGATTCGATCGCTGACGTTCATAATTTCATCCAATTCAAAGGAAACAAGCAATACCGCTTTCCCTTTATCGCGTTGTTCAATGAGCCGCTTATGAATAAACTCGATGGCCCCAACGTCCAATCCGCGAGTCGGTTGCGCAGCAATTAAAAGATCTGGATCGCGATCCACTTCTCGGCCGATGATCGCTTTTTGTTGGTTTCCTCCTGAAAGCGCGCGCGCTTTTGTGTATTCATCAGGAGTACGAACGTCAAACTCTTGAATTAATTGACGAGCTTTTTCATAAATCTTTTTAAAGTTTAAAATGCCGTTTTTCGAATAAGGTTCTTTATAATAAGTTTGCAATACCATGTTTTCAGCAATTGGAAAATCGAGAACAAGTCCGTGTTTATGGCGATCTTGTGGAATGTGGCCAACACCTGCTTCCGTAATTTGACGCGGCGTTAAGTTACGGATTTCCTTTCCATTTAGCTTGATGGAACCCGATTCTGATTTGATGAGGCCCGTAATCGCTTCAATCAATTCTGATTGTCCATTTCCATCTACGCCCGCGATTCCGACAATTTCCCCGCTATGAACAGTCAAGTTTAGATGATCAACAACGGTCACGCCGCGAGAATCTTTCACAACTAAATCTTTAATTTCCAACACAGGTTTTCCTACTTTTGGAGGTTTCTTTTCCGTCTTGAAATGAACCTCGCGTCCAACCATCATTGCGGCTAGTTCATTTGGATTTGTCTCCGAAACGTTAAGCGTCCCAATTCCTTTACCGCGACGAATAACCGTTACACGATCGCACACTTCCATAATTTCTTTCAGCTTATGCGTAATTAAAATAATGGACTTCCCTTCTTTTACAAGTGTTTTCATAATTTGAATAAGCTCTTGGATTTCTTGCGGTGTCAATACGGCTGTCGGTTCATCAAAAATGAGAATATCTGCGCCGCGATATAACGTTTTTAAAATTTCTACACGTTGCTGCATTCCAACCGAAATGTCAGCAATTTTTGCCGTTGGATCAACGGCAAGCCCATAGCGTTCAGAGAGCTCCCTTACTTCCTGCTCTGCGCGCTTCATATCAATTTGTCCGCGTTTTGTTGGCTCACTTCCTAAAATAATGTTTTCTGTTACTGTAAATGTATCAACAAGCATAAAATGTTGGTGGACCATCCCAATTCCAAGATCATTCGCAACATTTGGATTTGCAATTTTAACCGTTTTTCCTTTTACGCGAATTTCCCCGCCATCCGGTTGATATAAACCGAATAAAACGTTCATCAGCGTTGATTTTCCTGCGCCGTTTTCGCCAAGAAGGGCATGAATCTCTCCTTTCTTTAATTGAAGGGTAATGTTGTCGTTTGCCACGAAATTACCGAATACTTTGCGGATATTCAACATCTCAATTACGTATTCCAATCATCATTCACTCCTTGTATGAGCATGTTAAAATCACCAAATGAAAAGCTGCAAAAACTTGCAACTTTTCATTTAATGATTTAATGATCTAATGATTTAATTTCAATAAAAAGGCTAGTTTTCACTAGCCTTTTTATTTAGTTTTTTATTTCTTTAATGTTGCTTCAAATTCTTTATATTCTTCACGAGTTTTTGGCACTTTTACTTCGCCGTTAATAATTTTTTGTTTCCACTCTTCGACAGCTTTTAACACATCTTGAGAAAGGTTGTCTGTTGATGGAGCAATGCCAACACCATCTTCTTTAAGTCCGTACTCAACCGCTTGCCCACCTGGGAAGTTTCCATTTTTCGTTTTTGTTGCTAAGTCATAAACCGCAACGTCTACACGCTTAACCATGGATGTTAATGTTACGCTTTTATCTGTTCCAGGAATTTTTCCTTCTTCATATTGGTCGCGGTCAACACCGATGACCCAAATTTCTTTATTTGGATCTTGTTTTTTCAAGTCGATGGCTTCAGAGAACACACCGTTTCCTGTCGCACCTGCCGCATGGTAAATGACGTCAATTCCAGATGCATACATACTTGAAGCGATCGCTTTTCCTTTATCCGCTTTATCAAACGCTCCAGCATATTGAACTTCTACTGTTGCGTTCGGATTGACAGCTTTTACTCCTGCGAGGAATCCGCTTTCAAATTTCTCAATTAACGGGATTTCCATACCGCCAACAAAACCAACTTTATTCGTTTTCGTCGTTAAACCAGCAACAACCCCAACAAGGAATGAACCTTCATGCTCCTTGAATATAATGCTTGCTACGTTTGGCTTTTCAACAACGCTGTCAACGATCGCAAATTTATTATTTGGTTTTTGATCAGCAATTTCTGTAATAGCATCCGTCATTAAGAAACCGATCCCGAAAATTAAATCGAATTTACTGCGAACGAGTTTATTTAAGTTCGTTGCATAGTCAGCGTCACTTTGTGATTGTAGATAGTCATAGCCGCCTTTTCCTTTTTTCAAACCGTTCTCTTCACCAAATTTTTGCAAGCCTTCCCATGCAGATTGGTTGAACGATTTGTCATCAATTCCACCAACGTCTGTAACCATCGCTACGCTAAAGCCATTACCTTTTCCTTCTTCTGCTGCTTTGTCTTCTTTAGCTTGCCCGCAACCTCCTAAAAGCATACCGGCAGTCAATAAAAGAGAAAGTGATAGACCTAAACGCTTTTTCTTCATCAATCTTTACCCCCTTGGATAAAATTTAGAAATATAAAAACTTTGTTTCGTGAACTTCAACCCTTCTCGGATGGCGTCACCTCCTTAAAAAGATTTGAACTACACGCGTTTTCTTAATACGTGGAAACTAAATTTGTCAGATTTAAAATAGTCAATCGAATAAAGAATCGGCTCATCGTTTTCGTCAAAATGCAACTGTTTTAGTACAAGCAAAGCCGATTCAGGGTCGCATTCTAAAATCGGTGATACTTTTTCGTGATAACCGAGCGGTTCAATATGAGTAACCGCATAAGCAATATAACGATTCGCTTCATTATGTAATATTTCTAATAATGACTCTTTTTCATAAGCAATCCCTTTAGGTAAATATTTACAAGGGACTTTATCGATACAATACACGACTGGTTCATTATTTGCTGTTCGAACTCGTTCAACAACTAAAATTTCTTCATCTTTCGAACATTGAAAACGCTTTATATCTTCCTCAGTCGGACTTTGAATCGAAGAGGAGAGAAAAATCGTACCAGGCTTACGGCCAGCTTGTTTAATCATGTCCGTGACGCTGCTTAATTGTTCAATCCCCGATGTAAACATTGGTTTAGAATTGACAAAGGTACCAACGCCGTGACGACGAATGATAACGTTTTCTTCCTCAAGAACACGGAGCGCCTCCCGCAACGTTGCTCGACTAACTCCTAATTGTTTCGCTAGTTCAAATTCAGAAGGCAGTTTCTCTTTTTCTTTATAAACCCCTGTTTCAATATCATGTTTAATCCGATCAATCACTTGTAAATACAAATGACGATGGTCCGACTTAATCGACATCACCAAGCCCCCATACAATTAATTTCCAAGATATCAGACCTCTGATGTTAGACAATTATATGTTTCTTGATAATAATATAACACTTTTCATTTCATAAATAAATAGCGAATATACATTTTGTCGAAAAAAGTCGGAATTAAAATGATGTAAACGATTTTAATAATATAACATTATTATTAACATTTTATACAAAAACATCCATGAGTAATTTTACTCCCCACCCATGCATGAAAATCCATCATTCCTTCCCATAATGGATATGAACGCAAACAGTTTTGAAAGACG
>NZ_SLUL01000021.1 GCF_004341205.1 Thermolongibacillus altinsuensis
CTTTTGTATTTTGCATTTGATTTATCCAAAAAAATCCCTCCTGTATAGCAGTGTGTCCTTTTTCTACACTGTCTACACAAGAGGGATAATATCAAATGGCAAAGGGGTTTTGTTTTAGAATTTCTATCATGAAGAAGGAATTTCGTGAATCTTGTTGAAATTTATCTATTTGGAAATATTTACATAAGGTGTTGCTGAAATGAAAACGATGATATTTATGGATCGGATTATTTTTCGTGATGCTCAAACGTAAAAGCACTCCCTAAAGAGGGATAAACAAACGGATGGGAGATGATGCACGATCGAAGCAAACGTGATGATGAAACGAGAAAAGAAGAAAAGCATCCATCCTTATCAAATTTTATGGCTCCTGCCGATTGTATTTGCGATTCACAATATAGAGGAGCTTCCATTTCTTCAAGGATGGGCGAATGAAATTTTAGATGATTATCCGTTTTTGGCACGATTATATGAATTGAAAAATGTAGCCATTGCAATGGTACTGCTTACTTTGACCGTTAGTATCATTGTCTGGATGGAATATAAGAAGCGCAGTCGGATCACGCTTCATCTCACCGTTTTTTGTATCTGTTTATTGCTGGTGAATGGGGTGGTTCATGCCGGTCAGTTTTTTGTGTACAGACATTATGTTCCAGGGCTCATTTCTGCCGTTGTGCTTATGATTCCTTATATGGCGTATATCCTTTATCTATTCGTCAAAAACAATCGCATCCAAATGAGAGAAATCTTTGTGTATTTAGTGTTTAGTGTAATTGCGATGAATCCGCTTATTATTGTTTTCCTGCTGATATCGAGCTTATTGGCAGGGTAGGAGGTACATGAAAATAAAAAAGAGGCCTCCGTTTTTTTATAAAGTGATACGGATTTCGAACCGTCCCTTCAGGAGATGCCTCTTTCGATTTATGATGAGATATGCCGAAAACTCTTATGCAACGTGCCTTCTTTCCATGATGTTAATTCCTAGTCCTGCCAATACAACGCCCATGAAGCATAAAATGCTGATCGGATATAACAAATCAGTGAATGAATCGCCGTAGATTACGGCCCTCTTTAGCAATTCCATTCCATACGTGACCGGGACGAATTTAGAGAGCGTCAATAGCACATTGGAGGATACAATCTCTAACGGCCAGTACGCTCCGCCAATCATTGCCATGCTGACAGCGATCAGTGGAAGGATAGCGTTGAATTGCTGTACGTTTTTGGCAATTCCTGTGATAAAAATCGATAAGGCAACAATCGCAAACACATAAGGAATTAGCAGCAAGAAGATGGTTAACAGTTTGCCGTGAAAATCGATGCCAATGGCAAAGCGAAAAACGACCAGTATGAGCGCTACTTGGATATAGCCCATGATAAAGCTGTAGATTAAATTCCCTGCGTATATCTCCCATTTTTTGATCGGGGACAAAATCATCCGATTCCAAATTCCTTCCCGTTTTTCGATTAAAATATAAAGAACGTTATAAGCAATCGTGTAGATGACGAAAAATAATGAAAAACCAAAGATGGATTGCAGTTGGCCGTCTATAATCACGGTCTCTTCCCCGCGAAACCGTTTCTTTTCCAGCGTAAAAATGGGATGAGTTTTTGCATCATGGAGTGCGTCTTTAACGTTTTCAACGCTTATATTCGGATTTTTCGTCGCGCTTTCGATGATCTTTTTCGTTTGCATTTCTTTGGTATAAACTTTTTGGACATATTGACCAATTAAATAGACATTGGCGGTTTTGGAGGATACAATTAAGCGGAAATCATCCTTCTCTAGCTTAACTCCCGCTACAACCTTGCCCTCGCTGACAAGTTTATGAACATCATCCTCATCCATCCATTCAAAAGTAAATAAATCCGATTGCTGGAGGGAATGAAATAGATCTGTTACTTCTTTTTTTGAGAGATCGCTGTAAACAGGGACTCGTATTTCTTTTTTGTTTGCTTCGCCAATTAATAAAGCAAATACAATGCAAATGACAGATGTAATTAGAAACATCCATGGTTTTCGGATAAAAAGGCGAAATTTTGCCGATAAAACTCCCATCATGATAAATCCCCCCTTTTTGGGAAAATCCAAATGCTGCAGATGAGGATGACAACACCAAAGGCGCATAAATACCAAACCGACCCAATGACTGCAGATAACTCATAACCTTGTAAAATTTTTAAATAGGCCGTCATGCTGGCACCATTCGGGGTTAAATCTCCTACTATACGGATAAATTCTGAAATTTGGCCAGAAGGGAAAAAACTTCCCCCAAGAAATGACAAAATCGAAACGATCGTACTTGAGAAAAAGATTGATACATTTTCCGAGTTCATTCTATAGTTTAAAGCGGTTAGTAGCACGGCTAAACCTCCGACAGCGAAGCAAAGAGAAACGGTGATAGATAGAAATGACGTCATATTTGGCCATTTAACATCATAAAACAGAGCAGCCAACCCGTATAAAATGATAAGCTGAACAAACGCGAGAATCATTGCCGTAAGAAAAATGCTAGATATATAAGCCCTTTTTGGAACATTAGCAAGTAAAATCCGCTGGAAAACATGAGACTGTTTTTCACGGAAGGCATAAGAGGCGATATAGGACGCGATATATAACACGAACATGACGCTCATTCCAACCGTATAATAGGTAGATGCCGTCATTGGTTTCTTTTTCGTAACGGTTTCCATTTCCCCTTTCACATTAATAGCAGGCAATTCCAATGAATTGCTTGCCACTCCGGCTTTTCCGGGTGCGGAAAATATGGAATATTGTTCCTGGAATTCAATAAGGATATCTTCTACTAATTTAGCGGCCATTTGTTTTCCTTCATTCATATAAATCGAAAGTTTAGGTTGAACGTTTCCTCCAAACATCGCGTTGTTTAAAAAGGCATAGGAGAAATGCTCAGGAACTTCAATAATCGCTGCATAACGGTCGCTTTGCCGGGTTTCATCAAGCTCAGATGGAGGAACGGTTACGAATTCAATATACGGTTGTATTTCTTTTGAACCAAAAACATCATTTTTTAACATGGTGATGGGCAACATCTTTTCTGCTGTTTTCACCAGCATTTCCTTCTGTTCCACTGGCATCGGCATGTTTTTTACATCATTTACGAATGTTTTAAAGTCTTCTTGTTCGTTCCCATGTTCGACAAAGGCTACTTTGGCGTGAATGTTTGTTCCTTCATTATTCATAAAACTTCCAAGCGCAAAACCTAATATCGTAATTAAAATGAACGGCATGCCTAGAAGAAGCAGCAGCTCCTGCGGGTTTCGAATCAACAATAAAAATTGTTTCTTTATAAATGGACTAATCATGTCATGTCCTCCTTTAATCGCGCAGTGCGCGTCCAGTTAAATGGAGAAACACATCTTCTAAGGTTGGTGTTTTGATTTCAACGGATGTCAAAACCGTCTTTGTCTCGTCAGCCAGTTTAAATAGGGTTGACAATAGATTGACTTCTTTTGGAGCCAAAATGGTGATTAGGCCATCTTGAACCGTGACACGGCTGATGATTGGATTTTGATGCAAGGCTTGAATAAAAGATTCATTGGCTCGTTCCACTTTTATTTGAATCGTATCTTCCGATGATAAAATATTTTTAATTTCTTCTTTCGTTCCTGAAACAATGATATGACCTTGATCCATAATGTAAATTCGATCGCATAAAAACTCGACTTCTTCCATGTAGTGGCTGGTGTATAACACCGTCATTTTTTTTTCTTCGTTCAATCGCTTGACCGTTTCTAAAATGTAGTTTCTGGACTGCGGGTCAATGCCGACGGTCGGTTCGTCCATAATAATGAATTTTGGTTCATGTAATAAGGCCACACCAATATTTAATCTTCTTTTCATTCCGCCAGAGAAGTGTTTGACGAGATCATTTTGCCGATCGGTTAACCCGACAATCTCTAAAACTTCTTCGATTCTCGTTTTTAATTCCATCCCTGATAGGCGATAAATTTTTCCGAAAAACTGCAAATTTTCTTTTGCGGATAGGTCGGAGTACAACGCGATTTCTTGCGGCACGACTCCTAATACGTTTCGCAGTTTATGCGGATGTTTAATGACGCTTTCGTTATTGAAACGAACATCGCCGCTCGTCGGTGGAATTAAGGTGGAAATCATCGCAATCGTCGTTGATTTTCCTGCTCCGTTCGGCCCCAGCAACCCGACGATTTCTCCTCTTTCTAAAAACAAACTCGCTTTATTGACCGCTTTATGTTGCTTAAATTGCTTGGTCAGTTCTACTGCTTCTAACATGTTCCTCGCCTCCTTAGTTTCATTGTTATGTTTTTCGAGTTGTCATTCACACTATCGCAAGTCATTTATTTTTCAAAAAAATATGACCTCAGTCATGTTGGCATAAATTGTTGCTGAATGGAGCGTGAATCCATTGCGGAAATGTGTCTATGAAACGCAATGGCAAATATCGCTCTCGTCAATGCTATCTCTCTGTAAGGACTGTGGGAAATCATTCCATGATATAACAAACAGATAGTCCATTGTCAGGAACGAGATACCCTCACAAGTGGTTTAGAATGACCAGCTAAAAAAAGAACGCAATAATAAAATTGCGTTCTTTTTCACCAAAGGGGCTCTTCTTTATCGACAAACGAATATAAAAATGGTATCAATGTCATTACAAGAACTGTTAACGACAAAAATATCAAAATAGCAAACTTAAATGGAAGCCCAAATGCCAGTAGTGCAAAGGATATGATCAATGGTATATTAGTCATTAAACTTATTTTTTGTCTTGATTTCATTGTTGGATATATTTTTGTTCCACATTCAGGACACTTTATTTCTTGCCTAAATTTGAACGAAGCACGAAATATGCTTCTCCAACTAAATTTATGGTTGCATTTACAACATTTTGGCAATTCCATTGAAACTAACTCCTTTTTTGTTTTATTTTACCATGTGATATACATCTTTTCTATGACTGATAACAACAATCTTTTAGAAAATAGCCAATAAAAAATGGCGCTGTCTCATAAGGGGCTGACCTCACGCGAGTTTCACAATATATATTTCATTTATCCAATGTTATGTCCTATATATTGTGTTGTGGGAGCTAGCCATGGACTTTCGGAACAGCCTCAATGTTGCTAGCAAATATCGTGTTTGACGGCATAAATGGCAAGCTGTGTTCGATCGCGAAGGTCAAGTTTTTGTAAGATTTGCGTAATATAATTTTTAACGGTCCCTAAAGATAAATGAAGCTCGGCTGCAATTTCTTTATTCGTTTTTCCTTCTCCGACCAATTTGGCAATCGCCAACTCACGAGGGGTTAAAGGGATGGGAAAAGGGTCCTTTTGCGGTTTTTCTAACAACTTCGGAACGATTTTTGCGGCAACCTCTTCATGAATCGTCATTCCGCCTTTCATACAACTGTGAATCGCCTCGATCAGCTTTTTGGAATCAGCTGTTTTTAATAAAAAGCCGCTTGCGCCGTCTTTTAATGTCTGCATCGCATACTCGTCATCATTGAATGTTGTTAAAATAAGGATTTTCACATCCGCCCAACGCGCTTTGATTTTTTTGGTTGCTTCCACTCCGTTCATGACAGGCATTCGAATATCCATAAGAACAAGATCAATGATATGGTTCTCCATTTTTTCTAGGGCCTCTAACCCATTCGTGGCCTCAGCAACGACTTTTAGTTGGCCGTCTTGTTCAATCATCATTTTAAGTCCTTGTCGAACAATCGCTTGATCTTCCACTAATAAAATCCGAATGGTCATCACGACACCTCTTTTGCCAGTAAAGTTCCTTGAATCACAAACTCTTCATTCGTTTGAAACACGCGCAGCGTCCCGCCTACTTCTTTCACTCGTTCCTTCATATTCTTTAAACCAAAACCTAACTGAAACGGCTTCGGGTCAAAAATTCGATTTTTAATTAAAAATTCGAGTTCACCGACTGCTGATTTTCCTAATATAACAAACACTTCTCTGGATTGAGCATGTCTCATCGCATTGGTGAGCGACTCCTGAATCACTCGATATAAAACAACATTTTGTTGGTTGGTCAGACGGACGGATAAGGCTCCTCGCTTGATCGTAAAATGAACCAAAATATGACTTTCTGACTCTAATTTTCGAATGAGTTGCAATACAGAGGAAATTCCTTCGTGTTCTTCCGTTTTTAATGCGCGAACTGCATGTCTTGTTTCTTCTAAACTTTCACGGACAAAATGTTTTAGTTCCTCGTATTCTTCTCGTGGGTTTTTGATAGATAACATTTCCAGCTGCATTAAAAGGGCGGTTAGTTTATGCCCCACGGAATCATGAATATCGCGCGCAATCCTCGTTCGTTCTTCTAATCGAGCAGCTCTTTCCGTTTGATAGTTTAAGCGCTTTAAACGCCGATACTCTCCAAGCAACTGTTCATAAAGTTGCCTTTGTTCCTCCTTTTCGGACATATTTTGATTGAACAAAACCGAGATGGATGAAAGAAGCATCAAAATAAAAAGCCATTCGATTTGGTGAGTTTTCATCAAAATAATCATCGATGAACAAAGAAGATGAAAACATGTCAATACGCGAAATGCCGAATGGGGCAATCGAAAAATTGACTCTGTGTAAACATATAAAAGCAGTAAGAGAGAGTACATATGGTTGGAAAGCGGATATCGCCATTCAGCTAAAACGAGTAAAAAGTCGATGGCGATGTATAAAACAAGTGGACGTTTTGCGGCGGAAACAAAAAAATAACTTCCAATCACAATCGAGCTGATGAACAATAAAATGGCAAGATGCTTCGATTGATGAAAGTGATGATATAAATAGAGAGTCCATAAAGTTGCAAATAGAAGTGAACGAACGATCAACATCTTCATAAATAACCCTCAATTTCCAATATAAACATAAAATACTGAATTTTTTGATAAATGTCAATAACTTAGGTCGATACATAAAATGAGTTTTGTTTTCTAACATTGCTTTCTAACATAATGAAGCTTTCACTGGTGAAAAGAAATGAGAAAAGTCATTGTGGAAATGCATCATTAGTTAAAAAATTTTATTGTTTTACAACAAAATTTTATCTATAATTCTAATAAATTAAAAAATTCTTATAATTATTAATGAAAGCAAAAAATGAACAAGGGGGAGTTATTTTGGAGGATTTTGTAAACAAGCTGAATGAGATCTTATGGAGTCCCGTCATGATTTATCTTTGCCTTGGTGTCGGGCTGCTTTTCTCGATTGTCACGCGCTTTTTGCAGGTCAGGCATTTTAAGGATATGATTGCTCTCATGTTCCAAGGGAAAAGTTCAGATGCTGGCGTGTCTTCTTTCCAAGCGTTGTCTCTTGCTCTTTCCGGACGCGTTGGTACAGGGAATATTGCTGGAACAGCGACTGCGATTGCGTTCGGTGGTCCAGGGGCTGTCTTTTGGATGTGGGCAATTGCCTTTATCGGGGCATCAAGCGCTTTTGTTGAATCGACGCTGGCACAAATTTATAAAGTGAAACAAGACGGTCAATATCGCGGAGGACCAGCCTATTATATTGAGAAGGGAACAGGTTGGAAATGGTATGCTGTCTTGTTTGCGTTATCAGCTATTCTTGCGGTTGGTTTATTAATGCCTGGCATTCAAGCCAACTCGATTGCAGCAGGATTAAACAATGCATTTGATATGAGCCCGACGGTTACAGGAATCATTTTAGTTCTTTTATTAGGGACTATTATTTTTGGGGGAGTCAAACGGATTGCAACGGTAGCACAGTATGTCGTTCCTTTTATGGCGCTCGGCTATATCCTTTTATCCATCATCATTGTCGCAATGAATATTACAGAATTGCCGCATGTGATGGCATTAATTTTCAAAAGTGCACTCGGGTTTGACCAAGCATTTGGTGGTATTCTTGGTATGGCTATTTCATGGGGAGTCAAGCGAGGAATTTACTCGAACGAAGCCGGTCAAGGTACTGGAGCGCATGCCGCCGCCGCTGCTGAAGTATCCCACCCAGCAAAGCAAGGATTAGTGCAAGCGTTTTCAGTGTATGTTGATACCTTGCTTGTATGTTCCGCAACAGCATTTATGATTTTGTTCACAGGAATGTATAATACTCAAGCGCCAGACGGTTCTTATATTGTGAACAACTTAGGCGATGTTGAGCCTGGTCCTGCTTATACACAAGCAGCCATTGAAACCGTATTTCCTGGTTTTGGAGCAGGATTTGTGGCGGTTGCGCTATTTTTCTTCGCGTTTACGACGATCATGGCCTATTATTATATCGCTGAAACAAACATTGCCTATTTAACCCGTGGAAGAGATAGTAGATTACCGATGTTTTTATTAAAAGTTGGCATTCTTGGGGCAACTTTCTACGGATCTGTCAAAACAGCCGGCCTTGCGTGGGCATTAGGCGATGTTGGTTTAGGAATCATGGTTTGGCTAAATATTATTGCCATTGTCATTCTTGCCAAACCGGCATTAAAGGCGTTGAAAGATTATGAGGAGCAGAAGAAACAGGGGAAAGATCCGGTGTTTAACCCTGTGAATCTCGGTATTAAAAATGCGGACTATTGGGTCAATGATTTTAAGAGAGATGAAGAACAAGTTTCTTAACGGAAGATATCTTTCAAAAGCAGGGATCGTGATGATTCCTGCTTTTCGTTTATTGCGAATACAAATGCCATATATTAAGTTTAATTTTTCGACATAAATAAGCTTTTCTGCCACTTCTCCGAACGAAAACGTCACCAGACAAATGAATTTGTCTGTCATGCGTTTTACGTTCGGAATCGGCATGCTTCTAGCATGCCTGGGCGGCAAGAAAAATCTTGTCGCCTATGGCAGAAAAGCGGTCTTCTATTCATGATGAGACATGTCGGAAACTCAACTTGAATCTATACAGATCAATGTGCGATTCTTTAGTTTGCTAATTTATTAATTTGTTAAAATATGGTAATAAATCATTGACAATAAGAAAATAGGACGGTTACAATAATAGTAAGTTATTAGTCTGTTTAGAAAATTTAAAAAATAGGTGCTGATTGGCATGCTGAAGCAAGCAAAAGGAAGGATTGGGCGCAACGCTGTGCTCTTAGCGCTTTTGGAAGAGGAGGAAGAAGCGGAAATCACTGCTCATTTAGAGAGCTTGCAATGGCGCTATTGCAAAGGGAAAGTCGGTTCAATGGAACTGCAAAAAATTGTTGCTTCCATTGAAACGGCAGCGAAGCGAAACGATGTTGTGAACGGTGAGCTATATCGAGAAATGCATGCGCTGTATCATGCGGTGATTGAGGCGATGCAAGGCGTAACGAGAGGACAGGTTGATTTAGGAGATTTAATGAGAACAGTCGGTCTTCGTTTCGCTGTTGTCCGCGGAAAACCGTATGAAAACAGCGAGGAAGGAGAATGGATCGCCGTTGCTTTATATGGTACGATCGGCGCGCCGATTCGCGGGCTGGAACACGAAACGATTGGATTAGGAATCAACCATATTTAAATATAGGAAGCCTATAGTTTTTTAGTCATGAGGAGGCTGCATTCGCAATACGTAATATGTGTATGTGCGAATATAGCCTCCTTTTTTATTTCGCTAAAGCGATGGAGAGGGTGGAGAAAACATGGTCGTTTTAACTGGTCATACGTTAACGTTAGAGGAAGTAAAACGGGTGTTGTACCGCGATGAATTTGTCATCGCTTCCAAAGAGAGTATGGAGGCTGTGGAGCGAAGCAGAAAAGCGGTGGAAGAGATTGTTGCGAATAAAAAAGTGGTATACGGCATCAATACAGGATTCGGAAAGTTCAGCGACGTCTTGATTGACGCGGATGATGTCGAAGAACTGCAATGGAATTTAATTCATTCGCACGCATGCGGCGTGGGGGAGCCGTTTCCGGAAGTTGTGTCTCGCGCTATGCTCCTTCTTCGTGCCAACGCCCTTTTAAAAGGATATTCCGGTGTGCGGCCAATCGTAATTGAACGGTTGTTGGATTTATTGAACGCAAAAATCCATCCGGTCATTCCGCAGCAAGGCTCGCTTGGGGCAAGCGGCGACCTCGCTCCGCTTTCTCATCTAGTGCTTGCTCTTTTAGGAGAAGGGGAAGTGTTTTATCGCGGCAAGCGAGTTCCCGCTATAGAAGCGTTATCAAAAGAAGGCATTGCCCCGATTGCGTTAAAGGCGAAAGAAGGATTGGCGCTTATTAACGGCACTCAGGCGATGACGGCAATGGGAGTGGTCGTTTATTTAGAAGCGGAACAGCTGGCGTATGAAAGCGAAGCCATTGCCGCCATGACGATCGAAGGGTTGCGCGGGATTATTGATGCGTTTGATGAACAGGTGCATCTCGTCCGCGGTTACAGGCAGCAGGTGGAAGTAGCAGCAAGAATTCGCGATTATTTAGCGGACAGCAAATTGACGACAAGACAAGGCGAGCTGCGCGTGCAAGATGCTTACTCGCTTCGCTGCATTCCGCAAGTGCATGGAGCTTCTTGGCAAGCGCTTGATTATGTAAAAGAAAAGCTGGAAATTGAAATGAACGCAGCAACGGACAATCCGCTCATTTTTGAAGACGGGGCGAAGGTGATTTCCGGCGGGAATTTTCACGGTCAGCCGATTGCGCTTGCGATGGATTTTATGAAAATCGCGATTGCTGAGCTGGCGAACATCTCAGAGCGCCGAATTGAGCGGCTGGTGAATCCGCAATTAAACGATTTGCCGCCGTTTTTAAGCCCAGCTCCGGGTTTGCAGTCGGGAGCGATGATTATGCAGTATGCCGCAGCTTCGCTCGTATCCGAAAATAAAACGCTCGCTCATCCGGCAAGCGTCGATTCGATTCCGTCGTCTGCGAATCAAGAAGACCATGTCAGCATGGGCACGATCGCTTCCCGACATGCGTATGCCATTTTACAAAACACAAGGCGGGTGCTCGCGATTGAACTGATTTGTGCCATGCAAGCCGTTGAGTATCGCGGTGTGGAGAACATGGCGCCAAAGACGAGAAAGTTTTATGAAGCCGCGCGAAAAATTGTTCCATCCATCACAAAAGACCGCATCTTTTCCAAAGACATCGAAGCGGCGGCGCAATGGTTGAAAGATGTTGACTGGCCCTTTTTTCTTCAAACAATCACACCCATCAATCAATATTCATAAGGAGGAAACAATGATGAGTCAAATAACTTCACGCAACATTAAAGCGAAAAAAGGTCTTGAATTGGAGTGCAAAGGCTGGGAACAAGAAGCGGTTCTTCGCATGCTCTATAACAATTTAGACCCGGAAGTTGCCGAAAAACCGGAGGAGCTTATTGTATACGGCGGCATTGGGAAAGCGGCGCGAAACTGGGAAGCGTTTGACGCGATCGTCAAAACATTGCGAGAGCTTGAAAAAGATGAAACGCTTCTCATTCAATCCGGAAAGCCGGTCGGTGTGTTTAAAACGCATGAACGCGCACCGAGAGTGCTGATTTCCAACTCGGTTCTCGTCCCAAAATGGGCAAACTGGGAGCATTTCCATGAGCTAGATCAAAAAGGGTTAATCATGTACGGACAAATGACAGCGGGCAGTTGGATTTACATCGGTACGCAAGGAATTTTGCAAGGAACGTACGAAACGTTTGCCGCAGTGGCGAAAAAACATTTCGGCGGAACATTGAAAGGGACGTTAACGCTCACAGCTGGCTTAGGAGGAATGGGCGGTGCGCAGCCTCTGGCGGTAACCATGAATGAAGGGGTTGTCATCGCGGTTGAAGTCGACCCAAGCCGCATTCAAAAACGGTTGGATACCAACTATTGCGACCGCATGACTGATTCATTGGACGAAGCGCTTCTTTGGGCGCATGAGGCAAAAGAAAAAGGCGAGCCGCTGTCAATCGGGCTTGTCGGCAATGCCGCAGAAGTGCATCATGAGCTGTTAAAACGCGGTGTAAAAGTGGATATCGTCACTGACCAAACGTCGGCGCATGATCCGTTAAACGGGTATATTCCAGAAGGGATGTCACTGGATGAAGCGGCGGCATTGCGCAAGAGCAATCCGGATGAATACGTGCGCCGCTCCAAACAAAGCATGGCCAAACATGTAGAAGCGATGTTGGAGTTCCAAAAACGAGGAGCGATTGTATTCGACTATGGCAACAATATTCGCCAAGTAGCAAAAGATGAAGGGGTTGAGGATGCATTTGCGTTTCCAGGTTTCGTTCCAGCCTATATTCGCCCGTTATTCTGCGAAGGAAAAGGACCGTTCCGATGGGTGGCATTATCGGGTGATCCGGAAGATATTTATCGAACAGACGCCCTGATTAAAGAACTGTTCCCAGAAAATGAGGCGCTTATTCGCTGGATCGATATGGCGCAGAAGAAAGTAAAATTTCAAGGGCTTCCTGCTCGCATTTGCTGGTTGGGATATGGCGAGCGCGTGAAAATGGGGCTTGCGATCAACGAATTGGTGCGCAAAGGAGAGTTAAAAGCACCAATTGTCATCGGACGCGATCATTTAGATTGCGGTTCAGTTGCTTCGCCAAACCGCGAAACGGAAGCGATGAAAGACGGAAGCGACGCCATTGGCGACTGGGCGGTGCTCAACGCTTTGATTAACACGGCCGCTGGCGGCTCATGGATTTCCTTCCATCATGGCGGCGGTGTCGGCATGGGTTATTCGCTGCATGCCGGAATGGTCGTTGTTGCCGATGGGACCGATTTGGCAAAAGAACGTTTAGAGCGTGTGTTGACGACAGATCCAGGCATGGGAATCATTCGTCATGCCGATGCGGGTTATGAACGAGCGATTGAAGTCGCGGACGAAATGGGCATCACGATTCCGATGCGAAAGTACCAGTAAGGAGGAAGTGGCAAATGTCTCATTTCGATACGCTCATTACAAACATTGGCCAGCTTTTAACAATGGAAGGAAGCGGTCCGGCTAAAGGGGAGCAAATGAAAAAGCTCCCCGTGCTGGAGAATGCTGCGATTGGCTTGAAAGATGGAAAAATTGCGTTTATCGGAACAAATGAAGAAGCAAAAGGATTTCGCGCTGATCAAGTGATCGATGCAAACGGAAAGCTTGTAACGCCGGGGCTTGTTGACCCGCATACACATCTTGTGTTCGGCGGCTCCCGAGAGCATGAACTGGCCCTGAAACAGCAAGGCGTTCCATATTTAGAGATTTTAAAACGAGGCGGCGGCATTTTATCAACCGTACGGGCAACGAGAGCAGCAAGCGAAGAAGAACTTTTTGAAAAAGCGAAGTTTCATCTTGATCGGATGCTGTCTTACGGCGTGACAACCGTTGAGGCGAAAAGCGGCTACGGATTGAATGAAGAAACGGAACTCAAACAATTGCGAGTCGTTCAACGCCTTCAACAAGAACATCCGATCGACCTTGTCTCCACGTTTCTCGGCGCGCACGCGATTCCGCCGGAGCATAAAGACAATCCGGACGAGTTTCTTGAGCGGATGGCCGCCTTGCTTCATACCATTCAAAAAGAAGAGCTGGCCGAATTTGTCGATATTTTTTGCGAAACGGGCGTGTTTACGGTCGAGCAGTCGCGCGCGTTTTTACAAGCGGCAAAATCGCTTGGATTCGCCGTGAAAATTCACGCGGATGAAATCGAACCGCTTGGCGGAACGGAATTAGCGGTTGAACTGGGCGCGGTCAGCGGTGACCACCTTGTCGGCGCATCGGATGTTGGCATCGCGCAGCTGGCGAAGTCAAATACGATTGCTGTTTTGCTGCCGGGAACTTCGTTTTATTTAGCGAAAGAAAAATACGCAAGAGCGCGCGAGATGATTGAAGCGGGAGCGTCTGTTGCGCTGGCGACGGACTTCAATCCCGGAAGTTCGCCTACAGAAAATTTGCAGCTCATTATGTCATTAGCGGCCCTAAAGCTCAACATGACACCGGAAGAAATTTGGCATGCCGTCACGGTGAATGCCGCTTATGCGATTAACCGCGGGGAGGAAGCGGGACGCATCGCCATTGGCAGAAAGGCGGATATCGTCATTTGGGACGCACCGAATTATGCGTATGTTCCTTATCATTACGGAGTGAATCATGTCCACATGGTCTTAAAAGAAGGAAAAGTGGTGGTGAAAAAGGGGGGATACGATGTCAATGTTTCGCTTTCTTAAAGAAGCAGGGGGAGCTTTATTTCAAGACCGTCATGTCACAAAGGCAAATGAAATCTTGCAGAAGTGGAACGGAAATGAGGCGGGAGAGGTCTGCCTCATTGGAGCTCCTTTATCGAAGTCTTCGATCAGCCACTCGGGAGCGTCTTTTGCTCCGAGTGCCATCCGAAAAATGCTTTCTTCCTACACCACTTATTCCGTTGAGGAGAATATCGATTTAGCGGATATAAAGGTGACAGATTGCGGCGATATTTTGATGCATCCGACCGATCTTGTCCAATCTCAAGAGAGAATTGCTGAAACGATCGAACAAATCGTGACAGTCAATCCCGATTCGTTGTTACTGGTCCTTGGCGGAGATCATTCGATTAGCTACCCGGCGATTCGCGGATTCCGAAAGCGATGGGAGAAGGTCGGGGTCATTCAATTTGACGCCCATCACGATTTGCGCAATTTAGAAGACGGGGGGCCAACGAATGGTACGCCGTTTCGAAGTTTAATCGAGTCGGGAACATTGGATGGAAACCATCTGATTCAGATTGGCATCCGCGATTTTGCGAACAGCAAAGCGTATACGGAGTACGGAAAACAGAACGGGGTCACGATTTATACAATGAAAGACGTTCGCGAACGGCCCATCCAGGAGATTGTAAGGGAAAGCATTGAAAAACTGAAACAAGAAGTGGATGCGATTTACGTTTCGGTGGACATGGATGTTTTGGATCAAGCGTTCGCGCCGGGATGTCCCGCCATAGGTCCAGGCGGAATGGATAGCTATACGTTATTGGAAGCAATTGCTGCACTAGGAGAATATGGAATCGTCAAAGCAATGGATATCGTTGAAGTGGATCCGACCGTGGACTTTCGTGATATCACAAGCCGAACCGCCGCATGGGTGATCATGCAATTTTTAAAAGGAAAGAAAAAAGCCGGATGGATTTCATAAGCATGAAAGAGGATGCTTGAGGGGAGCATTCTCTTTTTCTGTTCATGGTGCTGGGCATCTAAGAAGGCACTGAAACAAAAAGGCTTCCCTCTTGTTGAGTGGAAGCAATTTAAGCGGTAAACTGATATATCCCGTTTTTTACCTGGACGGTCTTGTTTTCCGGCATTCCGGTTATTCCGCATAAAAACGGACGGTTGATAAGAGTATGGCCGATTGGAGCAGTGAGGCTTTTTGTTTCATACAAGCGGACCGCTATGTTCCCGATCGGAAGTTCGGAATAGGTGCCAAATTCATCCTTGCTTTGCGTTACAGACTGGCGAGGCACATCGAATAAATGGCAATATTTTTGCAATGACTCGTCAAGGTTGCTTACATTCATCCCAATATACGAAAGAGATGGCGATCCGATGCTGTGCTGCATAAGCGGTACCATTTCCTTCGCGCGGGCTTCTTCCGGTTCGCCCCATTGGATGAAAAACGGATAACGGCACGTATCATCTTGTTCGTCCTCGATAAACAGCATCGACCAGCTTAATACTTTGCCATCTTCACGTTTTCGGCTTCCGGCAAACGGACCAATCGGCTTTAGTCCTTTTGCCTGAATGTGGTCAATGACAGCATCCATATCATTTGTGCGGAATGCCAATTGTGAAAAGCCCTCCCCTTTATGGGAGTCTGCGACGATTTGCTGGATTAATACGTTGTCAGAAGCTTTCGCTTGATCAAAGTCCGTAAAGCCGATCCATTCAATGTAGCGCAGTCCGGTAAAGTAGTTTAGGCAGTTATATGTGCCCCAAGAAGGATGCTTTCCTCCGTTTATCGCATGAAATCCGATAAGCTGAAACGCGGTTTTCGCTTCTTCAGGGCTTTTTGTAAAATGGACGAGATGGTCAAATGTAATATTCATTTTGCCATTCCTCTCCCCCTTCAATATGGTTAAAATGAATATTTATTCCAATTCTAGTCTGCCTGTTCGGATTTATCAAGTAAATGGTTAGTGTAATCTCCATAGGAGATTTTGTATGATTGAATCATGGCAAATGTTGTTTTGCAAATGTTGCTTTAATGAAAGAAAGTTTGGTATCATCATAGTATTGTGGCAGGTCGAATTTGTTGGAGGTGAAAACGATGTCAAGAATTTCAATTGAACAAGTGAAACATGTGGCGCATTTGGCACGCTTAGCGATTACAGAAGAAGAAGCGGAAATGTTTACGAAGCAATTAGACGCGATTATTACATTTGCTGAACAATTAAACGAGCTGGATACAGAAAACGTTCCGCCAACTTCACACGTGCTCGATATGAAAAACGTCATGCGCGAAGATATCCCGACACCAGGACTTCCGCGTGAAGAAGTATTGAAAAACGCACCGGACCATCAAGACGGGCAATTCCGTGTACCAGCCATTTTAGAGTAAGGAGGGAAGAATCGATGGCTTTATTTGATCATAAGATTTCCGAATTACGTAGCCTATTACATAAAAGAGAAATTTCTGTCTCTGATTTAGTCGATGAATCGTTTAAACGGATCGCTGAAGTAGAAGACAAAGTGCAAGCGTTTTTAACGTTAGATGAAGAAAACGCTCGCCGCAAGGCAAAAGAACTAGACGAAAAACTAGCGACAGAAAAAGAATTCGGTTTGCTTTTCGGCATGCCGATTGGAATTAAAGACAACATTGTGACAAAAGGGCTTCGCACAACGTGTGCAAGTAAAATTTTATACAACTTTGATCCGATTTATGACGCAACCGTCATGCAGCGCTTGCATGAAGCCGATGCGATTACGATCGGAAAATTAAATATGGACGAGTTTGCGATGGGATCTTCAACAGAAAACTCTGGATTCCAAATAACTCGCAACCCTTGGGATCTTGAGCGCGTACCAGGAGGTTCCAGCGGCGGTTCTGCAGCAGCAGTCGCGGCAGGAGAAGTTCCGTTTGCGTTAGGTTCTGACACGGGCGGTTCAATTCGCCAACCAGCAGCGTTCTGCGGTGTTGTCGGTTTAAAACCTACATACGGACGCGTTTCTCGCTTCGGACTTGTCGCATTCGCATCTTCGCTCGACCAAATTGGACCAATTACACGCACAGTTGAAGATAACGCGTATTTGTTACAAGTGATCGCAGGTCTTGACCCAATGGATTCCACATCTGCGAACGTCGAGGTTCCAGACTATATATCCGCGTTAACAGGCGACATCAAAGGATTAAAAATCGCCGTGCCGAAAGAATATTTAGGCGAAGGTGTATCGGAAGAAGTTCGCCAATCTGTATTAGACGCGTTGAAAGTGCTCGAAAAACTTGGCGCAACATGGGAAGAAGTATCACTTCCGCATTCAAAATACGCATTGGCGACTTACTACTTACTCGCATCTTCTGAAGCATCCGCAAACCTTGCGCGCTTTGACGGCGTTCGTTACGGCTATCGCACAGAAAACGCGGAAAACTTAATCGATATGTACAAGAAAACGCGTAGCGAAGGATTCGGAAACGAAGTAAAACGCCGCATTATGCTCGGTACGTTCGCCTTAAGCTCTGGTTACTACGATGCGTACTACAAGAAGGCGCAAAAAGTGCGCACATTAATTAAACAAGACTTTGAGAAAGTATTTGAAAAATACGATGTCATCATTGGCCCAACAACGCCAACGCCAGCGTTCAAAATCGGCGAGAAAACAAGCGATCCATTAACCATGTATGCCAACGACATTTTAACGATTCCAGTGAACCTTGCGGGTGTGCCTGGAATCTCAATTCCATGCGGATTCGTCAATGGCTTGCCAGTAGGATTGCAAATCATCGGTAAACATTTCGATGAAAGCACGATCTATCGCGTTGCTCATGCGTTCGAACAAGCAACGGATTACCATAAACAAAAACCAGCGTTGTAAGGGGGTAAGAAGAATGAACTTTGAAATGGTCATCGGACTTGAAGTCCACGTCGAACTGAAAACAAAGTCAAAAATCTTTTCAAGCAGTCCAACCGACTTCGGAGCACCCCCAAACACTCAAACGAACGTCATTGACTTAGGTTATCCAGGGGTTCTCCCTGTTTTAAACAAACAAGCGGTCGAATATGCGATGAAAGCCGCAATGGCCCTCAACTGCGAGATTGCGACAGAAACGAAATTTGACCGCAAAAACTATTTTTATCCAGACAACCCGAAAGCGTACCAAATTTCGCAATATGACCAACCAATCGGCAGAAACGGTTGGATTGAAATCGAAGTGAACGGCAAAAAGAAAAAAATCGGCATTACGCGCATTCACCTTGAAGAAGATGCAGGTAAATTAACGCACACAGGCGACGGTTACTCATTAGTCGACTTCAACCGCCAAGGCACACCGTTGATTGAGATTGTTTCTGAGCCGGATATCCGTTCGCCAGAAGAAGCGTATGCGTATTTGGAAAAATTAAAATCAATCATCCAATATACAGGCGTATCCGATTGTAAAATGGAAGAAGGCTCGCTTCGCTGCGACGCGAACATCTCGCTTCGCCCAATCGGTTCCGACAAGTTCGGTACAAAAACAGAGTTGAAAAACTTAAACTCATTCAACTTCGTGCGCATGGGCTTGGAATACGAAGCGAAACGCCAAGAGAAAATCCTTCTCTCAGGCGGAGTCATCCAACAAGAAACACGCCGCTTTGACGAAGCGACAAAAACAACCGTGTTAATGCGCGTGAAGGAAGGTTCTGAAGACTATCGTTACTTCCCAGAACCAGACCTTGTGAAGCTTTATATTGACGACGAATGGAAAGAGCGCGTTCGCGCAACGATTCCAGAGCTTCCAGACCAACGGAAGAAGCGCTACATCGAGGAGCTCGGCTTGCCAGAGTACGATGCGAAAGTATTGACGCTCACGAAAGAAATGGCCGATTTCTTTGAAGCAACAGTCGCAAACGGCGCTGATCCGAAGCTTGCTTCCAACTGGCTCATGGTCGAAGTGTCCGCTTACTTAAATGCGGAACAAAAAGAGCTTCATGAAATCGCCTTAACACCAGAAAGCTTAGCTGGCATGATCAAGCTCATTCAAAACGGCACAATTTCTTCCAAAATTGCGAAGAAAGTATTTAAAGAGCTTGTCGAAAAAGGCGGAGACCCAGAAAAAATCGTTAAAGAAAAAGGTCTCGTGCAAATCTCCGACGAAGCAACATTGCGCAAAATCGTTCTTGAAGTACTCGATGCCAACCCACAATCCATCGAAGACTTCAAAAACGGAAAAGATCGCGCGCTTGGCTTCCTAGTCGGTCAAATTATGAAAGCGACAAAAGGACAAGCCAACCCGCCGCTTGTCAATAAGCTATTGTTAGAAGAAATTAATAAGCGATAAAATCAAACCCGCTGGCGATGACCAGCGGGTTTTTTTATTCTTCCATTATATTTGTCATCCATATTTGTTAAAGGTCCGGCGAATGTTGTCAAAAATTATTCTCAAATTTTGCAAAGAAAATGCACAAATGGTTGCTACATATGAATTTTGTAACCAATATATGCAGGGGGTGGTTGGATGAATATGACTCATTACATGGAGCTTTTAGCGGTGAATCAACCTTGGAATTTGATTTTGTTTATGGCTATTCCTGTTGTTCTTGCCGAGACCATTGCGGTAACAGAACTGGCGATCCTTTTTACGCGCCGTTTCGACGGAATGATGCGTAAAATTAATAAGATATGCAGCATCATCGTCGGTTTTTACTTTTTAGGAATTTTTATTTATTTGTTTGTTAATGCTGTCATTCCGTTTACAATGAATGGCGAATGGCGCGGATGGATCGATATCATTGCAGTAGGATTTTACTTAATGGGCGTCATTCCGTTATTCGGATTAAGCCTATTAGATTTAGGCATAGTGGGCCGAGGATGGAATGAGGAACAAAAATTGAAATACCACGCCATTTTTGTCGGCATCTTTTTGATTGTCGCCCATATTGCGATGATTTTTGGAATGCTCGATCCATCGCTTGGCGGCAACCACTCTCATCATATGAATATGTAAAAAATAAAAGAAACGGTGTGGCGTTCTGAAACGTCACACCGTTTTAAAAATTTTTAGGAATTCACTAATCGCTGCAGTGCGCTTTCGACTTTGAAAACGCGGGTGTTGAGAACTTGGAGGCTCGATTCGTGATCATCGATGGCAGGAAGTACTTTTTCATCGAGTGAGTTGGTGAGAGAGGTGGTTGTTCCGACTACATTGTGGATATCGAGTGCGAGAGAATCATATTTGGCAACCAATACTTCTTGACCGTGACGAATCGCTTCGCAAATGGCTTTTGTTTCATTTACTCTTGCTTCTAAGACCACCATGTTTTCTTCGACATTAGTTAAACGCTCTTTCACGTTAACCATTTCGTTTTCAACGTTAGATAGTCTTCCTTCCACATTAGCTAAACGTTCTTTGACACTAGCCATTTCGCTTTCGAGGTTAGTTAAACGTTCTTTCACGCCAGCCATTTCGCTTTCGACGTTAGATAGTCTTTCTTCTACATTGTTTAATCGATTTTCTACATTGTTTAGTCGCTCTTCCACGTTTGTTAATCGATTTTCTACGTTGCTTAGTCGCTCTTCTACGTTTGTCAATCGATTTTCTACATTTGTTAATCGTTCTTCTACGTTTGTCATTCGCTTTTCGAGATTTTCAACACGGTTGCTTAACGTTTGAACGTCGCTGCGTGTCAGTTTGACCTCTTGGAGAATTTGTTGCAACATCGCCTCTACCATTTTTTTCACCACCTTTCAAAGGACAAGTCATTTTCATTATATCATGACGGTTTTACAGTTGGTGAAAAAAGATGTAGAAAAATGGTATAATGTGGCGAATAGAAAAGAATTGGTCATGATTGAGATGTGAAAACCGAGAAAAAATGAGATGGAATGATGGGAAAAGGGAAGGGTGATTGGGGAGGGGGGATAGAAAACATTTGTCGTCGACCTCTAATTGTGTAAAAACTCTGGGGGATCGACGACAGTTTTGAAAAGATGGATAGAAACAAAAAATCTTTTTATGGTATTATTTTTATAGTTTTTATCTTAACTATGAGGTCCATAGTTCCCCTGAGATTATTGCTGTGATATGATGATGGGATATTGAAGAAGCGATTAACACACGTCATAGTTCCCCTGAGATTATTGCTGTGATATGATATTGAACAGAATACAAAGCGCTTTTCCAGGTCATAGTTCCCCTGAGATTATTGCTGTGATATGATTATCAATGAGTGCAAAGAATTAATTGATCTGTCATAGTTCCCCTGAGATTATTGCTGTGATATGATTTTCCAGCGACTTTTCAAATGAAAGGTGGGTCATAGTTCCCCTGAGATTATTGCTGTGATATGATCGAAGAGGAAGAAGAAAGAGCGAAAGAGGAGTCATAGTTCCCCTGAGATTATTGCTGTGATATGATAAATTTGTCTTATGATGATTTGTATGATGAGTCATAGTTCCCCTGAGATTATTGCTGTGATATGATCCAGATTCGGTAGATAGTGTAAGAAAAATTGTCATAGTTCCCCTGAGATTATTGCTGTGATATGATAGTGGATTGAGAACGAAATCAAAGACGAATGTCATAGTTCCCCTGAGATTATTGCTGTGATATGATAAAATCTTTTTCTCGAAAATCAGGTTCAAAGTCATAGTTCCCCTGAGATTATTGCTGTGATATGATCAAAGATGTAGCAACTTATCATCCTGAAAAGTCATAGTTCCCCTGAGATTATTGCTGTGATATGATTTCTAGTTTTGCGACGCTCAAAATCGAAGTGTCATAGTTCCCCTGAGATTATTGCTGTGATATGATCGCGCCAAACGGCGTTGCAACGCTAGGACCGTCATAGTTCCCCTGAGATTATTGCTGTGATATGATTAATGCCTTGCGCGAATAATTCCTGGATAAGTCATAGTTCCCCTGAGATTATTGCTGTGATATGATAGTATTGTTAATGTTATACCGCGCATTAGGGTCATAGTTCCCCTGAGATTATTGCTGTGATATGATATAATTCCGTCGTCGTTCCGTTGTTGTCGGTCATAGTTCCCCTGAGATTATTGCTGTGATATGATACGTATGCTAAAAAGCCTGTATCCCCAAGGATTACAGGCTTTTTAACTCTTAAAAAAGTGATTCGTTACAGAAATTTTTGTTAGTATGCGTTACTTTTTTAAAAAAGAGTTAATTGTGTTGACTTTAACGTTTTTTCTCTTGGTGTAGGTTCTCCTAAAAGTAGCTGCATTTTTGCATATTGCTTTTCTGTCACTATCATCGCCCGAATTGATCCTTGAGGAGGTAAGTTTCTTTTTAATCTTGTTAAATGTTTATCAGCTGCTTCGTGACCGTTACAAATGCGGCTATACACTGAAAACTGTAACATGTCGTATCCTTCGTTTAATAAGAACGTACGAAAACGTCTATATTCACGTTTCTCCCTTTTTGTGATAACTGGTAAATCGAAAAATACGAGTAATCTCATAAATTTACTCATATACGTGTAATTTGATCGGGAGAAGTTCCGGCAGTTTTAAAAACGAAGGATTTTGGTTTCGGCTCGCCGTTACGAAGCTTTTGATCATTTCTTCAATTGCGTTTGATACAGTTAGCTTTTCACCATTTATTAGTATATCCACATTGGTCAAATTATATAAATCTGCCCTGATTGTTGAAGAAAATTCATCATCATGTGAAATATTTTTGGCAACGTATAGATCAACTAGTGGGCGAAGTACCTCCATAAAATCATCGGCTAGGTTAAATGAATTTAATTCATTATCATGGTAAATCCCTAAACAAGGAAAGAAGCCATAGTTAACCAACGATCTCGCAACAATTCCACGCATAATGGCGTATCCGTAGTTTAAAGCAATATTAAGTGTATTGTCGCTTCGGCGAGTGAATTGGCTGCCAAATAAGTATTGAAAATATTTTTTTGCTCCGTATGCCTCACGGTTGTTCGTATCTCCAGAATCAACGGTTTTACTGATTCGGTAAATCTCTTCTGCCCCATCTTTAGTTAAGAACTCCAAACATTTTCCTTGATTAATTAGTTTTTGAACAACAATTTGTTGCCATATTCGCTTTTTAAAAGGCTTTGAAAAAGCGTACTGCATGTGCAGTACGCTTAATTGTCTTGAGTGTTTCTGAAATGAATTGAGCACTCCGTTTGGTAAGCGTTTTTGATCACATGTAAATAAGGTAATGTTATATTCAGCCATTTTACTAAGTGCAACAGATGTAATGGTCACAGCAGGTTCTTCAATTACAATGGAACATAAGTCTTCTAATGGGACAGAAATTTTCTCTTCTTGTTCAATGACTAACTGATTGTAACGAATTGATAGTTTGCTTGGCTTTCTGATTAATAGGTGTCGCCAACCCAACCCTCTTTTCTCCTTTCACTTTATAGATGTTCCCAAGAACATCCACTTGATATTTCTCGAATCGTTTGAGGGTTTTTGAACCAATGCCTTCGAGAAGGAAGCTATTATCATGACTAACTAGATATAGTCCGCCATTTGAAGAATGGATCGTTCTATAGTAGACAAAGATGTCTTTTATTTTTACTTCCTCACCTAATGTGTTTTTAATTGTTTTTTCTTTTGGGAGCTCAATTCTTACTAAGTCATTTGGGTAAAGGCTAAACTTAAATGTGTAATCTTCGGTCATTTCCTTCCATTCAGAATATGGTTTATTGGCTTCGATTGCTCTATTTGGGAGAATTCCCTTCATTATGTCCATTGTGTAGACAGGGACGCAATAATACTTCCCATCTTTTTCAAACACATCTGTTCTCACAATATTGCTGTTATACACGGCGGCTTTTCCATCATTTAATTTTATAACTTGATTTTTTGTATCGATGATTTTAACCGTTCGGATAATTGGTCCAGGTTCCCCGTTCTTTTTCGGTTTATATAGTGGTTCTTGAAAGGCTTTTTTCGGATCATTGTTATGTTCGAGCAATCTTTGGCGAATGGCTTCGTATGTTCGTGGATCGCTTTCTTTCCCATACATTGGGAAATGACCGTCTTTGTCTAGTTTAATATCAGATAGTTTTGTTTTTACAGCGGTCTGGATTTTGCCACTACGTTCGTCAATCCCAACATATGTGCGTAACGTTTCTTGATGGGCTGCCCCAGTGACGCTTCGTTTCGGCATTCGGGATACAAAAATCGGCTGCAACGATTCGAGTTTCTTACTATCATAATTTCCGAGATTTAAAGCTTTTATACTTTCTTTTGGAAATTTTGATAGTCTTGCTTTTAGTTCATCTGCAAAATTAGGCCAAGGTTGAGGGAAGTGTGGCTCTTTTTTCTTGGACACCTCTTTGTTTTCTTCTCTTGTTTTATAAAATTCGGTGATTTTTTCAATCATCCATGGAGAAGCACAAGCAACTATAACAGCATCTAATGCATGGTGTAAATCTGATTCTTCACGATTTTTGTTAAAATCCCATCGGCTCCGAAGATGCGCTGTAATTTTTCCGCTTACCGTATAAACTTTCTTCCGATCATCGCTTTCAGCAAACTTCAAATGTTCTTTAATGAAATTGGCAAAAAATCTTGAAATGTATCTCGTATCATTTAGATTGCGCTCTTTGAATTCTTTTTCTTCGGTTTCTTTATAATGCAAACGAAGCAAATTTTGCTTTTTCTTTTTCGAAAATTGTTTATTAGTGAGTACAAACGCTTCGTATTTATTCCAACGTTCTGTACCGATCCCAAGATATTCAGCAGGAATTCGGTTTCCTTTTTGTCGATTTTCCCGTGTCAATACAAGTACTTTATTAGCGTAGCTGTCGTCTAAGCTTCGACTATAAGGCAAAATATGATCAACTTCTGTATAACCAGGTTCCAGTAAGCGTTCTAACTCAATCGGGTCAAGAGAATACATACATCTTCCTTGTTGTTCACTCCAAAGTTTAAATTTGACAATATCTAAACCTGTTGGATTTTTTGTTAATCCATATTCCATAAGTTGTCTAATAGCTGTTTCGTTTTTCTTTCGATTTTCCATTTGATCTTTTTGTATTTTTTTTCGTTCGTCAAATGAATGTGATAAATCGCGAGCAAGCTCAATATGAATGGATACAGGTGAACCATATTTTTTAATAATCGCGTTGACCACTTTACGAGCCTGTGTTAAAGCTCGCATTACAACAGGGTTAGCGATGTTTGGAATGGTAGGCAATAGCAACGTTTTTTCTTTTTTCTTCGGACCAGTAAAATCGTATCCAGCTAATTCACATGCTCTTGAATATACCTCTCCTTGTTCTAGGTAAGGAAGGATTTTACGAATGGCCTTGATTGAAAGATGGCCAAATTTTGAAAATGATAAATTGAGTAGTTCTTCAATCAATTGCTCTTCATAAACTTTATTAGCAAAATTAGGTATGTGCTTACCATCTTTTTGTATATATTCATTTCGTAAATAAGCATAAATATCCGCATCATCTTTGAATATCGTGAGCGCATAGCCAAATGTATCAAAATCAGTTTCATCAAACATCTTTACGGCATCTTTACCATAAACATTTTCTAAGCATTTGCGAACTTTATGATAGGCATCTAATTCTAAAAAGCGAATATTTTCAATTTGTTTGAGAGGGGTGTCAGGATCATAAAGAATTCCTTTAAAATATGTGTCATCGGATAGATTAAGTAATTTGCGAATATCATGATATGTGATTTTATTTTTTAAAAATGCTTGTTCGTATAAAAGATGCCGTTCTGATTCAGTCAAAGGACGTATGTCGTTTTGGGAAACTAAACGTAATTTGTTGATGTGCTCCCAAGCGATAAAGGATTGGAATGTGTACGTTGCTTTTGGAGTACGTTTTTCTTTTGGTTCAAATGTACAAAAACCAACTTTTTTCTCGATATCATCTTTTGAAGCAAAAGGTCTTTGCGATGCCCAGATTTTTAAATATTCCTTTTCTAGATGTTTCGTGCAAACAGGATTATTGAACTCGCGTTGTTTCTCAAAAATAATTTTTATTTCTTGTTCCAGGTCATCTCTAGCAATCATATTTGTATAACTATCTGATTTATTGCGTTTATGTTCAGCAAACTTTACGTCTTTCACAATCATCTCTGCCACTGTTCGATAGTAAGCTAAAATTGAACGGTTTTCCTCTATATTTTTCAACAGTTCACTGCTTTCCTTGCTGTTGCGTTCGCTTTTCCGATTTGACTTAAAACCTCTCCATTTTGCGAGATGAAGAAGCACTCGAGCAAGTTCTTCATTGTTCAATTTTCTTTCTAAAGCATCTACACGTAACTGCCATACATCGACTAAGTTTTTTTGTTGGAACAATTGTTCCATTTCTTCTTTAGTTAGAATATTTTCTCGAATGAGCAGACGACGAATCCGTTCAAGCCGATGTTTTCTGCGACGAAGGCGCCTTCTTGCGGAGCGGGCAAGTCGTCGAGGAAGTGCTAAAGATTCTCCGTTTTGTGGATGCTCTGCTTTATCAAATATACGAACCCCCAAATCCTCAATTCTTTTCTGATCAAGGTTAATCACTGCCCAGCCCACGGATGCAATTCCAATGTCTAAACCAATTTTGTAGTTCATCTACTTATTCCTCTCCCTTTTATATATATGTAATAAAAAAGACCTCAGCATTTCGCTAAGGTCTAAGTTCGCATAGAAATGGGGAGTGCCCATTATAGGGCTAAAGGCGATCCCCAACGCCGCGGGTCATTTCTACCCCTGAAGTAGAAAGCCCTTATCATAGTAACCCTGAGATCATTGCTGTGATATGATCTTGTTTTCATGATAAATTATTTATTTGGAAAATTCAACAATAATTTCACATTAATGTTAAAAATTTTAGGTAGTTTCTTCATTGTACAAGAATTAAATTATAAATTAATTAAGAATAACAAAGTAAAGACATAGATTTTGTAAAACAACCAAGTATCAATAGGAAGATTATATTGGAAAAGAAGATTGTATCATCAAAACCCCCTCGCGTTACGCAAGGGGGCATCTATATAAAAGGGGGAACTCATCATTTAGCTTCTTTTAGTTGTTCGAGTTCTTTTTCCACTTCGTTTTGAAGCGGAAGGGTGTGCAAGGCTTTGTATGATTCGTATAGGTAGCTGCTTGCTTTTGCTTCGGCTTCGAGGGCGAGGATGCGTTCTTCCATGCGCGCAAAGCCTTTTAAGGCGTGTTCTGGGTTAAAGGAAATGAGCGATGCGTTGATGTCTTTAATCGCTTGGGCGGCGTTGGCGCGAGCGATTAAGTCGAGTTGTTTTGCTTTTAGTTCTTCGTATTTTTCGTGTAATTGTTTCAGTTGTTCGGTTAAGTAGGTTGTTTTTTCTTTCAATGTTTCGTATTGTTGTTTATATAGGGCAAGTTTTTTCTCGTAGGCGATTTTTTCTTGTAAGGCCATTTTGGCGATGGCCTCTTCATTTTTCTCGACTGCGAGTTTGGCTTGACGCGCGCGTTTTTCAATCATTTCTTCCGCTTGTTGGATGAGTTGTTCATAGCGCCGTTCGATGGCGAATTGTTGTGCGAGTGCGCGTTGAGCCTTCTCCATTTGTTCCTCCAATTCGCGAAGGTATTGTTTTGTCATGCTGATTGGGTCTTCTAATTTGTCGATGAGATCATGCAAATCGGCAAGCATGACGTTTTTGACTCGTTTGAAAAGCCCCATTTGTTACTCCTCCTTTTGAATTTTCTTTTCCCATTCATCTAAAAAGTCTCGTTTCATTGTTGGTGCTGTCGATAATGTCCATTCTTCCGCTAAAGTGCTGCTGAAAGACTCCTGTTTCTTTTTCTTGTACAAAACGTAAGCGGCGAATAGAGCGAGTGGAATAAGCAAGATTTTTGGCAGAAGCGCCACCAATCCGGCTCCCATCACTCCAAGTCCGACCCACTTCCATCCGCTGTTGGCGGTTTTCCAGATGATCCAGCCGATGATGATCATCGTCAATTGGATGAGAAGCGGGAACCATCCGAATATCATCATTCTGCCTGGATGCATCATTCCGCCTCGTGGACCGTGATGGAAGTGATGACCACCGAATGGACCGTGATGATGAGGCATTTCCATCATTGGCGCCCCGATCATTCTGCCGCCAAATCCGACAAACATTCCCACGATATGCATGGCCCCGAAAGCGATGACGGCTAAAAGAAGAAGCAGCAAGATCGTTCTCTTTTTCACTTTTTCACCTCCTTAGCTTGTTTACACTTTGGATTGTAGAAAAGAAAAAAGAAAATTAGATGAAAAATAAGGGGATGAAAGAAATTTTTTGGACAAAAAGAAAAAAGGCACTTTTCGCTGTGAAAAGCACCTTTTTCTCATCAAAAAGGAATGCGGACAATAAATTCGGTTCCTTTTCCGACTTCGCTTTTAACGTCAATGCGTCCTTGATGGGCATCGACAATCCATTTGGCGATCGATAAACCGAGGCCATGGCCGCCATGCTGGCGCGTGCGCGCTTTGTCGGCGCGATAGAAGCGATCGAAAATTCGTCCGATGTCTTCGCGCGAAATGCCAATGCCTGTGTCTTTGACCGAAATGATAAGCAAGCGTTGTTGTTTGTGAGGGACAACATCGAGCTTTAACGAGACCTCTCCGCCATCTGGCGTGTATTTGATCGCATTATCAAGCAAAATGTATAAAAGCTGCGTTAATTTATCGGCATCCCCGACGACGGTGACCGATGGCGGCGCGTCAAAATGGAGGCTAATTTCTTTTTTCATCGCCAGTTCTTCCAGCGATTGCAATGTTCGTTCCGCATGTGGACGAAAATCAAAGGTTTCCTTCACTAACTCGAGAGCGGCGTGCTCTGAATCAGAGCGAGCGAGCGTCAATAAGTCATTGATGAGCTTTGTCATTCGTTTCACTTCATCGCGCAGTCGATGCAATATTTTTTGGCTGAAGTCGTTCGTTGTGATTTCTTCGTCCATCGTTAGCGCTTCGATGGAGGAGAAAATGACGCTTAACGGTGTGCGCAGTTCGTGAGAGGCGTTCGCGACAAATTCGCGTTGCCGATTGTATGCTTCCTGAATCGGAACGAGCGCACGTTTGGACATGAAATGACTGAACAACACCGCAACGCCAATAAAGGCAATGGCTAGTCCGCCAAGAATGAAACGCAACCATTTAAACATTCGGAAAAATGAAGTGACATCCATTCCGACGTATAACACGCCGACAAGATGATTGCGAATGAAGATTGGACGAGCGGCGGTGAGCAGCTTTAATTCAAATGAGCGAAAGCGCGAAAATTGATGCATGTGCCGCGGAACGGCGACATCCATATATTTCAGTTCGTTTTCTTCCGGCGTCCAATTTTGTAATGTAGATAAAAGGGCGGGGCGCAATCCTTTATGGACTTCGTCGCCCATGATGAGCTGTCCGCGCGTATTGATGACATAAAAAAAGAATTGATCTTCACTTAAAAAAATGACGTTTTGATCATCCATCCATCCGAGAGCTGCTTGTTCAATCAAAATTTCTTCGATCGCTTTCATTTCCTGATCGGCTAAGCTGTTGATTCGGCGCTCTTGGTCGTTGGTCATGATCGCATAAAGAAGGGAAGAGACGATCGCGATAAAGACGATTAAAAAAATCATTAATAGACCGCTATAAAGCATGGTTAAGCGCCATTGCGTGCGCCGAAACATATCATGCTTGTTTTTAAAAAGGAAGGAACAAAGTTTAGTCTTCAATTTTATACCCCACCCCGCGCACCGTTTTAATGATGCTTTGTTCGTGATCTTCACCGAGTTTTTTTCTTGGCTCTGTTAAATTTTATTGTTGATATTTTACTAAAGAAAAAGACCGATTTTTTCGGTCTTTTTGTGTGTCCTGTTTCAAAAATTTTTTCGTTAA
>NZ_SLUL01000022.1 GCF_004341205.1 Thermolongibacillus altinsuensis
CTATCCTTATTTCTGATGTCTACAAAACGTCTATGTTCATGAAAATCGAAGAAATTCAAAGAAAAAACGAGAAAATCGTTATTTTATAGAGGGAGTGAATAAAGTGAGAAAAATCCACCTATTTTTATTATTGGTCGTTGCGGCTGTTTTTATTTGGTCAGCAATCAAACCAGCAAGTTACCTGACATGGCTGTTGGAGGTTAGCCCTGCCGTTGTCGGTTTGATCATCGTCATCGCAACCTACAATAAATTCCGTTTCACTACTCTTTCCTATATCATTATGACGATTCTAGCCATTATTATGTTTGTCGGTGGACATTATACCTATTCAAAAGTTCCGCTTTTTAATTGGATCAAGGATGCTTGGCACTTAGAACGAAACCATTACGACCGATTTGGACATTTGCTTAAAGGATTATTCGTGATTGTGCTGAGAGAAATCTTATTACGGAAAACTCCATTAACGAAAGGTTCTTGGTTATTTACCATTGCCACAAGTATGTCGTTGGCCATTGCTGCACTGTATGAGATAATCGAATGGTTAGCTTTTAAAATAGGATCTAAAATAGGAAAGGAAGGAAATGCGACTAAAAACTTTTTAGGAACTCAAGGTGATATTTGGGATGCACAATGGGATATGTTATGTGCCTTAGTTGGTTCGGTTGTTGCATGGCTCATCTTTTCTAAGCTGCATAACAGACTGTTACAAAAAGAAGGAATAAAAGAATAAAAAGATGACGCCCCTTATCTTAGAAATAAGGGGAGTCGTCTAGGAAAAAATAAACGACAAATCTGCAATCAAAAAACCTCGGATTCAATCCGAGGTTTTTAAACGTATAACCACGTTTGCCAACTTTCAGAGATTTTGCACTAGACCCTTTTTTCCTTTGTTATATTCACCGCTTTTTTCTTTTCTGTTTTTGCTCATAAAAGAAAATGTGGCGAGCAGCACTAATGTAACCAAGCAAACGGTAGAGCCGATTGTATTATCTTTATTAAATATAAAGGAGATGAAGATCATCAATAAAGATACGATTGCTAATATCGTTGTGTATGGGAACCATTTTACTTGGAAGAACGGTTTCTCCTTATATTGGGAACGGAGTTTGAGCTGAGCTAAACAAATGCTCACCCATAATAAAAGAATCGTAAAACCAGGGATTGTCATTAAATAGCTGATGACTTGATCTGGAGTCATATACGCTAAAAATACCCCAAACAATATACATATTGCTGTTACAATAATCCCATTTATCGGTATTCCTTGTTTGGAAATCTTTAAAAACCTTGTTGGAGCTTCACCGCTTTGAGCCATTGAATATAACATTCTGGAAGTTGCATAGATCCCAGAGTTTGCCGCTGATAAAACCGCTGTTAAAAGAACAAAATTCATGATATGAGCTGCACCAGGAAGCCCTGTGATGCTGAGCACCTGAACAAATGGACTTTCTTCTCCTGTCACCTTATTCCATGGCATTAAACCGCATATAATCAGAATCGGAAGAATATAAAAAAGAATGACTCTCCATACGGTTCCCTTAATGACTTTTGGCAATACCTTCTCTGCATCTTTTGTTTCAGTAACAGCGACCCCAATTAGCTCCGCCCCGCCATATGAGAACATGACGACTAAAAAGGCGCTCAACATTCCGTCGATTCCATGAGGAAAGAACCCACCATGTTCCGTGTAATTAGACAAAGGATCATTTATATTGCTCGGAATGATTCCTGATAAAATGCAAAAACCTAAAATAATGAAAGCTGTTAATGCAATAATTTTAATTCCCGCGAACCAAAACTCAATCTCCCCAAAGTACTTCACTTGAAACAAGTTAATCCCGACGATCAAGACGGCACAAAGGAAGCTTAAAAACCATAGCGGTACGGATGGAAACCAATATGTTAGGAAACTTCCTGCTGCTAAAACTTCGACAATGGTGACAATAATCCAATTGATCCAATACAGCCATCCGACGACAAAGGATGTGTGAAAGCCAAAAGCTTTATAGACAAGATGCTGAACGTTTAAGTTTGGATAGACAATAGCCATCTCAGCCAATGCCGACATCACAATAAATAATAATAGGCCTCCTAATAAGTAAGCAAAAACGACACTTGGCCCTGCTATATTTAACGTATCTGAACTTCCTTTAAAAATACCCGTTCCAATCATGCCTGCTAGAGCAATAAACTGGACGTGCCTAGGCAATAAGCCTTTCTTTAAATTTTGATGATTTGTTTCCATGTTGTTTTTTCCCTCCAGACGCAATTCCTGATGCATTATTAAATAAACATACTAGAAAGAATAGATAAGATCAGACCAAAGACTGTACTCCTTTCTAAGCTTTTTTACTTAAACGCTTTTAAGCTTTCAAGCTTTTATGCTTTTATGTAGTAAAATATGTTTTTAGAATATAATAATGTTCTTTTATTTGTCAAGGGTGTGTCGCAAAACTCATTGTTAGATTTGATTAAAAATTTTTAAAAATGAGACATTTTTAAGTTGTATTGCGCAACAGGTCAATATGTTGTAATCTTTTATTTGTTTTTACAACAGAATACAATCGTTCATCTTCTTATCGAGAGAGGCGGAGGGACTGGCCCTAAGAAGTCTCGGCAGCGGACTCGGTTTCGAGTGCTGTGCCAAATCCAGCAAGCGTTATGCTTGAGAGATAAGAAGGGTTTCTTATATAGATCCGTATAAGGCCTCTTCTTATATTCAGATAAGAAGAAGGCCTTTTTCTCTATGTGAAAAGGCCCTTCGAAAAATCTATCAAATGAGGTGGAAAGATTGGAATTGAAAAAAGGAAATGTATTTGCGTTATTCCCATTTGTCGTCTTTTTAGTGTTGTTTATCGGTGCAGGAGTGGTAACGGGTGATTTTTATCAGTTTCCAGTCATTGTAGCGATTTTGATTGCGGCAAGTATTGCGTTGATGATGAATCCAAAAGAGTCCTTGTCAAACAAGGTTGAGGTGTTCACAAAAGGGGCAGGGGACCCGAATGTTATGTTAATGGTGATCATTTTCTTATTAGCGGGGGCATTTTCGGAAGTAACGAAAGGAATGGGGGCTGTTGAATCAACAGTCAATTTAGCGCTTTCCATTATTCCGCAAAATTTATTAATCGTCGGTATCTTTGTGATTGCATGTTTTATTTCTATTTCGATGGGAACCTCCATGGGAACGATTGTAGCGTTGGCACCGATTGGAGTCGGAATTAGCGAACAAACGGATATTTCTTTAGCCTTATCGATGGCAGCAGTCATTGGCGGCGCCATGTTTGGAGATAACTTATCCTTTATCTCTGATACAACGATCGCGGCCGTCCGAACACAAAATACGAAAATGAAAGATAAGTTTAAAGTGAACTTTTTAATTGTTTTACCTGCGGCGATCATCACCGCTGTTCTTTTCGGAGTCATCACGGCTGGAGAGCAAGCGGAAATTACGAATCATTCTTTTAACTGGGTGAAAATTTTACCTTATGTTGGTGTATTAGTATCCGCATTAATGGGTGTCAATGTATTAGCTGTATTAGCGGGCGGTATTTTACTGGCAGGCATGATCGGTCTTCTTGATGGAAGCTACAGCGCAATGGGGCTCATTCAAGCCATCGGTGACGGGGTCGCTGGAATGCAGGAGCTGTCGCTGCTTGCGATCTTAATTTCTGGTATGGTTGAAGTCATTAAACATAACGGTGGAATCGATTATTTGCTTCAATTAGTAACCAAAAAGGTAAAGTCGAAAAAAGGAGCGCAATTCGGGATTGCCGGGTTAGTGAGCTTAACGAATCTTTCAACAGCCAACAATACGATTTCGATTTTAATTGCGGGTCCGCTTGCGAAAAACATTGCCGATCAATACGACATTGACCCGCGTAAATCTGCCAGCTTACTAGATATTTTCTCATGCAGTTTACAGGGGCTCATCCCATATGGTGCCCAAATGCTTGTGGCAGCAGGGGTTGCTTCCATTTCGCCATTAAGCATTTTACAATATTCGTTCTATCCAATCTTAATTGGAATTTGCGGTCTGCTTGCGATTGTATTTGACCTTCCAAAATTGAAAACACAACAAGAAGTGAAGGCGAACTTCGAAGCGAATAAAGCGGTGCAAAAAGGTCTCGAATGCTGAGACCTTTTTTTATTGGTGCGCCTGCCATCATAAAACAAAAAAGGTTGGATTCGAGCACCAACCTAATAAACTATGAATAAAATTTGAAGTTCATGTAGATTTGTACGAAATAAAATCATGATTATGGAGTGCGTTCCTGTCACGCCCTGAAGTAATGGGCTTGATCTAGCTCGTAAGGTTAGAAGGTGGAGTGCAAAAGAAAGGATTATCAACTTTATAATCGAAAGTTGTAACAAAGCAAATGAGTAAAGGAAAAGCGTTTTTAGAACGATAAACCAAGTGCCTGCTACTAAATCAACCGATAATAATAGCACCCACTCACTCGAGCAGGTGCTATTTTCGTGAAAAAGGATAATCTTAAGGAAGATCAATTAACATAAATCTCGCTTGTGAAGGAGTGGAGATATGAAGTTTCGTAACGTCGGTGATCCGTGCGGCATCACGGCGATGTAAAGTGGTATCGTGATTTAATGTTAACTCTCCTTCAATGACAAACACGTAAATTCGTCTGCCTTCTTTTTGTTCAAACGTCAGTGTATGATCTTTTTCAAGATCGGATAAATACATGGTGAGATCTTGGTGAATGTATGCGACTTGTTCGCCTGCTTTTTCTTTCGATACAACAGGCAATAGGTTGTTTTTCATTTTGGTCACGTCATATTGAATTTGTTCGTATGAAGGAGTCAGTCCATACTTCTCTGGCAAGAACCAAAGTTGAAGGAAATTGACTGCTTCGGTTGGCGATGGATTCATTTCAGAGTGAACGATGCCTGTTCCAGCGGTCATTCGCTGAACTTCACCAAAGGAAATGATTCCGTGATTTCCAATACTATCTCGATGTTCCAATTGTCCTTTTAAGACGACAGAAACGATTTCCATTTCTTGATGCGGGTGAGCGCCAAAGCCGCGCTGCGGTGCAACAATGTCGTCGTTAAAAACGCGAAGTGGACCAAACTGAATGTTTTCAGGATCAAAATATTCAGCAAATGAGAAGCTAAAATGACTTTGTAGCCATCCATGATTTGACTGGTATCGGCTATCAGCAGGGTATACGCGAATCATATTCGATCACCTTTCTAGCATTGTGTTAGCGCAAAATAGCATCTAGTGAATAGTCGCCGGCGCCAATAAGTGCGATTCCGACCACAACCGCAATTAAAACGAGGTTATATTCGAATCCATTTTGGGTAACCCAAAATCCGTTTGGAGCATGGACTTTTGCGATGGCTACAATCATTGTCGCCGCGATCAAGAAAGCAGCAAATGGTGTAAACAATCCTAAAGCAAAGAGTAAACCGCCGACAAACTCAGCTAATCCAGCTAACAACGCCATTGTCGTTCCAGGTTTTAAACCGATGGATTCTAACCATCCGCCTGTACCTTTCAGTCCGTATCCACCAAACCAACCGAATAATTTTTGAGCACCGTGACCAACAAATGTTAATCCAACAACCAAACGAATGATTAAAAGACCGATATGCATCATCATGATCCTCTCCTTTACATTTATCTTAATTTCGATTATCTTGAATTCAAGATATAAGGTTTAAACAATAGGCCTTTATAAAGGCTTCAGCGAAAGGCCTATCTTTTTCAGTAATTCAATTGCTTCAGCTTTTTCTTCGATCGATAATGTTTGAAACAGCTCCGTTATTTTTTCTGTGTGCTGCGGAAAGATGTTATCCATGAGTGCTTTTCCTTTTTCAGTAATGACCGCATATGTGATGCGGCGATCTTTTTCGCAACGTTTACGGACGATATATCCTTTTTCTTCTAGCTTGTCGATGACATAAGTCATGCTTCCGCTTGTCAGCAAAATCTTTTCGCCGATTTGTTGAATGGGCTGTGCTCCTTTATGGTAAAGCAAATCGAGAACGCCAAATTCTGTTGGATTGAGCCCGTAACGTTGGATATCGTTTTTGACATGTTCCGCAACGACTTTGTGTGCCCGCGCGAGCACAACAAACAGTTTTAATGAAAGAGTGTTGTCATTCTGATTCATATGCATCAACCTTTATCTTGAATTCAAGATAATTATATGCTTACAAAAAGTAAGTTGTCAATGCTAAAAACAAAAAATCAAAAGAAATAATAATTAGAAAATTCACTAAATTACATTGAAAAATAGTTTTAATTTTCGTATAATAACTCCCATATAATGAATCATTCATAGATGTAAGGAGGTTTGACATGTCTAAAAAGGATGTTGGTATTTTATTATTGTTGGCGGGGACTGTTTTGATCTTAATAGGAATGCTTGCAACTTCATGGGAATTAATTTTGTATCCATACTTTGTGATGATCGGAATTATTTTAGCGATCGGTTTAGGGAAGATTTTATTATCTTCTAAACATCTGATCACCATCCCATCTGTTAGTAGTGCCATTTTCATCATTTTATTTATGCTGTTAGATGTAAATGGATGGGCAAGTGCAACAGGTGGGGGAAATGCAACAAAGTACTTTTTAGGACTTGTTCCAACCACTTTTATTTTTCTTGTATGTGTATCATCTACCGTCATTTTGCTTTCATTTTTATACATATGGGTATTTAACTATGAGAATAGACTGAAAATTAATAAAAATAAAACGTTTTACACGTAAGCTAAGAGGGGGAAGGGAGAAAGGTGAACAGCACAATCATTGCTATTTTAGTTATTTATATGGCCGTTTGTATCGTCATTGGTGTTTGGGCGACGAAGCGAACAAAAACGAGTAGTGATTTTTTTATTGCGGGACGTAACTTAGGAATGTTCGTGATGTCTATTGCTGCATTTTCATCTGTACAGAGCGGTTTTGGATTGGTTGGAGGGGTCGGTTTAACTTTTAGTAATGGATTAGGTTTTGTAACGGGAGCATTAATTGCTGCACCAATTGGCTTCGTTCTGACATGGTTCTTGGTCGGCAAACGAATGTGGGAACTCGGGGAGAAAGCAGAGATTTTTACGTTAGGAGATGTTGCGGAGTATCGATACAACAGCAAAGGGGCTCGTGTTTGGGTTTCGTTCGCTGTCATTTTAGGAGTCATCGGTTATTTAGGAACGCAAGTACAGGCGATGGGGATTGTTATGAATACGATTCTTGGTGTATCACCAAAAGTAGGAGCCATGATCGGACTTGCTATTTTAGCAGCCTATGCAGTCGGTGGAGGAATGATTGCAGGGGTATACACAGATGTAGTACAAGGTCTCATTATGATCATTGTTTCATTATTTGTATTCATTTACGCCATCCAAGCAGGCGGCGGCATGCTCGAAATTACCCAAACATTGCAAGAAGCTGAACCGTTAATGGCATCTCCAACAGGAATGTTTCCTATTATAACGGTTGCATGTTGGTTCTTCCTCATGAGTTTTGGAATGGCAGGTCAGCCACATTTGATTACGAAATTTTTAATGGTAAAAAACGTTAAAGAGTTGAAATGGGGGGCGTTCACAGCTGGGTTAGCTTATTTAGTCACGATATTACTAGTAGTAGGAATTGGTTTATCAGCTGCCGCTTTAACAATCAAAGGGGAATTTCCGTCTATTTCGTCTGCGGATGAAACATTAACAACGTTTTTACTTGAATACACACCACCAGTTATTACAGGGTTAGTGTTATCTGGATTGTTGGCAGCAATCATGTCAACAGGAGATAGCTTTGTAAACTTAGGTGCCGCTTGTATCGTTCGCGATTTTCCAAAAGCATTCAATATGAAAGTGAAAAACGAATTGCTATGGAGTCGACTTGCTGTTGTGGGATTACTAGTTGCATCTGCTCTATTTGCCTTTTATATGGACACATTAGTTGGATTGCTTGGGGTATTTGGCTTTGGAACATTTGCCTCCGCTTTATTCCCAGTGATCGTTCTTGGATTGCTATGGGAAAGAGCAACAGCAAAAGGGGCCATTGCAAGTGTGATTGTAGCGTTAGCAAGCAACTTTATTTTAGAAATAGGCGCTAAGTATGGCTTAAAATTGTTGCCGCCAGGAGTGATTAACGGAGCATTTGCCTTTGTGATTTCCATCATTGTATTTATAACGGTTTCACTCTTTACTTATAGCGAAAAAGAAAAAGTATCGGGAGAGATGAAGGAGATTATCCAAGGATAAAAGGTGAGAAAGGGTGAAAGCATCCTTAGTTATGAAAAAGCCGAGTAGCGAGCGCTATTCGGCTTTTTGCTATTCCTTTTAGAAGCACAATTAAAATCTACACCTGGGCGTTTCTTATAACTTTCTCTTTTGGTTTCGTCATTTTTGTTGCAAAATAAACTCCGATGAGCACGAAAGCGCCGCCGATGATTTGGGATTCGAGAATCTTTTCGCCTAACATTAATGTAATGATGGCAGTAAATACCGTAATTAAATTTAAATACACACCCGCATGGCTAGGGCCAACTTTTTTTACAGCCATATTCCAAAAAACAAAGGAGCAGACAGAAGGAAACAACCACATATAGATGATTCCAGTCATCCCTCTTGCGCTTAATTGGGTTATATCAAACGGCTGCAGGAAAAGGAATGGAAATAAAAAAATGACGCTAAGAAAAACCGAACAAGCAGTTGCTGTAATAGGAGGAACGGCTAATCTTTTTCCGATAATCGAGTAAAAGACCCAAACTAAATTAGCCGCGATCATCATTAAATCCCCGCGGTTATAGGTCGTTTGAAAGATCCATTCCAAATGTCCCTTCGTTAATATCAAAAGCACTCCAATAAGGGAAAGAGCAAACCCTCCAACATTTACCCAAGTCATTCTTTCTTTCAATATAAGAAAAGAAAAAACAACCATCATAGCTGGATTCAGTGCATTGACCAATGAGGCATTCATCGGCGATGTGTATTCTAATGCTCCGTAAAGGAGGAGATTATACCCGATCACACCCAAAATTCCCATACAGCTTAACGGCAACCAAAAATGTTTAAATACTTCGCGGTAATTAGGGCGTTCAACGAAATAAGAAATCGGAATGAGAAAAGTTAAAGCTAAAAACCACCTTGTAAACGTAATCCATAATGGACTCATTTCGGCAACGACGTATTTTCCAAATACATAGTTTCCCGCCCAAAACAAATTGGCTAAAATTAAAAAGATTCTCTCCCTCATCACAAAGTCTCCTATCTATTAGAATTTAATTATATATTTTACCAAATAATTGCCACTACGTCTTGGAGTGTGTACTGTCACTGTCTAAAATTTGCCGAATGAATTAATATATAATAGCTGTTAAATATTTCAGGGGGAAATGGAAACGAAGAGGAAATTCGTACGGTGGTCCACGAGAAGCTTGCGTCATATGTTGAGCGAATCACCACGGACCGATACGGCAATTTGCTTGCGCAGAAAAAATGTAAAACGGGATGTGGACCGACGATTTTGCTGAATGCTCATTTGGATACGGTAGAGGAGTTGGAAGAGGGAAGAGAAATTGTGAAAAATGGGCCGATTTGGTCAAGCAGTAAAGGGATTTTGGGAGCGGATGACCGCGCCGGTGTAGCGGTGTTGCTTGAAGTTGCGAAATGGCTTGAAACGTCTAGATTCAACGGAACGATCAAATTTGCTTTTACTGTCGAAGAGGAATGCGGGCTCGTCGGGGCAAGGGAGCTTGAAGAATATTTCCTTTGGGATGTGGATGCAGCCATTGTGGTTGATCGGCGGGGAACAGGCGATATTGTCACTTCATGCGGAATGATTCAGCCGTTTTGCGACATTCGCTATGGACAGTTTTTTGAAAAAGTGGCTAACGATGCTGGTTTATTAGGCTGGAAATGCACAGCGGGAGGAAGCAGCGACACAAGAATATGGGCATCGCGAGGCATTCAAAGCGTGAATTTATCTGTCGGGTATCAATTTGAACACACGGATGATGAAATCTTGGATACGGATGCTTGCTATAATACCGCTCAATTCATTAAAGCTGTGTTAAATCAATCAAAAGAGCTTTCAAGAACATTGCGGAGTTTGCGTTTAACCGATGCTGTATGATGTTTTTGAGGCATAAACACAAAGAAATCGAATCCATTCTACAATAGAAGCCGATCGGGCTTCTATTTTTGTTTTTCTCTAATGAACATCAGATTTTCTGAATAGGGAGGTCTTTATACGATATGTATAGCCACTTTTCCATTAAACATCAAACTCCCCGCTGTTTTGGTCATTGGATGATTGTTCCTGTTGTGAATGATTTTCGCTATTCATCTTTGTGGAGTCTTCTTCTTGATGGGATGAATCGTGTGTTTGTTTTGGTTCTTCCATTTTTTCTTTCCATTCTTTTCAATATTTCCGCATGATGCCCATACATCTGCATGGAATTTGTAATGGATTTGGAAATAGAATCTTGGACATATTTTTCAATCTCTGTAGAATGTGATTGTTGTAGCCATTTTTGAATTCCTTCTTTAAAAGGGAAGAGTGATTGAAAAGGAAACATTCGTTATCCTCCTTCGTGTTAAAATTGATTGGTTATAGGCAATGAAGGGTTCAAAATTTGGTCTTGATCGCTTACATCTGTATCGAAATATCCGCTAACCATCCATGAGCTAGTAGGTGAAAAATCCCCTAACGAGATGTTTGTGCCTATACTTTTCGTGTTAGCTGTGTGGCTATTGTGAACGATGCCGCCTACATCGATATTCCCATTTTGTGTAACCCCGTTTGTTTTCATGTTAAAGATGTTGATCACAAATGGCATACTGATTCCCCCTTCTTTTTGATAATCATTTTCCTTGATAGGAAATCTCCTTCAAGCTATATCTGGTTTATATTTTTCGTCTTTTTTAGCCGCTCATCATGTTTACCCTTGGGTTGCATTTACATTTGCAGGGTTGGCAATGTCGCCTAGATCATTGACATCAGGATCGATAAATACATTTTCCATACCTGCAGCTGTAGGAGAGAGATCTCCATATGAGGCATTTTGTCCTTGTAATTTGCTGTTGGCTGTAGGGGCATTATTAAGCGTTTCGCCAATATTAACCGACCCGTTGTTAGAGATGTTGTTAATTTTAATCATATAAATGTTGATGATAGAGGGCATATATGGTTCCTCCTAGCGTCCTGTTATTCGGTAATATATGCCATTATTTGCTTATTTGTGAATTCAATGCCCAGATTCGCGAACGACGGAGAACAATGTCGCTGCTGCTGTTTTTGTTTCCAACTATATAAATTCAAGTTGAGTTTCCGACATACCTTATCATGAAAAGAAGATCGCTTTTCTGCCATAGGGGGCAAGAAAAATCTTGCCGTCCCGGCATGCCTCTAGCATGCCGATCCCGAACGTAAAACGCATAGCGGACAAATTTGTTTGTCCAATGGCGTTTTCGTTCGGGGAAGTGGCAGAAAAGTTTATTCATGTCGGAAAATTAAGATTATCATATCTCTTTCTCCTCGACATTGTCAGATCGAAGAGAAAATGCAAAAACGGTCGTGATGCTCATTTCGACGAAATTTGTTACGGATTTGGTTATTCAGGTATGGTATAATGATGGAAATATTTACTTTGATCGGGGGATGAAGCATGACAGAGCGCTGGGTGAAGACGGGATACTTTATGGGTGTGGCGTTAACGTTAGCTTCCATTGTTTATTTTTTTGCCTCTAATTGGCAAGGATTTGACCGATTGACGAAAGTAAGTTTAAGCGTCGGTTTTATGTGGTTGTTTTACGGTGCGAGCGCTGTTCTTGCGTATGTCATGAAGCGATATGATTTTTTAAGCAAGTGGTTGTTTGTTGTTGGAGCGATTGGATTTGGAATTGCTGTGGCATTAGTCGGACAAATTTATAATTCCCATGCCGATAGCTTTTGGCTGTTTTTGATTTGGCTCATTCCAAGCGGTATATTGGCATGGATGACCGGATACGAACCCCTTCGTATATTAAGTGTTGTGCTGCTTCAACTGACCTTCTGGTTTTATTATTTTCCGTCTTCGTATCAGGTGGATCGAGGAGAATGGGAAGCGTTTGTGACACTATTCGTTTTTGCACTGATCAACGGGATTATTTTTGTGTTCCATCGTTCCGCTGTCGTTCCTTATCTTGCGTATGTGGCACTGCAAGGTTGGTTGTTTGTCATCTTTCAAATCGGCATGATCTATGACCGATTTACAGGGTGGCCATATGTCTATGCGTTCATTCTGGCTGGTTTCCTTTATTATTTTTTCAACATCGCCAAAAGGCGTTCGTATATTCTAATTACAGGCCTATTTGCCGGGGTTTTTCTCATCGTTCAATATTTCCGTTTCGTTGCTGAATATTTTCATGGTGGTGTGTTTCTTGCGGGGCTATTACTTGCCGGGGGACTTGTTTATGGAAGCATTCAGCTGCTGAAAAGAGTGAGAAAAGTGTCGGTTGACGGGGCGAAAGGGCGAACGTTTATGCTCGCATTTCAAGTGCTCGTTACGGCTGTTGCCTCCTTGATTGCTGTGTCGAGCATAATGGGGCTGATTACGATATGGGCGAACGATTTTTCGCCAAACGTATTGTTTGTTTTATCGATAGTTTGCTTTGTCTTTCCGGCTATTTTTCTACAAAAATGGAATGACATTGTTCGATATACGTTATTGGCCGTCGGATATGGACTCGGAGTGATTGTTTCGTGGGAAATTCCCATTTTCATTTTCGTTAGCTACAGCATCGTTTTACTTTTCTTTTACCTAAAGTCATCCAATACTGTCGTGCGAATTCTTACGAACATTGCGTTATCTGTTTATGGATTGGTCATCGTATTGGATTGGACAAATGAACTTCGTCTCTCCTTCTTGTTTGTTTTGGCATTGAATGGATGTTTGTATTGGCTGGTGAGGGGGAACAAGTATGAACGGCTTTTTCCTCTTTTGCTTGGACTCGGAGCACTTTTGCTGTTAACGAGCATGGATCTTTTTACCGTCGATGCAGGGTATGTTTTATCCAATGTTTTGTTTGTAGTGGTTGTGGTGGGATTTATCTTTTTCCAGTCAAAGAATAACGAACGATTCGGACTTGGGATCGCTTGGTTTTATTGGTGGCTGTTTCTTGTTTTGAAATACTATGAATTCGCTTGGGATCTTCTAGATAAGTCGATCAGCTTGTTGATTTCCGGTATTCTCTTTCTTGCAGGAACGGCGTTTTTGGAGAAGCGAAGAGGGGTCATTCAAACAGAACGGATGAATTGGCTTCAGCAAAAATGGCGCTCTTTACTAGCCGTTGCAGTCATTCAAAGCATTTTTATCGGATCCGTTGTGTTTGATAAAGAACAACATTTAAGAAATGGAGAAGTCGTCAAATTACAGTTAGCACCAGTGGATCCCCGCTCATTGCTTCAAGGAGATTACGTACGCCTTCGCTATGAAATTTCAACGATCGAAAAGAGGGATGAACGAGGAAACGTTCGAATCATTTTACGAAAAGACGACAAAGGCGTCTATCGCTTCGCTGGAATTTATTCCGTCAATGGAAAGAAAAATGAGCGATATGTGCGGCAAGAAGGAGATGTTCTGCTGAACGGAAAGATCAAAGGGGACACCGTTATTTACGGAATTGAATCGTACTTTGTCCCAGAGGGAACAGGGGGAGATGTGCAAGAACAGGCTCGTTTTGCATACGTTCGGGTAAGTAAAACAGGAGATGCCCTTTTGGAGAAAATAAGTGATCGGTAGGGCAATGGTATAGGGAATTATGACCAATCTCTAAAAAACAGATAGTTATATGATCATTTCGATATTACGACGCAATATGCTCCCTGAATCTACAGGGGGGGCATATTGTTTAATTTTTTTCTTGGAACCGATGATGATTATAGAAATCAATATAATATTTACCGAGAAGTCTTCCACCTCTAAGCGAAGTGTAAAGCGGTCTTCTATTCATGATGAGATATGTCGGAAACTCAACTTGAATCTATATAGATGTTGTTTGTAAAACTAGAGTAAAAACTCAAAGTTTAAAAAAACAGTATAAGAGATCCTAAGATTTTGTATTCTTGACAATAGTGCTAAAGAATGGTAGTCTTATTTTAAAATTTTTCTGAATTTTATATCAAGGACAGTTTTGTCTTTTTCTGTGAAGCAATCATCGCTCATGAAGGCAGATGGTCGTCAAAGCAAGCTTCTGAATGAACAATTGAATAAATGTGGGAACAGGTTCCGAGGATGACGAGCGGATTCAATGAAAAGCTTTGGGCACTAAAGCTCCTTGTCCGATGTTCATCCGAGGATTAAAAGGGAAGTCCGGTGAGATTCCGGCACGGTCCCGCCACTGTGATAGAGGAGTTTCCGTCACAACGCCACCGCCACTGATCAGGAGATTGGGAAGGCAGACGGCAAGCGATGATCCTTAAGTCAGGAGACCTGCCTGTTCTGACAACACTGCTTTTACCTACGGGAGATAGGGAGGTGTTAGAATCGAAAAAAGGGGGCTTGTTACCCTTTCTTTGGCATTTCTAACTTTCCGTCGGAACGTTGGAAATGCCTTTTTTATTTCAGCAGCACACTTGTTCATTTGTTTAAAAGACAATCATAGCAAAGGAGAGAAAAACATGAAATCGAGCAATCTTGGTTATCCGCGCATCGGTGAAAAAAGAGAATGGAAAAAAACATTAGAGTCTTTTTGGGCTGGTCAAATAGAGGAGACTGATTTTCTGGCTATCATGGAATCCATTCGTCTTGCACATATAAGAAAGCAAAAAGAAATAGGTATTGACCTTATTCCAGTAGGCGATTTTACTTTTTATGATCATATGCTTGATACCGCCGTCATGTTTGGTCTAGTGCCGGAACGGTTTCATCATACCGGGGGCGAGGTTCCGCTTTCCGTCTATTTTTCTATGGCTCGCGGTAGCAAAGACGCTCCCGCTTGCGAAATGACGAAATGGTTTAATACGAATTACCATTACATTGCACCAGAACTAAATAGCCGCCTTCGTCCACGTTTGATAGAAAACAAGCCGCTGAAAGCTTTTCAAGAAGCGAAAGCAAAGCTGGGGATTAAAGGGAAGCCGGTTCTTATCGGTCCTTATACGTTTATCAAACTTTCTAAAGGCTTCGATTCAAAACAGCTTCCGGCTCTAATCTTACTGTTGCTCCCCCTCTATGAACAAGTGTTGCAAGAGTTGGAAAAAGAAGGAGCCGAATGGGTACAAATCGATGAACCGATTCTCGTTACTTCTTTGGCAAAAGAAGAAATGGCGACAATTGCGTTTATTTATCAAAAATTAAATAAGGCTGCTCCTCGATTGAACATTATGTTGCAAACTTATTTCGAAGCGGCTGAGTGGTATGAAGAACTGATCGAGCTACCGGTACAAGGCATCGGGTTAGATTTTACTTGCAGTCTTGAAGAAAATTCGGAGAATATACTAAAATTTGGTTTTCCGTCCGACAAAATTTTAGCCGCTGGGATGATCGATGGCCGCAACATTTGGCGGGCAGACTTGGCTGAGAAAAGAAAACTTATTGAAACGATTGCCGCTGTTGTACCCGAAGATCGGCTCTGGCTTCAGCCTTCTAGCAGTTTGATTCATCTGCCTATTACTATCAAAAATGAAATAAATTTATCACCGCTACTGAAACATTCATTGGCTTTTGCAGATGAAAAGCTTGAGGAAATCGTATATTTAGCAAAGCTATTTCGTGGTGAAATAGATCAAGAAGACCGCTATTATCAAGACAATCAACAAGCGCTCCGCTTATTGAAAAACGATGCCTCAAGGTATAACCACCACGTCCAAAAGGAGCAGGAAAAACTGAAAAATGAACGGGCTGAACGTAAATCCCCTTATCTCGTTCGGAAAAAACGACAAAAAGAAGTTTGGGAGCTGCCGATTCTTCCAACGACGACAATTGGAAGTTTTTCGCAAACAGCGGAAGTCCGAAAAGCGCGGCAAAAGTTGAAAAAAGGTGAATGGATCCAGCCGCAATATGAACAGTTCATTCAACAAGAAATCCGAAAATGGATTGCCATTCAAGAAGAAATCGGTTTGGACGTATTGGTACACGGTGAATTTGAAAGAACAGATATGGTCGAATTTTTTGGAGAAAAGTTGGGAGGCTTTGCTTTTACCGAAAACGGCTGGGTGCAGTCGTACGGTTCACGCTGCTTTCGTCCACCGATTATATATGGGGATGTGGAATTTTTGCAGCCAATGACAGTCAAAGAGAGCGTCTATGCTCAATCGTTGACGAGCAAGCCGGTTAAAGGAATGCTGACCGGTCCGGTTACCATTTTAAACTGGTCCTTTGTCCGCGATGATCGGCCGCGTCAAGAAGTAGCCGAGCAAATTGCCCTTGCGTTGAGAAAAGAAGTAGAAATATTGGAAGCAGCGGGAATTTCCATGATTCAAGTAGATGAACCAGCTCTGTTGGAAGGGCTGCCGCTGAAAGAAGAGAAGAAGCAGGAGTATTTAGAGTGGGCTGTGCGGATGTTCCGTATCGTGACTTCGACTGTGGAAGACACGACTCAAATTCATACGCATATGTGCTATTGCGATTTTTCGGCGTACATGCACGATATTAGCAAAATGGATGCAGATGTGATCTCTATTGAAACATCAAGAAGCCATGGAGAAATCATTCCTGTCTTTGAGAAAGAAACGTATGACAAAGGGATCGGTTTGGGAGTCTATGACATTCACAGCCCGCGCGTTCCGTCTGTGGAAGAAATCGCAGCAATCATTGAACAGTCATTACAAGTGCTGGATGTAGAACAGTTTTGGATCAATCCTGACTGCGGTTTAAAAACAAGAGGCGAAGAGGAAACGATTGCTTCTTTGAAAAATATGGTGGCTGCTGCACGACTCGTTCGAAAGAGACTAGACGGGAAAGAGCCGACTGTAGCGGAAGGGAGAGAACGAAATGATTCAACCAAAGCCCGTAAGTGAATCGAGAACATTGTTAACGGACTTAGTGTTCCCGCCGGATACGAATCATCATCATACGATTTTTGGAGGCAAGGTCATGGCGTATGTTGATAAAATTGCCTGCATTGCCGCTATGAGACATTGTCGAAAACCAGTTGTGACCGTTTCTAGTGATTCCTTTGATTTTCTTGCACCAATTAAAACGGGTGAGGCGATCCATCTAGAGGCGTATGTCACATGGACCCACCGAACATCGATGGAGGTATTTGTAAAAGTGGGGGCAGAAAACTTGTTAACAGGGGAAAAACGGCTGACAGCGCGTGCTTATTTAACTTTCATTGCCTTGGATGAAAACGGAAAACCAACCCCTGTGCCACCCGTAATTCCAGAAACAGAAGAAGAAAAAAAGCAACATGCTCATGCAGAAGAGCGATACGCATTGCGCCAAAAACGAAAACTAGAATTAGAGGTCAATTAGAAGTCTGCCCCAGTCACATTAACGAGTTAATATTTTGGAGTAATTCCTCTTGACGAGATGCAAACACATGAAATATATGAATGGGGAATGAAAAATGCCATTATATTTTGCGTACGGAAATTGCATGTATTATGCATGTATTAGAGGAATTATTTAAACGTTTGACGAAAGGAGAATAAACAACATTCTCGGGCAAAGGGAATGTTCCTTTGCCCAAATTTGGTGGTATAGTACCGATCTATTCATAAGGTATCTGGCAACCCATGCAGAAAAAGGGTTATAAAAAAGGATTGTCGTCAGAATGTCTGTGATTGTGCATATAAGTTTCGATATAAATTCTTTCAGAATCTGAAGCGTTTTTTGCTCCTTCTTCAGGATCGATTTGAATATTTCGTTTTTTAGCGAAAAGATCAATCAAAAAACCTAAGAAAAGCAGCCCGCCAATGAATATGATCCATCCCATCTTCTTCCCCTCCTGCTTTCACTTTACTATATTTTTACACAACATTGATAAATAATTCTATTCACCTTTTATGAATCTTTTAAACTTTCTTTCGACGCGTTTCAACATTCTTTTTGCTTGTTGTTCGGTAAAATTTGAGAAAGAGAAGTTTAGCGATCCGTTTTTCATGATGGCAATTGAATTTTTAATATTTTTTGATGAGTTTTCCTCCTCTAAGCGAAAAAAGGTTTATAATCGGATTAATCATGTTTTGGTTAAGAGAAGGTGTATGAATCATGAACAAAAAGTTTTATTTCATGTTTACAGTTTCAAAAAGGCTATTTTCTAATTTCAAAAAATGTTAAAATTTAAAATAATATACTATATTTGTAAAGGAAGGTGTTTGAAAATTTATGAACAAATATCAAAAAATTTCAATTGGTGTAATGATTGGGTTTCCAATATTTTTTTTAGTAGTGAGCTTGTTTACTGGAAAATGGGGGTTCTTCCTTTGGAGTTTAGCGCCAAGTTTTATCAGCGGGATGACAGGGTTTTTTGCTTCTAAAAATGCAAATAGGACTACCTAAAATTAACAATGCAAATTTACGCGATGAACGCTGTGTAGGAAGGGAAAATGGATTGTGGGAAGGATTCGAGAAAGGTCGGGAAGAAGGACGGAAGAAACTGATCCGCAATAAAGTGCGAAAACTGTGTCTGCATATCTTCAGTAGATTTGAAAAGGTGATAGCAATGAACAACAGATGGAATGCTTTTATCTATAAGTGTTGGGCACCGATTTATGATTTCTTTTTTAATCGAGGTTTATTTTATGCAGCGAGAAAAAAAGTATTTGAGCACATTCCTGTTGCTGAGGGAAGCAAGATTCTATTTGTCGGAGTGGGGACCGGGGCGGATTTAGCATTTTTCCCGTTAGACAAAACGAGAGTTGTCGCTATTGATTACTCTTTTGACATGCTGCAGAAGGCCAAAAGGAAATATCCGCATATCGAATTGCTTCAAATGGATGCTCAAGCCTTGTCTTTTCCAGATCATTCGTTTGATATGATTGTTGCCAGTTTGATCGTCAGCGTTGTACCAAATCCAGAGAAAGCATTGTTAGAAATGGTGAGAGTAACTAAAAAAAGTGGGCATATTCTTATATTCGATAAATTTGTGCCTAGGCACAAAAAGCTCTCGATTGCGAAAAAAATCATTCGTCCTTTCATCAAGTTATTGGGAACGGATATAGGCGTTTCATTTGAAAAAATTTATGAGAGCGTTAAACATGAATGTCATGTAATCGAGGATACGGATGTGATGATGCAAGGGATCTATCGAAAAATCGTGCTGGAAAAAAGAGTTTGATAAAAAGTGATGAGTTAAGACAGAATCTGTGGTGCTTCTGTCTTTTTTTGTTTTTTCATTTATTTTTCACGTTGAAAGCTGAGGATTTCATGAAAAAATTGTGTTTCGACAGCTCGCTATGTAAGATGGATGTATAAGGGAGGAATGAATGATGGGGATTTTATTAAAAAACGTGCAAAAAGTGTACAAAAGCGGAGATGTAGAAGTTCAAGCGTTAAAAAATGTATCGTTAACCTTACCGGAGGGGACGATTTCCGTCATTTTAGGGCCTTCTGGTTCTGGTAAGTCGACGCTATTAAATGTCATCGGAGGAATCGATCGTGCGAACGGTGGAGAAGTACATATTTTCGATCAAGCAATTCACGAATTCAATGATGATCAGTTAACGGAGTACCGACGGAAATATGTGGGCTTTATCTTTCAATCTTACAACCTTATTCCGACGTTAACCGTATACGAAAATGTAGAGGTAGGCGCTGAAATTAGCGAGTCTCCGTTGCCGATCGATGAGGTTTTAAAAGGGGTGGGCATGTACGATAAAAAAGATAAGTTTCCGCAGCAATTAAGCGGCGGGGAACAGCAACGGGTGGCAATTGCGAGGGCGTTAGTGAAAAATCCGCGTCTGCTGCTTTGCGATGAGCCGACCGGGGCGTTGGATGAAGAAACGGGAAAAACGATTTTACGCCTGTTACAAGACGTTCACCGACAATTCGGAACGACCATTCTGATTATTACCCATAACCAAGGGATTAGTGCCATGGCCCATTGGGTCGTCAAAATGAAAAGCGGGGAGCTAGTGGAGTGCGCGAAAAACGAGCATCCAATTGACGCGGAGAAGGTGAATTGGGTATGAATAAGCTCTCGAAAGGCGTTTTGCGGGAAATTAGGAAAAGTAAATTCCAATATAGCGGCACGATTGTTTTGTTAGCTTTAGCTGTGATGCTGTATGTGATGTTAAATACATCGATTCATGCGTTAGAAGAAAGCAATGAACAATTTGTCAAACAATACGTACAAGAAGATTTCCATGTGTTTACGGGGACATCGTTGAAAAAGCAACAAATGGAAGAACTAGAACAGAAATATCAAGTTCTCTTAGAGGAACGAAAGGGAAAGGATGTTTTTTTAGGAAAAGGAAAATCTCTTCGCGTGTTTACCATTCCTGAAACGGTAAATATACCGTATGTGGAAGACGGGAAGCTCCCAGAGAAAGACAACGAAATTGCGATTGCGCAGTCGTATGCAACCGCGAACGGGTTGTCCGTTGGCGATACGTTGACGATCGGGCAAGAAAAATGGACCATTTCCGGAACCATTTATTTGCCTGATTATGTGTATATGTTAAAAAATGTAAACGACTTAATTCAAGATCCAGCTTCTTTTGGAATTGCTTTAGTTAGCGATAAAGGGTTTGAACGGTTAGAAGGGACAGGAGTCATATTCTATTCCGGGCACTGGAAAAAAGGCGAGCAAGCAGACGAGTTTCGAGCGGCATTGTCTTCGATCACTCCGATTATTTTATGGATGAATGGAGACGAAAATCCACGGATTACGTATATTGAGACGGAAATTCAAGGAACGAAAACGACGACGAAGGTTTTTCCGCTCTTTATTGCCGGGATTGTCGTGATGATGGTTCTCGTTTTATTAAAGCGGCGTTTGGAACTTCAACGAAGCCAATTAGGAACCCTCCTCTCGATCGGTTACCGGAAAGGAGAGATTGTTCGGGCATTTCTCCTTTATCCTGTGTTGATCGGATTGGTCGGAAGCGTGCTCGGCATTGTGAGCGGATTGTTCTTTTCGATTCCCATTACGGAAATCTATACCCAATTTTTTAATTTGCCGTTATTACATGATTTTCAAGTGAATGTCGAGGCCCTTGTTTTCGCTTTGATTGTTCCGTTAAGTTTACTTTGTCTTGTTAGTTGGTACGTTATTGCTCGACAACTTCGTCAATCGCCCATTGATTTGCTTCGTCCGTCCCTGCAGCAACGGAAAAATCGTATTCATCGAGAGCGGTTCATCCGTTTTCGCTTGAAAAAATTTTCTTCTCGCTTTCGCTTACGTATGTTAACTCGTCATATCGGTCGAATGATCTTATTAAGCATGGGAATCATTTTGGCTACCGTTTTATTAATGTATGGTTTTATCTCTATGAATTCAATGGATACGTTGTTAAATAAAACGTACAAGGAAAGCTTCAAATACGAATACGCCTACTATTTTCAAGAACTTCAGCGAGGCGATGCGAAATCGGGTGATCCGTTTACGTTTGCTGAAGGATCCATTCTTTCCGTTAACGGCAAGAAGCTAGATGAAGATCAAACTGTTTCCGTATACGGGATCGATCCATCTGTAAAACTTCTTCGATTGGAAAATGGTCAAGGGCATCGCTTGCTTTCATCAATGGGAGAGGGAGCGATCGTAACGAAAGCCTTAGCCTATGCGTTGAATGTTCAAGAAGGCGATGAACTTCTTCTTTGGAGCGAGTCCAATCAGAAAAAGCTTTCTGTGACGGTAAAAGGAATTGCGGAGATTTATACAGGGACATCGATTTATATGAATCGTGAAGCGGTAAACGATTGGGCAGGATATCCGGACGGTGCTTATGTAGGTATATGGACAAAAGAGCCGCTTTCTCATCCTCAAGGGGTGTACATGACCGAATCAAAAGAAGATATGATTCAATCGTTTCAATCCATTATGAAACCGATGCGTTATTCCTTGTTCATTATGTCAGGGCTCGCTTTTGTGATTGGTGTTATTATTGTTTCTTTAATTACGAACTTAATCGTTGATGAGAACACGATAACGATTTCCTTAATGAAAATCATGGGGTATCAGGACCGTTCCATCGCTTCACTTATTCTTAATATTTATACACCGGTCGTCTTTGTCAGTTATTTGCTCGGGATCCCTATTTCTTTATTCAGTATTGACGCGCTTGTTCGCTCGATTGCGGATGAAACAAATTATGTCTTACCTGTTGGCGTCGATTATAGGATGGCGGTTCTCGGTTTGTTTTTCATTTACGCTTCCTATTATGCTTCCTTATGGATCAGCCGCCGAAAATTGAAAAAAGTTTCTTTACAAGAGGTGTTAAAAGGACAAGAACGATAATAATGGAAAGAAAAAGAGGCTGACTCAAATGGGTCAGCCTCGTTATGTGTTTCATGTTCGGAATCGGCATACATTTAGAACGAAAAACTTGTTGGATGAGACAGAAAAGCATTCTTCTTTTCATGATCACATAGGTCGTATCGGAAGAAATGACGGAGCGGTTTATTTTTAAATATTATCTTGGTAAAATAATGATGCCATTTCCACGAACCACTACGTATTCCATATCGTGAAAGAAAAGGAGAAAAAATGATGAAAAAAAGCTTTGCCATTCTGTCCATTTTGTCTTTTCTGTTATTTTTAGCTGTATGGGCAAGCGTGAAAAGTGAATGGATTCTTCCTTGGGATCAAACTTTATTAGATCAGTTCGGGAAATTGGATTGGCTGGGGATGTTTTCTATATTCGGCTCAAAAACGGTCATAGGACTTTGTAGTATCGGATTGATCTTGTTTTTATGGTTCCGAAAGAAAGATTTTTACGGAATCGTTCTAGTATTAGCTGCTGTTGGAGGCGGCTATGGACTCAATACGATCATCAAAAACGCGATTGGTCGAGAGAGACCGCTGTTTCCGCATGGCGAAGAAGGTTTTAGTTTTCCAAGCGGTCATGCGATGGTTGGAAGCATTTATCTGTTGTTAATCGCTTATTTCGCCGGCATGGAAGTGAAAAAACGATCGGCGAAATGGATGATTTACATTGTGTGCAGTTTCCTTGCTTTGTTAACAGGCATCAGCCGCTTGAGCATACAAGCTCATTATCCGTCTGATGTATTAGCAGGATTTTTCTTGGCCTTGCCTTATCTTTACATTTGTTTGACGGGTTATGAATTTTTCACAAAAAAGCGTTCCATCCAATCAAAAACAAACAAAGCGTCCTTTACATTTTAGTAGATGATTACATAAACATTCAGAGGTGAATACATTGAAACACTTACAGCAAAAAATCATTGAATTTCGTGATGCACGTAACTGGAAACAGTTTCATACACCAAAAGATTTAGCGATTTCGCTAAGTTTAGAAGCAGGAGAATTTCTGGAAAATTTTCAATGGAAAAGCAGTGAGGAAGCGGTTCGAGAGAATTTTGAAAATATGAAGGATGAACTCGCGGATGTCGTCATTTATGCCCTTTTGCTTGCCCATGAATTAGGGATTGATTTAGAGGAAGCCATTATAAATAAAATAAAGAAAAACGAACAAAAGTACCCAATCGAGAAATCTTTTGGATCGAAAAAGAAATATACTGAATTGGAGTAATATTCGGCTGTTTGCTGATTGATTGGGTGAGAAAAGGGGAGCATTGAATGAGCCGGCTCTCCTTTCTTTTGTTAAAGTATCTTGTGCAATCATTTCATTCAGAGACTTCATTCTTGTGTTAAAAAATAAATTTTTTTCACTTTTTCGCGAAACTGCTCAACATGAACAAACCGAGCTTCTCGAAGAACTTCTTTTCCATCGACATATAAAATCATAACGGGGACAGTAAATATGGAGAGATGCCCTGCAATGGCCGGAACATGATCGGCATTGATAAAAGCGAGTTGAATCTTTGGAAAATCGCTCATGACTTCTTTGATTTTTGGTAACAAAGCATGACACACACCGCAATTTGTTTGGGATATGTATAAAAATGCTAAATGGTGATGGTTTACAAAATTATCGACTTCTTCGATTGAAAATAGCTCATTCATAACACTCAAAATATAATCCCCTTCCGTAGCCATTTTTGATAATTATAGCATAGCCAATTCATTACACGAAATGTTCAGGAGGATCGTATTACGTCTGCAGATGGCTATGTAATATATTTAGAGTTATGATAAGCTATATATTCATAATATAAGAGACATTCAAGATGAACATGGAGGAAGATATATGAAATGGTTGATTGTATGGGCCCCAATGCTCGAGTTTCTGATTGGGGGCTTCGCTGTTTTTTTCTTGGCGGAGAAGTTTAAAGAAGTGGCAGCTATCATGATTTTTCAGATTATCCTATATATGATTCTTATGAATGCTTTGCTTATCTATGGTTTTTGGCTCAAGCATTAGATGATAAGGCGTCTGGCTGAGGAAAAGGAATTTTTCTTTTATTCACTTAAATATGGTTTGTAAGGTATTCCAAGGTCAACTTTAAAAAGGATAGGAAATCATATCTTTTCTACCCTCCCCATACATTGAAATGAGAAGCGCAAATGGGGAGGATGGATGATGCGATTTTATTACGGTCAGCAAATGCCGTTGCGGATTTTGGATGAGGCGGAGTTTTGGAAACACCAGGAAGAAGAGCATACTGTTGTGATTCGGGAGCTTGTCACCGGCTTAGAGGCACCATACGTTGAAGCGTTGAAGAAATGGGAGGAAGTTTTATCGGCAACCCATCAGCAAGTTGTTCGCTATATTGAATCAGTTATTCGCGCGGCTTATTATATTCCCGAACAACTGTATCAGCAGGTGTTGCAATTAGTTTCTTATTGCTTGCAGCAAAGCCTGGATTTTATTAAACTATGCCAACAAATAAAGACGGAAAGTGCGGCGGTTAGTAAAAATCCAACCGCCAAAGTAGTGTTGAACCATATTATTCGCGAATCGGAATACTTTGTCGGCATCGCTCAAGTACTGTTATATGAAAACAGAAATTAGTAAGGTGCCTAGCACGTCATGAATTTTTCCGAAAGATTGGTAGAATAAAAGAGAAGGAGAGCCTCTCGCAAAGTCTCTCCTTTTTGTTTTTTCTTCATCTCTCACTACATACATTTTCCTTTTCAATCCTTAATATACATTAGGAAAGAAGGGGGGACAATTGAATGGAAGTAGCGGTTCGGCAAAAAGAAAAGCCTAAAAGATTGAAAAAAATTTTGGGAGTTTCTTTAGCAGTTCTTGCATTGTTACTGCTTAGCGGTGTTGTTTTTGTAAGCGTTTACATCAATCGGTCATTACCGCAAACGGAAGGGGAACTGGCTGTTTCTGGTTTGTCAGAGCAAGTAAAAGTGGTGAGAGATGAACAGGGAGTTCCACATATCACTGCGAAAAATGAGCACGATTTATATTTTGTTCAAGGATTTGTTCAAGCACAAGACCGGCTTTTTCAAATGGATTTAAGCAGACGGCAGGCATCCGGCCGGTTAAGTGAGGTGATTGGTGAAGCGACGGTGGATCGTGATAAGTTTTTCCGCACGTTAGGATTGCGCCGGGCAGCTGAAGCTTCCTATGGCGCATATAGCGAAGAGGCAAAGAAAGTCCTGCAAGCATTTGCCGATGGAGTAAATGCTTATATCTCCCTCGCCAAAAAGGAAGGACGCCTGCCGCTTGAATTTAAGCTTTTAAACTACGAGCCTGAAAAATGGACACCGATTGATTCGTTAACGATTGGAAAATATATGGCTTTTGACTTAGGCGGCCATTGGGAAGGGCAAGCGTTCCGCTATTGGGCGTTAAAAAACCTCTCGGAAGAAAAAGCATATGATTTATTCCCATCTTATCCGAAAGACGCACCGACCATTTTGCAAGCATATAAAGATGTGCCGTTATCGATTGAAAAAGCGTTTGCGAATGCTGTCATCCCGCCGGAGTTGAACGGAAGCAACAACTGGGTTGTAAGCGGGGAGAAAACAAAAAACGGGAAACCTCTGTTGGCAGATGACCCTCATTTATCGTTAAGCACGCCGTCCATTTGGTATCAAATGCACCTGCAAGCTCCAACCGTCAATGTCAGCGGCGTTATTTTTGCAGGCATTCCCGGCATCATTTTAGGTCATAACGAACATGTAGCATGGGGTGTCACGAATACGGGACCAGACGTTCAAGATTTATATATCGAAAAACGAAATCCGCATAACAAACATCAGTTTTTATATAACGGAAATTGGGAAGAAGCAACGATTGTCAAGGAACCGATTCAAGTGAAAGGCGGAAAGACGATTCCGTATGAGGTGGCCATCACACGACATGGACCGGTGATTTCCGAATTTGCCTATCCATCAGATGATGACACAGTTTTAGCCTTGCGTTGGACAGCGCTCGATCCTTCATTAGAACTTCAAGCGGTTTTAAAGATGAATCAAGCGAAAAATTGGGAGGAGTTTGAAAAGGCGTTGGAAAACTTTCATGTGCCGACGCAAAACTTTGTCTTTGCTTCCAAAGACGGAACGATTGCTTATAAGGCAAATGGAAAAATTCCGATTCGCCAAAAAGGGGATGGGTTGCTTCCTGTTCCAGGATGGACGGATGAATATGAATGGAACGGATTCATTCCTTATGATGAACTTCCACGTTCGGTCAATCCGCAAGAAGGGTTTATCGCAACAGCGAACAATAAAGTAATCGGCGATGATTACCCATACCATATTAGCCATCATTGGGCACAGCCGTACCGTTATATGCGTATTGCTCAATATTTAGAGGGAAAAGATCAATTAACGCTTGCAGACATGAAGGAACTGCAAATGGATCAAAAAAATTTATGGGCAGAAGAATTTGTGCCGATCATGCTCAAATCTTTGCAATCCGCATCACTTGAAGAAATCGATCAAAAAGCAATCGCTCAGTTAGAAAAATGGAATTACGTAGACAGTCCTGACAAGGCAGCTCCACTCATTTTCCATCTTTGGATGAAAGAAATTCCACATGTTTTATTTAAAGAAGAAATTCCAGAAGAAATCGATCAATTGTTTGAAGGAAAGCAAGCCGTTGTCGATGAATTGATCAGAAGAGCGGCAAATGGAGATGTGTCGCCATGGTTTACAGAAAAAGGAGGGCTTACAAAAGTACTGCACACCTCTCTGCATAATGTGCTAGAACGGTTAAGTGAGAAGTTTGGTGATGATCCATCTGATTGGAAATGGGGAGACTATCATCAGCTTTATTTCGCTCATCCAATGTCTTCTTCATCGAGTTTATTGAAATTTTTCTTGAATAGAGAGAAACCAATTCCAATCGGCGGCAGTCAGGTGACGGTGCAGGCGGCGAGCTTTGAGGAAAATGGCATTGTCAATCATGGCGCATCTTGGCGCTTCGTGATCGATTTAAGCGATATCGAAAATGGCCAACATATTGTCGGACCGGGGCAAGCGGGGCATTTCAAAAGCCGTTGGTATCATAACCAAATCAACGACTGGGCTGCAGGGAAGTATCACACAACCACTATAACCGAATTAAAAGAAGGTGACATCCTTACATTGTCACCAAAATAAAAAAGCGCTTGTCACCCCCGAGTTTTTGGAAGATTTCTAGATATCGGGAGGTGACAGGCTTTTTTATGATTTCATCTGTTTTAATGTTTCGCGGATTCCTATTTCATAAGGTGTTCGCGGAACGGGACCGATCGCTTTTTCATATTTGCTGCCGTCTAATATAACGGGTTTTTCGTTCAAATACATCATTTCCGCATATTCTTTCATAAAGGGATCAAATAAGCCGACGAGTTGGATCATCCATTTGTAGATCGGCATGATGCGGATTTCTTTTTTTAAATAGTCTCCCGCGATCTTGGCAATTTCTTTTCCAGAAATCGTACCGGCCCCAGGAATATTCCACGACTGCCCAAAGGCTTCTTCTCTTAGCGACAGCTCTACTAATGCTTCAGCTCCATCTTTTATATAGATAAACTCTCTTTGAATGGATGTATTTCCGACATAGAAAACCGTTTTCTTTTTTAACATCTGCTGAAAAGTAAAGTGGAGTAGCGTATTTCCAGCGTTCGGACCGTAAAAGTCGGGGAAGTGAGCAATTAAGTACCGAACTCCAGACTGCTCGATTTGTTCCAATAGTTTTAACCGTAACTTTCCTTTTTTTGTGTGCGGATTCTTTGGTGCAGATTCAGTGGTTTTGCGGTCTTGTATTCCATAGGAATAAATATTGTCCACATAGATGAAAGGCTTATTCTCAATCCGGCATGCTTCTAGAATATGAGAGAGGATTATCATGAGATTAGGATCCCAATGCTGATATGGTATGTTGATAGAATGGAAGACAAGGTCAGCATTTTTTACAGCTTTCCTGACATCTTCCGGGTTCACGGCATCGCCGACCATTGGGATGGCTAAAGCTCCCCAGCTTTTTTGTTTTTCTAGTAAGACGTGTTCTGAACGTGCAACAGCAATGACGGAAATCCCTCTTTTCACAAGAGCTTCCACAAGGGCATTCCCCATTCCGCCGGTAGCTCCGAATACAACAGCTGTTTTCATTGCTCCACTCCTATCTTTGTTAGAAGATGATTGAACTCATGTTCAATAAAAACATCCATGAGTAATTTTACTCCCCACCCATGCATGAAAATCCATCATTCCTTCCCATAATGGATATGAACGCAAACAGTTTTGAAA
>NZ_SLUL01000023.1 GCF_004341205.1 Thermolongibacillus altinsuensis
ATTTCCTTGACACTGACAAAGCCCAATCAACTATGATTGATGAAGCTGATGAGAGGGTCTTTTTAAACACTGTCTACTTGACAGGGATATGTCCAATTTGCAATGAGGTCCATCTATTTTTGGTTTGGATGTCCTATTCTCAAGATTCACCTTGTTCTGCTTATTGATTACGTATTCAGAAGTTCAGAAAACAAAGATGGACAAAAAACGGTTTTAAAACGATTCTTGATCGACAGATGCCTGGCACCATGGCTATAGCGGGCTACTGCGAATAAAATCTCAATATGACTGTTGCTCTACAAAAATGGCATATCTTTCTCCTTCACGATGTTCATGTTTAATTGAAATTTCTGTTAAAATAAAGGGTAGTGCATAATAAAAGACAAAGGGTGCTCAAGTATGATTTCTGATTGGAATTCAACAGGAATTTCAAAAAGGTGGATCGGTGAACTGCAAACGTATTGTTCTACGAATGACAAAATCGAGAAGGTGGTTTTATTTGGCTCGCGAGCAAGAGGAGATTATCAAAAAACGTCCGACATCGACTTGGTGATATGGACAAAGAATGCGTCACATAGCGAGCAAAACTTGATGGAACATGCCATTCAACAAATGCCGACACCGTTCAAAATCGATGTGCTATTTTTTGATCGACTGACAAAAGAAAAACTTATTTCCAACATTTTAAAAGAAGGGATCGTCATTTATGAAAAAGGAGCGGCTTTACGAAAAGCTTGAAGATTATAAGCGGGCAAGCAAACGATTAGACGAAGCAATAAAACTCGAAATACATCATGATATTATTTATGATGCGGTCATTCAGCGATTTGAATTTACGTTTGAGTTAAGTTGGAAACTGATGAAAATGTTTTTAGAATACGTGGGAGTTAGCGAGATTAAAAGCCCTAGAGCAACCATTCGCGAAGCATTTACTTACGGCTTAATTGAAGATGGAGACGAGTGGATTGATATGATGATCGATCGAAATAAAACTTCTCACATTTACAATGAGGAAGAAGCAAAACTCATTTACATGAAAATAAAAAATCGCTACAACGATCTATTCAAACAACTTGCCGACAAAATAGAAAAAGAAATCAATAACATATAAAGCAAAAACCTCCCTGCGTGCGCAGAGAGGTTTTTTCATTAGAACATTTCGGATACTGTTTTCGCTTGCATATGAAGGAGCAAGTAGTCAGGGCCGCCGGCTTTCGAGTCTGTGCCGGACATGTTGAAGCCGCCGAATGGTTGGTAACCAACGATCGCGCCTGTACAACCGCGGTTGAAGTAAAGGTTACCGACATGGAACTCTTCACGCGCTTTTTCAAGGTTGAAACGGTTTCTAGAGATGACCGCACCTGTTAAGCCGTATTCCGTATTGTTCGCGATTTCAAGCGCATGGTCGAAGTCTTTCGCTTTTGTGAAAGCAACGACTGGACCGAAAATTTCTTCTTGCATGATGCGCGCTTTTGGATCCACATCGGCAAATACGGTCGGTTGAATGAAGAAGCCTTTGGAATCGTCTCCTTCGCCGCCAGTCATTAGCTTGCCTTCTTTTTTACCGATTTCAATGTATTCCATGATTTTGTTGTAAGCGGATTGGTCGATAACTGGACCCATGAATGTGCTTTGCTCTTCTGGGTTGCCGACTGTTAATTGTTTTGTCAATTCAACGACACGGTTTAATACTTGATCGTATACTTCTTCAAGCACAACGACGCGTGAGCATGCGGAACATTTTTGACCAGAGAAGCCGAATGCTGATGCGACGATGGATTGTGCCGCTAATTCAAGATCGGCGTCCTTGTCCACGATGATCGTGTCTTTACCGCCCATTTCCGCAATGACGCGTTTGAGCCAAATTTGACCAGGATGCACTTTCGCCGCACGCTCATAAATGCGAACACCGACGTCGCGAGAGCCTGTGAAGCTAATGAAACGAGTGCGTGGATGATCAACTAGGTAGTCACCCACTTCCGCGCCGCTTCCCGGGATATAGTTTAATACACCTGCTGGAAGCCCTGCTTCTTCAAGCACTTCTACAAACTTGTAAGCAACAACTGGTGTTGCGCTTGCAGGTTTTAAAAGAACGGTGTTACCTGTTACAAGAGCGGCAACTGTTGTACCTGCCATAATCGCAAGCGGGAAGTTCCAAGGTGAAATCACGACGCCCACGCCAAGCGGGATGTAGAAGAAACGGTTCGTTTCACCTGGACGGCTTTCAACAGGAATACCGTCTTTTAATTTTAACATTTGACGGCCATAGTACTCTAAAAAGTCGATCGCTTCTGCTGTGTCAGCGTCTGCTTCTTTCCATGGCTTTCCTGCTTCTTTTACAAGCAACGCAGAAAACTCATGTTTGCGGCGGCGCAAGATTGCAGCTGCACGGAATAAAATATCTGCGCGCATTTCTGGTTTTGTTTTGCTCCACCATTTAAACGCTTCATCCGCAACTTTCATTGCTTTTTCTGCTAATTCACGGTTTGCCTTTGATACGCGGCCGATCACTTCTTCTTTATTCGCAGGATTGATGGAAACAATCTTATCTTCCGTCGTGATGCGTTCGCCGCCAATGACTAATGGATAGTCTTGGCCAAGATAAGATTGTACCTTTTTTAAGCCTTCTTCAAACGCCCTTTTGTTTGCTTCCACTGTAAAGTCTGTAAATGGTTCATGTTTATAAGGCTGTACCATACTTGCTCCCCCTTTGCTGAAATTACAAAAGCGTTTTCATTCCATACACTATCATTCTAACGGATTCGACACACTTATTCAAATTTTTTAGAAAAGTATTTGATTATTGATAAATATGAACAAATGGTTCATCGTCTTCCGGATTGCGGATAATAATGCTTTCTGGACCGCCCATGGATGAGATATAGATCGAAATCGGAACGTAATCAGGAAATTTTTCCATCATTAATCCCGTTACATATTGCGTAAATCCAATGACTTCTCCTTTTCCATAAAATTGCATCGTGATTTGAATCGTCAATTGTTGCAGCTGATCATCGCGATAAAAGGCTCTTCCGACCACTCCTGTGTAATTCGGGAAAAATTCTTCAATATCCGACTTAAAGTTTAAAAACTTCGCTAAATCATCACGATGGTTTTTCTGTGCTTCATCCGATGGGAATAAATAATATTCTTCGTTAATTTCTTCCCACTCTTGAATGGAGTCGCTTCCTTTGTCAACATATCCTGCTGCAAAGAAATGTCCCGGAATAATCGACGCTTTTGGTTGCTGTTCAAATAGCGCAACAATGATCGGCACTTCGCCTAAACCATCGATTTTTCGCATACGCGAAACCACTTCCGCAGCGATTTTTTTCCCTTCTCTTTCAATTTCATCTTTCGGAATACGGACTTCACGCGGATACCCTTCCTCGGTTTCATAATAATGGACAGAGTTCATCGCCAAACCGATGACGACTCCGGCGAGCTCTACTTTGTCATCTCCAGTCTTTATTAAATAATCGTGTTCCATAATGTGCGCCAAATAAAGAGGGCTTTTTTTATTTTTTTCCTCATTTGTCCCTTTATCGCTGAGGATTGGGTTTAAACCAACATTTTCTGATTCCGTCATCTTATGCTCTTTCAGTTGTTCTTTTGTCATTTTGCGCATGAGCCAAGATTTAATCGTTTCTTTATCTAAATATTGGCCTTCTTGAAATAAATATTCTTTTGGCGGAAACGTTTCTTGAGCAATGCGCATCATCCCGAGTTCAAATTCGTCCATATCTAATCGCGTATGCAGATTCTCCACAACAAGACCGCGCGCTTCTCCCGGCTGAAACGGCAAAATCGTGCGATAATATTCATTAGAAATGTTGTATTTTGGAATAATCGCTTTTTGCTTTTTATTGTCTGTCTCCTGAACCACTTGTTCATCCTTCTCAAATTTCGGTGCACATGACGAAAGAAGAAGGAGTGAAGAAAGTAATAAAACGATCATCTTTTTCATCGCTTACGTAACACCCGCTTTATCGTTGAATTTCTTGAAGAAAACGTGCCTCATCCCATATTTCAATTCCAAGCTGCTTCGCTTTGTCGAGCTTCGAGCCAGCATCTTCCCCAGCAATAACTAAATCGGTTTTTTTGCTGACACTGCCCGTCACTTTTCCGCCAAGCGCTTCAATTTTTTCTTTCGCTTCATTGCGCGACAATGTCTCCAACTTTCCTGTTAACACGACTGTTTTACCTGCAAAATAAGAGTTCGTTTCTTCCGCATTTGCCGCTTTCGGTCCTTTATAAGTCATATTCACGCCGTAAGAACGCAATTGTTCGATGAGTTGCTGCACTTCTGGTTTCGCAAAATACGTCACGATGGAGTCGGCCATTTTTTCGCCAATTTCATGAATGGACAGCAACTCTTCCTTCGTTGCCTTTTGCAGCCGCTCCATTGTTTCGAAATGTTGAGCTAACGTTTTAGCCGCTTTTGCGCCAACGTGGCGAATGCCTAATCCAAATAAAAGACGTTCAAGCGAATTTTGTTTCGATGCTTCAATCGCATTCAATAAATTGGTTGCTGATTTTTCTCCCATTCGCTCGAGAAGAACGAGTTGTTCTTTCGTTAATGTGTATAAATCAGCGACATTTCGAACAAGCTTTTCTTCAAATAATTGAGCGATAACCTTTTCGCCCAATCCTTCAATGTTCATCGCATTGCGCGAAACGAAATGAATGAGCCCTTCGCGAATTTGCGCTGGACATTGCGGATTAATGCAGCGCAACGCCACTTCGTCATCTAAGCGAACAAGTTCGCTGTCGCATGCCGGGCAATGCGTTGGCATGGCAAACGGGAGCTCTTCACCTGTGCGCCGCTCAGGTAACGCCTGAACGACTTCTGGAATGATGTCGCCTGCTTTTTTTACGACGACATAATCGCCAAGGCGAATATCTTTTTCGCGAATCAGATCTTCGTTATGCAGCGAAGCGCGTTGAACAATCGTTCCCGCGACACGAACGGGTTCTAAAATCGCTGTCGGTGTTACAACACCTGTACGTCCGACGCTTAATTCGATATCGATCAATCTCGTCACAACTTCTTCTGCTGGAAATTTATATGCGATCGCCCAACGCGGACTTTTGGCGGTCGCCCCCAGCTTCGCTTGTTGGGCAAAAGAATCGACTTTAATGACCATACCGTCAATTTCATACGGAAGCGAAGAACGTTTTTCATGCCAAGCCGTTACAAATTCAATGACCTCGTCAATCGTTTGGCATACTTTTCGCTCACGGTTTGTTTTAAATCCTAACTCATCTAAATAATCAAGTGCTGCGCTGTGCGAATCGATGCCTAATTCATCAGCATGAACAACGCCGTATACGAATAAATCTAAATTTCGCGATGCAGCGACTTTCGGATCCAGTTGACGCAACGAACCAGCCGCCGCGTTGCGCGGATTCGCAAACAGCTCTTCCCCGCGAGCTTGGCGCTGCTCGTTTAACATTTCAAACGATTTTTTTGGCATATACGCCTCGCCGCGCACTTCAATGGTGACATCTTTTTTCAACCGAAGCGGAAGCGAACGAATTGTTTTCAAGTTTTCCGTAATATCTTCTCCCGTTACTCCATCTCCGCGCGTGGCTCCTTGCACGAAATAGCCGTTTTCATAGCGCAATGATACCGCAAGCCCATCAATTTTCAATTCACATACGTAGCGAACATCGCCGACCTCTTGACGAACGCGGCGATCAAAATCGCGCAAATCTGCTTCGTTAAACGCATTCGCTAAGCTGAGCATCGGCACGCGATGCTCCACTTTCGCAAACGCTTCTAACGGCTGTCCGCCAACGCGCTGTGAAGGAGAGTCGGCCGTCTTCAACTCTGGATACTGTTCTTCTAATGCGATTAGCTCTTGCATAAGGCGGTCATACTCTGCATCAGAAACAGAAGGATTATCGAGAACGTAATATTCATAATTATATTGATGCAGCAAACGATGAAGTTCTTGAACACGCGCTTGAGCTGTCTGCTTGTCCATTCGTTTCATCCTTTCTTTTACGCTTTTGTAATTGGCGCAAATTTTGCAAGCAATCGTTTAATGCCAATCGGACTTGGAAATGCAACGTCTAATTCTTGATCATCACCATTTCCTTTTACGCGAACAACCGTGCCCGTTCCCCACACCTTATGGCTCACTTTATCGCCGACTTTCCATTCTGTTTCCGTCTGAACATTCGTTTGTATTGTCCGAGCGACTGGTTTTCTCTCCATCGTTTTGCGCACATTTTCAATGAGTTCTTCCGGAATTTCATCAATAAAACGGGATGGGGAATTGATATTTGTCTGTCCAAATAATGTGCGCATTTGCGCGCGCGTTAAAAATAACTCTTCTTCCGCACGCGTAATGCCGACATACGCCAATCGACGTTCTTCTTCCATCTCATCATCATCACTTAAGGAACGGCTGTGCGGAAAGATCCCTTCTTCCATTCCAATTAAAAAGACGACAGGAAACTCTAGACCTTTTGCGGAATGAAGCGTCATCAAAACGACCGCATCGCTTTTTTGCTCTTCACTTGAATCATCCAATTGATCAATATCAGAAACTAACGCTAAATCGGTTAAAAATGCGATGAGCGATTTATCTTCACTGACACTTTCAAAATGTTTCGTTACGGATAAAAATTCATCAATGTTTTCAAGGCGGCTGTGCGCTTCTAACGTTTTTTCCGCCCGAAGCATGTCGCGATATCCTGAACGATCGAGCACATCTTCAACGAGTTCCGTTACGGATAAATAATGTTGCATTTGTCCCCAATGCTCGATTTGATTGCGAAACTCCACTAACGGAGCCATAATTCGCGCGCTTAATCCGATTTGGTCAATCTCTTTTAACGCATCAAAAATCGATACCCCTCGCTCTGCAGCGTATGCTGTTATTTTATCGAGCGACGATGCGCCGATGCCGCGCTTTGGCACGTTAATAATGCGCGTTAAGCTAATATCATCATTCGGATTGGCGATCACGCGCAAATACGCCAAAATATCTTTAATCTCTTTGCGATCATAGAACTTCATTCCACCGACGATTTTATATGGAATGTTTGCCTTCAACAGCATTTCTTCCATGACGCGCGATTGCGCATTTGTTCGATATAAAATCGCAAAATCAGAATAGCTTCTTTTGCCGAGATCGACATATTCTTTTATTTTTCCAACAACAAACTGCGCTTCATCGACTTCCGTCATCGCTTCATAGTAGACGATTTTGTTTCCTTCCTCATTTTCTGTCCAAAGCTTTTTTGGCTTTCGTTGCATGTTATTTTCAATCACTGCATTCGCCGCTTGTAAAATCCGTTTCGTTGAACGATAGTTTTGTTCAAGTAAAATGACTTTTGCGTTTGGATAGTCTTTTTCAAACGATAAAATGTTTTGAATATCCGCTCCGCGCCAACGATAAATCGATTGATCGGAATCGCCGACAACGCATAAGTTTTTGAATCGTTCTGCTAACATTTTAACTAGCAAATATTGAGATTTGTTCGTATCTTGATATTCGTCCACATGAATATATTGAAATTTGCGCTGATAATACTGCAGCACTTCAGGAACACGTTTAAACAATTGAATCGTTGTCATAATTAAGTCATCAAAATCGAGCGCATGGTTGCGAAGAAGACGCTTTTGATATTCCGTATAGACGTTGCTGACGATTCGCTCATACGGGCTTGCCGCTTGGTCTGCATACATTTCTGGTGAAATCAATTCGTTTTTCGCGTTGCTGATCGCGCTTAAAATGGCGCGCGGATCATATTTTTTCGGATCGATATTTTGTTCTTTTAAAATGGTTTTTAACACAGAAAGCTGATCCGTTGTATCTAAAATAGAAAAATTAGAATGAATGCCAATGCGATCAATATCGCGGCGCAAAATGCGAACGCACATCGAGTGAAACGTTGAAATCCATATATCTTCGGCATCATTGCCAAGCAATTGCTCCACACGTTCTTTCATTTCGCGCGCGGCTTTATTTGTAAAGGTAATGGCTAAAATGTTCCACGGAGCCACTTCCTTTTCAGCGATTAAATAGGCAATGCGATGGGTTAAAACGCGCGTTTTTCCACTTCCCGCTCCCGCCATGATCAGAAGCGGACCTTCCGTCGTTTTGACGGCCTCTTTTTGCGTTGGGTTTAAACCATCTAACAACATTTTTGCAGACATATTCATTTCATCACCACCAAAACATATGTTCTGTTTTTATTCGCTCTCTCCCGTTGTTTATCCTTTCACCGCTTGCACCGTTTTTAATGCTTCGCTTAAATTTTTATAAACGGCATTTCCGACGACAATCGTATCCGCCCATTGCGCCATCTCTTTTGCTTGTTGCGGCGTTTCAATGCCTCCACCGTAAAAAAGGCGAGTGGTGCTTAACGTCTCTTTCACCTTCCGAACAAGTTGAGGTTCTCCGTATCGCCCGCTATATTCGAGATAAAAAATCGGCAATCGATACATTCGTTCTGCCATGCGCGCATACGCAATGACATCTTCTTCGCTTAATGAGGCGCGGGCACTCGTCAAAATAGCCGCTTTGCACTCTTCGTTTAAAATGCAGTACCCTTCCATGAAAATTTCATCCCAATTCATTAAATCGCCGAACTCTTTTACCGCTTCGTGATGCAAATCAATAAGCCATTTTGGATCACGGCTGTTGAGCACCATCGGAATAAAATAATAATCAAAGCCCGGCGTAATCGCTTCAAGATTGGACACTTCAAGTACGCAAGGAACAGAAAAACGGCGAATGCGCGCCATTAAATCAAGGACATTTTCAAGTGTGACACCGTCCGTTCCACCAACGACAATCGCATCTGTTCCTGATTCGCATACTTGTTCAAGCTGCTCATCGGTTATTTCTTTATTTGGATCTAATTTAAACACATGACGCCATGTTGTAATGTCATACATATTAATGAATCACTCCATTTGTTTTGTCCGTTCTTTATATTATAACAAAAATCGTAAAAAGAAGCTGACTCCTTATGAGCCAGCCTCTTCGTTCTTTTCCTCTTCTTTAATGCGCTCAAGCACCATTTCATACGCATCGTTTCCATAATTTAAACAACGTTTCACGCGCGAAATCGTTGCGGTGCTTGCGCCTGTTTCGGTTTCAATTTTATGATACGTATATCCCTCGCGCAACATTCGAGCCACTTCCAACCGTTGCGCAAGCGCTTGTATTTCATTCACGGTGCATAAATCATCAAAAAAGCGATAACATTCTTCTAAATCGCGCAGAGAAAGAACCGCTTTAAACAGCTGGTCCAACTCTCTTCCTCGTAATTTATCGATTTGCAATGCCTTCACCTCTATTCATAATGAACTTCATTTAATGTCGGAACAACATTAATCCATATTTTCCCTGGCACAAACCCGAGCGGGATGCCATCTTTATATGGCAAAATGCGACCATCAACATTTTTCCACTCGACTTGCTGCATCGTTCCTTTCTGGAACAGGTATGCTTTTCCTCCGGACGTTAAATTAATATCCCGCCGTCCCTCATTATCAACCACTTTATGCTCCATTTCAACAACGAAAACATTTTGAACAGCGATCGGCGTTTTCGTTTCACGATCGACCGTCTGCACACCGCCGCTATAACGAATATATTTGTCTCCATCGTACGTATAGCGAACGTGGGCATACGACTGTTTAGAATAGAAAATATCAATCGTATGGACGGATTGCCCATTCATTTGCTCATTTTCAAAAAACGGAAGCGGCTTTATTTCGCCTTCAAGACGATATCCTTTCTTTTCCGCTTCTTTTTTCATATTTTCAAAAGAAACATACGAGTTGTGCGGTGCCTTTCGTGATGGATCGCGTTTAAACAGCGTCCCATCATAAAAGAACCCGTTAAAATAATCGACAGCGCCGGATTGCAGCATTTGTTGCGCTTTCGGACTCCAACCGTGGCAAATGTAGAGCGCATCAAATCCGTTGCTCAAATCGATAAAATAATCGCGCGCGCTGCGAACAGGACCAACCTTCTCAGGTTCTTCACTTTGATAAAGAGCTAAGAAACGTGTAATATCCCCTTCGGCAAGCACTTCATAAACAAGATCCGCTTTATACAGCCCGGTTTGTGGACGCGCTTTCGGATAATTGTTAATCATCACCGCTACAACACGGTTATTCGGAACGTGATCGGTTGCTAGACCCGTCAAAGGAAACGTCCATGACATGGTGTTGGTCCCTTCATCCGTTTCACTAGACATAGGTGGTCGATCCTGTTCATTCTTTTCTTTTTCGATCCTCGTCGCTTCCTTTTGACACCCGACTAATAGATTAACACAACATATGCTAAATACAAGAAGAAAAAATAGGCGTTTCAATTCCCATCAAACCTTTCGATAATCTCTCCCTTTTATATTTTAACGCATTATTGTCGGAAAGAGTATCATTTTATGCATGACATCATAAATTCCTTTCGGTGTAATGCGAATGTATGGCAAATGGGTAGAAGACAAAAACAATAATGTGTAAATCGGATCCGCAAAGCGATAGCCTCGCTCTTTTAGCAATGATGTCAATGTTTTCTCTTCTTCAATGAGAGAAGACATCGGCTTTGACGACATCGTTCCATTTAATGTGAGCGGAATTTCATGAATGATTTGTTCGTTTTCTGCGAGGACGATCCCGCCCCCTATTTCTTTCATTCGCTGAAAAGCGGTAAACATATCTTTTTTGCTTTTGCCGATTAAAATGATATCGCCCGTATTGGAATAGGAGCTGACCAATCCTTTTACGCTTGTCGCAAATCCTTTTAAAACGGTGTTGATTCGCCATTTTCCATGGCGATCGACTAACATTAAAAAGCTTTCATCATGCTCATCAGAAAGTTCCTCGCAAGATGTATCAATGGAAATGGAATACGGCTTCATAATGACGGAGTTTTCCATAAACATTCCAAGCGGCATCGAGAATTGTAAATCATCCATCGATAATTCCCATGAAAAAGAAAGAGGGACAAAACCATGTTCAGTCCAATCAATTTTTTCGAACGCATCCATTGCTTTGCCATCCCGCTTGACCCACTTTCCATTTGCCAACACAGATACAGGAGTAGGGTTGAGTTGATCTTCTAGTAGATTGATGTGAGCAATGCGGCCTGGCGCGATGCTGCCATGAAGATGATCGATGTTGTAATAGCGCGCAACGTTTAACGTCGCCATCTTATAAGCATCCACAACGGGAACCCCCTGTTGCAAAGCGATGCGAATCATTTCATCTATGATTCCATGTTCATAAAACGAAGGGGTCGATCCGTCTGTCGTTAAAATACACTCATCATAATGCTCAATCCCTAATTTCTTCATTTCTTTTAGCAAAATAGGCAAATCGGGACGAATCGATGAGTAGCGCAGCGAAACGGTATAGCCTTGCAACAAACGTTTATACACATCTTCTCCTGTCATTGCTTCATGATCACAATCTGCTCCAAACAGCTTCATTTTTGTAAGCGTTCGTTCGGAAGCCCCCGGGAAGTGCCCCTCTACTTTTTTGCCTATTTTTTTTGTTTCTTGAATCCAATGAAGCATGAAATCATCGCCCTCAAGCAGCTGCGGCCAACCTGTCAGCTCTCCTACTTGCAATACCGCATCATTCTCAATCCACGCTTTCATATTCTGATAAGAAAATATTTGTTCCTCTCCTTCAATTTCTGTTTGAGGATCTAATCGGCACCACCAATACATCGTCGCTGGTTGTTTTTCCATCGTTCGCAAAAAAGAAAACGCTTTCTTTTTTGTCAACTGTAAAATAATGAAAAGATTGTCACTAATGAGCGTTGTCGTACCAAATTGAGACGCATATTCAGCAAACGATTGGGGATTATATAACTGAAACGGGTGAGCATGCGGCTCCATATACCCAGGGACAAGCACAACGTTGCTGCAATCGACGATTTCACATTGATCCATTTTTTTCGGCATTTTTGTACCGACGTATACAATGCGATCATCATAGATCCAAATATGACCTTTCAACCATTGTCGCAAATAGGTGTGCAAATATGTAGCGTTCATCAATACTTTTGTCGGCGCCTTTTGTCCATCAATGACGGCAATATGCTCACGCAATTGTTCACTTTTCCAGCGATAACGCTTTTCAATCATAATCGTTTTCCTCCTAAATTGTACCATATACAAAATATTTTAACGGATGAAAACGAATTTCACAAATAAAAAAGGAGAGAGAATGAAATGAAACAAAACATTGGGATTATCAATGCAATCATTCGAATTACGCTTGGATTTACAATGCTTGCTTGGGCAACGGCAAAAATAACCCAACGGCCATGGCGGGAATCTTATTTATGGATCATCTTGTTAGCCGCGATGAAAATTGCTGAAGGAATCGTTCGCTTTTGTCCAATGACTGCTTTGTTTGAACGATATCAAGAACAAGATGAGAAGAAAGAAGAATCGATTCCAATGAACCCTATCAATCCATCTTAATGAAGTTCCCCCTTGAATAAACAAGGGGGACAAAAGGAGTGAATGAATGATGATTTTAGAGTACTTAACAGACGTGTCGTTCGTTTTGATTACTTTAATCGGCAGCCTCGTTGCTCTTTCATTTGTTTATGTCAGAAAAAAGCGCGCGCGATAGCTTTATGGCCAATGTCTTTTCGATAGAAAAGGTCCGGGCACTCAATATGCGCAATTTGCTCGTATGCGATTGTTTTTGCCTCTATTAACGTTTTTCCTGTTGCCACAACAAGCAGCACCCGTCCACCGTTTGTGTACCAAACTCCGTTGACTTGTTTCGTGCCTGCATGGAAGATAAGAACCTTTTTGAGATTCTCTAATCCTTTAATGGTTGCCCCTTTTTCGTACTCATTTGGATAACCTTTCGCCGCAAGAACAACTCCAACCGTCGCTTCATCTGTCCATTGCAAAGAAAGAGGTTTATTTTCTAGCAGGTTTAAAATCGCTTCAACAAGGTCCGACTTCAAGCGCGGTAAGATGACTTGCGCTTCCGGATCGCCAAAGCGAGCATTAAATTCAATCACTTTCGGTCCGTCTTCTGTAGAAATTAACCCCGCATATAAAAATCCAGTAAACGGACACCCTTCATTTTTTAAGGCCCGAACGGTTGGTTCAACAATTTCTTTTAATGCACGCTCCACCACTTCTTGTGCGATTTGCGGAACGGGAGAATACGCCCCCATGCCGCCTGTATTTGGCCCTTGATCGCCATCCCATGCGCGTTTATGATCTTGAGCGATCACCATCGGATATACAGTTTCATCATGGACAAACGTCATAAGCGAAAATTCTTCTCCTTGTAAACACTCCTCAATGACGACTTGTTCGCCCGCTTGCCCGAACTTTTTTTCAATCATCGCATCATCGAGCGCACGCAGCGCTTCATCGATTGTCATCGCCACCGTCACGCCTTTTCCTGCCGCCAGCCCGTCCGCCTTAATCACGATTGGCGCTCCCTTTTCTTTGACGTATTGCACCGCTTCCTCATAGTTTGTAAACGAGGCATATCGTGCGGTTGGAATGTTGTATTTTCTCATCAACTGTTTCGCAAATCCTTTGCTTCCTTCAATAAGCGCCGCTTCTTTTCGCGGACCAAAAATGCGCAGTCCCTCTTCTTGAAAGCGATTGACGATTCCGCTTAAGAGCGGAGCTTCCGGACCGACAATCGTCAAGTCGATTCGCTCGTTTTTCGCCCATTGAACAAGCGCTTCAACATTCGTTTCATCAATCGGAACTAATTCGGCTTGATCGCTCATTCCGTCGTTTCCCGGTGCTGCATACACTTTTGTAACAAGGGGGCTTTGCGCTACTTTCCAAACAAGCGCATGCTCTCGCCCACCTCGTCCAATGATTAACACTTTCATCCGCTTCACCCCTAGTGTTTAAAATGGCGAACGCCTGTAAAGACCATCGCAATGCCATATTCGTTCGCTTTTTTAATCGAATCTTCATCGCGAATCGAACCGCCTGGCTGAATAATAGCTGTAATGCCTGCTTTCGCTGCCGCTTCAACGGTATCGTCCATCGGGAAAAAGGCATCCGAAGCTAATGCAGCACCTTGCGCGCGATCTTGCGCTTGTTCAATCGCGATTTTTGCTGCACCGACGCGGTTCATTTGTCCTGCACCAACGCCAATCGTCATGCCGTCTTTCGCTAAAACAATCGCATTCGATTTCACATGTTTTACGACTCGCCAAGCTAATTTTAAGTCTTCCCATTCTTTTTCCGTCGGCTTTCGTGTTGTCGGAATCGTAATGTTGGCATTTTCAAACGTATAGTCATCTTGATCTTGAACGAGAAGCCCTCCTTCAACCGATACAACGAATGACTCTTTCTTCTTCGCAGCTCCGAAATCAACGGTTAATAAACGAAGGTTTTTCTTTTTCGTCAAAACAGCAAGCGCTTCTTCGCTAAAAGATGGCGCGATAATAATTTCTAAAAAGATCTCATGCATTTTTAACGCCGTTTCTTCATCTACTTCACGATTAAGTGCAATGATTCCGCCAAAAATCGATGTCGGGTCAGCTTTGTGCGCTTTCGCAAACGCTTCGGCAATGGTTGAACCGACGCCAACGCCGCAAGGGTTCATATGTTTCACCGCAACAGCGGCAGGTTCGGAAAATTCCTTCACGATTTGCAAAGCCGCATTCGCATCGTTAATGTTGTTATACGATAGTTCTTTTCCGTGCAATTGTTTTGCTGCCGCAATGGAGAAACGCGATCCTAGCGGCTTTTCATAAAACGCAGCGGTTTGATGTGGATTTTCCCCGTAGCGCAAATCTTGTTTTTTCGTAAACGTCATCGTCCACGTTTCTGGATACGACTCTCCAACCGTTTTTGTTAAATATTCAGCAATGATGGCATCATAAGCCGCCGTGTGCCGAAATACTTTCGCAGCAAGTTTCCGTCTTGTTTCTTCTAAGACAGAGCCGTGCTCTTTCAACTGCTGTAAAACAAGATCATAATCAGCAGGATCAACAATCGCCGTTACGTACGCATGATTTTTGGCAGCCGCTCTGAGCATAGTCGGACCGCCGATGTCGATATTTTCAATTGCATCCGCAAACGTGACATCGTCTTTTGCGATCGTTTCCTGAAACGGATACAAATTAACAACGACAAAATCAATGGGAATGATACGGTGCTCAGCTAGCTGTTGTTGATGTTTTTCATCATCTCGCACCGCTAACAGCGCCCCATGAATGAGCGGATGCAACGTTTTTACCCGTCCATCTAAAATTTCTGGAAAACCGGTCACATCGGAAATGCCTATGACAGAAATGCCATGTTCTTCTAACACTTTTTTTGTTCCGCCAGTCGAGATAATTTCAACGCCTAATTCTGTTAACTGCCGTGCAAATGAAACGATTCCTTTTTTATTTGAAACACTTATGATTGCGCGTTTACGAGTCATGTTTTTTACTCCCTTTCTACATTTGTTGAAGCAGTTGTTGTAGTACCTTTGGATAAAAAGCATGTTCGATTTGATGAATGCGCTCTTCAATGCTCTCGAGCGATTCCCCATCGGCAATTTCAAGCGCTTTTTGCGCAATGATCGGCCCTGTATCCATTCCTTCATCCACGTAATGAATCGTCACCCCTGTCACTTTCACCCCAGCCCGATATGCCTGACCAATTGCATCTTTGCCTGGAAATGCAGGCAAAAGTGACGGATGAATATTGACGATTTTCCCTTCATACGCATGAAGGAGCGTGGGGCCAATGAGACGCATATAGCCTGCTAACGCGATCAAGTCGATTTGTTTTTCCTGTAACTGATGTAAAATTTTTTCTTCAAATTCGGCTTTTGTCGCGTAATCCTTCGGGGAAAATACAAATGACGGAATTTGCTCTTTTTCTGCTCGTTCAACAACTTTTGCCCCCGGGCGATCACAAACGACCAAAGCGACTTCCGCTTGCAGTTCCCCTTTCTTCATCGCATCGACGATCGCTTGAAAATTCGTCCCGTTTCCGGAAGCGAAGATGGCGAGCCGTTTCATTCCATTTTCCCTCCAGCAAACGAAACTCCTTCACCGCGTTTGACTCGTCCGATCACATATGCTTTCTCGCCGCATTGTTCAAGGCGCTGGATGACATTCGGCACAATTTCACTTTCCACCGCTAACACAAATCCGATTCCCATATTAAAAATATGAAACATTTCCTTTCGCTGTAATTTGCCGTGTTGTTGCAAAAAGTCAAAAATCGGCGGAATTGGCCACGAACCGTAATCAATTTCGGCTCCTAATCCGCTTGGAAGCATGCGTGGAATGTTTTCAATGAAACCGCCGCCCGTAATGTGCGCCATTCCTTTTACTGTAAACTCTTTTAACACTTCGCGCACCGCTTGAACGTAAATGCGCGTCGGACGAAGCAGCTCATCGCCAAGCGGAGAAGAAAAAGGTTCATAGATTGCTTGAACATCTAATCTTGCCTCTTCAAATACAATTTTGCGCACAAGCGAATAGCCGTTGCTGTGCAAACCGCTTGACGACAATCCGATGAGCAAATCGCCCGCTTCGATCGCTTCTCCCGTAACGAGCTTGGACTTCTCCGCAATCCCGACGGCAAATCCAGCGATATCATATTCATCCAAACCGTACATTCCCGGCATTTCCGCTGTTTCTCCCCCTACTAACGCACATCCAGCTTCGACGCATCCGTCCGCAATTCCTTTAACAATTTGCTCAATTTTTTCTGGAACTGCTTTTCCGCATGCGATGTAATCGAGGAAAAAGAGCGGTTCAGCTCCTTGAACAATAATGTCGTTTACACACATGGCTACACAGTCGATTCCGATCGTGTCATGGCGATCAAGCATAAAGGCAAGCATCAGCTTTGTCCCAACCCCATCTGTTCCTGAAACAAGAACAGGTTCTTTATACCCGAGCGCAGATAGATCAAACATTCCTCCGAATCCGCCAAAACATCCAAGCACCCCTGAACGAATCGTCCGTTGCACATGTTTTTTCATGCGCGATACCGCTTCATATCCGGCTTCAATATCAACGCCCGCCTGTTTGTATGCATTCGCCATGCTCTTTTCCTCCTATCTTTGTCGGATATATGCCTGTAAAGCATGCAAGACACTGCCCGCGCCATGCCGAATCGTCCAGGCGACCAATGGCTTCTAACAACCCTTTTTGACTTAAAAACGCAAGCGAATCGGCTTCGATTAGTTGACGAATTTCTTCTACAGAATGACGTGCCGCAATTAATTCTTCTTTTGTCGATGTATCAATTCCATAAAAGCAGGGATGTGTAATCGGCGGGGAACTAATGCGAACATGCACTTCCGTGGCCCCCGCTTCACGCAGCATGCGAACAATTCGCTTGCTTGTCGTTCCGCGTACAATCGAATCATCGACCATGACGACACGCTTTCCAGCCACAACGCCGCGCACAGGAGATAACTTCATTTTCACTCCTTGTTCACGCAACGATTGCGACGGTTGAATGAACGTCCGCCCAACGTAGCGATTTTTAATCAATCCCAATTCATATGGAATTCCTGTCGCTTCTGCATAACCGATCGCCACAGAAATGCTTGAATCGGGTACGCCCGTTACGATATCTGCTTCGACAGGAGCTTCCAGCGCTAAACGCTTGCCGAGATTTTTGCGAGTAGCATGAATATTAATCCCGTCGACATTGCTGTCAGGGCGCGCAAAATAAATATACTCCATGCTGCAAATCGATCTTGTGCTTCTTGGCGCAAACCGCTCCGAACGAATTCCTTGTTTATTAATGATAATCAGTTCTCCCGGTTCCACTTCCCGCTCATAGGTGGCGCCGATCACATCGAATGCACACGTTTCTGATGCCACGACATAGGCTCCACCGAGACGTCCGAGCGATAAAGGACGAAAACCATGCGGATCGAGCGCAATATACATCTCTGTTTCTGTTAATATTAAAAAAGCAAACGCTCCTTCTAAGTAAGTTAACGCTTCTTTAATCCGTTCTTTTAAAATCGGTTCACTGCTTCGTTTAATGAGATGAGCAAGCACTTCCGTATCCGATGTCGTTTGGAAAATACTCCCTTGCTGCTCGAGGCGAAACTTTAGTTTTTCCGCATTGACTAAATTTCCATTATGAGCTAACGCGAGGCTTCCCTTTTGTGAGCGGAACAGGAGAGGCTGAACGTTTGCATATCCGCCCCCTCCTGCCGTCGCATAGCGCACATGACCAATGGCGGCTGTTCCGTTTAACTGTTGAAGCTCGCCATTGCTAAACACTTCCGTTACTAATCCAAGACCTTTATGAAACGTTAATTTTCCATTCCCGCCAACGACGATTCCTGCTCCTTCTTGGCCGCGATGTTGCAAACTATGCAAACCGTAATACGTAATTTTTGCTGCTTCATCATGCCCCCAAATGCCGAAAATGCCGCACTCTTCGTTTAACCCTTTGATTTCAGCAAGCATGGGATAGCTCCTTTCCAAACACTTCTCAATTTCGAAACAGGGAGATGAATGATGCGTTCACCGCTTTCATGTTCAATGACGAGCGTTGGATGCTCTGTGACCTCACCAATTTGTTTCGCCTCGACAAGCTGTTCAAACGTCGCTTGATGTTCTTTTGGCACCGAAACGATGAAACGCGATTGCGTTTCGCTAAAGAGCTGCGAAACAATGGGCCCATCCAAAATCACTTTCACGCCTAACCCATTCGCGCCGATCACGCACTCCGCCAACGCGACCGCAAATCCCCCTTCTGCGATATCGTGTGCCGAAGCCACAACACCTGCGCGAATCGCCGTCAGCAATTGACGTTGACGTTTAGCTTCCACTTCCAAATCAATCGTTGGGGCTTTACCGAAAATGCGGCCAGTCAATAGCTTCTGCAGCTCGCTTCCGCCAAATTCGCAAGACGCTTCCCCAATCACGTAAATCAAATCGCCGGCTCGTTTAAACGATTGCGTCGTGATATGTTTTACATCTTCAATCAGTCCAACCATTCCTACAATTGGGGTTGGATAGATCGCCTCTCCGTTTGTTTCGTTATAAAGCGAAACATTTCCGCTAATGACAGGCGTTTCTAAAACGCGGCATGCTTCGCTCATTCCATCGACCGCTTTTTCGAGTTGCCAAAAAATCTCCGGTTTTTCAGGGTTGCCAAAGTTTAAACAATCTGTCACAGCGAGCGGCTTTCCCCCAGAACACACGATATTTCTTGCCGCTTCGGCTACCGCAATTTTCCCGCCTGTTTCTGGATTTAAATAAACATAGCGCGAATTGCAGTCGGTCGTCATCGCTAACGCCTTATTTGTACCGCGAATGCGAACGACAGCCGCATCCGAACCTGGTGGTACAACCGTATTCGTCCGCACCATATAATCATATTGTTCGTATACCCATTCTTTGCTTGCAATCGTCGGCTGCGCCAACAAGGAAAGCAACGTTTCTTCATAATTGTCGACAGTCGGAACGTATTCCATCGTTTCAAACTCTCGAACATACGCCGGTTCTTTTGAAGGTTTATGATAAACAGGAGCATCTTTTGCTAACGCATCGACTGGAATTTCTGCTGCAATTTCTCCACGGTAGTAAAGACGCAACATTTGATCGTCCGTTACACGGCCGATGGCTATCGCTTCTAAACCATACTTGGCGAAGATGTCACAAATTTCTTGTTCGCGCCCTTTTTTGACAACGAGAAGCATTCGCTCTTGCGACTCGGAAAGCATCATTTCATAAGGGGTCATGCCCGTTTCCCGCTGTGGAACGAGATCAAGGTTTAATTCGATTCCTGAACCTGCTTTGCTCGCCATTTCGGCTGAAGAACTCGTCAATCCAGCCGCTCCCATATCTTGCATTCCAACTAACGCATCGGATTTAATCACTTCTAAACAAGCTTCAAGCAGCAATTTTTCCATAAATGGGTCACCCACTTGAACAGCCGGGCGCTTTTCTTCTGACTGTTCTGTCAATTCTCCCGAAGCGAACGTCGCCCCATGAATGCCATCACGCCCCGTTTTCGCACCAACATACATCACCGTATTTCCAATGCCTGAGGCAATTCCTTTTTGAATGTCTTCATGGCGAATCAGTCCAACACACATCGCATTCACAAGCGGATTTCCTTCGTATGCTGGCTCAAATTGAACTTCTCCGCCGACCGTTGGGATGCCGACACAATTTCCGTATCCCGCAATGCCTGCAACGACCCGCTCAAACAAATATTTCACGCGCGGAGACGTCAATTCACCGAAACGAAGCGAGTTCAACAGCGCAATTGGGCGAGCTCCCATCGAAAATACATCGCGAATAATGCCGCCAACCCCTGTCGCTGCTCCTTGATAAGGCTCAATCGCCGACGGATGATTATGGCTTTCGATTTTAAACGCAACCGCTAACCCATCCCCAATATCAATAATTCCCGCTCCTTCCCCCGGCCCTTGCAAAACATGCTTCCCTTCGGTCGGAAACTTCTTCAAAACTGGTTTTGAATTTTTATAGCTGCAATGTTCGGACCACATCACCGAAAAAATGCCCGTTTCCGTATAGTTTGGCAGGCGGCCGAGAATGGTTTCAATCATCGCAAACTCTTCATCCGTCAACCCCATTTCCCGATACAGTTTTTCTTCTTTAATCATGGTTGGACTTGGCTCAAGCAGTAACGACATGCGCTTCCCTCCAATATTTCACGATTGATTGGAACAACTTTAACCCATCGGTGCTGCCAAGCAGCTCATGAACAGCCCGCTCTGGATGGGGCATCATCCCAAGTACGTTTCCTTTTTCATTCATAATCCCAGCAATCTTTTCTAAGCTTCCGTTCGGATTTTCTCCTTCATAGCGAAAGACGATTTGTTTATTTTGAATTAATTGGTTTAACGTCTTTTCATCGCAATAATAATTTCCTTCCCCATGAGCAATCGGAATGGTAATGACTTCACCTTGTTCATACATCGATGTAAACATCGTTTCGTTATTTTCTACTCGCAATGCAACCGAACGACAAATAAACGTTAAGCTATGGTTACGTCGCATCGCCCCTGGGAGCAACCCTGCTTCTAGCAAAATTTGAAATCCGTTGCACACCCCTAAAATCGGCTTGCCTTCTTCCGCTGCTTTTCGAATCGCTTTCATGACGTTTGCAAAACGTGCAATCGCTCCCGAACGGAGATAGTCGCCATAAGAAAAACCACCCGGAAGAAGAATCGCGTCAAATTCATCTAAACTTTCGGCATCGTGCCATACATACTCCACTTCTTCCCCTAATTCATCCTTAATGGCGTGATACATATCGACATCGCAATTGGATCCTGGAAATACGACCACGGCAAATTTCACGGAGCGACGACCTCCTCAATTTCATAGCGATAATCTTCAATCACCGTATTGGCTAACAATTTTTCACACATATCGCGCACAAGTTCATCGATGCTGCGCTCGCTTTTTTCAATGGTTAACTCCATAAACTTACCGATGCGCACGTCTTTTACTTCACGATACGATAAGCTGTGTAACGATTGCTTCACTGCATTTCCTTGCGGGTCTAACACATTTTCACGCAACGTAACATATACTTTTACTTTGTACATTCGACGGATCCTCCTAATCTTTGTAAAAGTCTTTCATACGCTTCTGTTAAATCTCCTAAATCTCTTCGAAACACATCTTTATCAAACTTTTCATTTGTATGGATATCCCATAGCCGGCAAGTATCTGGAGAAATTTCATCGGCTAACAAGATGGTGCCTTCTGAGTCAAATCCAAACTCCAATTTGAAGTCAACGAGTTTAATATGGCATGCTTGAAACAGTGAAACGAGGATATCATTGACTTTTAAAGCAGCCTGCTTCAAGTAAGAAACTTGTTCAGGGGAGGCTAACTTTAAAATGGCAATATGGTCTTCTAGCAAGAGAGGATCCCCTAAATCATCGTTTTTGTAATAAAATTCAACAAGCGGTTTGTCTAGAGGTGTTCCTTCGTCGAGGCCAATTCGTTTAGCTAAACTTCCAGCGACAACATTGCGGACAACAACTTCAAGAGGAATGATTTTCACCTTTTTAACCAATTGCTCTGTTTCGGATACTTTTTTAATAAAATGATTGTTTATTCCTGCTTGATGGAGTTTAGAAAATAGCAAACTTGTAATTTCGTTGTTTAAACGCCCTTTTCCAGCGATCGCTGCTTTTTTTTCCCCATTAAACGCAGTTGCTTGATCTTTATACTCAATCCAAAGTACATTGTCTTCATTCGTCACATATACTTTTTTTGCTTTTCCTTCATAAAGAAGATGCCATTTTTGTACCATTGCCCATCCCTCATTTATACAGAATATTATGAATTTTTTATGTGCAGGTAAAGGGATTCCCCTTTACCTATTCCAACCCTAATCGTTTAAAAATCGTATCGACATGTTTTAAATGATAGTTGTAGTCAAAGCAATCATCAATTTGTTCTTTCGATAAGCGACTTGTAATGATTTCGTCCGCTTCAATGAGCGAGCGGAACGGTACTTGTTTTTCCCAAGCTTCCATCGCTTTCGGCTGCACTAAGTCATAGGCTTCTTCCCGTGTCATGCCGGTATCAATGAGCGCAAGCAAAACGCGTTGAGAATAAATTAATCCTAACGTCCGATCCATATTTCGTTTCATATTTTCAGGGAATACCGTTAAGTTTTTAACGATATTGGTAAAACGATTCAGCATGTAATTTAACGCAATGGTTGCATCCGGCAAAATAATGCGCTCCGCTGATGAGTGGGAAATATCGCGTTCATGCCAAAGCGGAACATTTTCGTAAGCTGTCAGCATATAACCGCGAATGACGCGCGCCATGCCTGTCATATTTTCAGAACCGATTGGATTGCGTTTGTGCGGCATCGCGGATGAACCTTTTTGTCCTTTTGCGAAAAACTCTTCTACTTCTCTTGTTTCGCTCTTTTGTAATCCGCGAATTTCAACAGCAAACTTTTCAATCGATGTAGCAATTAAAGCAAGAGTGGCCATATAGTGAGCATGACGATCGCGCTGCAATGTTTGGGTTGAAATCGGTGCTGGCTCCAATCCAAGTTTTTCACACACATATTTTTCTACGAATGGATCAATGTTGGCATACGTGCCGACTGCACCAGAAATTTTGCCGACGCGCACCGTTTCCGCTGCTTGTTTGAACCGTTCTAAGTTGCGCTGCATTTCCGCATACCAAAGCGCCATCTTGAGCCCGAATGTTGTCGGCTCGGCATGAACGCCATGCGTGCGTCCCATCATGACGGTATATTTATGTTCCAGCGCTTTTTCTTTCAACACTTGAATAAAGTTTTCAATGTCACGAAGTAAAATTTCATTCGCTTGTTTTAATAAATAAGATAATGCTGTATCAACGACGTCTGTAGACGTTAAACCATAATGGATCCATTTCCGCTCTTCTCCCAATGTTTCGGATACCGCACGCGTAAACGCAACAACATCATGGCGCGTTTCTTCTTCAATTTCTTTAATTCGCTGAATGTCGAACGAAGCGTTTTTACGAATTTTTTCTACATCTTCTTTTGGAATCACTCCAAGTTCCGCCCACGCCTCACACGCCAAAATTTCAACTTCTAACCATGCTTTGAAACGATTTTCTTCCGTCCAAATCGCTCCCATCTCCGGTCTTGTGTAACGTTCAATCATGTTTCATCCTCCGATCTGTCCAAATGCATAGTTCATCAACTTTCTTTAGTGCGACATCAACAGTTTCAGCTAACAAGGTGACATGGCCCATCTTTCGTTTTGGCTTTGCATCCTTTTTGCCGTACATATGCAAATGCGCATCACCCAAACGCGAAATGCTGTTGAAAACAGGCTCAACATGTTCACCTAAAATGTTCACCATTACGGCTGGTTTTAACAGCTCCGTGCTCCCTAACGGCCAATTGCAAATCGCGCGAATATGTTGCTGAAATTGTGATGTCACACAACCATTAATTGTATAATGACCTGAGTTATGTGGTCTAGGAGCAAGTTCGTTAATGTAAAGATCGCCTTCTTCCGTCAAAAACATTTCAACCGCTAACGTACCAACGAGGTGAAAAGCATCCGCGAGATGCCGAGCATATGCGATGGCTTTTTGTGCAACTTCAGAACTAATTCTTGCTGGAACAATCGTTTGATGCAAAATATTTTCTTTGTGAATATTTTCGGCAACTGGAAAGACTGCAATCTCGCCAGAAACATTGCGAACGACAATCACAGATACTTCTTTCACAAAAGGAATCCATGCTTCTAGCAAACATTCTCCGAACTGTAGAAGCGTTCGCGCTTTCGCAACATCATCCAAACAACGGATCACATGCTGCCCCTTTCCATCATAACCGCCGCGACACGTCTTTAAAACAGAAGGGATTCCGATTGTTTTGATCGCTTCCATCAAGTCTTGCTCTGTACGAACAAGTTTATGCGGAGAAACCGGCAATCCAGCATTATGAATTGCTTGTTTTTCAGCAAAGCGATGCTGCGTAATCTCTAATAATTCGCTCCCTTGTGGAACGTATGCAATCTTTGTTAACCGTTTTAGCGCCATTGCATCAACGTTTTCAAATTCATACGTAATCACATCGCTCACATCTGCCAATTTTCGTAGCGCTTCTTCATCGCTGTACGAAGCAACCACTTCGATATCCGCCACTTGCGCACACGGAGAATTGGGGGTTGGCTCTAACACAGCTACAAAAAACCCCATTTCTTTCGCCGCAATCGCCATCATTCGGCCAAGTTGTCCTCCACCGATAATCCCAATCGTTTGACCAGGAATGATCACGTTTTTACTCAAGTTGATCACGGCTTTCTAGCACTTGTTGGCGAATGGTTTCCCGCCTTTTTTTCAACGCTTCCATATACGTTGGCTTGCTAATTCCTAAAATAGAGGCAGCAAGCAATCCGGCATTGATCGCTCCTGCTTTTCCGATCGCTACCGTAGCAACCGGAACGCCTCCGGGCATTTGCACGATCGACAAAAGCGAATCAAGGCCGTTTAACGCTTTAGACATAATCGGAACTCCGATCACGGGAAGGGTTGTTTTGGCTGCAACCATTCCAGGTAAATGAGCGGCCCCTCCCGCCCCAGCAATAATGACTTGAATGCCGCGCTCTTCCGCTGTTTCAGCATAAGTGAACATGTAATCAGGCGTGCGATGAGCAGAGACGACTTTTTTCTCAAACGGTATATTCAACTCTTCTAATACTTCACAAGTATATTTCATCGTTTCCCAGTCTGATTGGCTTCCCATAATGACTCCAACAAGCGGATACATCCATTTTCACCTCGTTTTTAACGATATAAAAAAACAAAACCAGAACGAATGTTCTCCAAAGAAGGGAAAGCATCGTTCTGGACATAATTCGACCGTAATGGACGAAAAAGCCAATAAGATCCTTTCCCTCATAGTCCAATAATTTACGGTTATTGGGTAGAAACTTTTGGGCCATATTCCCAAAATTATATGAGGGGCCATTGACGATATTAATTTAACATCATATTACCAGTGAATTTTACAGGATGTCAACAAAAATTCGAACATTTTTATAAAAAAAATATTTAATGTTCGTATTTTTAACAAATCACCTCTATTCCCATTTTTTCGTATACTATATGAGCCACAAAAGGAGGGAAACATTGTGTCATTTAACGACTGGAAAAAACAATGGAACCAATTTTTTAATAACGATTTTTGGGGGCAGTTTGAACCTTTTCTTGACACAACAACATCCTCTACTTCCACGGGAGTGAACATATATCAACGCGAAAATGAATTGCTCGTGGTCATTGCGCTTCCCGGCCTTGAACGTGCAGATCAAGTAGAGGTGTACACGCATTACAAAACGTTAGAAATTAAAACAGAGATTCATTTACAATTTAAAAACTTTGAATTGATTGAAGAGGGGATTTTCCAAGGTGCTTTTAAAAAGATCATCGAATTGCCATTCCCAGTAAACGAACAGCGAGTGGAAGCCATTTATGAAAATGGGTTATTATTTATTCATCTTCATCGATTAATTCCTGATCGTATCAAACGTAAAATACAAGTGAAATAAAAAAAGAGCTAACCATTTCGGTTAGCCCTTCACTATGGGGGAGAGGATTGTAAAAGCGTTAAACGCAAACACATGGACAAAAAAAGTTAGAGAACAAAACGGAAGTGCTCTCTAACTTGCCATGTCCGCCCGGCAACGTCCTACTCTCGCAGGGGCCCTGGCCCCAACTACCATCGGCGCTGGAGAGCTTAACTTCCGTGTTCGGGATGGGAACGGGTGTGT
>NZ_SLUL01000024.1 GCF_004341205.1 Thermolongibacillus altinsuensis
ATCCTTACCACCTCTGTCAAAGCGTTATTTTCCTTTTATTATAACAATATTTTGTAAAAAATTCAAAAAATCAACATTTATCTTTAACAGAGCCTTTTTCTTAAAAGCTTCACGGTTGCATCAATCGTTTTAATGGAAACGTCTGAATCATATCCCCAAATGCGATCGAAGAGGATTTCACGCGACAATACACGTCCTTTATTTTGTAAAAGTAAATCGAGCAGTTGAAATTCGCGCGGCGTGAGAAAAATTTCTTCATCCCCGCGATGAAGCGTATGGCTCGTCCGATTTAACACGAAATCTTTAAAGTGAACGGTTTCTTCTTGAATCGGGACAAATGTGCGCCGCGATAACGCTTTTAACCGCGCCATCAGCTCGTCAATTTCAAACGGTTTGACGAGGTAGTCATCCGCGCCTGCTTCTAATCCTTCGACGCGGTCTTGCACAGCGTCTTTCGCGGTAAGCATAAGAATCGCTCCTGAATATCCTTTTTTCCGAAGCCGCTTGCAGATTTCGACACCATCGCCGTTTGGCAACATCCAATCTAAAACGACAACATCATAAAAGGAAGCAAGGGCGTACTCGTACGCATCTTCTCCTTCTTGTACCCAATCAATTTTGTCGACACCTTTTTTCTTTAACAAGTGGACGATGAGTTCACCCAAATAGAGGTCGTCTTCCGCTAATAGGATTTTCACTTTCGATCCCTTCCTTCTGTATCAAATCCCACCTTTATCATAGCAAACATCGGTGAAAAATAGGTGAAAACGTCATAGGGTATATCTCATAATTTTATAAATTTTCTGCAAAAAATGAAACTATATTTCCTGATTTATCGTATAATTAGTCAAAAGCGGGCTAAAGGGAGGTTAAGGAATGTTTGGATATCCAATGGAAACCGTTTATTTATTTGTGTTGATTGGAAGTGGAATGTTTACGTTTTTGTACATTTTTTTTGGGGATTTACTGGATGCTGTTTTCCCTGATCTTCCTTTCTTTAGCCCGCAACTCATTTTCTCATTTTTGACGGTACTAAGTGCTTCTGGTTTTTTATTTGAACATTATACGACGATGTCAAGTGGTTTCATCGGAATGATCAGCGCAGGCATTGGCTTCATAGTTGTGTTGTTGCTTCATTTTTTCGTTTTTGTTCCGCTTAAATCCGCAGAAGCTTCGCTAAATTACGCAGAGACCGATTTAGAGGGACGGCTCGCAAAAGTGATTGTGACGGTTCCGAAGGACGGATTTGGCGAGATTCTCATTCAAGGAAAGAGCGGTGCGATTGCGAAGCCGGCACAAAGCATGCAAAATGAAGAAATTCCATCGGGGGCAGAAGTCGTGATTGTTGAAATGAAAAACGGAGTTGCGCTTGTATCGGTGTACGATCGATATGAAGTGGGGAGGTTGTTCACTTGATGTTGCTGGTGGTGATTGGGGTCGTTGTTTTACTGTTAATCGGACTGATTGCGGTATTTATTGCACGCTATCGCACCGTTGGGCCGGATGAAGCGCTCATTGTGACGGGAAGCTATCTCGGCAGTAAAAATGTCCATGTCGATGAATCAGGAAATAAAATTAAAATTGTCCGCGGCGGCGGAACGTTCGTCGTTCCGATTTTCCAACAGGCAGAACCGTTAAGTTTGTTGTCGATTAAACTCGATGTGCAAACGCCGGAAGTGTATACGGAACAAGGCGTGCCTGTTATGGCGGATGGAGTGGCGATCATCAAAGTCGGCAGTTCCATCGGTGAAATCGCAACAGCGGCGGAGCAGTTTTTAGGCAAGTCTCGTCAAGATATGGAAAACGAAGCGAAAGAAGTGCTAGAAGGCCATCTTCGTTCGATTCTCGGTTCGATGACGGTCGAGGAAATTTATAAAAACCGTGATAAATTCTCGCAAGAAGTGCAACGCGTTGCTTCACAAGATTTAGCGAAAATGGGGCTTGTGATCGTTTCGTTCACGATTAAAGATGTGCGCGATAAAAATGGTTACTTAGATGCGTTAGGGAAGCCGCGCATTGCGCAAGTGAGACGCGATGCAGATATTGCGACGGCGGAAGCGGAGAAAGAGACGCGCATTAAGCGCGCGGAAGCGGATAAAGAAGCGCGCAAAGCAGAGCTAGAGCGATTGACCGAAATTGCGGAAGCAGAAAAAATCAATCAGTTGAAACTGGCAGAGTTCCGCCGCGAGCAAGATATCGCGAAAGCGCGCGCAGACCAAGCGTATCATTTAGAAGAAGCAAAAGCGAAGCAGGAAGTAACTGAACAGCAAATGCAAATTAAAATTATTGAACGTCAAAAGCAAATTGAACTTGAAGAGAAAGAGATTTTGCGCCGTGAACGCCAATACGACTCCGAAGTGAAAAAGAAAGCCGATGCGGACCGTTATGCGGTGGAACAAGCAGCGGCTGCGGAAAAAGCGAAGCAAATGGCAGAAGCGGACGCCCAAAAATATCGCGTGGAAGCAATGGCCAAAGCCGAAGCGGAAAAAATACGCATCGATGGACTTGCTAAAGCCGAAGCGGAAAAGGCAAAAGGGGAAGCGGAAGCCGATGTGATCCGCCTAAAAGGTTTGGCGGAAGCGGAAGCGAAGCAAAAGATTGCCGAGGCGTTCGAGCAGTACGGCAAAGCAGCGATTCTCGACATGATTTTAAAAATGTTGCCTGAATACGCAAAACAAGTGGCAAGTCCGCTTTCGAATATCGATAAGATTACCATTGTCGATACAGGAAGCAGCGACGCAAATGGCGGAGCAAACAAAGTAACGGGCTATGCGACAAACTTAATGGCGACATTGCAAGAATCGCTTAAAGCCTCTTCCGGCATCGATGTCAAAGAACTGCTTGAAAACCTCTCTGGTAAAGGCAACATTAAACAAAGCATCGACCAGTTGACACAGGAAATTGCGGAGCAAAAGAAAACAAACGGAGAATCATAAAATATATTATTGTTTTATAGCAATGAAAAGCTGTCCTTGATCAAACATCAAGACGGCTTTTTTTATTCTTGGAAGAAATAAGATTGGAACAATCGTTATCTTTATAGAGAAAAAGGGAAATGACGGTTGCAAGCGATCGTCATCATTTATTATTGGTGAATCATGTTTTTCACTTAAACCAAGAAGGATTTTCTATGACAACATTAGAATTACGTTTACAAATATGGATTCCACAAAATAGACGATTGTTTTCATAAACCCTTACGACGATTACATATTTTGGTGATAGGGCTTCTAACTCTTATCTAAATTTTATTGGAGGGATTAAATGACGGAGAATCAGTTAAAATGGAGCGGTTTTTTTGTTGCCGTAACAGGAGTTGTTGGATTGGTTCTCATTTTTTTTAGTGTGGATTTTGGAACATCCTTGGCAGAATCTTGGCTGGTGAATCAAGACGGATTCAGTAGTACGGAGCTTTATCATATCATATTAGAAAGTTATATTAATAGCTTTCTGATTACGGGAAGCATACTATTGGGACTCAGTTTCTTATTTGCTATTGTTGCTTATTTTGCGTTTATGTTGTTACCCAAAAGGTAGAAATTTACTGAACGAACGATTGGCTTGGTTTTAAGGAGAAAAAGATGGAGCGCCTTACAAGAAGGCGCTTTTATTTTGTAAAAACTGACACGAAAAATTTGCAAAAAAGTGTAGGGCAAACGGCTAATGGTTTCGTCTATATAATTGAAGACAGATAGAAAGGGGGAGAGTGAGATTCAAGATGAAGCATTAATCGCCAAAGTAAAGAAAGGAGACGAGCATGCATTTCGCCTGTTAATCGAGAAATACCGCAATTATTTATTTAAAACCGTGTACTCGATTATTCGCAACGAAAAAGATGCCGAGGATGTCACGCAAGAAGTATTTGTCCGGATTTATCTTTCACTCCCCCAATATCAATCACAAGGCTTTAAAACATGGATGACGCGCATTGCCGTAAACTATGCGATTGATGTCAAGCGGAAAATGCAGCGGCAGCGTGAAGAAGTAATGGAATCCATTGAGGCCGAAGCCGATGAAAGGGTTGAGGTTTCGGTTATTAAAAAAGAGGAGCGAGAACGAATTCGCCAACGTCTTGAGGAAATTCCGCTTAACTATCGAGATGTTATTTATGCTTATTACATAGATGAAAAATCGTATCAACAAATTGCGAAGGAACAAAATATCGAAGTGAAAACCGTCGAGACAAAGCTATACAGAGCGCGCAGCTGGCTAAGAAAGCATTGGAAGGAGGAGGATTTTCGATGAATCATTACACAAATGAAGAATGGCGGCAGTTTATTTGTGATGTGCTGCCAGAAGAAAAAAGAGAGGAGATGGAGAACCACCTCTATACTTGTGACCAATGCTTAGCGGTATATATGGAGCTCATTGAAGAGAATGCTTTTGACTTGCCGAATCCTTCTGATGAAGTAGTTTCAGCTGATGTCATCATTGCACAAGTTGAACAATATAAAAAGCCAAAGCAGACACAGACGAAGCAAAAATTGCTTCATTACGGAATTGCCGCTGCGATTACGATTGGGTTTATGTCTTCCGGAATTTTTCAATCTGTAACAAATGCCGTCGTTCTAGGAACAGATCTATCAGAAAACAGACCGTCCTATACGGAACAATGGATGGATAAAACATTATCATTTCTCGATTGGCTAAAACCAAACCAAAAGGAGGAAGGAAACAATCAATGAACAAAAATTCGTTAGTCGCGTTCTTTTTATCATTTATCCCTGGTGCTGGGCATTTTTACTTGAATAAAAAAGTGAGGGGAGTGTTTTATAGCTTCAGCTTTTTTGCGCCGATTGTGCTCGCGGTCGGTCTTGTGTTTTTGATACATGATGATGATCCGCTCGCTTTAGCTCTCTTTTCTTTGCTGATCTGGTTAATTAATATTTTAGATATGGTTCTTACACTCATCAAAAGGAAGCCGGAACATGCACCTGTCCAAAGAGAGGGGGTACAGGCAAACCAAGACAATGAAAAGTTTTACACCATTCTTCTATCCTTTATTCCGGGGCTTGGGCATTTTCAGCTTGGCCTAATGACCCGCGGGTTAACGTTATTAATTAGCTTCTTTGGTCTTATGATCATGGTATTTTTTGTAACGATATTGACACATGAAGAAAGCTTTCTAGTTTTCTTAGGAATTTTGCCGATCATTTGGATTTACAACATGTTTGATATGATTCAACAGCTCAACCGAAAACAAAACGGCGAACCGCTGGTCGATCGAACGATTTTCGAAGACTTTGAAGCGAAGCGCGAGGACGGAAGGAAAAGCAAGACAATTGCGACGATCCTTTCCATCTTTCCTGGTGCGGGTCATATGTACTTAGGATTACAGCGGAGAGGATTGCAATTAATGGCCGCATTTTTGTTGGCGATTTATGTGATGGATGTATTGAGACTGTCTGCTTTTTTCTTTCTTATCCCGCTCATTTGGTTTTATAGCTTTTTTGACGCATTGCAGAAGGCGTCGAAGTATGGCGAAGAGGAACTGGAAGATATTCCAATTGTTTCCTACTTTGTGAACCACCAAAAATGGATTGGGATCGGTTTGTTGTTGTTAGGTTTTTATTATTTGTTTGACAGCATCCTGCTTCCAGCATTTGCTTCGCGTCTATCAAAGCTATTACAAATCGATATTTATTACTGGTACAACCAATTTTTCCAAACAACCATCGTTTGCATTTTGTTAATTGGCGGCGGATTCAAGCTGCTTTTAGGCAGTAAAGAGAAGAAGGAGGGGACGAAATGAGGAAATGGCGCGTTGGGACGGTGTCGATGGGCGCCTCCCTTATTTTGCTTGGTATCGTGTTATTTATTTCTCAATGGAAAGGGATGGGAGCTGCCGACATTTTTGCGAGCTGGTGGCCTTTTCTCTTAGTGTTGCTTGGCGTTGAAATTCTTGCGTATCTTTATTTTTCGAGGCAGGAACATACGTTTATCAAATATGATTTTTTAAGCATCATCTTTATCGGAGTGCTCGGTTCAGTAGCCATTTTATTTGTATTGCTTTCATCAACAGGAATATTGCAAGAAGTTCGCACGGTCGTTGGCGCAGAAACGAAAGTCTTTCACTTACCGAATGTCCGACAATCGGTTTCGCCTGAGATTAAGAGAATCGTATTACAAACAGGGAGCCAACCGATTACGATTGAAGGAAACAACAGCGATGAAATCCAAATCTTTGGAACATACCAATCTATTTCAGCCAACGACATCAAAAAGCAAGAAGATTATGTTGCGATCAATATCGTCGGGGATACGATGTATATGACGATCAAAGAAATGCCGCGGAAGGAAGTACTGTTCCATACGGTGAGCACGATGATCCCAACGGTAGTCGTTCCTCGACATCTTTCGCTCGAAGTACGCGGAAACTATAATTCAGTGCTTCTTTATCCGCGACAGCTTGCCGCCAGTTGGAACGTTTCGAAAGCGGAGGAAGTTCATATTGAATTGGATAAAAACGCAAATATTCTCGTAACAGCTGTGACGCGTGAGATGCTAGAAGACGGAAATATCGCATGGCAAAGAGAAAACGGAGAGACAGAAGAAAAATTGCCGGTCCAAACGTTCAAAGGCAAGGTTCAATTAGGGAATGGAACGTATCATATTGATGTTTTTGACTCACAACGCGCAACGGTACATGTGCTTAACTAGAATCTAAAATGGTGGAAATCGTATAGTAATTTATTCTTATAACATGATGAGGACAAAGGAAACATGTATAAAATGGCCACATAAAAAAAGAAAGATTGTTAAACAATAGTAACGCTCAACAAAGATCTTTTATGAGGTGATTGAATGAAAGGATGGCCTAAGTTTTTAATCTGCATATGTTTGCTATTGACGTTTCATTTGCCTGTTGAGGCGCATAATCATGCCATTCCAAAACAAGTAGTAACGATCAAGCGCGCCGCAAACTTAAAGGATTTAGTAAGCGGCTCAACATTCATTGCTTATGGCTGGTTCGATACTTCACATCAGACACAGCCGTTAGACAAATCTGTACAAGGTGGGCAGCTCGTCAATTTTGTACAAAGCTTTCATGTCGACAAATATTTAAAGGGAACCGGCGGCAAAATCATCAACGTGTTATCAACCGGCATTGAACCCCTTCCTGATCCTTTAAATCCTTTCAACAAAGTTTATCCAGGGCCGATGGCTGAGGGGCGATATGTTTGCTTTCTAAAACCTGTTCCAGGAACAAAATTTTATACCATTGTCGGGGGATGGCAAGGAGTCTACCCTGTTTATGAAGGAAAAACAATTTCCTTGGAAGAAGAAGGTTTCTCAGAGTTAAATCAATTAACGCTTAGACAATTTGAAGCAAAAATCAAATCCTACTAAATACTGTACACAAAATATAAAAATATATATGATAAGCTTAATTTTCCGACATGGACAAGCTTTTCTGCCATTTCCCCGAACGAAAACGCCATCAGACAAATAAATTTGTCTACCATGCGTTTTACGTTCGGGATCGGCATGCTTCTAGCATGCCGGGCGGCAAGATTTTTCTTGCCGCCTATGGCAGAAAAGCGGTCTTCTATTCATGATGAGATATGTTGGAAACTCAACTTGAATCTATATCGATAAGCGGTAGACCTATCTTTTTGCAATAGATGTGGTAAACTTCCTTTATAATGATGATCACTCATCAAGAGCAGCTGTCGAGCGTAAAAGCGAAATAAGAAGTAACTGATTAAAAAGAAAGAAGAGAAGTAAGAAGGGTGCCTGAAAACGGGCATCTTTTTTTGTTGAAAGAAGGATCAAAACGAAAGCGGTGTTAATTTGACAATTTTGTGAAGGGGGTTGACCAAACTTTATATACCCCTTATAGTATTAAGTGTAATACGGTATGGGGTATATGAGGAAGGGAGGTTTGGAATGAAAAGGTTATATTTCTTTCCGCAAAAGTATTTGCTTGTTAGCGTTCCTGCTTCGCTTTTACTCGGTTTTCTAGTTGGAACGTTCATCGATACAAGCTTTTTAAAATCCACCATCTTAGTGGCGACGATCATCATGATTTATGCCACGATGGTCGGATTCAAACTGAAAGAGCTAGCAAACCTGAAAGAATTCAAAGTATTGCTTTATTCCGTTTTGATTAACTTTGTCCTTATTCCTCTTGTTGCGTTTATGCTTGGAAAAACATTGCTGCATGATCATCCAGTGATGTTTGCAGGGTTGGCGTTGTCAGCTTTGTTGCCGACAAGCGGGATGACGATTTCATGGACGGCTATTCAAAAAGGAAATATGGCTGCTGCGGTTAAATTGACCGTGTTTGGCCTTGTGTTAGGATCGTTGCTAACGCCGTGGTACTTGCTTGCGATGGTTGGCAAGTACGTTGAAATTAACGTATTGGAAACGTTCCGCACCATTATTCTTGTCGTGTTTTTACCGATGTTGTTAGGGCATATCACGTTTAAATGGCTCATGAAAAAATATACGCCTGAACAATTTCAAAAGCAGATCAAGCCAAACTTTGCTCCACTCAGCATTTGGGCGATGCTGTATGTCGTATTTGTCAGCATCAGCATGAAGGCAAAAATGATCGTTTCGAATTTGCAACTGATCGCCGTTGCCTTGGCTGTATTAGTGTTGTTTTATCTCATCAACTACTTGATTAGCACATTTTTTGCGAAGCAGTTTTTCAATCGTGAAGATGGAGTTGCGCTTGTCAACGGCACGGTATTGCGCAACTTATCGATCGCGATTGGATTAGCGGCGACTTCCTTTGGGGCTGAAGCGGCCCTCATTGTAACGCTCGCTTTCATCGTTCAACAACAAAGCATTGCCTACTATGGAAAGTTAGCAAACAAGTATTGGTTTAAACCTCAACAACAAACGATTTGACAAAAATAAGAAAGGGAGTTGGTACAGATGAATAAAATGACGTTACTTGTCAATGCAACAACGGAAGGAATGACAGTGAAAGCATCAACGCCAAAACATGAGTTTATCATTGATGAGGGAAAACACATGGGCGGCCAAGATTTAGGACCAAATCCGCTTCAAGCCGTGCTGGGGGCGTTGGCTGCATGCGAAAATGTGACCGCGCGTGTTGTTGCGCGAGAAATGAACTTTGACTTGCAAGATTTAACGTTCAAAATTAGAGGCCAGTTTGACCCGCGCGGATTTATGGGAGATCCAAATGTAAGACCGTACTTTGAAACGATCACGGTTGAAGTAGCGGTAAAAACGAGCGAATCTGAAGAGCGCATTCAAGAATTAAAAGAAAAAGTGGAATCTCGTTGTCCAGTGTACACGATGTTAAAAGCTGCGAATGTGGAAATGAACGATCATTGGTATAAGGCATAAGAGCGGCAAAGTCCGCTCTTTTTTATGCATATAAGGGAACGTGAAGACAAAAAATATTGGAACACATCTTGCTTGCTATAACTGTGGCAACTGTGATAAAAACTTGGTATGATATGTTTCGTTAAGCTGGCTCTTTGAGTCGGCTTTCTTTTACGCCGCAATAATTGCATTCATAAAATCAGTTTGTTATGATGTTAAATAGTGGAAAAAGAATTTGCGAATGGGATGATGGGGATGAAACGTGCAAGAATTATTTATAATCCAACATCAGGACGGGAAATTTTTAAAAAACATTTGCCTGATGTATTAATCCATTTGGAAAAAGCAGGATATGAAACGTCTTGCCATGCGACAACAGGTGCGGGGGATGCGACGGAAGCCGCAAAAAAAGCGGTTGAACGAGAATTTGATCTTGTCATTGCGGCAGGCGGAGACGGAACCATTAATGAAGTAGTGAATGGCCTTGCCAATCAACCGTATCGTCCGAAGCTTGGAATTATTCCAGTCGGAACGACAAACGATTTTGCACGAGCGATCGGCGTGCCGCGCACCATTGAAGGGGCCTGTGATGTGATTGTGAACGGAGAGGCAGTGCCGATTGATATCGGCGCTGTGACGAACGAAGGAAAGACGCATTATTTCGTCAATATTGCGGGCGGCGGTCGATTAACGGAGTTAACGTATGAAGTGCCAAGCAAGTTAAAAACGATGCTTGGGCAACTTGCGTATTATTTAAAAGGAATCGAAATGCTCCCTTCGCTTCGTCCGGTAGAAGTAAAAATTGAGTATGACGGAAAAATGTTTGAAGGAGCTGTCATGCTTTTTCTCGTCTCTTTAACGAACTCGGTCGGCGGATTCGAAAAATTAGCGCCAAACTCCTCATTAAATGACGGAATGTTTGATTTAATTATTTTAAAAGAAACGAACTTAGCGGAGTTTATCAAAATTGCGACATTAGCGCTGCGCGGTGAACATATTCATGATCCGCACGTCATTTACACAAAAGCGAATCGCGTGAAAGTGTATACGAATGAAAAAATGCAGTTGAATTTAGACGGTGAGTATGGCGGCTTGTTGCCAGGGGAGTTTGTGAATTTGTATCGACATCTTGAAGTGTTTGTCCCAAAAGAAAAAGCAGAGCAAATGAGAACAGGGCAGTAATCCTGTTCTTTTTTGTGTTGCGCGAAAATGTGTGCTACAATCGTGACAGCATTTTTCTTGAAGGGTGAAGAACGATGACAAAAGTAGAAGCTCCAGTTGCGAAAAACGAATATTATGACGTTGTGTTTGAAGATTTAACCCATGACGGTGCAGGAGTGGCGAAAATCGACGGATATCCGATTTTCGTTGCGAACGGACTGCCGGGGGAAAAAGCGAAAATTAAGGTCATTAAAGTGAAAAAAAGCTACGGCTATGGCCGTTTAATCGAATTATATGAGCCAAGTCCAGATCGTGTCGATGCGCCATGCCCGATTTATAAGCAATGCGGCGGCTGTCAGCTCCAGCACTTAAGCTATGAAGGACAACTAAAAGCGAAGCACAAACACGTCAAAGAAGTGCTGGCGCGCATCGGGAAGATTGAGGATGTCACGGTTCATCCTGTGCTTGGGATGAGCGATCCGTGGCGTTACCGGAATAAAGCGCAAGTGCCAGTCGGTGAACGGGAAGGCGGAATTGTCGCTGGCTTTTATCAGCAGCGCAGCCACGAAATTATTGATATGAATGCGTGTTTGATTCAACAAGAAATGAACGATGTCGTGGTGCAAACGGTGAAGAAAATTTGTGAGAAATATAAAATACCGCCGTATAACGAGGAGACGCATAAAGGTGTGCTCCGCCACATTATGGCGCGTTACGGGGCAGCGACCAAAGAAGTAATGGTCGTCCTGATTACGCGCACGGAAGATTTGCCGCACAAAAAGAAAGTGATTCAAGAGATTATCGAAAACGTACCAAATGTAAAGTCAATCATCCAAAACATCAATCCGAAGCGCACGAACGTCATTCTCGGAGACGAGACGAAAGTATTGTGGGGAGCGGAATACATTTACGATTACATCGGCGATATTCAATTTGCGATCTCTGCTCGCTCTTTCTATCAAGTGAATCCAGAACAGACGAAAGTGCTGTATGAAAAAGCATTGGAATACGCGCAGCTGACAGGCGAGGAAACCGTCATCGACGCTTATTGCGGCATCGGGACAATTTCTCTTTTCTTGGCCAAAAAAGCAAAGAAAGTATACGGCGTCGAAGTCGTCCCAGAAGCGATTGAAGACGCGAAACGCAACGCAAAACTCAACGGCATCACAAATGTCGAATTTGCGGTTGGCGAAGCAGAAGCCGTCATTCCAAAATGGTACGAACAAGGCATTGAAGCCGACTGCATCGTCGTCGATCCGCCGCGCAAAGGCTGTGACGAAACGTTATTACAAACGATCATCAATATGAAACCAAAGCGCGTGGTGTACGTGTCCTGTAACCCAGCAACGCTCGCCCGTGACTTGCGCATCCTCGAAGATGGCGGGTATAAGACAATCGAAGTACAGCCGGTCGACATGTTCCCGCATACGAATCACGTGGAGTGCTGTGCGTTGATAGAAAGGATCAAAGAGTAAGCAGATGGGTTCGAGAATCGATAAAGGATTCTCGGACTTCCATCTGCTTTTATTTCAATACGATCGATTAAACGGTGAAGGATTTCAGGAGTCAATTCTTTGAAATCCATAAATGCTTCAATTGACTGTTTTAATTCTCGAATGGCAAGTTCGTCATTTGTTGTTTGAAGAGACGATTCGGCTTGTTTTTTCATTAGTGATAAGTCATCAATTTGTTTATTGATATCATTATTCATCATATTCTTCTTTTGAGATGACACCATCGACTAATAAGTTAAGTGTTTTCTTCTTTAATTTCAATAGCTCTATTTCTTTCAATAAAGATTTAATTTGCTTTTGTGCCTCTTGTTTTTTCTTTTCTAATTTAGCCTCTAGTGAACGCATGATAGAATCATTGTTCAGTGAGGATACGAGTGTTTTTAGATCCTGTAAGATTGCAGAGTGTAAGTCAGCTTCCCTTACTAAATGGCTGTTGCATGCTTTAGCTCCGTGCTTATTGTAATTTCCACAAATGTATCCTTTACTGTTGGCTTTGTAATGCATACCATGTCCGCAATCTGCGCAATATGCAGTGTTGGTGAATAAATGTTTTTCGGCTTGTGGACGGGCTCTTTTTCGACTTTTAATCAACTGTTGCTATAAATGTAACATGGCCAATTAGTATGTTGGTTGTATAAAGTTGATATAGTATATATAAATCTATTAATAATAATGTTATACTATAAATTAAATAATGATATACTTATAATCGAATAATCAAATAGTGATATACTATAATTAAGATATAATTGCTGTAGAAAAGGTGTGTGGCGAGGACCCTGGATAGCTTTGGCTTAGGCAGGTGCGCCTGCATCCTTTCTGCAAATAATGGGGGATAAGGATGGGAAAAATGAGTAACAGTCAAACTAAAACAGACGTTATCTTAATTGGTGCCGGAATCATGAGCGCGACTTTAGGGACACTGTTGAAAGAATTAGCACCGGAATGGGAAATTAAAGTGTTTGAGAAGCTCGGCAAACCAGGAGAAGAAAGCTCTAACGAATGGAATAATGCGGGAACGGGGCATGCTGCACTATGCGAGCTTAACTACACACCCGAGAAACCGGATGGATCTATTGATATTAACAAAGCTATAAAAATTAATGAACAGTTCCAAATTTCCAGACAGTTTTGGTCTTACCTTGTAAAAAACAATCTGTTACAAAATCCGCAGGAATTCATCAGACCGTTGCCCCACATAAGCTTAGTCCAAGGGGAAAATAATGTGAGATTTTTAAAGAAACGTTTTGAAGCGCTATCAAATAATCCATTATTCCAGGGAATGGAATTTTCTGATGACCCGGAAAAACTGAAAGAATGGATTCCGCTTATAATGGAAGGCCGTACATCGAATGAACCGATCGCGGCAACCAAAATCGACTCAGGTACGGATGTTAACTTTGGCGCTTTAACGCGCATGTTGTTTGACCACTTAAAGAGGAAAGATGTCGAAATAAACTACAACCATAGTGTTAAGGATATTAAACGTACCAGCGACGGCCTGTGGGAATTGAAAGTGAAGGATCTCAATAGCGGTTCTGTTGAAATCCATAAGGCTAAATTTGTATTTATTGGAGCAGGAGGGGGAAGTCTGCACTTGCTTCAAAAGTCTGGTATTCCAGAAAGCAAACATATTGGTGGATTCCCTGTAAGCGGATTATTTATGGTATGTAATAATCCAAAAGTTGTAGAGCAACATCATGCAAAAGTTTACAGTAAAGCTAAAATTGGTGCGCCTCCAATGTCTGTTCCGCACCTTGATACACGGTATATCGACAACAAAAAAATGTTGCTCTTTGGACCGTTTGCGGGCTTCTCGCCTAAATTCTTAAAAACTGGTTCAAATATGGATTTGTTTGCTTCCGTAAAACTGCACAATCTCGTAACTTTGTTGGCGTCAGCTTTTAAAAACTTTTCTTTGGTAAAATACTTGCTCCAGCAGCTTATGTTAACGAAAGAAAAGCGCATGAAAGAGTTGCGCGAGTTTATCCCGACGGCTAAATCAGAGGATTGGGATATAGTTGTCGCGGGTCAACGTGTGCAAATTATCAAAGATACTGAAGCTGGCGGTAAAGGAACGATTCAATTTGGTACGGAAGTCGTTAGTGCTGCAGATGGCTCGATCGCTGCATTGCTCGGCGCTTCTCCTGGTGCTTCTACTGCCGTACACGTAATGCTTGAGGTGATTAAAAAATGCTTCTCTCAACATATGCATGAATGGGAACCGAAAATTAAAGAAATGATTCCTTCTTATGGCGTGTCACTAGCGGAAAACCCAGATCTTTTCCAAGAACTTCATACTTCAACAGCAGAGACGCTCGGTCTAAGCGGAAAAGAATCGGTCTCTGGTGTAAGCGAAAAAGAACTGGTTTATAGTTAATTCTTTGGATGCAGAAACAAAGGTATTGAATGAAAAAGTTTAAGCAACACTTTTCATCAATGGACAATTGTTTCTATGATAAAAAGATTGATAAGTCAATGCTTATAAAGCAGAGATAATATATAAAAATTGCAGAATAATAGAATATGATTGAAAATAAAACATAGAACCTTTGATCTACCTTTGGATTAAAGGTTCTTTTTTCAAATTCGCAGTTAGAGAGGCTGCGGTGAACCGTATCATAAGTAACGGTAAACTCTTTCTAGCTTAAATAAATAATAATCAATGTATTTATGGTAAATTTTATTATGCGGAGTTTATAATGAAATAAAAGAGGATAAAAAACTTGACCTTGCCGGAAACTGAACGGGTAGGTGATCTCCCTGTTATTGATGCAAATGTAACAGGTTAGTATATAGTCTTAATAGTAGAGCATGTGCGGGTTGATGAGGGGTAGCCTTGTGAAGGTTACCCCACTCTTTATATCTTATTCTTGAGTTTGCAATTGATATTTTGGTTCCATCATGGTTCCGTATTTCTCATAATTGATATACCATGAGAATGCTTTTTCAAGGACATGCGGTGTTTGACCTCCGCGCTTAAGTGCTTCCTTGAAGTATTCACGTAAATGCGGACGGTAATCCGGATGTGCGCAATTTTCGATGATAAGGGGCGCGCGTTCAATTGGCGCCAATCCGCGAAGGTCAGCATAACCATACTCAGTTACAAGAACATCAACGTCATGTTCGGTATGGTCAACGTGTGATACAAATGGAACGATGCTTGAAATAGCCCCGTTTTTGGCAACGGATTTTGTTACGAAAATGGTAAGGCGTGCATTGCGGGCGAAGTCGCCTGAACCGCCAATGCCGTTCATCATGTTTGTGCCGCGAACATGTGTAGAATTAATATTTCCGTATATGTCTGCTTCCAAGGCCGTGTTAATGGAAATGAGCCCGAGACGGCGAACGATTTCCGGATGATTAGAAATTTCCTGAGGACGAAGGATAAGCTTGTCTCGGTAAGCATCTAAATTGGAATACACTTGTTTCATTTTGTCTTGAGACAAAGTAATGGAGCAGCCGGAAGCGAACCGGACTTTTCCAGCATCAATGAGATCAAACACGGCATCTTGAAGAACCTCTGAATAAACTTCTAAGTTTGAAAATTCAGAATTCAACAAGCCGTGAAGGACAGCATTTGCAACTGAACCAATACCTGCTTGAAGAGGGGCTAAATTTTCATCAAGTCGACCTGCCGCCACTTCCTTTCGTAGAAAATTGATTAAATGATTAGCCATAACAGCTGTTTCGGCATCTGGAGGTACAATCGTGGATGGTGAATCAAGTTGGTTTGTCAAAACAATTCCAATAATTTTATCATTATCAATTGGAATGCCGGTAGTTCCGATTCGATCGTCTACTTTTGTCAAAGGGATTGGTTCTCGTTCGCCCTGTTTGCCGACTTCGTAAATGTCATGGAGACCTTTGAGTTCTTTTGGTTGGGCTGTGTTCAATTCGACAATCACATGTCGAGCTTTTTTCGCAAAGATAGAAGAATTTCCTACTGAAGTAGACGGGATGATCATTCCGTCTTTGGTGATTGAAATCGCTTCCACAATTGCAAAATCGATTGGATTTAATACGTCTGAACGCACTAATTCCGCTGTATGTGATAAATGTTGATCAATAAACAAGATTTCCCCTTCGTTAATTTTTTTGCGCATAACAGAATCGGCCTGGAACGGAAGCCGTTTGTTGATAATTCCTGCTTCTGCCATCATTTTATCAACGTCCGAGCCTAGTGAAGCACCTGTATATACGTTTACTTTTAAGCGTTGCTGTTTCGCTTTCTCGATCAGTGCAAAAGGGACTGCTTTGGCATCTCCTGCACGGGTAAATCCGCTTAAGCCGAGTGTCATACCGTCTTTAATCCATGATGCCGCTGTTTCTGCTGTTACAATTCGGTTGGTTAAACGAGAATCACCGATTAACTCTGAAATATTTTTATCCATTGCTATCCCACCTCTTTTATTTTTTAAATATTCTAGCAATTAGGTTGTAAAAAATCATTCAAATTTGAATAAAAAGGCTTTCTTTGCAACTAAAAAAGAATTTTTGATACACAAAGGAGAAAAAATAGAAAACTACTTCATATTTATACAAAGATGTAAAACATAAGTGAGATAGCTTGATGAAAAGCGAGCTGTTTCCATAAATAAAGAGCTCACTTTTCATGAGCTCTTTAGAGATAAAGGTTATTGGTAATAAGGAAGAAAACCGCACAGTAGGAGAAAATGTTTTGGTGTCCGGTTATGAAAAATAACTAGAGTTGTGGATTTATCATGCTTAACTTGTTGTCGGATTATGGATATTACTAATCGTTAAAAGCAGAGTATTTTCCGAAAATGGCTTGCGTATGTTTGGCTGACAGGCACTCTTGAGCCATCTTTCATTATCAACGAGAAGGTTGAATGCGAATCTGGATGAATCTCTGTAATGTGATGAATGTTAACGATATATGACCTGTGGCACCGAACAAATATATCATCAGGAAGGGAAAATTCCAGTTCTGTTAAGTTATATTTATGGTAGCCTTCCGCATCATTCGATTTTACGAATGTTTTCCGGTTTTGGGCTTCTAAATAGATAACGCTCTCAAAAGGAACAGGCAACCAACGATCTGTCACTCGAATCGTTAAATACGGCATTGTAAGCATCGGCTTTCTCGGCAATATTGCGGTAACGCAGCCTCTCGGGCTGCCATCATCTAAAATTGGGACGGATATCCCGAAATAAGGTATGCCAAAAATGCGGCTGTCTTTCTGTTCTGCAATTTTCCGTTGAACGATCAAGGCCTTGTAAGTGACCGATTCCGGTTTGATTTCATCTCCGGGACGAATTTTTAAATCGATCTGTTTGCTTGGTTGGTAATAAATATAGCGCTTATCATCAGAAATCACGAAAGACGCTTCTTTAGGAAATAATTCATTCATCACTTTTGCAATAGAGGAAACCGTAAATGAATCCATGTTATCACCCCTAGTGAACGATTCGCCACTTTACTTCGTTTGAAGTGGGGGCTTCAAGCGACTTGTATGTTTTTGCAGAACGACAGCAACATACAAGAACCCTTTTACGCTCACCCTCCATTCTGAAGGCATTCGTTTGATTGCCATTATAGCACATATGTTGTGTGCCTATAAAGGGCATATGAGGAAATCACTGGATGGAAACACCGTAGTCAAAATTTATACAAACGTCTATCATCACCTGTTTTATCCGAAAGGGAGTGTAGCATGGTGCATAGTTCATGGGCGATGATTGCTGCGTATAGAGAAAGGTAACTGAAACGCTATAGGAATAAGGTGGAGTATAGAAACATAGTACGAAACCGAGTGTCTTATCCCTTCATAAGTAGTAACAGACGAGAATTGCATCCGACATATAGGTTCTTCTTTTCGTAGACAAGGTTGATCTGCTCCTTTTTATTTTTTGTATAAGCGTTTTTTCTTGATTTATACATGTCTACTTTCGAAGGCTCACTTCACTGTCACCGTCCAAATGAAACTAAAGCGTATCGTCATGTCTTCTTTAACCGGGAAACATTAGCACGCGATTTCCGCATCCTCGAAGATGGCGGGTATAAGACAATCGAAGTACAGCCGGTCGACATGTTCCCGCATACGAATCATGTGGAGTGCTGCGCGTTGCTCGTAAAAAAACTATGGTTCTGAAATAAACATTTGCGATTGAAAATAAAGTTTTGCGAAAAAATCGAGCAAAAAGTTGAATCAAAAATCGAGAAAATACGGGATTTGTAGCAAGACATTACTTTCACAGTGAACGAAAGAATGCGGGTTGGAGGGTGGAAATTTAGCAAAAGTTTATTTTGACTGGACAAATAGAAGATATGTACGAGTTCGAAAATCTATAAATGATTCTCGGACTCCCATCTCCTTTTTAGAAATAATCGTTTCATGTGCATTTTCAATTATTACATAATCGGATGGATCGAGCTTTTTGCGATGATTAGAACCTCCTTGCCCTATTGATTCCTTAAATCTTTTATTTAAATCTTCCCTTCTCACTTAAACAGATTCCCTTTCTCTTGTTATTTGCAACTGTATTCTCATTATTTTTGCGTATCTCTCAATAACAGGGCCATCAGGACTACGTTTTGAAATGAAGTTTTCTTGATTGGGGATCAATCAAGATAAATAAATTGATTTACAGAAAAGAGAGCGAATAGCTGCAGTATAAGGTTTTTTCTTAAATAGTCTGTTTTTTGACAAAAGGTTGAACAAAACAAAAAATCGTTGTAATGATAGCGTTTTCGTTATAAAATAACAAATGTAAACAGAAACAAACATTTTATAACAAAAATGAACATTTTCGAACTGTGAAAGGAGGGAGGTGACGATGTTAAAAGAGGATAGATACCGGCTCATTTTAGATGTGATTAGTCAAAAAGATGTCGTGAAGGTTTCGGAATTGGCGGGGCGATTGAATGTCGCTGAAATGACGATTCGAAGGGATTTGAATGCTCTTGAGGAACAAGGCTTAATTGAGCGGGTTCACGGGGGTGCGAAGAAGAAAGGTACCATCCCTTATGTAGAGTTATCCCATGTTCAGAAACAAACGATCAATGTAGAGGAGAAAAAACATATTGCTCAAAAATGTGCGGAATTAATCTGCGATCATGATATTGTTTTTATTGGGCCGGGAACGACGAATGAATTAATTTATGATTATGTCAAGGCGGAAAATGTGGATGTTATCACCAACTCGATTACGGTTTTTAACCGTTTTAAGCACGATTCACGGTATGATGTGATTTTAATCGGTGGAAGATTTAGAGAAAGAACAGGAACCTTTATTGGTTATTTTGCCAATAAATTATTAAGCGAGATCAAAGTAAATAAAGCTTTTATCGGCACAAACGGAATCATTGATACAAGAGTGACTACAGCCAATGAAGAGGAAGGCAATGGACAAAGAATCATTTTAGACAATGCGGCAGAAAAATACATTTTAGCTGACCATTCTAAATTTGGGGTGGAAGCATTTTGTACCTTTTATGATGTAAAAAATGTGACAGCGATTATCACAGACACGAAAATTAGTCCCAAAATAGAAGAGTACTATAAGAAATGGACCAAAATTATTAAATAGAAAGTAAGGGAGGATCCCAACATGAAGATTGCGATAGGTGCAGATTCCGCCGGTTTTGAATTAAAAGAACATTTGAAAAAGTATTTAAGTCTCAAAGGTCATAAAGTGATAGATAAAACGCCGGAAAATGATTTGGATTTTTTTGAATCGACTACTCGTGTAGCCAAAGCGATTTTAGCTAATGAGGCTGACAGAGGAATTGCGATTGACGAATATGGAGCTGGGTCATTTATGACGGCTTGCAAGTATAAAGGCATTATTTGTGCTGAAGTCTCGGATGAACATTCTGCCAAGATGACAAGGGAGCATAATAACGCCTCGATGATTACTATGGGGTCTGGTATTGTGGGAAAACGGTTGGCTGAATCGATCGTCGATGCCTTCATCAAAGGGGAATACTCCGGTGGCAGACATCAAATTCGCGTGGATATGCTAAATAAAATGGCATAAATGGGGGGATTTCGGTGAAAATTTCGATAGGTTGCGATCATATTGTCACAGAAATTAAAGATCATTTAGTTGAGTATCTAAAAGAGAAAGGCTATGAAGTGATTGATAATGGTACTTATGATAAAGTGAGAACTCATTATCCGATTTATGGCAAAAAAACAGCCGAGAAAGTTGTAAATGGCGAAGCGGATTTAGGCATTGTTATTTGCGGTACCGGTGTTGGCATTACGACGAGCGCTAATAAAGTAAAAGGCATACGAGCCGCATTGGTTCGAGATGTAGCCACAGCCAAATATGCGAGAGAACAATTGAATGCCAATGTCATTGGAATGGGGGGACGAATTACAGGCATCGGGTTGATGGAAAATATTATCGACGTCTTTCTTGAAACAGAGTATAAAGAAACAGAAAAAAATAAGAAATGGATAGAAAAAATCGATGGATTGATTGAGGAGGACTCATCGATCGGGGATGAACACTTTTTTGATGAATTTTTAGAAAAATGGGAAAAAGGCGAGTACCCGAATGAATAATGAAAAACAAGAAGGTGGCAATCATTATGTTCAATTGTTTAGTCAACACAAAAGACATGTTATTAAAAGCTCAAAAAGAGGGTTATGCGGTTCCTGCATTTAATATTCACAACTTGGAAACGATTCAAGTGGTCGTCGAAACAGCATCTGAATTAAGATCGCCGGTGATTTTAGCTGCCACACCGGGCACATTTAAGTATGCGGGCCGAGATTACATCCAAGCCATTGCCGAAACGGCCGCCAAAAAATACTCGATTCCGATTGCACTTCATCTTGACCATCATGAAAACATCGAAGATATTAAGGAATCGATTGAATTGGGTACTAAATCTGTCATGATCGATGGTTCTCATCTCCCCTTTGAAGAAAATATTCAGGTAGTCAAACAAGTGGTGGAGTTGGCTCATTCTAATGGAGCAACCGTTGAAGCGGAACTCGGAAGATTGGGCGGACAAGAAGATGATCTAGTGGTAGATGATGCTGATTCTTATTATACGGACCCGCAAGCCGCCAAAGAATTCGTGGAAAGAACGGGTGTTGATTCTTTAGCGGTTGCGATTGGAACAGCTCATGGTCTTTACAAGTCCGCCCCTAAATTAGATTTTAATCGATTACGAGAAATTCGTGAAGTGGTAAGTGTGCCTCTTGTTTTGCACGGGGCATCTGGCATCCCATTCGAGGATGTTCGAAAATGTATTGAATTAGGATGCTGTAAAGTCAACATCGCCACTGAATTGAAAATTTCTTTTTCCAATGCGTTAAGACAATATTTAATCGATCATCCTAATGCAAATGATCCAAGAAAATATATGGAACCGGCCAAGCAAGCTATGAAACAAGTGGTTAAAGAAAAAATCGAAATGTGCATGAGTGTCAATCGTTATTGAAAAAGGTGAGATGGATGATTTTGACGATCACATTAAATCCGGCTATTGACATGAGCTATCATCTTTCTTCCTTTCATATCAACGAAGTGAACCGATGCAATCGTGTGATCAAAACCGCTGGTGGAAAAGGGTTAAACGTTTCCCGGGTTATCCGTTGCACAAATGAAAGTCTTTGTGCAACGGGATTTCTCGGTGGAACAAACGGACAGTTTATAAGAAACGAGCTTGATTCCATCCAAATTCCACATCGGTTTGTTGATATTAAGGGAAACACAAGAAACTGCATAGCTCTTCTCCATGATGGACAACAAACAGAAATTTTAGAAGAAGGACCGGCGATATCAGAAGAAGAAGCAAAAAAATTTATTGAGAATTATCAAGACCTCATCAACGGTGCCGATGTCATTACAGCGTCGGGAAGTTTGCCAAAAGGGTTAAAACCGTCTTTTTATCGAACATTGATTGAGATTGCGAATAAAAAAGGAAAAAAATTTATTTTGGATACAAGTGGAGAAGCTTTGAGAGAAGGAATAAAGGCGAAGCCATATTTAGTTAAACCGAATCTCGATGAATTATCCCAACTATGCAATCGAAAAGTGACAACGGATGAAGAAGTCATCGAAGCCATCCAAAATTCTTTATTGGAATATGAAATCGAATATATTGTCGTTTCATTAGGACAAAGAGGATCGATTGCCTATCATCAAGGAGTTTTTTACAAAATTACACCGCCTAAGGTCCAAGCGGTCAATCCGGTTGGATCAGGGGATTCTATGGTCGCTGGATTCGCTGTCGCCCTTCAGAGAAATTATAGTCCTGAACAAGTATTGGTCTATGGCAATGCTTTCGGAACGTTAAATGCTATCGAAGAAAAGACGGGGTTTATTGATACCAATCAAATTGACTATATTATCAATCAAATGATAGTAGATAGAATTTATTCCTTAAGTGGAAAATCAATAAGGTAATTGAAAGTTGGATGTATTGTAATATCGAGGAGGTGATAGAAGGATGAAAGTAATTAGTGAATTATTAAATAAAGAATTAATCTTCTTTGAAAACGCTGAGAGCAAGGAGGAAATATTAAGAAAAATTGGTCGTAAGTTGTTGGAAAATGGTTTAGTTAAAGAAGGGTTCATTGAATCTATTGTGGAGAGAGAAGAAAAATATCCTACCGGAATAGACTTAAGTGTGGTTGGAGAAAATCTTCCTAACGTGGCAATCCCACACTCAGAACCTGAATACAGTAACTGCAAAAAACTTGTTGTTGTAAAATTAGAGAAAGATATAAAATTCAAAAATATGATTGATCCAAGTAAAGAATTAAAAGTGAAATATCTATTTTTTATATTAAATAATGAAAAATCAACTCAAACGAACATTCTTTCACACTTAATGAGCTTTTTTACACAAGAAAACAAGATAAAGGGTTTGGAAAATTTAAAAACAAAAGATGAAGTTTATCAATATTTGATTTCCTAATAAATAAAGGAGCATTCCTGTAATGAGGAAAAATGAGGTTTGAAACAAAAAAAGTCCCCTTGGTATGATACAGGGTGTCAAGGCCTTGACCCCTAACTAATA
>NZ_SLUL01000025.1 GCF_004341205.1 Thermolongibacillus altinsuensis
TTTCCTATTGCCTTTTTTTGGTCATTAATAGGGTATCCAATTTGATTGTGGGGTATACCGCTTCAGCCATGGTTAATTGATTTTCACAGAAAAAGGAATCGAGAAACGTACCTCCAAGTACTTTTCTCGATTCTCTGAATCCAGTTCCCTTAATATCGTCAAACTTTTTCCATACAATCCCATTCTCACACCAAACAACTGTATCCCCTATTTGCACGGTAAATAGGACCTCCTTCTTTTTTTTTTGCAAAATCTTATCTCCTCTTTTCTGATAATATTATCTGGACAAAAAAGAAAAACCCATAAAAAACACACATGCATTTTTTATATGGGTTTCCAGCATTAGTATTGAACCTTAAAAATTCGGTTAGAACCACTTGTTTAAATAAGATTAACATGATTATTTTTTTCGTCCTGCAAATATGGCTAACTCAAAACATTTAAAAAAAAAACAATCGACATCATCATATCCAATTTCCCTCAGCCAATCGCATTGTGTATCGACAGATAAAAGAATATTATCATGTTTATCTGCTCTGTTATTATGCTCGTCCAACAAAACCTCTTTCGATTTTGGACTTCCTTGGTTTATGAGATATTGATACAATGTATCAACCATCATTTCATCAAACAATTTCTCTCCCCAGGTACTAACCGAGGATACGTGCTCCATATTAATAAAGATTCCACCGAGAGCAAGAGGTTGATATATTTCTTCATACAATTCATACTTTCTTGCATATGTTAAGTGATGAATTGCAAATCCTGATACTATGGCATTCTGTTTAAATTTTATGTTAATACAGATACTTCTGTTTCTGTAATGAATGAATTGATTAATTTTGGCTGTATATATCCTGTCTTTTCTTCTATTGCATTTAATGTTCCGAATGCACATCCATATTTAAGAGTTTCAATTGGATCTAAGTTTCTTGCTATAGCTATCGCAAACCCAGCAACCATAGAATCGCCAGATCCAACAGGGTTAACGGCCCGTACTTTAGGTGGTGTAGCTATATAAAATTTCCCGCCGTGAAAGCCAACAGCACCTTTTTCTCCCAATGAAACGATGATATATTCAATATCAAATTGTTCCTTCAAATAATTGATAGCTTCTTTTACATCTTGAATTGTAGTTATTTTTTCTATATTAAGGAGTTTTGATAGCTCATCTTTATTTGGTTTGATCAGATAGGGATTAGCTTTTAGACCTTCCCCCAAAGCTTCACCACTCGTATCCAAAATAAATTTTTTCCCTTTTTCATTTGCAATATTTATTAATTTCTGGTAGAAAGAAGAATCTAATCCTATAGGTAAGCTTCCAGATGCAACTACAACATCAACATTATTAATAATATTCTTATAATTTTCAATAAATGTAGATGCCTCTTCTTCAGTAATACAAGGACCAGCTTCTAGAATTTCTGTTTGCTTTCCATTGTGGAGAATAGCAATGCAATGTCTGGTTTCTCCTTGAATTTTAATAAATTGATGGTTAATGTTATTTTCGTTTAGTACATTTTCTATAAATTCACCCGTAGTTCCACCCAAAAAACCCGTAGCACAAACATTCTCTCCGGCAAGTTGAATAACCCTTGTAACATTTAAACCCTTTCCGCCTGCTGTTTTGATTACTCGATAACAACGATTAACCTCATTAAGATGTAGAGAGTCCAGTTTATAGTTAATATCAACTGACGGATTTAACGTTATTGTTAAAATCATCAGGACTTCACCGCTTTTTAATATCTATTTTCACTCATACACATAAAAATTTTTTCCCTTACAACTTTTTTCATTGCTTGCTTTGCAGGTTCCATATATTTTCTTGGATCATTTACTTGAGGGTTATCTATTAAGTATTGTCTGAGCGCAGAAGAAAACGCGATTTTTAATTCTGTTGCGACATTAACTTTAGCACAACCAAGTTCAATACAACGACGCACATCCTCTTGCGAAATACCTGAAGCCCCATGTAAAACAAGAGGAATATTAACTTTTTTTCTTATTAAATCAAGGCGTTCAAAGTCTAATTTAGGCTCTGAACGGTATAACCCATGGGCTGTTCCTATAGCGACAGCTAGTGAATCTACTCCGGTTCTCTTAACAAATTCTACAGCTGCATCAGGGTCAGTGTAATATGATTCTGCTTCATCTACGACCAAGTCATCTTCTTGTCCGCCGAGCCTTCCTAGTTCTGCCTCTACAGTTGCGCCTTTGGAGTGAGCGTATTCAACAACTTCTTTTACAATATTAATATTTTCATCAAACGGATAATGGGAAGCATCAATCATAACGGATTTTGCCCCCAATTCTACTGATGCAATAATATCCTCAATTTTTTCATGGTGATCTAGATGAAGAGCTATAGGGATGCTAGAACGTTTTGCAGCTGTTTCAGAAATAGCTTGAATATAATCTCTTCCCGCGTATTGAAATGTACCAGGAGTTGCTGCCAAAATAACAGGTGAACGCATTTCCTCAGCCGTTTCAACAACTACTTGAATTGTTTCGAGATTATGGATATTAAAAGCTGGTACTGCGTATCCTTCTTGTTTTGCTTTTAATAGCATTTCTTTTGTATTTACAAGCTGATTTCCCGTATTACTCATTATTTTCACTCCTAATTTTTTGTCACATTGTTTGATTACATTTTTGGAATTTTTTCTCATATTTTATAACACCCTCAATTGCTACTTTAAGAACTTCTAATTGATCATTTAACACAACAAAATCTGCTTTTTTATTTGGGGCAATACTACCAACTTTATCATCTAAACCAATACTTTTAGCTGGATTTAAAGACCCCATATGCCAACACTGTAACAAAGAAAGATTCGTCCAATTATAAATATTTTTTATTCCATCAATAAGTTTTAATGTACTACCGGCAAGGGACCCTGATGTTGTTTTTGCTATACCATTTTTTACATGCACCTCAAACTCTCCTAAAAAGTAATGACCATCTGGCATTAATCCCGCTCTCATGCAGTCAGTAACTAAGCAGATCTTGTCATATCCCTTATTTTTGATTGTAATATTTACTGCAACAGGATGAACATGTTCACCATCACATATAAGTTCGACAAATGTATTTTCTGATGATAATGCCGCACCTACTACACCAGGTTCACGATGATGAAACCCCCTCATCCCATTAAATAGATGAACGAAGATAGAGGCTCCATTTTCTATTGCTTGTATGCATGTTTCATAGTCTGCATCAGTATGTCCCAAAGCTACATATATCCCTTTATTTGTTACTTCCTTAATAAATTGAAGTGCTCCTTTCCTCTCTGGAGCCAATGCTATTTTTCGAATTAACCCTCCTGATTGTTCAATCCATGTATTTAGTTCATTTATAGACGGATCCTTAAAATATGCTGAATTTTGTGCTCCTTTATGTTTTTTGGTAAAATATGGTCCTTCCAAAAAAATCCCTTCAATTTTGGCTCCTATTTCCCCTTGTTTGTGAACTTCATAAATGGTGCTGACGACTTGATTTAACTTATCGAAAGAGCTTGTCAATGTTGTTGGAAGAAAACGAGTAACTCCGTATTTAAGTATATTTTTAGAAATAGTTTGAATGGATTCGGGTGTATTATCCATCACGTCAGATCCAGAAATGCCATGAATGTGTGTATCAAACAGTCCTGGTGCAACAATACAATCACCAACATCTAGAATATCAATCGATTTATTTTCTATTTTCTCAACATAATTACCAAATAGCCCATCCTTTATTTCTACAAATCCATTATTTTTAATCCCATCTTCAAGAAAAAAGGTTTTAGCTTTTAAATAGTAATGCATTTTCAAATACCTTCCTCACAATTTTTATTAATTGTGTTCATACTGAATGTTTTTATATTATTAACTCCTTGCTCGATTGATGCTGATACAAATTCATTCAGTGTCTTTTCTCTAAAAAATATAGAGCTAAGCAGCATTGGGACATTAGTTCCACCAATAACCTTTATATTTTCATTTGTTGCAGCAATTGTTGAACATACTTTAAATGGGGTACCACCGACTAAATCAGTAAAACAAACAATACCATTTTGTTCTCCTATTTTTTCTATCGCCTTTTCAATTTTTTCTTGCAAACTTTCACAATTATCTTCTTCAAGAAAATTAACAATCTCTATATTTGGTTGTTCACCTGCAATCAATTTAACAGTGCTATAAATACCTTCAGCAAATGTTCCATGTCCACTAATTATAATTCCAATCATTTCTTTACCTCCTAAAAAAGAAAGAAGAGAATGGATATCCATTTCACTTCTGCTAGAATATTGATTATTAAATTTGATTTTTTAATTATCTAAATTTAGGTTTAAGGTTTATAGAACATTAAAACATTTACCTATTATACCCATTAACACAGTAATTACTATTAGCGTTAAAGGGGATTTACCTTTTTTTAGTAAATAATACATAAGTATTGTATATGTTAATGGCAAAAGTGCCGGCATAATTTTATCTAGTAAATCAGTTTGTAGTTTAACTTTAGCTTCACCTGTTTTAATGACAGCGGTTGTTTTAAAGTTTACATATGTTGCAATTAAACCACCTACTACTGATAAACCGAGGATGGAAGCAGCTCTTGAAATTTGCTTTGTACCTTCTTTTAATTGTTGTATAGCTTTTATACCTGTGTAATAGCCATAGCGTATTAATCCAAAACGCAAACCAAAATGTACAATATTAAATAAAACTAAGAAAATAATTGGACCTGCAATATTTCCATCCATAGCAAGAGATGCACCAATACCAGCTGTAATTGGTAACAATGTTAACCAAAACAGAGCATCTCCAATGCCACCCAATGGTCCCATTGTAGCTACTTTAATTCCACGAATGGCATCACGATCTTCTTTATTTTGTTCCATTGCCATAATAATCCCCATAATAAAGGTAACAAGGAATGGGTGTGTGTTAAAAAATTCCATATGATCCTTCATAGATTTTGATAGGTCTTGTTTGTTTCGATGAATTTTTCTTAATCCAGGAATTAGCCCATATAACCATCCAGCTGCTTGCATTCGTTCATAATTGAAGGAGGCTTGAAGTAATAAGGATCTCCAAGCAAGAATATTTAAGTCTTTTTTGCTTAACTTCACGTCGTTTGATGGATCAACATAATTAGATGCCATCGTTTATTTCCTCCTCTCTATAGGCAGCATTGTTTTTATTGAGGAAAAAGTCATAAAGAGCAATTGCTGACCCTATTAAGGCAATTGCAAGTATTGGAAGTTTCATATATGCAGCAAGTACAAATCCTAAAATTAAGAACGCAACATACTCTTTTTTCAACATAACTTTTAGTAACATAGCAAAACCTATAGCTGGCATAATTCCTCCTGCAACGGATAGACCATTAATGAACCACTTAGGAACGATCTCAACAAATTTTATTGCAGCATCACTTCCGAAATATATTGGTAGGAAAGCAATAACAAAATACATAACAAAAAGAATTGCCAATCCTAAATAGTTAATTTTTTCAATACCTTTATAATTAGCTTCTTCTGCAAACCGATCTGCTTTATGCATAACTGGTGCAAAAACTGTGAACAAAAGGGTTATAAGCCCTTGTACTGCTACAGCAAAAGGTACTGCTATTCCTACTGCAACTTTAGGATCTTGCTTGGTCAAAATAGCAAATGCAGTGCCAATTATCCCTCCAATAACAACGTTTGGTGGTTGAGCACCTGCAAGTGGTACCATCCCCATCCAAACTAATTCCAGTGTAGCACCAGCAATAAGACCGGTTTTGATATCCCCTAAAATCAGACCTACAATAACTCCAGTTACTACTGGTCGATGGATATGGGTCAAACCGTTAAATAAATCAATACCAGCAATTCCTGCCCATAGTGCAATTAGCAGCGCTTCTGTAAGCATAAGCCTCTCCCCTTAATTATTTGATTAAATCTAAAATATTTTGACCTTTTTCATCCGGAACTCGCCGTAAATCTAGCTCAACCCCCAGTTTTGCAAGTTCTTTGAAAGCTTTTATGTCTTCTTCATCAACAGATACAGTAGGAGCAATCTGTTTTTTTCCTTCTTCATAGTGCATATTTCCAATATTGATTTTTTTGATTGGTACACCTCCTTTTACTAGCTTTAAGGCGTCATGTGGATCTTTTACAACAATAAATATTTTTTGTCGCGGGGAAGCTTTATGAATGATATCGATAGTCTTTTGAATGGAAAAGAAACGTGTTTGAATAGTATCTGGAACTACCATATCCATTAAATTTTGTTGAACAGGGTCCTCTGCTACTTGATCATTAGCAACCAATATTAAGTTTGCACCTAAATGATTAACCCATGTAACTCCTACTTGACCATGGATTAAGCGATTATCAATTCTAGTTAATAGAATGTTTGGCTCTGCCATTTGATTCCCCCCTAAAATTCGGAAAACGCTTTCACTAATATAAAAAATTTTTTAGACTAATAATAAGTAAATACAATTGATGAAATCAAAAGGAAATTTTATTTTTTGATTAACGGATAAATTTTGACACCTTTGACAACTCTATTGACTATTCCATTAGGACTTGGATTGTCAGGTGAAATTCCTAGGGAGATAGATTTTTTCATCGCTAGTACTTGTGCAAAAGAAATAAACAAAAATGTTAAATATAAGTCATGTATATCATGATTTATATGAACATCAATTAAGTAATGGCAATTGTTTTTTATTTCATTATCTGGGTTTTGTGCAACAGCAACTACTTTCAATTCTATTTTTTCATTGTAAATTTCCTTAAGCATATCAATATCGTATTTTCTGGTATAGGGATTACTCGATATAAACATAACGACAACAGTTTCATCATTTAACATCGATTTTGGACCGTGACGGAATCCAAGAGAAGATTCATAAACAGCCATTATTTTTCCACTTGTTAACTCAAGCATCTTTAAGGCAGATTCTCTTGATAAACCTGTAAAAATACCGGAACCTAAATAAACAATACGCTTAAAATCTATCTTGGAAATATCATCAATCATAGAAATATGATCAATTAGAAACTGATTAGCATATTCGATAATAGGTTTTATTAACTTTGTAAAACTGCTTATTTTGTTTATTTGAAATACTAAACTAGCCGTTAGTAACATAGAAGTGAAACTGCTAGTCATAGCAAATCCTTTATCATTAGACTCATCCGGCATCGGTAATAGCAAAGATTTATCATCTTGTTTTGTATTAACTGCTAAATGCCCATATTGATTACAAGTAATTACTAGTTGATACGTTGATTTAACCAACTGTTCACTTAGTTGAACAGCTGCTACACTTTCAGGACTATTTCCAGACCGTGCAAATGAAACTAGTAGTGTCGGTACATCTCTTTGAAAATATTCATATGGAGCTGAAACTAAATCAGTTGTCGCAATGCTTTCAAATACAAAATTTTTATATTGGTTATTTTGTATTAAATAAGGAAGAATTGTTTCACCTACATATGCAGAGGTTCCTGCGCCAGTTAAAATTACTCTTACTTTTTGGTGATTGTCATTGATAAAACTTAGAAATTCATGTATTTTGTCTTTCTTTTCTTTCAGCATTTCAATTACTTTGTTCCATACTAATGGTTGTTGAACTATTTCAGAAACGGTATAAGTAGCACCAAGCTGATCTAGTTCATCTTTTTTATAATTTAGTATCATGTTAATCCTCCTAACGCTAATCGGTTCTTTTTACCAATAATTGAAAAGTATTTAAACATGAATTAATGTTATCATGTCATCATGTTGTCATAACCAGCTAATCCCTAAAAGAGCTAGTAGTATAGCTCTTTTTTCATGTTTTTAAAAATTTATGCCATTTATAATTCTCTATGTGGTTATGCATAATAAATATTAGTCTGATAATTCGACAGTATAAATAAACTTATCTCCTCTAGCTATACTAGTAGTGTATTCACAAACATTGTTGTGCGAGTACAAATATCTTTTGATCATCATAGCTGGTTCACCTTGTTTGACATTTAGCCATTTAGCCTCATCGTCTCTTATTTTAGTCACTGAAAATTTCTCTACTGCCTTTGTTATAACGATACCGTAATGGTCACGGAAAACATCATACATTGGCTTTAGCTCTAACATTTCTTTTGTTAATCTTTCAAAATATCGTTTAGGTAAGTAGGAAATTTCATAAATTAATGGTTCTTTATCAGCTAAACGAAGTCTTGTTACTTTGTAAACATCTTCACCTACTTCGATATTCAGACTGTTAGCTATTTTTCTATTTACAGAAATTATTTCAAAATCCAAAACAATTGATTCAGGTTTTTTACCGATCTTTTTCATTTCTTCTGTAAAACTATATAATTTATCTAAATTTTGATTAAACATGCGAGGAGATACAAAACTCCCAAGACCATGAAGTTTATAAATATATCCTTCACGTTCAAGCTCTAACAAAGCTTGACGAACAGTCATTCGACTAACATCATAAATCTCACATAACTCTCTTTCAGAAGGTAGTTTATCATTTGGTTTGTAAATTTCTTGTTCTATTTGATTAATAATAATATCCATAAGTTGAATATAAAGCGGAATTCTGCTTTGTTTATCAATTTTAGATATAGTGCTTTCCTCCCTTATTGTTGATGATATTCTTGGTTAATAAATGTCATGCTTAAAATTTGAAGGAGATGTGGTCATGTTGTCATAACCACTATGCTAATTTTATTGTATGTTTTTATTTTTTATTTGTAAAGATATTTTAAATAAAAATTTTTATTGTAGTTCAGACTTGATGATGTATAAAATTTTGTGTAAAGCATTTTGCTAGAACCAAAGAAAAAAGGTAGGGTATTCTCTGATTGAACCCAAACATTCCAGAGAAAGGAGAACCCTACCTATGTCTAAAAGTATATCGAATTTAGACTGGGTCAATCAACTGGAAACGCCATTCGTCAGTTTGTAAAGGAAAAATTAGAACTGATCATGCGGGAAGAAATCAAGAATTTCCTCGAAATAGAACAGGCCGGAACGTCGAATATGAGAAACGGCTACTATCAACGAAATCTAGATACGCAATATGGCCGGATTGAAGGTCTTTTGGTCCCTAGAGACCGAAACGGAGAATTTCAAACCCAATTGTTCGCTCCCCACACCGGCTGGCTTGAGGAAGCCATCATCAGGATGTATCAAAGTGGCATGAGTACACGTGAAATTGGCAAGTTTATTGAACGAATTTTAGGCAATGCCTATTCTCCTGCAACGATCAGCCGTATTACCGATGTAGTGAAGGAAGACATCGAGAAATGGTACACTCGTCCACTGCACAAGCGTTATTCCGTCTTATATTTGGATGGTTTATACGTAAAACTTCGTCGCGAAACCGTGGAGAAAGAAGTCATTTATGTGGTGTTAGGGTGTGAATGAAGAAGGATATCGCGAAATTCTTGACTTCTTTGTGGGAGGACAAGAAAGCGCCTATGTATGGCAGGAAATTCTTCAAAACCTCTACCAAAGAGGCGTAAAGGAAGTGCTTTTGGGCGTATTCGATGGACTACCGGGGTTGGAGGAAGCCTTTAAGGCGGTTTATCCGAAAGCCGATGTGCAGCGTTGTGTCGTTCACAAAGTCCGTAACACGCTCCATCGTGTTCGGAAAAAAGACCAATTTGAAGTGGCCGAGGATCTCAAGCTGATTTATCGCGCGCCGAATAAGGAGATGGCGTTACAGATGTTTCAACAGTTTGAATCGAAATGGTCCAGCAAATATCCGAGAGAAGTCCAATCTTGGGCCAATGAGTTGGATGTCCTTCTTACATTTATGGATTATCCAAGCAGTATTCGAAGTGTGATTTACACGACCAATGCCATCGAACGAACGATCAAGGAGATTCGGAAACGTCTAAAGCCGATGAACAGTTTGAATAGTTTAGAAGCCGCTGAAAAAATCGTGTATTTGACCATTCAAGATTTTAATGAGAAATGGGCAGAGCGAAAGTTGCGAGGATTTGCCGAAGCACAGGAAGCCCTTCAACGAATGTTTGAAGAACGTTATCATTAACCAAATGCTGTAAATGGACGAAATAATGGGATTCTCCCTTTCCACACAGGAGACTGAATATTCAGTCTCCTGTGTGGAGAAAATCAGTCCCCTATCAATTCAAATCCATTTCAGAGAAACCCTACCCCCATTATATTACACAAAATTCTTGACGGTACCTTTGTAACACACTCAACAATTATACCTATTTTGTTTTATGCAAAAAAATACTTCTAGCTAAAAGCTAGAAGTATTTTTAAAAAGCGCAGTAAACAACTTTTTTGTAACTCAACAAAAATCCCTACTAACCATCTCAAATCGTTTACTCGACTGTCACAGATTTCGCTAAGTTACGAGGCTTGTCGACGTCGCAGCCGCGATGTAAAGCAGCGTAGTATGCGATCAATTGCAATGGCACGACGGAAACAAGCGGTGTTAGCATCGGATGAACCGCTGGGATGACGTAACGATCCTCTTCTGTTTCTAATCCTTTCATCGAAATGATGCAAGGATTTGCGCCGCGAGCAACAACCTCTTTGACGTTACCGCGAATGCTTAAGTTGACGTGTTCTTGTGTCGCAAGGGCAATGACTGGTGTTCCGTTTTCGATCAAGGCGATCGTTCCGTGTTTCAACTCACCGCCAGCGAATCCTTCTGCTTGGATGTAAGAAATTTCTTTTAGTTTTAATGCTCCTTCTAGGCACACATAGAAGTCAACAGCGCGACCGATGAAGAAGCAGTTGCGTGTAGTTGCTAAATATTCGCGAACGATGGCTTCCATTTCACCTTTCGCATCACAAAGTGTTTCCATCGCGTTCGCTACAATGCCTAACTCTTTTACAAGATCGATCGTAACATCAAGCCCTTTTGCTTTCGCTGTCACAACCGCTAAAATCGCAAGAACCGCTAATTGCGCTGTATATGCTTTCGTTGATGCAACCGCGATTTCTGGGCCTGCATGAAGAAGTAATGTATAGTCTGCTTCGCGAGATAATGTTGAACCTGGTACGTTCGTAATCGTTAATGCTTTATAGCCAAGTTCTTTTGTGCGTACAAGTACCGCACGGCTGTCAGCAGTCTCACCGCTTTGCGAAATATAAATGAATAACGGTTTCTCTGATAGAAGCGGCATGTTGTAAGAAAACTCGCTTGCGATATGAACTTCAACTGGGATGTTCGCCCATTTTTCGATGAATTGTTTACCGACTAAACCAGCGTGATAGCTTGTTCCGCACGCAATAATGTAAATGCGGTCCGCTTCGTTCATCGCTTGTACAATTTCGTTGTCAATCGTTAATTCGCCGTTTTCATCTTGGTATTTTTGAATCAAGCGACGAATAACAAGCGGTTGCTCATCGATTTCTTTTAACATGTAATGCGGATATGTTCCTTTTTCGATGTCGCTCGCATCTAATTCCGCTGTATATGGCGCACGTTCCACGATTTCGCCATTTAGCTTCTTAATGGTCACCGCTTCTCTCGTTACAATGAGCATCTCTTTGTCCATTAACTCCACATATTGATTCGTTACTTGAAGCATCGCCATCGCATCGCTCGCAACGACGTTGAATCCTTCACCTAAACCAGCAAGAAGCGGGCTTTTGTTTTTTGCAGCATAAAGCACACCATCATTTTCCGCATCGATGAGCACAATCGCATAAGAACCTTTTAGCAACGTCAATGTTTTGCGAAACGCTTCTTCGACCGTTAATCCGTCATTTACAAATTTTTCAACCAATTGAACGATTACTTCTGTATCCGTATCGCTTTTGAATGGAACATCTGCTAAGTATTCACGTTTTAAAATCGCATAGTTTTCAATAACACCGTTATGAACGAGCGTGAAGCGACCAGATGCACTTTGATGCGGGTGAGCATTGAGACGGTTCGGTACACCATGCGTCGCCCAACGCGTATGACCAATTCCGACCGGCGCATCAACATTCTCATCAACAATTGCTCGTAAATCAGCGATGCGTCCTTTTTCTTTAAACACATGTACGCCATTTTCATTTAAAAGCGCAATACCTGCTGAGTCATATCCACGATATTCTAATTTTTCGAGTCCGTGCAATAAAATTTCTTTTGATCCTTGTTGGCCAATATAGCCGACAATTCCGCACATAAAAAATCCTCCCTCATCATCAGGGGCAAGAGAAAGGGGCCTCCCTTGCCCCTTTTCTGATTTATGAAAAGTTTATGAAGTGCGATTAGGTCCTCCCCTTTGTCCAAAGAGTCGCCTCTTTGTTTTAAGAGAGGACTTGCGGCTGTAATCGCAACAGCCGGGAGGCATCCGCCGAAAACCTCGATAAACCTCCTCCTCGTCAACTAAGCTTTTCTCCGTCCAAAGCTTAGTCCAGGCGCTTTTTTAATAAACGTAGTGCCACTACCCTCCTTTTATAAAAAAATGTCAAACAAGATTATATTATAGCATCGAGAAAAAAACGTCAACTAGAACATTTTCCCCTTAAAACAAAATATGCATAAATGGAATGAGAGGTTCCATTTATGCATATGATTCAATAGATCGATTATTCAACTCCAAATTCTTCTCTAACGACAGAAGCAATTCGTTCAACATATTGGCGGCATAATTCTTCTGTCGGCGCCTCCGCCATCACCCGCACAAGCGGTTCCGTTCCTGATGGACGAACGAGAATGCGTCCATTTCCAGCCATTTCTCCTTCAACGGCACGAATGACTTCTTGCACTTTTTCACTCTCTAACGCTTTATGCTTATCAGTTACTTTCACATTGACTAAAATTTGCGGATATTTTTTCACTTCACTCGCCAATTGGGATAACGGCTTTTTCGTTACCTTCATAATGTTGACGAGCTGAAGCGCTGTTAATAGCCCATCTCCTGTTGTGTTGTAATCAAGGAAAATGATATGTCCAGACTGCTCACCGCCTAAATTATAGCCATTTTTCTTCATTTCCTCGACAACATAACGGTCACCGACAGCCGTTTGAACACTTTTAATTCCTTGCGCTTCTAACGCTTTATAAAAACCAAGGTTGCTCATCACGGTTGAAACGACCGTTTGATGCTTCAATCGTCCTTGTTCTTTTAAATACTTCGCGCAAATATACATAATTTGGTCGCCGTCGACAATTTGACCATTCTCATCAACAGCAATCAGACGGTCGCCATCTCCGTCGAAGGCTAGTCCAACGTCTGCCCCTTTCTCCTTCACAAAAGCGGCAAGCGCTTCTGGATGCGTTGAGCCGACTCCATCATTGATGTTAATTCCGTTTGGCGATGCGCCCATCGTCGATACATCCGCTTCTAAGTCAGCAAATAAATGGGTTGCAAGCGAAGATGTCGCTCCATGAGCACAGTCAAGAGCGATATGGAGCCCTGAAAAATCTTCTTCCACCGTTTGTTTTAAATATTGTAAGTATTTTTGTCCACCTTCAAAATAATCGTTCACTTGCCCTAAATCTTTGCCGATCGGTCTTGGCAATGTATCTTCTGGGCTATCAAGCAACGCTTCAATTTCCTGTTCCTGCTCATCGGATAGTTTGAATCCGTCTGGACCAAAGAACTTAATGCCGTTATCTTCTACAGGGTTATGTGAAGCGGAAATCATGACCCCTGCTTGCGCTCCTAACGCTTTGGTTAAATAAGCAACCCCAGGGGTAGAAATGACGCCAAGACGCATCACTTCCGCCCCGATTGAAAGCAATCCAGCAACAAGCGCTCCTTCTAGCATATGACCAGAAATGCGTGTATCACGCCCAATCAACACTTTTGGTCGCTCTTTATCTTTTGTTAAGACATATCCGCCAAAACGGCCAATTTTGAATGCGAGTTCAGGTGTTAGCTCTTTGTTGGCAATTCCCCTTACTCCATCTGTTCCGAAATATTTACCCATGCTAAGATCTCTCCTTTGCCATCACCAATTTACTCTTTTTTGGCGATTTTAATTTTTGCCCTCTTTTGCGGCAATTCCCATTGAATGTTTTGTGGTCCGTTTACTTCAATCGGCACTTCATGCTCACCGATCCCAAATTCGCTAACGTTTAAGTATAGTTCAATATCTTCTGTTTGAATCGAATGGAGTACGCTTGGAGCTCCAAGAGCATTGATCGTTAATTTTCCGTCTTCTGGATTCAAAAACTGCGCTGTATACGCATCACTCAATCCTAAAATTTGAATCGGGACGTCTTCAAATGTTCTCTTTTCTTCTTTTTCTACTTCAATATAAATTTTAATTTTTCCTGGATCAACTGCTTTAACCCCTTTTGGTAAAGGAACATCCACTTCCAATGTTGTATTTTCTGTAATTTCATCTAAATTGATTGTAATTCCATCGATAAATTCAATTTCGTCAATTCGTGCTTTCGGACCAAAAATCGTTACTTCATTTGGAACAGCTTCAATTTTAACAATGCTTAGTCCTTTCTTTAATGCCCCTTTGCGATTAATTTTAAACGGAACCGTTTTGCTTGGACTTTTAATCGGCACCGTAATATCGACCACAGAAGGCTCCACTTCTAATGGAAGGACATTTCCTTCTCTATCATAGACGGTTACCCTTGACTCACGCTCAATCGTTTCTTCCGCGTTGCGCAAATCGATGCGAGCTTTCACTAAAGCGACGCGTTCAACGATATTTTTCGCACCTGTTACTTTCACGAGATTCGGTTTGACAATCGGTTGTTCCGGCGAATAGCCATCAGCAATTTTATTTTTGTTGATGAAATCAACTTCCACAGGAAAATCCCGTGATACTCTCTCGTCAATAACGACTGTGATGGTCGCTGGATCAATTTTAACACGTAACTTATCAGAAATGTTTCGATATTTAAGTGGCACCTTATGCGTACCTAACTCCAAGTTGGATAAATCGACATAAATTTCAAAATCACGTTGTAAGGCAGTCGGTTTTAGAATGCTTTTTGGCCCTTCTAGCGTCACATTAACAAACTTAGGAATGCCTGATACAACTAAGTTTTCTTGATCATAATAAGCCACAACAGGAACCTCAGTCACCGTTTCAACATCCGTTTTCCCAACTGTATTTTTCGCGACGCTATTGGATTGTGTTTCAATATTGACAGACATGTAAATCATGAGCGCTAACAACAACGAAAAAATGCGTATAAACCACGGATTGTTCATTAGTTTATCCATTTTTCTTCCCCCTCCACTGCCAACGAGATGAGGAAGTGGACTTTGGCTGTATCAATTCTTTCGTCAGCAATTCACGGAATATTTCTGGTTTCAAATCACGATAAAGCTCCCCATTTTTCGTAATCGAAATCGCTCCTGTTTCTTCGGATACAACGATCGTGATGCTGTCGGTTACTTCGCTAATGCCAAGAGCTGCTCGATGGCGCGTTCCTAATTCTTTTGAAATAAATGGACTTTCCGATAACGGCAAATAACAAGAAGCTGCTGAAATTTGATTTTTTTGAATGATCACCGCTCCATCATGGAGAGGAGTGTTCGGAATAAAAATATTGATGAGTAACTCTGATGAAATGTGAGCATGTAAAGGAATGCCTGTCTCTACATAATCACCCATTCCGGTTTCTCTCTCAATCGAAATAAGAGCACCAATTCGCCGTTTTGCCATATACTCTGTCGCTTTAATAATCGCTTCAATCATTTGCATCTGTTCTTCATCGTCTGGCGCGCTGCTTCTTGAGAACAGTTTTCCTCTTCCTAATTGTTCAAGCGCTCTTCTTAATTCAGGTTGGAAAATAATAATAATCGCTAAAAAACCCCACGTAATCGCTTGATCCATCAGCCATTGTAACGTATTTAATCCAATGAAGCTGCTCACAATACGAACAAGAATAATAACGATGATTCCTTTTAATAATTGCACCGCTTTTGTTCCGCGGATCACCATAATCAATTTATAAATAACAAACCAAACAACAAGAATGTCGATGAATTTTATTAAGTAATCTACCAAAACCGGGAGCTCTTCAAAAGGCATTCTCACACTTCCTTCACTCATTCTAATTGTTTCCACGTAAAAAAAGCCATCAACAGGATGGCTATTTTACTAAAATTTCTGTGATATTCTGGCCAACTCTCTTTATATTATACCAAATCCAATCAAATACTTCATTAACTTCTTCAATCTCACCTGTCACTTCTCCAGCAGAAGCTAAATACTTCTTCCCATTGATCACAGTGACATCTCCATGAACTTCGCCTTCAATTTTGATATTTCCGTTTCGAACAATAATATCTCCTTCAACCACTTTCCCTTTTGGAACAATGACCGTATTGTTTTTAACAATTAAATTTTCTTGTTTAGAAAAAGAAAATTGCTCATTTTCATGCCAAGTTGCCCATAAGCTACTTGTGATCAGAAGAAGAAACAACGATGCAGCGGTAATGAACGGATGATTCGTAAACCAGCGTTGCCAACGAATTCGCCGTTTTTCTTTCGGTAAATTCGCCATTACTTTTTTCGTAAAATCGCTTGACGGAGCAATATGTGACAAGTTTTCGATGAATGAAACCGTTTTTTTCAAGCGATAAAAATGATCGCTGCATTTTTTGCATTCATGAATATGTTTCCGCAACAATTGTTCATCTTCTTTGCGAATCTCTCCATCTAAATAATCGTGCATCAGTTCTACCATCTTTTTAGGACATTCCAACGATGCTCACCCCTTTATAAATCGCCTAGATATTTTCTTAATGCTTCCCTTCCTCGATGAATTCTTGTTTTAACGGTTCCAATCGGTAAATCTAAAATTTCACTAATTTCTTGCAGCGACAATTCATCGATGTACTTTAGCACGATGACCGTACGATATTTTTCAGGCAGCTTTAAAATCGCTTCTTGTACAGTTTTTTGAAGTTCTAAACTTTCTAATGCATCTTCTGGAGATGTTCCTTCATCAGCTAGTTGAGAATACATCGTTAAACCGTCCGTTCCTGTCACTTCAGCATCTAAATAAACATCGGGCTTTTTTTTACGAATACGATCAATCGATAAATTCGTTGCAATTCGATATAACCAAGAAGAAAATTTCATTGTTGAATCATACGTATGGATGTTAACGTATGCACGAATGAATGCTTCTTGTGCAACATCTTCTGCTTCGTGGCGATTGCCTAACATCCGATAGCATAGCTGATAAATTTTATCTTTATAAAATTCAACAATGTCAGCAAAAGCGTTTTGATCTCCTTTTTTAATTGCTTTAATTCGCTGCTTTATAAACGTTTCCATTCAACTTATACCTCCGCACAGCGGCTACTAATTTTATACGAATAACATAAAACAAAGTTCCATAAATCTCAATCAAAATTTTAACAAAAAAAAAGGTTGCACACGCAACCTTTCAAACAAGCTTCTCGCCAAACAACGAACCCATTAATGCAACGGCTGTCGAAGCGGTTTTATTTCGTTCGTCTAAAATCGGATTGACTTCAACAAACTCTGCAGAAGTGATGATTTGTGCTTCAGCTAACATTTCCATGGCTAAATGGCTTTCTCGGTATGTTAAACCGCCAATGACAGGTGTTCCGACACCTGGAGCATCATGTGGATCTAATCCGTCTAAATCAAGGGATAAATGAACACCGTCTGTTCTTTCTTTTAAGTAAGCAATCGTTTCTTCCATCACGGTTGTCATTCCGAGACGATCAACTTCATGCATCGTATATACTTTAATTCCTTTTTCTTTAATCAGTTGTTTTTCTCCTTCATCTAACGAACGAGCACCGATAATCACGATGTTTTCTGGCTTCACTTTCGGACTGTACCCGCCAATCATCGTTAAAGCAGGGTGTCCAAACCCTAGGCTTACTGCTAATGACATACCGTGAATGTTTCCTGAAGGAGAAGTTTCCGCTGTATTTAAATCTCCATGAGCATCGTACCAAATAACCCCTAAGTTTTCATAATGTTTGGCGACTCCTGCCAATGTGCCAATCGCAATGCTATGGTCTCCCCCTAAAACGAGCGGAAAATGACCTTTTTGTACGACTTCATCGACAATGGCTGCTAGTTTTTCATTCGCTTCGGCAACGGCTTTTAAGTTGCGTAACTTTAGATGGACAGGAGAATCCTGTTCTCTTTCTGCTCTACCAATTTGAATATCCCCTAAATCTTCAATTTCATAATTCAAGCGCTCTAATCGCTCCACGACACCCGCATAACGAATGGCGCTTGGCCCCATATCAACCCCTCTGCGTGTTTGACCTAAATCCATTGGCACGCCAATAATCGAAATTTTTTTCATCATCTTTCTCCTCCCCCAGTTGCGTTTACTATTATTGTAGCGGAGAGGAAAAGAATGACTCAACTTGACACTTTTTTGAATATTTATTCCATTTAGAAAAAAGTTAACGATAAAAATAAAAGACCTTGAATCCTAAGAGATTCAAGGTCTCAAGATATGGAGCCTATCGGGATCGAACCGATGACCTCCTGCGTGCAAAGCAGGCGCTCTCCCAGCTGAGCTAAGGCCCCATATGAAGCTTTGGAGCGGAAGACGGGACTCGAACCCGCGACCCCCACCTTGGCAAGGTGGTGTTCTACCACTGAACTACTTCCGCAAAAAAGTGAGCCATGGAGGACTCGAACCTCCGACCCTCTGATTAAAAGTCAGATGCTCTACCTGCTGAGCTAATGGCTCATAACAGTAAAAGATAGCAAATCTATCATTAATTTTCGACACCTTCGACATCCCGCTCTCAGAATGATTTATTCAAGTAGTAGCTCGAGCGGTACGCTGAAGTACACTCACTGAAGCTTATTCGGACGTGCTCTACCTACTGAGCTAATGGCTCACGATGTTAAATTGGCTGGGCTAGCTGGATTCGAACCAGCGCATCACGGAGTCAAAGTCCGTTGCCTTACCGCTTGGCTATAGCCCAATGATTAATCAACATGAACTCACTTCTCTGAATGTACTTCGTGAATCGACACCGCAAGACGATATTTTAAAAAATTTCTGAAGGAAATTTTGCGAAATATCGTCGACAATGACTTAGTTCAGTAATCCGACATTAACTCATAAATGGTGGAGGGGGACGGATTCGAACCGCCGAACCCAAAGGGAGCGGATTTACAGTCCGCCGCGTTTGGCCACTTCGCTACCCCTCCGTCATGGTGCCGGCTGCAGGACTTGAACCCGCAACCTACTGATTACAAGTCAGTTGCTCTACCAATTGAGCTAAGCCGGCATCATTGGTTTTTTTACTCCAGCAACACTTAGCTCATAACGTATTGGACGTCGTCCCGCTCTCAGAAAGCTTAATCAAGTAGTCGCTCGAGCGGTACGCTGAAGCACATTCACCGAAGCTTATTCGGACGTGCTCTTCCAATTGAGCTAAGCCGCCTTATTAAATTTTTATGGTGGAGGATGACGGGATCGAACCGCCGACCCCTTGCTTGTAAGGCAAGTGCTCTCCCAGCTGAGCTAATCCTCCAAAAAAAAGATGACCCGTACGGGATTCGAACCCGTGTTACCGCCGTGAAAGGGCGGTGTCTTAACCACTTGACCAACGGGCCAAAAGAAGACACAATTCGCAAGCTTCCAACCGGGCTTGAACCGGTGACCTCTTCCTTACCATGGAAGTGCTCTACCAACTGAGCTATGGAAGCATGGCTCCACAGGTAGGATTCGAACCTACGACCACTCGGTTAACAGCCGAGCGCTCTACCACTGAGCTACTGTGGAATGTTATGCCCGGCAACGTC
>NZ_SLUL01000026.1 GCF_004341205.1 Thermolongibacillus altinsuensis
GCCAGCGTTCGTCCTGAGCCAGGATCAAACTCTCCATAGAAAGTTTTCTCACTAGCTTTCACGCTTCTGTTTCGTTCAGTTTTCAAGGAACATTTGTTTTGTTATTCATAAGCGACTCTTATAATATAGCATTTGTAATTACATCTGTCAACAACTTTTTTATATTTTTTTCGCTGCCAACAACAACTTTGTTGCCAACAACAGCTTTTCTAAAATATCAAATTCACGCTCAAAAGTCAATAAAAAAAGCGGCATTCCATCATGTGGAATCCCGCTCTTTTATAACTACTCTCTTAAGAATAAGAAATAGAGGATAAAGATCACAAATAAAACGTATAAAATCGGATGGACTTCTTTTGAACGACCTTTTAAAACCATTGTAATCGGATAGAAAATAAATCCGATCGCAATTCCAGTGGCAATACTGTAAGAAAGCGGCATGGTAATAAGCGTAAAAAATGCTGGAACAGCTACTTCGAACTTTTTCCAATCAATTTCACCAATCGATGAAGCCATGAGCACACCAACAATAATTAGCGCAGGCGCTGTGACAGGTGCTGTAATGACGCTTAATAACGGCGAAAAGAACAAAGCTAATAAGAATAAAATCCCTGTTACAACAGCTGAAAAGCCTGATCGTCCACCTGCTGCAACTCCAGCTGAAGATTCAATATAAGATGTTGTCGTTGACGTACCTAATACAGCTCCGACCATAACAGCTGTAGCGTCCACAAGCAGCGCTTTTCCTGCTCTCGGAAGTTTATTGTTTTTCAATAACCCCGCTTGATTGGCAACGGCAAGCAACGTTCCTGTCGCGTCGAAAAAGTCAACAATAAAGAATGTTAACACAACAGCGATCATTTTTAATGTGAAAATTTGATCTAAATGCTGCAAAGCAACACCGAATGTCGGTGAAAGATCTGGTACAGCACCTACCACTTTATCTGGCACTTCAATCAATCCAAAAATCATGCCGGTGATGGCTGTGATGACCATTCCGTAAAAAACGCCGCCATGTACACGTTTCACCATTAAAATGACCGTAACAAATAAACCGAAAATCGCAAGCAATGTATTTCCGTTTTTAAAATCACTTAAGCCGACCAGCGTTGCTGGATTATCAACGATAATCCCTGCATTTTGGAAACCGATAAACGTGATAAATAATCCAATACCCGCTCCGACTGCATACTTTAAATCAAGTGGAATCGCCTCAATAATTTTCTCCCGAATCCCTGTTAACGTTAAAATCGTGAAAAGAATTCCTGAAACAAATACGCCCGCTAACGCCGTTTGCCACGGAATATTCATATGCAGAACAACCGTAAACGCAAAAAACGCATTTAATCCCATTCCAGGCGCTAACGCAATCGGATATCGCGCTAAGACCCCCATTAAAATCGAACCGTATGCTGCCGCAAGCGCCGTCGCAACAAACACCGCTCCTTGATCAATTCTTAATTCATTCGGAAAATCTTTTACTGCTCCTAACGAAAGAACGAATGGGTTTACGAATAAAATATAGGCCATGGATAAAAACGTGGTTAATCCAGCAATAATTTCCGTACGATAATTCGTTCCAAGCTCATCAAATTGAAAATACTTTCTCATCTCTCTATGTCCCTCCTATTTGTTGTAATCAAAAGAAAAACGCTTCTAGCAAACTACCAGAAGCGTTGACTATGATGAATAATGAGCATAGGAGAACATAGAGAGGAATCAACAGACTCCTCTCCCCCTGCACATTATACATCGTAGTCAAGCTATTTACGGTAGCTTGGTAGAGACTCTCGGGCCATATTCCCAAGATTATACGATGTATTTTTGCAATATTCGGTTTTACATATACATTCTATCAACCTATTACGCTAAAGTCAACAATAAAGACGAACATTTTTTTATCTATATTTAATTTTGTTCGTTTTTACTCCCATTCAATCGTCGCAGGCGGCTTGCTTGTAATATCATAAACCACGCGGTTCACATGAGGCACTTCATTGACAATTCTTGTTGAAATCACTTCTAACACATCCCAAGGAATTCGAGCCCAGTCCGCTGTCATTCCATCAATGGATGTGACCGCACGAATGGCCACCGTGTAGTCATATGTTCGTGCATCCCCCATTACTCCGACGCTTCGAATGTCAGGAAGAACAGTGAAGTATTGCCAAATTTCGCGATCTAATCCCGCTTTTTTAATTTCTTCACGCAAAATCGCATCGGACTCACGAACAATTTCTAGCTTTTCTTCCGTCACTTCACCAAGCACGCGAATGCCAAGTCCTGGGCCCGGGAATGGTTGACGCCAAACAATTTCATCTGGAATACCTAATTCTTTTCCTAATGCACGGACTTCATCTTTAAACAATGTATTAAGCGGCTCGATTAACTTAAACTTCATATCTTCTGGCAATCCGCCGACATTATGGTGTGATTTAATTGTCTGAGCCGTAGCGGTTCCACTTTCAATAATGTCTGTATAAAGCGTACCTTGGACTAAAAACTCAATTCCTTCTAACTTGGCTGCTTCATCATCAAATACATAAATAAATTCATTACCGATGATTTTGCGTTTTTGTTCTGGATCAGAAACTCCTTTTAACTTGTTAAGAAAACGTTCTTTTGCATCCACTTTAATGACGTTCATGTGAAAACCTTCACGGAAGGTTTTCATGACGCTTTCCGCTTCGCCTTTACGCAACAGGCCATGATCAACGAAAATACATGTTAATTGGTCGCCGATTGCTTTATGAACAAGCACGGCCGCTACGGAGGAATCGACGCCGCCGCTTAATGCACAAAGAACTTTTTTATCGCCAACGAGCTCGCGAATTTTACGAATTTCATTTTCAATAAAATTCCCCATTGTCCAGTCGCCTTTACATTGGCACACATGGAATACGAAGTTTTTCAATAAGTCATTTCCATATACGGAATGGCGCACTTCTGGATGAAATTGAACCGCATAAAACTTTCTTGCCTCATCGCTCATCGCCGCAATCGGACAAGACGGGCTAGTCGCATCCACTGTGAATCCTTCAGGTATTTCCGTTACTAAATCGCCATGGCTCATCCAAACGACTTGTTCATTTGGAAGGTTTTCAAACAACTTAGAAGCATGTCGAACATTGATTGTCGCTTTTCCATATTCCCGATGTGTCGCTTTTTCTACTTTTCCGCCTAAATGATGCGTCATTAACTGCATGCCATAACAAATCCCTAAAATCGGCAGCCCTAATTCAAAAATGTTAGGGTCGCACATAAATGCATTTTCATCGTATACGCTATTAGGACCGCCTGAGAAAATAATGCCTTTTGCGTTCATTGCTTGAATTTCTTCAGCCGTAATCGTATGCGGATGAAGTTCACTATACACGCCAAACTCACGAATGCGGCGAGTAATGAGTTGATTGTACTGACTGCCAAAATCGAGCACAACAATCATTTCTTGAGTTTGCTGCACAAAAATCACCCCAGCTAAAATAATAAAAAGCTAGAATTCACACCTTCACCATAAAAAAGCGAAGGCAGAATTCTAGCAAAATAAAAATAGAATCATCTGCCTTCGTAGTCGGGTGATTTACGGTCACCCGGTAGAGACTCTCGAACCATATTATCGAGGATATACGAAGATCGCGTACCATCATTAAATTTTAATTTATTCTATCAACTCTTTCTGGCACAGGTCAAGGCACGGTCTTTTTTATTAAATTTTCCCATAATTCTTTCATTTTTTCCCATTCAACGTTTGCCTGTTGCTTATAAATCGCTTTTTCATACATATACGTCAGCTTGCTCATGTCCGTCGTACCGAAATATCGATCAACGTATGCGGCGTATTGACGCAACGTTTCTCCTTGTTTTCTTTTTAACCCATAATCTTGTAAATGTTTTAATAAGGCGACATATGCTCTTACAAATGCATCATCGCCATTCTTCCACCGAAACATGAACAATGTCACATACGGCCACCATTTTCGTCTTATTTTATACAACAAGAAAACAACGCCGACACCAACAAAAATCAACCATATCGCTTTTTTCCATGTGAATGCGTTCCATATCGCATGGTCTTTGTCTTTCCAACTCGATGATGTCGTTTGTTCACCGCGAAGCAAATCATTAACAGGAATGCGTGATCGCAACGACTGTGATGGCTGGACAACCTGTTGTTCTTGAGGTAATTGCGGCTGCGTAAAGCGGTACGGATTTGCAAACCCTTGCGTCGGTTCAAATGGAACCCAGCCAACGCCAGAAAAATATACTTCTACCCATGAATGGGCATTTTTGTTTGTAATGGTATATATATTTTTCCCGTCTGCTGTTTTGCCCGTCAGCTGCCCAGCGGTATATCCTTTTACCCAGCGTGCCGGAATGCCAACGGAACGAAGGAGCACAACCATAGATGTTGAAAAATTGTCGCAATATCCTTTTTTCGTTTCAAATAAAAACTGATCGACATAATCATCATTATCACCAGGGACAGCGACATCTGTTGTCTCATAATCAAACCCATTCAACCGAAAATATTGCTCCACCGCTTTTACTTTTTCATATTGTGTTTGCTTTCCATTTGTAATTTTCTCGGCTAACTGGCGAACGCGGCTCGGCAACGTCGCTGGAAGCTGTGTGTATTGAGCAAGAAGCGTATCATTTTGAACAGCAGGCGCATCGTTTAATTGCTCCACTGAAAATATCGGGTGCTCATAAACGATCTCATGCTCGAACAAAGGAAGGGTATTCAGCTGTCGATCAACCGGGTAAATTTTTTCATTGGCCATCTGCAATAGAAATTCGTTTACCTCCAAAGCGTGAACGGCTTTTAATCCTAATGGATAGGCTAAATAATACATCGGTTGTGTCGGCCGAATGATCGCTGTGAATGTTTCTTTCTCCACCCCATCTTCAAACCAGTAATAAATATGATTTTCTTGTTCAAATATATCAGTTACATCATTGTCGGCCGTCTCCCATCCTTTTCCCGTATACACACTTTTTGTTTCCACCCGCCAATAGTGACGCTGTTCATCTTCAACGGTAAAGACGACCGTATCATCTGCAACAAACGGCCCACCTAAACGGGAATCGTTCGTTCCGTATCCGACTTTTTTGACCGTTCCATCAACCGTCTCTTTTCCCGTTCCTTGTTCACTTCCTTTGGCATAACTTTTAATGAACGGAACCGGATCCGGCCATTGTGGAGGAAGCTTCGGCCCAACATACCCCACCACCAAGCATACACTAATCATTCCAATGGAGGCAGCAAGCCACCGTTTCCATTGTTTCGCCCCGCCAATCCGTTCGTCAACGAGCCAATGAAGCAGAAGAAATCCAAGAGTGACGAGCCGAACGATCGCTCCATTGCCGCGAAAAGCAGTAAACGTATCTAATATCGCGACATATGCCACCGTTGCGACATAAAAAACAAATAATCGTTTCCGGACGAACAACCAATAGCGCACGACATATGTCATCATCCATAGCAACACAAAAAACAACAAGCTTCGAAAAACGTTTGTCACTTCGAACCAGCGCGCTTGACGAACGATCGCCACATGATTGATCACGTCTTCTACCAACAAAGGAAGCCACCGAAACGAAAAAAACGAAACATCAAAAAAGAGCGCATTCAACGTGTATGCGATATAACTAACGTTAATCAACGCAACGATTGAAGCGCGAATGCGCAAAAACATGAAAAGAAAACAAAGGCCGACAAACACGATGAACACATTTGCGTTTTGTGTGTCGGAAACCGTTTTAAGTGGAATGAGCCACTCTGCTAAAAGCCAAAACGCAAATAAATAATAAACGCCCACTTTCAGCCGGCTTCCATTCATCATTCACTTCCCACCTTCAACGAAGTATTTATAACATGGTCGGGCGTGACAACGACTGTCGTGACTCTTTTTTTCCGGAGCTGTTCGATCACTTCCTGTTCTTCATTAGACAATGGAGCTCCTTCGTTTTTCATGAAAAATACGACATTGTTCCGACCACGCATCGCCATATGACCAACAGCATAAGCGAGATCTTTAGACAAATAAGAAGTCATGTAACAAAACGAAGCCGAAGCTGGCCATAGCATCGTTTCGTTTGAAATGATGTGCTCAAACGACTTCGCGCTGTCGCACTTCACTTTCGCTAAGGCGTAAAAGAGCCGTTGAAGATGTGCTTCACTATTTTGCGGATGAAAAACGAGGCGATCTGTTCCGATAGCAACAAAGCCCGTTTGAACACCTTTTTTTATATTTGCTCGCACAAATGAAGCTGAAAATGTAACCATCTCTTCAAATAACGGTGTCGGTGTTCGATCAAGAAACAAAACAACATCTTCGTTTTGCTGCTCCTCAAACTCTTTTGTCATCCAATCATTTTTTCTTGCGGATGCTTTCCAATGAATCCATGAAAATCGATCTCCCGGCACATACTCGCGAACGCCGACAGCCATCGTCATATCGCGATGAAGTTGCCAAGGTGAAACAGCACTTCCTTGTTCAAAGCTCTGACTGACTTTCAGCATGTTCATTTCAACATAACGCGGATATACGACCATCGCATGTTGAAGCGGAAACTCCGCTTCTTTGGACACAAGACCAAAAAAATCAGTAATTTTTATACGAATATTCGAGAAAATATGCTCTCCGCGCGGTATGCCACGTATTTCGTATGTAAACGTCAACGTTTTTCTCCCAAATGGAAATACAACCATTTTTTCATCTTTACTCGGTAGTGACTGCGGCCATTCCTCTTCGACGATAAAAGAGATAACAGGAAAGAAAGTCGGCATGTTCATGCGAACAGTCACAACAACCGTTTCTCCGGCATGATAAGACGCTTGGTTAAACGTACGCTCAACGTTCAATGCATGGAGGGGATAAAAGAAAACAACAATGGAGTATAGCCATAGCGGTAAAAAACTATAAAATAAAAACCAGCTCACAAATCCCCCTTGAAACATCGCATACACAAACAGTACCACAAACAAACTAATGATGAGCACACACTGACGAATCGGATTCTTTCGCATACAGATCACTACCTTCGAATCGGCACTGGTGTTTGGGTGATAATGCGAGCGATGACATCTTCCGCAGACAACCCATCAAACTTCGCTTCCGGCTTTAAAATAATGCGATGCGGCAACGCAAAAGACGCCACACGTTGCACATCATCCGGGATGACAAAATCGCGGCCGTATACGAGTGCATGTGCTTGCGCTGCCTTCATAAGAGCAACCGATCCGCGTGGACTCACTCCTAAATAGATGGCTGGGTGTGAGCGGCTTCGTTGCACTAGATCAACAATGTATCGTTTCACATGTTCATCGACATACACTTTTTTCACTTGTTGTTGTAAAGAACGCAATTGTTCAATCGTAACAACGGGCTGAATCTGATCAATCGGCGTTGTTTTTTCCGTACGGTTTAATATTTCAATTTCTTCCGTCATTGATGGGTATCCCATATTCACCTTCAATAAAAAGCGGTCGAGCTGCGCTTCTGGCAATGGATACGTCCCTTCATATTCAATCGGATTTTGCGTAGCCATCACAAAAAAAGGTTGTGGCAGCGGATACGTGATGCCATCGACCGTCACACCACCTTCTTCCATCGCTTCAAGCAAAGCCGCTTGCGTTTTTGGCGACGTTCGGTTAATTTCATCTGCTAAAATGACGTTTCCCATAATCGGACCAGGCTTATATTCAAAATGCATTTGTTTCGGATTATAAACCGATACACCCGTAATGTCGCTCGGCAACAAATCCGGTGTAAACTGAATGCGTTTAAACTGTGCATTCACCGATTTAGCGAGCGCGCGAACAAGCATTGTTTTCCCAACACCCGGAACATCTTCTAATAGCACATGACCGCCAGCTAACAACGCCACAATGCTTAATGTCGTCACTTCTCGTTTTCCAATGATGACTTTTTCGATATTTTCAATCATCGTCGCAATCAAAGGATGGAACGGCTCATATTTCATCTTCTCCAATCTCCCCCATTTTTGTCATATATCGTATCCATTCGACAAATACATCGAAAATCCTTCGAAACAGTCTGTTTAATCCTCAAGCAAAATGTGCTTGTCTACTCTTGCTGGTTTAAAGAGAACGAACTTCATCGTAATATCAAAAAAGAAACGTTTTATTTTATTTGACAACAGACACTTGAAATGATACGGCAGTGACACCGAAACTACTTTCATCTCTTTATAAAATAAAAATACAATTTATTAACACTATGAAATTATCAAAAATATAAAAAACCAAAAATAGTTTTAACTTACAAAATATTATGTATAATTTAGGTAGTAAAGATTAATAATATCCTTTTTATGTTATTATTTAGAAACTTTAAAAGTTCATTGTTAATGCAATAGTTAATAAACTCACCAAGTAACATTTCGTAATTTTCGTGTTCTTAAAACGCCTATCTTCTAAAAATCTTGATATGCGAATTTCAGCAACAAAAAAGGACTACTTCCTATAAAGGAAGTAGTCCTCGACTAGTTCACTTTATTACATCATGCCGCCCATGTCAGGCATGCCTGAGTTGCCTTTGTTTTCTTCTGGTTTGTCAGCAACAACCGCTTCAGTTGTTAAGAACATAGCGGCAACAGATGCAGCGTTTTGAAGAGCAGAACGAGTTACTTTTGTAGGGTCAACGATACCAGCTTCGATCATGTCTACCCATTCACCAGTAGCAGCGTTGAAGCCGATACCTGGTTTTTCAGTTTTTAAGCGTTCAACGATAACAGAACCTTCTAAACCAGCGTTGTGAGCGATTTGACGAACTGGCTCTTCGATTGCGCGAAGAACGATTTTCACACCAGTTGCAACGTCGCCTTCAGCTTCAATTGAAGCAACTTTATTGTATACGTTCATTAACGCAGTACCACCGCCGGCTACGATACCTTCTTCAACTGCCGCACGTGTAGCGTTAAGAGCGTCTTCAATGCGCAATTTGCGTTCTTTCAATTCAGTTTCAGTTGCAGCACCAACTTTGATAACTGCTACGCCGCCAGCTAATTTCGCTAAGCGCTCTTGTAATTTTTCGCGATCAAATTCAGAAGTTGTTTCTTCTAATTGAGCGCGAATTTGGTTGATACGAGCTTGGATGCGATCTTTTGAACCAGCGCCATCAACGATTGTTGTATGTTCTTTTGTAACAACAACTTTAGCAGCGCGACCAAGTGATTCGATTGTTGTAGATTTCAATTCACGACCTAATTCTTCGCTGATTACTTCACCGCCAGTTAAGATTGCGATATCTTCAAGCATTGCTTTACGACGGTCACCGAAGCCAGGAGCTTTAACAGCAACTGCTGTGAATGTACCACGAAGCTTGTTCACAACTAATGTTGCAAGAGCTTCACCTTCTACGTCTTCAGCGATAATTAATAATGGTTTGCCTTGTTGTACAACTTGCTCTAATACAGGTAAGAGGTCTTGAATGCTTGAGATTTTCTTATCAGTGATTAAGATGTATGGATTTTCTAATACAGCTTCCATTTTTTCAGAGTCTGTGATCATGTATGGAGATACATAACCACGGTCAAATTGCATACCTTCTACTACATCTAACTCTGTTGTGAAGCCTTTAGATTCTTCTAATGTAATAACGCCGTCTTTACCTACGCGCTCCATTGCTTCTGCGATTAATTTACCTACTTCTTCGTCAGCAGCAGAAATCGCAGCAACTTGCGCAATAGACTCTTTGCCTTTGATTGGTTTAGAGATTGCTTTTAATTCTTCAACCGCAACCGCAACCGCTTTTTCAATACCTTTGCGGATGCCCATTGGGTTCGCACCAGCTGTTACGTTCTTTAATCCTTCACGGATCATTGCTTGCGCTAATACAGTAGCAGTTGTTGTACCGTCACCAGCTACATCGTTTGTTTTGCTTGCTACTTCAGCAACAAGCTTTGCACCCATGTTTTCAAATGGATCTTCTAATTCAATTTCTTTTGCAATTGTTACACCGTCATTTGTAATTAATGGAGAACCGAATTTTTTCTCTAATACAACGTTGCGACCTTTTGGACCTAATGTAACTTTTACAGCATCAGCTAATTTATCTACACCGCGTAGCATCGCACGACGAGCTTCTTCGCTGAATTTAATTTCTTTTGCCATGGACCATACCCCCTCAACAAATATTTTTTAGTTTAATATTTGAACATAAGTATTAATAAGTATTAAGTATTGAACAGAAAATCTATGATATAAAGCTAAGCGATCGATTAACCAATCACAGCTAAGATGTCGCTTTCACGTAAGATTAAGTATTCTTTACCTTCATATTTTACTTCTGTACCAGCATATTTTGAGAAGATGATACGATCGCCAACTTTAACTTCTGGCGTTACACGCTCACCGCTGTCAAGAACACGGCCTGGACCAACTGCAATAACTTTTCCTTCTTGTGGTTTTTCTTTCGCTGTGTCTGGTAATACAATACCGCTCGCAGTTTTTTCTTCAGTTTGGATAAGCTCAATAACAACGCGATCACCTAATGGTTTTAACACGGCAAACAACCTCCTTAAATAGATTTTCGTTCATCGGATTATTAGCACTCATGATCATTGAGTGCTAACACACTTATTATATTAATGAACTTTTTTCAATTTTGCAAGTAGGAAATTATAAAAAAAATGAAACGATACAAACTTTTTTACATTCCTTCTCTACATTCTCTCTCTCATTATTGCACTCCTTTCGTAAAACATGCAAAAAATGTGTTAAAATAAAAAAGCCACGGATTTTCTAATGAAAAGGGGATTGCTAGATTGAGAAAACAATATTGGTACGTCATTATTACATATGTTATCATGCAGCTGTCTAGCATAGCGGGAGTACCGTTGTTGCTTTATTTTGGAGTAGGGGAAGCGGAAAGTAAAGAAACAGCCATCTCGATCGCTTCGGGTTATTGGGCTGTCATTAGCTTTACGTTCGCCTTCTTTCTTGTTCTTTATTTCATGCGCGCTGATATGAAACCTTCGTATGACCGTGAACGCGCTTCAGTTCCTTCTGCCATTTTGTGGTCGATTGGCGGTTTTTTCTTAGCTTTATTTGCCCAAGGGATTGCGGCAAATATTGAACTGCGCTTATTTGGCATCGAGATGGGATCGGAAAATACGCGCCGCATCGTCGAAATCGTGAAGTTAACTCCTTCACTGATCCTTGTTACGTCGATCATCGGCCCAATTTTAGAAGAACTCATTTTTCGCAAAATTATCTTTGGAACGTTGTACAAAAAATATAATTTTGTCATTGCGGCCACTGTTAGTTCTTTGCTCTTCGCTGTCGTTCATATGGAGCTGGAGCATCTGCTTCTCTACTCCACAATGGGATTTGTGTTTGCGTTTTTATACGTAAAAACAAAACGAATTATGGTACCCATTTTCGCACATGTTATGATGAATACATTTGTCATTATGATTCAAACTTTTTTTGCTGATCAAATTGAAGAAATCATTCGTCAATCAGAACAAATGCAATGGATTTTTTGGGGGCTTATGAAATGAGAACGACATCATTGCGTACAAGTATGTTTTATTTCATCATGGGAACACTTTTTACCTATCTTGCAATCGAAAGTGCACGTGAAGAAATGTGGAGTTTTCCAACCGTTCTCTTAATGATCATTGCCACGTTAGATTTTGGTGCAGCCTTACGTATATTGGCACTCAATTTCACCAACAAGAAAACCTCCCGACGCTGAAGGGAGGTTTTCTATTGGTCATTTGAATAATGTTTTAGAAAATAAACTAATGACTGCAGCTCAACCGCTAAATCAATATGATGAACACGAATGTTTTCAGGAACATTTAAACGCGCTGGCGTAAAGTTCAAAATTCCTTTAATCCCTCTTTGAACAAGCCGATCGGTAATCGGTTGAGCCACTTGTGCTGGAACAGTTAAAATAGCCACGGTGATGTCCCCTAATTTCTCCTCTAGCTCGTCTAAATGATAAACAGGAACACCTCCTACTTCCTTTCCTACCTTTTCTGGGTCGACATCAAAAGCAACGACGATCTTCGTGTTATTATTTTTGCTAAAATTATAATTTAAAAATGCGGTCCCTAAATTACCGACGCCAAACAAAGCGACCTCAGTTATTTCGTCTTGATCGAGTGTTTTACGGAAAAACGACAATAAATAATTAACGTTGTATCCATATCCTTTTTTTCCTAACGCACCAAAATAAGAAAAATCTCGTCGAATCGTTGCTGAATCAACTTTGACAGCTTCACTTAATTCAGCTGAGGATACACGCTGCTTACCAGAAGCATGCAAATTTTTCAAAAAGCGATAATAAAGTGGTAATCGTTTTGCCGTTGCTTGCGGAATTTTTGGTTGTTCATTACTCACGAATCAATCCCCCACATTTCCTTTCAACAAATACTTTCTAGTTAGCGCTTTCATTATTTCTTCATCCACACCATTTATATACCTTCCATTTTAAACTATACACTATTTTTGTCCATCTGTCTTTCTCCTACATTTTTATTATCATTTTTGTCAAATTTGTTATTCAACACCAATGTTGCCGAACACGGAAAAGGTACGCTAAACTATCAACAGAAAAAGAGGTGAATAAAAGCATGATTATTTTACAAGTAAACCAGCTATCAAAATATTTTGGAGCAGAACTTATTTTATCGAATATTAAACTAGAGATACAGGAAAAAGACCGAATCGCTCTCGTCGGCCGAAACGGGGCAGGAAAATCAACATTATTAAAAATCCTTGCGGGTCAAATGTCTTATGACCAAGGTGAAATTATTAAGCCGAAGCATGTTACAATCGGTTATCTCGCTCAAGATACAGGCTTGCAGTCCGACCGTTCCATTTGGGATGAAATGATCGACGTATTTGCCCCGCTTCGACAAATGGAACAGCAATTACGCGATTTAGAACAACAAATGAGCGCTGGACAAGGCAATTATGATCAACTATTAAAACAATACGATCGCTTGCAAGTGGAATTTAAAGAGCGCGGTGGGTATCAATATGAAGCAGATATTCGTTCCGTTCTTCATGGACTCAAGTTTTCTGAATACGACTATTCAACACCCATTTCAACATTAAGCGGTGGACAGCGAACAAGGTTAGCTCTTGGCAAGCTATTGCTTACAAAACCCGATTTGCTTATTTTAGATGAGCCGACGAACCATCTAGATATGGAGACACTCGCATGGCTGGAACAATATTTAAAAAATTATCCTGGAGCGATTTTAATTGTTTCGCACGATCGCTATTTCCTCGATCAAGTAGTAGACCAAGTATATGAAATTTCAAGAACAACGATCAAAAAATATGTCGGCAATTATACACGTTATTTACAACAGCGCGCCGAACAATATGAGCGCGAACTAAAGCTATATGAAAAGCAACAAGAAGAAGTAGCAAAGCTAAAAGATTTCATTCAACGAAATATTGCGAGAGCGTCTACAACCAAGCGTGCCCAAAGCCGCCGCAAACAATTAGAAAAAATGAATTTAATGGAAAAGCCGTTAGGCGATGAAAAATCGGCTTCCTTTCGCTTCGAAATTGAACGTCCAAGCGGAAATGACGTTTTAATAGCTGACAACGTAGCCATCGGCTATCATGATGAAACCATTGCAAGCAACATTCACTTTCGAATCACGCGCGGTGAAAGCATCGCCTTAATTGGACCAAATGGAATTGGAAAATCGACACTTCTTAAAACGATCGTTAAAAAACTGCCCCTCCAACAAGGAGAGTTTCGTTATGGGGCAAACGTGCAAATTGGTTATTACGATCAAGAACAAGCAGACCTTACTTCGAATAAACGCGTATTAGACGAGCTTTGGGACGAAGATCGCCTCAAAACTGAAAAAGAAATTCGCACGATCCTTGGGAATTTTTTATTTTCTGGAGATGACGTGCTTAAGCCTGTTTCAACGTTAAGCGGCGGTGAGAAAGCAAGACTTGCGCTCGCCAAATTGATGATGAAAAAAGCGAATTTCCTTATTTTAGACGAACCGACAAACCATCTTGATCTCGACAGCAAAGAAGTGCTTGAACAAGCTTTAATCGAATACCCAGGAACGATTTTGTTCGTTTCTCACGACCGTTATTTCATTAACCGTATCGCAACAAAAATATATGAACTTTCCGATCATGGCATTATCGAATATCTTGGCGACTATGACTACTATTTAACGAAAAAAGCGGAACTGCTTGAATTAGGACAACTCCCTAAACAAGAAAGCAAACAAAACACTTCTTCATCTACAAAAGTTTCGTACGAACAAGAAAAAGAAGCCAAAAAATTAGAACGACAGCGAAAACGAAAAATTGAAGAGATTGAAAACGAAATCGAACAATTAGAAAAAGAAATTGCAAACAACGAGGAACAGCTATGTGACCCAGCAATCTATCACGATCATGAAAAAGTTCGCGAAATAAACGATACGATTAATCAGTTAAAGCAAAAACTTGAATTATTAATCGAACAATGGGAAAACCTGCAGACATAATACACTACAATAGTAATCAGGACGGAAAGAAAGCTAGCACCTTGGTCGCTAGCTTTTTTTACACAGACATATCCACAGAAAAAATCCTAAAAAATAAGTTATTCACCAACTTTTCCACATTATCCACATTTTTTTGTGGAAAATATGCACATTTTTCTGTGATTAAAACCTTATTATAAAATAAAGTATGCAATCAGTTTTCCACATTATCAACACATTGTGGATAAATATATTCACACCCAACTATTTTTTAAAAAAAAGAAACAGGACATTCCGTAAAGAATGCCCTGTTTACTATGCAAGCTCTAAACTTGGATTCGCATTTAATGCCATCGTCGCTCGCTTTCCTTTTTGAAATAACACCGTCCCTGCTGCCGCAATCATTGCTGCATTGTCTGTACAAAGGAATAAAGGCGGAATCACTAATTCGATCCCATCTAACTGAGACACGCGTTCTTCTAATGCTGCGCGCAATCCACGATTGGCAGCCACTCCACCTGCCAACAATACTTGCTTCACTTGATAATGTTTCGCGGCTTGTACCGTTTTTTCCACCAATACATCGATGACGCTGGCTTGAAAACTTGCAGCCATGTCTTCACGCTTAATGATTTCCCCGCGTTGTTTTGCGTTGTGCAACGTATTAATCACAGCTGATTTTAATCCGCTAAAACTGAAATCATAGGACCCTTCCTCAAGCCACGCGCGCGGCAAATCAATGATTGGTTTTCCTTGTTGGGCAAGGCGATCAATATGCGGACCGCCCGGATAAGGCAAGTCAAGCGCCCGAGCGACTTTATCGTATGCTTCTCCGGCTGCATCATCTCGCGTTTCGCCAATCACTTCAAAGACACCATGTTCCTTCATATAAACGAGCTCTGTATGACCGCCAGAAACAACGAGGGCAAGCAACGGAAACTCCATTTCTTTCACAAGCCGGTTTGCATAAATATGACCTGCGATATGGTGCACGCCAACAAGTGGGAGCTGATGAGCAAATGCAAGCGCTTTTGCCGCGTTCACACCGATTAATAACGCTCCGACAAGACCTGGCCCTTCTGTAACGGCAATCGCATCTAAATCAGAAAAGTTTAAATTCGCTTGTTTCATCGTTTCTTCTAAAACGATCGTCATTTGCTCCACATGATGCCTAGAAGCAATTTCGGGAACGACTCCTCCAAACCGTTTATGACTTTCAATTTGCGAAGCAACGACATTCGCAACAATTTCACGACCATTTTTAACAATCGCTGCAGCTGTTTCATCACAACTTGTTTCAATTCCAAGAACCAATAAATCTTTTTCCATCATAAGTTCACCCACATTACTAAAGCATCTTCTTGATTATCTGGATAATATTGTTTGCGAATCCCGCCATTCAAAAAGCCTAGTTTACGATACAAAGAACGGGCAACTTCATTCGATACACGAACTTCGAGCGTCATCGTTTTCGCTCCAAGTTCCTTTGCTATTTCCATCGCTTTTCGCATGAGCGCTTCACCCAGTTTCATTCCTCGAAACTGTGGAAGCACCGCGACATTCGTAATGTGCGCTTCATCAAGAACGACCCACATGCCACAATAGCCAATAATATTCCCTAAATGCTCCATCACGATGTATTTGGCATAGCGATTATTCGTCAGTTCATGATAAAACGCTTCTCGGCTCCAAGGAACGGTAAAGGAAGCTTGTTCAATGCGGACAACGTCATCAATATCATCTACATTCATAAAACGAAAAGAAACTTCCATTTACTCGTCGACCCTTTCTCTCTGTCGGGCAAGCCAGTTAGCTTCTGCTTCAGCTAAGCGCACATAGTTCGGAACAAACGTATGAACATCTTCACTTTTTCGATTCATTCCTAAAAATGCAAGTTCGCTCGGACGAGGATTGTGCAAAGACGGTGGGGCTACCTGTGCTAAATCACCAAGTTCTTCAATAAATACTTGCTTATGTAACTCGCCATCGCCCCCAATTAATAATACTTTTTGTTGATACTCTTTTAACTGTTTCGCCCATTCCGATGCTAAAACAATTCGATCCTCTTGAATCGTTTCAAGAATCGAATCGCGATATGCATATAAACCTGTATAAATTTGTCCTCGACGAGCATCAAACAGCGGCACAATCAATCCATCAAAGTATTTCGCATTTGCCGCAACGACTTCTAAACTAGATACCCCAACAAGAGGAATTTGCAATGTCCAAGCGAGCGTTTTCGCAATGGTTACGCCGATGCGCACACCTGTATATGACCCTGGGCCTTTAGCGACAACAATTAAGTCTAACTCATTCGGTTTCACATCGCATTCCTGAAGCAATGATTCAATGGCTGGCATAACGCGTACCGAATGGTTTTTCTTCAAATTTGTAATGATTTCTCCTTTAACGGCTTGATCATCGACAATGGAAATTCCCATGACAAAATTGGATGTATCAATCGCTAATACTTTCATTTTTCAACAATCTCCTTACATAACTGTTCATATCGCTCGCCAATTGGTTGAAAAATAATTTTCCGCTGCTGTTCCCCTTCGTGATGAATTCGTACTTTTAGCAATTGCTTTGGAAGGTAAGATTGAATGAGATGAGCCCATTCAACGACCGTCACGCCATCCCCAAAGAAATATTCATCAAATCCTAAGTCTTCTTCCATCTCTTCAAGGCGATAGACATCCATATGATAAAGCGGCAATCGTCCGCGATATTCTTTAATGATCGTAAATGTAGGGCTATTGACATTTCGTTCAATTCCTAATCCTTTGGCTAGCCCTTTTGTGAATGTTGTTTTTCCTGCTCCTAAATCTCCTTCTAATGCAATGACATCTTGCGGTTGTAAGCGCATCGCCAATTGCATGGCAATATTCATGGTTTCTTCTGGAGATTGTGTCACCCATTCATATTGTTTCATGATTTGTCACCCAACTTTAAAAAATAATATAAAAAAGCCCTTAGGATCCATTCCTAAGGAGAAATGACATAACATCTATAAGTTTACAGCAAAAATAAGAATTAGGCAAAAAGTGCATAAAAAAATTACGAAACGTTTCGTTTCGCAACAGGAATGTTATTTGGTTGCGGGGGCAGGATTTGAACCTGCGACCTTCGGGTTATGAGCCCGACGAGCTACCAGGCTGCTCCACCCCGCGACGATGATAAAAATGTAACTCAATTAAATAGAGAAAGCCCGGCAACGTCCTACTCTCGCAGGGGCCCTGGCCCCAACTACCATCGGCGCTGGAGAGCTTAACTTCCGTGTTCGGGATGGGAACGGGTGTGTCCTCTCCGCTATCGTCACCGAGCGAACTTTCATTGAAGGATTCATTCCTTCAAAACTAGATAACAGGCTCTGATGTCTAGCCTCAAACTAGCATCCTCCTCCGTTCCGCTTTCTCCGTCGAAATGCAAGCATTT
>NZ_SLUL01000027.1 GCF_004341205.1 Thermolongibacillus altinsuensis
GCATGTATTAGGCACGCCGCCAGCGTTCGTCCTGAGCCAGGATCAAACTCTCCATAGAAAGTTTTCTCACTAGCTAGATCTTGACGCTTGCTGTTTTGTTCAGTTTTCAAGGAACATCAAGCACAAGTTATATCTTACATAAAGTCTAATACATTGTCAACATATTTTTTTATTAATCTAATCAACAACGACGCTTTTTAATTTATCACATAACTTATTATAAGTCAACAAAAAAATAAACGGTTTTACCGTTTTTAAAAAATAATATATTTTTGAACAAGCAATAAAGCAATGATTCCCGGAATACCAAGAAAACCTGTAATGCTTGCTGTGATCATATTGATAGGAATATGCAAACCAATTGAATTTCCAACGATATTGATTAAGAAAATGAATAAAGCTCCTATAATCAATCGAACAATCCCCTCGCCAATAAAGCGTGTAAACCTCAAAGGCACTCCGATCAATAGGATTAGTATAATCAATCCAATAATCGATAAAATTACAATGGTTGAGGTCATCGCCTTCTCTCCTTCAATGTAGTATTTTTAATAAAAATATATGACTTTTACCAAATACGTATGACAAGCCTATACATAAAAAACGGGAAGGAAATTTCAATCCTTCCCTAACGATAATTTTCTTTTCTTCGCTTCCCTTAAGAGAAAAAAATACTTTGCTTCCGCTACTTTTAAATCAAACAGCACTTTCTCTGATGGCTCCACGCTTTTTTCAATTAAATATTTTTGTTTCATCCATTCATCCCGATATTGTTGAAGCTGTTCAATCAATTTTTGATTAAATTCTTTACGAAGCCACCCTTTTCGTCGCCAAAACATTATAATTCCCTTCTTCCTTCAAGCGCCTTTGATAATGTTACTTCATCCGCATATTCAAGATCGCCCCCTACCGGCAAACCGTGGGCAATTCTCGTAATTTTAACTCCCGTTGGCTTAATGAGCCTAGAAATATACATGGCAGTTGCTTCCCCTTCAATATTAGGGTTTGTTGCTAAAATCACTTCTTGAATGGTATCGTCTTGCAATCGCTTAAGCAATTCAGCAATTTTAATATCTTCTGGTCCGATTCCTTCCATCGGAGAAATCGCACCATGAAGCACATGGTAAAGTCCGTTATACTCTTTCGTTTTTTCCATCGCAATGACATCTTTCGGATCTTGAACAACACAGATGGTTGTCCGATCTCTTTTATCATCCTCACAGATGTAACAAGGATCTTTATCCGTAATATGTCCGCATGAAGAACAATATGTTAAATTTCTTTTTGCATTCACTAATGCTTTCGCAAAATCTAATACAACCTCTTCCTTCATGTTCAATACAAAAAAGGCCAGACGGACGGCCGTTTTAGGTCCAATGCCTGGCAACTTCATAAAGCTGTCGATCAGTTTAGATATTGGTTCAGGATAATACATCGAATAGCCTCCTAGAACAATCCTGGTATGTTCAATCCTTTTGCAAATTGTCCCATTGTTTCGGCTGTCAACTCATCTACTTTTTTAAGCGCATCGTTTGTAGCAGCTAATACTAAATCTTGCAACATTTCAATATCATCAGGGTCTACGACTTCTTCTTTAATTTTCACTTCTAAAATTTGTTTGTGACCATTCGCAATAACAGTGACCATTCCTCCGCCTGCTGTTCCTTCAACTGTTTTTTGCGCTAATTCTTCTTGCGCTTTTTGCATATCCTTTTGCATTTTTTGCATTTGTTTCATCATTTTTTGCATATTTCCCATTCCACGCATCATTTTCTTGTTTCCTCCTCATTTTAGTCTCTGATTTCAATTAAATTTTCACCAAACCATTTTTTCGCCTCAGCAATAAACGGGTCTTCTGCCTCTTCCTTTTCTCGTGCATTTCCTTGTTGCTGCCGAATAAAATCTTCACGAATTTTTAACCATTCTCCTTCTGGTACAGCAACCATTTCCATTTTCTTTCCTGTTAAATCATACAACACGTGCTCTAAATTCTCTTTGACATGGTTGCTGTTTTCAGCAACCATTTTACAATGAATTTCATACTTAAATTTTAACACAAACGCACTTGAACTTGCCGCTACTGGTTCACTTTCCTGCAATAAGGCCGCATGAGAAACTTTATTTTGTTTCTTTAGCAATTCTAACATATTCGACCAACTGTTTTTAATGATCGATAAATCTTGATGAGTGGCATTTCTAAGGATTTCATGAATACGACCGATCGGTACTTTGTAATCGCTTCGCACGCTTTTTACTACCTTTTTAGAAGGCTCAGCCTGCTCGGAATGAATGATTTTCGTTCCTTGTTCTTTTATCTTTTGCAATTCGCTCTCTAACTGGCGAATCTTCTCCTCTAACGAGCGAAGCATAGTCGATGAAGCGTTGACATCTTGTTCTTGATAGCACAGCTTTACCAAAGCCACTTCCATGTAAATGCGAGGATGATTCGTCCACCGCATCTCTTGTTGACTTTTATTCAAAATATCAATGGTTTCATAAATAAAAGGAGCAGGAATAACTTGAGCCAACTCTTTAAACTGCTCATCTACAACCATTCGTTGCACTACTTCTTCAAGTTGAGGAGCCGCTTTGTAAAGAAGCATGTCGCGATAATAATAAATTAAGTCTTCGATGAGACGATTAGGGTCTTTCCCTTGATCCATTAAGTCATTGAATAACTGTAGCGCTTGAGCTGTATTTTTTTCATATATTGCCTTGATTAGCTGAGCAAGTTTATATTGGGAGACAGATCCTGTAATCGCCAAAACATCCTCAAGCAATACCTCGTCCTCGCTAAAGGAAATCGCTTGATCAAGCAAACTTAAGGCATCACGCATTCCGCCATCCGCTGCTCGCGCAATGGCTAAAAGCGCTTCTTCTTGTATGCGAATATGTTGCTCTTCAACAATTTTCTTTAATCTTGTTACAATGGATTGCGGTTGAATTCTTCGAAAGTCAAATCGTTGACAACGAGAAATAATCGTTAAAGGAATTTTATGCGGCTCAGTTGTCGCCAAAATAAAAATAACGTGCTTAGGCGGTTCCTCTAACGTTTTTAATAAAGCATTAAACGCTCCAATGGATAACATATGCACTTCATCAATAATATACACTTTATAACGAGCAGAACTTGGCGCAAATTTTACTTTATCGCGAATATCTCTAATTTCATCCACCCCGTTATTTGAAGCAGCATCGATTTCTAAAACATCGGCAAGCGATCCATCGGTAATTCCTAAACACGTCGAACATTCATTGCACGGTTCAGCAGTCGGGCTATTCTCACAGTTGACAGCTTTAGCAAAAATTTTTGCCACGCTTGTTTTTCCGGTTCCTCTTGGACCAGAAAAAAGGTAAGCATGCGAAATTTTCTTTTGAAGCAGGGCATTTTGCAACGTTTTCGTTACGTGTTCTTGACCGACAACATCTTCAAAGCGTTGTGGTCGAAAAACACGATATAAAGCTTTATAACTCACGAAGTTGCCCTCCTCTTTCATCGTATCTAATCTATTATAGCATCAAAAAATATAATAAAAAAGCACTTGCTCGAAAAAGCAAGTGCTCTTCACTCTCTATGTATTGCCGTGCACCTTCTGTCGATTAGCTGCCATAGGCGTTACTGAAGCAGTTAGCTCGGTTCAGGCACCCCTGCGGCACATGGGAGCGTCCGCTTACTGCTGCTTCCTTCCGGACCTGACAGGGTTCACGGATTCCCATTGCGCAGGACCCAAACGTCAACACCACTTACTTCAGGCAGACCCTACAGCAAACTAACCTAAAGAAGGAATTCAGCCTCGCTAGAGCGGATTGCGAGTACAGGGCACCGCTACCTCCCCGCTTAGCACGGCAATGCGTTATTACTAACGCAATATAAGTATATCTCTTTTTCATGTAAATTGCAATGAATGTAACCTATCATTTAATTGGAAAGCAATCCTCTTTTTTGTTGCTTCTTTTTTTCTCTTAACTGTCGAAAAAATTGGCTTAACAATTCGCCGCATTCTCGTTCTAATATTCCGCCAATTACCTCGGCTTGATGATTAAATCTTTTTTCTTGTAACAAATTCATCAAGGTTCCTGCACACCCGCCTTTTGGGTCGCTCGCTCCGAAAACAACCCGTTTAATACGCGACAGAACAATGGCACCCGCACACATGGCACAAGGTTCTAACGTGACATATAATGTAGCATTTTCTAAACGCCACGTTCCGAGTTTTTGGCAAGCTTCATCAATCGCTAAAAGCTCGGCATGGGCAATCGCCCGTTGATCACGCTCACGCAAATTGTGAGCTTTTGCAATGATTTCATCATTTTGGACAATGACCGCTCCAATTGGCACTTCGCCCATTTGTTCTGCTTTTTTTGCTTCTTCGATCGCTAAACGCATGTAATACTCATCATTTCTCATCGGCATAAACTCCTGTCATTTCCTTTTCTCGTTCATCATAAAATAGGATAAAGGATGAACGCAACATAGGAGGTAAAGCATGCAAATTCATGTTGTACAACAAGGACAGACATTAAGAGGGATTGCAGACGCCTATAGTACGACTGTTGAAGAAATTGTAAGAGTCAATGAAATTCCAAGTCCAACCGCATTAGTAGTTGGGCAAGCGCTTGTCATCCCGATTATCGGTCGTTTTTATTGGGTGCAACCAGGAGATAGTCTTTGGTCAATCGCTCGTCGATTTAATATTTCCTTGCAGCAATTGGCCCAAGTGAATCGAATTTCACCAACTCAACCGTTATCAGTCGGATTGCGTCTATACATTCCGCCAACTCCAAAAAGAACAGCAGAAGTGAACGGATACGTTGAGCCACGCGGAGACGTCGTTAGTGAAGAAATAAAAGAAAAAGTAAGAGACGTTGCCCCCTACTTAACCTATTTAGCACCGTTTAGTTTTCAAATCCAACGGAATGGAACGTTGAAAGAACCCCCTCTCAATAATCTTCCAAGTATTGCTCAGGCAAATAATGTGACATTGATGATGGTTGTAACGAACATCGAAAACGATCAATTTAGTGATGAACTTGGAAGAATTGTTTTAACCAATCAAGAAATTCAAAACCGTCTTTTAGACAATATCGTCGCAACCGCTAAAAAATATGGCTTCCGCGATATTCATTTTGATATGGAATATCTACGGCCAGAAGATCGCGAAGCGTATAATGCTTTTTTACGTAAAGCGAAAAATCGCTTCCAACCCGAAGGATGGCTTCTATCCACTGCCCTTGCCCCTAAAACAAGCGCGACACAAAAAGGACGCTGGTATGAGGCGCACGATTATCGCGCTCACGGAGAGATTGTCGATTTTGTCGTTATTATGACATACGAATGGGGATATAGCGGAGGACCGCCGCTTCCTGTTTCCCCGATTGGTCCTGTTCGACAAGTGTTAACATACGCTTTAACAGAAATGCCTGCGTCTAAAATTATGATGGGCCAAAATTTATATGGATATGATTGGACACTTCCTTATACTCCAGGCGGAGAATACGCAAAAGCAATCAGTCCGCAGCGAGCGATTCAAATCGCCAGTCGATATAATGCTGCTATTGAATATGACACCAAGGCACAAGCTCCACATTTTAATTATCGAGACGAAAACGGAAAAGCTCATAAAGTTTGGTTCGAAGATGCCCGCTCGATTCAAGCAAAATTTAATTTAGTCAAAGAATTAGGAATACGAGGCATTAGTTACTGGAAACTGGCCATTGACTTTCCACAAAATTGGTTGCTTCTTACAGATAATTTTAATATTCATAAACGGTAAAGAAAACACCTAAAACAACTAGGTGTTTTCTTTATTTTCGTGTTAAAATAAAATTTGTCTGTCTGCGTGGACGCTTTTGACCTAAAGGAGGATCGCATAATGTCCCAAGTACCCTTTATCACTGTTGAAGGGCCGATCGGCGTAGGAAAAACATCGCTTGCTAAAGCGATTGCTGACTACTTTCAATATCATTTGCTAAAGGAAATCGTTGACGAGAACCCTTTCTTAGGTAAATTTTACGAAAACATTGAGGAATGGAGCTTTCAAACAGAGATGTTTTTTCTCTGTAATCGATATAAACAATTAGAAGACATCGAAAAACACTTTTTGAAAAAAGGAAAGCCGGTCGTCGCTGATTATCATATCTTCAAAAATTTAATTTTTGCTAAACAAACGTTAAAAGGAAATCAATACAAAAAATATGTACAAATTTATCGCATCCTTACCGAAGATATGCCCGAACCGAACGTTGTTATTTATTTGCACGCTAGCTTAGAAACGTTATTAAAACGGATTCAAATGCGCGGTAGAGAGATTGAAAAAAATATCGATCCAAACTATTTAAAACAACTTTCCATTGCCTACGAGCAAGCAATGGAAAATTTCGAGAAATCCCATCCTCATATCCCTGTTCTTCGCTTTAATGGCGATCAGTTAGATTTTGTTCATCATTCTCAAGATTTGTCTTATATTTTAAATAAACTAGAATCTGTGCTTAAAAGGAGTCAAAAGCAATGAATTTAAGAGAGAAATATGATATTCCTAGCGATGCTGTCATCACGATTGCTGGAACGGTCGGAGTTGGCAAATCAACCATGACAAAAGCGCTAGCGGATGCGCTACATTTTCGTACATCATTTGAAAAGGTTGATACAAATCCGTATTTGGATAAATTTTATGCTGATTTTAAACGTTGGAGCTTCCATTTACAAATCTATTTTCTTGCTGAAAGATTTAAAGAACAAAAGAGAATTTTTGAGTATGGTGGCGGATTCGTCCAAGATCGATCCATTTATGAAGATACAGGAATTTTCGCAAAAATGCATTTTGAAAAAGGTACAATGACCAAAGTAGATTATGAAACGTATACAAGTTTATTTGAGGCAATGGTCATGACTCCTTATTTCCCTCATCCTGATTTACTCATTTACCTAGAAGGAAGCTTTGAGGAGATTTTGAAAAGAATTCGTGAACGTGGTCGCCCGATGGAGCAGCAAACACCTGTAGAATATTGGAAAGAAATGTATGAGCGTTACGAACGTTGGATTAACAGTTTTAACGCTTGTCCAGTTCTTCGCATTAATATTAATGAATATGATATTTTAAATGACAAGCAATCGATTGAACCGATTGTCGCAAAAATTTCGTACATGTTGAAGCAATATCGAAAATTTAAAAAACGTTAAAAAAATGAGGCGACAGAAAAAGTCGCCTCATTTTTTATGAAAAATAAAAATTCGTTACAATATGTAACGAACTGTTTCATAAACAATCTCCATTTATGCGCCGTGGTTCACTAACATATAGAATGGCGGAGGAGGAGGGATTCGAACCCCCGCGCGCCTTTCGACGCCTCTCGGTTTTCAAGACCGACCCCTTCAGCCAGACTTGGGTACTCCTCCGTATCGACACGTATAAAATTATCATATTCATTTATATATGTCAATATTCTTTAATAAAAATTTTTTTATAAGATTGGAAGGAAAAATTTCCTTCCAATCTTGATTAAGAGATGATTTCTTTTCCGCCCATATATGGACGCAACACTTCAGGAATGACAACCGTTCCATCCTCTTGTTGATAATTTTCTAAAATAGCTGCTACTGTACGTCCGATCGCTAATCCTGAACCGTTTAACGTATGAACATGCTCTGGTTTGGATTTTGGATCACGACGGAAGCGAATGTTTGCGCGACGAGCTTGGAACGCTTCAAAATTGCTGCAAGAAGAAATTTCACGATAGGTTCCATAGCTTGGCAACCATACTTCAATATCATATTTTTTCGCTGCAGTAAATCCTAAATCGGCTGTACACATGCTCATGACTCGATAAGGAAGACCAAGCAATTGCAATACGCGTTCAGCGTCATTCGTTAATTTTTCTAACTCATCATAAGAATCTTCCGGTTTCACAAATTTTACAAGTTCTACTTTGTTAAATTGATGTTGTCGAATAAGTCCTCGCGTATCACGTCCTGCTGATCCTGCTTCAGAACGGAAACAAGCGCTGTATGCTACATATTTAATTGGCAAATCATCTGCTGATAAAATTTCATCTCGATGAAGATTCGTAACAGGTACTTCTGCCGTTGGAATTAAAAAGTAGTCCTCACTTTCAATTCGGAAAGCATCTTCTTCAAACTTTGGTAATTGCCCTGTTCCAGTCATGCTTGCTCGGTTGACAATGTAAGGAGGTAGCACTTCTTCATATCCGTGCTCTTCTACATGCAAATCTAGCATAAAATTAATTAACGCTCTTTCTAATCGTGCTCCTAACCCTTTGTAAAAAACGAAACGGCTTCCTGTAACTTTTGCTGCCCGTTCAAAATCTAAAATACCAAGTTGATCAGCAATTTCCCAGTGCGGTTTTGGTTCAAAAGAAAATTGACGAGGTTCCCCCCATTTTCTAATTTCAACATTATCGTCCTCTGATTGACCAACTGGTACAGATTCGTGAGGAATATTTGGAATTGATAATAGTAGCGTCTCTAATTGCTCTTCAACTTGACGTAATTCGTCATCTAAACCTTTAATCCGTTCCCCAACTTCGCGCATTTCAGCAATCAAATGATCAGCTTCTTTTTTCTCACGTTTTAAAACGGCAATTTGCTGTGATACTTCGTTGCGCTTATTTTTTAATTCTTCCGTTTGCGCAATCAATTCACGGCGACGACGATCCAATTCTTCAAAACGTTCAAAATCCGTCAAATCTTCACCGCGATACTTTAATTTCTCCTTGACTTCTTGAAAATTAGCACGTAAAAATTTTAAGTCTAACATCACTTTTCCTCCTTTTTATAAAAATAAAAACTCTCGCCCCAAGACAAGGGACGAGAGTGATCCCGCGTTGCCACCCTAATTGAAGACGATCGTCTTCCGCTCAATGAAGATAACGGTTCGCACCGAAAATGCCTACTTGCTTGCTGCGTTCAGCATTTTACTCAAGGATGGATTCACAAGTCTTTCCTATCGGTTTGCACCATCCACCGACTCTCTGAAAGGAAAGGGTCTTGCTACTAGTTCCTTTCATCGCTTTGGCTGTCATAAAATTTTTGGTGAGAATAATTTACTACAAGTTTGTGCAAAATGCAATCACTTTATTCCTTTTGCTTCCTTGACCATATCGATGAAGTACTGTGTCACACGATGATCGTCCGTCAATTCCGGATGGAATGAACACCCTAAAAATTGCCCTTGTCTTGCAGCGACAATCCGATCTTCATGTTTCGCTAAAACTTCTACATCGTCCCCTACTTCAACAATATGTGGAGCACGAATGAATACGCCAACGAAACGATCAGCAATTCCTTGAATGGATAACTCCGCTTCGAAACTTTCGCGCTGACGTCCGAACGAATTTCGCTCGACGGTAATATCCATTAATCCAAGGTGAGCTTCCTCATATCCAACAATTTTCTTCGCCAAAATAATGAGGCCGGCACAAGTACCGAACATCGGCTTTCCTTCGGCAGCAAATTGCTTTAATGGTTCCATAAACCCGTACTTGTCCATCAACCGACGAATCGTTGTACTTTCCCCACCAGGGATAATAAGTCCATCCACTTCTTCTAATTGCTCTACTTTTTTGACGACAACTGCTTCCTCACCACACGCTTCAATTGAACGAACGTGTTCACGTACAGCTCCTTGTAATCCTAAAACCCCGATTTTTACCATATCTCCTAACTCCTTTTAATTACCATCCGCGTTCTTGCATACGCTGTTCAGGCAATAACGAAGAAATGTCAATTCCTTTCATCGCTCCGCCTAATCCTTTAGATAAATGAGCAATCAATTCATAATCTTCGTAATGAGCTGTTGCTTCAACAATCGCACGTGCATATTTCTCTGGATTTTCTGATTTGAAAATTCCTGAACCAACAAATACACCATCTGCACCTAAATGCATCATCAATGCCGCATCAGCTGGCGTTGCAATTCCACCTGCTGCAAAGTTAACAACTGGAAGACGACCTAAACGTTTAATCTCTAACAATACTTCAAACGGTGCACCTAGATTTTTTGCTTCTGTCATCAATTCATCTTCACTCATGCTCACAACTTTACGAACTTGAGCATTAACCTTACGCATATGACGCACAGCTTCGACGATGTTTCCTGTTCCTGGTTCACCTTTTGTACGAAGCATAGAAGCTCCTTCAGCGATTCGGCGAGCTGCTTCACCTAAATCACGGCAACCGCATACGAACGGAACTGTAAATTGACGTTTGTCGATATGGAACTCTTCATCAGCAGGTGTTAACACTTCACTCTCATCGATATAGTCAACACCTAAAGCTTCTAACACGCGCGCTTCTACATAGTGCCCAATGCGCGCCTTTGCCATAACTGGAATCGATACAGCTTTCATTACTTCTTCAATGACAGTTGGATCAGCCATACGCGCTACGCCACCAGCTGCACGAATATCCGCTGGAACACGCTCCAACGCCATAACAGCAACAGCACCTGCTGCTTCAGCGATTTTTGCCTGTTCCGCATTGACAACGTCCATGATGACGCCACCTTTTTGCATTTCCGCCATTCCGCGTTTTACACGCTCAGTACCTGTAATTGCCACCGATAATTCCTCCCATTATGTATATAGTTATTGTGATTATTGTACTGAAAAACAGCTTGCCCTACAACTATAAATTCTGCACAAACACAAACCCCAGTACTATCCATATTCTAACATATGTTCATGTGCTTAAAAAAGGATTTGCACATATAAACATAAACTACATTTTTTAATTTTAACTCAATTTTTCAAAAAATCACAACAAAAAATTTTTAAAAGCTCTCAAGAAAGAGAGCTTTTAAAATAAATCTTTTACCGTTCCTGAAACGCCACTCCACAAATCGCTAAACAATCCGCCAATGGCTCTCATTGTTAACACAAACCAATTGGCTTTTTCAACCTTTTGAGCCGTGACTAAATCAACCCGAACGGCTTTTTCTCCTTCTTTTGTTAAGTATCCGTAGTCGTTTTCCCCTTCATACTTAACGGTCATGTAACCAACTTTCTGGCCTTTTTTCACTGGAGCTGTTAATTTTTTTTGTTCAATGACATAGACTGGTTTATAATTTTTTTCCTCTCCTCGTTTGACAACTAAAGAGAGAGGTTTTTTCGTTTGAATCGACACAAATTTTTCTTTTCCTTTCTCTACTGGTACAGTCGACTTTCCTTTCAATTGATAGCCAGAAGGATATAATTCTTTTAACGTATAGTTGCTAAAACCATAATCTAATAGCTTTCTCGTTTCTTCAAAACGAGCCTTGTAAGAAGGTTTTCCGTCTGTTTTCGCATTCATCACAACCGTGATAAAACGAATGCCGTCCCGCTCCGCTGTTCCTGTAAAACAGTACCCAGCAAATTCGGTATATCCCGTTTTAATGCCATCTACTCCTTCATAAGCATAAACGAGACCAGGAAGCATCCAGTTCCAGTTATCCATTTGAATTTCGTCATCTGTTCCTTCACGGAAAACCTTTTTCGGAATACTAGCAGTTTCGAGAATTTCCGGGAATTTGTGATATAAATGATAAGCTAATTTAGCAACCGCACGGGCAGACATGACATTTTCATCGTTTTCTCCGCTTCCCTCAGGATGAAGCCCTTGCAAATCTTTATTATTTAATCCTGTTGCGTTAACAAATTTGTAATCTTTTAAACCTAATTCTTCTGCTTTTTCGTTCATCATTTTAACGAAATTGGCTTCCGATCCTGCGACAATCTCCGCGATCGCAACAGTCGCAGCGTTTGCAGAGTAAATAGCCATCGCTTCATAAAGTTCTCTTACTGTATATTTTCCATCTTTTCGTAATGGAACGTTAGACAAATTTCGATTTTGTGAAATTTTATACACATAGTCGCTTACGGTATATTCTTGATCCCATTTTACTCGTCCTTCGTGAACGGCTTCTAAAAGAAGGTATTCCGTCATCATTTTCGTCATGCTTGCAATACCTAAAACTTTGTCAATATTTTTCTGATATAGAATTCTTCCTGTTTCGGCTTCTACTAATATCGCTGCATCTGCTTCGATATTTAACGCATTTTCTTCCGCTTCTGCGCGGAATGGTAAAACAGATGATAATAAGAAAACAGTTAAGAGACTTACGATAAAGCTCTTATACACAGATGTTTTCACTTCAAACCCTCCAACTCCTATTTTACGTAAACGTTATTTTAACATATTCTTGTCAAAAAAAATAGACAGAGGAATCTTCCACCTCTGTCTTTAGTAGGATTATAAAAACGAGTAATTTGGAGCTTCTTTCGTAATTTGCACATCGTGCGGATGGCTTTCACGTAATCCCGCTCCCGTCATGCGAATAAATTGAGCTTTTTCGCGAAGTTCTTCTAAATTTTTCGTTCCACAATATCCCATGCCTGCACGCAAACCGCCGACTAGTTGATAAATCGTATCAGCAAGAGGACCTTTGTAAGGAACTCTTCCTTCAATTCCTTCTGGGACAAACTTTTTATTATCTTCTTGGAAATAACGATCTTTACTACCTTTTTCCATCGCCCCGACTGAACCCATTCCACGATATACTTTAAAGCGTCGTCCTTGATAAATCTCTGTTTCTCCAGGACTTTCGGATACACCAGCAAGCAAGTTGCCAAGCATGACCGCATGACCACCTGCAGCTAGTGCTTTTACAATGTCTCCAGAATATTTAATGCCGCCATCTGCGATAATCGGAACACCGTATTTTCGAGCCTCTGTCGCACAATCATAAATAGCTGTAATTTGTGGAACACCCACTCCGGCGACAACCCTTGTCGTACAGATTGAACCAGGGCCAATTCCGACTTTTACAATGTTCGCTCCCGCCTCAATTAGGTCGCGCGTCCCCTCAGCTGTCGCGACATTTCCAGCGATAATATTTAAATCAGGGTATTCTTGACGAATTTTTCGAACCGTATCAAGGACACCTTTTGAATGACCATGGGCTGTATCAACGACAATGACATCTACATTCGCCTCGACAAGCTTTTTCACACGAAGCATCGTATCAGATGTAACTCCAACAGCCGCTCCGACTAAAAGTCGACCTTTTGCATCTTTAGCTGCATTCGGAAATTCAATAACTTTTTCGATATCTTTAATCGTAATGAGCCCTTTTAGAACACCGTTTTCATCAACAAGTGGAAGCTTCTCTATTTTATACTTCTGCAAAATCTTTTCCGCCTCATCCAGTGTCGTTCCAACAGGCGCAGTAATTAAATTTTCTTTCGTCATCACATCAGAAATTTTAATGGAGTAATCTTGAATAAAACGTAAATCACGGTTTGTAATAATTCCAACTAGCTTTTGTTCTTGTGGATTGTTAACGATCGGAACACCAGAAATGCGGTATTTACTCATTAAATGTTCAGCATCGTATACTTGATGTTCTGGGGTTAAAAAGAATGGATCTGTAATGACCCCGCTCTCGGAGCGTTTCACTTTATCTACTTGCTCTGCTTGTTGTTCAATGGACATGTTTTTATGAATGATTCCTAGACCGCCTTGTCTAGCCATGGCGATGGCCATTTCTGCTTCCGTTACAGTATCCATTCCCGCGCTAATGATCGGAATGTTTAATTTGAGCGTATCGCTTAACTCGACACGCAAATCAACATCGCGAGGCAATACCTCAGATTTTGCAGGAATAAGAAGGACATCATCAAATGTTAAGCCTTCTTTAACAAATTTCGTTTCCCACATCTTTTTTCCCCCTCGTTTGGAAATATTAATTAGTAGAGTATCAACTTAAAAAACGACTGTCAATAAAACATGTAAATGTTAGACTATTCAATCAATTTTATTTAAAAACTCGTATAGGAGGAGTTTTTTATGAATAGAAAAAACATTTGGGGGGCTTTCCACTCATCTAATTTTGTTCAAAAATTATTGTACGATCATTATATAGAACAAGGGAGAACAGATGCAGAGAAGAAAAGCTATGAGAATAGTTATGCATTGATTTATTACTTAGAACATGGAGAAAGTTTTTATAAAACCGCCCACTCAGCTCCTTTAGCGGTCAAACCTGTTTTATTGTTCTATGGAATGGTTCAACTTTTGAAAGCTTGTTTGCTTGCTGTCAATCCTGATTATCCAGAGTCTACATCTGTTTTAGCACATGGGGTATCGACAAGAAAGAGAAAAAAACAAAATTATGATTTCTTTGAAGATGAAGTGAAAATTCAAAAACACGGGCTATTTACTTATTTTTCTGAAAAAATGTTTCATGTGAAACATATACATGGGGAAAAGTTTCAAATGAAGGAGCTGCTCAAAAAAATTTGTGAATTGCATGACCTTTTTCTTTTATATTTTAATCATCCTCTTTCCATAGAAATCATTTATAACGAATTAGAAAAGCAACTGCTTATTCCTATTCAAATTTTAGACAAATACCATCTTACAGTAGAGAGATGGGTCGAATTAATCGTTAAAAAATTTCCTTTTCTACAACATACATCAAATAAAAAAGAAGCATTTATTATCTTCTCTTTCTCTCCAGAAGAAAAGATAAGTCAATTGATCGATGAGCCATTCATGTTTAACATTGAAAAAAACTGCTATGTATGTTCGATAGAGAGAACAAATTCTTTTCCAGACCATGAAATCATTGCACATTATTTATTATTGTACAATTTAAGCATGATTTGTCGCTATGAAACAGAATGGTGGAATGATTTACTTCATAGTTACTCCAGTGATGCTTATCCTTTTGTTGTGAAGTTTTTATCTGTAACAGAGGAAAAAGTGCCGTTTTTATTGCATAAGTATTTGATAAAAAAATTAGTAAAAGAAATTTGATTAACAAAAAGCAAAAAAGGCCAAGATTGGTTGATCCAGTCTTGGCCTTTTTGCCCGGCAACGTCCTACTCTCGCAGGGGCCCTGGCCCCAACTACCATCGGCGCTGGAGAGCTTAACTTCCGTGTTCGGGATGGGAACGGGTGTGT
>NZ_SLUL01000028.1 GCF_004341205.1 Thermolongibacillus altinsuensis
TTCCTATTGCCTTTTTTTGGTCATTAATAGGGTATCCAATTTGATTGTGGGGTATACCGCTTCAGCCATGGTTAATTGATTTTCACAGAAAAAAATAATAAAAAAGGATGGAAATCTCTCATTGAACGGCAGTCCATTCATTATAACGTATGGGATGGTATTTGTAAATTTATAGAAATATATACTTATGGCGCTAATTGTTCAACGGCACCGAAACTCATCTTCTGTTTTTATCTTTGATGCCATATAAATAATCCGCATTTTTAAAGGAATACCATTGGCCTAAAAAAATGGCTAAAAACATAAAGATCCCGCCAACGACAAAAGCTGTCATATAATATCCTAAAAAGAATAACACAAATGAACCAACAAGGGTTATGATCATCACAATCAATACCCACGTTTTCATTTTTTCTTTCGTTTCGTGTTTCACTCCGCTCACCTCATCATTTTACAACTTTTTACCGAATTATACGTTTGACTCAAGAGTAAGGTTTCGGGTTTATTTTATATTTTGCTCGTTTTGCTAAACATGAAAATAGCAGATTTAAACTATATATGATAAGCTTAATTTTCCGACATAAACAAGCTTTTCTGCCACTTCCCCGAACGAAAACGCCATCAGACAAATGAATTTGTCTGACATGCGTTTTACGTTCGGGATCGGCATGCTAGAAGCATGCCGGGCGGCAAGATTTTTCTTGCCGACTATGGCAGAAAAGCGGCCTTCTATTCATGATGAGATATGTCGGAAACTCAACTTGAATCTATATATAGTATAATTTTAGCAACGTAAGCATATTATTTTCAAATTCCCATAAATTTCGATATGATTAAAGTGTAAAAAATATAAATGAGCGAGGAGGTTGTAAGAATGAGCAAAAAAGTGTTAATTGTGACAGGAGATGCAGTAGAAGCGTTAGAAGTGTATTATCCATATTATCGTTTGTTAGAAGAAGGTTTCGAGGTGACGATTGCTGCACCGAAGAAAAAGAAATTACATACAGTCGTTCACGATTTTGCTGATTGGGATACGTATGTTGAAAAACCAGGCTATCTCATTGATGCGCATGCATCATTTGCTGAAATCGATCCTACTGAATACGACGGACTTGTCATTCCAGGAGGACGTGCGCCTGAATACATTCGCCTAGATGAAAACTTGCCAAAAATCGTACGTCATTTCTTTGAGGCTAACAAGCCAGTAGCAGCGATTTGCCATGCTTCACTCATCTTGGAAACAATTCCTGATGTGATGAAAGGCCGCAGCATGACAGCATACATCGCTTGCAAGCCAGGTGTGGAAGCGATTGGCGCAAACTATGTATCTGAAACAATTCACGTTGACAACAATTTTGTATCTGCTCATGCATGGCCAGATTTACCTGCATTTATGCGCGAATTTATCAAATTATTAAAGAAATAAAAGACTAAAAAACGAGAGGAAGAGGGAGGCCTCTTCCTCTCGTTTTTGTTCATTAATAAAACGTTTCGTTCAATTCCCAAGACTCAACGACGGCATAAGCTGTTTGTGGATCCAATCCTCTGCCGATTAAATAAGCCATTGCCGCGACTTCATGCAGCGCGTGTGCAAACGATGTAGTCTGTGCCTCTTTTAAACCGTATTGAACAAAAGGAGCAACCGTGCTGAGTGTTTGATCTTTTAAATGAGGATACAAAGGTTGTTTAATTTGCTGATGCGCTATGATCTCAGACTGTGGATATTGCGGAAATGGTGCAACTGGTTGCGGCTGGTAATAAGGCATTGGATAAGGTGTAGGGTAATATTGCATGCTGTAACTTCCTTTCTTTTGTCGTCATTTTAAGCCCAATCCTATACTATGTTCCGCTATTGTCCACTGCGCTAGATAGATGCCTATTTTTAGGTGTTAATAAAAAGAGGGGCATCAACAGCCCCTTTGATTGATATTATGCCAGCTTTACAACCGTTCTGCCGCGCAGTTTGCCTTTTAAAATATTTGATAATGCTTCAGGAAGTTGTTCAAGCGTGATTTCTTGTGCAATCAATTCTAGTAATTGATTCGGTTTTAAGTCGCTGGCCATTCGTTCCCAAATTTGTTTCCGTAATTCCATTGGGCAATAGACAGAATCAATGCCAAGCAAGTTGACGCCGCGAAGGATAAACGGGAAGACGGTTGTCGGAACGTCTGCGCCACCTGCTAACCCGCTGACAGCTACGGAGCCGTTATATTGGATTCGGCTAAGAATGGTGGCAAGGGTTCTTCCGCCGACAGGATCAACGGCCGCTGCCCAATATTGTTTATCTAACGGGCGGATCTGTTCTAGGCAAACTTCTTCACGAGAAATGATTTCTTTTGCGCCGAGCTCGCGTAAATATTCATGTTCGCTTTCTTTGCCTGTACTAGCGACAACGTGATAGTTTCGTTTGGCCAACATGGAAACAGCGATGCTTCCGACTCCGCCAGTGGCTCCTGTCACGAGCACTTTTCCTTTTTCAGGAGATAATCCGTTTTCTTCTAAGCGATGGATGGACAATGCAGCCGTAAATCCAGCCGTTCCTAAAGCCATTGCTTCTTTTAATGTCAATCCTTTTGGAAGAGGAACAATCCAATCTCCAGGGATACGGGCATATTCGCTGTAGCCTCCGAAATGAGATACGCCGATTTCATAGCTCGTTGCAATGACTTCGTCTCCTTCTTTAAAGCGCGGATCCTTAGAAGAGGCGACAATACCAGCGAGATCGATACCTGGGATAAACGGATACGATTTTACAATTTTTCCATTCGGAATGCATGCTAATCCATCTTTATAGTTGACGCTGGAATAAACAACTTTAATGACGACATCTCCTTCTGGAAGATCAGACATGGAAACAGTTTGTACATTCACTGTAAAATCTGTTTCCGTTTTATTCACTACTAACGCTTTGAATTGGTCCACTTGACATCCCCCATTTAGTTTTTTCATATTCTTACCTATAACGATAACAAAATTATTCTGACCGGTCAAAATATTTTTATCGTCAAAAATTGATGTATAATATCGTTATGATTGAAGTTCGAGGGGTGGATTGGATGAAGAAAAAAGCAGAAGAAAGGCGAGAGCAAATTTTAAGGGCCGCTTTTCAAGCGGTTTCAGATAAAGGATACGAAACGGTGACATTGCAAGATATCGCGGATTATGCGGGGGTAAGCAAAGGGGTTACGAATTATTACTTCAAAAATAAAGAAGACGTGTTTTTGAGCTTGCTGGAATGGGTGACGGATCGGATTTATCAACATGAGCATCAAGCGGTTAGTCAGAAAACAACGGCGATCGAAAAATTAGAGGCATACATTCATTCGGTTTTTATCGATCCAGAAAAGAATAAAAAGTTTTACAAAGTGTATCTTGACTTTATGGCTCAAGCCAGCCGAAATCCGCACTATCGAAAAATTAATCTCAAGTTTTATGAAAACTGTTGGAAAATCGGACGCGACATTGTTGCGCTTGGACAAAAGGAAGGAACATTTTCATCAGACATTCAGGCGGATACAGCTTCAAAAATGATTCGCTCGATCATTGATGGATGCCTCATTCAGTGGTTAATGCGTGATGAGGATCATCTTCATGAGTTCTATAAGAAAACTTGCTATGAGGTTATTTTAAAGTATTTGAAATAAAACACGCCCCGCGTTATAGCGGGGCACATCGTTTTTATTAGATTCAGATGTTTTAAAAATTAGGTGAAAAAAAGGCTATTTTCTAGCATTTCACATGTGCAGTTACACAGACAAGCCACTATCTTCACACATAGTATGTACGAACAAAAGAGAAAGGAGTGGATATTTATGGGATGTGATTGTAATACAAGTTTTATAAATGGGAGTCATAAATCCGCCATTGCGTGTAAAATAAACGGGGTCATTCAGCAAGATTGTCCAAGTGGTGAGCAAACGTATATTCAATGTGCCCACCCTGTTCCAATTACCGTATCAATATTAAATACAGGTGTTCCATTAACTAGTTGTGATATGACCGCTAGGTTGAAAGGTCCAGGTCCGGATGCCGTGGTAACAATTGCACCAGCACAGCGAAAAGTTCTTTGCAGCGACAGAGCAACGGAATTGACTATAGAATGCACAGGAGGAGGAGTATTGGGCACTTGTGTGGGAATATTTGAGGGGTGTGTTGGAGCAGTAAACTCTTAAAAAATCGTTTCATCCACTCATACAAGTCTCTGGAAAGCATAGTTATATGTAACGAGGCTGACCCAAAAACAAAGTGTCAGACCCTGTAATACAATATATAGTATGTAATATTGGATGAATAATCTATATATTGTGAGATGTGCGTGTGGTCAGACACTTATGGGTCAGCCTCAGCAAAATAACAATTGGTATCGCCATCAGGCGATAGCAAGGTTTTTTTATTTTCGAATCAAATGGTTTAAAACAAATGCCTAGTGCACAAATCCGTTGAACAGCATAATATAAGTGTACCCAATTCCATTGAAAGAAGTGAGCATATGCATGTCTGTACAATCAATGTTTACCGAAAAACAATGCATCAATGTCTTAAAAGTGTTCGACTGGGTCAATCGGTTTGTTAACATAAGACTAAAAGAAGTGATCGAAATAAAACCAATCATCGAATCCAATTTAATCTGTTGTCGCTTTAGTATTCCATGCGATGGAACACGGACAACGGTTTGGTCTGGAATTGGAATAAAAAATCTTGTTGGATCCATTACCATCCGTTATTGTTCAGGCTGTGACGGGACAATGGATGTCATTGTAAATGACAAAAAACTGGCTTCACTAAAAATAGGGCAAACATTTTCTGCAACTGTTAATCAATTGACCACCGTCGAAGTACAATGTAACGGTCAGCCAGTAAGCGGATTTTGCGATGGTGAGTTACAAATTAAGGTTCATTTTGATCTGCGGGATGAAAATGAAATTGATATTCAAAATGTTAAATGCTTCCTTTCAGACCGTGAAGGGAATCCGCTGGACCCTTTGAAACCGGGGACAATCGAATGTAAAGAAATTTCAGACCCACATAATCGTAGAAATGTAAACATTACCCTTCCTAATGGGAAAATGGTCATTCTCCAAATCGTTGAGGTGTTAAAAACAGGATTTGTGACCGTTCAGTTTTTTAATAAAAAAGGGGAAATCATTAAAGTATGCACATTTCCATTTTCGGAGATAGAAAGGTTTTTCCTTTGCGCGCCTGAGGGAACAACCGTAGATTGTGAAATTACCGATTTTCAATGTAAGGTTCATGCTATACCGTCATTAAACAAGTCGGCAAAATGTATTGACATTGTGATTTCGCTTGACATATGTCAAAGTGTTCAAACCGTCGGTGAAGTGAAACTTGAAATCGAAGGGAAAGAGTGTAAACCTCGTTCCGAATTGGAAGGGATAACAGTATGTCCTAAACCAAAAATTCCCCCTCAATGTCCTTTCATTTTTACTTGAGTATACGTAATTAAGAATGGATTCCATGAACATGGAGTGGGGATGAATTCAAGCCCAGACTCTTTTTTGTGTTTTCGCATAGTACGCTGTCATTTTTTGTACTCTTTCGTCATGTTTGGTGGGATAGATGCTAAATTAATAAGTCTGCCCTAAATAAAAGTTCCCGCTCATTGCATCATGAGCGGGGGACTCTTTTTAAGCAGACTTTAATCATCCGATTTCTTTTTTTCTTTTTTCAGCCGTCCTTCACGCCGAGCGGCATCACGCAGCAAAAATTCAATATGCGCGTTGACGCTGCGAAATTCTTCTTGCGCCCAGCGTTCGATAATTTCATATAAAGCAGGATCGATTCGTAACGGGAAACTTTTCTTTTTTGTCATGTGACTCAACAACCATCAATACAAACTTCCAGTATTAATGACCGGTTGGGTAGCCCGTTCGGAAACGATTGCGACCATTAAGTTATTGACCATATTTGCTTTTCTTTCATCATCTAACTCTAAAATACCTTCCTTGTCAAGTTGCTCAATCGCCATTTGCGCCATGGAAACGGCTCCTTCGACGATTTTTTTGCGTGCTGCCAAAATCGCTGCCGCTTGTTGCCGTTGTAACATGGCGCTTGCGATTTCAGGAGAGTAGGCAAGATGGCTGAGACGAGCTTCCACCACTTCCACACCGGCAACTGTCAGCCGTTCTTGCAATTCTTTCGCTAATACTTCGGAGATCACATCGGCGTTTCCTCTTAACGTAATTTCATGATTTTCAAATGTGTCGTAAGGGTATTTCGTCGCGACGTGGCGAATTGCTGTTTCGCTTTGAATTTCAACGAACTTTTCATAATTTTCTACATCAAAAACGGCTTTGGCAGAATCAACCACCTTAAATACGATAACCGCCGCAATTTCGATCGGGGTTCCTTCGACATCATTGACTTTTAACGTGTTGCTGTTAAAGTTGCGAACACGAAGAGAAACCGTTGGACGAATCGTTAATGGAATCGTAAGAAATAAACCGCTGTCGCGAATGCTGCCTAAATAACGCCCGAAAAAAGTGACAACTTTCGCTTGATTTGGCTGAACAATCGTAATGCCGCTTGTTAATACAATAGCTAATACAAAACATAAAACCGCGGAGATAATTACTTGATGGAGAATGCTCAGTATAGCTCCTCCTAATAAAGCCAAAACGAAGACAATCCCAACAAACCTGTTGATATACGCTGGGCGGCATTATCCGGGTATCCGGAGGGCATTTATCGAACAGATGAATTGATTAAAGAACTATTCCCAGAAAACAAAGCATTGATTCGTTGGATTGAGATGGCGCAAAAGAAAGTAGCGTTCCAAGGTTTGCCTGCACGGATTTGTTGGTTAGGGTACGGTGAGCGGGTGAAAATGGGACTTGCGATCAATGAACTCGTGCGCAAAGGCGAAATTAAAGCACCGATTGTCATTGGCAAAGACCATTTGGATTGCGGTTCGGTCGCTTCGCCAAATCGCGAAACAGAAGCAATGAAGGATGGAAGTGACGCCATTGGTGATTGGGCGGTATTGAACGCGTTAATTAATACAGCTGCTGACGGTTCGTGGATTTCTTTCCATCATGGCGGTGGTGTTGGTATGGACTATTCATTGCATGCTGGCATGGTTATTGTTGCCGATGGTACGGATTTAGCAAAAGAACGTTTGGAACGTGTGTTGACGACCGATCCTGGCATGGGTGTTATTCGTCATGCTGATGCCGGGTATGAGCGCGCCATTGAAGTGGCGGATGAAACGAATATCGTCATTCCGATGCAACATCGACTATAAGGAGTTTAGAAGGTTCCATCAGCGTGATAAAAGAGGAAGCCGTTCGCTTAGAAAAGCGGGTGAAAGATTTTCTTTATTTAACGAAGCTTGATTATTATGCGACACAACAACCGAAATATGAAACATTTCACGTCGCCCCTTTGCTAGAGGAAGTCATCGAACGAATGAAGCCACACCGCCCTGATTTACATGCAGCAGTCGATTTACAAGACGTAACGGCAATAGGAGACCAAGAACAATGGAAGATTGCGTTTGAAAATCTTTTAGACAATCAAATGCGGTATGCACGCACGAAACTACAAGTGAGCGTGAAGACAACATCGGAGGGTGCGGTCGTGCATTTTTGGAATGATGGTCCTCCAATTGAGGAGCATTTGCTTAACCATTTGTTTGAAAAGTTTCAAACTGGGGAAAAGGGAAAATTTGGTTTGGGATTGGCGATTGTGCAGCGAATTGCCGAGCTGCATAACGGAAACGTGTGGGCCGTTAATGAGAAGGAAGGAGTATCCTTTTATGTACAGCTACCCGTCGAACAAGCAAGGGGGGATAAGCGATGAGCTACCCAATTATGGTAGATATAACGAACAAACAAGTCGTTGTCGTCGGTGGCGGGAAAGTGGCGGAACGAAAAATACGCGGCTTACAAGAAGCAAATGCGAACGTTATTGTTGTTGCTCCAGAGGTAACAGAGTACATTCAACAGCTTGCTAATGGAGGAGAGCTCGTTTGGCGGAAAAAATATTTTTCCCCCGGTGATCTAGAGGATGCGTTTTTAATTATTGCTGCAACGAATAATCGAGAAATAAACGAAGCGGTGGCTCAAGCAGCCCAGCCATATCAGTTAATCAATGTCGTCGATGCCCCGACACAATCTAACTTTTACGTGCCATCGATCGTGAGACGTGGCAAGTTGACGATCGCTGTTTCAACGGAAGGGGCAAGTCCGACACTGGCCAAAAAAATATGCCAAGAAATTGCTGAAATGTATGACGAAGATTATGGAAACTATATTGATTTTCTTTACGAGTGCCGGCAGTATATTTTGCGGAATGTCAGTGACTCAGACAAAAAACAGCAGCTCCTTCAAGCCATCACTGGTGAGGAATTTCGAAAGAGTACGAATTGGGAAAAGGAGTTTCGCAAGCTGTTTGAGAGAGTTATGGGAGAGTGACTTAAATAAAAAGTCGATTTTTCCTACGTTGAGGAAGAATCGACTTTTTAACTCCTTTTATCTTGTGTCTTTCTGAGAAACTGTACTAGAGGCGTTACATTAAATATTTAAAAGCGATACCGTATCCTTGGCTTCGAGATTTTCAATCATTTCATACCAAGCCTTTGGTTTGTTCGATAGGACGGAGTAATAACGTTTCAAAAACTTCACAACAAGATCCGCTGAAAGTTCATTTACGCTATCGTCCATCGGAAGGAAACAAAGGTCGAGTCCGGTTACGGCTTCTCCATCGTTGTTCCAAGATGGATGAACGTAAGGGAAGTCAAGCCGTTTATAACCAAGATGAGACAATACTTCACGACGGACATACGGATCCATCGGCTTAATTCCGCCAAATTCATAATGTTCTACGCGATACGGATCGTAAATTTCAGCAAACATTCCAAATAACTGTTTTCCGCTTGCTGCGGCCCAAGCGTTCAAATCTTCTAATCTGTTTTTCGCTAAAAACCGCCCGATACCAAGTCCTGGTTGGCCGATGATTGTGAAATCTGTCATCGCGACATTTAAATCCTCGTAATAGCGATATTCAGTCGCGCCGACGACATTCCCTTCGTGAACGGCAACGCATACACGAATTCCCGGATCTTCCAGAGGCTCTTTCCAAAGATCGAAGGCTAACACTTCTTCAGGCGGAAATACGTTTTGCATCAATTCGTGCATTTTTTTAAACAAAGGGTCTTCAATGCTTGTAATTCGGCGATATTCCATTTTTACTCATTCTCCTTGTCAAGATTTTGATGCATAAAAAGGATTTTTCCATTCCATCAGCGCTGCATAGTTGCATGATTCTTCATCTTCTAAGTAGTTAGCCACCACTTTAACAGGGGTGCGGCCGCAGCGAAGGAGGAAGGTAATAACAGGGTCCTTCAATTCGCCTTTGACGACAGCTTCGAGGTATTGTTCCGCTGTCATTTCATTCGCTTTTTTATGATAGCCAGGCATTCTTCCTCCGCCTAACAACCGTTCCAATCCCAAATGAATAACCACTTCATACATGGATAACATGAGCCATTTCCCTAACCCTAATTTGCGGTAGGCAGGGCGCACGCCAATATCAACGACATAAAGCGTATTTCCGTTTGGATTATGGTTGCGGATATATCCATTATCCGTAATCTCTTCCCATGTATGGTCCGGATGGTCGGGGTCAAAGTCAACGATCAATCCTGTCATCGATCCTGCGATTTCACCATTGACTTCTACACATAAGGCACCTTCCGGAAATAGCGTAACATGGTTTTTGAGCTGTTCCGTATTCCACCATAATTCAGATGGGAATGGTGGAGGGAAGCTTTCCTGTTGAATGCGGATTAAGCCGGGAAAATCTTTTTCTTCATAGTTCCGGATCACCGCTGGAACAGGACGATCTTGGTCAAAGACGTAAAACTCCTTTCGATACATTCTTCGCCCCCCCTTGTAGAAGTGAGTTTTACCTTATTTCCAGTCCGGATAAAGATCTGTGCGTCGATCGCGCCATGTCGTAACCGATCCGCTTTCGCGAACTTGGTATAACAGGTCTAAATCAAGATCAGCGGTTACAACCATATCATGATTGATTTCACCTTCGACTAAGATGCCGCGCGGAGGAAATGGAATATCGTTCGGTGTAATCACCGCCGCTTGCCCAAAATTCGCCCGCATAAAGTCAACCGTAGGAAGAGAACCTACTGTACCCGTCGTGACAACATAAACTTGATTTTCGATGGCTCTTGCATGGCTCGTGTAACGGACGCGATGGAATCCGTGGCGATCATCCGTGCAAGAAGGGCAGAAAATGACATCGGCGCCTTTCGCTTTAGCCATGCGAACAATTTCCGGAAACTCAATGTCGTAGCACGTTAACATGGCAATCGTTCCTTTGTCCGTCTCGAACACCTGAAGGCTTTCGCCAGGTGACATGTTCCATTCTTTTACTTCCGTCGGAGTGATATGAAGCTTTGGTTGTTCGGCGACTCTTCCATCTGGATAGAATAAATGAGCAACGTTATATAATTTGTCGCCTTTGCGGATGACATGAGTTCCCCCGATAATATGCATCTTTGTTTTCTTAGCCAAATTTATAAATAAAGAGCGGTATTGTTCAGTGAAGTTAGGCAGATCTTGAATCGTCAAAGGCTGTCCTTTTTCATCGCCAATGGACATGAGTTGAGTTGTAAGAAATTCTGGGAATAAGACAAATTCTGCCCCAAATTCTTCGGCTGTTTTAATATAATGTTCCACTTGCTTAGCAAATTCTTCAAAAGAATTGATCGTATGGAGATGATATTGAACCGCTGAGACTCTGATTTTCATCAGTCTCATCCTCCTTTCTTGACATCCATTAGATTACATTGTTGGTGGCGATACTGATATTATTAGATACATTACCGATTTTAACAAGTACATACTTTCATGTAACATAGTGAAAAAAAGTATACTAAAGGGAATCGTGATATTATTTATTTTAAGTTTGGTAAAATAAAAAAACAAAAATTTAAAAAATTCTACTTATAGTATATTGAAACATCAAATCTATTTTCTTTAAAATAAAAGTTGGAAAAAACTAAAACTTTTTCGAGGAGGTACGAACGAAAATGAAAGCCCTTACATATCTCGGACCAGGAAAAAAAGAATTAATGGAAAAACCAAAACCGAAAATCGAAAAAGAAACAGACGCCATCGTTAAAATTACAAAAACAACGATTTGCGGAACGGATTTACACATTCTTTCTGGAGATGTTCCTACTGTAAAAGAAGGTCGGATTTTAGGTCATGAAGGTGTAGGAGTAATCGAAGAAGTTGGTTCGGGTGTAAAAAACTTCAAAAAGGGCGACAGAGTGCTGATTTCTTGTATTACCTCCTGCGGAAAATGCGAAAATTGCAAAAAAGGATTATACGCTCATTGCGAAGATGGCGGTTGGATCTTAGGACATTTGATTGATGGAACTCAAGCAGAGTATGTAAGAATTCCACATGCAGACAACAGCCTTTATCCAATCCCGGAAGGCGTAGATGAAGAAGCACTCGTTATGCTCAGTGATATTTTTCCAACAGGATTTGAAATTGGCGTGTTAAACGGAAAGGTTCAGCCAGGGCAAACAGTAGCCATTATCGGAGCCGGTCCTGTAGGCATGGCAGCTCTATTAACTGCTCAATTTTATTCACCTGCAGAGATCATTATGGTTGATTTAGACGATAACCGTTTAGAAGTTGCGAAAAAATTTGGCGCAACTCAAGTGGTCAACAGTTCTGACGGCAAGGCGATTGAAAAAATTATGGAATTAACCGACGGAAAAGGTGTAGACGTCGCAATGGAAGCCGTTGGAATTCCTGCAACATTTGATATTTGCCAAGAAATTGTAAAACCAGGCGGCTATATAGCCAATATCGGTGTTCATGGAAAAAGCGTCGAATTTCATATTGAAAAATTATGGATACGGAACATTACATTAACAACCGGTCTTGTCAATACGACTTCTACACCAATGTTATTAAAAACGGTACAGTCGAAAAAATTGAAACCGGAACAATTAATTACTCATCGCTTTGCTTTTGCAGACATTATGAAAGCGTATGAGGTATTTGGCAACGCAGCAAAAGAAAAAGCATTAAAAGTTATTATTTCTAACGACTAAATTTTCTTCCAAAAAATATCCGTCTTGCCCCTGTATCGAAAAGCATGGCAGATGCCGTTTGGAGGGTGCTCATCCAATTCACTGCTTACAAAGCAGAATACGCTGGCAAGAAAGTGGTATTTTTCGTGGATGGATGCAGGTGGCTGCACATGCAGGTGGCTGCACCAGATGAAGCGAGAAGCTCGCTATTTCAATGGCGATGTAGTTCACGAGAAGAAGTTGTTCCGCGCTTTCCAGCCCTACCCGAGAAGTAACGGGTGTAAATATTTCGGAAGAGGAGCATGAATATATTCAGTCGGTTACTCACACTCTAACCTAACAGGACGCTTCCTCACCCTAAGATCGCAATTGTCGGTCTTAGGGTTTATTTTATGCGTGCGCAATCTTTTGTTGATCTGAGAGCCAAATGAAGTCTTGTGAAATTTATGGCAGACCAAAAGTTACATGAGAATGATATGTCGCAATAATTGTATGCCTCAATGGTAGATTTCGTAACTTTAAATGACACAAAAAATGACAGAATGATGACGGGACAATGACAACATGTATATTTACTATTTACAGCTTTCAAAATATTTATTAACATATGTGATAGTTGTGACTTTCACCCCAATTCTTTTAAACATTTCACGGCAGTAAATCTAACCAATTTTTAAGTAAAAGGGGGCATTTGAATGAAAAGAATTGGTCTAGCGTGGCAAATTTTTATTGGTCTAATTGCGGGGATTATTGTGGGGGCCATTTTTTACGGAAATCCTGCTGTCGAAACGTATTTAAAACCAATAGGAGATATTTTCCTTCGTTTGATTAAGATGATTGTGATTCCGATTGTTGTTTCCAGCTTAGTTGTTGGTGTAGCCAGCGTTGGCGATATGAAAAAACTAGGGAAACTTGGCGGAAAAACCATTATTTATTTTGAGATTATCACAACCATTGCGATTATAGTCGGATTGTTAGCTGCTAATATCTTTCAACCTGGAGCAGGCGTAAACATTAAAACATTAGAAAAAACAGATATCCAAAGTTATGTAGACACAACAAGTGAAGTGCAAAGCCATTCAATGGCTGATACATTTGTTAACATCGTTCCAAAAAATATTATGGAATCATTAGCAAATGGCGATATGCTTGCGATCATTTTCTTCTCTGTTATGTTTGGTTTAGGGGTGGCAGCAATCGGGGAAAAAGGCAAACCAGTTTTGCAATTTTTCCAAGGAACCGCAGAGGCGATGTTTTATGTTACAAACCAAATTATGAAATTCGCACCGTTTGGCGTTTTTGCTTTGATCGGTGTCACGGTTTCTAAGTTTGGGGTAGAATCCCTGATTCCGCTCAGCAAATTAGTCATCGTTGTGTATGCAACCATGATTTTCTTCGTATTTATTGTACTTGGAATTGTCGCAAAATTAGTCGGCTTAAATATTATTCACCTCATCAAAATTTTAAAAGACGAATTAGTGCTTGCTTATAGTACAGCGAGTTCTGAAACGGTATTGCCAAAGGTTATGGAGAAAATGGAAAAGCTCGGCTGTCCAAAAGCGATCACTTCTTTTGTCATTCCTGTCGGATACTCGTTTAATTTGGATGGGTCTACCTTATATCAAGCTTTGGCAGCCATTTTCATCGCGCAGTTGTACGGCATTGACATGTCTCTTTCACAGCAAATTTCGCTTGTATTAGTATTAATGGTGACATCGAAAGGAATTGCGGGGGTACCTGGCGTATCTTTCGTTGTATTGCTTGCGACATTAGGAACAGTGGGTATTCCTGCAGAAGGATTAGCGTTTATTGCTGGAATTGACCGAATTTTAGACATGGCTCGCACGGTTGTCAACGTTATCGGCAACTCACTAGCGGCTGTCGTTATGTCTAAGTGGGAAGGTCAATACGATGAAAAACAAGCTGAAAAGTATGTAGAGGAAACGTTAAAAAGCGCATAATCAATCGGAAACGATTATGTAAACCATGCGAAACATGCCCTGCCTTATTCAAGGTGGGGCATGTTTTATTTATATAGACTCAAGTTGAGTTTCCGACATATCTCATCATGAATAGAAGACCGCTTTTCTGCCATAGGCGGCAAGAAAAATCTTGCCGACCGGCATGCTAGAAGCATGCCGATCCCGAACGTAAAACGCATGGCATTTCTGATGGCGTTTCGTTCGGGGAAGTGGCAGAAAAGCTTGTTTATGTAGGAAAATTGAGTTTATCATATATAGTCACTTTTTTCTGTGAAAATCAATTAACCATGGCTGAAGCGGTATACCCCACAATCAAATTGGATACCCTATTAATGACCAAAAAAAGGCAATAGGAA
>NZ_SLUL01000029.1 GCF_004341205.1 Thermolongibacillus altinsuensis
CAGCTATCGCATGAAGCATAGAATTTCCATTTTCAGCGATGAAACTGTTCAAAATTAATGAGCAAAAAGTGTTCAATTTTACTTGACGGTTACAATTGACCAATTGACTATATTCCCGATTATGTGTTAGAGCAACTATTCACTCATATCAATCATCTTCACAAAGAGGTTCAGCCTATAATATGGGTAGCTTTTAAAACAGAATTGCGGATTTTCGATGTATTAGGCTTAACGCAAGATTGTTTAGTTAAATTAAATAGAAAATATTACATTGAAACTAACATAGAAAAAACGTATGTAAAAGGATACCGTATTTCGATTGATGATGAATTAGCCGATGATTTTAAATGTTTTAAAGCATTATTAATCAATTTGGTATAATGTTGATAAATATATAAAGATATTTGAGTAAGACGGTATAATAATGCCAATATTTTTATTAAAAAATATTTAACTCCACATAGAAAGTTAATGTAAATTGGAAGAATATCGCGTATGGGCAACAACATGATTTATTATATTGAAAAAGAAGCAAATAGAAGGGGATTAAAGGTATATGAATATCAAATAGTAGTGTTATTTAAATAAATATGGCAAAGCCAAAGAAATATTATTGAAAATAAAATTGATAAAGTAGAAAAAGAATATGCTATATCTATCCCTAAAACTTTAAAAGAGAATACAGAAAATAATAAAGTTAATACTTTAGTGGATTGCAAAACTTTAGACGAACCTTTTGTAGCTGTTGGTAACTTTGTTCAATCTAAAATTAACCCATCTTTACATGGAATGATGAACATGTTAGGCTTGGTACCTAACGAAATAAGGAGTTGAGGTCGTCCTTTTGCTAAAGAACACGTCCGCAGAGTCTTCATGTCAAGTCATCTAGAGCCATTTTATAAATGAAAGGCAGGGGATTTACACAATACCCTAGATTTTTGTTGAGTCATGATGGGAAAATATGTTTTAATTTACAAAAAATATTTTTGTTAGAATAACCTAATAATTAATACTATTAAATAGAGGTGAGAAAAATGATGTATCATATTGTAGCTAAAATTCTTTATTTTATAATTAAATTATTTAGACTATTAGAAGTTAGAGGTAAGGAAAATATCCCCAAAAATAAAAATTATGTAGTAACATGTTCTCATCGTGGGTGGGTAGATGTCATTATGCTTGCTATGTCTCTTTATCCGACACAAGTACATTATATGGCAAAAAAAGAGCTATTTAATTCTAGATTAATAGGGACATTTTTAAAATATTTAAATGCTTTTCCTGTAAATCGCCAAAATCCTGGACCGAGTACCTTAAAAATTCCTATGAAATTATTAAAAGAAAATAAAATTGTAGGAATTTTTCCAAGTGGTACTAGAACTAATGAGGAAGTGCCTTTAAAAAGAGGTGCAGTAACAATTGCTATTAAAGCTAATGTTCCTATTTTGCCAGCTAGTTATCATGGTCCTACTAATTTGAAGGAAATACTAATAGGTAAAAAGGCTACTGTCATCTTAGGTGAACCCTTATATTTTGATAAACAAAAAGAAGAGATGGATAAAGATGAGTTATTAAGCTATTCACTAAAGCTGCTGGAAAATAAAATGAAGAACCTTGAGAAGACATTTATTAAATAGAACAAATTTACTAATCTGTGAATCTTCAGCTTGTCGACAAAGTCGACAAGCTTTTTTATTATTGGTAATCGGATACAGGTGTTTCCTCATTCTATGATATTCGTATGCATAGACGCTATTCATGTAGTAGCTCTTTTATTTGTGTTTTCTACAAGAAAAAATGGTTCTTACGGTCTTTTTGGGAGCGATTTGATATGATTCTGATAGAAATTTTTATTGTTGTTTTATTGAAATCACAAATTACAGCCTGTAGAGAACACGTTTTTCTAAAAGAGAGAGCCTAGCTTGATCATATATCATTCATTTGAGTGTTCTAGAAAACCATTTATATGGGAAAAGAAAAGAGCGTTTAACCGCCTTAAATCGCTACGCAAACGCTGAGCATAACGATAGCCACGCGCCTACAACAACCATTTTGGCAAAAACCAAAAAGTTTACTATGAATACCCCTTTATGTAATACCCCAGTGTATATTACTGCATAAACATTTGCACTTTTCTTGTAAACCTATAGAAGAATCCGAAGGAAACTAAGCAAGGTTAAACATAGTTACGAATCCCTTTATTTTTATTATTTCAGTGTAGTTAATGGTAAGATATCTTCCCAAATTATTGTAAGAACCACTTTTGCAAAAAACAACATATATTGTTCATCGGAAATCTTTTAGCCTTGTTGGGGCAATGAAAATTAGGTACTTTCCCAATAAATCAGATGGTTAGCTTTGTTTAATAGAATATCTAAGATGTTCAGCACCATTGTAATAGAGTGCCTCCAATGAATCTACAATCTGCTTATCGACTATTTCCATTCTTTCATTCAGTAGCGAGTGTTTTTTTGTTGAACCACATAAAATCGTATTTTCTAAATCTTTGTCAGTTAACAGTTTTTTTCTTTTCCGCTATTTTCATAAATTGATTTTATGATATATAAAGCGTTTTGATCATGCTTTTAGTAATCTGAAGTGTCTTGTTATGTCAATTTTTTCAATCTGAACTTATATAGACAGAAAAACAGATTTTTTACTAGTAAAGCATCCCCCTTTGATGAAGAAGCTAATTTTCTTATTCGATATTCTTTCATTCAAAAATTTAAGGTTTTGATGTTACGATGCTAGGATGTTTTCTTTTTTCCAATGTTGATTGAATGACTTTTAGATAGAAATAATTTTGATTCTAAACTAAATAGCCTCCTTTTTACTAAGAACAGTATAAAAAATCTTTGAGATATTTCCTAGACTCATGTCTAACGAGCTTGATATTAATAATTTAAATTTTGTAACAATATTAAATTATTGACTAAATTATCAATTGTAACAATATTAAATTATTGACTAAATTATCAATAATTATTATATTATTACTATAATGTAATTTTATTACAAATATATACGAAATATTACATAGTTCGATATTTAAAAGAAAGGATGATACACATGGAAACTGCTAAAGTTCAAAAAATTTCTTTTGAGGAAGTAGAAAAAAAAGTAATTGAAGTTATCAAAGAAGAATTAAATATTGAAACGGTTAATTTAGATTCAACACTAAAAGATTTAGACATTGATTCTCTAACATTTGCGGAATTACTTGTTAATTTAGAAAGCGAATTTGATACGGAGATTGAAGTAGAAGAAGCTTTAAATGTACAAAATGGAGATGTTAAGGTTAAAGACTTTATTCAAGCAATTTTTGGAGGACTCAATAAATAATGGTATCTCATACATTAGAAGTAAGGTATGGACGTGTGGAGGATTACATTCTTGATTTTATCGAAATCGCTAACTCATTATATAGTGACGATCCTAACTGGATTCCTTTGCGTAAAGAAGAAATTCTTCAGCAGTTAGGACCAACTGATTCATATCTAAAGCGTGGAGAAAGAAGTATTTTTATTGTGTATAGAAATGAAAAGCCAGTAGCAAGAGCTTTAACGTCTTTTGATTCGGAAAGTTCAGGGTTATTTGAGACTCCTACTGGATTTTTCTCACACTTTGAATCAATTAATGATCTTGAGGTAGTAAGAGAACTGTTTAAATACATTACAAATTGGTTTGAGAAAAGAGGAGTAGTTACCATTATGGGGCCTATGACCCCTAAAATCTCAGATACTAGAGGTTTATTAGTTGAAGGAGAAGGACGCCCTCTTTTCGGTATGCCCTATACAAAAAAATATTATGTGGATTTACTTAAGAATATTGGTTTTTCTGAAAGTATGAATATGTTTGAATATATCATCAAACTTCAACCTCCTTATGAAAAATTAAAAACAGTTAGCAAATTTGTTAAAAAGAAAATTCCAAATTTAAATATCAGGCCACTTGATTTACCAAACCTAAAGGAAGATATGAAAAAAATTATAGAAGTTTACAATGAAGCATGGAAAGAAAACTGGGGGTTTATACCATTAAACGCAAAAGAGTTTTATGAAGCATTTCTTCAAATTGTTCCTTACTATCAGCCTGACTATTGCTTAATTGCAGAAATTGAGGGGCAATTAGTGGGATTTCAAATGATTATGCCAGACTTAAATAACAATAGCGATCTAAATGTATTTCGTGCTTTCTTTATAGGAGTTATACCTCAATATCGTAATTGTGGTGTCGAAGGATTACTCTTATCTGAAGTACTAAACAATTTAGCTATAAAATACCAAATTGATTATATACATGTGGCATGGGTTTTAGAGAGTAACAAAAAATGGCGAAAAGAAATTGAAAAAATTGCAGGTAAATCAAATATTAGATTAAAAAAATATGTGATTTTACAAAAAAATACTGTTTAAACAGGAAGGAACGTATAGTATGAGTACCAGGACATTAGAGTCTATAAAAGTACAAATTGACGAGATAGTAGAAAAAGATATTGTACCTCACCTAGAATTCTGGGAACAAGAAAGAATTGTTCCCTTCCATCTTATAAATAATCTGGGATCAAAGGGTATCATTGAGAATATATGTAGGGAACCAGATGGTTTTGATAACAAATTATATTTGGCAAAAAAAATAGGAAAGTTATCTTTGGGAATTTCTTCGACTATTCTTAATACCTTGAATATTCCCTTATACCTTCTTAGAAACTACGCAAATGAAGAATTAAAACAAAAATATTTATCACCGTATTTACAGGGGAAATTAATAGGTGCAGTTGCAATTACTGAACCACATGGTGGTTCGAATTTCATCAATAATTGTGAAACAAGGATTAAGATCTATGAAAATCACGTTGAACTATCTGGAAAAAAACACTTCATTTTAAACATACCTGGTGCAGATTTTGTAATTGTCCTTGCGAAATCTGGTAATGGTAATATCTTATCTCATACATTGGTTTTAGTGCCCTTAGATTTGATAGATTCAAATGGTATTTTTATTGAAAGAATTCAGACATCAGGCTTACATACAGCTGCCCTTGGAATTATACACTTTAACAATGTTTTACTTCCCAAGGAGTATGTTATCGGTCGTTTACATAAAGGGCTAATTTATCTAGAAAATGCGTTAACTGAGGAAAGATTAGTTGGAACTTATGCTCTTATGTCAATGACTGAAGAGGTGATTAGAGAAACATATAGCTATGTTAATAACCGTCCTATGTTTGAAAGTAAGTTAGCTGACTTGCAATCAGTAAGGCATAAACTAGCTGAACTTTCTGCTGAATACGAAATAGCGAATTTGTTTTTAGAAGATGTAATTAAACAATGGCGTGCCCAAAAATCCAGAGATTCCTCGACAAAAGCAGCAATGGCAAAGCTAGTTTGTACTCAGGCTGCTTTAAAGGTGATTAATGGATGCTTACAGTTATATGGAGGACGAGGATTTCTACATGAGTACAAGATAAGTAGAATTTATCGAGATGCATTAGGATCAACATCCTTCGCTGGTACTCTTGAAATGATGAAAGAAATCATATCAAATCGAAAAATCTAAAACAAGGTGAAACATATGACCTACTCTGTAACTCATACTATTTTTAGAGAAGAAATAAAAAGTATTATAGATAAATATATTAAACCTAATGTAGATAGATGGGAACTGAATCAATCTGTTCCTCGTGAATTGTTTCAAATATTAGGTAAAGAAAATCTACTTGGTCTTACTATTTCTAGAGAAAATGGAGGACGAGGATTAGATATTTCTTATACATTAATCCTAGTGGAAGAATTGATGAAGATTAATGCAGTAGGTATAGCTTCAAGTATACTAATACAACTGAATACAGTTGTTCCTTTGCTTGCACGTTTTGGAAATGATCATATTAAAGAACAGTTTCTTACCCCAATTATAAAAGGAGAAGCTATAGGTGCTCTCGCAGTAACTGAGCCTTCAGGAGGATCAGATTTATTGAAGAGTGTTAAATGTCAAGCGGAGAGACACGCAGATAAGTGGATATTAAATGGAGAAAAAATGTTTATTACAAACGCACCTATTGCTGATAAATTAGTTGTACTTGTCAAAACAAAAAATTCTCAAAGTCCGCTCAGTATGTCGTTATTGGCAGTAGACACAAGAAAAAAAGGGTATTCGGTTAACCAATTATTTAAAATTGGTCAAAAATCATCGCCGATTGGTCACATCCATTTTGATAATTACGAAGTTCCAATCGAAAATGTTATAGGCAAATTGAATAACGGGTATATGATGGTAATTGATGTACTTTATGAAGAAAGATTTATTATTGGTTATGGAGCTATATGTTTGGCCAAAGAAGCGATAAAGCAGACGATTAACTTTTTAAGTAAACGCTTCTATAAAGGTAAGGAAATTATTAATTATCAGTCTATACGTTATGAATTAGCAGAATATCTGTCTAAAATTGAAGCATGTAAGTCAATTGTGAATGCAGTTGCTGATTCTATCATAAAAGGAAAAATAGATAGAGCGCGAGCCACTATTATTAAATTTCATCTTTGTGAAATTGCACAACAAATTATTCAAAGATGTCATCAACTTCATGGAAGTTATGGGTTATATGAAAACAGTTGGATAGATAAGGCTCTTAGAGATGTGAGGATTATGAGTGTATACGCCGGAAGTTCAGAAACAATGAAAGATTTTGCTAGTGTAAATCTTATTCCAAGTTTGTATAGATAGTAAATTAAAATAGGAGAGCAATGATGATGAAAACCACTGTAAGACCTAAATACGATGTATCAAAATTTACGAATTGGAAAGATGAAGGGGTATATCCGTTTCTTCCAACAATAGAACAAACTAGTAATAATTATATCACTATTACAGATAAGGGAAAAATGTTAATGTTTGGTTCTTGTGATTATTTAGGTTTATCACAAAACGAATATGTTAAAGAACGCTCTATTGAAGCAATTAGAGAATTTGGTACAAACACTTTGGGAGCTCAAATTTTTTGTGGATATACAAAGATTCATAATGCTTTAGAAAAAAAGTTAGCCTCGATGTTTAATAAGTCTTCTTCCATACTCTTTCCGTCAGGAATGGCAGCCAATTTAGGTGTGTTATCAGTTATAGCAACTTCTGAAGATGTTATTATTAACGATCGATTAAATCATATTTCTATCTTCATGGGTAGTCATTTATCTGGTGCACAATTACGTTCTTTTCCACATAACGATCTTCGAAAACTAGAGTCAATTTTAAAACAGTCCATGGATAAACGTAAAAGAATTATAGTAGTTGATGGACTATTCAGTGCAGACGGTGATTATGCTCCATTAGATAAAATTTGTGAATTATCAAAAATTTACAATACGATGATTGTAGTAGACGAAGCACATTCATTTGGTGTTGTTGGACCAAATGGTTTAGGAGTTGCTGAACACTTTGATGTTTTAGACCAAATAGATGTTATTGTAGGCACCATGAGTAAAGCGATAGGAAGTGTAGGCGGCTTTGCAATAACAAAAGAAGAAATCGCAGAAGAGATTAGACACTATGCACCATCTTACACAAGTTCTCGTGGTTCTGTGCCGGCAGTAGCGGCAGCATCTCTTGCTTCTTTGGAATTTATTGAACAACATGGAAAAAAACTCAGGGAAAGACTTTGGAATAATACCGAATATCTTATTAATACACTTAGAGAAGAAGGCTTTAATATCCTGGATACTTGTAGCCCTATAGTACCGGTTATAATTGGTGATGAAGATAAAACAGTTAAAGTAGCTAATTGGCTTATGGAAAATGGTTTGTTCGTAGCGACCATGATTCCACCTGCTGTTCCAGTTAATCAAGGAAGACTTCGAATTGGTGTAACTAGTTCACATACTATTGAAGAATGTAGACGTGCAGTTAAACTACTCAAAGAGGTAAGAAACATTTATGAATTCTAGAATTTTAATTACTGGGGCTACAGGTTTTATTGGTAGGCACTTATTAGAAAAGTTACTAAATAGTAATAACTATGTAAGATGTTTCGTTCGAAATAAAAATACTATTACACATTTGAACGGTAGATTTGAAATATTTGAGGGTGATTTATTAAACTTTCATGATTGTTTCGATGCACTAAAAGATATAGATATCGTATACCATATAGCTGGTTTGGGATTATCTAGGTTAAAACAAAATCCAGTTTTTAATGAAGTTTCAACTAAAACTTTATTAGAAGCTGCTATTAAGCATGACCGCAAATTTAAATTTATATATGTAAGTTCCATTAAAGCAGTAGGTCCTTCTTCTAAAGGTAAAATTAATGAGAACCAAAAACATAACCCCACAGATAATTATGGTATCAGTAAAGCAAAAGCAGAGGAAGAAATTCTAAGAATAAATAGCAAAAAGATAACTAGGGTTATCATAAGACCTCCAGCTGTATACGGTCCAGGTGATCGTAATTTATTACCACTTTTTAAATTGATGAAGAAAGGATATCAACTGAAACTGTTAGGTACAAAACTTAATTACTTTAGCATGGTATATGTTGAAGATTTAGCCGATTGCTTACTAAAAATTCCATCACTGTCTCATACGTCAGACATTGTTAATATCTCACATACAGACATCCATAATTGGAATGAGTTTTTTGATTTAACCAATCAAATCAGTGAAAGAAAAGTTAAAAGGATTTATTTACCGCTTAAAATTACTTACTACTTACTACTAGCTATGTCTTATGCATTTAAAGTTCTTGATAAACAAGAACTGTTACCATTATCTAGAGTCAACGATCTGTTGAACTATAATTGGTGTGTGGATACAACAAAATTATCAAAGATATATGGGTTGTCGTGTAACACCAGTTTAACAGAAGGAGTTAAAAAAACCTATTATTGGTACAAAGAAAATGGATGGCTTTAATAGAAAATTTAAAATCAAGAGGCGATAATTATGAAGAGAAAATTACGTATAGACATTTTAATAGTCTTAATATTGCCCTATTTACTAGGGCTTGTTTTATGTATTACTTTGTTTCCATCAAATAAAGAAAATTATTCTATATTTTTTCAAGGGTGTTTGATCGTATTATTAGGGCTCTTTGTAGAAAGTATCACTAATTTTGAGTCCTATAAAATAAAATCTAAAGATAATGGAATTTTAAGCGGTCTATTAATCTCGATATTTCTTTTATTAATTACTTTAAACTCTTATTATAATTTATTCTTTATGCTTAATAAAAATATACAAACTTTTACATATATTATAGGCCTGATTTTATTCGTCTGTGGTGGATATTTAAGAGTGAAAGCAAAAAAAGATTTACAAGGTTATTTTTCACACTCTTTGAAAATAGATCAAAACCATCAACTAATAACAACAGGACTATATAGATACGTTAGACATCCTGCATATTTAGGTACAACTTTAGTTCTTATCAGTACTTCATTGATTTTTAACTCTTGGATCGGTTTCTTTCTAGTTGTTTTGCTATCGCCACTAGGAATTAAGCGAATACAAAATGAAGAAAAAATGCTTATTGATAAGTTTGGAGATGATTATATTAGTTACTCAAAACAAGTGAAAAGAATAATTCCATATTTATTTTAATGTTAGGTGGGGAGATATAGATGACTTATATTAAGTCATGGAATGAGGCTTTTGGTTTAAACGTAAACCTTATAGGTGGTAAAGGTTATAATTTAGCAAAGTTACATCATTACAGTTTTCCTGTTCCAGAGGGTGGAATACTTACTACAGAGGCTTACGAATCTTTTATTAAATTTAACAATCTGTCACATGTGTTAAATAGGGCAAATAATATTAATATTGATAACTTAACTAGTAATGAAACCTTTGAAATTCTTGAAAGTATACAAAGTAGTATTATGTTGGGAGAGTTTCCTGAAGATATAACCAATGAAATCAAATCGTTTTTAGGACAAACAAATTTAGAAAATTATCCTTTAGCAGTCAGATCTTCCGCTACGGCCGAAGATTCCACTAAATATTCTTTTGCTGGTATCCATGAAACTGTACTAAATGTTAAGGGATTAAACGATGTATTAGAGGCAGTAAAGAGATGCTTTGCCTCCATTTGGTCTATACGGGCTGTAGGTTATCGAAGAAAATTCGGAATTAATGACAGTGAATTAATGCCTGCAGTTGTTATAATGCGTCTTATTGAACCTAAATGTTCGGGAATTGCTTTTACATGCAACCCAATAACTGGAGAAAAAGATCAGTTACTTATTCACGCAAATTTTGGTCTCGGAGAAACCTTGGTAAGTGGAGAAGTGGATCCTGATGAATATATTGTAAGATATTCAGGTCTGCAAACAGAGTTAATAAATGTCCGTTTAGGTAGAAAAGAAAAAACACTAATTCTAGATTCTAATAGTAGAGAACTTAGATTAAAAGAACAAACAATATCTACAAAACAGCAAGTTTTAACTTCAAAAGAAATCTTAGAATTAAGTAAAATAATATTAAGAGTTTTCGAAACAATTGGGGATATGATTCAACATCAAGATATTGAGTGGGTCTTTGATGGTAAAATTTTCTACATAGTTCAAACTAGACCTGTTACGATTATTAGTGAGAAAACTTATCCTGAATTAATTGATGAAAAAATCATTTGGTCTAATGCCAATTTTAAAGATGTAATGCCTAATGTACAATCCTTTCTCTCTTGGAGTATCATAAGGGATCCGTTGGAACAAATGGTACTCACTCCGTTTAAGTTAGCAAATTATCCAATTCTTAAAGGTTTGGAACATACAAAAATCTATAATGGCAGAGCTTATATGAATTTATCTGCATTACAGTGGGAAATGTATGATGCTTTTGGTATTCCTCCTCGAATATTTAATAGAGCATTAGGAGGACATCAACCAGAAATTAAATATCCAGTTAAAGAGGAGAGAAATATAAAGAAAAAAGTTATAAGAACCTTACGTAAAGTAATTACGTTAGTAAAAATGGTTAGATTATCTAAATATGCTGAAAGATTATTTAAAGAAAAGATTAAGTCAGCAGATAAATTAAGAAACCTAAATTTGAAATCCTTAGATAATAAAGAATTATTGAATATTTTCTATGCCTATTATAAAGAACTTCTAGAATACACCCCTCAAGCACAGGTTTTAAATACTTTATCTGGGTTCTATTTCACTACCTTAGAAACACAACTAAGAAAGAAATTCGGTGATGATGGCATTACTCTTCTTAATAAGTTATTAAAAAATCAGGGGAATATTACGAGTGCGCAACAAGGTTATGAACTTCAGTTACTTGCTGATATTGCAAAACAAGATCCAGAAGCCTTAAATTTATTCCGTTTAGAAAGTTTTGAATCATGGGACTGTTTTCTTTCTGAAAAATCAATATTCAAAAAGAAATTTAAAGAATACTTACGTAAATATGGACATCGAGGAATATATGAATTGGATATAAGTAACCCTCGTTGGAGAGAAGATCCAAATTATTTACTTCAAATCATACAAGAATATGTACAAAATAATTTGAAAGAATATACTCTACTGAATTCCGAAAACAGTGATTTGTTGTTGGATGAAGTTAGAGGACTCAACAAACTTATTATTAATTTGCTATTATGTAAAACAGTGTCCGGTTTTGAAAAAAGAGAAATGGCTAAGTCTGTTTTAGCTCATTTACTTGAATGTACGAGAAAACTATTACTTGAAATAGCTGATAGATTAGTTGAAATGAATTTTTTAAAGAATCGCAATGAAATTTTTTACTTAGGATGGTTTGAAATTATAGGTCTTCTCAATCAAGAATGGGGAGGAAGTGGCCTTGAAACACTTATTAATCATAGAATAAAACTTATCGAGGAATATGAAAACAAACCTTATCCAAACATAATAATCAATGATATTCCTAAATTTATAACTCAAAGTATTTCTAATGATAACAATAAATATTCACTAAAGGGGCTTGGAGTAGCATCCGGTAAAGTAGAAGGTATCTGTAGAATTGTTAAGCATCCTAGTGAAGCAATACATCTAAAAAAAGGAGATATACTTGTAACAAACTCTACAGATCCATCTTGGACACCTCTATTTTTAAAAGTATCAGGAATTATTATGGAAACAGGAGGATATCTATCACATGGTGCCATTGTAGCACGAGAATACGGTATTCCTGCTGTAGTAAACGTTGCAGGAATAATGAATTTTCTTAAGGACGGACAACGTGTAACTGTTGATGGTGATAAGGGAGTAGTATTAGTCGAAAATGTAGGAGATAAAGAATTTTAAAAAAAATAAACAAAGAGAGTTGATTTTATTAAATTATGGAACAAAAAGATAAGGTAAAAGAGATAAATATAAAAGGATTATTTAGAACTATATGGATTGCGAACTTATTTTCCATCTTTTCCACATTGAATATTAATTATTCGTTGGGTATTTGGACTATAGAAGAGTATCATTCTACAATGAGCTATACTCTTGTTTTCTTATTTACTTATTTACCTAGTATTTTCTTATCTCCATATACAGGTGCATTAGTTGATAAAATAAATGTAAAAACCGCAAACCTTTTATCTATTATAGGGTTACTTATAAACACAATAATATTATTTATGGTCTTCATCTTAAAGAACGAGTCCCTGCTAATTATATACATGTTTGTTGCATTTAATTCAGCTTTTAATACTCTCCAATGGAGTGCTTTTCAGAAGATAGTTTATCTTTTATTTAATGATAAAACAACAAATGAAATAACAAAAGCTAATGGTTTTGTTCAGGCGGCGCAATCCATTTCTTACTTACTATCACCAATATTTTCAACATTAGTGTTAGGATTGGTTTCCATAAATTTAATTATTTCTATCACTGTAATATTGTATATAGTTTCTTTAATTTTATTAAAAAATGTAGTATTGCATTCAAAACCTATCATTTCAGAAGGTAAAAATACTTGGTCTGAAATAAAAGAAGGTTTTTTATTTATAAAAAATAATAGACCGATTAGCTTATTAGTAATGTATTTTACTTTTAATTTCTTTTTATTAGGTATGGTCAATGCCTTGATAACACCGCTAGTTCTTAGTTTTGCTAATAAAAACAGCTTAACAGTTGTTTTAACGAGTAGTGGAATAGGTATGGTTTTTGGTAGTATAGCCATTTCTAAGTGGGGAGGACCTAAAAAGAGAATTAGAGGCGTATTAATACCTACGATTCTTCTTGGAGTGTCTATTATTATGGGAGGATTAAGGGAATCTATTTGGCTAATCAGTGTTTCTGGATTTATAGCTTTTTTTCTCATACCAATAATTAGAGGCTGTGGCACATCTATAATACAGTCATTAACACCTTATGAAATATTTGGACGTATAATATCTATAGCTAGAATGCTGTCAATTTCTTCTCTACCCTTAGCATATCTGATTGCAGGAACTACAATAGACCATATGTTAGTTCCTTTATTTAAAGAAAATAGTCAATTAGTTGAAATAGTTTATTTAATAATTGGTAGGGGAGAGATGAGAGAAATCGGACTACTTTTCGTAATCTTAGGCATTTTTACAGTGATGCTAGGGATAATAGGTATGTTTTCTTCAAATTTAAAAACACTTAAATAAATTAAACAAAGCAGATGTTGTTACAAAAATTACATTAAAAACTTAATATTTTGCACGAGATAGATAGGGTATCTCTGAAATGGATTTGGAATAGAGGGGGGCTGTTTCCTCCACACAGGAGACTGAATATTCAGTCTCCTGTGTGGAAAGGGAGAATCCCCTTATTTTGTTTATTTACAATATTTGGTTAACAATAACGTTCTTCAAACATTCGCTGGAGGGCTTCATGAGCTTCGGCAAATCCTCGTAACTTTCGTCCTGCCCATTTCTCGTTAAAATCTTGAATAGTCAAATACACGATTTTTTCAGCGGCTTCTAAGCTACTCAAACTGTTCATGGGCTTGGGACGTTTCCGAATCTCCTTGATCGTTCGTTCAATGGCATTCGTCGTATAAATCACACTTCGAATACTGCTTAGATAATCCATAAATGTAAGGAGGACATCCAACTCATTGGCCCAAGATTGAACTTCTCTCGGATACTTGCTTGACCATTTCGACTCAAACTGTTGAAACATCTGTAACGCCAACTCCTTATTCGGTGCACGATAAATCAGTTTGAGATCCTCTGCCAC
>NZ_SLUL01000030.1 GCF_004341205.1 Thermolongibacillus altinsuensis
ATTCAACATCTATCATAGCTGTTCGGAGTAAAATTGGTAAATAAGTGTTCAATTTTATTTGTCGGATTCTGTCCATTTTAGTTTAGCAGTTACATCAATGGCTTTCTTCTTTTGTTTCGGTTTATCCTCTGGGAAAATTAACAACCTCACATGAGTTTCAGGAGCGATATTGTATTCATGGAGTTGAATATCTTCTAAGAATTTTTGTATGGTATTAAAACTCTTAGAAATATATCTTTCAGGATTTGCGTTTTTCTTTTTTAAACAGCTCTTCGCATATTCGTGTAGCCATTAGATGTATTGCTCCATATGCGAACGTTTTAAATGCTTCAAATTATACCAATCAGGTTCTGCTGAGAAAATAAATGCAATGAATGAGAGTAAGTACCTCATGTATTCCGTTGCTGTATCCCAAGAGAAGTTATTTTTGCTAAGTAATCGTTGCTTTAGATATTTCTTTACTTGCTCTCGAATATTAATTTGTTCAATTTTAGTAAAATCAATATAGTAATTAGCGAGACTTTTGTTGTACTCTATCCCGTATTTTTTATGTAAAATTCGTACATCCCAACGGTCTTTTTCCCATTCCTCACGAGTATCCGTTAATTGAAAGAGGTAAGAATAAATCACTCTTAAAAAATTTGCTACTGGTGTTTTATTTGTCAAATTACCATAAAGGCTATGTTGTTGAGTGGATTGTGGTGGAACCCCATTCCCAGATAACCAATATAACCATTCACGTTCTGCTTTATCTATCTCCAAATCAAGTAGAGAATATAAGGTCGCGTACTTTTCATTTAGGAAGGCTGTCAATTTTCTGAGATACCTTACTTGACCTACAAAAGCACTTGTTAAAGTCCATTCATCCCGAAATAACTTGTTGTACCACACATACTTAATCTCCAAGTTGACGGATGGACTTTTCAACTCAAATCGAATATTTTTGCTTGTAGCCTTATAATTGTTGAAGTTAGGGATAGCTCCTATTACCTTCATGTTCCATGTATCGTTGACCAATAAATAGGGATTCTGTACGACATTGGTTGTGACCAAGCCATCTTCGTGAATGATTTTTTCTGTATAGGTCGATAACTCTTTCTGTAATCGTTCATGAAAATCCAATTCAGGGATATGCTGTTGTTGAATATTCATTCTCTCAAAACCTTTCAAGATTTTTTAGTGATGTCAAACGCATGTTGAACCTTTTCCCAATTCTCACGAATTTCTTCATCCGAAGGATGGAGATATAAGTTCATTGTGGTTTGAATTTGAGAGTGTCCTAAACCGTTCTTGTACTTGTTTAATGTCTTTCGTTTATTTGTAGTACATCGTAGCGTGTGTATGACGTAAAAGGTGAGGGTGGACATTGATTCCTGTTTTCTTTCTCAATCGCTTAAATAAGGACTAAATCGACTATAGATTTTCTATTTGTTTTATCCTACATGTTTGGTTGCTAAACATTATGCTTTCTGCAAACAGGAAGATTGATTTGTTTAAGGAAACTAAAGGTTAAAACATCGTTTACATCAAATTTATATACCAAAGTTGCTTAAAGCAAAACCACCTTCCTTAAACCGTGTTTTAATCCGCTTAAGGAAGGTGGTATTAATCCTCCAATTATTCAAATTACTTCGTAGTTTATTCCTTTCTCAATGTTGTCCACTTATAAGGGTCACAACCACAAGGGGCAGCCCCACGTTGAACTTTTGGAGATACTTCAATCCAAGGTGCATCTGAACCTAAATTTGCATGTTCAGAAGCATACGCAGTATAGGATATATCGTGATGAGTAGGGTTTCCGCTAGCTGTCCCGGTGCTTGATCTACCCCAAACCCATATATTGTTCCACTCATAAGCATATTCTACTACCCCATCACAACGAATGTCTGTAATTTCAGAAACCGAAATATAGTCTCCTGCATTGGACTCCCAATTTAATTGATCATACATTGTATAAGTAATTTCAGGATCATTGTCTAATGCTTCCGCTGTACTCAAAATAGAGTCACGTTGTGTACTAGTTAAACTTGACGTCTTAAACGTACCGTAATATGTTTTACCGTCTTTAAAAGAAGTCAATGAAGATTCATCTACTTTATAATTATAACCTTTAATTTCATAAACAGTTGAACTATTTTTCATAATACCAGCGTGATCATGAGTATTTAATGTACCGCCTTCTCTATATGTAGCACTTCCACTAGGGGAAGATGCTGCATAGGCATAACTAGAAATAGAAAATAAAAGAGCTGCTGAGATTAAAATCCTGCCTATATTCTTCAATTTATCTTCCCTCCCATTTCTTTTGAACTTCAGGGTCGATAGTATCTTCAGGATTGATGAGATTAATCGCATCTGTAGCAAGTTGAATCAATTTTTTATCTAATTGACTTCCTTGAATGTCTTTAATTTTTGGAAGTGCAGTTGTTATGTTTCCGTAAATCGCTGCTTTAATTCCAGCCTCAATAGTTTCTGAAGGAAATTTTTTATCAATCATTGTTAAAATAGTCTGTTCATTTTTTCTCAAACTAAATCTCATAATATCCTTATTTTCCTCGGAATAGTTTAGGTTAACGATTGATTTAACAGCTTCTTGGTTCCCTAACAGTCCTAATGCATAAATGATTGTATTAGTGAAATCTGCTGAATCAGAATTAACAGCTAGTTCGTTAACTTCATCTAAATATTCACCTAGCAAATCTGCTTTCGCTGCTGATACAACCGCATAACGAATTACTTCCTTATCCTTAATTTCTTTATTTTTTAGGATTCTATGAATTGTATTCTTAAAGTTTGGATCCTTAGTTCTTCGCATAGCTGTAATTGCGGAACCTCTTACCTCGCCAGGCTCCGTTTCATCAAAAACTAATGCCGCAAGATTAAACTCTTCATGGTTGAGGTTATCGTTATCTTGTAGTTTTTTTAGTGCATAGGCCCTGAGAAACTCATTTTCTTTTTTGTCCTTAATAATTCCCTTTAGCGTTGATATAAACTCATCATTTTTCAATGTTTTGTCCTTAATTTTTTGGTGGGTCATACCGTCCAAAACGAACATTCTAAACTTAGGATGGTATTCTTTATCTTTTAATATTTCAAGCGTATCATTTGGAATACCATCTTTCCATTTTTCCTTAATATAAGGAACGAGTATTCTTCCATCTACTTCAAATTCTTCATCTGCATTTACCATTTCCGCAGCCGTTTCGAGAAGTTCTTTCTCACTCAAGCCATTCAGGTAATTTGCAATAGATTTTTTTCTTTCGACCTCCGACTCAATAGAATTTAAAGATTCCAACTTCTTATAATGTTTAAGCTCTTTTATTATCTGCTTATCTGGTAAATTTGATTTTTCAGTAATAGTAAAACTATAATTCGATGCTAAGACCGTTGAAGAAATTAATGTTGTACCGATAACCCCAGATATAACCAATAATTTCTTTATACTCATATTTTTACCTCCTTTTCTAATTTATGTATTTTTTCATAAAATAATATAACATATTAACCATTTTTTGTTAATATATTTTTTGAGACATTTTCAAGGAGGCGTGTTTAATGTTTGATACAATTTTTTTTCTTTCTTCAATTTTCATATCAATAGTTAGTGTTGTACTTTTTATTTCAATAAGATTAAAAAAGATAGACAAAAAAAGACGGAAAATATTAGAGATTGGGCTATTACATCTAACTTTGTTTATTATTTTTTCAACACTTTGGTTCTTTAAAATCGCAATTGATGGTTTTAGTCAAGTATTTGGATTAATATTTTATTTAGTGTTTTATTTGATAACTTATATAATCGTGATTACATTAATTTCTATTAAGAGTAGAGAGGGTGTATAAAATTTTATGTAAAGCATTTGCTTAAAACAAAAGGAAAGGTAAGGCATTCTCTAATCTTAGAAAAAATACGAAAAGAGTGCCCTACCTTACACTTTTTTAACTTTGATTTTACAAACCAACAGGTAAACACGGTTCGTAGTTTTGTGTAAACAAAATTAAAGCCCATCATGTATGCTTGGGCTGGAATGGTTCCATATAATAACGAAAGTACTGGAAAAAAGAAGGATGAAAAAAGAAGTCCGGAAAAACGAGAAAAGGTAATACAAAGTTACGTGCAGCAGTAGCGGTTAGACATACCATTTTAACCATTGTGTATCATCTTTTAAACAGAAGGCAACCATATGGCAGATTACTTTGAACGACGAAATAAATGGTGATCAAACAATCCATTAAACGACTAGAGCTACTTGGTTGTAAAGTAACGGTCGAAGCGGTATCGTAATGAAATGCGAAAAAAATAGATAAAGTTAAAGCCTAGGTCCTTTTAAAAAAAGGATTTTACTAGGTCTAGTTTCGTATTTCCAAAAATGTACTAATGACGAATAGTATTTTCGGGATAGTTTAATAGGAAAGTTAAATTTTATTATTTTTTAAATGACTTTTTTATTATTTAAACAACTTTTTTATTACTGCACATTTACTATATGTAAAACTACGCATTCTTGTGCACAATTTTGAGTTTTTACTCTAGTTTTACAACACCATCTATCAAACAAAATGAAATTAAATAATCTATTTTATATATTTTTTAAAACATATCGCTATATTTCTAGAGAAAGTAACTAAATGTATAATTTTTGTATAAATATCAAAACTTATGTATGTTTATACATAATTTTAAGTAAGGTTTAATTCAAAAAATAAAAGGAGAACAAAGATATGATAATGGGAATTGGCATAGATATCACCGAGTTAGAAAGATGGCATGATAACAAAGTATCTAGAAAAGTATTTACGCATAGTGAGCTACAATGGTGTAAAGGAGAACCTGATAAATATGCGATAATTTGGAGTATTAAAGAAGCGGTAGTAAAAGCACTTGGTACAGGATTTAGAAATAATATAACTTGGAGGGATATAGAGGTTATTAATTATCAAAATAATTATTTAGTAAAATTATCAGAAAATGTTATGAATACATTCAAGATAAATTATAATCGAGACGTTTTTTGGGTTAATGTTACTAAAACAAATGATATGGTATTGGCACAAGTGATATGGGAAAGGTATTAAATATTAACTCATTTTACTATTTGAGACGTATTTGTAAATTAAATAAAGTCCCACATCTGTCCATTTTTCACGTGTCGATACATGGCTCAGGAGAAGGGATTTTGCTTTTTTAGAATCCAAATAAGGTGTACATTATCTAAAAGTTATCGTATAATCGACAGCGCGATTCTGCAAAAGAGTCTTTATAATTAGGGGATATCCAATTGATACAACTGGTTCAAAGCTTATAAATTTAAAGTTTATTTTCGTAAAACTACCAAAATAATCTTTTTACACCATGTTTCTATAACTGTGAATCGCAATGATGCTACTGTTCATTGAGCATTATTTACCTACTTAAGGAAATTTGCACTTCGAGATCTCATATATGAAATATGAAAGTGAAAAAATCCGTCAAATATCAGGGACAGGTAGAATTATCTACCAATCCTAAAAATAAAGAAGGATGATGTATAAAATTTTGTGTAAAGCATTTTACTAGACCAAAAGAAAAAAGGTAGGGTATTCTCTGATTTGAACCAAAACACATTCCAGAGAAAGGAGTACCCTACCTATGTCTAAAAGTATACCGAATGTAGACTGGGCTCATCAACTGGAAAGTGTTATTCGTCAGTTTGTAAAGGAAAAATTAGAACTGATCATGCGGGAAGAAATAAAAATTTCCTCGAAATAGAACAAGCCGGAACATCGAATATGAGAAACGGCTACTATCAACGAAATCTAGATACGCAATATGGCCGGATTGAAGGTCTTTTGGTCCCAAGAGACCGAAACGGAGAATTTCAAACGCAACTGTTTACCCCTTACCAACGCCACACGGGCTGGCTCGAGGAAGCCGTCATCAAAATGTATCAAAGTGGCATGAGTACGCGGGAAATTAGCAAGTTTATTGAACGAATTTTAGGAAATGCCTATTCTCCAACGACAATCAGTCATATTACCGATGTCGTGAAGGAAGACATCGAAAAATGGCACACTCGTCCTCTACACAAGCGTCATTCCGTCTTATATTTGGATGGTTTATACGTAAAACTTCGTCGCGAAACCGTTGAGAAAGAAGTCATTTATGTGGTGTTAGGGGTGAACGAAGAAGGATATCGCGAAATTCTTGATTTCTTTGTGGGAGGACAAGAAAGTGCTTATGTATGGCAAGAAATTCTTCAAAACCTCTACAAAAGAGGCGTCAAGGAAGTACTTCTAGGCGTATTCGATGGACTACCGGGTTTAGAGGAAGCCTTTAAGACGGTTTATCCGAAAGCCGATGTGCAGCGCTGTGTCGTTCACAAAGCCCGTAACACACTCAGTCGTGTTCGGAAAAAAGATCAATTTGAAGTGGCAGAGGATCTCAAACTGATTTATCGTGCACCGAATAAGGAGTTGGCGTTACAGATGTTTCAACAGTTTGAGTCGAAATGGTCAAGCAAGTACCCAAGAGAAGTGCAATCTTGGGCCAATGAGTTGGATGTCCTCCTCACCTTTATGAATTATCCAAACAGTATTCGAAGTGTAATTTACACGACGAATGCCATCGAACGAACGATCAAGGAGATTCGGAAACGTCTAAAACCGATGAACAGTTTGAGCAGTTTAGAAGCCGCGGAAAAAGTCGTGTATTTGACGATCCAAGACTTTAATGAGAAATGGGCGGGGCGAAAGTTGCGAGGATTTGCCGAAGCGCAGGAAGTCCTCCAGCGAATGTTTGAAGAACGTTACAATTAACCATATATTGTAAATGAAAATAAACAAAATAAGGGGATTCTCCCTTTCCCCACAGGAGACTGAATATTCAGTCTCCTGTGGGGAGGAAATCGGTTCCCTATCCATTCCAAATCCATTTCAGAGATACCCTATCCATCTTGCATTACACAAAATTCTTGACGGTACCAAACAGAACTATTATTTTGTCTAAGATTTGAAGAAGATATTACTTTTTTCATGCTTGAAAAAAAACATATTATAACAATATAATTTATTTTTGGTTTCTTACCTGCCATTAAGAAAATACCTAACTCCATTGTCCTTCCAACCGTTCCGTCCCCTGTATATGCTCTATACGAGTGTTTTATAATAAAAAGGGCTGATTCAAAACAACGCTCAAAAGCGATGTTTTGAATCAGCCCCTTCATTTTCTCTCAAAACGATTTGACACGAATCATTTAGGAATTTACCTGTACATCCACGTTTTTCCCTTTGCTATTAAATGAAAATTTTAATCTAATGGTGCAAATACAGAAATAAACAATAGATAAGATCAATACATAGAACCATACATGTGAAACGAAATCTGTTTTCCACACGCCTGTTAGAGATAGGAGTGCCGGAATGGTGAGAGTAACCCATGATTGCACAAAGGCCACTTTTCCTATATAGGCATCCATTTTCTTATTAAGAGCCATAGATAAAAAGAATAAAAACCATAAATAAGCCCACATGACCCATATTAAAGCGCTGATGATGTCATGAAAATGCATGACAGATACAGCTGCATAGACGATCGCGATGATGGACACCCAGAGAGAGTACCATCCCAATCCGCTTCCTTCAAGGCCTTTTAGCGTAGTAACCCCTACATATAAATAGGTAAAGCCAAATAAAAAGATGCAAGCGAGATTAAAAATGGTCCAATGATTTTGATCAGAAACAGCAATTAAATAAAATGGCGCAATGACTTGAAAAGCCCCTACAAACAAATTGAAGACTCCCACGCTTTTTTCATTCGCTTTTCCAAACAACATTAAACTGTTTAAAAACAATGTAGCTCCTGAAAGAAGTAAACCGACGTCACCCATAAAGATTGCCGTGAGAAACGCATCTCGTTTCTCACAACCATATCCTCCTCACCTTTAAGTTTTAAATCTTTGCTTCTCGTTAAGCCCTTTCACTCACACGACCACTATACCAACCTAATGAACAAATGTAAATATGATATTGAAAAAATGTAAAAAACGTTTTTTTCCAATTCACAAAAAAGACATAAAAACAACGGGACGAGCTGAGAAGTATTTTATCTATCGATAAAAAATAAAAATTCTCTCATGATGCAAATAGTTTGTTTCGTTTTTGTGGAAAAAATCTTAAATAACAGCATCAATCACACACTAATTCACAGCAAAAATCACATAGTAAATCTCCCAAAAAAAAAGCTTGAGGAAAATTCATCCTCAAGCTTTATAAAGTTACTGTTACCTAATGAACCTCTCCCACCTACACGTTGTTTAGAGGTGGGTGACTTCTCGGTGAACATGTTAAACTAAACCACCTGTTAGCACAATAAATACTATTTTTTACAATCATTGTTCTTTAATTTTCTGTACCCTATTTTTTATTTTCTAATTGACTAATTCTTTGTTCTAATTCTTCAATTTTTTTCTTTGAACTTAGTGTAGTAGTAAAAGCAAAAATTCCAAAAACGAAACCTAAAATTCCGAATGTATCCAAGGATATCCCCCTTTAAATACTTTTAAAGATTAGACGGTTATCGGATTTTAACAAGTTCATTTATTATACCCATGGTGCTAGTTGAACTTTAAACTAGCCCAAGGACAACAAGCGTATAAGCCAGTAGAATGCCATCTAATGCCGTTTCAAAACCTTCTACGCTGTTTGCACGAATCGATGTGATGTGAAACGAGTCCACAAGTACAGAAAAGGTAGTTTCAACGATTTTACGTTTTCGACGCATCCATTCTGTCCATTCTTTCGCGTGAGAAACACGTTGATTTTTGCGAGACGGTGTCCAAAAAGCAATCCCATATTGACGATGAAGTTTCTCTTGCAATAGTTGACTGACATATCCTTTGTCTCCCAGTGTATATGGATGCGGCAGTTGAGTCATGACTTCTTCTGCGACGGTTCGATCGTGATATGAAGCAGCTGCGACTACGTATCCCATTGGAAGCGACTGATCGGTGATCTGAATGTGTAACTTAACCCCATAGAAGAACGCCTTCTTGGAAGCACAATATCCGGTATCTGCCACCTCTCTCAATCGTTTGACTCGTGAAATACGTGCAGAGTGACACAACTCAATTGGCAAACTGTCCACGACGGCATACGCGTGATGCTGCCCATGTTTAAGTTGATGTCGGATCCATTTAATCGCCCAACGTAATAAACGGCAACGACGGTTGTATCGAGAACGCTCAGGGAATGACTCTTCCGTGAATAAGTTTCCAACGACAAAGCGATGCCACGCTCGTTCTGACATGAAGCCAAACAACTTTCCAAGTATATGAACCGCTATGATCACTTCGTCGTTTTGCTTCAACAAGTGGCGATTACGTCTCTCCAAATGAGCTTCGATATAGGACAACTGTGTGATTACAATCGACAAAATGGCAGCATATTGTTTTTGAATTTTCGCTTGGTTTGTTGTAAAATGAAAGTGCTCTTGCATGAGGATTCTCCTTTGAAATGTAGGTTGGCACTTTCATTTTAAAGGGATTTTTCATGCAAGGGCCATTTTTTATGCCTAGTGGTCTTTTATCTAGCACCACGGGTTAATAAAATAATTCTCTTTAAATGTTCAAAAACAATGGTTATCAATTTTACGCATCGCTGAAAAACACTAAAGAAGATAAGCATCCTCCCACTTTCCAAATAAAGTGAAAGTGGGAGGAGTTCAGTTCAACGGATACAAAACGGCTTAAGCGCTTTCTTATAACCTATACAGAAATTCCGAAAGGATAACGATATTTTTTAGGTGCTCTTTTAAAAATTCTCCCTAATTTTTTTGACTTTCTCATTTCAAAGCATCCTAATGTTTCTAAATTCTATAGAAACACTTTGGTCAGTTAATGGCTTACTTACTGATTTTCATTGATCACAAACAATACCAAACGAATGTTATATAACTTCACTGAACAGCATGACCAAAAGATGTCTCACCGCATGAATTGATTTTTTGTCTGATGTCCCTTATAATTAAAACTATCAGTGACTTGTTTTCTCTCAAACTACCTGTTTTTCACTGGATTTGTTTTGCACTGCATTTTTGTATTCTTCATTTCTTTTTTTCATTTGTTTTACATACCAAGCAAATAATAAAATATAGATAGCTAGAAAAACAATTACTAAAAAGAGATTTTGTATATTAAATTCCGATCCCAATCTACCGACAGTGACTGCTAAAAATTTTTCAACTGGTCCTTCAAGTGTAGAATGAGTGATTAAAACCGAATCGGAAATGCCCTTTGGAAACGCACCGACAGATTTAGCTGTTTTTGTTACAAACGGAGCAATGATAGTTCCAGACCATAAAAACACTGGTAACATGAATGTGCCTATAATCACCATGCGCAAAACTCTGCCTCGAGTAACAATCAACAATGCCGGCGTTAACCCAATGGCAATAATTCCTCCTAGGGGAAGTATTTTATTCCCTGGTAATACTAAAGCTATAATAAGCATGATTGGAGCTAATATATTGGCAACAGCCCACATTTCTGCACGTGCCGCTACAAATGGCCAATCGATACCAATATTAAATGTTCTTCCTTTTAATCTTTTGCTCATAAAGTCAGTAATTCCTTTTGATAAAGGTTCTACTGCTCCGATAAACCATGTACCAATGACAGAAAACAGCTCTAAACACATTCCGCCTGTAAAGGCTAATGTAAAAATTTCTTTCACTGATTGCTGTCCTAACAACCCAACGAACGCACCCAAATAAACACCTATTGCAAATTTGCTTCCCCAAAATCCAATTTTTTTGTTTAAAGTGGTTGCATCAAAATCATATTTATCAATAAAAGGAAAGAATTTGTCAATTATTTTGTCAAATACCATAATTAAAGGGTTTAGCATAAAGTTCATATGGGTCGTTGTTGTCGGATTAGTGCTAGGCATTTTTAACATATCATTAAAGGTCGGTTTCATTAAATCTGCATTTATAAACTTCATTACACCAATTAATAGCACTAATAGTGTAGCGAGCAACAAGTTATTATTTGAATAATACAAAACAATCAAACCTACAATCGCAAGATGCCAAACATTAAAGATATCTACATCCAATGTATTGGTCTTTTTAAAAATTAACATCACGATATTTAAAATAACTAAAAGTAGCAAAAAATATAGTGTAAACGGAGAGCCCCAAGTGATAGTCGCTAAAGGTGCCCATCCCACATCAGTGATGGATAATTGAATACCGGTCGATTTTACAAAGTCTTGTAATGCGGGTGCAAAAGAACCTGTTAGAATTCCAATAATTGCACCCATTCCTGTTAAAGCAATCGCTAATTTCAATCCACCTTCTATAGCTTTACTTGGCTTTACACGCATGAGCATAGCAAGGAAAGCTAGTATAATAAACATCATCGGAGGAGCCCCTAAGTCAATGAGTGGTTTAAAAATCTTATTGGCGAAATCTATGATCACATCCATCAAAACTTCCTCCTCTTTTGTTGTTTTAATTATTTATTGATGCTTTTAATAATCTGCTCCATTTCGTCAAACACAGGTTCTGACATAGATGGAATACGATACAATATAGGACCGGCTTCCACAATAGGAATATTAATTTCAAATCCAAAGTCCGGTTTGGCAATTGGAGCAAAAATGTCATATTCCTTCAACATCTCTTCTGTTATGTCTTTAATTACGACAGCATCCACCGCTACATCATATCCTCTATTTCTCATTTCTTCTTCAATCGCTGTTTTGATTTGGTGGCTTGAATTAATACCAGCCCCACACGCTGTTAAAATTTTAATCATTTTTCACCACTCCCTCTATAAAATAACGATTTTCTCGTTTTTTCTTTGAATTTCTTCGATTTTCATGAACATAGACGTTTTGTAGACATCAGAAATAAGGAT
>NZ_SLUL01000031.1 GCF_004341205.1 Thermolongibacillus altinsuensis
TAGTTAGGGGTCAAGGCCTTGACACCCTGTATCATACCAAGGGGACTTTTTTTGTTTCAAACCTCATTTTTCCTCATTACAGGAATGCTCCTTTAAGGAGACGCTTTACTTACAGTATTTCAAAGAAAAACAATTTTCATACAGAGATATTGCGTATGAGTTTGATCGAACAGTAAGAATGTATAAACTCAAAAAGCCCTTCAATTCATAGAATTCGAGGGCCTTTCCATGTAACATAATATCTATTATGTTGCAATATGTCCAAACCATATAGCTTTGCTTAGAATAGGATATTATGAGAGAGAGATATGCATCGTTTGCCTTATACGTACAAACATCTCTACTCTACATGGTATCAATATTCGAACAGATCCTCCAATCTTGGAGGCATTAAAACCCTTTCCCGCAAACGAGAAAGGGCTTTTTATCGAGTTAAAGTTCCAAATTCATTAGGGGGCTAATGAAAACATTGCGGAACATTTACATGCTTGAGACTTGTGGTTTTTTATCCTGTTTACGTAAACGATTCGGTGCCGTTAAGTAAACAAGCCCGTTTCCTTCCAATGCTTTTGAAAAGCCTAGCGAAATTGTACGTTTAATTAATTGAGCATAAAGTTCAGGTTCTGTAAGTTTTCGTCCAAACTCTTTTTCGGATAATTGCTTGATTAAAGCCAAAGCCCCCGAAACATGAGGAGTTGCCATCGATGTACCGCTAAAAACAGCGAATTTTCCGCCTGGAATGGTGGAAAGAATTTTTTCCCCTGGTGCAACCACATCTATTTCCTTATTGGAATTTGTAAATCGAGATATTTGACCAGCGAGGCTGACGGCTCCAACCGAAATCACTTCATTGTAGGCTGCTGGATAAGAAAGTTCTTCCGTTCTTTCGTTTCCGTCTCCTTCATTTCCTGCTGCGCATACAACTAAAATATTGTTTTCAACCGCTCTTTTAACTGCTTGATGTAATTCCGGCACATCGGAAGGACCGCCTAACGACATGGAGATAATATCTACTTTTTGATCGACAGCGTAGTTAATGGCATTTATAATCCATTCATATTTACCTGTTGCCGACCCGGGATTGTTTGGATCATTTGCCAACACTTTTAAAATTAATAGTTTTGCTTCAGGGGCGACACCGACTACGCCTTGATCATTTTCTGCTGCGGCGATCGTACCTGCCACATGCGTTCCGTGGCCGTTATAATCTGAATAATTGTCAACATCACCGTTATCATCTGTCGTGAAGTTTCTACCGCTCATAATTCTACCTTTTAAATCAGGATGGTTTCGATCACATCCAGTATCAATGACCGCAATCACAACGTCTTTCCCTTTTATGCCTTCTTTCCAAACCTCAGGTGCTTGTACCATACGGACGCCTTCAGGGATTTCCTTTACATTCTCAAGCTTTTCTTCAATCTCAAACGGAATCAAACGAATCGTATTTTCCATACGAATCCCTCCTAAAAATTAATAGGCAAAACAGGTACAACTCCACCAAAAACCAAATACACAATTCTGAACTTTCTGTAAATTATACCATAAACATGTCCCACAAAATAGATTCTTTAGTCTGATTTTTTGATTTATCATCCAAAAGTTATATAAATTAGCATATCGAAACTCCCACTTCAAATGAAGTTAAGTGGAGGGCTGTTCACACATATGCTATTCTAATGATGATAAAAAGAAAAAACAGAAAAGGTGTTTGGCATGAAATCATACATCGTCGTTGGAGCCGGAATATTAGGAGCATCTACCGCTTATCACTTAGCAAAAGAAGGAGTTTCTGTAACGTTAATAGACAGGGGTGACAAAGGCCAAGCAACGGATGCCGCGGCTGGGATTGTTTGTCCATGGGTTTCCCAGCGTCGAAATAAGCTTTGGTATCGCCTAGCGAAAGGTGGAGCGAGATTTTATCCTGTTTTAATAGAAGAACTTAAATCCTATGGTGAAACGGAAACGGGATATGAGCGTGTAGGAGCAATCTGTCTCCATATAGATGAGAAGAAACTTCAAAAGATCGAGGAAAGAGTATTACAACGTCGTGAAGACGCACCGGAAATGGGTGAAATTACGCGAATGTCTTCGGAGGAAACAAAGGCATTATTTCCGCCATTGGCAGAGGAATATAGCTCCATACACGTAAGCGGCGCCGCTCGCGTCAATGGAAAAGCACTGCGCGACTCCTTAGTTAAGGTAGCGCAAAAGCTTGGGGCTACTTATATCAGAGGAAACGCAAAACTCATCCATGAAGGTGATCGAGTAATCGGTGTCGAAGTAAACGGAAAACAATATGTAGGAGATGCCGTCATTGCAACGGCTGGTGCGTGGTCAAAAGAGCTGCTTCTTCCGTTAGGGATTGAATTTTTAGTGACGCCTCAAAAAGCACAAATCATTCACCTTGAAAGGCCAGAAAGAGATACAGACAACTGGCCCGTTGTCATGCCGCCAAACAACCAATATCTCCTTGCCTTTGAAAATGGCCGTGTCGTTGTCGGAGCAACTCATGAAGATAATCTTGGCTTCGACTACAGAGTAACGGCTGGTGGATTGCATGAAGTGTTAGACAAAGCGTTAACCGTAGCACCAGGGTTAGCCAATTGTACTCATCTAGAAACAAGAGTTGGCTTTCGTCCATACACTCCTGGATTCCTTCCAGTATTTGGAGCACTTCCAGGTTTTAAAGGCATCTATGTCGCAAACGGATTAGGCGCATCAGGACTCACAGCGGGCCCTTACTTAGGTTCTGAACTGGCAAAGCTTGTGCTTGGAAAACCAACAGAATTAGACCCTCATGACTATGATGTCGCTGGAGCCATTAAGAAAATAGAGTAAACGAACAGCACTTCATACGCAATTGTACTCGGATGAACCGCTCCCGCCTACATGTTATTTGGAGGTGGGATATTAAAATACAAAAAAGCTGATGGCTACTCATCAGCTTTTTCTTTTCGCTCTTTTGCTAGTTTTTCAAACACTTGGTTATACGATAAGCCGGACTTGGCATTTTGTTTTTTCACTTCTTCAATATCCGTGCCGGCTATAGTGTATTTTTTATTTTCCATCGAATTCACACTGCCCCTTTGTCCAATTAATAAAGTTGGTTAAAATCCGGTTGTTGCCAGGCACTTATACATTTCGACGCGACAAAAATGCCAATGAGTGGCCCGAGCAACACCCATTTAATGCCTGTTTCGTTCCTCGTCATCCTGCTCTCTCTTTCTTCATTATCCTTCATTATCGTTTTCTTTTTTCTTTCACGATCGCTTTTTCGTCTTGCTGAAAACTTGTGTGATATTCAACAAGACCAATGTTACAGCCTGGACCAATGATGATGCGGTCCCCCCTGACGATTTTGGCATCGGTATGTTCTAAATAAATGTCGTCCCCTTCAATCGTTTCCGTTACTAACTTTGCCGAATCGCGTGCAAATCGTTTCAAAAAGTGAAGAATATTCAATGTTTTACTTCGCTTGACGTGAATCGTTTTCCCGCCAATTTCGGTGATTCGGCTATCGGCAAAATGAAGGTACAATTCGACCCGCTCCGCATTTAGCGTGCTGCCAATCTCCACAGCGCCTTTGACAGAAAACATGTCCGCCTCACAATCGCGGGACACTTTCATTTCTCCGTAACCGTGAATCGTTCCTCCTGTTACATTGCCATCTACATGGGCGGCGCCGCGGAGATGAAAATCATGCGCGATCGCATTTCCGCGTATATTTATTTCCCCAAACAGCTTGATCGTTTCTCCTTGAACATTTCCTCGTATGTTCGCTTGACCAAAGATGTGGAACGACTTTGCCTCGATATTGCCGCTCACATCGGCATTGCCAAACACTTTACAGCGATCACACCACAAATCACCGTTAATGGTAGCATCACCACGAATGGTCACCTTATGAAACGTTCCTCCCGAAGTGAGCGCTGATCCGTTTACGGTTAAATGGCGCACATGATTTCCCACGTCTCTCCCTCCTTCACACTTTTTTATAAGTACCGACTTTGGCTTCCGGATCACATTGAAATTCACTTTGATATTCCACGACTTCAATGTCGCATCCAGGACCGATCGTCACCCGGTTTCCTCTGACTGCTTTCGCGCTCGTATGCTCTAAATAAATTTCATCCCCTTCGATGCTTTCAGCGGTCAGACCAGTATGAAATAACAGTTTTTTCAAAAATGTCACGCCTTGCTGTTTTACTTCAATGCGTTCTCCGCCGATTTCTTTTACCTGACAATGTCCGAAAAGCTTTATTTGAATATTCCCGGCATTTAATAAACCACCGATGGTAAAACCACCCTTTGCCTTAAATTGTTCCGCGTCACAATCTCCTTCAATCACTGTCTCTCCATGAATATGCACTTCATCCGCCGATAAATTCCCGTCTACATTTGCGCTTCCGTGGCAATCAAATTGTTTGCATTGTACATCCCCGCCAATCCGGACGCTTCCGCGAATGACTGCGTGTTCCGTTTTTAACGCTCCCGTCATGCGGGCTTTTCCGGATATATGTACCGCCTTCGCTTTCACGCTTCCTTCCATCGTTACCGTCCCGTGAATCGACATATCATGACAGTCGATATCCCCATGCACCTTTCCTGTTCCAGAAATTTTGACCAAATTGTATAGACCGCCCGAAGCACTTCCAGCCCCAGATATAACTAAGTCTCTCCGCTCCACGCCTTTATCCCTCCGACACCAACAGTTTTAATTGCTCTACGCAAGTCGGTACATGAAGACGAACAATGATTTTCGCCTTTTCTTCGACATAGACGTCATTTCCGCTTGCTACTAATAAACATATCGATATTCCCATTTTCCGTACAAAAAGCAACTCACAGCTCCGGCCTTGAAATGCGGAATAATGTTGCTCGAATACATCGAACACGCCTTTTCCTTCTTCCAAACTAATTTCCCCTGTTTGTAGCAATTGATCAAGAATATAAAGCTGCAACAGTTCGTTGAAGGAAAAAGTGTGCTGCTCTCCTTTTTGTTCCATATAGAATTGCATCGTCACTTTCGTAACAATGTTACGTTTTATAACTTCGTCTCTATGGAGAGTAATCGCAGCAGGGTTCGGTGAAAACATATTTGCCAATTCATCGAGCGACAGATCATCTTTCATCTGTTTAATTTTTTCGATTCTCGCTAGTATTTTTTCTTTTGGAAAAAACGTTTCTTGCCCTGTAAACGTCGATTTTCGAATAAACCATTCTTCGGGAATTAATTTTTTCCGTTTCCACCGATAAAGTTGACCGTAAGAGATCCCTGTTCTCTCCAACAATTCTTTTTTCGAGATTAATTCCTCCTCCACTATGAGCACCTCCCTTGCTATATAATGTAACATAACAATGTTACGTTGTAAATAAAAAGAGAATTTTTATAGGTTTCTGCTGACTCTTCTCCTTCGTCTCTAATATCGATAACGCTACCTGGGAAATATTGTTCTTTTTCTTTCATCTTTTTCACCTCACGAGTAGTTTTCGTCATGAGGCAGGCAATTTATGTGTTTAAAAGTTATTAATGGGTCAAACAGTCCCTTTGCATAACCTTCCTGAAATTAGAAAAAACCACGAATGCAAACGAGGAGGGATGATGGTGGACAGAAAAACGAAAAACAGAAATTTGAAATTCATTCTCATGAGAGTAAGAGGTTGTATGCTACTACGAAAAAAGAGCTGACTGTCATTACAGTGCAACTCTCCTCCACTTCTATACGATCCATCTTTGACAGAATGCGGGTCGTGATCAGGCACTTGTACCCTATCCTCTGTCATTACGCGTTAAACTTTCCGTTGTTCTTCTCGAAAATACAGGTAGGATTTAACAAATAAATATAAAACTCCGCCTAACGTAATGGCTAAAAACAAGATAAAATTCCATATCCCTTCAATAAATACCGTCAGCATCAACGCGAATCCCATTAACACAAACACTTTTCTGCCTATACGATGCGTCTTATCCCAAACCGTTTCACTCTCTAACGTCCATGGTGTTCGAATCCCAACGAAGTAGTTACGTTTGAATTTTGGCATGTAGTTTCCTAATACAATAAATAAAACACCGACACCAATTGGCACAAATAGTCCCACATCTACGGGGAACCCTAAGTTATAGGCTAATGTAATAACATGAAAAGCGATGAAAAAGAGCGCAAACACATTAATTAACATGTTATAGCTGCCTTTAAATTTTTCATCGTTTGCTTTTTCCGGATCCATTTTTGGTAAAAGAGCCATTAACAACAAGCACCAAGTCATGGCTAAAGGAAGAATAAACGCACCAAACCATTTGCTGCTGTACCCGTCCGCTTCACCAGCTAGGTTCCAATGAATGGCCACTTCATCAGGTAAATAGGGGATGGCGATTAAACTTAACAAATAACTAAAAACCATTAACATGACCACGAATCGATTTGTTTTCATCATTTATCTCCTTCCTTTTGCATTTGAATCCTGCTTTGAAATTTCTTCAACTCTTATATCTTAATATTCACAAAATTTACACAAATATTAAAGGTTCCTTAAGTTAAAATTTATAATAATTATAATATAGCTAAATTTTTAGGAGGGATAAAACAAAAATGAAAGTTTCAAAGCCAATTTTATCAGTGGTAAGTTTAATGTTTTCGGCAATTATTGTTTATGGCACCGCCTTGGTAACGAGGTTATTTAAAGGACATTTTTTGTTAGAAAATGGATTGTCTAACTTCGGGTATATATTATTAACATTAGATATTGCAGTACCAATTATTTTATATATCTTGATTGCTAACGGTATATATAAGAATCATATTTTTGAAGTCATCTCTTTTGCAGGTCTATTTATCTTGTTAGTATTCTTTCCAGTTTATTTTTCATCAGTGTCAGAAAACTCCAATATGAACCTTGTGGAATCGAAGAGGTTCATTATCGTTATTTTAGTTATGGTAGTTCTTTTTGTCGCAACTTCGCATTTTGCAGTTAACGACAAGAAATTGGAGGAATCGATTTTATTAAAGCGAAAGAGAGAAGAAAAATCAAGATATTAGACTGAATTTTCCGATAAAAACAACAAAAAGAGACTCGCATGATTTCTTGGAATCAGCGGCTCTCTTTTTCTGTTATTCTATCAATCTTTAACACACTTCGATATATGATGAGCTCAATTTTCCGACATAAACAAGCTTTTCTGCCACTTCCCCGAACGAAAACGCCATCAGACAAATGAATTTGTCTGCCATGCGTTTTACGTTCGGGATCGGCATGCTAGAAG
>NZ_SLUL01000032.1 GCF_004341205.1 Thermolongibacillus altinsuensis
TGTATTTGATAATTTAAAGTTGAGCCACTTTTGAAGGGTTCGATCACATAAAAAATGAGCCACCTGATTTCCAATTTTCATTACCTCCCTTATGATTGAAAGTGCCTAAACTTTTCATCAGAGGGAGAGAAAAAGGATGATCAAGATGGCTCAATTTCATCATATCAAATTCTTGCATGAGGTAGAAGGGCTATCCCAACGACAAATTGCTCAAAAATTAGGGATTTCAAGAAATACCGTAAGCAAATATCTAAAACAGAATGAGGCTCCAACCACCATTCATCGGCAGAAAAACTATCATGGAAAGGAGTATTCCGATGAAACAAAGCGAGTCTTACCCATTATTGATCAATGGCTCGAAGACGATCTAAAACGTTGGGGAAAACAACGCCATACCGCTGCCAGAATTTATCGAAGATTGGTCGATGAGTACAATTTCAAAGGATCTGAGTCCAACATCCGTAAGGTTGTAGCCAAACGTAAGAAAAAGCTACAGGAAGTCTTTATTCCCCTTGATTTTCAACTCGGCCACCAATTCCAATTCGACTGGGGAGAGGCGGATATTATTCTACAGGGTCGAACACAACGGATTTACCTCTTTTGTATGCAACTTTCGGCAAGTCGAATGCGATTTGTACGAGCATACCTGCATGAGAAACAGGAGGCTTTCTTAGATGGCTTTGTCCATGCGTTTGAATTCTTTGGAGGAGTACCTACCGAAGGGGTATTTGATAATTTAAAAACGGCTGTAGTAAAAATACTCCAAGGGAGAGATCGTCTCGAACAGGATGCTTTTCTAGCCTTACAAGCCCACTATTTGTTTAAGGCAGAGTTTTGTAATATTCGTTCCGGGAATGAAAAAGGACGAGTGGAAGGGACGGTCGGATACGTAAGAAGAAACGCCTTTGTTCCGCTTCCGGACGTACAATCGCTGGAGGAATTAAACGCTTATCTATTGGACTGGTGTTTGAGAGAAGCGGAAGAAAAAACCGTTCCGTTCACTAAAGAAACGATTGCGCAAATGTGGGCGAAAGAAAAGGAGTATCTACACCCACTCCCTGAAAAGAAGTTTGAAGCTTGCCGGTTGGTCTCTTGTCAGGTGAATAAGACCTCTTTAATTACAGTGGAGACCAATCAGTATTCTGTCCCTTGTAGTTATGTAGGTCAAGCTGTATGGGCAAAAATGTTTGTCGATCATGTGATCGTTGTGGCTCAAAATCAAGTGATCGCTGAACATCCTCGTTCTTACGAACGAAACCAGATGATCACCAATCTAGATCATTATCTGGAGGCATTATTAAAAAAACCGCGAGCGATTCGGGACGCCCATGCATTTCAATCATCTGACCTTCCGGATGTATTTAGGCGTTTTCACCGAAAAATGAGGGAACAAGAAGGAGCCGCGGGCGACCGTAAATTTATCCGACTCCTTCTCCTTCATCGAGAAATCGGGATGAAAAAATTGACACAAGCATTACGAGAAGCTGAACAAGCGCAGGTCTATCGGTACGAAGTCGTCCATGAAATCATTCAAAGACTGACGAATAACTACTTGCAGGTCCAAGATCTATCTAAGGAGAAAACGCCTGTAAATCTACTAGACTATAAAATTCAAAAGGCAAACGTAGCTCAATACGGACAATTAACGGGAGGTCAGATGAAATGACAACAGAAATCCTTTTAGACCATATCACGAAGCAATTGAGAATGCCTACAATTGCGAAACAATATCGCTCTCTCGCAAGAGAGGCAGAAGAAAGAAATCTACGGTATGAAGAATACTTATTGGCACTATTAGAAGCAGAAGTGCAGACAAGAGAGGAAAATCAAAGACAGCGAAGGCTCAAACAAGCTGCCTTTCCCATCCACAAAACTTTAGACACCTATGATTTTACTTTCATGCCGAGCTTAAATCGAAATCGATTTCTCACACTCGCAAAAGGTGAGTTTGCAGAGAGAAAAGAGAATATTATTTTTCTAGGGAATAGTGGCACAGGGAAAACCCATTTGGCCATTGGGCTTGGAATCGCCATGATCCAAAATGGCTACAAAACAAAATTCATTACTGCTTCCGAGTTAGTGGAAGAGTTGCTTATTGCTAAAGAAGAGCACAAACTTGGTGCGTTTGAGAAGAAGTGGCTTAAATATGATGTGATCATCGTAGATGAACTGGGATATATCCCCTTTTCCAAAACAGGAGCAGAGCTATTATTTCAGTTCTTTTCCAATCGCTATGAACGTGCAAGTGTCATCATTACAACAAATCTTGAATTTGTAGAATGGACGAACATTTTTGGGGATGAAAAGATGACAGCAGCGTTGCTTGATCGGCTCACTCACCGTTCGCACATTCTTCTTCTAAACGGAGAATCTTATCGATTCCGTCAAAGTATGAAACAGAGGGAAAATGGGGAGTGGTAGCCAGATGCGCGAAGTGTTTGGATGACTTGCCCCTAGGGGCAAGTCATCCAAACACCCACCCTCTCCCATTTATGGGAACTCTGATTCTAAAAGTGGCTCACTTTTGAAGTGATCGCTCTGGCTCAATTTATTATTGACAAAAACAA
>NZ_SLUL01000033.1 GCF_004341205.1 Thermolongibacillus altinsuensis
TTGTAACCGTCAAGTAAAATTGAACACTTTTTGCTCATTAATTTTGAACAGTTTCATCGCTGAAAATGGAAATTCTATGCTTCATGCGATAGCTGTCTCCGTTTAAATGAATCACCTCTGCCCGATGAATAATTCTATCTAATACGGCTGTAGTGATCGCTGGATCCCCCAGTAGTTCTCCCCATTCACTTGGTCCCTTGTTGGACGTTAAAATAATGGATGATTGATTGTACAAGTCATTGATCAAATGGAAAAACAAATTGGCTTCTCGTTGATCCATTGCCATAAACATGAGATCATCGATAATCACGAGGTTGGATTCTCTTAGACGCTGAAGACGAATTCGAGATTTGCGAGTGATTTCTTCTGTTTTTAACGCTTGAATCAACTCTCCCATGGTAATAAACGTCACTTTATACCCTTGATCAATCGCCTCCATCCCAAGTCCAATCGCTAAATGGGTTTTCCCTACACCTGGCGGTCCTAATAAAATTAAGTTAAAAAGTTGGTCTAACCATGCGAGTTCCCGCAATTGATGAAATTGCCGTTTTGTCAGTGATGGCTGTTCATCCAGCTGAAACTCGTCCAATGTCTTGTAATACGGGAAAGCTGCCCATTTTAGACGCCTTTCCCGTGCTTTTTTCTCCCGACAATCTTGTTCATACTGCAATACTATGGACAAAAAACGAAGATAGGTCATCTCGTTTGTTTCTGCTTGTTTCACTAGTACAGGCAGGTGAAAAGCCGTTTCTGTCAAACGCAACGTTCGCAATAACTCTTGTACTTTCGCCAGCTGGCTCATTTCGTTCTTCCCTCCAAAATCTCAATATATTCTTCGATGCTTCTGACAGCTGGTTGAGCTTCCAAAACCGAAAGGTTCCCCTCACGTAATGGTTGAATTCGGTTCACTGAAACGACTTTGTCGGAAGTGTTCCATCTATGTTGTCGTTGTAAGTAACCGACCATATCTGTAAATGCAGAGGCGCTATACAACTGTAATTCCATACATTTTTGCAGCGCTTGGCTGCACAGAGAGAGTGGAAATTGAGCCAGCTGCTTTTGAATGAGCTGTAATTGATCCCGTATATATCGTGGATAGTTTTTTCGTATACGTTCGAGATACTCCTTGGCCGCATCCGGATTTTCAAATTCATGGGCAATCCTCTCGAGATACACATCGATCCCTTTCGCTCGATCACGCAGATGATTCCGGTTTTGAATGAGTTTCCCTTTGCCGTGAGTGATCGGGTGTTTCCCTAAGTATTCCCCGGTTTCCAAATCATAGATCAGGAGTTCTTGTTCTGCCTCTTGAATGACGATTTGCACCGTTTTCCCAAACGATGTATAGGTTCCGCACGGAACCGTGTATCGATTGGATTTGTACAGAATGGTATTGTCCTTTCTCACCGTCCTTGTTATACTGTTGGTAAGGTTTGTTTTGGGGACGCCAGTCACGTCCAATGATGGAGAGATCGGTCGTAAGTGTGCTTTTTCGAGTTCGAACACATCGGCCGGTCTCTTTTTTGTCGTATTATGAACTCTGCCGTTTCCTGTTCGGCGCAGCCAATTCCATCCTTGTTCATTCCATGCATCGATAGTAGTAAAGATCCGATGTTTGGCAAAGTTATGTTTGATAAATCCTACGACGTTTTCGATTTTCCCCTTACTTTCCGGATCTGCCTTTCGACATACATGAAGAGTCAAGTTTCGTTGTCTCCGATAGGCTTCAAATTCGGCCGTGAGAATGAGATCCCCGGCATTTTCGCTGACCACAATCAGGTTGTCCTGATCGTAAACCAGTTCGTTTGGGATTCCCCCAAACCATTGGAACGCATTCTCGTGCGCTTGGATGACATCTCTCGTCGTAAAAGGACGATTCAGCCACTCCATGTATTTATAACGGGAGTGCGAAAGAACAAAGGCGATAAAATATAACACGATATCCTTTCCTTGTTGATTTTTTACTTTGACTTTTCCAAAATCGACTTGCGCTTGGTGACCCATTGGTGGATCTGGCACTGCTTGATATTGGCGGACAGAAGTTTCTTTTGGGATGTTCCACTCCTCTCGTAAATTCCTCACATAGCTGCGGACCGTACTTTCTCCCACACGGAGATCGGGATATTGTTCCTCCAGCCAATCTTGTACTTGAGACGCTGATAGATCTGGATGCTTCTGAATCCAATGTAAAATAATCTCTCGGTAAGGGTCTAACTTTTTTCTTCTCTGCTTCGTAGAAGCCAGCCATATCGTCATTTCCTCTGGTGAACGTTTTAAATAGTTATATAATGTCGTTCTGGATATGTTTAATTTTTTAGCGATAGTGGCTTTACTAAATCCTTGCTTTAAGAGCTGATAAATTTCCATGTACACTTCCCACTTATCCACCTTTCCATCCCTCCAACAGCTAGA
>NZ_SLUL01000034.1 GCF_004341205.1 Thermolongibacillus altinsuensis
TCTTTCAAAACTGTTTGCGTTCATATCCATTATGGGAAGGAATGATGGATTTTCATGCATGGGTGGGGAGTAAAATTACTCATGGATGTTTTTATAAAACATCATCTTCTTTCACTTCTTTAAACTGTTGATCGCTCCTTGATCTATGTGAGTAAGAACTCTTCACATTCTTTTGCTGGAAACTACCACTTGCCGTCGATTTTGTACTTTGGAAAACGCGGATCGTAAAAGGACTTTTCTTTGTTGTTGTTCTCGCTTATGCATGTTTGGCGGCAAAGTTCTTTCATATCCCAAAACGTGCGGCAATGTTCTAACTGCTCGAGCCGTTTTCATCCACAAGTGGAGGAATTGCAACAAGAACAAAATAAAAACGCCTGTCATTTAGACAGACATTCATATGCCTTGTCAACGATCGCTACCCGTTAGTGAAATAAGAAAATACTGATTTTGCAAATTTATTTTTTACCCCTACGAGACCAGAACACGACTGGAATCAGTAATAAGGATAAAATTCCTCCAGCAAATGATAATGTTGAATAACTTGAATTATTGTTTTTCTTGAGAATCTACATAACTTTGATTCAATTCATATGCTTTACTCGACATTGATTAACACCTTCGTCCCTAATTCCATATTTAATCCCCAAAAATTTATTTTTCTATGAGTTGTTTCCAATCACGTACACCTTCCTCCAAACGAAAGGCATTAATACCTCTGGACTTTAAAAGCTCAACTGCTTCTACCGACATGTAACAGTAACAGCCTCGTCAATAAGCAACAACATCACAATTGGTTGGCAAAGAAGAAATTTGGTATATTTCGTCAACAATTCCTTCTTCAACTCCCTGCTCCGTTAGCACAATAAGGAAAAAGCGATACCCCTTATTTAAAGTATCGCACCCGTTACTTGAATAAGTTATTTATTTTTTAACCTTTATGATATTAAGATATTTTACCGACTTCATTACAATGAAACTCTATAGTGAATGCTTTCTCAAAGGATACACCAGATAAACTTAAAACACCTTCAATACGAATGCTATATGTTCGACCACCATCTATTAAAGATGCCTCATAAGATGTTTGCTCCCACGTGGCAAAAGAACTTATTACTTTACTTGAAATATTGTCTGCATTTGCAAATAGTTGACGGCCATTGTAGGGGTTATATTGTGTTTCAAATTTACCTGTTACCTCTATTTGCCAAATAGTATCAGGAACATAAATATATGTTGTTTTTGAAGTTTCTCCATTCAAATTCGTAACTGCTTCTTTCGTAGTTGACGATAGAGCATTTAACTTTTTCCGTTCCGTTTCCAAATGTTGTTCGACCATATCTTGAATCCTTGCTTCAAATTCCTTCGGTTCGATCCAAGCTTCTAATGGAAAATCCTCCATTGGAGATAATTCAATACTAATGCCTGGTTTTTTCTCCATTGCTTTGTCCACAATTTGAACATACTGTTTATAATATTCTTCTTTTTGTTCTTGAGTCAAATCTAATGTAACTGCTGATGCCGTTTCTACTGTTACTAATGCGAGAATTGTAGCAAATAAAGATGCAAAACCTTTTTTTGCTCTATTTATCTTACTCATAAAATATTCCCCCTTAATTAATTTCCTTTATTTTAACATATTTACATTTATTAGGATAGTTTTCTCTATTCTTTTATCAACTAACCTGCCCCGTTGAATAAAAAAGTGATAAAATTCAACATTCACGTTTAACAAATCCTTGGAATAAAAACGTCACCCCGATCGGAGTGACGCCCTGCTTCAACAAAATTTCACACTATCATCATGACACACTCAAAACAAAATAATCTGTTGTCTTTCTGCCGTAAATCTGCCGTTTTTCTGCCAAAAAAGTACCGAGTTTGTTCAAATAATGATTTAGATCATTTGTTTTGTAACCGTCAAGTAAAATTGAACACTTTTTGCTCATTAATTTTGAACAGTTTCATCGCTGAAAATGGAAATTCTATGCTTCATGCGATAGCTG
>NZ_SLUL01000035.1 GCF_004341205.1 Thermolongibacillus altinsuensis
GCTAGGGGCCCTCATCGGGTTACCGAACTCAGTCAAACTCCGAATGCCAACGACTTATCCTTGGGAGTCAGACTACGAGTGATAAGATCCGTGGTCGAGAGGGAAACAGCCCAGATCACCAGCTAAGGTCCCAAAGTGTACGTTAAGTGGAAAAGGATGTGGAGTTGCTTAGACAACCAGGATGTTGGCTTAGAAGCAGCCATCATTTAAAGAGTGCGTAATAGCTCACTGGTCGAGTGACTCTGCGCCGAAAATGTACCGGGGCTAAACGTACCACCGAAGCTGTGGGATGACTTGCGTCATCGGTAGGGGAGCGTTCTAAGTGCGTCGAAGCTAGACCGTAAGGACTGGTGGAGCGCTTAGAAGTGAGAATGCCGGTATGAGTAGCGAAACAGAGGTGAGAATCCTCTGCGCCGAATGCCTAAGGTTTCCTGAGGAAGGTTCGTCCGCTCAGGGTTAGTCGGGACCTAAGCCGAGGCCGAAAGGCGTAGGCGATGGACAACAGGTTGATATTCCTGTACCACCTCCTCACCGTTTGAGCGATGGGGGGACGCAGGAGGATAGGGCCAGCGCGCGACTGGTAGTGCGCGTCCAAGCAGTTAGGCGCATCAAGCAGGCAAATCCGCTTGACGAGGCTGAGCTGTGATGGCGAGGGAATTAAAGTACCGAAGTGCCCGATTCCACACTGCCAAGAAAAGCCTCTAGCGAGGTGAGAGGTGCCCGTACCGCAAACCGACACAGGTAGGCGAGGAGAGAATCCTAAGGCGCGCGGGAGAACTCTCGTTAAGGAACTCGGCAAAATGACCCCGTAACTTCGGGAGAAGGGGTGCTCCCTCGGGTGAATAGCCCAGGGGAGCCGCAGTGAAAAGGCCCAAGCGACTGTTTAACAAAAACACAGGTCTCTGCGAAGCCGTAAGGCGAAGTATAGGGGCTGACACCTGCCCGGTGCTGGAAGGTTAAGGGGAGCGCTTAGCGCAAGCGAAGGTGCGAACCGAAGCCCCAGTAAACGGCGGCCGTAACTATAACGGTCCTAAGGTAGCGAAATTCCTTGTCGGGTAAGTTCCGACCCGCACGAAAGGTGTAACGACTTGGGCACTGTCTCAACGAGAGACCCGGTGAAATTATAGTACCTGTGAAGATGCAGGTTACCCGCGACAGGACGGAAAGACCCCGTGGAGCTTTACTGCAGCCTGATATTGAATTTTGGTACAGCTTGTACAGGATAGGTAGGAGCCTGGGAAGCCGGAGCGCCAGCTTCGGTGGAGGCGTCGGTGGGATACTACCCTGGCTGTATTGAAATTCTAACCCGCACCCCTGATCGGGGTGGGAGACAGTGTCAGGTGGGCAGTTTGACTGGGGCGGTCGCCTCCCAAAGAGTAACGGAGGCGCCCAAAGGTTCCCTCAGAATGGTTGGAAATCATTCGTAGAGTGTAAAGGCAGAAGGGAGCTTGACTGCGAGACCTACAAGTCGAGCAGGGACGAAAGTCGGGCTTAGTGATCCGGTGGTTCCGTATGGAAGGGCCATCGCTCAACGGATAAAAGCTACCCCGGGGATAACAGGCTTATCTCCCCCAAGAGTCCACATCGACGGGGAGGTTTGGCACCTCGATGTCGGCTCATCGCATCCTGGGGCTGTAGTCGGTCCCAAGGGTTGGGCTGTTCGCCCATTAAAGCGGTACGCGAGCTGGGTTCAGAACGTCGTGAGACAGTTCGGTCCCTATCCGTCGCGGGCGTAGGAAATTTGAGAGGAGCTGTCCTTAGTACGAGAGGACCGGGATGGACGCACCGCTGGTGTACCAGTTGTCCCGCCAGGGGCACCGCTGGGTAGCTATGTGCGGAAGGGATAAGCGCTGAAAGCATCTAAGCGTGAAGCCCCCCTCAAGATGAGATTTCCCATCGCGTTAAGCGAGTAAGATCCCTCGAAGATGACGAGGTTGATAGGTCCGAGGTGGAAGCGTGGCGACACGTGGAGC
>NZ_SLUL01000036.1 GCF_004341205.1 Thermolongibacillus altinsuensis
TTTCCTATTGCCTTTTTTTGGTCATTAATAGGGTATCCAATTTGATTGTGGGGTATACCGCTTCAGCCATGGTTAATTGATTTTCACAGAAAAAGAAATCTATTGACCAAATTGATTACATTCCAGATTATGTATTAGAGCAACTATTCACCCATATCAATGAACTCCATAAAGATGTTCAGCCTGTCATATGGATAGCCTTTAAAACAGGATTACGGATTTCCGATGTATTAGGTTTAAAGCAAGATTGCTTAGTCAAACTAAATGGAAGATATTATATTTGAGACCGATATTGAAAAAACGTATGTAAAAGGACACCGTATTCCGATTGATGATGAATTAGCCAGTATTCTTGCGGTATTAATTGATAAATCCATAAAAAATAGCAATGATGACAATAATCCTGAAAAATATATTTTTGTTCGTTATCATGGTTCCCGTAAAGGAAAACCATTTAGTCAGGCATGGGTACGAGAACAACTTAATACATTAGCAAGAACCAAGAATATTACAGACGAAAACGGTCATGTGTTTCATTTTAAAACACATCAATTTCGTCATACCTATGCGGTAAAAATGTTGAATAGTGGAGTCGATATTTTAACGATACAAGAATTATTAGCACATGCTTCCCCTAAAATGACCATGCGATACGCTAAGTTGTTAGACGATACCAAGCGTAAAGCCTTTGAAGAAGCGATAAAACAAGGTGTATTTAGTTTTGACCTAAATGGGAAGGTTCGAGAAGTAAAACCCGATGAAGATATTCCAGCCGACATTTTGGAAACGTTATGGCGTGACCATAGGTTGAATGCGATTGACAATCCATATGGAACTTGTCACGCAAGAATCAATGGAAATTGTCCTTATGCCGAAGAGCTGCCATGCTTAACATATAACGGTGGTAGCCCATGTAAGGACTTAGCCATCGGTTTTTCTGATTTGGATATACAGAAGTATGAACTATTAATCAAAACAACCGCAAAGACGATAGAAGCTCTGGAACAACGTGGCAGATATGACATTGCCGAAAAGAATAAAAAGAATTTAGAGCGTTACGAGAAAATCTTCAACACCATTAAAGAAGACAATATCATCTTTGGGCAATTAGAACGAATTAAACGAAAGAAAGGTGTTTAAAATGGCTAATTATGACCGTAGAGAGCATTTGAAAGCTATCCACGCCTCAAGGAAGGCTCTCACCTATCAAAAGGTCGATGAAGTCATTAAAAGGCTCATACGAGCCAATGGGAGCATTAATTTCAATAGTGTAGCAAACGAAGCAGGTGTAGCGAAAGCAATTCTGTACAACCATCCTGAACTGCGTGAGCGTATTGAAACGCTGCGTCAACAACAAGCACAAGCTCCTACTGCGAAACAAATAAAGCGAGAAATGAATGAGAGCAACAAAGACGCTCTTATTGAATCACTAAAAAGGAGAATCAAGAAGTTAGAAGAGGAAAACAAGCAACTACGGGAACAGTTGAAAGTGGCTTACGCAGAGGTTTATAAAAAATTATAAAATGTTAGGCATAGGAACAACGTTCCCCTCCTTGTTTAACTAAAGGGGCAGGTTAGTTGAAGAAGTAATTGGAAAATAAATCCTTAACAAAGGATTTTTATGATAGGCTCTGTTAAAGATAAATGTTGATTTTTTGAATTTTTTACAAAATATTGTTATAATAAAAGGAAAATAACGCTTTGACAGAGGTGGTAAGG
>NZ_SLUL01000037.1 GCF_004341205.1 Thermolongibacillus altinsuensis
GGCTCTGTTAAATTTTATTGTTGATATTTTACTAAAGAAAAAGACCGATTTTTTCGGTCTTTTTGTGTGTCCTGTTTCAAAAATTTTTTCGTTAACACCATAAGATTACCATTACAGTTCTCTTATACGTTTGCGGATTTCTGATGCAACACTGGTAGGGTCATCTATCTCGAAAATCGCATAATTATACTTTTCGTGTCCTTCCAACTCAATAATTAACAGAGGAACTCTGTTCTCGTAAGAAAGAAAGTACCACTCATTAGCGTATTTAAAACTTCCCTCGAAAATATTTAACGCTGAAATAGAAGTTCCAGGCATCCGAAGCATCCACTGCGGAGCATCAAAATAATCAACATATACACTCTTGATAGTGCTGTAAGGCATTTTCAAGTTGAATTTGAATGCGAATAGTCCTGTTACTCCATTCAATTTTAGAATTACACCCTCATCATCAAATTGTACTTCCCTTGCCATACTTTACCCCCTTAATGAAAAATTACGATTGTTAAAGTGAAACACTGATAATCAGATTGAAAATTTAGAAAGACGAATGCTTTTATAGGTATCATTCATCTCGAAGGAGAAAGAAGATACGAGCATATCTTTAATATTCTGCTTAGTTGTTTCGTGTCCTCGTTTATCCACGAATAAGAACCAAGCCAAATAGTTGTCAAGATACTTGCTTGCCACACCTTTGAATCGGTTCATCCATTGTTTCAAGCGGCTGTGAAAACCGTTCACATTCTGAATGTGGTAGATGCCTTTGATGATGTGTACACCATCATCAGATTTGATTCGATAATGTTGTAATCCTTTTTCTTTGGCATATGTTTTGTAAGCTCTCCAAGCATCTGTAACCAATATATTCTTGCTACGGAGTTTCGAGCCGATAACTTTATCTACTTTAGATTTGACCACACGCCCCATACAAGTCACCTTCGCAATCGTTGCCTTAGTTCTATCACGAGCCACCAGAACGCAGACCTGTTCTTTGCTAATTCCACGATGTTTTGATTTACCTCCACGTTTTCGAGGTTTACGACCTGTAATCCTGCGTTTACCCTTTTCAGAGTATAAGAAATAGGTCTCGTCAACCTCGACAATACCTTCAAATTGGTCAAAATCCATTTTCTTTAGAGCATTAAGCAACTTATGTCGCCAGTAAAAAAGCGTAACCCAAGTAACCCCTACGATTTCAGCAGATTTTCGCAGGGAATATCCTTTAAGCATACACTCAATAAAAGCAATCCACTCGTTACCTTTTCGTGTACGATAGAGAACGGTATTCGTCATATCAGAGAATGTTTTGTAACAAGCCTTACATTTATAACGTTGGCGACCTTTGTATTTACCGAAGCGAACAATGTGTTCACTTGTGCAAAGAGGGCATTTAAAACCCTCTTTAAAGCGAGTTTCACGCATTTCATCAATCATTCGACCTCCGACAGAGGAAGTAGGGTCAACATAGCGTTTCAGCCAATGATGGACCTGTTCTTTTTGAGTTGGATTTAATCTCCCCAAGAATTTAAGCAAATTGCTGAAAGCTTTATTCAATCCTTACCACCTCTGTCAAAGCGTTATTTTCCTTTTATTATAACAATATTTTGTAAAAAATTCAAAAAATCAACATTTATCTTTAACAGAGCC
>NZ_SLUL01000038.1 GCF_004341205.1 Thermolongibacillus altinsuensis
TTAATCATTGGCGTTGATATCGCGAAACACAAACACGTGGCAAGAGCTCAAGATTACCGGGGATTCGATCTATCGAAGGCCGTTATAGTTGAAAACTCAAGAACAGGGTTTCAAACGTTTTTAAATTGGGTACACACCTTGATGAACCAACATGAAAAAAGAGATGTCATCGTAGGAATGGAGCCAACCGGACACTATTGGCTGAATTTCGCTTACTTCTTACAATCACATGACATCCGATGTGTCACCGTGAACCCGATGCATGTGAAACGAAGTAAAGAGTTGGATGACAACTCTCCTACGAAAAATGACGTGAAAGACGCAAAAGTCATAGCCCAACTTGTCAAGGATGGACGATATTCCATCCCGATTCTTCCAGAGGGAATCTACGCAGAATTACGTGAAGGCATGAAACTTCATGACATGGTGACACAGGATCTATATGCGGTTCAAGCCCAAGTACACAATTGGCTGGATCGCTATTTTCCTGAGTTTCTTACGGTGTTTAAAGATTGGACCGGAAAAGCAGCGCTGCAGATTTTAAAAATGGGATGTCTTCCAAAAGAAATCGCAAAGATTCCATCCGAACGGCTTCTTTGGGAAGTGAAGAAAGTGGCCAACCGGGCAGTCGGAATGAAGCGAATTGAGCAGTTAAAAGAGGTGGCAAAAGCCTCCATTGGGCTTCAAACGGGCACTCAAATGGCCAAAGAAGAGTTGCGTTATTTACTCGAGAAATACGAGTATTTAACTCATCGTCTAAATGAACTTGAAAAGCAGTTAAGCGAAATGGTTCAAACAATCCCAGGGGCCAAAGAGATGTGTGAGATCAAAGGCATCGGAGAAATGACGGTTGTCGGCTTTTTCGCTGAAGTGGGCGACATCAACCAATATCAGCATCCACGCCAAATCATCAAACTGGCGGGGCTGAACCTAAAAAAGAATGAATCCGGTCAACACAGAGGAAAAACGACGATAAGTAAACGAGGACGAAAACGACTGCGAGCTCTCTTATTTCGAGTCGTGATGCCCCTATCAGCGAAAAACCAAGCGTTTAAAGCGTTACATGAATACTATCGTACAAGGCCTAATAACCCATTAACCGGTAAGCAGTCTCTTGTCGCTTTATGTAGTAAACTCATTCGAATCTTATTCGTCATTGGTCGACGTCAAATTTCGTTCAGTGAAGAGAAAATGATACAAGATATTCCACACTTAAAGACATTGCAGGAAGTCGCTTAACCTGAAAACACGTATCAAAGATAGACATCAGAAGCACGGAGAAGTCGGGCGTTATCACACCATACGGGCTTAGACCCAGTAAAGGAGCATATTCCGACCTCCACCTCATGGATAGGCTGAACGAAGGAATGTAGGAGCGAAGGACTCCGTGAGACATGGGAGGGTACACCGCCATGAGACAAGTGGAGATCCATTGGTGCGATCATAAGGAAAAG
>NZ_SLUL01000039.1 GCF_004341205.1 Thermolongibacillus altinsuensis
TGGACATATCCCTGTCAAGTAGACAGTGTTTAAAAAGACCCTCTCATCAGCTTCATCAATCATAGTTGATTGGGCTTTGTCAGTGTCAAGGAAATCACTTGACACTGACAGCCCATCAACTAATTGGTAGACAAGCTGATGGAGGAGCTATTCTAGTCATCCGTGATTCCTTGTGTTATGCACATACCTTCTTTCTGTATTGTACAGGGCTAAGATATGTGAGTTTCTTTTGAATGCGCCTATTATTATAAAACTCGATATATTTATGAACAGCTGCTTCTAGGTCATCCATGGAGTGAAATTCCCCAAGATATATACATTCTGTTTTTAGATGGCTAAAAAAGTTTTCTATACAAGCATTGTCTAAACAGTTTGCTTTTCTGGACATACTTGGAATGATACCATGTTGCTGAAGAGCTGCGTGGTACTCATGGGATGTGTACTGGAACCCTTGGTCACTGTGTAAAATGGTTCCATTCACATCTCGTTTTTTTATTGCTTCGTCTAAGGTATCAAGAACTAGCTGAACATCATTTCTTTTACTGATTCGATACGAAATAATTTCTCTGTTAAAGAGATCGTATATAACGGATAAGTATAGACGCTGGTTGTTTAAAAGGAGATAGGTAATATCTGTTACCCATTTCTCATTTGGTTTACTCGCTGTAAATTGTCTATTTAATACGTTCGGTACCGTAATTCTTTCCGAACCTTTTCTATACACTTGCTTTTTTCTACGAATTTTCGCCTGAAGATTCATCTGCTTCATGAAACGATAAATACATTTGTGATTGATTCTCCACCCGTACTCCCGCAAAATGTATGCCTTTACTCTTGGATAACCATAGGTTCCATTGGATACTTCATAGGCTTCCACGATCAAATTCATGATGTCCTGATTTCTTAAATCTCTCACTGTGGTTACATTTCTTCGTTTCAGCCACTTATAATAACCGCTTCTTGAAACACATGCTATCTTACATAACAAAGAAATAGGATAAGAACAACTAAGATCATGGATGATGGAATAGAAGACGGTTTTGTCTCTGGTTTTCACCTCCTTTTCAAAGCAATAAACTTTTTTAAGAATTCATTTTCTGCTTTGAGTTTTCGATTTTCTTCTTCTACGGTTAGTGGTTTCTTTCTAGGCCGTCCCCGTTTAGAGGAAATGGTTTTTCCTCTACGTTCTTTTAATCCTTCTTCTCCATACTGTTGATAGTTCTTTACCCAAATACGTACCCTTTTAGGATCTTTTATTCCCATTCTCTTGGCCACTTTTCGATAGCCTAATTGTTCATTCAAATACATCATGACTGTACGTAATTTAAATTCAAAACTATAGCTTTTGTATTTTGCATTTGATTTATCCAAAAAAATCCCTCCTGTATAGCAGTGTGTCCTTTTTCTACACTGTCTACACAAGAGGGATAATATCA